>NZ_JAOWDA010000007.1:0-209 GCF_030336725.1 Citrobacter sp. Cb031
GATCCAGATTTTTAAAGAGCAAAACTTCGCAGTGAACCTTTTCAGGTACACTCTGAAGTTTTCTTGTGTTTTTGCAGTAAGGGATGGTGGAGCTATGCGGGATCGAACCGCAGACCTCCTGCGTGCAAAGCAGGCGCTCTCCCAGCTGAGCTATAGCCCCATCGTAGTTAAATCTCGTTTAACCTTAATTTCTGTTGAGGCAAGGCGTG
>NZ_JAOWDA010000008.1:0-129063 GCF_030336725.1 Citrobacter sp. Cb031
TTTGTGTGAAGTGATTCACATCCGCCGTGTCGATGGAGGCGCATTATAGGGAGTTTCCCGCGGCCCGCAACCCTTAAATTACAGAAAAATGACTGACCGCTGCATTCCACAGCAAAACCCCGCCTTATACCCATTTACACACAGAGTTATCCACAATCGTAAGCAAAATAGTGGTCAGCCTCCCTGAAAGAAGTGAAAGCAGATAAGGAAATCTCTATATAAAAAGAGATTCGCTCTACGTTATATATAGAAGAAAAGCCCAGGCAGGCCATGCCCCATCATCCCTACCACCTTTGAATTACGCATCCCATCAGGCGATAATACCCATACAAACCGTGATTCCAGGACAGTGATGAGAAACTCTCTGCAACGTACTGCTATACGCAAACGCCCGATGAAGCTCGGCACTACCGTGATCCTCATGGTCAGTGCGGTACTCTTCTCCGTACTGCTTGTCGTTCATCTGATTTATTTCTCGCAAATCAGCAACATGACGCGCGATGCATTAGCGGGTAAAGCGCTTGCGGTCGCACGAACGCTGGCAAACTCCCCGGAGATCCGCCAGGGGCTAATGAAAAAGCCTGAGGAAAGCGGTATTCAGGCGATTGCCCAAGCGGTGAATAAGAGCAACGATTTTTTGTTCATCGTCGTCACCGATATGCAAAGCATTCGTTACTCCCATCCCGAAGCGCAGCGAATCGGTCAGCCGTTTAAAGGCGATGACATTTTGCTGGCCCTGCAAGGGAAAGAGAATGTCGCCATTAATCGCGGATTTCTGGCGCAAGCCCTGCGCGTATTTACCCCTATTTATGACGAGCATCACCGGCAGATAGGCGTCGTGTCGATCGGCCTTGAGCTAAGCAGGGTGACTGAGCAGATCAATAACAGCCGTGGCAGCATCTTTTGGTCCATCTTATTTGGCGTGCTGGTTGGGCTGCTCGGCACATGGGTATTTGTCAAAGTCCTCAAGCGTATTCTGTTTGGTCTGGAGCCGTATGAAATCTCCAATCTGTTCGAACAACGCCAGGCGATGCTGCACTCTATAAAGGAAGGCGTCATTGCCGTTGACGAGTGCGGTGAAGTGACGCTGATAAACCAGGCGGCACAAGAGTTGCTGGATTACCACAAATCGCAAGACGATGCCCAGCTCTCCACGCTCAGCCACGCATGGTCAAAAGTGGTCGATTTTTCACAGGTACTGCATGACGGAACGCCGCGTCGCGATGAAGAGATCATGGTGAAGGATCGGCTACTCTTAATTAACACGGTTCCGGTACTCAGCAACGGTAAAATCATCGGGGCCATTTCAACATTCAGAGATAAGACTGAAGTCCGAAAACTAATGCAACGACTGGACGGCATGGTCAACTATGCCGACGCACTTCGTGAACGATCCCACGAATTCATGAATAAATTGCACGTGATTCTGGGATTATTGCATCTGAAAAGTTATAAGCAGCTTGAAAATTACATCCTGAAGACCGCGAACAGTTATCAGGAAGAGATTGGCTCACTGTTAGGAAAAATAAAATCCCCGGTGATCGCAGGATTTTTACTCAGTAAGATTAATCGCACATCTGATTTAGGCCATAGCCTGGTGATCAGCAATGAAAGCCAGTTGCCGGAAAACAGCAACGAAGATCAGGTGGCTGTGCTGATTACCGTTCTGGGGAATTTGATTGAAAACGCCCTGGAGGCGCTAGGTCAAGAACCTGGTGGCGAGATCAGCGTATCCTTGCATTATCGACACGGCTGGTTGCATTGCGAAGTGAATGACGATGGTCCGGGGATTGCCCCCGAACACATTGAGCACATCTTTGAGAAGGGCGTTTCGTCAAAAGGAACCGAACGGGGCGTTGGTTTAGCGCTTGTTAAACAACAGGTTGAAAACGTTGGCGGCAATATTTCCGTCGAGTCAGAACCTGGGATCTTCACCCAATTTTTTGTACAGTTACCGTGGAATGGTGAGAGGGCCAGCAGATGATCAATGTCTTAATTGTCGATGACGATGCAATGGTAGCGGAATTAAACCGCCGTTATGTCGCGCAACTCTCCGGTTTTCATTGCTGCGGCACAGCCTCCACGCTGGAGAAAGCAAAAGAGATAATCTTTCATAGCGGCAATCATATCGATTTGATTTTGCTTGATATTTATATGCAAAAAGAAAACGGTCTGGATCTGTTGCCTGTATTGCACAGCGAAGGTTGCAAGTGTGATGTCATTGTCATCTCTTCCGCCGCTGACGCGACGACCATCAAAGACTCTCTCCACTATGGTGTCGTTGACTACCTGATCAAACCGTTCCAGGCGTCCCGTTTTGAAGAGGCGCTGACCGGCTGGCTACAAAAGAAAACCGAGATGGAAAAGCATCAGTACTATGAACAGTCTGAGCTTGACCAGTTGATTCACGGCAGCTCCTCCAATGAACAGGAAGCGCGGCGCTTACCTAAAGGATTAACGCCACAAACGTTACGCACGCTGTGCCAGTGGATTGATGAGCATCAGGATCAGGAATTCTCCACCGATGAACTGGCCAACGAGGTCAATATCTCGCGCGTTTCTTGCCGTAAATATCTTATCTGGCTCGTCAATTGTCACATCCTATTTACCAGCATCCATTATGGCGTAACCGGTAGACCGGTTTATCGTTACCGCGTTCAGGCTGAACATTACTCATTACTAAAACAATATTGCCAATAAAAACAATTCGGGATTATTTGTTATTTGAAAGTAACAATTATTAAAATAATGAAAAATCCCTACTTTTCTGAATCATGCTGCAGAATTATAAATTTGCGTTAGATCAAATATATTTGTATCCAGCATGTTAAATGTATTATTTTAATATTGATTAACGTCACACTGTTTTTAATTTCAAAATCGCTAACAAAAGTTAATTAAGTATTATCTGGCTCGCAGAGTGTGTATTTTTACCCATAAAGGATTAGTCTGAAATTAACCAGACATACAAAATCTAGACTGGTAGCAATGGAGACCATGCTACGTACCATGGACACCGTACATTTTTGTGAGCAAATAAAAGTATCCGCACGCCAACCTCATCACATTATGAAATGGCGTGAGCGTGATCACACAAATAACCTACTCACCCATTCTGTCGGTGGTTCACGAAATAGCGGAAAACGCAAAACAGATAAATTACAGCGTCAACCGCAGCTCTCCATGTCCAGCTCTGCTTCCCATCGCCTGAGGATTCTCTCCTCTGATCAAAGCCACAGAAAAAAGCTAAATATCGCCATAACGTTAAAAAAACATTCTAGCAAGACATTTGAACATTAATCGCAAATACGGACATATCGAATACTGACCATTTTTTGATGCCTATTCCGGCAAAAAAGAATGTGGCACAGATCCATTTTTCAAAAAATTGACTGGTTTTTTCGCGAGGGTAAATAAAATGTTATTTAGTATACAACTTCTTATAATATTAATATGTTTGTTTTATGGTGCCAGAAAGGGCGGTATCGCGCTGGGTTTATTAGGCGGTATCGGCCTGGTCATTCTGGTTTTCGTTTTCCATCTCCAGCCGGGTAAACCACCTGTAGATGTAATGCTGGTTATTATTGCCGTGGTGGCCGCATCGGCAACCTTGCAAGCCTCCGGCGGCCTTGACGTTATGCTGCAAATCGCTGAAAAGCTGCTGCGCCGTAACCCAAAATACGTTTCCATCGTCGCCCCGTTCGTTACCTGCACCCTGACGATTCTCTGCGGTACAGGCCACGTGGTCTACACCATCCTGCCAATCATTTATGACGTTGCCATTAAGAACAATATTCGCCCGGAACGTCCGATGGCGGCGAGTTCTATCGGTGCGCAGATGGGGATTATCGCCAGCCCGGTGTCCGTGGCCGTTGTATCACTGGTCGCAATGCTGGGTAACGTAACGTTTGAAGGCAAGCATCTTGAATTCCTCGACCTGCTTAGCATCACTATCCCGTCTACCCTGTTGGGTATCCTGGCGATCGGTATCTTCAGTTGGTTCCGCGGTAAAGATCTGGATAAAGATGAAGAGTTCCAGAAGTTTATTTCCGTTCCTGAAAACCACAACTACGTTTATGGCGATACCGCCACACTGTTAGACAAAAAGCTGCCGAAAAGCAACTGGCTGGCCATGTGGATCTTCCTTGCCGCTATCGCCGTTGTTGCCGTGCTCGGCGCGTTCTCTGAGCTGCGCCCTACCTTCAGCGGCAAACCGCTGTCAATGGTACTGGTTATCCAGATGTTCATGCTGCTGACCGGTGCGCTGATTATTATCCTGACGAAGACCAATCCCGCTTCAATATCTAAAAACGAAGTCTTCCGTTCCGGTATGATCGCGATTGTGGCGGTGTACGGTATTGCCTGGATGGCCGAAACAATGTTCGGCGCGCACATGACGGAAATCGAAGGTGTGCTGGGCAATATGGTGAAAGAGTATCCGTGGGCCTATGCAATTGTTCTGCTGTTGGTTTCCAAATTTGTAAACTCCCAGGCTGCGGCGCTGGCGGCGATTGTTCCGGTCGCACTGGCAATTGGGGTTGATCCAGCGTACATCGTTGCTTCCGCTCCGGCATGTTACGGTTACTACATTCTGCCGACTTACCCGAGCGATCTGGCGGCTATTCAGTTTGACCGTTCCGGCACCACCCACATTGGCCGTTTCGTTATCAACCACAGCTTCATTCTACCTGGGTTGATCGGCGTGAGCGTATCCTGTGTCTTTGGTTGGATCTTCGCTGCAATGTACGGTTTCCTGTAATTACAGTGCGCGTGCCGTCCGCTTTGGAACGGCACGCCACCGTCAAGACACAGAGAATTTTAAAATTCCTGAGAAAAATGAAAAGGCTGGAAGCAAATGTCAAAAGTTGAATTCACTTATCAGGCGGCTTTCCCACTGGGGGAAGACAAAACTGAGTACTACCTGCTGACCTCCGATCACGTCAGCGTCGGCGAGTTTGAAGGCGAAACAATCCTGAAAGTAGCCCCTGAAGCACTTACGCTACTGGCCCAACAAGCCTTCCACGATGCCTCCTTCATGCTCCGCCCTGAACACCAACAGCAAGTCGCCTCAATTCTCCATGATCCCGAAGCCAGCGAAAACGATAAATACGTAGCGCTGCAGTTCCTGAGAAACTCCGAAATCGCTGCTAAAGGCGTATTGCCAACCTGCCAGGACACCGGTACGGCAATTATCATGGGTAAAAAAGGTCAGCGCGTCTGGACCGGTGGCGGCGACGAAGCGGCACTCTCCAAGGGCGTATTTAATACCTATATTGAAGATAACCTGCGCTACTCGCAAAACGCGGCGCTGGATATGTACAAAGAAGTGAATACCGGCACCAACCTGCCCGCACAAATCGACCTGTACAGCGTGGACGGTGACGAATACAAATTCCTGTGCGTGGCCAAAGGTGGCGGTTCAGCGAACAAAACCTATCTGTATCAGGAAACCAAAGCGCTGCTGACGCCCGGCAAACTGAAAAACTTCCTGGTAGAGAAAATGCGCACGCTGGGTACCGCAGCATGCCCGCCGTACCACATTGCATTCGTCATTGGCGGCACGTCAGCGGAAAGCACCCTGAAAACGGTGAAGCTGGCCAGCACACACTACTATGACGCACTGCCGACTGAAGGTAATGCGCACGGCCAGGCGTTCCGCGATCTGCAACTGGAACAGGAACTGCTGGAAGAAGCGCAGAAACTCGGCCTCGGCGCCCAGTTTGGCGGGAAATACTTCGCGCACGATATCCGCGTGATCCGCCTGCCTCGCCACGGCGCATCCTGCCCGGTTGGTATGGGTGTGTCTTGCTCCGCAGACCGTAACATCAAGGCCAAGATTAACCGCGAAGGGATCTGGATCGAAAAACTGGAACATAACCCAGCCCAGTACATTCCGGAGTCGCTGCGCCAGGCAGGCGAAGGTGAAGTGGTTAAAGTTGACCTTAACCGCCCAATGAAAGAGATCCTCGCTCAGCTCTCTCAGTATCCGGTTTCTACCCGTCTGTCGCTGAGCGGCACCATCATTGTCGGTCGCGATATTGCCCACGCGAAGCTAAAAGAACGTATTGAGTCCGGCGAAGGTCTGCCGCAGTACGTGAAAGATCACCCTATCTACTACGCGGGCCCGGCCAAAACACCTGCGGGTTATCCGTCCGGCTCTTTAGGGCCAACCACTGCGGGTCGTATGGACTCCTATGTTGACCTGCTACAGTCTCACGGCGGCAGCATGATCATGCTGGCAAAAGGTAACCGTAGCCAGCAGGTGACAGACGCCTGCCACAAACACGGCGGCTTCTATTTAGGCAGCATTGGTGGCCCGGCAGCGGTACTTGCGCAGCAGAGTATTAAACATCTGGAATGCGTGGAATACCCGGAGCTGGGTATGGAAGCAATCTGGAAAATCGAAGTCGAAGATTTCCCGGCTTTCATTCTGGTCGATGACAAAGGCAACGATTTCTTCCAGCAAATCGTCAGCAAACAATGCGCTAACTGCGCGAAGTAACCCATTCGGCCCGGCACTGGACTGACAACAGATTTTTGGCGTCAGTCCAGTGATCCCCCCGGGCCAACTTTATCCCCCCATTTACTGGCGTTGAATTTTTGCCGCTCACAGGGAATAGTAACCTTTTCCATTACTTGTGAATTCGCCATGCTCCGCACACTGAACTCCACAATCTTGCACTCTGGCGCGCTGCTCCTGGCGCTAATACTTATCTACACCGGTGTCTCTGCCACGGAGAAAATCACCTGGCTGATGGAAGTTACTCCGGTCATTATTGTCGTCCCACTGTTGCTGGCGACCGTGAAGCGCTACCCGCTGACGCCATTGCTCTACACGCTCATTTTCTTGCACGCCATCATTCTGATGGTCGGCGGTATGTATACCTACGCTAAAGTCCCTGTCGGTTTTCAGGTTCAGGAGTGGCTGGATCTCAGTCGTAACCCCTATGACAAGCTGGGTCACTTCTTCCAGGGTCTGGTGCCCGCCCTGACGGCAAGAGAGATTTTAGTGCGCGGTAATATAGTTCGTGGCCGCAAAATGCTGGCATTTTTGGTCTGCTGCGTGGCGCTGGCGATTAGCGCGATGTATGAGCTGATCGAATGGTGGGCGGCGCTGGCGATGGGTCAGGGAGCGGATGATTTTCTCGGGACGCAGGGCGACCCGTGGGATACCCAGTCGGATATGTTCTGCGCCCTGCTCGGTGCGCTAACCACGGTGCTCGTGTTGGCGGACTGGCATAACAGACAGTTAAAAACTGCCGGATAGCGCTGACGCTTATCCGGCAATCTGCCCTACCCATTGCGAGACTTGATAACCAGAATCGGCAAGGCGAACAGGAGTGTCAGAAAGTTCGCCATGCTGACGGCAGTATCTTCAATCAATAATCCATAAATCAGCCACAACACCAGCCCACACACAAACATTACATACATTAAACCGGAGATACCCTGCGTGTTGCGGGTGGTAATGACCTTAATCGCTTGCGGTAAGAATGAGAGCGTCGTCAGGCTAGCCGCCAAATACCCAATCCACGAATGCCATTCCATAGCTACGCCTTCACATCACCTGGGGTGACTATCGCAATAGCCGGGATATCCGGTTGCTCATGCTGCTGCGGCACCTTACGGTACTTATCCAACAAATGAATCTGGACCCTGCGCAGCGTGTCGCCGTTCAGTCGGTAAAAGCGGAAGTAAAGGACTAAGGTCACCACAAAAAAGAGTGCTGGTAGCGCGATCATAATGAATTGCATACCAACAATGGTTTCTGCAGACTGCGCGACATTCGGCGCGTAATTAATCACCCCAAGTATCACTGCGATAAAGAAAGCGGCAAATGCAGACCCTCCTTTTACCACCATCGTCTGCACTGAATAAGCGATACTTTCACAACGTACATTCAGTTTGTATTCGCCGTAATCAACGGTATCCGCCACCATAATGACCTGCAACACCCAGAAAAGCGCTGAACCAATATTCAGTAAAATACCAGCAATAACAATGAGTAAGATGTTATGAAAACCGGCTAACGCCATCACCAGCAAAACGATACAGCTGAGCACCGGCAGCACTGATGCCCCAGCCCACAAGATTCGTCGTGACAACGCTTTTACCAATCGAGGAAAGAAAATCAGCGTCAGCAGGTTTGCCGCTCCTGCGTAAGACATGTAGTACGGGAAGAGGCTTGCATCGCCAATCACATAAGTAAAATAGTAAATGGCAAAGCCAGCAATGATATTGGCGGCAATATTGTAAGCCAGCGCCATGCCTAGCAGGCAGGATAACTGGTCGTTTTTATAGATGAGCCCAACGATCGCTTTCAGCCCAAGACGACTGCTGTCCGCCGTTGCCTCGCTATCTGACGAATAAACCTCATGCACATTACGCAGCGTAACAACGGTAGAAACGATAAAGAATGCAATCAGCACCAGCGTAAACATCTGGAAACCAAAGCCGCGATCGGCCCCGCCAACATAGCTCACAAAGGGCAGCGTTACCCCCGCGGTGACAAACCCAGCCAGGCTTGCGAAGAAACGAGGGAACGGCACCAGTTGTTCACGCTCGCGTTTATCCAGCGTAATAGTTGGTACCAGCGACCAGAATGGAATATCCATAATGGTGTAGGTCATTCCCCATAATATATACGTCACGCACACAAATACGACTTGCGCAGTACCCTCAAACAAATGTGCGCTAAAAAGCAAAAACAGCACCAATGAGTTCGCCAGCGTACCGAGTAAGATCCAGGGTTTAAATTTTCCCCACCGCGACCGGGTGGCGTTCACAATCCAGCCCATGATGGGATCGTTTACCGCATCCCAGACCCTTGCCGCCAGGAACAACGTTCCGACCAGCCCCACCGATAATCCCACCACGTCGGTGTAGTAATACATCAGGTACATGTACACAATACCGATGGCGAAATCCTTACCAAACGCTCCAAATCCGTAACTGAGTTTTGTTTTCAGAGAGATGCTCATAGGGTATCGGGTCGCCGTTACCAGTGCCCGCCTTCTGTTAGAGGAAACGTCAGAGGTTAAACGCCGGATGCTCTGTCCGGCGTAATGGTGTGTTAACGGTGTAACCAGGCCGGCAGCCAGTCGCCATGAGATGCGATCAGATCGTCCACCAGCGCATAAATCTCCTCAATCCCCAATACCGCAGCGGTATGCGGATCCATCATCGCCGCGTGATAAACGCGATCGCGATTTTCCGTCAGAATGGCTTCCGTTAGCAGGGTCTGAACATTGATATTGGTTTGCATCATGGCCGCCAAATGTGACGGGAGAGTACCCACCTTCGTTGGCTGGATACCATTCGCATCGACCAGGCAAGCCACCTCCACGCAACAGCCTTGCGGCAGGTTATCGATCAGATGGTCATTGCGAACGTTGCCATACACTACGCTCGGTTCACCGGTCCAGATAGCGTTCATGATAGTGCTGGCATATTCACGTGACGGTTTAATCTCGATCCGCGCCGCCGTTTTGTACTCTTCCAGCTCTTTGTTCCAGTTCGCCAGCTGTTCCACACAGCGTTTTGGATACTCATCCAGTGGAACCTTATAGCGCTCAATCAGATCCTCACGCCCTGGTTTGATAAACCACGGCGTATATTCCGCGAAATGCTCCGACGACTCAGTGACGAAATAGCCCAGCTTTTTGAACATTTCATAGCGCACAATGTTCTGACAACGGGTATTACCGTGAAGATTCGGTTTCGGCGCCTGACCAGATTCATAGGCCGCCAGCAGCTCCGGATAGAGATTTACATAAGCACCGTCAGCCGTTTTACGCTCAAGTTCCAGATAAAACGCCATATGGTTGATCCCGGCGCAGCGATAGCGCAAAGAGGCCGGGTCGATGTTCAAATCGCGGGCCAGCTCCTCCGCAGTCCCTTGCACCGAGTGACACAATCCAACCTGCTTAATATGCGGATAGCGCGCATACATTGCCCAGGTGTTCATCGCCATCGGGTTAACGTAGTTAAGCATGGTGGCCTGCGGGCAGACTTCGGTCATATCCTCACAAATCTGCCATAAATGCGGGATAGTGCGCAGCGCGCGCATAATGCCGCCTGGCCCCAGCGTATCGGCAATCGTCTGCTCCAGACCATGACGTTTACACACCGCAAAATCGGTAACGGTACAAGGTTCATAGCCACCAATCTGGAAAGCGACCACCACAAAATCAGCATCCTGCAATGCCGCTTTTTGATCGGTATAGCAGGTGATACGCCCGGACGCGCCCGCTGAGTCCATCAACTTACGCACCACAATGTGTGACTCTTCCAGCCGAGTAGGATTGACGTCCATCAAGGCGATATGCGCAGATTTCAGCGCATCGCGATGAAAGACGTCCCCGAGGATATTTTTGACGAAAATCGTGGAACCGGCGCCGATAAAGGTAATTTTGGGTGCAGACATCATGACTCTCCAGAACATTAGTGAACACAGTCATGGTGGCACAGCGCATTGATGAAAACTTCCGACTTCCCTGGCGAGCATTCCCATAAACTCAGATCGCCTCTTTGTCCCATACTGGATCTGAGTTTATGGGACAAAATTGCACAAAAAGCAGAGTATGCGGCCCCAAAATCTCACTATGCTCAATGATATCGGTCCGATTTTGTGTCCTGATTCTCAGCCTTAATGCGCAGCAAATGACATGATTCTGATAATTCAGGAAATGGAGCAACCATGAGTACATTACCGACATCGCCTCTTCCCCCCGATCCGCACATGTGTAGCAGCGATGAAGAGCAAACCCGCAGCCCATTGTCGCTGTACTCAGAATATCAACGGATGGATATTGAGCTGCGCTCACCGCATGCTATGCCTGCCAGCCACTGGCATGGGCAGGTGGAGATTAATGTGCCGTTTGATGGCGACGTTGAGTACCTCATCAACAACGAAGTGGTGCAGATAAAACAGGGACACATTACGCTTTTCTGGGCCTGTACGCCGCATCAGCTCACGCGTCCGGGCAGTTGCCAAAGCATGGCTATCTTCAATTTACCGATGCACCTTTTCCTTTCCTGGCCGCTGGATCGCGAACTGATCAACCACGTTACCCATGGCATGGTCATCAAATCGCTGGCGTCGCAGCAGCTAAGCACCTTTGAAGTTCAACGCTGGCAACAGGAGCTGAGCAACCCGAACGAGCAAATTCGCCAGCTCGCCATTGATGAAATTGGTCTGATGCTCAAGCGGTTTAGCCTTTCCGGCTGGCAGCCAATCCTGGTCAATAAAACTTCGCGGACGCACAAAAACAGCGTTTCGCGGCACGCCCAGTTTTACGTAAGCCAGATGCTGAGTTTTATTGCCGATAACTACGATCAGGTGCTCACTATCAACGACGTCGCGGAACACGTGAAGCTCAACGCCAACTACGCGATGGGGATTTTCCAGCGCGTGATGCAACTCACCATGAAGCAGTACATCACCGCAATGCGGATCAATCACGTCCGCGCATTGCTTAGCGATACCGATAAAACCATTCTTGACGTCGCGTTGACCGCGGGATTCCGATCCAGCAGCCGTTTTTATGACACCTTCAGCAAGTTTGTCGGCATGTCGCCACAGCAGTACCGCAAACTGAGCCAGCAGCGCCGGCAAACAATGGCTGGCTGAGCAGCCCAGAAACCACCGGCGTTACTCCAGCCTACGATCCCTATCGTTCGCCGATATCAGTATCAGCCAAAAAAATATTCCCCCTGTCGATAAACAGCGGTGAAAAATCGCCAATAAGCAAACATAAGCATTTGTTTAAAAACAAATTAAACACAAATCAGACTATTTATCACCCGCTTTACAGCCCATTTTGTCAGGATAATACTTGCCTGCGTCACATTCATACGGTGTGTCTGCAATCCATAAATTGCAACCTTTCCACAACCGGGTAAAAGATGATGAAAGTATTAATTGTTGAAAGTGAGTTTCTGCATCAGGACACCTGGGTCGGTAGCGCTGTCGAACGTCTGGCTGACGCATTAAGCCGCCAAAATGTTACCGTCATTAAGTCCACCTCATTCGACGATGGTTACGCAATCCTCGCCGCTAATGAAGCCATTGATTGCCTGATGTTTAGCTATCAAATGGAACAACAAGACGAGCACCTGAACGTCAGGCAATTGATCGGCAAGCTCCACGAGCGCCAGCAAAACGTTCCCGTTTTCCTGCTGGGCGATCGCGAAAAAGCCACCGCATCGCTGGATCGCGACCTGCTGGAGCTTGTCGATGAATTCGCCTGGATTATGGAAGATACCGCAGACTTTATCGCCGGACGTGCCGTTGCGGCGATGACCCGTTACCGCCAGCAGCTTCTGCCGCCACTGTTCAGCGCGCTGATGAAATACGGCGACATCCATGAATACTCCTGGGCGGCGCCTGGTCACCAGGGCGGTGTCGGATTTACCAAAACGCCGGCGGGTCGTTTTTATCATGATTACTACGGTGAAAACTTATTCCGTAGCGACATGGGTATTGAACGCGCATCGCTCGGCTCACTGCTGGATCATACCGGCGCATTTGGCGAGAGCGAAAAATATGCCGCCCGCGTGTTTGGCGCTGACCGATCCTGGTCCGTAGTGGTCGGGACTTCCGGCTCTAACCGCACCATCATGCAGGCTTGTATGACCGACAACGACGTCGTGGTGCTGGATCGTAACTGCCACAAATCTATCGAGCAGGGGTTGATCCTCACCGGCGCAAAACCGGTGTACATGGTGCCAAGTCGCAACCGGTACGGCATTATCGGCCCTATCTACCCGCAAGAAATGCAACCTGAAACATTGCAGAAAAAAATCAGCGAAAGCCCGCTGACCAAGGGCAAGGCCGGGCAAAAACCGTCTTACAGCGTTGTGACCAACTGTACTTATGACGGTGTTTGCTACAACGCCAAAGAGGCCCAGGACCTGCTCGCGCAAACCAGCGATCGCATCCACTTCGATGAGGCCTGGTACGGCTATGCCCGCTTTAACCCAATTTATGCCGATCACTACGCTATGCGTGGCGCGCCGGGCGATCATAACGGTCCTACCGTTTTTGCGACCCACTCGACCCACAAACTGCTGAACGCGCTCTCTCAGGCGTCTTACATTCACGTCCGTGAAGGTCGTGGGGCCGTGAACTTCTCCCGCTTTAACCAAGCGTACATGATGCACGCCACCACCTCTCCGCTGTATGCCATCTGCGCATCAAACGACGTGGCGGTCTCCATGATGGACGGCAACAGCGGTCTGTCGCTCACTCAGGAAGTGATCGACGAAGCGGTCGATTTCCGTCAGGCTATGGCGCGTTTGTACAAAGAATTTTCCGCCGAAGGCGACTGGTTCTTCAAACCGTGGAACAAAGAAGTGGTGACTGACCCGCAAACCGGCAAAACCTATGACTTTGCCGATGCGCCAACCCAACTCCTGACCACTGACCAGAACTGCTGGGTGATGCGTCCGGGTGAATCCTGGCACGGGTTTAAAGACCTGCCGGATAACTGGAGCATGCTGGACCCAATCAAAGTCAGTATTCTGGCACCGGGGATGGGCGATGATGGCGAACTGGAAGAGAGCGGCGTACCGGCAGCGCTGGTCACCGCCTGGCTTGGCCGCCACGGTATCGTGCCGACCCGTACCACCGATTTCCAGATTATGTTCCTGTTCTCAATGGGGATTACCCGTGGGAAATGGGGCACGCTGATCAATACCCTGTGCTCATTCAAACACCATTACGATGCCAATACACCGCTGGCGCAGGTGATGCCAGAACTGGTTGAGGAACATCCTGACACTTACGCCAACATGGGCATTCACGATCTGGGCGACACCATGTTTGCCTGGCTGAAAGAGAACAACCCTGGCAGCCGACTCAACGCGGCCTACTCTGGCCTGCCCGTTGCTGAAATCACCCCGCGTGAGGCCTATAACGCGATAGTCAGCGATAACGTTGAGATGGTGGCCATTGAAAATCTGCCGGGTCGTATAGCTGCGAATTCCGTAATTCCTTACCCACCGGGAATTCCAATGCTGCTGTCCGGGGAAAACTTTGGCGACGCCAATAGCCCGCAGATTAGTTATCTACGTTCGTTGCAGTCCTGGGACCACCACTTCCCTGGATTTGAACATGAAACCGAAGGAACGGAAATTATTGACGGTGTATATCACGTCATGTGCGTGAAAGCATAATGTCATTTTATAGATAGTCCGATTTTTAAGGTAGACATGTCATGCTTGAGTAATTCCTGAGTATTGCTGCAAAACAATAACATTGTCATACCTTTTTGCGCGGGACCACCCCGCGCTTTTTTTATACGCAAATATCACGTTTCCACTTGCGTAAAAAAAAGTGTACATAAGAAAATTCCCACCAAACATTGTAATTAATTTCAGACACGTTATTTTAATGCGGTCCTGGATTCATCATACAATTTCAATTTAGCCGATATGGTTCATCTGATGGTGAGCTACGGTGTTTTATGTTCATATTCCTGGAGTTTGGGTATGAGGGTTTGCAGCAGAGCAGCTTGTGTTGTTGTATTAACGGAGAAGGATGTTTGGTTAAGGATTAACGGTAAAGAAGCCATCAGCTTAAAAGCTAATCATATGGCGCTGGTAGCATGCGATAATAATATTATCGATTTCTCATCACTTAATAACGCACTGGTCGTACATATCAGCCGTGATATCATTAAAGACTATCTACGTTTTTTAAATAAAGACCTTTCACAGATCCCACTCTGGCAACGCAGTGCCAACCCAGTGATGACCGCCGTCTGTCTGACGCCGGATGTCTTCCGGGTGGCTGCCCAATATAGCGTAATGGACACAATGGACGAAGGTGAAAGTGTGCGCACGCGCTCGCTACTGTTCACGGTATTATCACGCTTTCTCGGCAGCAAAAAGTTTATTTCTCTGCTCATGCATATACTACGCAGTCGTATCAGCGACAGCGTTTATCACATTATTGAGAGCGATATACATAAAGACTGGAATTTAAGCATGGTTGCCAGTTGCTTATGCCTGAGCCCCAGTTTGTTAAAGAAAAAGCTCAAAAGTGAAAATACAAGTTACAGCCAAATAATTACCACGTGTCGCATGCGTTATGCCGTCAATCAATTATTGATGGACGGCAAAAACATTTCCCAGGTCTCTCAACTGTGCGGATATAACAGTACCTCGTACTTTATTTCCGTATTCAAAGAGTTCTATGGGATGACGCCTCTGCATTACGTCAGTCAACATAGGGAGCCATCCGCTGCCTGATTTTTAATCAGTTAGCGATAAGCCATAATAATATCAGCATTAGCGATACCCCCAGTCCGCCATCATAAAATAGTCTTCTGAAGAGGTATGATAAGACGTCATTTATCCTTATCAGGAGTTACTAAATATGTCGACGGATGCTGATGCTCACAAAGTGGGCTTAATCCCCGTCACCCTTATGGTGTCGGGGAATATTATGGGTTCCGGTGTATTCCTGCTACCCGCAAACCTTGCGTCAACTGGCGGGATTGCAATCTACGGATGGTTGGTCACTATTATCGGTGCTTTGGCGCTGTCGATGGTGTACGCGAAAATGTCGTCCTTAGACTCCAGTCCCGGTGGTTCTTACGCTTATGCCCGCCGCTGTTTCGGTCCTTTTTTGGGCTACCAGACCAACGTCCTGTACTGGCTGGCTTGCTGGATTGGTAACATTGCCATGGTGGTTATTGGCGTCGGTTACCTGAGCTACTTCTTCCCCATCTTAAAAGATCCGCTGGTCCTGACGCTGACCTGCGTCGTGGTGCTGTGGATCTTCGTGTTGCTGAACATTGTCGGACCGAAAATGATCACCCGTGTACAGGCCGTCGCAACGGTACTGGCGCTGGTGCCAATTGTCGGTATTGCCGTCTTCGGCTGGTTCTGGTTCCGGGGTGAAACCTATATGGCGGCATGGAACGTCAGCGGTATGAACACCTTCGGTGCGATTCAAAGCACTCTGAACGTAACCTTGTGGTCATTTATCGGCGTGGAAAGCGCCTCCGTCGCGGCAGGTGTGGTTAAAAATCCCAAACGTAACGTGCCTATCGCCACCATGGGCGGCGTGCTGATTGCCGCCGTTTGCTATGTGCTCTCCACCACGGCGATTATGGGTATGATCCCTAACGCGGCGCTGCGTGTTTCAGCCTCCCCGTTCGGTGATGCCGCACGCATGGCGCTGGGAGACACCGCTGGGGCGATTGTCTCCTTCTGTGCCGCGGCCGGGTGCCTTGGTTCCTTGGGCGGCTGGACGCTGCTTGCCGGGCAAACCGCCAAAGCGGCAGCCGATGACGGCCTGTTCCCACCGATTTTTGCCCGCGTTAACAAAGCCGGTACGCCGGTAGCCGGGTTAATTATCGTCGGCGTTCTGATGACCATCTTCCAGTTCAGCAGCATGTCGCCAAACGCTGCGAAAGAGTTTGGTCTGGTCTCTTCGGTCTCCGTTATTTTCACGCTGGTGCCGTATCTGTACACCTGCGCCGCGCTGCTGCTGCTCGGCCATGGTCACTTTGGTAAAGCGCGTCCGATGTACTTACTGGTGACCTTTATCGCTTTTGTTTACTGTATTTGGGCCGTTGTCGGTTCCGGTGCCAAAGAGGTGATGTGGTCATTCGTCACACTGATGATCATCACCGCGCTGTATGCACTGAACTACAATCGGATCCATAAAAACCCATATCCATTGGATGCTCCGGTAAACAATAACTAACGCAAACAGTCGTCGTTGCCCGATGGTGTAAGGCCATCGGGCCAACGCCGCCCCCCGCGATTCCTGAAATCAACATTAAGAACTTAAGGTTGGCTTAATTTTACTTTGAGAGGATTTGTAGCACTTAGTCGATGGAACCCCCCTTAATGTTAAAGCACCTGTTTAAAAGACCCACTCTCGGGCTAATCAGCTGGCTTCTCCTGATCTCATTTTATCTTGCGACTTTCCTGAACATTGCGTTCTATAAACAAGTGCTGCAAGAACTGCCCCTGGATTCTGTGCGCAACCTGCTGGTGTTTTTGTCGATGCCGGTCGTCGCTTTCAGCGTCATGAACATTGTGCTGACGCTGGCCTCATTCCTGTGGCTTAATCGCCTGGTGGCCTGCGTTTTCATTCTGGTTGGCGCATCGGCCCAATATTTCATCATGACCTACGGCATCATCATTGACCGCTCGATGATCGCCAATATGATGGACACCACACCCGCCGAAACCTTTGCTTTGCTGACGCCGCAAATGCTCATCACGCTCGGAGTAAGCGGCATTCTCGCCGCGCTCATTGCCTGCTGGGTAAGAATCAAACCGATCGCCCCGGCCATGCGCAGCGTACTGTTCCGTGGCGCGAATATTCTGATCTCCGCGCTGCTGATCGTGCTGGTCGCCGCGTTCTTCTACAAAGATTACGCCTCACTGTTTCGCAACAATAAAGAACTGGTGAAATCCCTCAGCCCATCCAACAGCATTGTGGCGACCTCTTCCTGGTATTCACACCAGAGGCTGGCCCACCTGCCGCTGGTACGCATTGGCGAAGACGCCCATCGCAATCCGTTGATGGTGAAAGAAAAGCGTAAGAACCTGACGATTGTGGTGCTCGGCGAGACCTCACGCGGCGATAACTTCTCGCTGTCAGGCTATTCGCGCCAGACCAACCCGTTGCTGGAAAAAGATGATGTGGTCTATTTCCCCCGCACCACATCCTGCGGAACGGCAACGGCAGTATCTGTCCCCTGCATGTTCTCGGGTATGCCACGTGCGCACTACGATGAAGAACTGGCGCAGCATCAGGAAGGCGTGCTCGACATTATTCAGCGGGCGGGAATTAACGTTCTGTGGAACGATAACGACGGCGGCTGCAAAGGGGCATGCGACCGGGTACCGCACCAGAATATGACTAAGCTGAACCTGCCAGGGCAGTGTATTGACGGGGAATGCTACGATGACGTGCTGTTCCACGGGCTGGAAGAGTACATTAATAACCTGCAAGGCGACGGCGTGATTGTGCTGCACACCATCGGCAGCCACGGTCCGACCTATTACAACCGCTATCCTGCGCAGTTCAAGAAATTTACGCCAACCTGTGACACCAACGAAATCCAGACGTGTTCACAGCAACAGTTGGTCAATACCTATGACAACACCATTCTTTACGTCGACTATATTGTTGATAAAGCAATCAATATACTGAAAGAGCATCAGGACAATTTCACCACCAGCCTGGTCTACCTTTCCGATCACGGTGAATCCTTAGGGGAAAATGGCATCTATTTACACGGCCTGCCGTATTCGATTGCGCCAGATACGCAAAAACATGTGCCGATGCTGCTGTGGCTCTCAGAAGATTATCAGCAACGCTATCAAGTCTCTCAGACATGTTTGCAAAAACGGGCAGGCTCAGAGGACTTCTCACAGGATAATCTCTTCTCAACCCTGCTGGGATTAACAGGCGTGCAAACACAGAAATATCAGGCAGCAGATGATATTCTGCAACCCTGCCGGGGAGGCTAAACGAATGAAAATTCTGATTGTTGAAGACGATACGTTGTTATTACAGGGACTGATACTCGCCGCGCAAACAGAAGGCTATGCCTGCGACGGCGTATCAACGGCCCGTGCCGCGGAGCAGTGTCTGGAGACCGGCCATTACAGTCTGGTGGTTCTGGACCTGGGCTTACCGGATGAAGACGGCCTGCACTTCCTGAACCGCATCAGACAGAAAAAATACACCGTGCCGGTGCTTATCCTCACCGCCCGCGATACGGTGAAAGACCGGGTCAGCGGGCTGGACGTTGGCGCCGATGACTATCTGGTCAAACCGTTCGCACTGGAAGAACTGCATGCCCGCATCCGGGCGCTGCTGCGTCGTCATAACAATCAGGGTGAAAGTGAACTCATTGTCAGTAACCTGACGCTGAATATCGGTCGTCGCCAGGTGTGGATGGATGGACAAGAAGTTATCTTAACGCCGAAAGAATACGCACTCCTGTCGCGCCTGATGCTTAAAGCGGGCAGCCCGGTACACCGGGAGATCCTGTATAACGACATCTACAGCTGGGATAACGAACCGTCGACCAATACGCTGGAAGTGCACATTCACAACCTGCGGGACAAAGTGGGTAAATCACGTATCCGCACAGTCAGGGGATTTGGCTATATGCTGGTTGCCACTGAGGAAAGCTAAGTGAAGCTACTGCAATATCTAAAAAAACCGCTCCCTCTTCGTCATCGCCTGATGCTGACCATCGGTCTTATTCTGCTGGTCTTCCAGTTGATTAGCACCTTCTGGCTGTGGCACGAAAGCACCGAACAAATACAGCTATTCGAACAGGCGTTACGCGAAAATCGTAACAACGATCGCCACATCCTGCATGAAATCCGCGAGGCCATCGCCAGCCTGATCGTCCCCGGTATCTTTATGGTCAGCCTGACGCTGCTGATTTGCTACCAGGCAGTGCGACGTATTACTCGCCCGCTGGCGGATCTGCAAAAAGAGTTAGAAACGCGGGCAGCCGATAACCTTGCTCCGATTGAAGTTCACAGTTCAACCGTTGAGATCCAGGCGGTCGTCTCAGCGCTCAACGAGCTGGTGACGCGGCTGACGAGCACCATTGAAAACGAACGCTTATTTACCGCCGATGTCGCCCACGAACTGCGCACCCCACTGTCAGGCGTTCGCCTGCATCTGGAATTACTGTCCAAAACCCATAAGGTCGACGTTTCACCGTTAATTGCCCGCCTTGACCAAATGATGGACAGCGTGTCGCAACTGCTGCAACTCGCCCGCGTTGGACAGTCGTTCTCGGCCGGGAGCTACCAGCAAGTCAAACTGCTGGAGGACGTGATTTTGCCCTCCTACGATGAACTCAGCACCATGCTGGACCAGCGTCAGCAGACGCTGCTCCTACCGCAAAGCACGGCGGACGTTGTCGTACGTGGCGATGCGACGCTATTACGAATGCTGCTGCGAAATCTGGTGGAGAACGCGCATCGTTACAGCCCGGAAGGCACCCATATTACGATTAGCCTGAATACAGAGCATGATGCCGTTATCGCCGTCGAAGATGAAGGCCCAGGCATTGATGAGAGTAAATGCGGGGAGCTGAGTAAAGCGTTTGTGCGTATGGACAGCCGTTTTGGCGGGATTGGGCTGGGGCTGAGCATTGTCAGTCGTATCACCCAATTACATCACGGGCATTTCTATTTGCAAAATCGTCAGGGAACCACCGGCACTCGCGCTTGGGTGGAATTAGCGAAAGGTCAGTAAGAACTCACCCAAACGTACAAAAAGCTGCTGACGATCAGCACGCTGCACACGGTGGTCAAACTTTCATAAATGCGGTTTTTCATGACACTCTCCTCCAATACTCTGGAGGAGAGTTTGCCTGACACAGATTAAGCCAACCTTAAGTTGATATGATAAATCACATGATTACTCATCAATCC
This sequence comes from Citrobacter sp. Cb031, assembly GCF_030336725.1. NCBI lineage: Bacteria > Pseudomonadati > Pseudomonadota > Gammaproteobacteria > Enterobacterales > Enterobacteriaceae > Citrobacter > Citrobacter sp. Cb031. Next base: position 20,440 of record NZ_JAOWDA010000008.1, read on the forward strand.
GCGGATGCTGCTGCACCAGGCGCGTACGCTTAAGCTGCAGCTCAGCAATTTCCTGATCGATATCTTCGATTTTATGCTCAATATTATCGTAGTGCTCGCCGAGGAGCTCTTTCGCTTCATGAATATCCGAAGCGGCAGGCGTAGCCCCCTTCAGCGGCTGATTAGCCGTCTCTTTCATGGTCACGCCGGTAATTAAACCTATCACCGCAATCACCATCAGATAATAAGCAGGCATCATCAGATTCTGCGAGCTTTCCACCAGCCATGCGGCCAACGTCGGTGTCAGACCGGCGACCAATACCGAGATATTAAACGCTGCGGCCAGGGCACTGTAGCGAATATGCGTCGGGAACATCGCTGGTAACGTTGACGCCATCACCCCGGTAAAGCAGTTGAGGATCACCGCCAGCATCAGCAACCCGGCGAAAATCAGGCCGATGACGTTACTGTTAATCAGAATAAATGCCGGAATAGCCAGCACAAACAGCGCAATACTACCCATAATCACAAACGGACGGCGCCCGAAGCGGTCGCTGAGCAGACCCATCACCGGCTGCACAAACAGCATACCAATCATGATGGCGATAATAATCAGCACGCCGTGGTCTTCAGAGTAATGCAGGTTATGCGACAGGTAGCTCGGCATATAGGTGAGCAGCATGTAGTAGGTGACGTTGGTGGCAATCACCAGACCAATACATGCCAGCAGGCTGCGCCAGTGCCTGGTCGCAATCTCTTTAAACGACACCTTCGGACCGTCCTGCAGTCCCTGACGATCGCCCTGCTCCAGTTTATCCACGTGCTGCTGGAACGCCGGAGTCTCTTCCAGTGCATGACGCAGGTACAGGCCAATAAGCCCTAACGGTAGCGCCAGGAAGAACGGAATACGCCAGCCCCACTCAAGGAAGTTTTCTTCGCCGACGATAGTTGAGATCAGGACTACCACGCCCGCACCCAGCACAAACCCGGCAATCGAGCCGAAGTCCAGCCAGCTGCCCATAAATCCGCGCTTACGGTCTGGCGAGTACTCTGCGACAAAAATCGACGCCCCGGTATACTCTCCGCCGACCGAGAACCCCTGCGCCATTTTACACAGCAACAGCAGAATCGGCGCCCAGATACCAATCGAGGCATACGAGGGAATGAGACCGATACAGAAGGTACTTATCGACATAATCACAATGGTGATAGCGAGGATCTTCTGACGACCGTATTTATCGCCAAGCATACCGAAGAACAATCCGCCAAGCGGTCGAATCAGAAAGGGAACAGAGAAGGTGGCAAGAGCAGCAACCATCTGTACGCTGGGGTCAGCCCCCGGGAAGAACACTTTACCTAATGCGTAAGCAACAAACCCATAAACACCAAAATCAAACCACTCCATCGCATTACCTAACGACGCCGCGGTAATGGCTTTTCGCAGTTTACCGTCATCAATGATGGTAACGTCGCGCAGCGTAATTGGTTTTATTTTTTTCCTTTTTAGCATACTCGTCCTCATAGACTTAGCCCTGTCACGCTACAGATCGAGTCCCTCAACGCCCCTGCGTCAAGGTCATCACTGAGCGGGGAATGCACAGACGCATTCCCTGTAACAAGCGTAGCAGGTTTACTTACACTGACGAGAAACGAGCAGTACAACCGAACCTGTTGACGCCTGATTGGGCGGTTAATGACCTCTTTACCCTAACAGTGTTTAAATTTGTGATCAACTTCACATATAGATTTCCATTTCGTCAACATGCGTAAATCAGGTCATTCTTAGTCAACTTTTTTACATGTAATGCTTGCGATTTTCTGGCAATTAAATACAAGAATAAATCACTTTGTTGCACCAACAATCACAACAGTCACTATTATTCTGCTAGGCAAAAACCCACCTAATCTCTTCACAAAAAGATCACAGCTTTTTTAATAATCAGAGCACTCAGGAACTTTTGCTCGGAATATGTGATGAAGATAACTAAAACATCGTTTTATTTTGATTGAATCAATGTTCCCATGAATGCAAACTAATTCCAGACGCAATATCCCTGGGAGCAGCAACACGCTCAACGTATGCCGCGTTAGATTTTATAAAACAAAGAGATAGCTGTTTTCTTTGTTAAGAAACACAAGTAACCATTTGAATTTATTAATTTTTATTTTCTTTCGCGTGTATTACCTGCGACAAGAGATGAGGACGCTTATGAAAATTAAAGCCACGATTGAACGCATCCCTGGCGGAATGATGTTGATTCCTCTGTTATTAGGCGCAGTGTTAAATACGTTAGCTCCGGATACCGGCGCGTATTTCGGTTCGTTTACCAAAGGAATGATCAGCGGAACGGTGCCGATTCTGGCAGTGTGGTTTTTTTGTATCGGTGCATCTATTGATTTACGAGCAACCGGCACGGTATTACGCAAATCCGGCACACTGGTATTAACTAAAATAGCCGTGGCATGGGTAGTGGCAATGATTGCTGCTTCATTTATTCCTGATACCGGTATTCAAACCGGGTTCTTTGCCGGTCTTTCGGTACTGGCGATTGTTTCTGCGATGGACATGACCAACGGCGGTTTGTACGCCAGCCTGATGAACCAGTACGGAACCAAAGAAGAGTCTGGCGCATTTGTGTTGATGTCTCTGGAATCCGGTCCGTTAATGACCATGGTGATCCTCGGCTCCGCGGGTCTGGCTTCCTTCGAACCACACCATTTTGTCGGCGCGGTATTACCGTTCCTGATTGGTTTTGCGTTGGGTAACCTGGATCACGATCTGCGTTCCTTCTTCAGCAAAGCCACGCCGGTGCTGATCCCGTTCTTCGGCTTCGCGCTGGGCAACACGATTAATCTGAGCGTCATCGTTGATACGGGTCTGCTGGGCATTCTGCTGGGCGTCGCGGTTATCGTCATCACCGGTATTCCGCTGATTATTGCTGACCGCGTTATTGGTGGCGGGAACGGTACGGCAGGCGTAGCAGCCTCTTCTGCGGCAGGCGCTGCAGTGGCAAACCCGGTGATTATCGCCCAGATTAACCCGGCATTTGAACCGGTTGCCGCATCCGCTACGGCGCTGGTTGCCGCCAGCGTGATAGTCACCGCGATTCTGGTGCCGATTATCACCGCGCTGTATGCCAAACGTTTTAATAAAAACCCGGTCGTCAATGAGACGGTGGCTACCCCGGCAGACTCACTGCACCACTAAACCTGCCTTTATCCCACTCACCGTTCCTGCTCAATTGATGAGCGGGGACGGTGCAAAAATCTCCTCAACCATCGCATCAACCAGCCGCTTCGCCGAACACAATCTCGGCATGCCCAACGCCACATTTTGCCAACGCTGCGTCACCGACCAGCTCACCGGATGACGCTGCGCATCGCACCAGTCTCCGAGCCAGCTCAACATATCGTTGTGCTCACCCGAGCCGCCAACCACCGGCGTGCTGAGCCAATGATGATAGTAATGACGCGTGGCCGGGGCCGCATTCACGCTGTCTGCCAGCGCCTGAGCAGCCATCGTTCGCAGGTTGTCTTTTAGCATTGACACCACATCGGCATTTGCTAACCGGCAGGCGTCACCAAAGGCTCCCCAGCGCAGCTCCTCTAACGCCACAAAACAGCGTCCAGGTAACGACCAGCCGTCATACGCGCCAGCCCGCCAGCGGGTAAAAATTTGCTCGCTATGTTCGCCCGCTTGCACCGTCAGGCCGCGTTGCGTCACCGCCTTCTCTTTATAAGCGCCGCGCTGGCTAAACCAGTCAGCGAGTGAATTTATCTGCTGCAGAAGACCAGGCGTGGAGAGTCCACGCGGGTGTTCGGTTTGTTGTAAAAACATCAACCCTTCGGCGATCCGTACCAGCGCCAGATGGCCCGGATCGATCATGCCCGCCAGTTTTTCCACCAGTTTTAGACGCATCACCAGATGCTCGCTGGACACGCCTGCCAACACCCATGCTCGCAGTTGCGTCTGGGATAGCACCTCCTGCGTCAGGCGCGCACGCAGCCGCTGCTGCTGTTGCAGAAAACCGCCGGAACGTTTGGTTTCATCTCCCTGAACCAGATCGACCATAAACTTCGGGTAGACACACTCCAGCGTCCGCCCGGGGCCTTCCAGTAACACGTTAGTCATGTGTGCTCGGTTGCAAAAAGGGTATTGATATCGTCGCGCAGCAAGCGGGAATCTTCATAAAGCCATGCCGCAGTCGTAATGCGATGCTGCAGTTGTTCGTTCAAGGCATTCACCGCAGATTCATTTTGCTGGCGCAGGGTCAAACTCTCACGTAGGCTCGCCTGTAATTGCGTCAAACACAGTGAAAAATCAGCAAAAAACGTGGCCATGCCTGCCGTAACGGAAATATCGACCTGCGCAGCTAAAGCTTTACGAATTTGTTGGCAAAACTGGGTGACATAGTGCACAAGGTTCTTATGCAGTGCACCCATATCAATGAGATAACGCGTTTTTGTTTCGACGTACTCATTCCATCCCCAGTTGGGCTGATTCAACCAGCGAGAGAAGGTATCACGCACCACACCGCCAGTTGACGGCGCATTTTCCGCCGGAATATCCTGCTCAATGGCCTCGTTAAACAACTGGCGGGTGTTGAAGTTAAACATCGCCGCATGAAACGCCGGAAAACGGATCCGCGCACGAAAACCAGCGTGGTTCAGCTCCTCTTTCACCCGCTGCTCAATGGGGCGCATGGCGTCATTTAGCGCCCGGGACAGCGTCGACTCAAGCTGTTCAAAGCGCAGAGCTAAATCCCGACTGATGCTTTCCTGCGCTGCCAGCAAGACAACTTCACAGGACGAGCGCATTTTATCCAGCACGATTTTCGCCTGCCCTTCATCGTGCAACACCAGCATTTCTCCGGCCATTTCTGCCGAGGAAACGCCAGCCCCCTGGCCATGTTGTGACATCATCAGGACATTTTCTTTGATAAAGAACGTGTTGATGCCGCACAGAATCTCAGTCTGTTGCTCATTGAGATAGGCCGCGGCAGCCTCCAGCGCCAGCTCGACCTCATGACTGACTTCATCACTCACCCGCCCCTGACTCACTTCTAACTGCTGCATATCCTCTTCAATATGCGTGATGTTCAGCCGCAGTTTTTCATAGGCAACCGTTAACCCATGGGCGCGAAACTCCAGATATTCGTGCGCGCTTTGCGCATAGTTCAATAACTTATGCGACGCTGAGCGTAGCGCATACAGCGAAGCATTGGCGTAAGCGGCATGAATCACTTTCTGGATCGGCTGCTCAAACAGTGAATCCTCCCACAACAGATCGGCTGCATGGCGGATGTGCTCCGTATCCTCAAGATCGTTGGTGCACCAGCGTCGGCCAAGCGCCGCTTCGGCAAAATCCTGTACCCAACGTTGCACCTGGTGATCCGGCAGCCGCCCGCGAGTCATCAGCTCATGACGCGCCCTGTTCGCCAGATACCCCCACATCGAAGAAACCGGATAGATTCGCTCCGGGGCAATCCCGCCTTGCATCAGCGTGCCGGAAATTAACGCCCGCACCTGCTCTTCATCGTCACTGTTGCGGTCTTTCTGATCGAATTTGTTCACCAGCGCATACAGCGGCACTGACTTGCCGACCGCCATGATCGCGTGGCGTACTTCTTCATCGGAAATCGATTTCAGTTGGGTGTAATCCATCACCACCAGTACCGCAGAAGCCCGCGCCAACTGTTCATTCAGCATCTTCTGTAAGTGCGGTTGCCCGGCCTCATTCGGCCCCGGCGTATCCAGCAGGGTTAATTGCCCCGGATAGCTCGCCTGACCGGCCAAATGGACAAATTCGACCTCGATTACCGGAATATGCTCAATCGCGGCATAGGCGGCAAAAGGGAAATCCACCTCCAGCGCTTTTGACAAACGCACCAGGTCATTCAGACTTTTAAGGCAATGGAAAATAGGCTGTGCGCCAAGATAATACCGCTCAAATGCCACGCCGTTTTCAATATGCTGCAGCAGGACATTCATATCCTTATCAATTTCCAGGGTCTGCGTAAGACGCTGGCGATCGCACTCGCGCACGCGCTGCTGTAAAACCTTCATTAAGGCATCGATAGGCGTGACATGTGAAAAATGCAACACCGGCTCTTTCTGCCCCGGCGTATGGCGAATTAACGTTGGTAGCGCCGTCATGGGACGATTACGATTAGGTAAAACTTCGGTCCCTACAATCGCGTTAATCGTCGTCGATTTTCCCGCTTTCATGGTACCGACAATCGCCAGCACCATTTCCAGACGCGTAATCTTACGCAGTTCATTATTGAGCGTTGCCTGCTGGACATCCATGCCACGCGCGCTGAAATGCAGAGGCTGAACCACCTGTCTGCTATGCTCTCCTTGTTTTAGCGCGACATCATCCAACGACGTCATAGGCAATTTTTGCAATTGCCTGAGATGTTCAAGCGAGAGCATCAGCAAGCGTTCCGCTTCCTGACTTAATTCATATATTGTCTGTGTGTGCATGGAAAATTCTTCCTTAACGCAAATGGCATTACTTTTATTTAGCCCAATCGTTTTATTTATAGATTTTTTGGCTTTTATAATTACGTGTAGAAATAATTAAAATCAAAACAACCAACTGATATTATTAAAATAAATTTGGCGTATAACCGCTGGCCGGATGCCTCTCACTTATGTAATAAGTAAGAAAGATAAACAGCGTAGTTCAGTTTTAAAAAATACCCGCGTAATCCCCCTACTAAAATTAAGGGGGTCAATGCTATTCAATCACAATGGCTTAGGCATCCGTAAGCAACGTTACCTATGAATATCAGATATTTCGCCTCACCTTATCTTAAATACCTAAGCGTAGCAATTTCCCTTAAAAAATATTCCGCCATACTTTCATTGAGGTAAAAGCAAAGGGTCTTTACAGCAGATCATTTTGCATAATCACGCAGTAGTCCCGACAAAAGCAGGGATTTTATGTATAATTGCGGCCTTTTTCGGCAATCTGCCATTTTTGGGCGCATTTGCCCCTGCTGACTTTTGAGGAAATCCACATGTCATTACCACACTGCCCACAATGCAACTCCGAATACACTTACGAAGATAACGGCATGTTCATCTGCCCGGAATGCGCTCACGAATGGAACGATGCTGAACCGGCTCAGGACAGCGACGAACTGATCGTTAAAGATGCCAACGGCAACCTGCTGGCTGACGGCGACAGCGTTACCGTAGTGAAAGACCTGAAGGTAAAAGGTAGCTCTTCCATGTTGAAGATCGGGACCAAAGTGAAGAACATCCGTCTGGTTGAAGGCGACCACAACATCGATTGCAAAATCGATGGCTTTGGCCCAATGAAGCTGAAATCTGAGTTTGTGAAAAAGAACTGATGCAAATTGCCTGATGGCGCTACGTCAATCAGGCCGATGCCAGCTCATCTGCCAGGCGGGAAGCTCATACTTCCCGCCTGGCTTATTTTTGCAGACGATAACTACACTTAACTGGTTTCTTTTACCTGAGGTAAAGATTATGCCGTTAAGTCCCTATATCTCCTTCGCAGGCAACTGCGCTGATGCTATCGCCTACTACCAAAAAACATTAGGCGCTGAGCTACTCTACAAAATCAACTTCGGTGAAATGCCCAAACCGGCGCAGAACAGCGAAGAGGGTTGCCCTTCAGGCATGAAATTCCCCGATACCGCCATTGCCCACGCCAACCTGCGCGTTGCGGGCAGCGACATCATGATGAGCGATAGCGCCCCCGACGGAAATGCCCACTACTCTGGCTTTACGCTGGTACTCGACACGCAAAACGTCGACGAAGGCAAACGCTGGTTTGATAACCTGGCAGCAAACGGAAAAATCGAAATGGACTGGCAGGAAACCTTCTGGGCTCATGGTTTCGGTAAAGTGAGCGATCGGTATGGCGTACCGTGGATGATCAACGTCGTCAAACAGCAGCAACCTACAGAGTAATCCAACGGGAGGCCAGCCCTCCCGTACTGTCATCAAAAATCGCTCAACTCTTCATCACCAAGTAACCATCCCTTAACGAAAACGTCACATTGATCCGCCACGATGGGGCCACTTTTTAAGGGAGGCCGCATCATGCAAACGATTATTCGCGTCGAAAAACTCTCCAAGTCCTTCAATCAACATCAGGCGCTCAATGCGGTTGATCTGAACATCTGTTCCGGTGAGATGGTGGCTCTGCTTGGGCCATCTGGCTCCGGCAAATCCACCCTTTTACGTCATTTAAGCGGTTTGATCGTCGGTGATAAATCCCCGGGTAGCCACGTCGAACTGCTGGGTCGCACCGTTCAACATGAAGGCCGCCTGGCGCGCGATATCCGCAAAAGCCGCGCCCACACCGGCTACATCTTCCAGCAGTTCAATCTGGTTAACCGCCTGACGGTACTGGAAAACGTCCTTATTGGCGCACTCGGCAGCACGCCGTTTTGGCGCACCTGTTTTAGCTGGTTTAGCCAGGAACAGAAACAGCGTGCATTACAGGCGCTGACCCGCGTTGGCATGGCGCACTTTGCATACCAGCGCGTTTCCACGCTTTCGGGCGGGCAACAGCAGCGCGTGGCGATTGCCCGCGCGCTGATGCAGCAAGCCAAAGTGATCCTTGCCGACGAGCCGATAGCCTCGCTGGACCCGGAATCCGCACGCATCGTGATGGACACCCTACGCGACATTAACCAGACCGACGGCATCACCGTGGTCGTCACGCTGCATCAGGTGGATTACGCCCTGCGCTACTGCGAACGCATTGTCGCGCTTCGTCAGGGCAACGTCTTCTTTGATGGCAGCAGCCAGCATTTTGATAACGATCGTTTTGACCATCTCTACCGCAGCATGAACCGCGTCGAACAGAACGCGCAGGCTGCATAGTTCTAAAAAACCAGGCGTTATTGGCGCAGCCAGGCTGGCAAGTGAAATAGCCTGGAACAAAGACTAATTAAGGAAACAACATGAGCTATAAGACCGTTGCCGCGCTGGCCTTTACCAGCATGTTCAGCATCAGCACCTTGTTCAGCCCGGCGCAGGCCGAAGAGCAAGAAAAAGCGCTGAACTTTGGCATTATTTCGACCGAATCACAGCAAAACCTGAAGCCACAGTGGGAACCATTCCTGAAGGACATGGAAAAATCGTTGGGCGTGAAAGTGAACGCCTTCTTCGCTCCGGACTACGCCGGGATCATTCAGGGAATGCGTTTTAACAAAGTTGATATCGCCTGGTACGGCAACCTCTCGGCAATGGAAGCAGTGGATCGCGCTAACGGACAAGTGTTTGCCCAAACCGTCGCTGCCGACGGCTCCCCGGGATACTGGAGCGTGTTGATCGTTAACAAAGACAGTCCGATCAACAACCTGAACGATCTGATCGCCAAACGTAAGGATCTGACATTCGGCAACGGCGATCCCAACTCAACGTCAGGCTTCCTCGTCCCCGGTTACTACGTCTTCGCCAAAAACAACATCTCCGCCAGCGACTTCAAACGCACCGTTAACGCCGGACACGAAACCAACGCGCTGGCCGTCGCCAACAAACAGGTCGATGTCGCCACCAACAACACCGAAAACCTCGACAAGCTGAAAACCTCCGCGCCGGAAAAATTGAAAGAGCTGAAGGTTATCTGGAAGTCACCGCTGATCCCGGGCGATCCGATCGTCTGGCGCAAAAACCTCTCCGAAACCACCAAGGACAAGGTGTACGACTTCTTTATGAATTACGGCAAAACGCCGGAACAAAAAACCGTCCTGGAACGCCTGGGATGGGCACCGTTCCGTGCCTCCAGCGACCTGCAACTGGTACCGATTCGCCAACTGGCACTGTTTAAAGAGATGCAGGGCGTGAAGGGCAACAAAGGGTTGAACGAGGAAGAGAAAACCAGCAAAACCTCGGCGCTGAAAGCGCAGCTCGACGACCTTGACCGTTTGACCGCCGCCCTGGGCGCCATGACCAGCGTGACTAAAGCGGTGCAGTAAACCTGATGCCCGGTGGCGTTTCGCTTACCGGGCAGACGATGTTCTGTAGGCCGGATAAGGCGCAAGCGCTGCCATCCGGCGATAAACCTACGCACGGAGCTAAACATGCAAACCATCACCGTCGCCCCGCCCAAACGTAGCTGGTTCTCACTGCTGAGCTGGGCCATTCTTCTCGCCGTGCTGGTGGTCTCGTGGAAAGGTGCCGAAATGGCTCCGCTCACGCTGATCCAGGATTCCGGCAATATGGCGACCTTCGCCGCCGACTTCTTTCCACCAGACTTCAGTCAGTGGCAGGACTATCTCGGTGAAATGGCCGTCACCCTGCAAATTGCCGTCTGGGGTACCGCCCTCGCCGTTGTGCTGTCGATTCCCTTTGGCCTGATGTGCGCCGATAACCTCGTACCGTGGTGGATTTACCAGCCGATGCGTCGCCTGATGGACGCCTGCCGCGCCATCAATGAAATGGTCTTCGCCATGCTGTTCGTGGTCGCCGTGGGTTTAGGTCCGTTCGCCGGGGTAATGGCGCTGTTTATCCACACCACCGGGGTGCTCTCCAAGCTGCTTTCGGAAGCGGTAGAAGCCATTGAGCCGGGTCCGGTAGAAGGCATTCGCGCCACCGGGGCCAACAAAATTGAAGAGATTCTGTACGGCGTTCTGCCACAGGTCATGCCGCTGCTTATCTCCTACTCGCTATATCGCTTTGAATCCAACGTTCGCTCGGCCACGGTAGTCGGAATGGTGGGGGCGGGCGGTATTGGCGTGACTTTATGGGAGGCGATTCGCGGCTTTCAGTTCCAGCAAACCTGCGCCCTGATGGTGTTAATCATCGTCACCGTCAGCCTGCTGGATTTCCTTTCCCAGCGTTTGCGTAAGCACTTTATCTGATTAGCGAGGCATTGATTGCTATGCACTTGTCTACACATCCGACCAGTTATCCAACGCGTTATCAGGAAATTGCCGCGAGACTTGAGCAGGAGCTTCGTCATCATTATCGCTGCGGTGACTATCTGCCCGCCGAGCATCAGCTTGCCGCGCGCTACGAGGTAAACCGCCACACCCTGCGCCGCGCTATTGACCAGTTGGTTGAGCGTGGTTGGGTCCAGCGTCGCCAGGGCGTTGGTGTACTGGTGCTGATGCGCCCATTCGATTACCCGCTTAATGCCCAGGCGCGCTTTAGCCAGAACCTGCTGGACCAGGGCAGCCACCCCACCAGCGAAAAACTGCTGGCGGTGCTGCGCCCGGCCTCCAGTCACATTGCCGATGCGCTCAGCATTAACGAGGGCGATAACATGATTCATCTGCGCACCCTGCGCCGGGTAAACGGTATCGCACTGTGCCAGATCGACCACTATTTTTCCGACCTCACGCTATGGCCGCTGCTGCAGGGCTTTAACAACGGCTCACTGCACGACTACCTGCGCGAACAGTCCGGTCTGACGCTCCTGCGCACACAAACGCGCATCAGCGCCCGCCGCGCACAGGCTAAAGAGAGCAAAGTGCTGGAAATCCCCAATATGGCGCCGCTGCTGTGCGTGCGCACCCTGAACCACCGTGAAGGCGAAGAACACGCGGCGGAATACTCCGTCAGCCTGACCCGCGCCGACATGATCGAATTCACTATGGAGCACTGAATGCATTTCGATACCGCGACCCGCCAGCGCTGGATGCGCGCGCTGGCTTACAGCAATGCCGATGCCCTGAACGCCCGCATCCACGCGCTCAAACTGACGCCAGACTATGAACTTATCCGCGCACCGGAAAGCGGACTGATGCAGCTCCAGGCTCGCATGGGCGGCACCGGCAACCGCTTCTTTGCCGGTGATACCACGCTTACCCGCGCAGTGGTACGCCTGAAGAGCGGCACGCTGGGCTACAGCTACCTGCTGGGCCGCAACAAACAACACGCCGAGCAGTGTGCGGTCATTGACGCACTGCTGCAGGAACAAACGCATTTCCAGAGCCTAATGGAAACCTTAATTGCCCCGCTGGAAGCGGAACGCGATGCGCTGATTAGCGCACGCCGTGCCGAAATCAACGCCAGCCGGGTCGACTTCTTCACGCTGGTACGCGGAGATAACGCATGACCTTACAAACCGCTTTTAATTTACCCGTTCAGGATGCTCAGCAGAGCTTTCGTCGCCTGCTGAAGGCCATGAGTGAGCCGGGCGTGATCGTCGCCCTGCATCAACTGAAACACGGCTGGCAGCCACTGGGCCTGGCAACCACCAGCGTGCTACTGACCCTGGTCGATGGCGACACGCCGGTATGGCTGGCGCCGTCGATGGATAACGATATCGCCCGGCAGAATCTGCGTTTTCACACCAACGCGCCGCTGGTAGATCAGCCGCAGTTGGCGGCCTTTGCCGTCGCCGACGAACGCATCAGCAGCGAACAGCTTAACGCCCTCTCCGCCGGTTCCGCCGTCGCGCCAGAAACCAGCGCCACGCTGATTGTGCAGGTCTCTGGCTTAAGCGGTGGACGCATGCTGCGTCTGACCGGCGCCGGTATCGCTGAAGAGCGCATGATCGCGCCACAGCTACCGGAATGCCTGATTCACGAACTCACCGAACGCCCGCATCCGTTCCCGCTGGGGGTCGACCTGATCCTCACCTGCGGCGAACGCCTGCTGGCTATTCCGCGAACTACCCATGTGGAGGTGTGCTGATGTACGTCGCCGTCAAAGGGGGCGAAAAGGCGATAGCCAACGCCCACGCCCTGCAGGAAAACCGACGCCGGGGCAATGAGACCATTGCTGAACTGAGCGTGGCGCAAATCGAACAACAGATGAACCTGGCCGTCGACCGGGTGATGACCGAAGGCGGCATCGCCGACCGCGAACTGGCCGCGCTGGCGCTGAAGCAGGCCAGCGGCGATAACGTCGAAGCCATCTTTTTGCTCCGCGCCTACCGCACTACGCTGGCAAAGGTGGCGGTCAGCGAACCGGTTAACAGTGCAGAAATGCGCCTTGAGCGCCGAATCTCTGCGGTCTACAAGGATATTCCCGGCGGGCAGTTGTTAGGTCCCACTTATGACTACACCCATCGCCTGCTGGATTTTACCCTGCTGGCCAATGGCGAAACGCCCCCCCTGCGCAGCGCAGACGACGCGCAGGACGCCTCTCCGCACGTCTTTTCCCTGCTGGCCAACCAGGGACTGGCAAAGCGTGAAGAGGATAATGGTGCCACGCCCGACGACATCACCCGCACGCCACCGGTTTACCCCTGTTCACGCGCTTCACGCCTGCAACAACTGATGCGCGGCGATGAGGGATATCTGCTGGCGCTGGCCTACTCCACCCAACGCGGCTACGGGCGCAATCACCCGTTTGCCGCCGAAATTCGCAGCGGCTATGTGGCACTGGAAACCGTACCGGAAGAGCTGGGATTTGCGGTGAACGTCGGTGAACTGCTGATGACCGAGTGTGAAATGGTCAACGGTTTTGTCGCGCCAGAAAACGAATCCCCTCATTTTACCCGCGGCTACGGGCTGGTGTTCGGCATGAGCGAACGTAAAGCGATGGCGATGGCGCTGGTGGACCGCGCCCTACAGGCAGCCGAATACGATGAAGCGGTCACGGGACCGGCGCAGGACGAAGAGTTCGTGCTGGCGCATGCGGATAACGTCGAGGCGGCGGGTTTTGTTTCGCACCTCAAACTTCCCCATTACGTCGATTTCCAGGCCGAGCTGGAACTGCTCAAACGCCTGCAACAGGAGGCCACCCGTGACCACTAACCTCTCCGGCTACAACTTTGCGTATCTTGATGAGCAGACCAAACGCATGATTCGCCGCGCGATTCTGAAAGCGGTGGCGATCCCCGGTTACCAGGTGCCGTTTGGCGGACGTGAAATGCCGATGCCCTACGGCTGGGGAACCGGCGGTATTCAGCTCACCGCCAGCGTGATTGGCGAACCGGACGTGCTGAAGGTAATTGACCAGGGCGCAGATGACACCACTAACGCCGTGTCGATTCGCAACTTCTTTAAACGCGTGACCGGGGTGAACACCACCGAGCGCACGGAAGACGCGACGCTGATCCAGACCCGCCACCGCATCCCGGAAACGCCGCTGGTGGAAGACCAGATCATTATCTTCCAGGTCCCGATCCCCGAGCCGTTACGCTTTATCGAGCCGCGCGAAACGGAAACCCGCACCATGCACGCGCTGGAAGAGTACGGCATCATGCAGGTGAAACTGTATGAAGATATCGCCCGCTTCGGCCATATCGCCACCACTTACGCCTATCCGGTGAAGGTTAACGACCGCTACGTCATGGACCCGTCGCCAATTCCAAAATTCGACAATCCGAAGATGGACATGATGCCGGCCCTGCAACTGTTTGGCGCAGGCCGCGAAAAACGCATCTATGCCGTTCCACCTTACACCCGCGTGGAAAGCCTCGATTTCGACGATCACCCGTTTACCGTGCAGAGCTGGGATGAGCCTTGCGCCATCTGTGGCTCAACCCACAGCTATCTCGATGAAGTGGTGCTCGATGACACCGGCAAACGCATGTTTGTCTGCTCCGACACCGACTACTGCCGCCAACAGAGTGAGGCCCTCAGCAAATGACGCAACCGCTGCTTTCAGTCAACAACCTGACCCATCTCTACGCGCCGGGCAAGGGCTTCAGCGATGTCTCTTTTGACCTGTGGCCTGGCGAAGTGCTGGGTATCGTCGGCGAGTCCGGTTCAGGCAAAACCACGCTGCTGAAATCGATCTCTTCACGGCTGACGCCGCAGAGCGGTGAGATTTTGTATCAGAACCGTTCGCTGTACGGCATGAACGAGGCCGACCGTCGCCGTCTGCTGCGCACCGAATGGGGCGTGGTGCATCAGCATCCGCTGGATGGCCTGCGCCGTCAGGTCTCCGCTGGCGGCAATATCGGCGAACGCCTGATGGCCACCGGGGCGCGCCACTACGGCGACATTCGTGCCACCGCGCAGCGTTGGCTGGAGGAAGTGGAGATCCCGGCCTCGCGTATCGACGACCTGCCAACCACCTTTTCCGGCGGCATGCAGCAGCGCCTGCAGATCGCCCGCAACCTCGTCACCCATCCCAAACTGGTGTTTATGGACGAGCCCACCGGCGGTCTGGACGTTTCCGTACAGGCCAAACTGCTGGACCTGCTGCGCGGCCTGGTGGTGGAACTGGATCTGGCAGTGGTTATTGTCACCCACGATCTGGGCGTAGCGCGCCTGCTGGCCGACCGTTTGCTGGTGATGAAGCAGGGTCAGGTGGTGGAAAGTGGGTTAACCGACCGCGTACTCGACGACCCGCATCATCCGTATACCCAGTTGCTGGTGTCGTCTGTTTTGCAAAACTGATTTTGTCTTGCCGGGTGGCGCTTCGCGACCGGCCAACGGATCGGCATCGGTTGTAGGCCTGATAAGCGAAGCGCCATCAGGCAATCGAACGCAAAAATGCTTAAAGAGGCTAAAAATGAACGCGATCCGCGTTGAAAACGTCAGTAAAACCTTTGTACTGCATCAGCAAAACGGCGTGCGTCTGCCGGTGCTGCAAGACGCCACGCTGGAAGTTAAAAACGGCGAATGCGTGGTGCTGCACGGTCACTCTGGCAGCGGCAAATCCACGTTGCTGCGTTCGCTGTACGCCAACTACCTGCCGGATGAAGGACACATCCACATCCGCCACAGCGGCGAATGGGTCGATCTGGTGCAGGCTCCGGCGCGTAAAGTGCTGGAAGTTCGCCGTTCAACCATCGGCTGGGTCAGCCAGTTCTTGCGCGTGATCCCAAGGATTTCTGCGCTGGATGTGGTGATGCAGCCGCTGCTGGATCTCGGCGTGTCGCGCGAGGAGTGCGCAGCCAAAGCGGCTAACCTGCTTACCCGCCTGAACGTACCGGAGCGGCTGTGGCATCTGGCGCCGTCGACGTTTTCCGGGGGCGAACAGCAGCGCGTCAATATCGCCCGAGGGTTTATCGTCGATTACCCGATTCTACTCCTCGATGAGCCCACCGCCTCGCTGGACGCCAAAAACAGCGCCGCCGTCGTCGCATTGATTGAAGAAGCGAAAGCCCGCGGCGCGGCAATTGTCGGCATTTTTCACGATCAAACCGTGCGCGACCGCGTCGCGGATCGCCTGCACCTGATGGGAACAACAGCATGATTATCAATAATGTAAAGCTGGTGCTGGAAGATGAAGTGGTGCAAGGATCGCTGGAAATTGAGGGCGGAACGATCCGCGCCTTTGCCGAAAGTCAGAGCCAACTGGCCCAAGCGATGGACGGAGAAGGCGGCTGGCTGCTGCCAGGGCTTATCGAGCTGCATACCGACAATCTCGACAAGTTTTTCACCCCGCGCCCGAAGGTAGACTGGCCCGCCCACTCGGCGATGAGCAGCCACGACGCGCTGATGGTCGCCAGCGGCATTACCACCGTGCTGGACGCGGTGGCGATTGGCGATGTGCGCGACGGCGGTGACCGTCTGGAAAATCTGGAGAAGATGATCAACGCGGTGGAAGAGACGCAAAAGCGCGGGGTCAATCGCGCCGAGCACCGCCTGCATTTGCGCTGCGAGCTGCCGCATCACACCACCCTACCGCTGTTTGAAAAACTGGTCAGTCGTGAGCCGGTGACGCTGGTATCGCTGATGGACCACTCCCCCGGCCAGCGTCAGTTTGCCAATCGCGAGAAGTACCGCGAGTACTATCAGGGCAAGTATTCACTTACCGACGAGCAAATGGTCCGCTACGAAGAAGAACAGTTAGCTCTGGCTGCACGTTGGTCGCAACCCAACCGCACAGCGATTGCTCAGATGTGTCGTGAGCGCCAGATAGCGCTGGCGAGCCATGACGATGCTACCTGCGATCATGTGCTGGAATCGCATCAACTTGGCAGCGTGATCGCCGAATTTCCTACTACTTTTGCCGCCGCAGAGGCCTCGCGCCAGCATGGCATGAACGTGCTGATGGGCGCGCCCAACATCGTGCGCGGCGGTTCTCACTCCGGCAACGTGGCGGCGCATAAGCTGGCTGAGCTGGGGCTGCTGGATATTCTCTCCTCCGACTACTACCCCGCCAGCCTGCTCGATGCGGCATTTCGCGTGGCAGACGATGACGCCAACCGCTTTACGCTGCCGCAGGCCATTCGTCTGGTGACCCGCAATCCGGCGCGGGCATTAAATCTCGACGATCGTGGCGTTGTAGCCGAAGGTAAACGCGCGGATCTGGTGCTGGCGCATCGCAAAGGCGATCACATCCATATTGACCACGTCTGGCGTCAGGGCAAAAGGGTATTCTGACTATGGGGAAACTGATCTGGCTGATGGGGCCGTCCGGCTCCGGTAAGGACAGTCTACTGGCAGAACTTCGCCAGCAGGAACCTGCGCAACTGCTGGTGGCGCACCGTTACATCACCCGCGCCGCCAACGCAGGGAATGAAAACCATATTGCCCTCAGCGAACCAGAGTTTTTTACCCGCGCCAGGCAGAACCTGCTGGCGCTGAGCTGGCACGCCAACGGCTTCTATTACGGCGTCGGCGTAGAGATTGACCTCTGGCTGCACGCCGGTTTTGATGTGGTGGTCAATGGCTCGCGCGCGCATCTGTCTCAGGCGCAGGCCCGTTACGGCGCTTCTTTACTTCCCATTTGCTTACAGGTTTCCCCGGCCATTTTACGCCAGCGCCTGCAGGCACGTGGACGGGAGAGCGAAATGGAAATCGCTGCCCGCCTTGAACGTGCGGCACGCTACACGCCGTATGACTGCCACGTCCTGAACAATGATGGAAGTTTGCTACAGTCTGTCGATACACTGCTCACACTGATGGGACGCAAGGAGAAGAAACATGTCTGTCTGTGAATTACGCCGCGCCACGCTATACGATACCGATGCGGTTTACGCGCTTATCTGTGAGTTGAAACAGGGCCAATTCGACCTGCAGGCCTTTAGCGCCGGCTACGCCGCAAATCTGCAAGATCCCAATATGCACTACCAGCTGGCGCTGCTCGACGGACAGGTCGTCGGCTTGATCGGTCTGCACCTGCAGTTTCATCTGCACCACGCCAACTGGATTGGCGAGATTCAGGAACTGGTGGTGATGCCACAGGCGCGAGGACTAAAAGTGGGTAGTCAGTTACTGGCCTGGGCCGAAGCCACCGCGCGCGAAGCGGGCGCAGAAATAACCGAGCTTTCGACAAGTACCCAACGCCTTGACGCGCACCGCTTTTACCAGCGCGAAGGCTATACCATGAGCCATTTTCGCTTCACCAAACCGTTGTAGGGGGAGCCATGAGTCTGACCATTACGCTGACGGGAACCGGCGGCGCGCAACTGGTGCCGGCATTTGGCTGTGACTGTGCGGCTTGCCAACGAGCACGCTTACAGGCGCAATACCGTCGACGCCCTTGTAGCGGGGTGGTCAAATTTAACAATGCGGTGACGCTGCTGGACGCGGGGATCCCGCATCTGATGGACGACTGGCCAGCAGGCAGCTTCCAGCAGTTTCTGCTCACCCACTACCATATGGATCACGTGCAGGGGCTGTTTCCGCTGCGCTGGGGCGTGGGGGCGACTATCCCGGTGTACGGTCCGCCGGATGAACAGGGATGCGACGATCTGTTTAAGCACCCTGGCATCCTCGATTTTAGCCATACCGTCGCGCCATTCGTAGTGTTTAACCTGCAAGGGTTGCAGGTGACACCACTCCCGCTCAACCATTCAAAGCTGACGTTTGGCTATCTGCTGGAGACCGCGCACAGCCGCGTGGCGTGGCTCT
This sequence comes from Citrobacter sp. Cb031, assembly GCF_030336725.1. NCBI lineage: Bacteria > Pseudomonadati > Pseudomonadota > Gammaproteobacteria > Enterobacterales > Enterobacteriaceae > Citrobacter > Citrobacter sp. Cb031. The sequence continues at coordinate 39,117 of NZ_JAOWDA010000008.1, forward strand.
CCGATACCGCCGGACTTCCCGACAAGACGCTGAAGTTTCTCCACAATAACCAGCCTCAGGTGATTATCATCGACTGCAGCCACGCCCCGCGCGCCGAGCCGCCGCGCAATCACAGCGATGTAAATACCGTTATCGCCTTGAACGAGGTTATCCGCTGCCCACGGGTGATCCTGACGCATATCAGTCATCAGTTTGATTTGTGGATGATGGAGAATCCGCTACCGACAGGGCTTGAAGCCGGGTATGACGGAATGGAGATTGTGCTGAGGTAGGTTTACATCGCACTTAAAGGCTTGTTAACAGGTCTCTGCCCCCTATAACCTTGCCAGCGAAAGATTGCGCTAACGATCGTAATCTTCTTCCATTCTGCGCTCTTCGTCTTCTAACTGACGCCGTTCCTGATCGAGCTGGCGCTGGCGGTCATCCAGTTGGCGGCGTCGGTCTTCAAACTGGCGGCGGCGATTATCATACTGCCTGCGACGATCGTCACTCATCTGTCGCTGCCAGCTTTCATCACGAGAGTCGTCATAGTCCCGCCCGCTGTCCGGTTTGTAGGCGTCGTTAATCGCCTGCTGAATATTGCCGATGGCGTCATCGATAATATCGGCCTGCGCCGATACGGTGGTCATCATCAGCAGAGTGAAAAGTAAGAATGTCGCGGAGCGTTGCATAAAACCAGCCTCATCAAGAAACTCGCCCCACGGTAATCAAAGCGTATTTGCGCGGGTAGCGGAGGAATCTCAATTACGCGAATGCCGCAGCGCCTGCGCCAGTTCTCCCCGGGTGAAGGGCTTACGCAATAACGCCACATCCGGCAGCGCCGGGTTATGCGCCGGACGTAAATCCTGGCCGCTAATCAGCAGGATGTTCAGTTGTGGATAATGTGCCAGCGCATGATTAATCACATCCACACCGCTTAAACCGCCGGGCAGCATTAAGTCGCTGATAAAAATATCAATCTCGGATGAAGCCGCCAGCATATGCATAGCCTGTTCGCCGTTGGCGGCCTCTAACGTCAGGTAGCCCAGCAGGTGTAATTGCTCACATAACGTCTGGCGCACATCGGCTTCATCTTCGAGAACCAGCACCAGTTTTTCACCGCGAGTCGGGGTGTGCTGTGCGATTGTCTCCACCGGTGTCTGCACCGGCACAACCGCGCGAGGAAGCTGCAATCTGACCGTCGTTCCCTGCCCAGGGGCGCTTTCAATCTCCACGCGGCCACCGGACTGGCGCACGAAACCGTAGACCATCGACAACCCCAGCCCGCTACCGCTGCCGGTCTGTTTGGTGGTGAAAAACGGCTCGAAGACCTGAGCTTTCACCTCCTGCGACATCCCGCTTCCCTGGTCGGCAACTTCCAGCATCACCATATCCTGCTTACGCCCATCGCTGCGCGTGACCCGCTGATTCCAGGTACGGATTTTAATCGTGCCCGCCTGCCCGTCCATGGCGTCACGGGCATTCATCACCAGATTGATAATGGCGTTCTCCAGTTGGCTGACATCAATCCACGCGGGCCAGGCGGGAGACTGGGCTTCAATCTCCAGCGTCAACGTAGCCGGAAGAGAGTGGCGCATCAGTTCGCCCAAATTTTCCAGCAGCGTTTTCAGCTCCACCGCATGGGGATGCAACGACTGTTTGCGCGAAAAGGCCAGCAGCCGCTGGGTAAGGAGCGCCCCGCGCTCGGCGGCTTTTAGCGCCCGATTGACCCGTGGCGCGTCAGGAGAGTCTGGGTTCACCAGATCCAGGCTGCCAATAATGACCGCCAGCAGGTTATTGAAATCATGCGCTAATCCGCCCGTCAGTTGCCCTACCGCCTTCAGTTTCTGACTGTGCAACAGCGCTTCCTCCAGCCCCTGGCGCTCGGTGCGGTCGATTTCCATCTGGCTGGTTTTTTCTTTTAGCAGTCGGGTGGTGTGCTCCAGCGATGCCGTATTACGGGCGAAGACGCTAAAGGCGCGGGCCAGCTCGCCCAGCTCATCGCGCCGCTGCAAGGCCGGGACGCTAACGTCCGATTCACCGTGCGCCAGCCGGGTCATCGCCCGCGAAATGGCCGTCAGGTTAGAACCGAGGTTACGGTAGATATACCAGCCGGCAAAACCGGTGATCACCACCGCCAACAGCGCAAACACCAAAATAAACAACGCGCCAGATTGCAGTTCCTGATGACTTTGCGCCACCCGCTGTTCGGAGATCAGCGCCACCTGCGAAGCATACCGGTTGATATCGCTGTTGAGGATCGCCACCAGCGCTTTGATATGAAACATATACCAGTTGATCGCCAAATCGCTCTGCTCAAGCGCGGAAGAGAGTGGCTCCAGCTTATGCAACTCCTGGTTGAAGTCGGTGAGGATGTTAGTAATCAGCGGATTGCTATTTTGCACAGGCAGCGCGGGCATCACGCCGTCCAGTTGTTTCACCACCGAACGCGGCGTGGGTGTTTCAATGGCGGCAACAATTAAGCGGTCTATCTGCCCCAGCAGCACGTCATCCTGCGCGCCGGTCAGCTTTTGCAGATGGCGTAAATAACTTTGATTCTGATACAGCGAACTGAGCAGGGCGTTACGTTCCAGATGTCGCCGTTGCCCGCGCTGCAGCATACCTTCCACGCTGCTTTGTAGCTCCTGGCTGCGCTGGATAATACGCTCGACCAGCGCCGGCTCCTGCTGCGCCAACGGCGCGGTAGCCAGCTGTTCCAGCGAATGCTTCAGCGCCCGTTGCGTCTCCTGCAGCCGCTCCGCTTCACCTTTGTATTCCAGCGCGCCGACCACCTGCGACAGCCGCACCGCCGCCGTCGCCACGTTCGCCGTATCCCGGGCCAGGTTCATGCTGCCGGTCATGTCGTCAACGGTTTGCTGCTGCACCTGTTCCTGGATTTGACTGGCATGCTGAAACCCCAGCACCGCCACACCGCTTACCATCAGCGTGACCGTCACCACCAGCAGATTGAAGAACAGCAATCGTCCGCGCGCACTGGCGAAAAAGTGACGTCCTGGTTGCGGCATATCACGCTCCGTGAAGAAAAATCGCAATATGACAAATATGAACGGCTTCTGACATTTTGCATTTACATTCCTGTGATGGACTGCTGATATCGGCCACCCCACAGGAGATCCGCTATGAGCAGGACACCGGTTCTGGAGATGCGCAACATTGCCAAAGCGTTTGGTAAATTTTACGCGCTGAAAGGGGTCGATTTAACGGTCTGGCCGGGTGAGATTCATGCCTTGATGGGGGAGAACGGCGCGGGGAAAAGCACCCTGATGAAGATCCTCGCGGGCGCGTATACCGCCACCAGCGGTGAGATCCTGATCGACGGTCAGCCGTTTCACATTCGCGGGCCAAAAGACGCGCTCAGCGCAGGCATCACGCTGATTTACCAGGAGATGCAGCTCGCGCCGAACCTGACGGTGGCGGAAAATATCTTTCTTGGCAGCGAGCTGTCGCGCGGCGGTCTGGTCCAGCGTAAAGAGATGGTGATGCAGTCGCAGAAAGTCATCGACCGACTCGGCGCCCAGTTTAAGGCCAGCGATCGCGTGATGACGTTGACCATCGCCGAACAGCAGCAGGTGGAAATCGCCCGCGCCCTGCACCGTAACAGCCGCATTCTGGTGATGGATGAACCCACTGCCGCCCTCTCCTCACGTGAAACCCACCGCTTGTTTGAACTGATCATGCGCCTACGCGATGAGGGGATGGCGATTATCTACATTAGCCACCGCATGGCGGAGGTGTATGAACTCTCGGACCGCGTCAGCGTCCTGCGCGACGGGCAATATGTAGGCAGCCTGACCCGCGACAAACTCAACGCCTCTGAGCTGGTGCGCATGATGGTGGGCCGACCGTTAAGCGATTTATTCAACAAAGAGCGCGATATTCCCTTAGGTAAAGCGCGCCTCAACGTCCACCACCTGACCGACGGCCATAAAGTCCAGCCGTGCAGTTTACTGGTGCGCTCCGGGGAGATCGTCGGCCTTGCCGGGTTAGTCGGCGCCGGGCGTTCTGAACTGGCTCAGTTGATTTTTGGCGTGCGTAAAGCCATCGGCGGCATGATTGAAGTAGACGGTGAACCGGTGGTGATCCACTCCCCTCGCGAGGCGATTGACCACGGCATTGGCTTTCTGACGGAAAACCGCAAAGAGCAGGGATTGTTTTTAGAGTTGGCGGCAGCAGAGAACATCACCATGGCGACGCTGGAACGTGACGCCAACTGGGGCATGCTCGATCGCAAAAAGGCGCAGGCTATTTCCGATGACGCCATCCAGTTGCTCAACATCCGCGTTCCGCACGCCCAGGTACGCGCGGGCGGGCTGTCCGGCGGTAATCAGCAAAAGCTGCTGATTTCACGCTGGGTCGCGATCGGCCCACGCATTTTGATCCTCGATGAACCCACGCGCGGCGTGGACGTTGGCGCCAAAAGCGAGATCTACCGGATCATGAACGACATGGCGCGCAAAGGCGTGGCGATCCTGATGATCTCCAGCGAATTGCCGGAAGTTGTCGGTATGAGCGATCGCGTGTACGTCATGCGGGAAGGCAGCATTGCCGGTGAGCTGAACGGGCAAAGTATTACCCAGGAAAATATTATGACGCTGGCAACCGGCGTGAACGACTCCCATCATCAGGCGGTGTCCCATGAATAATCCAACCACTCCCCAGCAGGTGGCGAAATCCGCCTCCGCGAAAAAATTGCTGATGAGCGATCTGATGCAAACGGTCGGCATCTTGCCGATTCTCATCCTGATAGTGGCGGTATTTGGCTTTATCGCGCCAAACTTTTTTACCGAAAGCAACCTGTTGAATATAACCCGCCAGGCGTCGATCAACATCGTGCTGGCGGCTGGCATGACTTTCATTATTTTGACCGGCGGGATCGACCTCTCGGTTGGCTCGATTCTCGGCACCACCGCCGTCGCGGCTATGGTCGTTTCGCTGATCCCTGAATTTGCCATGCTGTCGATTCCGGCGGCGTTGATGCTCGGTCTGGTGCTGGGGTTGTTTAACGGCGCGCTGGTTGCTTTTGCCGGACTGCCACCGTTTATCGTCACGCTTGGAACGTATACGGCGCTGCGCGGCGCGGCCTATCTGCTGGCCGACGGCACGACGGTGATCAATTCCAATATCAGCTTTGAGTGGATCGGTAACAACTATCTTGGTCCGGTTCCGTGGCTAGTGGTCATTGCGCTGGCGGTGGTGGTGATGTGCTGGTTCATTCTTAGGCGCACCACACTCGGCGTTCATATTTATGCGGTCGGCGGCAATATGCAGGCCGCTCGTTTAACCGGTATCAAAGTGTGGCTGGTGCTGCTGTTCGTCTACGGCATGAGCGGTGTGCTCTCAGGTCTTGGCGGGGTGATGAGCGCCTCGCGGCTATACAGCGCCAACGGCAACTTAGGCATGGGTTACGAGCTGGACGCCATCGCGGCGGTGATCCTCGGCGGTACCAGCTTTGTTGGGGGGATCGGTACCATCACCGGCACGCTGGTAGGGGCGTTGATTATCGCCACGCTCAATAACGGCATGACGCTGATGGGCGTCTCCTATTTCTGGCAACTGGTGATCAAAGGGGCGGTGATCATCATAGCGGTACTGATCGACAAATACCGTACCCGACACCATCAAAGTGCATAACAACAACATCTTACTTCGAGGAATACAGCATGAGATTGAAGCCCTTAGTCACCGCGCTCTGTGCTGGCGCACTGCTTGCTGCAGCTCCGTTTGTGCAGGCAAAAGAACTGAAATCGATCGGCGTTACGGTGGGCGATCTGGCCAACCCGTTCTTCGTGCAGATCACCAAAGGCGCGGAACTGGAAGCACGCAAACTGGCGGGTGATAGCGTTAAAGTGACGCTGGTTTCCAGCGGCTACGATCTGGGACAACAGGTGTCGCAAATCGACAACTTTATTGCCGCCAAGGTCGACATGATTATTCTTAACGCCGCCGACTCCAAAGGCATCGGCCCAGCGGTAAAACGCGCGAAAGACGCAGGGATTGTAGTGGTTGCCGTTGACGTAGCGGCGGAAGGCGCAGATGCGACCATTACCTCCGATAACACCCAGGCGGGTGAAATGGCCTGTAAATACATTACCGACCGTCTGAAAGGGAAAGGCAACGTCGTCATTATCAACGGGCCGCCGGTTTCCGCCGTCCAGAACCGCGTGGAAGGCTGCCAGACCGAGTTTAAACGCCACCCGGATATCAAGGTGCTGTCGTATAACCAAAACGCCAAAGGCAGTCGCGAAGGCGGACTGGAGATCATGACCGCGCTGCTGGCGGCGAATCCGAAGATCGACGGCGTATTCGCCATTAACGATCCTACGGCGATCGGTGCCGATCTGGCAGCAAAACAGGCACAACGTAGCGAATTCTTTATTGTCGGCGTAGACGGATCGCCAGACGCTGAAGAAGCGTTGAAGCGGGAAAACTCACTATTTGTGGCGACGCCTGCACAAGATCCGCAGGTGATGGCTGCCAAAGCGGTCGAAATCGGCTATGACATATTGCAGGGGAAACCCGCCCCGAAAGAGCCCGTACTGATCCCGGTGACGATGATCGATAAAAACAACGTCGGCAGCTATAAGGGTTGGACGGTGAAATAACCCGCCACAACAACGCCGGATGGCGGCAAAAATGCCTTATCCGACCTACAAGATCGGTATGATTTTGTAGACCGGATAAGCGCAGCGCCATCCGGCATGATATTAAGGAGGATTCTGCCGATGAAACGTTCCGCTATCAACGAGATACTGGGCCACACGCGCCAGTTTTTCTCTCTGCACGACGTGCATCTCCCCCCTTTCGCCAGTTTCCCGCCGACCCAATGGCGCAAGCTTGATCCCGCAGCCTGGAGCGAAGTTTTCGACCTTAAGCTCGGTTGGGATGTCACCGCGTTTGGCGGCAACAATTTCGCCGCGCAAGGGTTAACGCTGTTTACCCTGCGTAATGGCTCGCCCAAAGGAATGCCTTACGAGAAATGCTACGCCGAGAAAATCATGCATGTTCGCGATGCGCAGGTGACGCCGATGCATTTTCACTGGCGCAAACGCGAAGACATTATCAATCGCGGCGGCGGTAATTTAATTGTGGAACTGTGGAATGCGGGGCTCCGAGAACAAACGGAGGACAGCGACGTGAGCGTGGTGATTGACGGCTGTCGGCAAACCCATGCGGCAGGCAGTCAACTGCGCCTGACGCCGGGTGAAAGCATCTGCCTGCCACCGGGCCTGTATCACAGCTTCTGGGCGGAAGAAGGTTTTGGCGACGTGCTGGTCGGCGAGGTTTCTTCTGTTAATGACGACGACCACGATAACCACTTTCTGCAACCGATCGCCCGCTATAACGACATTGAAGAAGACGAACCGGCGCAGCTGGTGCTGTGTAATGAGTATCGCCTGTTCCGCTAACCAAGGAGCGCATTATGCCGTTGATATCTCTCGCCGATGGCCTTGCCCATGCCCGCGAGCACCGCTATGCCTTAGGGGCGTTTAACGTTCTGGACTCACACTTCCTGCGCGCGCTGTTTGCCGCAGCAAAGCAGGAACGTTCGCCGTTTATCATCAACATCGCCGAGGTGCATTTTAAATATATCTCGTTGGATTCTCTGGTCGAAGCGGTCAAGTTCGAAGCCGCGCGGCATGACATTCCGGTAGTGCTGAACCTTGACCACGGCCTGCACTTTGAGTCGGTGGTTCGGGCACTGCGCTTAGGTTTCAGTTCAGTGATGTTTGATGGCTCCACGCTGGAGTATGAAGAAAATATTCGTCAAACCCGCGAAGTGGTGAAGATGTGTCACGCCGTCGGCGTATCGGTGGAAGCCGAACTGGGCGCGGTGGGAGGCGATGAGGGCGGCGCGTTGTATGGTCATGCCGACGAGTCGCTATTTACCGACCCGATGATGGCACGTGATTTCGTCGACAGAACCGGGATTGACGCGCTGGCGGTCGCCATTGGTAATGCACACGGCAAATATAAAGGCGAACCGGTGCTCGACTTTCCGCGTCTGGACGCCCTTCGCCAGCAGGCGGCGATCCCGCTGGTACTGCACGGCGGTTCCGGCATCAGCAACGACGATTTCAAGCGCGCAATTGAACTCGGCATTCACAAAATCAACTTCTATACCGGCATGTCGCAGGCGGCGCTGTCAGCGGTAGAGACAAGAATAGCGAATCGTCAGCCCCTGTACGACGAATTCGCCGAACTGCTGCTCGCCATTGAAGAGGCCATTACCGATACCGTTTCAGAACAGATGCGTATTTTTGGCAGCGCGGGACGGGTCTGATGGAACGCAGAGGCGTTATCGCCGCAGGCAACATGCTGGTCGATCATGTGCATCAAATTGTGCAGTGGCCGGAACGCGGCTGGCTGGCGGAAATCATCCGTAGCGAACGCGCGACGGGCGGTGCGCCGCTGAACGTACTGCTGACGCTGGCGAAAATGCACACCGGACTGCCGCTGCAGGCGGTGGGGTTAATCGGTCAGGATAGCGACGGCGACTACATCATGGCGATGCTGGAGCAGTATCATGTTAATCGCCAACATGTGCAGCGCACGACTTTCGCCCCCACGTCGATGTCACAGGTGATGACCGATCCCAGCGGTCAGCGCACCTTTTTCCACTCCCCCGGCGCCAACCGGCTGCTGGATCTACCCGCTTTTGAGCAACTGGATACCTCGATGAAAATCTTCCATCTTGGCTATCTGCTGCTGCTCGACAGTCTGGACATGCCGGATGAGGAGTACGGCACGCGTAGCGCACGGCTGCTGGCGCAAATGCGCAACAACGGCTTTGAAACATCACTGGATCTGGTTTCACGCAAGGGCGACCCGCGCTATCAGCCGTTGGTGATGCCAGCTCTGCGCCATCTCGACTATCTGGTAATTAACGAGCTGGAAGCCGGGGAATTCAGCGGGCTGGAGATCCGCCAGCCCAACGGGGAGCTGCATATTGCGCACATCGCCACCGCTGCGCGCGAACTGCTGAATGCGGGCGTTCGCCAGCGGGTGGTTATCCACTGTCCGGAAGGCGCCTGGGGTGAAGCGCCGGATCTGCCGGGCGTCTGGATCCCGTCACAGTACCTGGCGCCGGAGGAGATCGTTGGCAGCGTCGGGGCGGGAGATGCGTTTTGCGCCGGATTTTTGTATGGCTGTCATGAACGCTGGTCGCTGACGGACAGCGTCAGGCTGGCACACGCCTGCGCACGGGCCAGTTTGCTGTGCGCCAACGCGATAGACGGCGCGAAAACGTTGGCAGAGTTAAAAGCCGATATAGCGTCCTTGTAAGCCGGATAAGACGTTTACGCCGCCTTATCATGATGCTGAACGTCGGCGGCAAACACATAGCCCAGTCCGCGCAGGGTTTTGATCAGCATCGGCTGATGCGGGTTGTGCTCTATTTTTCGCCGTAACCGCATGATTAGCACGTCAATGGTGCGGTCAAACACCTCAACGCTGTCGCTGCGCGTCAGTTCCAGCAGCTGTTCTCGGCTAAGTACCCGGCGGGCGTTTTGGGCCAGCGCCAGCAGCAGGCTGTATTCCCCCTGCGTCAACTCCACCTTCAGTTGCTGAGGATTATGTAACTGGCAACCGGCGGTATCGAGATGCCAACCGTTAAAAGAAAGCCCCGTGGTTTGCGGGCTGCCACTTTCTGCCGTTAACACGCCGACGCGTCTGAGTACCGCCTTTACCCGCGCCACCAGCACCCGCGCATTGAACGGTTTACCGATGTAGTCGTCAGCGCCCATTTCCAACCCGACAACCACATCCGACTCGCTGCCAAGCCCGGTCAGCATCACCACCGGTAATCCGGGTCTCATCTTTTGCACCTGCTGCAGCACCATCAGACCGTTAATATCAGGCAACATCATGTCCAGCAATACCAGAGCGATTTCCGGCTGAGTCTCAATGCAGCGCAGCGCCTCCTGCCCGGTGTGACATGCGGTCACTGCAAAGACGTGTTCGCTCAGCACATCCTGTAAAAGTGTGCAGACAGCGATGTCATCATCCACAACCAGTATGGCTGGCTTCATTGTTTTTCCCCATTTCTGGCCAACTTAAATGAGTGTGATTGATTCTGCACAGAGTGACAGCGATAAGGCACAAGGATGTGTGGGAAACATAACCTCGGTCACACTGCCGGGCCGTCACGTATTGGAGATTCGTCACGTCAAATATGACGACAGCCTGTTTTTCGTCAGGGTTTTGCGCAAAATTCGCCCGTAATATCGACTAATGCCCCTGATAAAAACATGGCATAAAAGATGCATAACTCAAGCGACAAGCGCGTATGCGTGATTTGATTAACTGGAGCGAGACCGATGAAAAAAGTCGTCACGGTTTGCCCATATTGCGCATCAGGTTGCAAAATCAACCTGGTGGTCGATAACGGCAAAATCGTCCGGGCTGAAGCGGCGCAGGGGAAAACCAACCAGGGTACCTTGTGTCTGAAGGGCTACTATGGCTGGGATTTTATCAATGATACCCAGATCCTGACCCCTCGTCTGAAAACCCCAATGATCCGTCGCCAGCGTGGCGGCAAACTGGAATCCGTTTCCTGGGATGAAGCGCTTGATTACGTCGCCACTCGTCTGAGCGCCATCAAAGCGAAGTATGGCCCGGACGCTATTCAGACGACCGGTTCATCTCGCGGTACGGGTAACGAAACCAACTATGTAATGCAAAAATTCGCGCGCGCCGTTATTGGTACCAATAACGTTGACTGCTGCGCTCGCGTCTGACACGGCCCTTCGGTTGCAGGTCTGCACCAATCGGTCGGTAACGGCGCAATGAGTAATGCTATCAATGAAATTGATAACACAGATTTAGTGTTCATCTTCGGGTACAACCCGGCGGATTCCCACCCGATCGTGGCGAATCACGTGATTAACGCTAAACGTAACGGGGCGAAAATTATCGTCTGCGATCCGCGCAAAATTGAAACCGCGCGTATTGCCGATATGCACATCTCGTTGAAAAACGGCTCGAACATCGCGCTGCTCAACGCTATGGGTCATGTCATCATCGAAGAAAAACTGTACGACCAGGCGTTCGTCGCCTCCCGTACCGAAGGATTCGAAGAGTACAGCAAGATTGTCGAAGGCTACACGCCGGAGTCCGTCGAAGATGTCACTGGCGTTAGCGCACAGGATATTCGTCAGGCTGCCCGTATGTACGCCACGGCAAAAAGCGCGGCCATCCTGTGGGGCATGGGTGTTACCCAGTTCTATCAGGGTGTGGAAACCGTGCGTTCACTGACCAGCCTCGCAATGCTGACCGGCAACCTCGGTAAGCCAAGCGTGGGCGTTAACCCGGTTCGTGGCCAGAACAACGTTCAGGGCGCATGCGACATGGGCGCGCTACCGGATACCTATCCGGGCTATCAGTATGTGAAAGATCCGGCTAACCGCGAGAAGTTCGCTAAAGCCTGGGGCGTGGAAAGTCTGCCTGCACATACCGGCTATCGCATCAGTGAACTGCCGCACCGTGCGGCGCATGGCGAAGTCCGCGCGGCGTACATTATGGGTGAAGATCCATTACAGACCGATGCTGAACTCTCCGCAGTGCGCAAAGGCTTTGAGGATCTGGAACTGGTCATCGTGCAGGATATCTTCATGACCAAAACTGCCGCTGCCGCAGACGTTATTTTACCGTCTACGTCATGGGGCGAGCATGAAGGCGTCTTCTCCGCGGCTGACCGTGGCTTCCAGCGCTTCTTTAAAGCCGTTGAGCCGAAGTGGGATCTGAAAACGGACTGGCAGATTATCAGTGAAATCGCCACCCGTATGGGCTACCCGATGCACTACAACAACACCCAGGAAATCTGGGATGAGTTGCGTCATCTGTGCCCGGATTTCTACGGTGCCACTTACGAGAAAATGGGTGAACTGGGCTATATCCAGTGGCCTTGCCGCGACACCTCAGAAGCCGACCAGGGTACGTCTTATCTCTTCAAAGAGAAGTTCGATACCCCGAACGGTCTGGCGCAGTTCTTTACCTGCGACTGGGTAGCGCCAATCGACAAACTCACTGAGGAGTACCCGATGGTGCTGTCTACGGTGCGTGAAGTCGGCCACTACTCTTGCCGTTCAATGACCGGTAACTGTGCGGCGCTGGCCGCGCTGGCGGATGAACCGGGCTATGCCCAGATCAACACCGCCGACGCAGCACGCCTGGGCATCCAGGATGAAGAGCTGGTATGGGTTAACTCGCGTAAAGGCCGGGTCATTACCCGTGCAGCAGTCAGCGATCGTCCAAACAAAGGCGCGATTTACATGACCTACCAGTGGTGGATTGGCGCATGTAATGAGCTGGTAACCGAGAACTTAAGCCCGATTACCAAAACGCCGGAGTACAAGTACTGTGCCGTTAACGTTGAACGCATTGCCGATCAGCGCGCTGCCGAGCAGTATGTCATTGATGAGTACACCAAGCTGAAAGCCAGCCTGCGCGAAAGCGCGATGGGTTAGTCCGTTTACGTAACTGTTCTGCAACAGCCTCCGCCCGGAGGCTGTTTTTTTATCCATACGATCTCTTTATACTGTTCATTCCGTACCCTAAATAAAACTCAAAATGAAACAACTCATTGCATTGATGTTCTTTATGACATTCTTTGCCCATGCCAGTGATACTGAGCCAGGAAGCCAGTACTTACAGGCCGCTGAGGCAGGGGATCGTCGCGCACAGTACTTTCTTGCCGATACCTGGTTCAGTTCGGGCGATTTGAGCAAAGCCGAGTATTGGGCGCAAAAAGCCGCCGACAACGGCGATGCCGACGCCTGCGCGCTACTGGCGCAAATCAAAATTACGAATCCGGTCAGTCTGGATTACCCCCAGGCTAAAACGCTGGCGGAAAAAGCAGCCAAAGCGGGCAGTAAAGCGGGAGAACTTACCCTGGCGCGGATTCTGGTCAACACCCAGGCTGGACGTACCGATTACCCTAAAGCCATTACCTTGCTGCAAAACGCCTCCGAAGACCTGGAAAATGACTCCGCCGTCGACGCGCAAATGCTGCTCGGCCTGATTTACGCCAACGGTGTGGGCATACCCGCTGATGATGAGAAAGCGACATGGTATTTCAAACGAAGCTCAGCCATTTCCCGCACCGGTTATTCCGAATACTGGGCAGGGATGATGTTCTTAAACGGTGAACAGGGTTTTATCGTGAAGAATAAACAGAAGGCGCTGCACTGGCTGAATCTGAGCTGTATGGAAGGATTCGATACCGGCTGCGAAGAGTTTGATAAGTTAACAAACGGGTAATGATTTGCATTGCCGGATGGCGCTACGCTTATCCGGCAAGCTGTCATGAATTACTGATTAGCGGTCTTATCAAATCTACCCAGCACGTCGCGCTCATAGGCCAGCGCTTTCTTGCGGTCAAATTTGTGTTCCCACTTGGCGATAACCAGTACCGCCAGCGCATTACCCACCACGTTCAGCGCGGTACGCGCCATGTCGAGGATACGGTCAACACCGGCGATAAACGCCAGGCCTTCCAGTGGGATCCCCACGCTGCCCAGCGTAGCCAGCAGCACCACGAATGATACGCCCGGCACACCCGCAATCCCTTTTGAGGTCACCATCAGCGTCAGCACCAGCACGATTTCCTGCCACAGCGACAGGTCGATACCGTACAGCTGCGCGATAAAGATAGCGGCGATACTCTGGTACAGAGTTGAACCATCAAGGTTGAATGAGTAGCCGGTCGGCACCACAAAGCTGGTGATTGAAGCTGGCGCGCCATAGGCTTCCATCTTCTCAATAATGCGCGGCAGCACGCTCTCGGAGCTGGCGGTAGAGTAAGCCAGAATCAGCTCGTCTTTCAGAATGCGGATCAGGATCCAGATGCTCAAACCGCAGATGCGCGCCACGATCCCCAGCACCACCAGCGCGAAGAACAGAATGGCGAAATGCACCAACAGCACCAGCTTCGCCAGCGGCCACAAGGAGGCAAAACCGAAGTTCGCGACGGTAACGGCAATCAGCGCGAAAACGCCGACTGGCGCGTAGCGCATAACCATGTGAGTGACTTTAAACATGGTTTCGGAAATAGAGCGGAATACGGTAACCAACGGCTCGCGGTGAGTTGCCGGCAGTGAAGACAGACCTAAACCGAACAGCACCGAGAAGAAGATAATCGGCAGCATATCGCCTTTTGCCATCGATGCGACGATGTTGGTTGGCACCAGTGACAAAATAGTCCCCATCAGGCCATGCGCGTGGCTCTGTACTTCTGCGGTCGTGCTTTGATATTTCGAAATATCCACGGTCGCCAGTTGCGACATATCCACCCCGGTACCTGGCTGGAACACATTCGCCAGCGTGATACCCAGGATAATCGCCACGGTGGTGATTACTTCGAAATAGATAATAGTTTTGGCGCCAATACGGCCCAGCTGTTTTGCATCACCGACCCCGGCGATACCGACAACCAGCGTAGAGATAACAATGGGCACCACAATCATTTTGATCAGATGGATAAAGATATCGCCCGCCGGTGACAGCAGGTTTACAACCAGCCATTCACGGCTGTCACTATGGTAATGCAGGTAACTCCCCAGCAGAATGCCCAGCACCATAGCGATCAGAATCTGCCATGCCAGGCTGACTTTCAAATTTTTCATAACAACGGACTTCCTCGATGGAGCGCTATTCCACATGCGGTGTGTGGTAATAGTACATACTGAAAGGGTATGAATTGTGTTGCGTTCGTTTATGGAGTTTTTTAACGCTTATTATCATTATCATTTGCGTACTGTCTCGCGCAACCCTCCAGGAACAGAGCCTTCAGCTGAATTTATGCATAAAAATGCAATTTTGTCGGGGTAATGATGAATAACTTTTTGTTATAAAAGAATTTTAATATGTTCAAAAATGAAGAAGTCATGGCGTGAGTTTTTTTTGCTCATTTGTTCGTTCGCCTGTTTTTTAAACAGGCCAAATGATACAAATCACAAAAGAAACAAATTTATTTTTGCCGATTCTGCAACAACTTCGCCATATTAATAGAGTCTATGAGCTGTGCCCGGTTCACCCTCGGCGAGTTTAAATCCATAACTTTTTGCCACACTGAAATGGCCTGGGCGTAGTCTGCCTGCATAAACGCATCTGAGGCTAACAGCATCAGCGCAGTGACCTCTGTCGGGTCCAGCGCCAGAGCCTTATCAATCATCTCGCGAGTGGGCGGTGTCATATGCTGCCCGGCCTGGTAATACAATACCGTTGCCAGCGCTGAATAGATCTCAGCATTTTCACCCCCTACACGCAGCGCCTGCTCGTAGGCAAGCAGCGCATTATGATACGCGTTTTGCCAAAGATAGTACTCACCAAGTTGCGCCCATTTCACACCGTCCTGTGGATTAGCACGAATTTGCGATTGCAGTAAAAGCAGCTGTTTTTCCTGAACATTTTCATCGGTGAACGCATGTAATGGGTCCGCCAACCGCGTCTGTTCCTGACGCACCGCCTGCCATTTTGGCGTCAACAGGTAACCTCCGATGCAGGCCACAACCATCAGCACCGTCGCAGCGGTCAGCCACTTCACGGGGAGTGGGCGTAACGGCGCAGGGGAATGGTTGGACTGGCTCATTGCACATCCTCCTCTACGCGCTGACGCCTTCTCACCCGCCAGACCACCACGCCCACCAGCAATAACAGCAGGCACGGCAACGCCCACAGCAGCAGCGTTTGCTCATTCAACGGCGGGTTGTAGCGCACAAAATCACCGTAGCGATCGGTCATCCACGTCGTTATCTCGGCTTCACTTTTCCCTTCCGCCACCATGCTATAAACCTGGTGGCGCATACTGACTGCTACCGGCGCATTGGATTCCAGCAAGTTTTGGTTTTGACACTGTGGACAGCGCAGTTGACTGGCAATAGACAACGCTTTTTCCTGTTGTTGCGGGTTGGCAAAAGTCCATGTGTCCACAACCTGGGCATGTGTCGCGAAGGCGATGAAAAACAAAATGATAGCTAAGAGTAAACATGTTCTGCCGGATGGCGCTGCGCTTATCCGACCTACCGTTTTCACACCCCGTTCGCCGCCATCCGGCAACGCGTTGATTAGTTTATGCATCGCGCTTTCTCCCTCGCCATCCGCTCAGCAGCGCACCAAAGACCATTAACAGTCCCCCGCCCCAAATCCAGCGCACGCCGGTCTGTACGTACAAGCGCATGGCATAACGGTCCGGTCCGGTTTTTTCGCCGATTACCGCATACCAGTCATGCATCAGATTCCAGCGGATCCCCGGCTCCATCATCTGTTGACGGCGCGCGGCATAGAAGCGTCTTTCAGGCTGCAGGCTGCCAATGCGTTTCTCATTCTGCCACAGCGTGATCTGCGCTTTTTCACTGGTGTAGTTACCTTTTGCTTCCAGGTCGAGACGCTCAAAACGAAAAATATAGCCCGCCAGTTCCACCTGCTGCCCGGGGCTGAGATTCAGGCTTATCTCCTGACGACTACCGCTGGAAAAGACGATCCCAGCCGCAAACACCAGCACCCCGGCATGCGCCAGCAGTGCCGGAAGCTGGCAACGCACAGGCACTTTGCGGCTTCTGATCGTCGCCAGCACGATAACCAGCAGCATCAGCAGGCCAAAGGGCAGCGTAGCACGGTTAAAGTACGGTGCGCCCACGGAGAGCCGCCCCCAGCCGAACAACCCGTAAATCATCGGGTAAAGGGTGCCAATCAGCACAATCAGCAGCACCGCGCAAAAAAGTAATAGCGCGACCAGAATCAGCATCTCGCGCGACCAGCCGCCAAAACGCGCATTCTGGCGGACTTGCTGTCCCCGCCAGGCGTATAGCCCGAGCGATGCCAGGCTCAATACGGTAAACAGCGCAAACAGCGGCGTGGCGCGGACGTTATCCAGCGCAAAAGCGTGCACGGAAACGAGAATGCCGGAACGCACAATCAGCGTCCCCAGCAGCGATAAAATCAGCGTGACGATCGCCAGCAGCAGCGACCAGTGGCGGAAGATCCCACGTTGGCGCGTGATGAACAGACTATGCAGCAGCGCACTGGCGGAAAGCCAGGGTAATAAGGAGGCATTTTCTACCGGGTCCCAGAACCACCAGCCGCCCCAGCCCAACTCACAGTAGGCCCACCAGGAGCCGAGGATAATCCCCAGCGTCAGCGCACACCAGCCAGGCAGCGCCCAGCGCCAGCACACCCCGGCGCTCTGCGCATTAAAGTCACCGCGCAGCAGCGAGGCCAGCGCCACACCTGCCGCCACCATCAAGCCACCGTAACCCAGGTACAGCAGCGGCGGATGGAGGATTAACCCGAGATGTTGCAGCATCGGGTTAAGGTCGCGCCCTTCAATGGCTGGCGGGAAGATACGCACGAACGGATCGGACCATACCACCACAAACAGCAGCAGCAGGGCCGTTATCAGTGCGAGGACGCTGAGCGTTAACGGAAACAGCAGGTCGGAATCACGCCGATAGCGCAAGGCGAACAGCGCGCTCCAGCCGGAAAGAAACAGCACCCACAGCAGCAGCGATCCTTCATGCCCGCCCCACACCGCCGCCAGTTTTAATCCCCACGGCAGCAGGCTGTAGCTATGCTGAGCAACGTAGACCACCGAAAAGTCGCTGGTCAAAAAGCAGAATATCAGAATGGCAAAGGCCAGCAGCAGCAGCGAAAACTGCGTCCACATGCCCACGCTTGCCAGGCGCATTACGCCTTGCCAGCGCTGGCGGACACCCACCAACACGGCAAGCGGGGTCAACACGTTGACCCCAAGGCTTAACAACAGTGCCAGAAAACCGGCTTCAGGAAGGAGAACGTCCAGATATCACCTTACGCAACGGTTAGCTGACCCGCATAGAGAATAAAAAAGCGCAGCAGCAGTACGCCGGTCAGGCTGGCACCGCACACTGCCAGCACGCCATGAAACGTCGAACTGCGGTTGGCCCAAGGTTTTAGCAGCATCGGCAGTATCAGCCCAAGCCCGGCCACGCCCAGCCAGAACCACCAGGTCCAGAATCCACCGCCCAGTGCCGCCGCCAGCGCGCGCATTTTGCCGTCATCGCCCAGCGCCAGACCGACGAAAAACGCCGCCAGCAGGAAGATCTCCAGCCATACCACCGGGACTTCCATGCGATGCACAAAGTGCGCTTCGGTACTGTGCGGATTGCTACGATGACGTAACGCCATGGCGATCAGCGCCACCGCCGCGCCGGAGGAGATCCCGGAGAACAGGAACAGCACCGGCAGGATCGGGTTATTCAGGAACGGGTAGGATTTCAGCGCCGACAGCAGAAAACCGGTGTACGCCCCGAGCAGGACCGCCAGCACCAGCATTAACGTCTCCAGCGCGCGATGAAACGGCGCAATCAACGTCAGCATTTTCTGTACGATCCCTAATCGCGGCAGCCAGCGCTGTTGCAGAGCAATCACCTCTTTTTCAAAGATTTTTGCCAGCCACAGCACCAGCACCACCATGTACAACTGGAACAACATGACCCCCATCGACATCACCGAAGTGAAGCTGTAGTGGAACATCAGTTTCCAGAAGGTCCATGGACGCGTCAGGTGGAACACCAGAATCAGCAGACCGAAGATAATCGCCCCCGGCCCTAACACCAGCGTAGTGCGTAGCAGCGTGCTGTCAGAACCGCCCGCCTCCGGATGGAAACGACGCAGCAGAATCGCCAGCGTGACCAGTCCGGCGGAGATGCCAATCAGGAACAGATAAATGGCAATGGGCCAGTCCCACACCAGTGATTCAAAATGAAATGCAGAAGCGGATGTCATTGGCTCACCTCCCCAAATTTAAAGGGAACGCGGTAGACCTTCGGTTTTGTGCCCAACGCCAGCTTGTAACGGTAGGTGGTTTTCTGCAGCAACAAGCGGGAGATATCGCTGTTGGGATCGTCCAGATTACCAAACGTCAGCGCCTTCGTCGGACATGACTCAACGCAGGCGGGCTGCTTGCCCGCTTTCAGATTGGTTTTCCGACAGAAATCGCATTTATCCGCCGTTTTGCTAACCGGATGGATAAAGCGCACGCGATAAGGACACGCGGCGATACAGTACTGGCAGCCAACGCACAGGTCCGGGTTCACATCCACAATACCGCTGGCGGCATCGCGATACGATGCCCCCGTCGGGCAGACGTCAACGCAGGGGGCATGGTCGCAATGCTGGCACGAATGACGGAAAAAACGATACTTCACATCAGGAAACGTCCCCTGCGGCTCGCTGCGAATAATCGTCAGACGCGATACCCCTTCCGGCACGTTGTTTACTTCCCGACAAGCATCCATGCAGGCCGTACAGCCGATGCATAGTGACTCATCATGTACCATACCGTAACGTACGCCGTTGATGTTCAGCGTCTTCGCCACAACGCGTCCCGCCGTCCCGCTCACTGCCACCAGCGCGCCGACGCGGGTGATAAACTGGCGACGAGAGCAACTCATGGATGCTCCTTAAGCAACGGAACCGACGCCGGGTTAAAGTTCGGATTGTTACGCTGATCGCTGTGGCAATCGACGCAAATCTTGATCCGTCCTTTATCACTTAGCGTCTGCATCGTGTCTTGCTTCGGATGCAGTGAGTGACAGCTGGCACACGCCACTTTGGTTACGTGGACATCGTGTGGCCAGAACGCTTTTTGTAGCTGCTCAGGCAGGTGGCAGGACATACAGACGCTGTTCTGCTGTTCAACGTTGTACATCGGCTCATTAAAGCGCATCACATCCTTCACCCCTTCACGGTGGTTCGGTGACGGCTGGCCGTGACAGTTGGTGCAGGTGACCGGCAGTTTGTTATTCGGGTTGATGACTTCTGCATGCTTACCATGCATGCCTTCGGTATCTGGCTTGTGACAATCCAGACAGGCGGCATCCGGATTACGCTGTTGGGTAACCGTCCAGCGTTGATCCGACTCCTGCGGCGTTGGCGTGGCAGTGATTCCACTCAGGCTCCAGAACAAGCCTGACGCCAGCACCCCAGCAGTTAATAACGAACGTAATACGCTCATATTCACTCCGTTGAGTTATCCGCCCCTGACGGGGCGAAATGGGGTTATTGGCTTAACAGACCGTTTTTACGCGCCTGATCTTCCCACTGCGGAATCACCGTTTTGATGAAGTCCTGCTTCTCAGCATTGATTTGCTGCATGTTCAGACCAATCGCCGCCTGGGCTTTCTCTTTGGTAGAGATATCCGGTAACGGGATTTCATGGGTGATGCCTTTAGTCGCCAGCAGACGGACCAGTTTGGTACGCGCATCGGCGGCTTTATCCATCGCACTACCCAGCATCCGCAGACCCTCTTCCGGAGCGTGCATGTGAATACCGTGTGAGGCGATAGACAGGTCCCAGCGCCATTGTGCGTGACGGATATCTTCCAGAATCGGCTTCATTTCCGCTTCAGTCGCGCCCGCATCCCATGCAGCTTTCGCTTCGAAGTGCGCATGAACCAGCTGATCTTCGACCTTGATTTTCAGGTCATGAATAGCCTGTTTACGCTCGGCGACCACTTTTTGCAGGGACGCTTTATCCTGGGTGTGACAGTTCGCACAGGTCTGAGCAAAGTTATCGAACGGGTTACCAATCTTATGGTCGGTGTAGATCTTGCCTTCCGCGTTTTGCACTTTCGGCATGTGACAGTCGATACAGGTCACGTTGTTCTTGCCGTGAATGCCCGCGCTCCAGGTTTCATATTCCGGGTGCTGCGCTTTCAGCATCGGCGTTTTCGACAGGGAGTTGGTCCAGTCAGAGAAGGCGATGGTGTCGTAGTATTTCTCCATGTTCTCGACTTTCATGCCCTCGTCCCACGGGAACTTAACGGCTTTGTTTTTACCGTCGAAGTAGTATTCCACGTGGCACTGACCGCAGACCATGGATTGCTGATCAAAGCGACCGGCTTTCTCAAACGGTTTGCCGATTGCTTCCATCGCGCGTTCTGCATAAGGACGCGACAGCGTCAGCTCTGGCTTGCCTTTGGCGAAGTCTGGTGACGCAGTGTTATGGCAATCTGCACAGCCGAGGTTGTTAACAATTTCCGGACCGCCGCGCGCCCATTTACCGTGGAAGTAGCCATCTTCACCGTCTTTCTGGATCAGACGTGCTACGTCCGGGCTTTTACAGCTCCAGCAGGCCATCGGCAGCGGGCCGTCTTCAGCCGTTTTTGGGGCGCCGGTACGTAAGGTTTCACGTACATCGGTCACGGCATAGGCGTGTCCACGCGGTTTGTTGTAATCGCGCGAGAATGGATATCCCGCCCACAGGATCACCAGACGCGGATCTTCTGCCAGCGCATCTTCACGGGCTGATTGCTCAGACGTGGCTTTCCATGAGAGATATTGATCGGGATGCTGAGGAGCGAAGGTTTCATTCTTCGCTTCAACGGTGACGGTTTTTGCGGGTACAGGAGTTTGTTCAGCGTGAACAGCAGAAATAAATAATAAAGGTAATAACAGGCTGAAGAAACGGCGTACGCGTGATTTTATCCTTGCCATAGGGGTCTCATCCAGATGACGCCATTATCTGCAATGGCGGTTCTTTTATTGTTTTCCATAACAGCAACCACACGAATACTGTCATGACATTGCTCCACCCTATTTGTAACAAGAAACCACACTGAAAATGTTGTCTTTAATCAATTGTAAGTGTATGTAAAATACCACTTTAGAGTTATAAACCCCCTCTAACTCCTCACTCTTTTGTCTAATTCAGAGATAGATCACCTTTTCAATAATCCTTTAGATAACTACATGTTATCGCGAGATTTAATCAATTTTTGCTAGTTCCCTTCAAAATTAAGTTTGCCGCTAATTTGCACAATTCGTTTATTGCGTGATCTGCCGCGCAAATACTAAACAAAACTCTCAAAGCCCCTACATTTAACGTTTATGAGACATATTATTAACATCCTACAAGGAGAACAAAAGCCATGAGCCAAATACATAAACACGCTATTCCCGCAAACATTGCGGATCGTTGCCTGATAAACCCGGAGCAGTACGAAGAGAAATACCAGCAATCCGTTAACGAACCCGACACATTTTGGGGCGAGCAGGGAAAGATACTTGATTGGATCAAGCCGTACAGCCAGGTGAAGAACACCTCCTTCGCACCGGGCAACGTGTCGATTAAATGGTACGAAGACGGCACCCTGAACCTGGCCGCAAACTGCCTTGACCGTCATTTACAGGCAAATGGCGATCGCACCGCCATCATCTGGGAAGGCGATGACGCCACCCAAAGCAAAAACATTACTTATCGCGAACTGCATCGCGATGTTTGCCGTTTCGCCAATACGCTACTGGATTTAGGCATTAAAAAAGGCGACGTAGTGGCCATTTATATGCCGATGGTGCCGGAAGCGGCGGTTGCTATGCTGGCTTGCGCCCGCATTGGCGCGGTGCATTCGGTCATCTTCGGTGGTTTTTCACCAGAGGCGGTCGCCGGACGTATCATCGACTCCAATTCACGTCTGGTGATCACCGCCGACGAAGGCGTGCGCGCCGGCCGCGCTATCCCGCTGAAAAAGAACGTCGATGATGCGCTGAAAAACCCGAACGTGAAAACAGTGGAACATGTGGTCGTCCTCAAACGTACCGGTGGAAAAACGGAATGGCAGGAAGGCCGTGACCTGTGGTGGTCCGATCTTATCGAGAAAGCCAGCCCAGAACATCAGCCAGAAGAAATGAACGCGGAAGATCCGCTGTTTATCCTCTATACCTCCGGTTCAACCGGCAAGCCAAAAGGCGTACTGCATACCACCGGCGGATATCTGGTCTACGCCGCAACCACCTTTAAGTACGTGTTTGACTACCATCAGGGCGATATTTATTGGTGTACCGCTGACGTGGGTTGGGTAACCGGGCACAGCTACCTGCTGTATGGTCCGTTGGCCTGCGGCGCAACCACGCTGATGTTCGAAGGCGTGCCAAACTGGCCAACCCCGGCGCGTATGTCGCAGGTTGTGGACAAGCACCAGGTCAATATTCTGTATACCGCGCCGACCGCCATCCGCGCCCTGATGGCAGAAGGTGATAAAGCGATTGAAGGCACTGACCGCTCCTCGCTGCGTATCCTGGGTTCCGTTGGCGAGCCGATTAACCCGGAAGCATGGGAGTGGTACTGGAAGAAGATCGGCAACGAAAAATGCCCGGTCGTCGATACCTGGTGGCAGACCGAAACCGGTGGATTCATGATCACCCCGCTGCCGGGCGCCACCGAGTTGAAAGCGGGTTCCGCAACCCGTCCGTTCTTTGGCGTACAGCCTGCGATTGTCGATAACGAGGGTAATCCGCTGGAAGGCGCGACCGAAGGCAACCTGGTGATTACCGACTCGTGGCCGGGCCAGGCGAGAACGCTGTTTGGCGATCACGAACGCTTTGAGCAGACCTACTTTTCTACCTTCAAGAATATGTACTTCAGCGGCGACGGCGCGCGTCGTGACGAAGATGACTATTACTGGATCACCGGTCGTGTGGACGATGTGCTGAACGTCTCTGGCCACCGTCTGGGAACGGCAGAAATCGAATCGGCGCTGGTGTCGCATCCGAAGATTGCCGAGGCCGCGGTGGTGGGTATTCCGCATAATATTAAAGGCCAGGCGATCTACGCCTACGTCACGCTGAATCACGGCGAAGAGCCATCACCTGAGCTGTACGCCGAGGTGCGCAACTGGGTACGTAAAGAAATTGGTCCGCTGGCAACGCCAGACGTGCTGCACTGGACCGACTCACTGCCGAAAACCCGCTCCGGCAAAATCATGCGCCGTATTCTGCGTAAAATCGCGGCGGGCGATACCAGCAATCTGGGCGATACCTCGACCCTCGCCGATCC
This sequence comes from Citrobacter sp. Cb031, assembly GCF_030336725.1. NCBI lineage: Bacteria > Pseudomonadati > Pseudomonadota > Gammaproteobacteria > Enterobacterales > Enterobacteriaceae > Citrobacter > Citrobacter sp. Cb031. Next base: position 62,926 of record NZ_JAOWDA010000008.1, read on the forward strand.
TGGCGTGGTAGAGAAACTGCTCGAAGAGAAGCAGGCCATCGCGATGCCATCATAACCACAACCGTGAAATGCCCGATGGTGCGCGGCTTATCGGGCCTACAAATCCTACCCCTACCCCTCCCCTGACCGGGAGGGAAAATATAATAACCCACCCCAAAGGATTTCGCGTTGCAGGAAGGCGGCAAGCGAGCGCATCCCCAGGAGCATAGTTCACTATGTGACTGAGGTGGGCGAGTGCGGCCAACACACTTGCAACGTGAAAGACGAAGGGGGCCTCTGGAGAACTCTGTGATGAATGACTCTATTTATCAGCGGATAGAAGACAGTGCGCGTTTCAGGGAGTTAGTTGAAAAAAGGCAACGGTTTGCCACCATTCTGTCCATCATCATGCTGGCAGTTTACATCAGCTTTATTTTACTGATTGCCTTTGCGCCTGGCTGGCTGGGTACGCCGCTACACGCGGGAACCAGCGTCACCCGGGGTATTCCGATTGGGGTCGGTGTGATCCTCATCTCCTTCATCCTGACCGGGATCTATATCTGGCGGGCAAACGGTGAATTCGACCGCCTGAACAATGCGGTTCTGCACGAGGTTAAAGCATCATGAAGAGAGTCCTGACGGCGCTTGCCGCCACGCTGCCCTTCGCCGCAAACGCGGCGGATGCTATTAGCGGTGCAGTCCAACGCCAGCCAACCAACTGGCAGGCGATTGTCATGTTCCTGATTTTCGTCATCTTTACGCTCGGTATTACTTACTGGGCGTCTAAGCGCGTACGTTCGCGTAATGACTACTACACCGCCGGCGGTAACATCACTGGTTTCCAGAACGGGCTGGCGATTGCGGGCGACTATATGTCGGCGGCATCGTTTCTCGGGATTTCCGCGCTGGTGTTTACCTCCGGTTATGACGGGCTGATCTATTCACTCGGCTTCCTGGTCGGCTGGCCAATTATCCTGTTCCTGATTGCGGAGCGTCTGCGTAACCTGGGTCGTTACACCTTTGCAGATGTTGCTTCTTATCGTCTGAAGCAAGGACCAATCCGTATTCTGTCGGCCTGTGGTTCTTTGGTGGTGGTCGCGCTGTATCTGATCGCCCAGATGGTCGGCGCAGGTAAGCTGATTGAGCTGCTGTTTGGTCTGAACTATCACATCGCCGTCGTACTGGTTGGCGTGCTGATGATGATGTACGTCCTGTTTGGCGGCATGCTGGCGACCACCTGGGTACAAATCATCAAAGCCGTTCTGCTGCTGTTCGGTGCCAGCTTTATGGCCTTTATGGTGATGAAGCACGTCGGCTTTAGCTTCAACAACCTGTTCACCGAAGCAATGGCGGTACACCCGAAAGGTTCAGCCATTATGAGCCCGGGCGGACTGGTAAAAGATCCGATCTCCGCCCTGTCGTTAGGTCTCGGCCTGATGTTTGGTACGGCAGGCTTGCCGCACATCCTGATGCGCTTCTTCACGGTCAGCGATGCCCGCGAAGCGCGTAAGAGCGTGTTCTATGCCACAGGTTTTATGGGTTATTTCTACATCCTGACCTTTATCATCGGCTTTGGCGCGATCATGCTGGTGGGCGCTAACCCGGCGTATAAAGACGCTGCTGGCGCGCTGATCGGCGGTAACAACATGGCGGCGGTTCACCTGGCGAATGCAGTGGGCGGCAACCTGTTCCTGGGCTTCATCTCAGCCGTGGCGTTTGCCACCATCCTGGCGGTGGTTGCAGGCCTGACGCTGGCGGGCGCATCGGCCGTTTCTCACGACCTGTATGCCAACGTGTTCCGTAAAGGCGCAACCGAACGTGAAGAGCTGAAGGTGTCGAAAATCACCGTACTGGTGCTGGGCGTGATTGCCATCCTGCTCGGCGTGCTGTTTGAGAACCAGAATATCGCCTTCATGGTAGGTCTGGCGTTTGCTATCGCAGCCAGCTGCAACTTCCCGATCATTCTGCTCTCCATGTACTGGTCAAGACTGACCACGCGTGGCGCGATGTTGGGCGGCTGGTTAGGTCTGCTGACGGCGGTGGTGCTGATGGTGCTTGGCCCGACGATTTGGGTCCAGATCCTTGGTCACGAAAAAGCCATTTTCCCGTATGAATATCCGGCGCTGTTCTCCATCAGCGTAGCGTTCCTCGGGATCTGGTTCTTCTCTGCTACCGATAACTCAGAAGAAGGTAATCGCGAACGCGAGCAGTTCCGTGCTCAGTTCATCCGTTCCCAGACCGGGTACGGCGTAGAACAAGGTCGCGCGCACTAACCACACCTACTCATCCCCGGTCTGAACGACCGGGGCATTTTTTCAGAACATCACCATCGCGACCAGCGGTGCCACCAGCACCATCACCACGCCGGAAAGCATCATCACCAGGCTGGCGACCACGCCCTCCTGCTGGCCGAGCTCATAAGAGCGCGCCGTGCCCGCACCATGCGAGGCTGCGCCAAATCCTGCGCCTTTCGCCATCCCTTCCCGAATAGAAAGCCGTAAAAACAGTACATCGCCAACCGCCATACCAAATACACCGGTCACTACCACGAACAATGCCACCAGGTCTGGTTGCCCACCCAACGGCTCTGCTGCTGCCAGCGCAAACGGCGTGGTGACGGAGCGCACCGCCAGGCTACGCTGGATTTCATCAGGCAACATACACAGACGCGCCAGCCACACGGAACTGGTAACGGCCACCAGCGTTGCCGTCACCACGCCCGCCGTCAGTGACATCCAGTGCCGCTTAATCACGGCAAGGTTGTCATAAACCGGAACGGCAAAAGCGATGGTCGCAGGGCCTAACAGCCACAGCAACCAGTGCGATTCACCAATATAGTTTTGCCAGGAGATATGCCCGAAGACCAGCATCAGGACCAGCAGCGCCGGAGTGAACACTAACGGCATCAGCGGTAATTTACGAAAACGGCGATACAGGCGCTTGTTGGCAAAATAGATGCCCAGCGTAATCACCAGACACAGCACGCTTAGCTGGAAATTACTCACGGTTTAGCCTGCTCATTTCATAGCGATACACTTTATCCACGACCCACGCCGTTGCGCCAAGCACCATCAACGTACTTAGCGCAATGACGGCAAATATGCGCCAACCATCGACCAACAACAGCTGCGTATAGTTGACGACAGCCACCACCGCCGGAACAAAAAACAGCAACATTTCAGCCAGTAACCAGCGAGCGCCTGCGCGAATCCAGTTCAGCGGGATAACCCGGCAGACAATCAGCGCCAACATCAGCACCATCCCAACCAGGTTGGCAGGAAGCGGCAGATGCAGCCAGGAGACAAGATATTGAGCAAATACAAATAGACCTGCGTACAACAGAACCTGAACGGGGATCTGGAGTCGATGAATAACGGCAGGCGTCACGCGGCTTATCGCCACAGCCATGAGGGTATGTCCTTAAAAAATAGAGAGCGCCAGTATAGAGAGCCCCCGTCCAGGACTGAAATGAATTAAACTCATTGCAGGCATAGTCTTAAGGAATAATCATGGATATCAGAACGCTGCGCTATTTTGTTGAGGTGGTTCGTCAGCAGAGCTTTACCCGCGCAGCGGAGAAGCTTTTTGTCACCCAGCCCACCATCAGCAAGATGTTGAAAAACCTTGAAGACGAGCTTAACTGCACGCTGTTAATCCGCGACGGTCGGCGACTGCTGTTAACCGACACCGGACAGGTTGTTTTCGAACGCGGCCTGGCGATCCTCGCCGAGTTTCGCCAGCTCGAAGCAGAACTCAGCGACATTAATCACCTCAACAAGGGAGTGCTGCGCCTCGGCATCCCGCCCATGGTCGGTATGTTGATGGCCGGGCCTATCAGCCTGTTTCGCCAGCGCTATCCCGGCGTGGAGCTGAAGGTGTCTGAATTTGGAGGCTTAACCGTCCAGCAGGCGGTGATGAATGGCGATCTGGATGTCGCGATGACCGCGCTGCCGGTTGAAGAAGAGAGCGGCCTGGCGACCTTACCGCTTTTTAGCCATCCGCTCTGTGTGCTGGTCCCCCGCTCCGGTCAGTGGACAACGTGTGAATCCATTTCCCCCGAGGCGTTAGCGGTGCATCCCCTGCTTATCTATAACGAAGATTTCGCGTTGAGCCGTCAGTTGCTTGAGCTGTTTAACCAGCACAACGTCAAACCCCGCATCGCGGTACGCAGTGGGCAGTGGGATTTTCTGGCGGCGATGGTGCAAGCCGGAGTCGGGATCGCCATTTTACCGGAGCCGATTTGCCAGCGATTGGATAAGCAGACGCTGCGCTGGATCCCTTTGGAGAGTGATTTACGCTGGCAGTTGGGCATGATTTGGCGCGAAGGGGTGTATCTGTCGCACAGCGCCCAGGCGTGGCTCAAATGCTGTGAAGGGTTCTGGCTAACGCAAGAGTCGTAACATGCCGGATGCGGCTTAACGCTTATCAGACCTACAATTGGATTCCGTAGGCCTGATAAGCGTAGCGCCATCAGGCACAACCGTTTATTCGTTCTCGATCAACAGCGCTTCCAGCAAATCCAGATCGTGCAGCAGTTTTTGCAGCGTCTCATTGCTGATTTCCCGCGTGGCGCGCAGGTGATAAAGTTCCGCGCGCTCGGAACGCAGGGCCGCCAGACGGAAACGCCGCTCGAGGTTTTCTTCCTGCATCGAGCTTTCTACGTCGTTGCGTCCGTCGGCGCGTCGACGCAGATTACCGATGACGCGTGAACTTACCTCGGTGAGCAACTGATTGTCGATGTTCTCTTCGGTGTCTGCGGCCAGACGCTCCTCCATTTTCTGGATGGCGACAATCGCCACTTCCGCCGTGGCAGCGCGGGCAATTCGTTCCTCTTTCTGCTGCTGCGAGTGGTCTGCCACTTCCAGGTGTTGCAGCAGAAGCGGCAGCATCACCACGCCAACAAACAGCGAGAACAGAATCACGCCCGCGGCAAGGAAGATCAGCTCATATCGCGCCGGGAAGCCGCTACCATCCGGTAACAGCAGCGGAATAGAGAGCACACCGGCGAGAGTAATGGCCCCACGCACGCCCGCAAAGGAGGCGATCATGATTTCACGCGTCGTCCAGGAACCAAACTCCATCGGCTTTTTCTTCAGAAAGCGCAGGCTAAACTTCTTCATCGTCCACAGCCAGCCAAAACGTACCAGCATCAGCGCCACGTAAATCAGCACGATATCGGTAAACAGCATCCAGATTTCAACATTCGGGTCGGCTTCTGCCGCCGCCAAAGAAGACTCCAGAATCCCCGGCAACTGCAGTCCTAACAGCAAGAAAACCATGCCGTTAAACACAAACTCCAGCATTGCCCAGGTGCTGTTAGCACGTAAACGCATCGCCAGCGGTGCCCGGCGCATTACCCCGGAACGGGTAATCGTCATCCCGGCTGCGACCGCCGCGAGGATGCCGGAAACACCGATGTGTTCCGCAATCAGGTAAGACGCAAACGGCAGCAGGAACAGCAGAACGATTTGCGTTGCCGGTTCATCACCCCCCCAGCGGCTGAGAAAACGCAGGGAGCGCCCGTACAGCCAACTGACGACAAAACCGGCCAGGATACCGCCAATCGCTACCTTGAAGAACTCAAGCGTTGCGCCACCAACCGTAAACACCATCGTGCCCATCGCCACGGCGACGGCAAATTTCAGTGATACCAGACCGGAGGCGTCGTTCATCAACGCTTCGCCCTGCAGGATACCCATGATTTTCTTCGGTATGCGTCCCTCCCCCACTATGCCGGAAAGGGCCACGGCATCGGTTGGCGACAGGACAGCGGCCAACGCAAAGGCTGGGATGAGAGGGATCCCCGGCACCAGCCAGTAAATCATAAAGCCAATCCCGACCACCGTGACCAGAACCAGCGCCAGCGCAAGGCCGAAGATCTCTCGCCCGTGCTCCAGAAACTCACGGGTTGGCGTCTTCCAGCCATCGGCGAAAAGCAGCGGCGGGATGAACAGAACCAGAAAAAGCTCAGGATCGAATTCCACATGCAAACCAAACGTCGGCCACGCCAGCAAGGCGCCGATGGCGATCTGCATAAGGGGTAAAGGGAGTTGGAATGGCAATACGCGAGTAAAAACCCCCGACAGCGAGACCACAAGGGTCATGATGAGTATGGTGAAAAAGATTTCCATGCGTTCCCTGTTTGCGATGTTTCTTATGATCAGTGATGAGAGGCGTCGTGCCTCAATTCTATCTACTTGAGAGTAACGCAAAAGACAACGAGAGTGTTGTGAAAATAAAAACGGGCGGCCAAAGCCACCCGTTTTCAGAATCTTCATCAAATGAGGATTAGATAGCCCAACCACCAGCGTAGAAGGCCACCAGCGCGATGGCGATGACCACTGTGCCGATGTTCAGTTTGCGCCATTCGCCAGAGACGATACGGCCAATCACCAGGGTAGCAAAGCCAATCATAATGCCGGTCACGATGTTACAGGTCAGCACGATAAATACGGCCGTTACCAGCCCCGCCATAGCGTCGACAAAGTCAGCAAAGTCGATTTTCGCTACGTTGCTCAACATCAGCAGGCCCACATACATCAGCGCAGGTGCCGTTGCATATACTGGTACAAGATAAGAGAGCGGAGAGAGGAACAGGATCAGCAGGAACAGTACGCCAACGGTGATCGCCGTCAGGCCGGTTTTGCCGCCTGCCGCCGTACCCGCTGCGGATTCAATATAAACCGCCGCCGGTGCAGCGCCCACCAGGCCAGAGAACACGCTGCTCAGGGAGTCGGTGGTCAGCGCTTTGCCGCCGTCAATAATCTGTCCGTCTTTATCCAGCAGATTCGCCTGTCCGGCTACCGCACGGATGGTTCCGGTCGCATCGAAGACAGCGGTCATGACCAGCGCCAGCACGCTCGGCAGTACGATCGGGTTTAGTGCGCCCATAATATCCAGGCTACCGATCAGCGAGTTACCGTTTTCGTCGCTCAGAGACGGCATGGCAAAAATACCGGAGAAATGTACGGCCGGGTCGAAAATCAAACCCACTACGGAAATACCGATAATAGTCAGCAGGATACCGCCAGGTACTTTCAGTTTTTCGAGGCCAATAATCACCGCCAGACCTACCAGCGACATAATCACCGGGAAGGTATCGAAATCGCCCAGCGCAACCGGCAGGCCGTCCAGCGGGTTTTTAATAACCAGACCCACGCCGTTTGCCGCAATCAGCAGCAGGAACAGGCCGATTCCAATCCCCGTACCGTGCGCAACACCCTGCGGTAGATTGCGCAGGATCCAGCTACGAATACCGGTCGCGGAAATGATGGTAAACAGGACACCCATCAGGAACACCGCACCCAACGCAACAGGCACGCTGATATGTTGTCCCAGTACCAGGCTGAACGCGGTAAACGCCGTCAAAGAAATGGCGCAGCCAATCGCCAGCGGCAGGTTTGCCCACAGGCCCATCACAATAGAACCGACGCCCGCGACCAGACAGGTTGCCACAAATACAGCGGCAGGCGGGAATCCGGCTTTACCCAGCATCCCCGGAACCACGATAACGGAGTAGACCATGGCCAGGAACGTCGTTAATCCGGCAACGACTTCCTGACGAACGGTACTGCCGCGGAGCGAAATTTTAAACCAGGCGTCGAGTGAACCGCCGGTACGCGCTGAAGGCGTAGACATAGAAAACATCCCCTGAGAGTTTATTTTTTCGTCATTATGCGTGCTGGACAATCCACTGCCTGCTAAACGTTTTCTCCATGTGCCAGGTTTGCGTCAATAGGGGTGTCGCAAAAAAGCAAACGTTTAGCTCCGCGCATAAAAAACGGGTGGTAAAAAAAGCAAACGATTATCCAGCGATCATACGCTGGTTTTCAACTGAACTTTGCCGCTTTTTACTCATTTCTTCTTATAACGCGCAATAAATAATCAGTCGATGCGCAAACGTTATCGTCAATGCGCAGTCTCGCAACAAATTTTGCGGAGTTATTACAACATCGGTGTGGCTTTTTCACGCAAACTTGCGCAAGAAAACCGGTGAAGATGCGGAAAATTTTTTGGCTAAAAAATCACCATTTCACTGGTAAATGGAGAGAGGTGGCTTACAATTACATTATCAACACAGACCGGAACCTCACCTAATGTGCTCGACTGAGGGGTGTTGATGTCGGGGGAAACCCTCCCGTGAACCAGCGGGATAGAGTGAAAGACAAAGACCGGAACCAAACTAAAGCGCCCTCTGTGGCGCTTTAGTTTTGTATCCGTCAATCCATCAGATATTTCACATCAATCATCTTCCAGCAGACGCGCCCCGGTCCCCTTCTCGCCAAGCTGATCGCCTGGGTTACGCAACGGGCAATCGCTGCGCGACAAACAACCGCAACCAATACACCCATCCAGTTCATCGCGTAGCGCCACTAAAGTATGAATGCGTCGATCCAGCTCTTCACGCCATTGCGAAGAGAGCTGCTTCCACTCTTTAGCACTGAGCGAATGTCCTTCAGGTAATACGCCGAGCGCATCACCGATCGTTGCCAACGGGATCCCGATGCGTTGAGCAATCTTGATAATCGCCACATAACGCAACACATCACGTCTGTATCGGCGCTGATTGCCGCTGTTGCGCATACTGCTGATTAACCCTTTGCTTTCATAGAAATGCAGGGTTGATACCGCTACGCCGCTACGCTTTGCGACTTCACCTGGCGTGAGCAGCGCTTTTATTCGGGGTAATTTCTTTTCCATAAATCGCTTTACCTCAAGTTAACTTGAGGAATTATACTCGCCCACAGACAAAACGACGAATCGAATACTGAAAAAGAGGCAGCCCTATGTCCCATCAGCAGATTATTCAGACCCTTATTGAATGGATTGACGACCATATCGATCAGCCGCTGAACATTGAGGCGGTGGCGAAAAAATCAGGTTACTCGAAGTGGTATTTACAGAGAATGTTCCGCACGGTGATGCGCCAGACGTTGGGTGACTATATCCGCCAGCGTCGACTCCTGCTGGCTGCTGTTGAACTGCGGACGACCGAGCGACCTATTTTCGATATCGCGATGGATCTTGGTTACGTATCACAACAAACCTTCTCACGCGTGTTTCGCCGCGAGTTTGATCGTACCCCCAGCGATTACCGCCACCGCCTGTAAGATTATTGCCCGCTCTGCGTCAGTATGGCGGGCGACCGTTGTATCCAGTGCATGAACTCCTGTGGCGGCAGCGCCTTCGCAAAATACCAGCCCTGACAATACTGTACGCCACGTTCGCGCAGCCACTCGATTTGCTCAACCGTCTCTACCCCTTCCGCAATCATCTTCAGGTGTAAGCTTTGCGCCATTTCGATGATATGTTCGGCAATCAGGTGACTGGTGCTGTTGGTGGACAACGTACTAATAAATGATTTGTCGATCTTCAGGATATCGATATTCAACGCGGATAAATTGTGTAGATTGGAATATCCCGTCCCAAAATCATCAAACGCCACTTCATAACCCGCCTGACGAAACGCCTGGATTACCGCGGTCATTTTATCTACATCAATAAACCCGCGTTCCGTCACCTCGACTTTAATTTGCTGGGCCGCCACAGAGTACTCACGGTTTTTGTCGGTAATCAGGGCAATAAGTCGGGATGAATGAAAGTCAGAAGCAGAGAGGTTTATCGAGATATAAAGCTGAGGATGCGCCGAAAGAAAATATCCTAAATCGTTGAATACCTCTTCAATCACGTAATCCGTGATCCGCTCAATCATTCCCTCTTTTTCAGCCAGCGGAATAAACTCGGTTGGGCTCATTACTTCACCATCACAGCCCGGCCAGCGCAGCAGAGCCTCAGCCCCTACGCACTGACCGTTTTCGATATCAATGATCGGCTGGTAGTGCAGACACAGTTGACGTTTTTTGATTGCGCGTTTTAACAAGCGGCGGGGAGATAAGTATTCCTGACGCGTGCGCCACCACATTAACAGCATCAGGATGCTGCAGATAATCCCGAAAGGAATCGTTAACGCAGCCTCATGATAGAAAATCGAATGTATGCGTTTATCCGAGGTCGACACAATAATCGCAATCGGGCGTTTTTCTGAATGCACTTTGGTGTAGAAGCGATCGTCCAACTGGAAGGTTGAGGCTTCACCGTGCACCAACGGCAATAACTGCGCAATATGCGCCCCTTCGCTGGCAGAGAAAAAAGTACCCGTTACCGTGTCATACACGCCCCAGGACAGGTCCGGGTCATCTGACATAACTTCGCTGTAAGATAATGGGTTGATGACGACAACGTAGTTTCCACGTTGCATATACGTCATTCTGTAGCCAGCGAAAAAGGGGGTATCGCGATAGTAATAAATGGAGATGTCCGGCGTACGTTTATAGTCGGCGGTCGGCATAATATAGGCGACTGGCGGCGCCATCGACGTAGAGCACAAAAAATGATCGCCCTGCGCATAAATTAGCTCGCTGATATATAAACGACCACGAATAATATCTAGCATATTTTTCTGATGTGCCGGGGTACACATCTTACCTTGATACAACAGGGCCATATCTCGCGCTAAATCGGCTTGTTGGATCACCAATTCAGTTTTATTTAACACCAGTTGCGCAAAAGAGCGAAGTTGATTACGGGTTTCGGACATTGCCCGGATTTGAGCAAACCATAACGCCAGCACCACGGGGAGCAATACCACCATGAATGTTCCGAGGAACTTCAGTATCTTGCGTCGCGCACTGTGATTCATGTCAGCCCTGTTTCCCTGTTTCGTATATGCCAGAACCCATTAAGGCAAGATGCTATAAACACCGACTGATTAAGTTGCATGAATCTATCAGTATTAGCAACAGACTTCTCTATGTAAAAGTCTGATAATAGTTGATGATGATATTATTTTTCCGTAAGGCAAACTTAAAGTTATGCTTATTTCATAACGTTATTATCCCCAAGGAGTAATTTTTTATAAGCACTATCCTGGCTTTATTTAAGAAATTCATTAGATTTTTTTAACGATGAATTTAGGATAAATAAAACAGGTAACAAAAATGCATCTTTAAGATTGATTATTTAGTATCATTGCTTCCTTGAATATAACCACATATTTAACATGGTTATCATCCTGCAAAAAATACGCCCAACACTGGTGAACAAACGAGCAAGTGTGATATAGTTCACAAAAATAATGTAACAGAAACGATGTTTCATTCATGTTATTGCCCGTCGATAGCCAGAGTACTACACCCTCGGTGAACACCCCCGCGCTGTCCTGGGCATCCAGACTTTCTGAGGACGTTTTTCATGGCAACGATAACAACTGGCGTGGTTCTTCTGCGGTGGCAATTACTCAGTGCAGTGCTGATGTTTTTAGCCAGTACGCTTAATATCCGTTTTCGTAAATCAGATTATATTGGCCTGGCCGTCATTAGCAGCGGTTTAGGGCTGGTTTTTGCCTGCTGGTTTGCGACCGGATTACTCGGCATAACCCTGGTGGATATGTCCGCAATCTGGAAGAACATTGAAACCGTAATGGTTGAAGTGATGAGTCATACACCGCCAGACTGGCCGATGGTGTTGAACTGATAACAGAATTGCATATGGCTACCCCAGTCCTGAGGTAGCCATAATTTTCAGCGAAAAGCAGAAGGATTAGAACGGAATATCGTCGTCGAAATCCATCGGCGGCTCATTAGACGGCGCTGCCGGAGCCGACTGCTGCTGCGGGCGAGACTGCGCGCCGCCGCTGAACTGATTGCCACCTTGCGGCTGCTGAGGCTGACCCCAACCACCCTGCTGCTGGCCGCCACCTGCCGGAGCCCCACCACCCTGACGACCGCCCAGCATTTGCATGGTGCCGCCAACGTTAACCACAACTTCAGTGGTGTACTTTTCTACGCCGGATTGATCGGTCCATTTACGGGTACGCAGCTGACCTTCGATATAGACCTGGGAACCTTTACGCAGATATTCGCTGGCAACTTCCGCCAGTTTGCCGAACAGCACCACACGGTGCCATTCAGTCTGCTCTTTCATTTCGCCGGTCGCTTTATCACGCCAGGATTCGGAAGTAGCCAGCGTAATGTTGGCAACTGCGCCACCATTCGGCATATAGCGTACTTCCGGGTCCTGGCCCAGATTACCGACGAGAATCACCTTGTTTACGCCTCTGCTGGCCATGATTGTGTCTCCTGAAAAACGTTACTGAATAAGTGTAAGCGCGGGATTGTAGCATTTCCAATAGCGCTTTTACTACGTTGCGAGATCGATTCCAGTAAACAACCCCAGACAGACATTGTTGCACAGGCATCTGCGTTTTGCATTCCAATACTGTATATCCATTCAGGTCAGGTTGTGTCATAATTAACCGTTTGTGATCGCCGGTAGCACCATGCAGCCAGGCAAAAAAGCGTTTAATCCGGGAAAGATGAATGGATAAGATCGAAGTTCGGGGCGCCCGCACCCATAATCTCAAAAACATCAACCTCGTCATCCCGCGCGACAAGCTGATTGTCGTCACCGGGCTTTCGGGCTCAGGCAAATCTTCGCTCGCTTTCGACACCTTGTATGCCGAAGGGCAGCGTCGTTACGTTGAATCCCTTTCCGCGTACGCGCGTCAGTTTCTGTCGCTGATGGAAAAGCCGGATGTCGACCACATTGAGGGGCTGTCTCCCGCCATCTCAATTGAACAAAAATCGACATCCCACAACCCGCGATCCACGGTAGGTACGATTACCGAAATTCACGACTATCTGCGTCTGCTGTTTGCCCGCGTTGGCGAACCGCGCTGCCCGGATCACGATGTTCCCCTGGCGGCCCAGACCGTTAGCCAGATGGTGGACAACGTTCTGTCGCAGCCGGAAGGCAAACGTCTGATGCTGCTGGCGCCGGTGATTAAAGAGCGTAAAGGCGAGCATACTAAAACGCTGGAAAACCTGGCAGGCCAGGGTTATATCCGCGCCCGTATCGACGGTGAAGTGTGCGACCTTTCCGATCCGCCCAAGCTTGAACTGCAAAAGAAACACACTATTGAAGTGGTGATTGACCGCTTTAAAGTACGCGACGATCTCACCCAGCGACTGGCTGAATCCTTTGAAACCGCGCTGGAACTGTCCGGTGGTACGGCGGTGGTCGCCGATATGGACGATCCGAAAGCGGAAGAGTTGCTGTTCTCCGCCAACTTCGCCTGTCCGATCTGCGGCTACAGCATGCGCGAGCTGGAACCACGTCTGTTCTCGTTCAATAACCCAGCGGGTGCATGCCCGACCTGTGACGGTCTCGGCGTGCAGCAGTATTTCGATCCTGACCGGGTGATCCAAAATCCGGAACTGTCGCTGGCCGGTGGTGCTATCCGCGGCTGGGATCGCCGTAACTTCTATTACTTCCAGATGCTTAAGTCACTGGCGGAACACTATAAATTCGACGTCGAAGCCCCATGGGCCAGCCTGAACCCTGCCGTGCATAAAGTGGTGCTGTACGGTTCCGGTAAAGAGAATATCGAATTTAAATACATGAACGATCGCGGCGATACGTCCGTACGCCGCCATCCGTTCGAAGGCGTATTGCACAATATGGAGCGCCGTTATAAAGAGACGGAATCCAGCGCGGTACGTGAAGAATTAGCCAAGTTCATTAGCAACCGACCGTGCGCCAGCTGTGAGGGGACGCGTTTACGCCGGGAAGCCCGCCACGTATTTGTCGAAAATACGCCGCTGCCCGCGATTTCCGACATGAGCATCGGTCACGCCATGGATTTCTTCAACAACCTGAAGCTTGCGGGTCAGCGAGCGAAGATTGCAGAGAAAATTCTCAAAGAGATTGGCGATCGTCTGAAGTTCCTGGTCAACGTCGGCCTCAACTATCTGACGCTGTCGCGTTCAGCAGAAACGCTCTCCGGCGGCGAAGCCCAGCGTATTCGTCTGGCAAGCCAGATCGGCGCAGGTCTGGTCGGCGTAATGTACGTGCTGGATGAACCGTCTATCGGTCTGCATCAGCGCGATAACGAGCGTCTGTTGGGTACGCTTATCCACCTGCGTAATCTGGGCAATACCGTCATTGTGGTTGAGCACGATGAAGACGCGATTCGCGCCGCTGACCACGTTATCGACATTGGCCCTGGCGCGGGCGTTCACGGCGGCCAGGTGGTTGCCGAAGGTACGCTAAAAGATATCATGGCCGTGCCTGAGTCGCTGACCGGCCAGTACATGAGCGGTAAGCGCAAGATTGAAGTGCCGAAACAGCGCGTGGCGGCAGACCCGGAAAAAGTGTTGAAGCTGACCGGCGCGCGCGGTAACAACCTGAAAGATGTCACCCTGACGCTGCCGGTTGGTTTATTTACCTGCATTACCGGTGTTTCCGGTTCGGGTAAATCGACGCTGATTAACGACACGCTGTTCCCGATTGCACAGACGGCGCTGAACGGCGCCACGCTGGCTGAACCCGCGCCATATCGTGATGTTCAGGGCCTGGAACATTTCGACAAAGTGATCGACATTGACCAAAGCCCGATTGGCCGTACGCCGCGCTCTAACCCGGCAACCTACACCGGCGTGTTTACGCCAGTGCGCGAACTGTTTGCCGGCGTGCCGGAGTCGCGTGCGCGCGGTTATACTCCGGGTCGTTTCAGCTTTAACGTCCGCGGCGGACGCTGTGAAGCTTGTCAGGGCGACGGCGTGATCAAAGTCGAAATGCACTTCCTGCCGGATATCTACGTGCCGTGCGATCAGTGTAAAGGCAAGCGCTATAACCGCGAAACACTGGAGATTAAGTACAAGGGCAAGACTATCCACGAAGTGCTGGATATGACGATTGAAGAAGCGCGTGAGTTCTTCGATGCCGTTCCGGCGCTGGCGCGTAAGCTGCAAACGCTGATGGACGTGGGTCTGACGTACATTCGACTGGGTCAGTCCGCCACCACGCTCTCGGGCGGTGAAGCGCAGCGCGTGAAGCTGGCGCGTGAACTGTCCAAACGCGGTACCGGTCAAACGCTGTATATTCTCGACGAACCGACCACCGGTCTGCATTTTGCGGATATTCAGCAACTGCTGGACGTGCTGCATCAACTCCGGGATCAGGGCAACACCATCGTAGTGATTGAGCACAATCTGGACGTGATAAAAACCGCTGACTGGATTGTCGATCTCGGTCCGGAAGGCGGCAGCGGCGGCGGGGAAATTCTGGTTTCAGGCACACCAGAAACGGTCGCTGAGTGTGAAGCCTCACACACGGCCCGTTTCCTCAAACCACTGTTGTAATCATGCCGATGGCGCTACGCTTATCAGGCCTACAAAATATGCATAATTGCTTGTAGGCCGGATAAGGCGCTGGCGCCTCATTGCGGAAAACAGATCAGGACTGCGCCAGTATCCGGCGTTTATCTTCCGGCAGCGTGTTTACGGCCTGCTGATAAGAGGCGTCTACCAGGTAGTAGATTTGCGAATCCGGCAGCGAGCCGTCCAGATACACCGTACTCCAGTGCGCCTTATTGAGATGCCGGCTTGGCCGTACATCGCTATGCTGCTGACGTAACAACTCTGCCAGTTCCGGGCTGGTTTTCAGTGACACCGCCGGGCGTTCTTCCACCTCTTTTACCATGGCAAAAAGCACATCTTCGACTTTGATTTGTGTGGCCTTCCAGTCACTGTGTACGCTCTGCTCGGCGCCCATTTTTGCCATGCAGTATTGCAGCAACTCCGAATTTGTCATCTTAATTCCCCTTACCAGCATATTGCCTAATGAGAACATCTTTTATTCAGTGTGCAGCAAGTCCGCAAAAGGTAAAAGCAGGTAACGCAAATTTGTTTAAAAAAACAACAACCGCAAGCAACATCCTCAATACTCCGAGTTGACGATCACCTCTTCACCAAACGCGCCGGCCTGTGGTAACGGTTTATAAGTGGAGTTAGAAGCGCGTAAAATACGAATACCGCGAATACCCACATCTCGGGCGGCGGTAATGTCATTATCAGAGTCGCCGTAGAACATGCGGATATTTTTATCCTGCAGCCACTGCGTTTTCGTATTCTGGCCCGGCTTATCACCGGCAAAAATGACCGGGTTCATATTGCCGGCCGGGATGTGAAAGTTATCGGACAGCGTTTTCGACACCGTTTCGGTCTTCGTCTGGCTACGCCCGGTTACGAAAAAGATGCTGTCGCCGCGACGCACATGCATATCAATCAACTGACGCGCCACTTCTTTCGGAATGCTGAATTCGTCCCAGCCATTGTTCATTTTTTCCCAGAAGGCCGGGTTTTTCAGGTAATCCTCACTGTCCGGAGAATACGTTTTTTTTCCGCGCCAGAAGCCTGGGCTGGAAAAGAGGACGGTGTCATCGATATCAAACCCGACGGCCATCGGCGGGCGTCCGGTCAGGCTGTTTTCAATTTGTGCCACGGAGACCCAGTGAATGGGTGCCTGCTCAGCGAGTTTTGCAACGTTGGTGCCTGGATTAAGCTGAGAGGGAGAGGAAACTAACGCCTGGGCCGGCTGATTTAGCGTGAACAATAAACAAACGGCACTCAGTGCCAACGTAAACTTGCGCATATTTTTCCCTAAGTAGTCAGTTAGTTATCATTTTTTTATTAACAACTGGTCAAAAAACTATCTGACCTTACCCCTTAGGGGGAGGGAAAGGAAGGATTTTCTCTGGTTTTGTCCTGGAAAAAGAGCATGATCACATTGGAAAACAGACCAATAGCACGGTGAAAGAAAGTAGGCCGGATAAGGTGATTACACCTCTATCCGGCAATACAATGCCTGATGGCGCGACGCTTATCAGGCCTAAAAACCCGGTTACATGACGGCGGCAAATGCCTTCGCCACCCGCTGCACGTTACCGTGATTCAACCCGGCCACGCACATACGACCGCTGGCTATCAGGTACACACCGAACTCATCGCGCAGGCGATCGACCTGAGCAGCGCTGAGCCCGGTATAGCTGAACATCCCGCGCTGTTGCAGCAGGTAATCAAAGTTACGACCAGGGATCTCCGCATTCAATACGTTAACCAGCGCCTGGCGCATCGCCAGAATACGGGTACGCATCTCTTCGACTTCCGCCAGCCAGCTGGCTTTCAGCGCGTCATCACCCAACACTGCGGCCACGACCTGCGCACCAAAGTTTGGCGGGCTGGAATAGTTACGACGCACCGTCGCTTTTAGCTGCCCCAGAACGCGGCTGGCGGCATCAGCGTCTTCACAGACCACTGAAAGTCCGCCGACACGCTCGCCGTACAAAGAGAAAATCTTCGAGAATGAGTTGCTGACCAGTGCAGGCAATCCGGCGCTGGCAATGGCGCGGATCGCATAGGCATCGTCTTCCATTCCACCGCCGAAACCCTGGTAAGCAATATCCAGGAACGGGATCAGATCGCGAGCTTTCAGGATCTCAATGACACCATCCCATTGCGCGGGGGTTAAATCCGCACCCGTCGGGTTATGGCAGCACGGATGCAGCAGTACGATGCTGCGCGCCGGTAAGGTGTTCAGCGTGGCCAGCAGGTCGTTGAAACGCACGCCATTGGTGGTGTCGTCATACCAGGGGTAAGTACTTACTTCGAACCCAGCACCTTCAAAAATCGCGATGTGGTTTTCCCAGGTCGGATCGCTGACCCACACGCCAGAATCAGGGAAATAGCGTTTCAGGAAGTCTGCGCCAACCTTTAGCGCACCGGAGCCGCCCAGCGTCTGAATCGTTGCGACGCGCTGCTGCTGGAGAACCGGATGCTCTGCGCCAAACAGCAGCGGCGCAATAGTATGGCGATAAGTGTTCAGACCTTCCATCGGCAGATACAGCGAAGCGCCATGCGGTTTAGCATTTAGTCGGGCTTCCGCTTCTGCCACCGCTTTAAGCTGAGGAATAATGCCGTCTTCGTTGTAGTACAGACCGATGCTGAGGTTCACTTTGTCGCTACGTGAATCGTCTTTGAAACGCTCCATGAGCGATAAAATCGGGTCGCCGGCGTAGGCGTCAACTTTTTGAAACACGTGTGGTTCTCCAGGTTTACAGGCAGGGGTTAAGAACACAATAAACCGGAAGCGGGAGAAGATCGAGAGGATGTTGAGAGGAATATTGCCGGATGGCGGCGTAACCGCCTTGTCCGGCACATCATGAACTTAATCGATGTACTTCATTGCCACCCTTGAGGTCAGGCGCGTGATAAGTTCGTAAGCACTTACTTTCGTCATTTCAGCAATGCGTTCAACGGGCAGGCCTTCACCCCACAGGATAACCGAATCGCCGGCTTTATCCTGCGCCTCGGGACCTAAATCGACGCAAATCATATCCATCGCGACGCGACCGACGATCGGCACTTCACGGCCATTGACCAGTACCGGTGTCCCAGACGGCGCTGCGCGCGGATAACCATCGCCATAGCCCATCGCCACTACGCCAAGACGCGTGTCACGCTCGCTCAGCCAGGTTCCACCATAGCCAACCGGCTCGCCCGCTTTGTGTTCACGCACCGCAATCAGGCTGGAAGTGAGCGACATCACCGGCTGGCAGCCAAAATCGGCACCGATAGAGTGGTTTTCCAACGGCGATACGCCATACAGAATCAGCCCCGGACGCGCCCAGTCGAAGTGAGACTGCGGCCACAGCAGAATACCTCCCGACGCGGCGATCGAACGCTGACCCGGTTTACCTGCGCAAAAGCTATTGAAGATATCGAGCTGCTTTTCGGTCGCACCACACTCAGGCTCGTCCGCGCGCGCAAAGTGGCTGACGATATTGACCGGCTGGCGCACGTTTTCGCATTGCGTCAAGCGCTGATAAAACGCCTCGGCCTGCTCCGGACGCACGCCCAGGCGGTGCATTCCCGTGTCGAGCTTCATCCAGACGGTGACCGGTTCAGCCAGTACCGCGGCTTCCAGAGCTTCAAGCTGCTCCTGGTTGTGGACGGCAGTATGCAGACGCTGCGCGGAGATAGTCGGCAGATCGGAAGCATCAAAAAATCCTTCCAGCAGCAGGATGGGCTGCGTGATCCCTCCCGCTCGCAACCGCAGGGCTTCTTCAAGACGAGCGACACCAAAAGCGTCCGCATCGGGGAGCGTTCGCGCGGTCTCTAACAGACCATGGCCGTAAGCGTTCGCTTTCACGACCGCAACCAGTTTACTGGCTGGAGCCAGTTCACGCAGACGTTGCAGGTTGTGTCGCAGAGCGCGGCGGTTAATGACTACAGTTGCCGCTTGCATTTGTATTCCTTGATAAGTATTTGCTTGAGTAACCTGATTCAGTGTTGTTATTCGTCGTCGTACTGCGGGCCAGCATAGTTATCGAAGCGCGACCACTGACCGTTAAACGTCAGGCGCACCGTACCGATCGGGCCGTTACGCTGTTTACCGATAATGATCTCGGCGATGCCTTTCAAGTCGCTGTTTTCGTGATAAACCTCATCACGATAGATAAACATGATTAAGTCGGCATCCTGCTCGATGGAGCCGGACTCACGCAGATCCGAGTTGACCGGACGCTTATCGGCGCGTTGTTCCAGAGAGCGGTTAAGCTGCGACAGCGCCACCACCGGCACATGCAGTTCTTTCGCTAACGCTTTCAGCGAGCGGGAAATTTCAGCAATTTCCAGCGTACGGTTGTCGGAGAGCGACGGCACGCGCATCAGCTGCAGGTAGTCGATCATGATAAGTCCGATACCACCGTGTTCGCGGGCGATACGACGGGCACGTGAGCGCACTTCCGTTGGCGTCAGGCCGGAGGAGTCATCAATATAGATGTTTCGTTTCTCCAGCAAAATACCCATTGTTCCGGAAATTCGCGCCCAGTCTTCATCATCCAGTTGACCGGTACGGATTTTGGTTTGGTCTACACGTGAGAGTGAGGCCAGGGAACGCATCATGATCTGTTCTGAGGGCATTTCAAGACTGAAGATAAGAACCGGCTTATCTTGCAACATCGCCGCATTTTCGACGAGGTTCATTGCAAATGTCGTTTTACCCATCGACGGACGCGCGGCGACGATAATTAAGTCTGACGGCTGCAAACCAGCAGTCTTTTTATTGAGGTCGTCATAACCGGTGTTGACCCCGGTGACACCATCGTGGGGCTGCTGGAACAGCTGTTCGATACGCGCGACGGTAGCGTCGAGCACATCGGTAATATTTTTCGGACCTTCGTCTTTATTGGCGCGACTTTCAGCAATTTTAAAGACGCGGGATTCCGCGAGGTCCAGCAGATCTTCACTGGAACGGCCTTGCGGATCAAACCCAGCTTCCGCGATCTCGTTCGCCACCGAAATCATGTCACGAACAACGGCACGTTCGCGGACAATATCCGCATAGGCACTAATGTTCGCTGCACTTGGCGTATTTTTAGATAACTCAGCCAGGTAAGCAAAACCGCCGACGCTGTCCAGTTGCCCCTGAACTTCCAGCGATTCTGCAAGCGTGATCAGATCGATGGGTTTTCCCATCTCCTGCAGGCGATGCATTTCGGTGAAGATGTGCCGGTGCGGTCGGGTATAAAAATCTTCCGCCACCACACGCTCGGCCACATCGTCCCAGCGTTCGTTATCCAGCATTAAACCGCCCAACACCGACTGTTCCGCTTCAATCGAGTGCGGCGGTACTTTCAGCCCGGCGACCTGGGGATCGCGCTCACGAGCATCAGTCTGTTGTTTGTTGAAGGGTTTATTTCCTGCCATAGTGAATGGAGTTACCGAGATAATGATTGGGTCGAAAGATTACCACATTTCTTTTGGAGGAAGCATGGCAACACGTATTGAATTTCACAAGCATGGTGGCCCTGATGTACTCAAGGCAGTGGAGTTTACGCCTGTAGACCCGGCGGAAAATGAAATCCAGGTCGAGAACAAAGCGATTGGGATCAACTATATCGACACCTATATCCGCAGTGGTCTTTATCCACCGCCTTCTCTGCCCAGCGGCCTGGGTACCGAAGCCGCAGGCGTGGTCAGTAAAGTCGGTAGCAAAGTGACGCACATTAAAGCCGGCGATCGCGTGGTTTACGCTCAGTCTCCCCTGGGCGCCTACAGCTCAGTGCATAACGTCCCGGCTGATAAAACCGCTATTTTGCCCAACGCTATCTCGTTTGAACAAGCTGCAGCCTCATTTCTTAAAGGGCTCACCGTTTTTTATCTGTTGCGTAAGACCTATGAAATTCAGCCCGATGAACCATTTTTGTTCCATGCGGCAGCAGGCGGCGTCGGTATGATTGCCTGCCAGTGGGCAAAAGCATTGGGTGCGAAGCTGATTGGCACCGTCGGTAATGCGCAAAAAGCGCAAATTGCGCTGCAGGCCGGCGCATGGCAGGTCATTAACTATCGTGAAGAGAGCATTGTAGAACGTGTAAAAGAGATCACTGGCGGTAAAAAAGTGCGGGTGGTGTATGACTCGGTGGGGAAAGATACCTGGGAAGCCTCACTGGATTGCCTGCAGCGCCGGGGGCTCATGGTCAGCTTTGGTAATGCTTCCGGACCGGTGACTGGCGTTAACTTAGGCATTCTGAATCAGAAAGGTTCGCTGTACGTGACTCGCCCTTCACTCCAGGGTTACATCACCAACCACCATGAATTAACCGAAGCCAGCAATGAGCTTTTCTCGCTGATTGCCAGCGGAGTGATCAAAGTGGATGTCGCACCGGGCCAGACGTTCGCACTGCACGACGCGCAGCGTGCTCATGAAGTGCTGGAAAGCCGGGCCACACAGGGGTCGAGTTTGTTGATCCCGTAACGCCCTCATTTCCGTTAAATAATTCAAGCCGCCAACAAACCTGCGGTTTGAATTATGAAGGAGGAAGAAAGAATTAGGGCTTCCCGTAGGAAGCCCTTTCTTTTTTTAGTTCGGCTGTATGTAGGGTACAGCTCGATGAATTCGTTAACCTGGCAATAGTGACAGATTTGATAATCAATTCCTATTTGCTTCTAAAGGCAATGTTGCAGGTTGTGACACACCGCTCAATACCTTAGTAAAATCGGCGGTTATTGCGCTGATACTGTGGGACTTTTGGCGCTTTTATCGCCTTGATAACCCACACCACGGCAACGGCCAATAACAGCCAGGGCAACAGTTTAATCATCAACGCAAATAGTCCGCCCAAAAACATCACCACAGTGGCTACCACCAATGCGGCCAGCACTCCCAGCAAAGATACGCCGGTGACCATCAGCATGATAAAAAATCCAATCACAAAAAGTAGTTCCAGCATGGCTCTCTCCCGAAATGAAATACTCTCCACAGCTTTACAAGAAACATGCCAAAATTAATATATTGATTTATAAAGCAAACGCCCCGCGACGAAGCGCAGGGCGTGGTGAAATTCACTAACTTTTGGCGAAAACTTAACGTTTGTCTGCCACCAGCTTCAGCGCATGTTCCAGAACCTCAATATCTGCCCCGGCTTTATGCGCATTTTCGCTCAGATAGCGACGCCACTGCCGTGCCCCTGGAATCCCCTGAAACAGTCCCAGCATATGGCGCGTGACATGCCCCAAATAGGTTCCTTTACTCAGTTCACGCTCAATATACGGATACATCGCACGCACTACGGCGACCGGATCGGCATCTTCGCTGGTGACAGCAAAAATCTCGCGGTCAACGGACGCCAGAATGCCTGGGTTTTGATAAGCTTCGCGCCCCACCATCACGCCATCCATATGTTGCAGATGGATTTTCGCTTCTTCCAGCGATTTTATGCCACCGTTGATCGACATTGTCAGATGCGGAAAATCGCGCTTTAGCTGATAAACACGGTCATAATCCAGCGGTGGGATTTCGCGGTTTTCTTTCGGGCTTAGCCCAGACAGCCAGGCCTTGCGGGCGTGGATGATAAACATCTCACATTCACCGTTACCGGAGACCGTGTTGATGAAATCGCACAGGAATTCGTAGCTGTCCTGGTCATCAATACCGATACGGGTTTTCACCGTTACCGGAATCGATACCACATCGCGCATCGCTTTGACGCAATCAGCGACCAATTGCGCATTTCCCATCAGACAGGCACCAAACATTCCATTCTGTACACGATCGGAAGGGCAACCCACGTTGAGGTTAATTTCGTCATAGCCCCGTTGTTCAGCAAGCTTTGCGCACTGCGCCAGCGCAGCCGGATCGCTCCCGCCCAGTTGCAAAGCGACTGGATGTTCTTCTTCGCTATACGCCAGATAATCGCCTTTACCATGAATGATCGCGCCGGTGGTTACCATCTCCGTGTAGAGCAGCGTCTGGCTGGACAGTAAGCGCAAAAAGTAGCGGCAATGTCTGTCCGTCCAGTCGAGCATCGGCGCGATAGAAAAACGATGAGCGGGAAAAGCGGTAGACTGAGATTCAGGCAGCATGGCGAATATTCAAGCATCCGGTTAAAAAAGGGGCGCTACTATAGCATAGACCGTTACGATAGTGAGCCACATCCTCGCAGTTCCCCCTCCCTGCTCCCCGACAAGCGCTATTTACGCCCCGGTTTTCCGTCGTGAGATCCAAAAAACTGCGGCGGATGGTCGACCCAGCGGTCCTCACGCGTGGCGGCATAAACCGGATTAAGCGGATAATAAATACGATTGTATTTTTTGTTCGCCTCACCCACGACCAGCAGACGTACCTCTTCACTGGTGTTATTGATAAAGGTGTGACACACGCCGGTGCCCGCCGGGAAACCGACGCTGTCGCCCGGTTCCAGCTTCCATAAATAACCGTTAATCCAGGCCTCAGGATATCCTTCCAGCACATAGATAAACTCTTCCTCATCGCTTTCAGCGTGCGGATACGAGGTGCGTCGGCCCGGCGGCAGGCGCTCATGATGAATGCCGAGTCGCCCTAACCCCAGCTTGCGGGCAAGCGGCGCACCTATGGAAAACAGCTCATCGCTATCGGGATAGGTGGAGTCATCAGCCCCCTCAACTTCACGCCAGTGACGAATACAATCGGGTCTTTTCATGATTATTTTCCAGTATTGCGATGGGTCAGGTATAGCACACCGCGGTGGATCTCGGTGTTTTAAACAGAACATGTTAAAGTAAGGGATTAACCTTGCACGCAAATCGAGGCGCCAAATGGACAAAACCACCACGCAGGAGTTATTGGCTCAAGCTGAAAAACTCTGTGCGCAACGCAACGTACGGCTTACGCCACAACGCCTCGAAGTGCTGCGCCTGATGAGCCTGCAGGAAGGCGCAATCAGCGCTTACGACCTACTTGACCTGTTGCGGGAAACCGAGCCGCAGGCCAAGCCGCCGACCGTGTATCGTGCGCTTGATTTTCTGCTGGAACAAGGGTTTGTGCACAAGGTGGAATCCACCAACAGCTATGTGCTTTGCCATCTGTTCGATCAGCCAACCCACAGTTCCGCAATGTTCATTTGCGACCGCTGTGGTGTGGTAAAAGAAGAGTGCGCGGAAGGCGTGGAAGACATCATGCATACGCTGGCAGCCAAAATGGGTTTTGCCCTGCGACATAACGTTATTGAAGCCCATGGACTGTGCCCGGCCTGTGTGGAGGTTGAGTCATGTCGTCACCCTGGCGAATGCCAGCATGACCATACGATTCAGGTGAAGAAGAAAGTTGGGCGTTAAGCGGGTGGGAGAGCGTACATCCTTGTACTCTCAGGAGGGAAGGGTTAATTACCAGCGGTAATCATTACGTTTTTCCCAATCGGTCACTTCTTTCTCCGCCTGATCTTTCGCGTAACCGTAACGCTCCTGGACTTTACCGACCAGTTGGTCACGTTTACCTTCAATGACCGTCATATCATCATCGGTCAGTTTGCCCCATTGCTCTTTCACTTTACCTTTAAACTGCTTCCAGTTGCCGCCGACTTCGTCTTTATTCATCATCAAGTCCTCATCGTTAGGTTGTGAATAGCGAGAGTGCCATGTCCAGACACATGCTGTTTTTGCTGGACGTGAGAATAAGTGTAGTCAGGGATTCTGGGTTTTATTTACTATTCGGAATTTTTAACCATCCGCTCAGGCAAACCAGGTTCCATTACGCCAGTGACGCCGCCAGATAAAGGCCAGGGACAGCCCACGCAGCGCGAGAAAAACGGTTAACGCCAGCCACAAACCATGATTTCCCAGCAACGGTAAAGCCAGTAGCGTTAATGCGAACCCTGCTGCGGCAACGGCCATACTGTTGCGCATTTCTGCAGCTCGTGTCGCTCCAATAAACATACCGTCGAGCAGATAACACCACACTCCCACCAGCGGCAAAACCACCTGCCAGAAAAGATAGCGATCGGCCAAAAGTTGGATTTGCGGCAGCGAGGTCAGCAGCGCAACAATCTGCTCGCCAAACAGGGCATAAACCAGCGAAAACAGAATAGCCACAATACCGGACTGTCGACAGGCCGCCCGCCAGACATCAAGCAACTGGCTGCCATCCCTCGCCCCATAGGCCTGACCCGAATGCGCTTCCACAGCATAGGCAAATCCATCCAGCGCGTAGGCGGTAAACGTCAGCAGAGTCATCAGAACGGCGTTAACCGCGATGATATCGCCTCCCAAACGCGCGCCCAGAACCGTAATGGCCCCAAAGCAGAGCTGTAGCAGCAGCGAACGCAGCATGATGTCGCGGTTGAGCGCCAGCAAACGACGGAAGTTGCCACGCCACGCCAGCTTCAACATTGCCAGCGAAATTCCACGCATATGCAGGACTTTGCGTACCATCATCAGGCCAATCAGCAGCGTGGCATATTCGGCAATCACCGTCGCTAACGCCGCTCCCTGCACGTTCATATGCAGGCCCATTACCAGCCATAAATCGAGCACAATGTTGAGAATATTGCCGACAATCAACAGGATAACTGGCGCGCGCGCATACTGAACGCCAAGCAACCAGCCGAGCAGCACCAGATTCGCCAGCGATGCGGGTGCGCTTAACCAGCGGATTTCCAGGAAACGTCGGGCCTGCTCCAGTACCGCCTCACTTCCGCCGACAATGTGCAGAGCCAGATCGATAATCGGCGTACGAAACAGTGCGATAAGCAGCCCAGCCCCCAGCGCCAGCAATAGCGGCTGCACCAACGCGCGCGCCAGCGCCTGCGGATTTTTCGCGCCAAATGCCTGCGCGGTAAGGCCGGTGGTACTCATGCGCAAAAAAAGCAGCAGCATAAAGAGAAAGCTGGTCGCCGTGGCGCCAACAGCAACGCCGCCAAGATAGACCGGACTATCCAGATGACCAATCACCGCGGTATCCACCAGTCCCAACAGGGGAACGGTGATATTGGAGAAGATCATCGGTAAGGCGAGGTGCCAGAGTGCTTTATCAGAAGAGGTAAAGAAAGGCATACAGGAGAGCCTGAGAAGAAGTTAGATGTACTGAAAAAAGATGCTGTGTAGGCCCGGTAAGCGTAGCGCCACCGGGCAAGTTGCCGGATAGCGACGTAAATGTCTTATCCGGCCTACAGGGAATCAACAGAAAATTACAGCCATTCACCGTTACGAATGACGCCTACCGCCAACCCTTCAATAGTGAAGTTTTGCTCGCGCAGGTCGACAACAATAGGTTTAAATTCGCTGTTTTCTGGCAGGAGCTCAACCTTGTTGCCCTGCTTTTTCAGGCGCTTAACGGTGACTTCGTCGTCGATACGGGCAACAACAACCTGACCGTTACGCACATCCTGAGTTTTATGCACAGCCAGTAAATCACCGTCCATAATACCGATGTCTTTCATCGACATACCGCTGACGCGCAGCAGAAAATCGGCGTTCGGTTTGAACAGTGAAGGAT
Organism: Citrobacter sp. Cb031; assembly: GCF_030336725.1. NCBI lineage: Bacteria > Pseudomonadati > Pseudomonadota > Gammaproteobacteria > Enterobacterales > Enterobacteriaceae > Citrobacter > Citrobacter sp. Cb031. The sequence continues at coordinate 89,551 of NZ_JAOWDA010000008.1, forward strand.
CGACCTGATAGTGACCTTCGATGTGCTGCTGCGCCAGCAGTGGCTCGCCTGCCGCTACGCGTCCGACAAGCGGTAACCCTTCTTCTTCTTCCTGCAGCAGTCGAATACCGCGCGATGCGCCGGATACAATTTCAAGTACGCCTTTACGCGCAAGCGCTTTCAGGTGTTCTTCAGCGGCGTTTGGGGAACGGAACCCCAAACGCTGCGCGATCTCCGCACGCGTCGGTGGCATACCTGTCTGGCTGATGTGATCCCTAATGAGATCAAACACCTCTTGCTGCCTGGCCGTTAACGCTTTCATTCCGCCCCCTGGGTGTATATACAGTTATGCTGTGAGTATATACAGCTAAAGGTGATTTTGGAACCGCAAACTGCACAAAAAACAGGAGATTTATGCAGTTGTGGAATCTTTATCGCAAATGCGACCACAACAGGATGCCCCAGGTGATCAGAGCGACAAAAATAGACAGCAATACCGCCGCCGAGCCCATATCTTTCGCCCGACCGGAAAGTTCGTGATACTCAGAGCCAATACGGTCAACCACCGCCTCAATCGCACTGTTGAGGATTTCAACGATCATCACCAGCATCACGGAACCAATCAACAGCACGCGGGTAATGGCATCGACGTCCAGCCAGCAGGCGATGGCTACGCCCAACAGTACGGCAACGCTTTCCTGGCGGAATGCCGCCTCATTGATCCATGCGGCGCGAAAACCTTTCCAGGAATAGCCTGCAGCTTTGATAATTCGGGTGAATCCAGTGGTATTATTGGCCATCAAAAAGAACCTTTTTACATTATTAGCGTCAATGTCATTGTAACGTTACCCCGTTTGTTTCAGGGTGTGGCAAAGCAGCGCGAAGTATGACCGGATACACCAGAAATTCACTAAACTTTCTGATATCCTTGCAGCGCATTTGCATTATTAACCAGAGGCTTTACATCGTTTATGTCCGGCTGGCCACGAATTTACTACAAATTACTGAATTTACCATTAAGCGTCCTGGTAAAAAGCAAGTCTATTCCGGCAGAACCTGCTCCGGAATTGGGGCTCGATACTTCGCGTCCCATTATGTACGTCCTACCGTACAATTCAAAAGCAGACTTGCTGACGCTGCGTGCCCAATGTCTGGTGCACGATCTCCCGGATCCCCTGGAACCGCTGGAGATAGACGGAACTCTGCTGCCGCGCTACGTGTTTATTCACGGCGGCCCGCGCGTGTTCACCTATTACACGCCGAAAGAAGAGTCCATTAAGCTGTTCCATAACTATCTCGACTTGCATCGCAGCAATCCAGACCTGGATGTGCAAATGGTGCCGGTTTCGGTGATGTTTGGCCGTGCGCCTGGGCGTGAAAAAGGCGAGGTCAATCCGCCGCTGCGCATGCTAAACGGCGTACAGAAATTCTTTGCTGTGTCCTGGCTGGGTCGCGACAGTTTTGTCCGCTTCTCCCCGTCGGTCTCCCTGCGTCGCATGGCGGACGAACACGGTACGGATAAAATCATCGCTCAGAAACTGGCTCGCGTGGCGCGCATGCACTTTGCTCGTCAGCGTCTGGCCGCAGTCGGCCCGCGCCTCCCTGCCCGCCAGGACCTGTTTAATAAGCTGCTGGCCTCAAAAGCTATCGCTCGCGCGGTAGAAGATGAAGCGCGCAGTAAAAAAATCTCCCATGAAAAAGCGCAGCAAAATGCCATTGCGCTGATGGAAGAGATTGCCGCCAACTTCTCCTACGAGATGATTCGTCTGACAGACCGTATTCTGGGCTTTACCTGGAACCGTCTGTATCAGGGGATTAACGTTCACAATGCGGAGCGTGTACGTCAGTTGGCGCACGATGGGCACGAAATCGTCTATGTTCCGTGCCACCGCAGCCATATGGACTATATGCTGCTGTCGTACGTTCTGTACCACCAGGGGCTGGTTCCGCCGCACATCGCTGCCGGTATCAACCTGAACTTCTGGCCAGCAGGTCCGATTTTCCGTCGTCTGGGCGCGTTCTTTATTCGTCGTACCTTCAAGGGCAACAAGCTCTATTCCACCGTTTTCCGCGAATACCTGGGCGAGTTGTTCAGCCGCGGCTACTCGGTTGAATACTTTGTCGAAGGAGGCCGTTCACGTACCGGGCGTCTGCTCGACCCGAAAACCGGCACGCTGTCGATGACCATTCAGGCGATGCTGCGCGGCGGTACGCGTCCGATTACCCTCGTCCCCATCTACATCGGCTACGAGCACGTAATGGAAGTAGGCACGTACGCGAAAGAGCTGCGTGGCGCGACGAAAGAGAAAGAGAGTCTGCCGCAAATGCTGCGTGGCTTGAGCAAGCTGCGTAATCTGGGCCAGGGTTATGTCAACTTTGGCGAACCGATGCCATTGATGACTTACCTCAACCAGCATGTACCGGAGTGGCGTGAATCGATCGATCCTATCGAGTCCATCCGCCCGGCCTGGCTGACGCCGACGGTGAATAGCATTGCCGCCGATCTGATGGTACGCATTAACAATGCAGGCGCGGCCAATGCCATGAACCTGTGCTGTACCGCGCTGTTGGCCTCCCGCCAGCGATCTCTGACCCGTGAGCAACTGACTGAACAGCTCGACTGCTATCTGAGTCTGCTGCGCAACGTGCCGTACGCGGCAGATTGTACGGTTCCTGCGCAGAGCGCCAGTGAATTGATCGACCATGCCTTACAGATGAATAAGTTTGAGGTCGAGAAAGACACCATCGGTGACATCATCATTCTGCCGCGCGAGCAGGCGGTATTGATGACGTATTACCGCAACAACATTGCGCATATGCTGGTTCTGCCTTCGTTAATGGCAGCCATTGTGACTCAGCATCGTCGTATTTCACGCGCCGCGCTACAGCAGCATATTGATGCGCTGTACCCGATGCTGAAAGCAGAGCTGTTCTTACGTTGGGAGCGTGATGAACTCGCCGGAGTGATTGACGAACTGGCCAGCGAAATGCAGCGCCAGGGACTGATCGCCCTGAACGATGACGAACTGCATATCAATCCGGCCCGCTCTCGTACGCTACAGCTGTTGGCGGCGGGTGCTCGCGAGACGTTGCAACGCTACGCCATTACCTTCTGGCTGCTGAGCGCGAACCCGTCTATCAACCGTGGCACGCTGGAGAAAGAGAGCCGCACCGTAGCGCAACGCCTCTCCGTACTGCACGGCATTAACGCGCCGGAATTCTTCGATAAAGCCGTGTTCAGCTCTCTGGTGCTGACGCTGCGTGACGAGGGATTCATCAGCGATACCGGAGATGCCGAACCGGAAGAGACGATGAAGATCTATCAGATGTTGGCCGAACTGGTCACGTCAGATGTGCGTCTGACCATCGAGAGCGCCACACAAGGCGAGTAAGCATAAAAAAACCGGTCGAAATGAAATGACCGGTTTTTTATTTTGCAGGCTAAGCCAAACTCAAAAATGCCAGTAGCTCATCGCCAGCCCTAAGAACAGCACCAGACCGACGTAGTTATTGTTCATAAACGCTTTAAAACAGGCATCACGCTCGCGATTGACGATCAGTTTCTGCTGATATACAAACAGCGCGCCAGCCACCAGCAGAGACCAGTAATAACCCAGTCCCAGCCCGTTTAGCCAACCCACCAGCGCCATCAGCACCAGTACGCCCACCTGCAGGATACCAATGATCAGCTTGTCGTTTTGACCGAACAGAATCGCGGTCGATTTAATGCCGATCTTCAGGTCATCATCGCGGTCAACCATCGCATATTGGGTGTCGTAGGCCACCGCCCAGAGAATATTGGCGAGGAACATCAGCCAGCAGCTCAGCGGTACGGACTCGCTCACGGCGGCGAACGCCATCGGGATCGACCAGCCAAACGCCGCCCCCAGCACCACCTGCGGCAGGTGCGTATAGCGTTTCATGAACGGGTAAACCCACGCCAGCGCTAACGCCGCAACGGACAACAAAATGGTCATCGTGTTGAGCGTCAAAACCAGCAGGAAGGCCAGCAGTACCAATACGACGAACAGCGTTCGGGCCTCTTTTTCAGTGACGGCCCCGCTCGGCAGCGGTCGATTTGCGGTGCGTTTAACGTGTCCGTCAAATTTCCTGTCGGCATAATCATTCACCACGCAGCCGGCGGCGCGCATTAACCAAACGCCAGCGACAAAAACCGCCAGGATCCACAATTGTGGCATGCCTGGGGTTGCCACCCACAATGCCCACAGCGTAGGCCAGAGCAGCAGTAAGGCACCGATTGGCTTATCCGTACGCATCAAGCGGTGAAATGCCAGCAGCTTATTCTGCGTCAGACTCCACTCCATCTTTATCTTCCTCTCAGTACAACGGCGATGCAGGTAGAAAAAGCTCGGTAAGCATCAGCGGCTTACCGCTCAGCCGCAGGCGGGAACGGCGCCCCCACAGCGCTGCATCGCGGCCAATCTCAATAAAATCTCGGGTCAATGTCGATGATGTAAACAGGTAACGTCCGAGCGGGGTTTTCCCCAGATTTTGTAAGGCCAGCTCAGGGCCGCACAAGGTTGATTCAGGCACCACGGTCCGCCCGGCAAGCCAGGGTTCACCATCCGCGCATAACAGGATCTCACGTAACCAATAACGGGACTCTTTAGGCAGCAGCGGCAGCTCTTCAGGCACCTCATTTTGCCCAACGAATGCTTCGCGAATCAACGTTACGGTGACCTGTTTTCCCTGCTGCTCAAAACGTTTAGTCATGGAATCTTCCAGTAACAACCAGTCGAGCAGTTGGGCGTCCAGCGCCGGGATCGCATCAAAATAACGCAGCGCACGCAGTTGCGTTAACGCAGGGTGTGGCATGCCTTACTCTCCGATTTATAACTTGAAGGCATTGTATCGCAGAAAATGCATTACGGGGTGAGCAAACACAATTAAGTGATCGCCAGAGCAACATAAGTGTAACAATTAGCACCGAAGGATAAAAAAAGGTGCGCCAGGAGACGCACCAGTTGTTGCAAAATCAACAATGCGGGGCGATGTTTACCCCTTGCCTTTTACACTGCTGATAAAGGTGGATCGGGCAGATTTGGATCCCAGACGCTCAGCTTCATCAAGCAGCTTCAGCGCTTTATCGACATCGCCTTTCGCAACGGCATCCTTAATGCCCTGGTTAAAATAACTTTCCGTGTCGTTCAGCATCGGCTCACTTTTCTTCACCGGTTGTGGCGCTGGAGCAGCAACGGCTGCTGCCGGAGCCGCATAGGTCACCGCAGGCGCGGCGGTATTGCCCACCGTGACAGGACCAGGGCCGGATGAGCCAAACAGCGGCCCGACCAGAACACTGGAGGAGGAGCTGGTTTTGACTTTCAGTTTCAGTAAACCGTCGGTGGTATGACGGGCGATCGGGTCTGGAATATCCGGAATAGCGTTACCTACGCCCTTGGCATAGGCTTTTGCCGGGTCAAGCAGGGTTGTGGTCTGCTGGAGATCTTTATCAGTGGTAAAGACCAAAACATAGAGTTTTTGCTGACCCAGCGCTGGCGTCAGACGCATTACTCCTTCCAGACGATCGGCACTCATCACGCCGGGCTCCTGGTAGGTAAAATAGCTGCTGGGGAAGAACGCAGATGGCGTCATGTTTTGGTCAAGAATTAATACGTTTGGCGCAAATACGCTGGTTTGTTTATTCACTTCACTGGACAGCGTCAGGGTGAGTTCGCCAATATTCGCCGGGACGCTATACGCAGCGACCGGGCCAGTAATACCGGCGACATCCAGACGCTGACCCGCTGTCGCAAGCGGCGAAGACTGGGTTTTGGATTGATCAACAGGCGTCCAGGTTAACTGCTGCAGCGCCGCAGTGGGAATAGATGGGGCCGCGGTGGTGTTCTGCGGAACAATATTCACATCGGCCAGGCTGATGCCAGGTGCGCTGGCAAATAACCCTGCAGATAAACAAAGGGCAACGAGACTTTTCTTCATTTTCATTGTTATCACCTCAGATAGCATGGGTTCAGCGGTAGCCAGGCAATAGCGCGCTAAACCGTAATCAAGAGGGGCTTGCGCCCCTCTTTCGGTCTTTACGTCAGGTTAGTGCTGAATTACCACCAGATTTCCATCTGGGCACCGAAGGACCACTCATCGTTGTCGCCACGGCTGGTTGTGCTGAGGCCAGAGTTCGTTGCCGCTGCGAATTTGGTTACGTCGTTACCATTTTTGATGTAACCCCACTCTTCATCCCATTTTGCATAGGTTGCGAAGACGCGGATTGCCGGACGAGACCAGATGCTGTCACCCGCCTGCCATTGTTGGGCCAGGGTGATTTTGTACTGGCTGTTGCGATCGCTGGTCTGCTGAGATTTGACGTTGTCGTAACCGACTTCCAGCAGGGTGCTCATGATTGGCGTCCATTTATACATCGGGCGAATACCAACGGTGTACCATTCGGTCCCCAGGTCGTTATCCATGTCGAGGTTCTGGTACATACCGACGTACATCAGGTCCCACTTGTCGCCCAGGGAGATTGCACCGTGGTCCAGCACGCGGAACAGGCTACCGTTGTTATTCACAACGTTGTTGGCATAGTTGGTTTTAACGCCAGTAACGGGATCTTCAATGGTCGTAGTGGAAGAACCATAAGAACCCTGGTTCAGGCCTTTGCCCTGGGTGGTCATGGAATCTGTGGCGTACTGAACGACAAACTTGTTGTAGCCCTTCAGCATGCTCTGGGTATGTTCAGCGGTGAACATCCAACCATCTTTAGATGCGCCGTCCGCCAGCCTGTAATCATCGGTGGTATTCGCGCGACCATAGTCAACGCCCAGTTCCAACATCCCATCCGGGTTAGTTGCCAACTGCGCTAAACGAACGTCAAATACATCGTTCGCGGTGTCTTTGGTACGATCATAGATATTCTGGCTGCTGAAAGCGTATGAACCACCCGCTTCCTGTGAACGGCTCGCTGCCAAAGACAGTTTACCGAAGCCCAGATCGATGTTTTCAATACCGGCGCCAGGACCTGAAATATCCCAGTAGTAGAAGTCGATCATGTGTACGTCATGACGCTGGTAGAAGCGCTTACCGGCCCAGATAGTGGAGCCTGGCAGCCATTCGATCAGGTTTTTACCCTGCACGTTTGCTTCACGGAATGCCGGGTCTGTGCCTTCCCAGTCATTCTGCTGTGCGACGGAGTAAGCAACGTTGGTGTCGAAGTAGAAGCTCTTATCGCCTTCTTTCCACACTTCCTGACCTAATTTGATTTCCGCATAGGTTTCACATTCGTTACCGAGACGGTATTTACTTTGTGCACCGGTTGCCTGGAAACACTGTTGTTCACCGCCACTCCCTGTCCAGCCAATACCGGAACGAGCGTAACCGTGGAAATCTACAGCCATTGCCTGAACAGACATAATGCCTGCCGCTACAGCAACCGCCAGAGGGAGTTTGCGCAGAGTAATCATCGTTCTATCTCCTGAGATCATTGCTTTTCTTTAAACGCGTCCCCCTTCGGGCTGCCTCTTTGTTGGCTGCGTTCTTTCACCCCAGTCGCGTACTCTTTGTACACTCCCGGGGATTCATTTACTTGCCGCCTCGATGTAGCTTCGAATGGCTTTGCGTTTCGTTTTTTATGGGGACCTTAAACGCCCGGCTCTTGATGCAACCGACGACATGCAGTGCCATCCTCACGGAACAGATGGCAACGCTCTGGCGGCAGGCCGATAGCGAATGTGGCACCCTCTTCTACCAACACCACGTCGTTCTGGCGGTAAACCAGGTTTTGACGGATGGCGGGGATCTGGATATGAATTTGAGTTTCGTGACCAAGCTGCTCGACCACCTGCACTTCACCTTCGAGGGTGACATCGGCGATATCGCTGGGCAGCAGATGTTCCGGGCGGATACCTAAAGACATGTTGGCACCAACCTGTACCGCATGGCTGTCCACTGGTAGCCATATTTGCTGGCGGTTGGGCAGTTCAACCTGCACCTGATCGATGGCCGTCCCGGTGACTTTCACCGGCAGGAAGTTCATCTTCGGCGACCCAATAAAGCCCGCCACAAAGCGGTCAGCCGGATAGTGGTATAGCTCCAGCGGTTTGCCGACCTGCGCCACGCGACCAGCATCCAGCACCACAATTTTGTCGGCCAGCGTCATCGCTTCGACCTGATCGTGGGTGACGTAAATCATCGTGCGGCCAAGACGTTTATGCAGGCGGGAGATTTCAATACGCATTTGCACACGCAGAGCGGCGTCGAGGTTCGACAGCGGTTCATCCAGCAGGAATACGCGCGGCTCGGCAACCAGCGTTCGGCCAATCGCCACACGCTGACGTTGTCCGCCGGAAAGCGCCTTCGGTTTACGCTCCAGCAGGTGCGCCAGTTGCAGAACTTCCGCGACCTGATTCACGCGCTGATTCATCACCTCTTTTTTTGCGCCAGCCAGTTTGAGGCCAAACGACATGTTTTCTGCGACGGATAAATGGGGATACAACGCGTAGGACTGAAAGACCATGCCCACGCCGCGTTCGGCGGGGGGAATGTCGTTCATCCGGGTCTCCCCGATAAACAGGTCGCCACTGGTGATGGTTTCAAGTCCGGCGATCATACGCAGCAAGGTCGACTTACCGCAGCCTGACGGTCCGACAAACACCACGAATTCCCCTTCGTGAATGTCGAGATTGATATCTTTCGATACCACCACGTCACCCCAGGCTTTCGTTACATTTCGCAGCTGTACGCTCGCCATGCCCTTCTCCCTTCGTTACAACCTGTCATCGACAGCAACATTCATGATGGGCTGACTATGCGTGATCCCTTGACTGCGTGAATCCTCCACCCCCGGCTTTTTTATGGGGGAGGAGGCGGGAGGATGAGAGAACAGCGTCTGAGACCCGGGCCGTACGCCGCGGAGGAATTTCGTGATGCAGCCTGCAAAAATCAGTGGGTTTTTATGTGCGCCAGTACGCAATACTCACATTTATGTAACACAGATCACATAAAGAGCGGGTGGGGCGTAGGGGTAAGGAGGATGGAAAGAGGTTGTCGTATAAAGAAACTAGTAACCGTTAAGCCACCTCTGCAAAATCACCAAACAGGATGGGAACTATGAAAATCAAAACTGGCGCACGCATCCTCGCATTGTCTGCATTAACGACGATGATGTTTTCCGCCTCGGCTCTCGCCAAGATTGAAGAAGGTAAGCTGGTTATCTGGATTAACGGCGACAAAGGCTATAACGGCCTCGCTGAAGTGGGCAAAAAATTCGAGAAAGACACCGGTATCAAAGTCACCATTGAGCACCCGGACAAACTGGAAGAGAAGTTCCCACAGGTTGCTGCGACTGGCGACGGCCCTGACATCATCTTCTGGGCACATGACCGTTTTGGCGGCTACGCTCAGTCTGGCCTGCTGGCTGAAATCACCCCAGATAAAGCGTTCCAGGACAAACTCTATCCGTTCACCTGGGATGCCGTACGCTATAACGGCAAACTGATTGCCTACCCGATTGCGGTTGAAGCGCTGTCGTTGATTTATAACAAAGACCTCGTTCCAAACCCGCCAAAAACCTGGGAAGAAATTCCTGCGCTGGATAAAGAGCTGAAGGCGAAAGGAAAATCCGCGCTGATGTTCAACCTGCAAGAACCGTACTTCACCTGGCCGCTGATTGCCGCCGACGGCGGTTACGCGTTCAAGTTTGAAAACGGCAAGTACGACGTGAAAGACGTGGGCGTGGACAACGCGGGCGCAAAAGCGGGTCTGACCTTCCTGGTTGATCTGATCAAGAACAAACACATGAACGCGGATACCGATTACTCCATCGCCGAAGCGGCCTTTAACAAAGGTGACACCGCGATGACCATCAACGGTCCGTGGGCGTGGTCCAACATCGATAAGAGCAAGGTGAATTACGGCGTTGCCCTGCTGCCAACCTTCAAGGGTAAACCGTCCAAACCGTTCGTGGGCGTTCTGAGCGCAGGTATCAACGCTGCCAGCCCGAACAAAGAACTGGCAAAAGAGTTCCTCGAAAACTACCTGCTGACCGATCAGGGTCTGGATGAAGTGAATAAGGACAAACCGCTGGGCGCGGTTGCGCTGAAATCCTTCCAGGATCAGTTAGCAAAAGACCCGCGTATCGCGGCCACCATGGATAACGCCCAGAAAGGCGAGATCATGCCGAACATCCCGCAGATGTCCGCATTCTGGTATGCCGTTCGTACCGCAGTGATCAACGCTGCCAGCGGCCGTCAGACCGTCGATGCCGCGCTGAAAGATGCACAAGGTCGTATCACCAAGTAATACGGTTTCCCTTATTTCTTAGGGAATCAGGTTTATTGAATACGTTGTTACGCGAAATCATTCGCGCTACATCGAGGCGGCAAGGAGGCAAATCCCCAGGAGCTTACATAAGTAAGTGACTGGGGTGAGCTTCCGCAGCCAACAAAGAGGTAGTGCGAAGGATAAAGCGTAAAGAGGATTGATCCCCATGGATGTCATTAAAAAGAAACACTGGTGGCAAAGCGACCGGCTGAAATGGTCAGTGATGGGTCTGCTTGGGCTGCTGGTCGGTTACCTTGTTGTTTTGATGTATGCTCAGGGGGAGTACCTGTTTGCCATCATGACGCTGATTTTAAGCTCTGCTGGCCTGTATATTTTTGCTAACCGTAAAGCCTACGCCTGGCGCTATGTTTACCCAGGCGTTGCCGGGATGGGGCTGTTTGTCCTGTTTCCGCTGATTTGTACTATCGCAATTGCCTTTACCAACTACAGCAGCACCAACCAACTGACCTTTGAACGTGCTCAGGAAGTCCTGATGGACCGTTCTTATCAGGCGGGGAAAACCTACAACTTCGGCCTGTATCCGGCGGGTACGGAGTGGCAACTGGCCCTCACCGACGGTGAAACTGGCAAGAATTATCTCTCCGACGCCTTTAAATTTGGCGGCGAACAGAAACTGCAGTTGAAAGAAGCCGAGGCGCTGCCAGCGGGCGAACGTGCGACGCTGCGTATCATCACGCAAAATCGCCAGGCGTTAACCCAACTCACCGCCATCCTGCCAGATGAAAGCAAAGTGATTATGAGTTCACTGCGCCAGTTTTCCGGCACGCAGCCACTCTATACGCTCGCTGATGACGGCACGCTTACCAACAGCCAAAGCGGCGTAAAATACCGCGCCAACAACGATATTGGTTATTATCAGGCAATTAACGCTGACGGTAGCTGGGGTAACGAAAAACTCAGCCCAGGCTATACCGTTGCCATCGGTTGGGACAACTTCACCCGCGTATTTACCGACGAAGGCATTCAGAAACCGTTCTTCGCCATCTTTGTCTGGACGGTGGTCTTCTCCGTTCTGACCGTGATCCTCACCGTGGCCGTGGGGATGGTACTAGCCTGTCTCGTACAGTGGGAGTCTCTCAAAGGCAAAGCGATTTACCGTGTCCTGCTGATTCTGCCGTATGCCGTACCGTCGTTTATTTCGATTCTGATTTTCAAAGGGCTGTTCAACCAGAGCTTCGGTGAAATCAACATGATGCTGAGCGCACTGTTTGGCATCAAACCGGCCTGGTTCAGCGACCCAACCACCGCGCGTTCGATGATTATTATCGTCAACACCTGGCTTGGTTACCCGTACATGATGATCCTGTGCATGGGTCTGCTTAAAGCGATCCCTGACGACCTGTATGAAGCGTCGGCGATGGATGGTGCAGGTCCGTTCCAGAACTTCTTTAAGATTACGTTGCCACTGCTGATTAAGCCGCTGACGCCGCTGATGATCGCCAGCTTCGCCTTTAACTTTAACAACTTCGTGCTGATTCAACTGTTGACCAACGGTGGTCCAGACCGTCTTGGTACCACCACGCCAGCAGGCTATACCGACCTGCTCGTGAGCTACACCTACCGTATCGCCTTCGAAGGCGGCGGTGGTCAGGACTTCGGTCTGGCGGCGGCGATTGCCACGCTGATCTTCCTGCTGGTCGGTGCGCTGGCCATCGTGAACCTGAAAGCCACGCGTATGAAGTTTGATTAAGGGAGACAACGAACATGGCTATGGTACAACCCAAATCTCAGAAACTGCGTCTCTTAACAACGCACTTGCTGCTGCTGATTTTCATTGCAGCGATCATGTTCCCGCTGCTGATGGTTATCGCTATCTCGCTGCGTGAAGGTAACTTTGCCACCGGCAGCCTGATCCCGGAAAACATCTCCTGGGAACACTGGAAACTGGCGCTGGGCTTTAGCGTTGAGCATGTGGATGGCCGCGTGACGCCGCCGCCGTTCCCGGTGCTGTTATGGCTGTGGAACTCGGTGAAAGTAGCCACCATTACCGCGATCGGTATCGTGACGCTTTCCACCACCTGCGCTTACGCCTTTGCCCGTATGCGTTTCCCGGGCAAAGCAACCCTGCTGAAAGGGATGCTGATATTCCAGATGTTCCCGGCGGTGCTGTCTCTGGTCGCGTTGTATGCTTTGTTTGACCGCCTGGGCCAGTACATTCCGTTTATTGGTCTGAACACTCACGGTGGCGTGATCTTCGCCTATCTCGGCGGTATTGCGCTGCATGTATGGACGATTAAGGGCTATTTCGAAACCATCGACGGTTCGCTGGAAGAAGCGGCCGCGCTGGATGGCGCAACGCCGTGGCAGGCATTCCGCCTGGTGTTGCTGCCGCTTTCCGTTCCGATTCTGGCGGTCGTGTTTATTCTGTCTTTCATTGCCGCGATTACCGAAGTACCGGTCGCATCACTGCTGCTGCGTGATGTGAACAGCTATACCCTTGCGGTAGGTATGCAGCAGTACCTCAATCCACAGAACTATTTGTGGGGCGACTTTGCCGCCGCAGCTGTACTTTCAGCCATTCCGATCACTCTGGTGTTCCTGCTGGCACAGCGCTGGCTGGTCAACGGACTGACGGCGGGTGGTGTGAAAGGTTAAGTTTTACCGAAGTAACTGCCCGGCAACGGGCAATGCCACTGCAACCCTCAACTTATGTTATCCCAACCTGTGACTGTTATTCGGCGCTCTACGGAGCGCCCTTTTTTTATGTTATTTTGCATTACGCTTACGATTATTTCCTTTCGTGCCCCCCATCACTGCAAATCAATTTTTCGCCTGAAACTCGACAAATTAAACAGAATTAGTTTGGCGCAGGCGTTATCGCCATCGGCGTGATCAACCTTAGCTTTACCGTATTGGCGATCATGACGGTGGATAAATTTGAAGAACTGTGGGAACCCGCGGCGGAGAAAACCCAGCCGGCCTCTGCGCAGTAATTTTTACCCAAAACACGCCGCAGCCCAATTGCGGCGTGTTGTCTTTTACTCTCGCTTCAGCCGTTTGGAATTACACAGCCACAGGGTGATCACCAGCAGCAGGATCGCCGCAGAATAGATCAGCACATCCATCGGCGCTTTATGATCGACAATGATCAGCCGCACAATCGCAGTGATCCCGATATAGACAAAGTAGCGCAGCGGAAAGTGAAAACCTGACTGAAAGTACTTCACAATCAGCGCGATAAATTCAAAGTAGAGAAAGTAAACCACCAGCCCTTCCACCAGTTCATACTTGCTGGTTTGTTCCGGCGCGAACAGCACATCCGCCAGATGCAACGTTTCTTTCCCGAGGAATACGACCAGGATCAGGCCCAGACTCAGCAACCCCAGATTCAACACGGTCTGTAAAATAGTGGAGATAAACTCCACGCGCGGACGAGATAGCGACGTCATAACAGCACCTCTTACTCAGTGGCGAGGTTCCTGTATAACGCAAAAATGTGACAGAGATCTACATTTTTTGTTTATATTTTGTGCAAGAAAGGTCAGCAGGGAATGATGAGTGTCACGACACATTTCACAGGATGAATTATGCAGCTCAGACAATCCGCTGTTCGCAACGTTACCTGCGGTGAGAACGTGGTAATTTATGAACCCGCAAATCTCTACGACTGCACATTAGGGGACAACGTTTTTGTCGGACCATTTGTTGAAATCCAGGGTAATACGCAGATTGGCGCAGACAGCAAAATTCAGTCGCACACCTTCATCTGCGAATATGTCACCCTCGGCGCTCGCTGTTTTATCGGTCACGGCGTGATGTTCGCCAACGATATGTTTCGCGAAGGAAAACCCAATGCCGACCGCAATAGTTGGGGACGTATTACGATTGGCGACGATGTCTCGATCGGCAGCGGAGCGACCATTCTGGCGGTCACTATCTGCGATGGCGCGGTCGTCGGCGCGGGAAGCGTGGTGACCAAATCGATCACCGAGAAAGGCGTGTATGCGGGAAATCCGGCACAATTATTACGTCGTTTATAGAGCCGGATAAGCGCAGGTCCCATCCGGCCATCTATCAGCGGAAGTTTTCACTCCTGTCGCTGGTCATGTCGTACAGACCAAACTTACGTCCAAGCTGCTGGCCGCCATCGCGTGTTAACGGCGTCCAGCCAATCGCCGCACGACTGCGGGTTGGGCCTGACGAGAACAGATCCAGCGGCACAGAAACGTACACCCCTTTGGTAAAATCACCCTCTCCGTACTCATCCGGCGAGGCGTCGGTGATAGTCGCATAGCCGCCCACCACTACGCCGCTGTCAAAGCGTTTCGCCACTTCCAGCGTTCCGCCCTTATCCCCCGCCAGATATTGCCCCACGCTGGCTTTCACCAGTACATCCTGGGCGAACGAAGGATTCCAGTAAGCCGTCAAATGCCCGGTCTTCACGCTGTAGTCGGTGAACTTCATCATGTCCTGCGCGCTGCGCCAGTCACGCTGTTTCACGTAGTTGGCGTCAACACCAAACGCCCAGTTGCTGTCCAGCGGGCGATACAGCACTTCTGCCCCCGCTCCGCCGTACATAGTTTCCAGATAGCCCCCGTAAACCTGTCCGTAGAACCCGTTTCCGAGTGACTGGAAGTAGTTGGCCTGCAGGTTATTCACGTAGACATCGTTTTGCACATACTCACGCACATGGGTACGCACGCGTGGTAAATGCGAATCCTGCGGCGGGTTGGTGTAGTTAAACTTGTCATAGTTATTGGCGAGGTTGGCGAACAAACTCCCGGTGGTCAGCAGATGATCGGTAACCCACAAATCTGCCGTTCCCATCACGCCCAACTGATACATATAGAAGTTTTCCGGGCCGCCCACCGACTGATTTAGCACCGGATCGATATGGAAATTGAAGCGTGACTTATCAATATACCAGCCCTGCTCGGTCGTTTTCGGTACCACGGGCTCGACGCGTTTTTGTGCCAGTTGAGTTTCATGGCCCAACGGCTCGCCTTCCAGATGGCGCTTGAGGCTGGAAACCTCCGTTTCGGTCGTCACCTGCGGCAAGTTAAGGCGGTTTTCCGTAATGCGGATCGTGCGGATCCCATCGGGAAGATCGTTCATCACGATCCGGTTAGCACGCTCGATCCCTTCGCGCGAATCACGGTATTTCACCTGTTCACCCGTCACATACAGCGTATCGCCCTGCACCTGAATTTTAGGATCCGCCAGCCCGGCATTATATTTCAGCAGCGTTAACTGATTCGCCACCACCGAATGTTGCAGGATGGCATCCTGCGGCTGTGGTTGATATTTCGGGCGGGTATTGTCGTTATAGTTTGGTCGCAGATCGTTAAAGTTAGTCCGCAGCGTGACCCCAAACATCAAGGTGTTCCCGCGCTCATAGCTGAGGTTAACGTCGGCCCAATCGGTGACGCGATAAATAGCGCCGACGTTAAACTTGCTCTTCTGATCCAACTTGCCGGCAAAATCCTGCTGGTAATTATTACCTTCATACTCCAGTTTCAGGCGCAGCGGCTGCCAGGGAGTCTGATACTCTACGCCGCCAAACAGCGACGCCGGGCCGTGGAACATCTGGCTACCGTCAATAGAACCGGCCTGCTTGTAGCTGTTATCGCGATGGCAGAATTTATCACTGTATGAGCAAAACGGATTGCTAACGTTGCCGCTGGTCCCGAGATATCCCCAGCCAAGGCCGAGAGAGAAATCAAACGGGCCCCAGGCTTTGTTCGCCACCACATACTCCGCATCAAACAGGCCGGTACCACCGATATCCCGCGCGCCAACCGCCACCTGCGGCATCCAGTAGCTCTCTTCCCACAGGCGAAGTTTGAGATCAAAAGCCTTATCTTTATAAGTCTGATCGCCAGAAAACGACTCCACGCCGCTGTATTTTTTGGTACGCACATCGGTATAGCGCAGGGTGGTTTCCAGCCAGGGGAAGAGTTGTACCGACGCAGAGTAGTAACGGTATTGATCGTTATCGCGGTAGTTAAGGCTCATTTCGCCTTCACGCGCCATGCGTGCGGTTGGGGTTTGCAGCAGTCCCACGCCGCCAAAATCGGACTGGGAAGGTCCAATGGGCGCGGGCCAGGTTTCACCGTGGCAGGCAACGCTTACGCCCAGCGCCAGTAAGCTGAGCAGATAAGTTTTTCTCATTATTCGGGTATCCGCTGGGTCAGGGTGCGAAGAATGTCGGCATTGATTTCATCCGGGGTGCTGCGCCAGACAGCATCAGAGAGTCCGACAAAAATGATGCTGCCGGGCATCGGCTCAACGTGACGTTTGTTCCAGTAGGCGACCGGGACTTTTTGCGTGCGTCCGTCGGGATAGATGACCCAGGCATAGCTACGATCTGCGCCGCTGAGCCGACGTTGCCCATCGAGATAGCTGGCGATATCGCGCCCGGGCATAAACGGTTGTTTACCCGGATGACTTAGCAGGCCAAACAGCGTTATATCCGTTGGCTGCGGTCCGACCCACAGCATGTAATTGCCCTGCAACGGCGGGTTGCCTCGCTCACTGACGCGCACAACATCCGGGTCGAGATTAATCTTCTGTCTGCCGGTCACCTTCAGCGCCTGAATTTGCTGGCGCAATGCGTTGATAGCCGCGGCATCGTCACCGCTTTCTTCAGCGCTGAGCATCGCCAGACGAGCCAGTAATGCCTGCTGCTGACGTTCTGCTTCCGTCGTTGTCCGCTCTTCGCTGATAACCGCTCCTGGCCACCAGCTATTACTCAACCGCGGCTGCCCAACCAGGTCGAGCAGATGTTCGGCCCCGGTCAACGTCTTTGGCTCTTCGCTGGCGGAGGTAAAGACCTTAACGCTACCCGCAGCAAAAACTGACGCTGCGCTCAGGCTCAATAGCAGCGCCACAACGGCTCGTTTCATCATGATTTTGCCGCCTTAATCAGCGTGGTTTTCACCGGGAAGTAACGTGCGCCAAGATACTGTTCCGATTGGCGAATCTGCCCTTCGCTGTCGATCCAGTAGCGGTTATGCCAGCGCGTTTGATCGGTGGTGACTTCTTCGTCAAGGATTCGTACTGGCGTATCTTCGCTACCAACCTTAATGGTGTCAGTGCCATCCCATTCGAAAACCGAGTGGGCGGTGGCATAGCGCACCTGCTGATGTTCGGTCCAGCCCATCGTGCGGGTCCACGTTGCCCCATCGACTATCTGGTTTGGTTTGATGAGCGGATCTGCCGCGAGATTATTCACCTCGATCAGGTTATCCCCGCCGAGATGCGTTTTCACCATGCGCCCAGACTGCGTGACGAGAATGGCCCGATCCTGAGTCACCCATTTCTGCTGTCCGTTTTCCGCGAACGCGAGTACCACAAACAGTTGTGGGCCGCCGTTGAGCTGCATGTACTGGCTGGCGTAGGGCATGTTTTTGATTTCATCGTCCGTCATCTGTACGCCGGGAGTACCAAACACGCTATCCCATAGCGAATGACCCAGCCCTTCGGTGGTGGCTGAGCACGCCTGTAATAACAGGCAAACCATTATCAGCGCTGGTCGCTTCACGACATTTCTCCGCAGCGGCAAAATAACCACACCGAAGTGTGGTTAGAATTAAACGTACCGGTATTACTGGGTACTGGTAGTTGTGGTGGTTGTGGTTCCGGTGTTAGAACCATCGCCGCCACCGGTTGCCGCAAGGGCAACCCCCACCGCAGAACTTACGGTGCTCGCGCTGGTTGCGGAGGAACTTCCTGCCGAAACCGACGCGGCAGCCGACCCTGCAGCCTCACCCACCTGAACGGGGGCAGCATAGACAGAAGTCGCCGCAAGCGCAGATATAGCCCAAAGGCCATACAGAACTTTTTTCATCACAAATTCCCTTCATTGTATGAATGGAGATTTACCCAAAAGAATTTCGGGCGAGATCGAGTATACACAAGCCAAAGTGTGCAAATTACGCCAGGCGGGAATTTAGGATAATTAGATAGCAAGAAATAAAATGATTAACGATAGATAATTAAATCAATACAATCAAAAAGTTAAAATATAAAAACAAAAACACAACATCCGGTAATTCTGAAAAAACCAGAAACACGATAACGTTGAATGAATTATTTTAGGATTAAGCTCAATAAAGGTGTAAAGCAAAAACGTAGATATTCGGGCGCCAGATTATAAAAAAAGCCGATATTAATATCGGCTTTTTTTATAAGTAATCTGCAAATTCATTCGAATTGCAGCAAGGCGGCAAGATCGTTAATCCCCGGGAGCATAGATAGCTATGTTACCGGGGTTAACGAACGCAGCCAACACCGCTGCGGCTCGAAGGAAGAAGCAGATTAACGCCAGGACTTATAACGGTTAATCAAACCGTTAGTTGAGCAATCATGGCTGGTGATTTCTTTATCATCATTCAGCTCTGGCAGAATGCGATTCGCCAGCTGTTTGCCCAGCTCAACGCCCCACTGGTCAAAGGTGAAGATATTCAGAATCGCGCCCTGAGTGAAGATTTTGTGCTCGTACAGCGCAATCAGCGCACCCAGGCTGAACGGTGTGATTTCGCGCAGCAGGATGGAGTTAGTTGGACGGTTACCTTCGAACACTTTGAACGGCACAACGTGGTCAAGCGTTGCCGGATCTTTACCCTGGTCGCGGTATTCCTGCTCAACCACTTCACGAGATTTACCAAAAGCCAGCGCTTCGGTCTGGGCGAAGAAGTTAGACAGCAGTTTCGGATGGTGATCCGACAGCGGGTTGTGGGTGATTGCCGGAGCGATGAAATCGCACGGCACCATTTTGGTACCCTGGTGAATCAGCTGGTAGAACGCATGCTGACCGTTAGTACCCGGCTCACCCCAGATGATTGGGCCTGTCTGGTAATCCACCGCATTGCCGTTACGGTCAACGTATTTACCGTTGGATTCCATATTGCCCTGCTGGAAGTAGGCCGCGAAACGGTGCATATACTGGTCGTACGGCAGAATCGCTTCGGTTTCAGCACCGAAGAAATTGTTGTACCAGATACCGATCAGCGCCAGCAGCACCGGCAGGTTTTTCTCCGCCGGAGTGGTGGAGAAGTGTTTGTCCATGGCGTGCGCGCCAGAAAGCAGCTCAACAAAGTTGTCGAAGCCCACAGAAAGGATGATGGACAGACCGATTGCAGACCACAGGGAGTAACGACCGCCAACCCAGTCCCAGAACTCGAACATATTGGCGGTATCAATACCGAACTCGCCAACCGCTTTACCGTTAGTGGAGAGCGCTGCGAAGTGTTTGGCAACGTGCTTGTTGTCGCCAGCGGTCGCCAGGAACCAGTCGCGCGCGCTGTGGGCGTTAGTCATGGTTTCCTGAGTGGTGAAGGTTTTGGAAGCGACCAGGAACAGCGTAGTCTCCGGATTCACTTTCTTCAGCACTTCGGCAATGTGCGTACCATCGACGTTAGACACAAAGTGCATGTTCAGGTGATTTTTGTACGGGCGCAGCGCTTCGGTCACCATGAACGGGCCGAGGTCAGAACCGCCGATACCGATGTTCACGACATCAGTAATGGCTTTACCGGTATAGCCTTTCCAGCTTCCGGAGATAATCGCTTCAGAGAAGGATTTCATCTTCTCCAGCACCGCATTCACTTCCGGCATCACATCTTTGCCGTCAACGATGATTGGAGTGTTGCTACGGTTGCGCAGCGCCACGTGCAGCACGGCACGATCTTCAGTGCGGTTAATTTTCTCACCGGAGAACATGGACTTGATGGCGCCTGCCAAATCGGTCTCTTTCGCCAGATCCTGCAGTTTAGCCAGCGTCTCTTCAGTGATGCGGTTTTTGGAGAAATCCACCAGCATCAGATCGTCAAACGTCGCGGAAAATTTAGCGAAACGATCGCCATCTTTCGCGAACAGATCCGCGATAGTAACGTCTTTCATCTCTTCAAAGTGTTTTTGTAGTGCCTGCCAGGCTGAGGTCTGCGTTGGATTGATGTTTTTCATTAGCAATACTCTTCTGATTTTGAGAATTGTGACTGAGATCGATTGTAACGCCAGTCACAGAAAAGTGTGATTGTTTTAATGCCATCGCCCTTGTATCCATCGAACCGGGGTAAAAAGTATAGATGTTATAAGCGCTGTTACTGAACGGAAACGCAGCATGAAAAATCCGCATAATCCCAGCGTTGACAGTGCAAGCTACACATTTTATTTATAAATACGGTATTTGCATTTGCGCCTGCACCGGTTTTCGTTCTGCCTTATGTGCCATGGTCGCTCTATTCATTCCCTGACACGAGGTAGTTATGACTGATGTAGTTGTCTCCAAGTTTGGCGGTACCAGCGTGGCGGATTTTGATGCCATGAATCGCAGCGCTGATGTGGTACTTTCTGATGCTAACGTCCGTGTAGTGGTACTTTCCGCTTCCGCTGGAATTACCAACCTGCTGGTCGCACTGGCTGAAGGGCTGGAGCCAACCGAGCGCTTCGAAAAACTCGACGCCATTCGTCAAATTCAGTTCAATATTCTGGAACGCCTGCGTTATCCAAACGTAATTCGTGAAGAGATTGAACGTCTGCTGGAAAACATCACCACGCTGGCAGAAGCGGCGTCACTGGCGACCTCAACCGCCCTGACCGACGAACTGGTCAGCCACGGTGAACTGATGTCTACCCTGTTGTTCGTCGAAATCCTGCGTGAACGCAACGTGCAAGCACAGTGGTTTGACGTGCGTAAAGTGATGCGCACCAACGATCGTTTTGGTCGCGCAGAACCCGACGTCGCGGCGCTGGCTGAACTGGCAACGCTTCAGTTGGCCCCGCGTCTGAGCGAAGGTCTGGTAATCACTCAGGGTTTTATCGGCAGCGAAGGCAAAGGCCGCACCACCACGTTGGGGCGCGGCGGTAGCGATTATACAGCCGCCCTGCTGGCCGAAGCGCTGCACGCAACGCGCGTCGATATCTGGACCGATGTTCCTGGCATTTACACTACCGATCCGCGCGTTGTTCCTGCAGCGCAGCGTATTGATGAAATCGCCTTTGAAGAGGCCGCGGAAATGGCGACCTTTGGCGCGAAAGTGCTGCACCCGGCAACCCTGTTGCCGGCCGTACGTAGCGATATCCCGGTATTTGTTGGCTCCAGCAAGGATCCAAAAGCAGGCGGTACGCTGGTCTGCAATAAAACCGCGAATCCACCGCTGTTCCGTGCGCTGGCGCTACGCCGTAAGCAGACGCTGCTGACGCTGCATAGCCTGAATATGCTGCACTCTCGCGGCTTTTTAGCAGAAGTGTTCGGCATCCTTGCACGCCACAATATCTCGGTAGATTTAATTACCACATCTGAAGTCAGCGTAGCGCTGACGCTGGATACCACCGGTTCAACCTCCACCGGCGATACGCTGTTAACGCAGTCTCTGCTGATGGAACTGTCTGCCCTGTGCCGGGTTGAAGTCGAAGAAGGCCTGGCGCTGGTGGCGTTGATTGGCAACGACCTGTCCAAAGCCTGCGGCGTGGGTAAAGAGGTGTTTGGTGTACTGGAGCCGTTCAACATCCGCATGATTTGCTACGGCGCGTCCAGCCATAACCTGTGCTTCCTGGTGCCCGGTAGCGAAGCCGAACAGGTGGTACAGAAGCTGCATCATAATTTGTTTGAATAATATTTCATCACGCGATAAACAATAACTATAGCCGGGCTCGAACCCGGCTTTTTTATAACAACACAACACATTTCAATCGCAAGGAAGATAACATGCTCGCTACTCTCACGCGGCTGTTCCCGTTATGGGCGCTGCTGCTCTCTGTTATTGCGTATTACACCCCCTCCACCTTTACGCCTGTCGGGCCATTCGTGCCGTCGTTGCTGATGCTGATCATGTTCGGCATGGGCGTTCACCTGAAGGTGGACGACTTTAAACGCGTACTTTCACGCCCCGCACCGGTCGCAGCGGGTATTTTCCTGCACTATCTGGTGATGCCGCTCGCCGCATGGATTTTGGCGCTGGCATTTAATATGCCGCCGGAACTGTCGGCAGGGATGGTGCTGGTCGGTAGCGTCGCCAGCGGAACGGCATCGAACGTCATGATCTATCTGGCAAAAGGTGATGTGGCGCTCTCCGTGACTATTTCATCGGTTTCAACGCTGGTCGGCGTTGTCGCCACGCCGCTGCTGACACGGCTGTATGTCGACGCGCATATCCAGGTGGATGTGATGGGTATGCTGCTGAGTATTCTGCAGATCGTGGTCATTCCGATTGCTTTGGGACTGGTCATTCACCATCTGTTCCCACGCGTCGTAAAAGCCGTGGAACCGTATCTGCCGGCGTTTTCTATGGTGTGCATCCTGGCGATCATCAGCGCCGTCGTGGCGGGTTCCGCCTCGCACATTGCGTCTGTCGGCTTTGTGGTGATTATCGCCGTGATCCTGCATAACACCATTGGCTTGCTCGGCGGCTACTGGGGCGGAAAACTGTTTGGTTTCGACGAGTCAACCTGTCGTACGTTGGCTATTGAAGTGGGCATGCAGAATTCAGGGCTTGCCGCTGCGCTGGGCAAAATCTACTTTGGCCCGCTTGCGGCGCTGCCCGGCGCGTTGTTCTCCGTCTGGCATAACCTTTCCGGTTCGCTGCTGGCAGGTTACTGGTCCGGTAAACCGATTGAAGAAAAAGAACGCCGCTAATTGGCGGCGGCAGGCCGGATAGCGGCTAACACCTTATCCGGCCTACCCAGCCTCTGCACTTTGCCGTACACTGCGAATATCGGCTAACAGAGGGCACCCTTATGGCACTCCCCCGCATTACCCAAAAAGAGATGACCGAGCGCGAACAGCGTGAACTGAAAACGCTGCTCGACCGCGCGCGCATTGCGCATGGTCGACTGCTGACCAACGCTGAGACCAACAGCATCAAGAAAGAGTACATCGATAAACTGATGGCCTTGCGCGAAGCAGAAGCTAAAAAAGCCCGCCAGTTGAAGAAAAAGCAGGCTTATAAACCGGATGCGGAAGCATCATTTTCCTGGTCAGCGAATACACCAACGCGCGGCAGACGTTAACGCCCTTTCTTCTTACGCCCCGGCGAGGTAAAACGCTTCCCGTTTGCCGCCGGGCGCGATTTCTCTTTCTCAGCCGATTTTTCGATTTTCACCACCGGGCGCTTAATGCCTGCTGTTTTTGGCTTCGCTTTCGCCTTCGGTTTGGCTTCTGAGGACGAGTTCTCAATCAGCTTGAACAGGTCGATCAGTTCGTCATCCGTCAGGTCGCGCCATTCACCCAGCGGCAGGCCGGACAGACCAACGTTCATGATACGTGTACGCTCAAGCTTAGTAACTTCATAGCCAAAGTGCTCGCACATACGACGGATCTGGCGGTTCAGCCCCTGAATCAGCGTGATGCGAAACACAAACGGCGCTTCTTTCTTGACCTTACATTTCTTGGTAACGGTGCCAAGGATTGGCACACCGGCACTCATCCCACGGATAAAGTCATCAGTGACCGGCTTATCTACCGTCACCAGATACTCTTTTTCGTGATCGTTACCGGCACGCAGGATTTTATTCACCAGGTCGCCGTGGTTGGTCAGAAAGATAAGTCCCTGGGAATCTTTGTCCAGACGACCGATTGGGAACACGCGCTTGCTGTGGTTAACGAAATCAACAATGTTGTCGCGTTCGCTGTCTTCAGTGGTGCTGACAATCCCTACCGGCTTGTTCAGCGCGATAAAAACCAGATCTTCCGCTTCACGCGGCTCAATCAACCGACCATTCACTTTTACGACGTCGCCAGGCATCACCTGATCGCCAATGGTGGCGCGTTTACCATTCAGGAAAACATTCCCTTGTTCGATAAAGCGATCCGCCTCGCGGCGCGAGCAGATTCCGCTTTCACTGATGTATTTATTTAATCGGATGGATGAGTCGGGCAGCATAATTTCTCCTTTGACAGCGAAATATACCCTACCTTGCGGGGGATAAAAAAGCAGAGCGTGAAAATGTGCTATCGCATCTGATTACGTAATGCCTGCGGGCTGATACCAAATCGTTTTTGAAAGTGGTAACGCAAAGAGTTTGCGCTGCCGAACCCGGTTTGCTGCGCGATCTGCTCAATACTGATATGGGATGTATTGAGCGCCTGCTGCGCACGGTTTAGCCGTTCATTCATCAGCCAACGTGCGGGAGTAAGCCCCGTTGACTCCTGAAATCGCCGCATCAACGTTCGGGGACTCATACCGACCTGGCTGGCCAGAGCGTCAAGGGTATGCTTCTGCGCGATATTGTTATGTAACCAGTCAAGCAAAAGACCAAAACGCTGGCTTTCCCGACTGCGGGCAACAGGACGCAGTTGCTGCTGAGTCTGGCTGCCATCCCTGTGGGGCTGCAGCACCAGGCGACGGGCCACGTTATTGGCAATCTCAAGTCCAAAATCAGTGCGCACCACATGCAAACATAAATCAATCCCTGCCGCACTACCTGCCGAAGTGAGCACGTCGTGGTCACCGACATACAGGACATCTTCCACAACGTTGATGGCGGGAAAGCGTCGCTGGAGTTCACTGACGTAACGCCAGTGCGTCGTCGCCTTACGCTCATCCAGCAAACCTGCCGCAGCCAGAACAAATACACCAGAACAGATAGAGATGACTCGACAACCGCGTTGATGTGCTTCACGAAGCGCATCGCATAATGCTTCCGGGACCGGTGAGCTCACGTCACGCCAGCCAGGAATGACAATAGTGTCTGCTTCTTGCAGCAATTCATATCCACCGTCCACAACGATACGAACCCCGCCAGTTGCCCTTAATTCACCTTGATCAACCGAAGCCACGGCAAAACGATACCAGCCCTCTCCCAGTTCAGGTCGCGGAAGCCCAAAAACTTCCACTGCGACGCCAAACTCGAAAGTACATAGCCCGTCATAAGCGAGTGCAACGACCAACGGGCGAGAAGATGTTGTCATGATCCTGGCGGAATCTGTCATGGTCAGAGGGTGTTTCAAGGTTAATTTTTTGATGAGATAAGAGGTAACACAACAGCTGATTTCACCACAAGAGAAAACAACAATATGAGTACCGTAACTGATATTCCAGCCGCTTCATCTGCACAAGCTATCGCCCATTTCCAGCAACATCTGAATATGGAGACGGATTGTTCTGACGTTCATTCCGCGATTGCTGCTGACGACAAAGATTTTGTGCTTTTACATGTAGTGGGGAGTGCAGAGAGTTTTTCCCGTTGTCATATCCCTGGCGCGATTCATCTTCCCCATCGACTGATAAATACGGAATCCTTGAAAAAATGGCCACAGGACACACTGTTTGTCGTCTATTGCGCTGGCCCACACTGTAACGGGGCCGATCGCGCGGCGCTGAAGTTGGCGCAGCTAGGTCGACCGGTGAAAATAATGATTGGTGGTATTAAGGGCTGGGAGGACGAAGGCCTGGCGTTTGCCACTACGCAAAAGGACGCTGTTTCAATAGATTGATCGTTGTTAAGTCTGAACGGGTTTTTCCAACAGGAGGTTGTGGTTAACCCGTTCGGCTTTCCCCACTTCCAACATCGTGAGCCATATCAGTAAGGCGTTACGCTGATAGTGGTAGCATTAGCGCGGTTTGTAATTTTCTGATTACATGGAGAAATGATGGAACTGCTTTTATTGAGTAACTCGACGCTGCCGGGCAAAGGCTGGATGGAACATGCGCTACCGCTGATTGCTGAGCAGTTGAATGGTCGCCGTACGGCGGTGTTTATTCCGTTCGCTGGCGTGACGCAAACCTGGGATGAATACACGGCGAAAACGGCAGCCATCTTTGCGCCAATGGGCGTCAACGTTACTGGCATTCATACCGTTGCCGATCCGATCGCTGCCATTGAAAACGCAGAGCTGGTGATTGTCGGCGGGGGTAACACCTTCCAGTTACTGAAAGAGAGCCGCGAGCGCGGACTGCTGGCGCCGATTGTGGATGTCGTCAAACGCGGTGCGCTGTACATCGGCTGGAGCGCAGGTTCTAACCTCGCCTGCCAGACCATCCGCACCACCAACGACATGCCGATTGTCGATCCAAAAGGTTTTGATGCCCTGGGTCTGTTCCCGCTGCAGATTAACCCACATTTCACCAATGCGCTTCCGGAAGGCCACAAAGGCGAAACGCGTGAACAGCGTATTCGCGAGCTGCTGGTTGTGGCACCAGAGCTGACGGTGATTGGTTTGCCGGAAGGAAACTGGATTAAGGTGAGTAACGGCCAGGCGGTTCTTGGCGGTCCGAACACCACTTACGTCTTTAAAGCGGGTGAAGACGCGGTTGCCCTCGAAGCAGGTCACTGCTTCTAACCGACGTTGCCGGATAACGGCATAAATGCCTTATCCGGCCAACCGGTCCACCTCACTCAATAATCGTCGCGCTCATCGTCCTCATCCGGCTGTTCCAGCACGCTATAGGCCACGGAACAAAACAGCGAGTTCAGACGCTGCATATCGCCCAGCAGCGCCAGGTGCAAGGAGCTGGTCTCGATGCTCTGCACGTTCTGCTGATGCAGACGGTCAACGTGCGCATGCGAATAACGACGGTTGAGAATACGGAAACGGTGCTTGCTACGGCGCAGACGACGGGCGCTGGTGACGTCACCAGAGAAGAACACCGACATCGCCAGCTGCAGATTGCTGAGCAGTTGATCGAAGAGCGCATCCAGCTCTTTCAATCCTTCCACGGAGAATGCGCGACGGGCAGCCAGCGACTTATCCGCTATCTCACTGCCCATACGTTCGACAATATCGGAAGCCTGCTCGAGGTTAAGCGACATTTCGATAATCTCCGCCCAACGGCGTGATTCCTCTTCCGCCAGTTCATCCTTTGGCATCCGGGCCAGATAGAGCTTAATTGCCGTGTATAGCACGTTAATGTCGTCCGCCATCCTGCGCAGCTCTTTCTCTTCACGCGGCTCGCCGTGCATCACCTTCTTCAGCCCGTCCATCATCTGCTCCATCGCGTCGCCGATGCGCAGAGCTTCACGAGCGGCATTGGCCAGGGCCAGCGTCGGCGTATCCAGCGCACTGACGTCGAGATGTTTGGGCTTCAGATGCGCATCCAGCTCCGGCTCATCGCGGATGATGCGCTTACAAAAACGCGCCATCGGTTCTGCGAACGGCACCATCGCCACACAGCGCACCAGGTTGTAGAAGACATGGAAGTAAATAACCAGTTCAGATTTCGGCAGCGGCAGTTCATCCATCAGATTTGCCAGCGGATGAACAAACGGCAGGATAATCAGGCTACCCACCAGCTTAAACAGCAGGCTACCGAGCGCCACACGGCGGGCGGCGGCGTTAGCGGCGCTGTTATTAAGCATCGCCAGCAGGCCAGAGCCGAGGTTGGCGCCAATCACCAGACACAACGCCACCGGGAACGAGATAATGCCTGCCGCGGTCAGCGTTGCCGTCAGCAGCACCGCCGCAAGGCTGGAGTAACTGATAATCGCGAACATCGCACCAATCAGCGCATCCAGCATGATATCGCCGGTGAGCGAGGCGAAAATAACCTGTACGCCGTTAGCCTGGGTGATCGGTGTTACCGCCTGCACAATCAGTTCCAGCGCCAGTAAAATCAACCCCAGTCCAATACCAACCCGCCCCAGTTGCCCCACACGGGACTGCTTACGTCCGAGAAAGAAGATCACGCCGATAAAAATCAGCAGTGGCGACAGCCAGGAGAGATCGAAAGTCAGGATACGCGCCATCAGCGCGGTCCCGACGTCGGCGCCGAGTACAATCACCAGCGCAGGGGTGAGCGCGACGAGGTCCTGCGCGACAAACGAGGTCACCAGCATGGTGGTGGCGTTGCTGCTTTGTACCAGCGCCGTCACCCCGATACCCGCACAAAAGGCGAGCGGCTTCTTTTCAACACTACGGCTGAGTACGGTACGCAAACGGGCGCCGAAGACGCGCATCACGCCGGTACGCACAATATGCGTACCCCAAACCAGCATAGAGACAGCAGAAAGCAGGTGTAACAGAGTTAGCACGGAATCAGGTTCTCCTTATCGTTATATGTTCCTGAGGCTCATAGCGATGACATAACACCTGATGACGCCACGCTTATCAGGCCGACAAAAATGTGCCATCCGGCAAGCAGTACCGATGAACGTTCTTTCAGTATAAGGGTTTAAACGTAATAAAGAGACAAGGCACTCATTGAGTGCCTTGTTTGTTGTAAATAAAGATGACAGTTTTGTGAATCAGTCAGCGTCATAGCCCAGATTAGGCGCTAACCAACGTTCGACTTCCGCCACGCTCATGCCTTTACGGAAGGCGTAATCTTCAACCTGATCGCGCTGGATTTGCGCCACGGCGTAGTACTTGCTGTCTGGATGACTGAAATACCAGCCGGAAACCGACGCACCTGGCCACATCGCGAAGGATTCGGTGAGCTTCATCCCGGTGTGCGCTTCTACATCCAGCAGTTCCCAGATGGTGGCCTTTTCGGTGTGTTCCGGGCAAGCCGGATAGCCCGGTGCCGGGCGAATTCCCTGGTAGTTTTCGCGGATCAGCTCCTCGTTGCTGAGGTTCTCATTCGCCGCATAGCCCCAGTAGACTTTACGCACGCGCTCGTGCAGATATTCCGCGAACGCTTCCGCCAGGCGGTCGGCGATCGCTTTCACCATGATCTTGTTGTAGTCGTCATGCTGGGCTTCGAAGGCGTCCGCCAGTGCATCTTCCTCCAGACCGCCGGTAACTGCGAAAGCACCGATGTAATCCGCTTTGCCGCTCAGTTTCGGCGCAACAAAGTCAGACAGGCAGTAGTTGGCGAAACCGACTTTTTCCGTCTGCTGGCGCAGGTGATGACTGACGTTGATGACGTGCGTACGCGTCTCGTCACGGTAAATCTCGATGTCGTCCCCCACGCGGTTAGCCGGGAACAAGCCCACCACGCCGCGCGGATTCAGGGTCTTCTCAGCGCTGAGTTTATCCAGCATGTCATTGGCGTCTTTGAACAGACGTTTCGCCTCTTCTCCCACCACCTCATCTTCGAGGATGCGCGGGTATTTCCCGGCCAGCGACCAGGTCATAAAGAACGGCGTCCAGTCGATGTAGTTGCGCAGCGTTTCGATGCTGGCTTCAACGCTCTGTACGCCGAGGCGGTGCGCCACTGGCGGCGTGTAGTTTTCCCAGTCGAAGGCCAGATCGTTGTCGCGGGCAGCCTGTATCGTTACTGGTGGGGTCCGCGGTTTCTTACGCGCATGCTGGATACGCACGGTTTCGTACTCTTTACGCGTACGGGCGACAAAGTCATCGCGCTGAGTGTCAGAGAGGAGTGCGGCGACTACGCCAACGGTACGCGAGGCGTTCTGCACATAAACCGTCGGGCCACTGTAGTTCTGCTCGATTTTCACCGCCGTGTGCGCTTTTGAGGTGGTCGCGCCGCCAATCAGCAATGGAATAGTGAACCCCTGACGCTCCATCTCTTTCGCCACGTTGACCATTTCGTCCAGCGACGG
Source organism: Citrobacter sp. Cb031 (assembly GCF_030336725.1). Taxonomy (NCBI): domain Bacteria; kingdom Pseudomonadati; phylum Pseudomonadota; class Gammaproteobacteria; order Enterobacterales; family Enterobacteriaceae; genus Citrobacter; species Citrobacter sp. Cb031. The sequence goes on from NZ_JAOWDA010000008.1 coordinate 119,227, forward strand.
GGTAATCAGCCCGGAAAGACCAATCAGATCGGCATTCACTTCACGTGCCGTTCTGAGGATTTTCTCCGCTGGCACCATCACGCCAAGATCGACGATTTCGTAGTTGTTACATTGCAGCACCACACCAACGATATTTTTGCCGATATCGTGCACATCGCCTTTCACGGTAGCAATGACCATCTTGCCGTTGCTGGAGCCTTTCTCTTTGCTGGCCTCAATGTACGGTTCGAGGTAGGCCACCGCCTGCTTCATCACGCGGGCGGATTTCACCACCTGCGGCAGGAACATTTTGCCCTCGCCAAACAGATCGCCAACCACGTTCATCCCGTCCATCAGCGGCCCTTCAATCACCTCGATCGGACGCGCGGCCTGCTGGCGAGCTTCTTCAGTATCCTGCTCAATAAATTCGGTAATGCCTTTCACCAGCGAATATTCGAGGCGCTTTTTCACGTCCCAACTGCGCCATTCCGCCATCTGGGCATTGGCAGTGTCATCAGTTTTGCTACCGCGATATTTCTCAGCCAGCTCCAGCAGACGCTCGGTGCCATCGTCACGACGGTTGAGGATCACATCTTCAACCGCATCGCGCAGCTCGGCGGGCAGGTCGTCGTAGATCGCCAGTTGTCCGGCGTTGACGATCCCCATGTCCATGCCGTTGCGAATGGCGTAGTAAAGGAATACCGCGTGAATAGCTTCACGAACCGGGTCGTTACCACGGAAGGAGAACGACACGTTGGAGACGCCGCCGGAGATCAGCGCGTGCGGTAGTTCACGTTTGATGTCCTCACAGGCACCGATAAAGTCCTGGGCGTAGTTATTGTGCTCATCAATTCCGGTCGCGACCGCAAAGATGTTCGGGTCGAAGATAATGTCTTCCGGCGGGAAGCCTACCTCTTCGGTAAGAATGTTGTACGCCCGACGGCAAATCTCAATTTTACGCGCGCGGGTGTCGGCCTGCCCCTGCTCGTCAAAGGCCATCACCACCACTGCGGCACCGTAGCGTCGCAGCAACTTCGCGTGGTGGATAAAGGTCTCAACCCCCTCTTTCATCGAGATGGAGTTAACGATGCCTTTACCCTGAATGCACTTCAGCCCTTTTTCGATGACGTCCCATTTCGAGGAGTCGATCATAATCGGCACGCGGGCGATATCCGGCTCACCGGCGATAAGGTTGAGAAAACGCACCATCGCCGCTTCGGCGTCGAGCATCCCCTCATCCATGTTGATATCGATAATCTGTGCGCCGCTTTCCACCTGCTGACGGGCGACATCCAGCGCTTCGTTGTATTTCTCTTCTTTGATCAGTCGCTTAAATTTCGCCGAACCGGTGACGTTGGTACGCTCGCCGACGTTCACAAACAGGCTATCGTCGCCAATATTCAACGGTTCAAGGCCAGACAGACGGCAGGCTACCGGGATTTCCGGCAAGCGGCGCGGCGGCAAACCTTCCACTGCGCGGCTCATCGCGGCGATGTGTTCCGGCGTGGTGCCGCAGCAGCCGCCGACCACGTTGAGGAAGCCCGCTTGCGCCCACTCGCGTATTTGCGCCGCCATGGTGTCGGCATCGAGATCGTATTCGCCAAAGGCGTTCGGCAACCCGGCGTTCGGGTGCGCGGTAACGTAGCATTCGGCAATGCGCGACAGTTCCTGCACGTACTGGCGCAATTCGTCCGGACCTAAGGCGCAGTTCAGACCGAAGGTCAGCGCATCGGCGTGGCGCAGTGAGTTATAGAACGCTTCGGTTGTCTGACCGGAGAGCGTACGCCCGGAAGCATCGGTGATAGTGCCGGAGAGCATAATCGGCAACTCAACGCCCAGCGCTTCAAATTCGGTTTTAACCGCGAAAATAGCGGCTTTGGCGTTCAGGGTATCGAAGACAGTTTCAATCAGGATCAGGTCGCTGCCACCTTCCACCAGCGCTTTGGTGGATTCACGGTAGGCGGCCACCAGCTGATCAAAGGTAATATTGCGGTAAGCCGGGTCGTTGACGTCAGGCGAGATAGACGCCGTACGGTTGGTTGGGCCGAGCACGCCCGCGACATAGCGCGGTTTTTCCGGTGTGCGTGCCGTCCATTCGTCTGCCGCTGCGCGCGCCAGTTTGGCTGCCGCAAAGTTGATTTCCGCCGACAGGGATTCCATCTGGTAATCCGCCATGGCGATAGTCGTGGAGTTAAAGGTGTTGGTTTCGATGATATCCGCGCCCGCCTCAAAATAGGCGTTATGGATGGCGGCGATCACCTCAGGTTTGCTGAGCACCAACAGGTCGTTGTTGCCTTTCAGATCGCACGGCCAGTCGGCAAAGCGTTCGCCGCGGAAATCCTCTTCGCTCAGACGATATCCCTGGATCATGGTGCCCATACCGCCGTCCAGCACCAGAATACGTTCATTTAACTGCTGACGTAATTGTTCAACTTTGCTGCTCACACTCGCTCCCGACAACGCTCAACCAGACCGAAAAAAACTCAACAGACCATACTGGCACAAACCTGAGAGGTGGAAAAGAGAACAACGGCCAACATGAGACATGTTCAGCTTCACTCATCCGATCAGTACAGGAATTCTTGCATTATAATTGAATAAAACGAAAATGATTTCCACGATACAGAAAAGGAGTCCGCCATGGTTGCCACAATCCCCGCGAAACGCGGTAGAAAACCCGCCGCTGCTACTACGCCTGCAACCGGGCAGGTTCAGTCTCTGACTCGCGGCCTGAAGCTACTGGAGTGGATTGCAGAATCCAACGGCAGCGTGGCGCTAACCGAGCTGGCACAGCAGGCCGGCTTGCCAAACTCCACGACTCACCGTTTGTTGACCACCATGCAGCAGCAAGGATTTGTCCGTCAGGTGGGTGAATTAGGCCACTGGGCCGTGGGTGCGCATGCGTTTATCGTCGGCAGCAGCTTTTTGCAAAGCCGTAATTTGCTGGCGATTGTCCACCCGATCCTGCGCAAGCTGATGGAAGACTCCGGTGAGACGGTAAACCTTGCCGTGTTAGATCAAAGCGACCATCAGGCCATTATTATCGACCAGGTGCAGTGTACCCAACTGATGCGCATGTCCGCGCCTATCGGCGGCAAACTGCCGATGCACGCCTCCGGTGCGGGTAAGGCGTTTTTATCCCAACTGAGTGAAGAACAGGTGACTGGCCTGCTGCACCGTAAAGGGCTGCACGCTTACACCCACGCCACGCTGGTGTCGCCGGTGCATTTGAAAGAGGATTTAGCCCAGACGCGCAAGCGCGGCTACTCCTTTGATGATGAGGAGCATGCGCTGGGTCTGCGCTGCGTGGCGTCGTGCATTTATGATGAACACCGTGAGCCGTTTGCCGCTATTTCCATCTCCGGACCCATTTCGCGCATTACCGACGATCGAGTGACCGAGTTTGGCGCCATGGCGATCAAAGCGGCGAAAGAAGTCACGCTGGCATACGGCGGATTTCGTTAAGAAAGGGTTGCCGGACATCAAGCCGAAAATCTGATGCAAAACCGCTGTTTGCGCCGGTAGGCGTAAACATCTTCCACGTGTCCTTCACGGATCCGCGTTTGCAGACCTCGCCAGTAGTCGGCGCTGAACAGGTCAGCATGCATCTCTTCAAATAGCGGCCCGATACGCGGGTCAGCGCATAGCCAGTGACGAAACTCTTCCGGGAAGACATCCCCCGGCGATACGCTATACCACGGTTCAGCGCTCATCTCATCTTCCGGGTAACGCGGCGGCGGGATATGACGGAAATTCACCTCCGTCATGTAGCAAATTTCATCGTAGTCGTAGAACACCACGCGCCCGTGGCGAGTCACGCCGAAGTTCTTAAACAGCATATCGCCGGGGAAAATATTGGCGGCGGCCAGCTGACGAATGGCATTGCCGTACTCTTCAATTGCATCGCGCAGTTGCTGGCCTTCGACCTGCTCCAGCCAGATATTCAGCGGCACCATCCGTCGTTCGATATACAAATGGCGAATGACAATCTGCTCGCCGAGATCGGTAATTTTTTCCGGGGCTTCCTGTAGCAACAGCGCCATCAGCGACGGATCGATTTGCCGTTTATCCAGCACAAAGTTCTCGAACTCCTGGGTGTCAGCCATCCGCCCGACACGATCGTGCTCCTTGACCAGTTGATAACAGGCGCGGACGTGGGCGGCCGACATCTCTTTTTGCGGAGCAAATTTGTCTTTGATGACTTTAAAGACGCGGTCGAAGCCCGGCAGGGTAAACACCAGCATCACCATGCCGCGGATCCCCGGCGCTTCGATAAATTGCTCATCGCAATGGGCAAGATAGAGCAGATATTCGCGGTAACTTTCGGTCTTCGCGTGTTTCTGACAGCCAATCGCCATATACAATTCAGCGGTGGTTTTACCGGGCAGGATCTCGCGCAGCCACTCCACTAACGCGGCGGGCAGCGGGGCGTAAACCATAAAATACGAGCGGGCGAAGCCAAACACGATACTGGCTTCCGCCGTTGTGGTCAGGCAGGTATCGACAAACAGTTCGCCCTCGTCAGTACGGTGAATTGGCAGTAAAAACGGCAGCGTCCCGGAAGGGGTAATCAACTTCCCGACCAGCCAGGCGGCCTTGTTGCGATAAAACAGTTCGTTCGCCACCTGCAAATGACTGCGCTGCAACAGATCCGCCCCCAGCGTTTCGGTCAGGTGTTCGATGATGTAGTGGATATCCCGATGTCTGTTCTGCCACGGCAGACGCAAGGGCAGATCGCTGAGGACGCGCGTAAGCAGCCACTCCCAGCCGGTATCGGGAAAAAAGTCTTTCGCCAACGGGCGTGGGATCGTGCGAAAACGGCGCTCTGGCTGAGAGCTGAAAATAAACAGTCGCTCGGGAGTCAGCGAGCGGTGGTCAAATAACCGGCAATAGACGGAGTTAAAGAAACTCTCCGCAATCTCGAAGCGTGGATAATCTGGCAATAGCCGGGTGTAATGCTCTTTCACGCGAAGTAAAAAATCCGCGTCGGTACTTTTGCCGTCAGTAATGCAGCGCAGTTGCTCCACCACCAGACCCACATGATGATCGTAAAGGTGGATACGGCTTTTCATCGCCTGCTGAACCGCGTGCCAGTCGGCATGTTCAAAACGCTGCTGCGCGCCGGAGGTCACTTCCAGAAAACGCCCGTACTGGGCGTCGAAACCTTGCAAAATCGTCTGAGCAATCAGTAATTCCAGGCCACGCGTCATCAATTTCTCCCATCCGGCACAATGTCATGCCGGATGGCGCATTCGCTTATCCGGCCTACATCCCTTCGTAGGCCCGGTAAGCGCAGCGCCACCGGGCATTGATCAAAACTGCGATTCTTCAGTCGAGCCGGTCAGCGCGGTCACTGAAGAAGTGCCGCCCTGAATGATGGTGGTTACTTTGTCGAAATAGCCTGTCCCCACTTCCTGCTGATGGGACACGAAGGTGTAGCCATCTTTAGCCGCCGCAAATTCCGGCTGCTGAACCTTCTCAACGTAGTGGCGCATGCCTTCACCCTGCGCATAGGAATGCGCGAGGTCGAACATGTTGAACCACATGCTGTGAATACCCGCCAGCGTAATGAACTGGTATTTGTAACCCATATCGGACAGCTGTTGCTGGAAGCTGGCAATGGTTTTGTCATCCAGGTTTTTCTGCCAGTTAAACGATGGCGAACAGTTGTAGGCCAGCAGTTTGCCTGGGAATTTCGCATGAATAGCATCGGCAAAGCGCTTCGCCAGTTCGAGGTCCGGCGTGGAGGTTTCACACCACACCAGATCCGCATACGGTGCGTAGGCCAGGCCACGGCTAATCGCCTGCTCAATGCCCGCATGCGTACGGTAGAACCCTTCGCTGGTACGTTCGCCAGTGATGAACTCGCTATCGTATGGGTCGCAATCAGACGTAATCAGATCGGCTGCGTCAGCATCGGTACGCGCAATCACCAGCGTCGGAACGCCCATGACGTCTGCAGCCAGACGGGCTGCCACCAGTTTCTGGATAGCTTCCTGAGTCGGCACCAGGACTTTGCCGCCCATGTGACCACATTTTTTCACCGATGCGAGCTGATCTTCGAAGTGAACGGCCGCTGCACCAGCCTCAATCATCGATTTCATCAGTTCAAACGCGTTCAGTACCCCGCCAAAACCCGCTTCCGCATCGGCAACGATCGGCAGGAAGTAATCCACATAGCGCGGATCGTTCGGCTCAATACCGGTTGACCATTGGATCTGATCGGCACGACGGAATGTGTTGTTGATCCTGTCCACCACCGCCGGAACGGAGTTCGCTGGATACAACGATTGATCCGGATACATGCTGGACGCCAGGTTGGCATCTGCCGCCACCTGCCAGCCTGAAAGGTAGACCGCTTCAATACCAGCTTTCGCTTGCTGCAGCGCCTGACCACCAGTCAGCGCGCCGAGGCTGTTGATATAACCTTTCTTCGATTCGCCGTGTAGCAGACGCCACATTTTCGCCGCGCCAAGCTGCGCCAGCGTGCATTCCGGGTTGACCGAGCCACGTAATTTCACCACTTCCTCCGCGCTATAGGGGCGGGTGATGCCTTCCCAGCGCGGTTGAGTCCATTCTTTCTGTAATTCTTCGATTTGTTGAGTACGGGTTTTCATGTGCAGATGCTCCATTAGGATAAATTGTGGGTAAATTAGGCCAACAGGCGGTAGCCCGGTAACGTCAGGAAGTCAATTAACTCGTCGGAAGTGGTGATTTGCTCCATCAGGCGCGCGGCATCGTCAAAACGCCCGCTGCTGTAGCGGTGTTCCCCCAGTTCGTCCTGAATCACCAACATCTCTTCGGCCAGCATCTGGCGGAACAACGGTTTGGTAACCGGTTTGCCGTTGCTGAGCGTTTTCTGGTGGTGGATCCACTGCCAGATGGAGGTACGAGAGATTTCGGCGGTGGCCGCATCTTCCATCAGACCGTAAATCGGTACGCAGCCGTTACCGGACATCCACGCTTCGATGTACTGCACCGCGACACGAATGTTGGCACGCATGCCTTCTTCAGTACGCTCACCTTCACAGGGTGCCAGCAATTGTTCTGCGGTAATCGGCGCATCTTCTTCACGGGTCACAAACAGCTGATTTTTGTTTTCACCGAGTACGTCGTTGAACACCGCCATTGCGGTATCTGCGAGTCCTGGATGGGCAATCCAGGTGCCGTCATGACCGTTATTGGCTTCCAGCGCTTTGTCCGCTTTTACCTTGGTCAGAACCTGGTTGTTACGTTCCACATCTTTGCTGGGAATGAACGCAGCCATGCCGCCCATCGCGAACGCGCCGCGTTTATGACAGGTTTTAATCAGCAGACGCGAATACGCACTGAGGAATGGCTTATCCATCGTCACCACCTGACGGTCCGGCAACACGCGATCCGGGTGGTTCTTCAGGGTTTTGATATAACTGAAAATGTAGTCCCAGCGACCGCAGTTCAGGCCCACAATGTGGTCACGCAGCGCGTGCAGAATTTCGTCCATCTGGAAAACGGCTGGCAGCGTTTCAATCAGCAGGGTCGCTTTAATTGTGCCGCGCGGCAGATTAAAGCGATCCTCTGCATAGCTGAACACTTCACTCCACCATGCCGCTTCTTGCCAGGCCTGCGTTTTGGGTAGATAGAAATAAGGGCCACTGCCTTTTGCCAGCAACGTTTTGTAGTTGTGGAAGAAATAGAGGGCAAAGTCGAACAGGCTGCCCGGGATCGATTCGCCACGCCAGGTGACGTGTTTTTCCGGCAGGTGCAGACCGCGAACGCGGCACACTAACAGGGCCGGATTGGGTTTGAGTTGATAAATTTTACCGGCTTCGTTGGTGTAGCTAATGGTGCCATTGACTGCATCGCGCAAGTTGATCTGCCCGTCGATAACTTTGCTCCACTCAGGAGCCAGCGAATCTTCAAAATCAGCCATAAAGACTTTGACGTTCGCGTTCAGCGCGTTGATAACCATCTTGCGCTCAACCGGTCCGGTAATCTCTACACGGCGATCCAGTAAATCATCAGGAATACCGCGAATTTTCCAGTTACCTTCGCGAATGGAAGCTGTTTCCGAAATAAAGTCAGGCAACTTACCGTCATCAATATCCTGCTGCTGCTGGATACGTGCAGCCAGAAGTTTATTCCGCTTTGGCGTAAATCTTGTCACCAGCTCGGTCAGAAACTCCACCGCTTCAGCGGTCAGAATCTGCTGTTCCTGTTCGCCACGCGGCCTGGTGAAGATCAGTTCATCGGTTGTCGTTGCCTGTTGATTCATTGCGTAGTTCCTCGTCATTGATCCAAACACATCCCCAATGCGAACGAAGGATCGTTGTGCGGTTTTCGTTCAGCACAACTAAGACTACTCATTTAAATTTCAAAATCAAAAACAATTTCCATTTTTAATTTAATTATCAATTAACCTATTGATAACAATATAAATAAAATTTAATTACACATTGAGGTGCGTTTCGGAAATAAAAAAGGCACCCGAAGGTGCCTGATTCAACATGCTGAAACGCTTAAGGATCGTCTGTTACAGAAGATTAATCCAGCGTTGGATTCATGTGACGCAGATCATATGGCGTGATCTGGTAAACGTAATAGTTGAGCCAGTTGGTAAACAACAGATTGCCGTGGCTACGCCAGGTTGCCCGCGGTTTATTTTGCGGGTCATCTTTTGGGAAGTAGTTATAGGGCACTTCCGGCGTTAAGCCCGCTTCGACGTCACGAAAATATTCACTGCCGAGTGTATGGGCGTCATATTCAGGATGGCCCGTTACGAAGGCGATACGTTTATCTTTGCTGGCAAACAGGTAGGCATCTCCCTCTTCTGTTTCGGCAAAAATCTCGAGATCGGTGTAGTCCCTGATAAGGGCAGCAGGAAAATCGGCATAGCGCGAATGCGGGGCCAGGAACGCATCATCAAATCCACGCGTCAGCAGCGCATGAGGATGAAGAATATGGTGCTCATAGACGCCTGAGAGTTTATCCGTACGGGTTTGCTTGGGAATTCCGTACAGGATATTCAATGCGGCTTGCACCGCCCAACAGACAAAGAGCGTCGATGTAACATGATCTTTCGCCCATTCAAGCACTTGTTTAATCTGCGGCCAGTAAGCCACGTCATTAAATTCAACCAGACCCAACGGCGCGCCGGTCACGATCAGTCCGTCAAAGTTCTGATCGCAGATATCCTCGAAATTACAGTAAAAGTTATTCAGATGCTCCGTAGGGGTGTTGCGTGACTCGCGGGCATCAATGCGCAATAGCTGAACATCTACCTGCAGCGGTGAGTTAGACAGTAAACGCAGGAACTGGTTTTCCGTTTCAATCTTCTTGGGCATCAGGTTGAGGATGAGCACCTTCAGTGGACGAATTTCCTGACCGGAAGCGCGAGATGACGTCATCACAAAGACGTTTTCCTCACGCAAGAAATTGACGGCGGGTAGCCCGTCCTGCACGCGAATTGGCATAACCTGATAACCTCACTACATACGTTTAAACGTTTAGACATCCAGATAGCTGAAGATACCCAGGAATCATGCGAATGTCGAGCCTGCATCCTCAAGTTGAGAAAGTTTCACGGCTCCTTGCTGTAGATTAGTGCAGTAAAGAAAAAAGGAGAATGCTATTCGTCGTTCGCGTAACAGGCAATGTGCTGCCGGGAGAGCCTGGTGTGCTGCGCTTCTCAGGCCTGCACACCGGTTACAACATGATGGGCTGGATAAAATGGTACGCTGCATCCGGCAGTTTTCACTCCCTGCAGACGCAAAAAAGCCCATCCGGCAGGATGGGCTTTTTCACTTATTTGATGCCTGGCAGTTCCCTACTCTCGCATGGGGAGACCCCACACTACCATCGGCGCTACGGCGTTTCACT
>NZ_JAOWDA010000009.1:0-298 GCF_030336725.1 Citrobacter sp. Cb031
CTTTGTAGTGCTCACACAGATTGTCTGATGAAAAGTAAATAGCAAGGCGTCTTGCGATTGAGACTTCAGTGTCCCCTTCGTCTAGAGGCCCAGGACACCGCCCTTTCACGGCGGTAACAGGGGTTCGAATCCCCTAGGGGACGCCACTTGCTGGTATGTGTGAGTGAAAGTCGCCGACCGAAGTATCTCAAAACAGACTTTCGAGTCTCGTTTGAGATATTTGCTCTTTAAAAATCTGGATCAAGCTGAAAATTGAAACGACACACTGTTTCATTTCTCCGTAAACAAGAAATGAAAA
>NZ_JAOWDA010000010.1:0-370 GCF_030336725.1 Citrobacter sp. Cb031
GGGGCGCTGGCCGTGACGGTGCGGTGTCCCCCGTAACCGGCCGCGCGGCGGCCGCTAACTCGCAGTACGGCGCCGCGACCCGCAGGCGGGCCGCCGTACCCGCGCGCAGGCGCGCGGCGCCCACTGCGCACCCCCGTGGGGGACGTGCGGCAGCTGCGTGGCGGCGGGCTGGGTTATGGCTTAGCAGGAAGGGGGGTTGGCCTGTTGCTCCGGTCAGTCCCGCAGTTTCCGGCGATTTGCGGCCGGTGTCCGGTGGAGTCCGGCGCGGTCGCCTTCCATGCCCTGACGGGCATAAAAACATGTAAATAAATTCCGTACTTGTATTGACTTTAAAGGCGTAATCACCGATAATTAAATCATCGGGAGGCAA
>NZ_JAOWDA010000011.1:0-314 GCF_030336725.1 Citrobacter sp. Cb031
GGCGACCAGTATCAAAGCAGTAGTTTCACCTATCCGGATCCTCCAGAATGGCAAACGGTTTTTATTAATGCCGAAAAAGTTCCGGAGCCTATTGATGCTACTAAATTGGCAAATTTTGATGTAACACGAGTGGGGATGGAACATGACGCCAGGCAAATAGATGGCTGGGGAGAGTTCAACCCGGATAAAAAAAATAAAAACGACAATACCTATGACAACTACATTAATCTTTACCCTAATCAGGATATTGTGATTGGCTTTAAGAATTTGGGGACACAATCAGAGCCTCGACTGGTACCCGTGACTCGCAAAGA
>NZ_JAOWDA010000012.1:0-314 GCF_030336725.1 Citrobacter sp. Cb031
GGCGACCAGTATCAAAGCAGTAGTTTCACCTATCCGGATCCTCCAGAATGGCAAACGGTTTTTATTAATGCCGAAAAAGTACCTGAGCCATTATCAGCGGCCACATTGGCTAATTTTGATGGGTCCCGAGTTGGAGCTGAACATGATGCCAGTCAAAAAGATGGATGGGGTGAGATTAACCCGAAGAACAATCAAAAAAAAGACAATACCTATGACAATTACATCAATCTATATCCTAATCAGGATATTGTGATTGGCTTTAAGAATTTGGGGACACAATCAGAGCCTCGACTGGTACCCGTGACTCGCAAAGA
>NZ_JAOWDA010000013.1:0-203 GCF_030336725.1 Citrobacter sp. Cb031
TACCAGGGAGGATAACGTTGCTTCAGCAACGGCCCGCAGGGCGAGGCGCAGCCGAGTAATCCTCCCGGATGCACCATCTTACTTGATAGCGCTTTAGCAGCGACATCAAGTCTGCAGTAAAGCAAGTTTCCCTGATGCATCCGTAGCTCAGCTGGATAGAGTACTCGGCTACGAACCGAGCGGTCGGAGGTTCGAATCCTCCC
>NZ_JAOWDA010000014.1:0-215 GCF_030336725.1 Citrobacter sp. Cb031
GCAGGCGCTCTCCCAGCTGAGCTATAGCCCCATCGTAGTTAAATCTCGTTTAACCTTAATTTCTGTTGAGGCAAGGCGTGGTGACGCGAAGCATACTGAAGTATGTGAGCATCGCCGCAACGCAGCATCAGCAGAAATTTGGTAGGCCTGAGTGGACTTGAACCACCGACCTCACCCTTATCAGGGGTGCGCTCTAACCACCTGAGCTACAAGCC
>NZ_JAOWDA010000015.1:0-929 GCF_030336725.1 Citrobacter sp. Cb031
ACATGTAAATAAATTCCGTACTTGTATTGACTTTAAAGGCGTAATCACCGATAATTAAATCATCGGGAGGCAATACCGCCGCCCGAAAAATTGCCGGTATCGGCGCTTTAAGGAGTACACCATGACTGATATTACGACCCCTTCTGTTTATGTTGGCACTTACCATAAATACAACTGCGGAAGCATTGCGGGAGCCTGGCTCGATCTGACCGATTTTGATAGCTCAGAGGAGTTTTACGAGCGCTGCCGCGAGTTACACGCAAATGAGGCTGATCCAGAATTTATGTTCCAGGATTGGGAGGGTATTCCGTCTGATATGGCGTCAGAGTGCCATATCAACTGGGATTTTATTAACGGCTTTAAACAAGCCCGCGAGGAAGGAAACGAAGCGGCGTTTGTGGCCTTTGTTGATCTGTTTAATAGCACTGATTTCGACCTGTTTAGAGATGCCTATATGGGCGAAGCTAAGGACGAAGAAACTTTTGCAGAGGAATACCTGAATGATAGCGGTCTACTGAATGAAATTCCTGAATCCGTAGCCCGATATTTTGACATCGTAGCCTATGCGCGGGATCTGTTTATTGGGGATTTCAGTTTACATGACGGACACGTATTTAACATGACTTGCTGAAACCTAGTCCCCCGCCACGCGGGGGATATTAAACACCGCTCTAATTAATCGCCGGTATCGGCAAACAGCCATCTGGGCGGCTGCGCCGCCCCTTTGCTGCTGCTTGCCGGTGATCTCTCCAGCTCATGTTCTGCCATTGCGCTAAATCCTGATGCCACACAGGGCGTTACCCCTTCGGGGCCGCTCTGCTGTGCTGCGCATCGAGCCGGTTCCCGTCTCGCCCCGCCCCTTCGGGGTGCCAACGCCCTTCAGGCGTCGGCATCCTTTGCCAGTGCGCTATTGTGTTATCCGTGGATTG
>NZ_JAOWDA010000016.1:0-223 GCF_030336725.1 Citrobacter sp. Cb031
CACGCCTTGCCTCAACAGAAATTAAGGTTAAACGAGATTTAACTACGATGGGGCTATAGCTCAGCTGGGAGAGCGCCTGCCTTGCACGCAGGAGGTCTGCGGTTCGATCCCGCATAGCTCCACCATTCCTTACTGCAAAAAAAACAAGAAAACTTCAGAGTGTACCTGAAAAGGTTCACTGCGAAGTTTTGCTCTTTAAAAATCTGGATCAAGCTGAAAATTG
>NZ_JAOWDA010000017.1:0-344 GCF_030336725.1 Citrobacter sp. Cb031
GGCTTGTAGCTCAGGTGGTTAGAGCGCACCCCTGATAAGGGTGAGGTCGGTGGTTCAAGTCCACTCAGGCCTACCAAATTCGCCTCCGTGCTGTGTTACGGCGATGCTCGCATACTTCAGTATGCTTCGCACCACCGCGCCTTGCCCGGAAACGAATTAGGGTACAGAGATTAGCATTTACGATGGGGTTATAGCTCAGCTGGGAGAGCGCCTGCCTTGCACGCAGGAGGTCTGCGGTTCGATCCCGCATAGCTCCACCATCCTTTACTGCAAAAACACAAGAAAACTTCAGAGTGTACCTGAAAAGGTTCACTGCGAAGTTTTGCTCTTTAAAAATCTGGATC
>NZ_JAOWDA010000018.1:0-226 GCF_030336725.1 Citrobacter sp. Cb031
TTAACTGGAAGTCAGTGCGTTGCAGCGATGACCCCGGTCCGGCTGAAAATCGATGAGGCGTTGACGGCTGACCGGGTCTGCCCGCAGGGAGGCGGGCAGAGGGGACGGCCTGCAGGGACGCAGGCCCGGCCCCGACCCGAAGGCAGACGGCATAAGACGAATGAATCGCGCAGCGACGATTTTCCCGCCGGGAGCCAGGGATGCAAGGGAGGCGGCGGTGAGCCTC
>NZ_JAOWDA010000019.1:0-669178 GCF_030336725.1 Citrobacter sp. Cb031
CGAGTCTCTCAAATTTTCGCAACACTGAAGTGTTTTACGAAACATCTTCGGGTTGTGAGGTTAAGCGACTAAGCGTACACGGTGGATGCCCTGGCAGTCAGAGGCGATGAAGGACGTGCTAATCTGCGATAAGCGTCGGTAAGGTGATATGAACCGTTATAACCGGCGATTTCCGAATGGGGAAACCCAGTGTGATTCGTCACACTATCATTACGTGAATACATAGCGTAATGAAGCGAACCGGGGGAACTGAAACATCTAAGTACCCCGAGGAAAAGAAATCAACCGAGATTCCCCCAGTAGCGGCGAGCGAACGGGGAGCAGCCCAGAGTCTGAATCAGCATGTGTGGTAGTGGAACGGTCTGGAAAGTCCGACGGTACAGGGTGATAGTCCCGTACACAAAAGTGCATGTGTTGTGAACTCGAAGAGTAGGGCGGGACACGTGGTATCCTGTCTGAATATGGGGGGACCATCCTCCAAGGCTAAATACTCCTGACTGACCGATAGTGAACCAGTACCGTGAGGGAAAGGCGAAAAGAACCCCGGCGAGGGGAGTGAAAAAGAACCTGAAACCGTGTACGTACAAGCAGTGGGAGCCTCTTTATGGGGTGACTGCGTACCTTTTGTATAATGGGTCAGCGACTTATATTCTGTAGCAAGGTTAACCGAATAGGGGAGCCGAAGGGAAACCGAGTCTTAACTGGGCGTTAAGTTGCAGGGTATAGACCCGAAACCCGGTGATCTAGCCATGGGCAGGTTGAAGGTTGGGTAACACTAACTGGAGGACCGAACCGACTAATGTTGAAAAATTAGCGGATGACTTGTGGCTGGGGGTGAAAGGCCAATCAAACCGGGAGATAGCTGGTTCTCCCCGAAAGCTATTTAGGTAGCGCCTCGTGAATTCATCTTCGGGGGTAGAGCACTGTTTCGGCTAGGGGGTCATCCCGACTTACCAACCCGATGCAAACTGCGAATACCGAAGAATGTTATCACGGGAGACACACGGCGGGTGCTAACGTCCGTCGTGAAGAGGGAAACAACCCAGACCGCCAGCTAAGGTCCCAAAGTCATGGTTAAGTGGGAAACGATGTGGGAAGGCACAGACAGCCAGGATGTTGGCTTAGAAGCAGCCATCATTTAAAGAAAGCGTAATAGCTCACTGGTCGAGTCGGCCTGCGCGGAAGATGTAACGGGGCTAAACCATGCACCGAAGCTGCGGCAGCGACACTATGTGTTGTTGGGTAGGGGAGCGTTCTGTAAGCCGTTGAAGGTGGCCTGTGAGGGTTGCTGGAGGTATCAGAAGTGCGAATGCTGACATAAGTAACGATAATGCGGGTGAAAAACCCGCACGCCGGAAGACCAAGGGTTCCTGTCCAACGTTAATCGGGGCAGGGTGAGTCGACCCCTAAGGCGAGGCCGAAAGGCGTAGTCGATGGGAAACAGGTTAATATTCCTGTACTTGGTGTTACTGCGAAGGGGGGACGGAGAAGGCTATGTTAGCCGGGCGACGGTTGTCCCGGTTTAAGCATGTAGGCGGAGATTCCAGGTAAATCCGGAGTCTTGTTAACGCTGAGGTGTGATGACGAGGCACTACGGTGCTGAAGTAACAAATGCCCTGCTTCCAGGAAAAGCCTCTAAGCATCAGGTAACACAAAATCGTACCCCAAACCGACACAGGTGGTCAGGTAGAGAATACCAAGGCGCTTGAGAGAACTCGGGTGAAGGAACTAGGCAAAATGGTGCCGTAACTTCGGGAGAAGGCACGCTGATATGTAGGTGAAGTGATTTACTCATGGAGCTGAAATCAGTCGAAGATACCAGCTGGCTGCAACTGTTTATTAAAAACACAGCACTGTGCAAACACGAAAGTGGACGTATACGGTGTGACGCCTGCCCGGTGCCGGAAGGTTAATTGATGGGGTTATCCGTAAGGAGAAGCTCTTGATCGAAGCCCCGGTAAACGGCGGCCGTAACTATAACGGTCCTAAGGTAGCGAAATTCCTTGTCGGGTAAGTTCCGACCTGCACGAATGGCGTAATGATGGCCAGGCTGTCTCCACCCGAGACTCAGTGAAATTGAACTCGCTGTGAAGATGCAGTGTACCCGCGGCAAGACGGAAAGACCCCGTGAACCTTTACTATAGCTTGACACTGAACACTGGTCCTTGATGTGTAGGATAGGTGGGAGGCTTTGAAGTGTGGACGCCAGTCTGCATGGAGCCAACCTTGAAATACCACCCTTTAATGGCTGGTGTTCTAACGTAGACCCGTGATCCGGGTTGCGGACAGTGTCTGGTGGGTAGTTTGACTGGGGCGGTCTCCTCCTAAAGAGTAACGGAGGAGCACGAAGGTTAGCTAATCCTGGTCGGACATCAGGAGGTTAGTGCAAAGGCATAAGCTAGCTTGACTGCGAGAGTGACGGCTCGAGCAGGTGCGAAAGCAGGTCTTAGTGATCCGGTGGTTCTGAATGGAAGGGCCATCGCTCAACGGATAAAAGGTACTCCGGGGATAACAGGCTGATACCGCCCAAGAGTTCATATCGACGGCGGTGTTTGGCACCTCGATGTCGGCTCATCACATCCTGGGGCTGAAGTAGGTCCCAAGGGTATGGCTGTTCGCCATTTAAAGTGGTACGCGAGCTGGGTTTAGAACGTCGTGAGACAGTTCGGTCCCTATCTGCCGTGGGCGCTGGAGAATTGAGGGGGGCTGCTCCTAGTACGAGAGGACCGGAGTGGACGCATCACTGGTGTTCGGGTTGTCATGCCAATGGCATTGCCCGGTAGCTAAATGCGGAAGAGATAAGTGCTGAAAGCATCTAAGCACGAAACTTGCCCCGAGATGAGTTCTCCCTGACCCTTTAAGGGTCCTGAAGGAACGTTGAAGACGACGACGTTGATAGGTCGGGTGTGTAAGCGTAGCGATACGTTGAGCTAACCGATACTAATGAACCGTGAGGCTTAACCTTACAACGCCGAAGGTGTTTTGGCGGATGAGACATCGAAATTCAGCTTGATTACAGATTACATCGACATGCGAAAAGCGTGTTGATAAACAGAATTTGCCTGGCGGCTGTAGCGCGGTGGTCCCACCTGACCCCATGCCGAACTCAGAAGTGAAACGCCGTAGCGCCGATGGTAGTGTGGGGTCTCCCCATGCGAGAGTAGGGAACTGCCAGGCATCAAACAAGTGAAGAAGCCCATCCTGCCGGATGGGCTTTTTTGCGTCTGCAGAGAATGGAACTGCCGGATGCAGCGTACCATTTTATCCAGCCCATAAAAGCCCACTCTATTTCAAACCGATTTTTCTCTTTCTCGAACATATCTGAATCCTTTCTCTGCTAATGAAAACCGTGATCTTTCTCTCATAATAAATTATAACAATTATATAACATTTATTTCACCAAAAAATACACAACCACCATTGATAAATTAATGCAATCGTTGGCAGGGGTACAATTCTAATGGCTGATAGCAGTGTAACTGAGAACGGGGCGCTGGCAGACGGCGATACTCGGCGTCGTATATGGGCGATTGTCGGAGCATCATCAGGGAATCTGGTCGAATGGTTTGATTTCTATATCTATTCTTTCTGCTCTCTCTATTTTGCTCATATCTTTTTTCCATCAGGAAACACCACCACGCAACTCTTACAAACAGCCGGAGTTTTTGCTGCAGGCTTTCTGATGCGACCGATTGGCGGCTGGCTGTTTGGTCGCATCGCGGATAAGCACGGGCGTAAAAAGTCGATGCTGCTGTCAGTTTGTATGATGTGTATGGGATCGCTGGTGATCGCTTGTCTTCCGGGATATGAAACCATCGGTACCTGGGCTCCTGCTCTATTGCTGCTGGCTAGGTTATTTCAGGGGCTGTCTGTCGGTGGTGAATACGGGACCAGCGCTACCTATATGAGTGAAGTAGCAGTTGAAGGTAAGAAAGGTTTTTATGCTTCCTTCCAGTACGTGACGTTAATCGGCGGGCAGTTACTGGCACTGCTGGTTGTGGTCATATTACAGCAAACGTTAGAAGACTCAGCGCTAAGATCGTGGGGTTGGCGTATTCCATTTGCGTTGGGCGCCGTACTGGCTATTGTTGCGTTATGGCTGCGTCGACAGTTGGATGAAACCTCGAAACAGGACGTTCGCGCGCTGAAAGAAGCTGGTTCTCTGAAAGGTCTGTGGCGTAATCGCAAAGCCTTCATCATGGTGCTTGGCTTTACCGCTGCTGGCTCGCTCTGTTTTTACACGTTCACAACCTACATGCAGAAGTACCTGGTTAACACTGCCGGTATGCATGCCAACGTAGCCAGTGGGATTATGACGGCGGCACTGTGTGTGTTTATGCTAGTGCAACCGTTGTTCGGTGCCTTGTCAGATAAAATTGGCCGACGTACTTCAATGCTGTGTTTTGGCGCGTTGGCCGCGATTTTCACCGTCCCCATTCTGACAGCGTTGCAAAGCGTGACGTCCCCGTATATGGCGTTTGCTCTGGTGATGTGTGCCTTGCTGATTGTGAGTTTCTATACGTCAATCAGCGGTATTCTGAAGGCCGAGATGTTCCCGGCACAGGTGCGCGCTCTTGGGGTTGGATTATCTTATGCGGTGGCCAATGCTCTGTTTGGTGGCTCAGCCGAATATGTTGCGTTATCCCTGAAGTCTGTCGGTATGGAAACAACATTCTTCTGGTACGTTACAGCACTGGCAATAGTCGCATTTTTGGTATCGCTGATGCTGCATGGGAAGGGGAAAGGTCTGCGCCTCTAGTGATGTGCCAGTTGCCAGACCGCATAGCCGGTAGACGCGCCTGCAACATCCCAGGCGAAGTCTTTCCAGCTCCAGCCGCTCCCAGCGGGACGGCTGTCCCATAACTCTTTTGACGCGCCCAGGCTGACAGAGAACATCAGGCCGATAGCCGCGCTGCGATCGCGGCTGTTGCCCTGATGTTGAGCATATTCGTTTCCAGCTGCGGAGAGCATAGCGGAGGCGATAAAGTGTTGAGCCTTGTCTTGTCCGCTCCAGCGGTCGTTTGCCATGTGGCTGCAGCCAGAAATGGCCAGGATACTGAAAAGAATAAACAAGCGCACCGTTGCCTCCATAGGAAAAACCCCGTCACTGGACGGGGTCTTGGTTACAGAATACGGCTAATTAGTCTGTCGATACGGATACGGCGTAGTCGACGGATGAGCTTACGCACTTTGACTGGATAGTCGGCAATGCTTTGCAGGTCGCGATAGTGCTTAACGACGGTAGTATGCGTGCGAATAAGCTCCAGTTCTTTATCGCGCTGGGGAGTCAGCTCTTGCTTCGGATCGTGGATAAGGATGGCGTTTTCCAGATCCAGACGCCAGGCGCGAGGGTTAAGGTTGTTGCCGGTGAGCAGCATCCATTTATCATCAACCCACATGCCTTTCAGATGATAGGTGTTGTCATCATCTTTCCATAAGCGCACGACCAGTTGGTCGGTATTCACGTAATATTGCAGTCTGCTCAGGAAACGGCGCAGGTTAATTTCATACAGGTAGGGCAGCGCGCCGATGATTTTAAATGGCTCATCTTCTGGAATGAAAAAGTCGTTGGCGGTTTTATCACCGACAATGATCTCGACCTTTTTGCCTTCACGCAGCAGCTGAATGATATTGCGCACCAGTATAGCGGGCAGGTTGAAATAAGGGGTACAGATTGTGAGCTTGTGCTCCGCGCAGGGCATAAGGTGGAAAATGGTCTTATTTAACAGACTGGATTTTCCAAGGCCTACCAGAGGCGTTACCGAGAGCTGTTCATTATCCGCATCACCCTGAAAATGGAATGACGCATCGCGCAGTTCCTGACGGTAAAGGCGGATGTCGTTTTTAATTTCCGGGCTTTTAGGGCGATTAATATCATCAAGACGATTAACGCCGCGACCGTTCATCAGGTTCTGCGTGACCCAATCGAACATGATATCGGCCATTTGCGCGTTGCGAATCAACTGATAACGGTCATAGCGATATTTATCATGCTGATGCAGATAAACATCATTCAGGCTGGCCCCGCTGTACAGGACGCTGTCATCGATGATAAAGCCTTTAAAATGCAGGACGCCAAGCGCTTCTCGGGTGTTAATCGGAACACCGTAGACAGGAATATCAATACCTGGGTTTTCTTGTGCCATTCGGCAATACCAGTCAGCGTTGGTATTCGATGCCGCAGCACCAATACGTCCGCGCTGGGCTCGGTGCCAGTCGACAAGCACCCGGACATCCAGTTCAGGACGCTGCCGTTTTGCCGCATAGAGCGCGTCGAGTATGCCTTTGCCACCGTCATCCTGTTCCAGGTACAGCGCAATAATGCAGATCCGTCGCGTCGCGCTGGCTATTTTTTCCAGCAGAGTCTCCCTGAAATTAGCGGGAGCATAAAAGAAATCTACATCATCAACTGACTGAGAAATCTTGGGTAGTTGGGCAAGGTGTTGTTGATGTTTATTACGCTTAAATTTTGACAACATCACAGTGCATTTCTTCTCTGTTCATTGAAGGGTCCTCTGTGCTATGCAGACGACATAAGCGGGTAATGATACCACCAGTACCTATTAATGTGGTCAACATTTCCAGTACCTTACTCACGATTCCTCAAATTGGGCCAGATTAAGCGTTAGCCCAACAATTCCCTCTTCGAGTTGGACGTCAACAGCGAACCCGAGTTTCCGGGCCAGGGCGACCATCCCACGATTGTTTGGCATCGTAATACCATTCAAACGTCTAAGTCCGTGATCTCGGGTATATGCAATTAATTTTTCCATCAACCGGCGACCCAGTCCAAGCCCTTTGAGATCTGAACGAACCAGCACGGCGAACTCGGCGTCAATGTTATCAGGATCCGAGATTGCTCGCGTTACGCCGAGGATCTCTTGCTGATTGTTTTTACAGCGTACCGCAACAAAGGCCATTTCCCGATCGTAGTCGATCTGCGTCATATTGGCTAAATCTTCGTGGGTAAATTCGTTGATCTCACTGAAATAGCGATAATAAAGATCTTCTTTTGTTACCTGAGAAATGAACTGCTGCAGATGAGGTTCATCCTCGGGCAAAATAGGGCGGAACAAGCAACGCTCGCCGTTCTTCAACTCCACCCATTCTTCAAGCTGATGAGGGTAGGGACGTATAGCCAGTCTGCTTTCGTTATCGCCCGTGAAAGGGGCAATGTCCAGCGTGACATCCAGCGCGGTAAATTCACCGGCGGAGGCCAACAGCGGATGAATATCCAGACGCTGAATTTCCGGGCAATCGACGATCAGATTGGAGACCTGCACCAGAAGCTGACTTAACCCGGCGATATCCAATGGGCGTAATGCGCTGCGAGCGCGGATCTTTTTATTTTTGATCCCCTGGATCACCAGATAACGCGCCAGATTCATGTTCAATGGCGGCAACGCCACCACGGCTTGTTCTTCTGGTCGCCACTCAACTCCGCCTTCACCAAGCATAATCAACGGGCCAAATACCGGGTCGTGTTCAACGACGACGCGCAGCTCCTGAGCGCCAGCGCGATTCGCCATACTTTGTACTAATAAACCGTGAATGCGCGCCTGCGGCCAGGCCATTTTTACCCGATCAAAAATCGCATTGGCTGCCTGCTGCACCTCTGTTGCTGTCCGCAGGTAGAGCATTACCCCCTGAACTTCTGATTTATGCGGGATATCAGGAGAACGCAGCTTTAGCGCCACCGGGTAACCGATTTGCTCCGCGATGTGTACGGCTTCAGCGCTGTCGCTGGCGATCCACGTCGGCAGCGTGTGTAAGCCATAGGCTTGTAAAATCGGCTGCACTTCATGGGTATCCAGCGACGTTGCTCCTTCAGCAATCGCCTGCTGTAACAGATTATGCGCCTCGGCGGTGTTGGTGGTCAGGTAGTCGGGCAGCGCAGGGGTTTCCCGCAGTTGCTTCTGGTTACGCCGGTACTCCACCATATGCATAAACGCGGTGATGGTGCCTTCTGGCGTGCGGTAGGTAGGTAATCCGGCTTCGCTAAACAGTCTACGGGCTTCCTGGGAGGAAAACTCTCCGCACCAGTTGGTCAGCAACGAGACGAACTTACCGCGGGGATGACGTTTTACCGCTTCGATTAACGCTTGTGCGCTTTCTGTTCCCGGGGCGGCTGCGCTGGGTGAGTGAATCACCATCAGTGCGTCGAAATCCTGGCTGGCGAGCAAGATATCCAGCGTCTTAACGTAGTGTTCGCTGCTGGCGTCGTCACGCAGATCCAGCGGGTTGGCGATATCAATATGTTCAGGTAAAGCATCGCGTAATTTCTGGCAGGTATCTTCACTCAATGTCGCCAACTTGCCATTTTTTGACCACAGCTCATCTAATGCCAGTGCGGCAGGCGCGGCCCCATTGCTGATGATCATCAGCCTGTCGCCGCGCAGTGGACGCATGTGGCTCAGGGTTTCTACCGCAGAGAAGAGCTCGTGAGTGTCTTGTACGCGTAATAAACCGGCGCGCTGGATAGCCGCGTCCCACGCAGGGTCCATCCCTGCACTGGTATGCAGTAAACGCTGTGCCGCCGGACTACGACCACTCTTAATCACCAGAATGGGTTTATTGCGCGAGGCGCTACGGGCGGCGGAGACAAAGCGCCGGGCATCACTTAAATGTTCGAGATAAAGTAATATCGCGCTGGTTTTACTGTCGCGCGCCAGGTAATCCAGCAGTTCATCAACGTCGATATCAAGGCTGTCGCCCAGCGCGATAAACCAGGAAAAACCCATGTCGCGCTGTTGCGCCCAGTCCAGAATGGTGTTGGAAATCGCCGCTGACTGGGAAATAAATGCCAACTTACCGCGCTTGATGGGAACGGGGGAAAAGCTGGCGTTAAGCCCCTGCCAGGGCGCGAGAAGTCCCAGGCTGTTTGGGCCGAGGAGACGTATGTTGTAGCGTGCGGCGCAGGCCAACAATTCCAGGTGCTGCGATGCGGGAGCTGAAAGAATAATGCAGGTTTTACAGCCTTTCTCGCCAAGCGCTTCGAGTAATGCCAGGTTGCGGCTGGCATTGGTGCACAACACGGCAAGGTCTGGGCTAAAAGGCAGGCTGTTGATATTGGGCCAGGCCAGGACGCCCAACACCGCTTTCCATGCTGGCGTCACTGGTAAAACAGGTCCATTGAAACCGCCGGCAAGCAGGTTACGCATCATCAGGTAACCTGCGCGATTAGGCTTCATTGACGCCCCAATCACCGCAATGGATTTCGGTCGCAGTAGTGCTTCCAGACCACGCTGACTCATATCGGCTTCCTTAATGACACCAGTGACCGAATGATTTTAAACGCTTTCTGGCGAGTCTGCTGTGACGCTTCCCTGATGTTGAGTTTTTCCTGCCAGGTAGCGGGTTTTAAAGCGAGTGAAATGATCGCTCAACCCCTCCGCGGCTTGCGTATCGCCCGCCAGATCCAACAACGCGATGGCCACTTCGGCAGTACAGTATTGCCCTTCTGCGTGAATGCCACGCAGGTGGTAAGCGGAAAGTCGCGATAAATCAACGGAGATCACCGGCAGGTTATCAAGATACGGGCTTTTGCGGAACATTTTACGCGCTTCAGGCCAGGTACCATCAAGCATGATAAACAACGGTGGTTTACCGGCTGGTGGCGCGAAAATCACTTCACGCTCTTCGCCCGCATAGGATGCCGGGAATACAACCATCGGCTGGTAATCCGGATTTTTCACCAGTTCGAGCAGCGCCTGCGGCGGTTCGGTGCGTGACCACTGAAAAGCCGTGGTATCGGGCAAAATATCGGCAATCAAACGTCCCGTGTTGCTGGGCTTCATCGGCTCGGTATCAAACATCACCAGACAAAAGCGGCTTTTGGCCTCAGACGGCACCAGCGTTGCGCACAAGCAGAGCTTCAGCGGCAGCAGGCAGCGCTGACAGCGGCGAATGCGATTACCTCGGGCAAGGAAAGGGCGCGTGGCGCGCGCGAGGCGCTCAGCGCGTAACTGAAGAACAGCGTTATCGGTCATGGGAGAACACGTTGAAAAACGCTATTGTCGCAGAGGTGAAAACGGGGCACAAGATGCGCCCCGTAGAGATTATAATGATTCGTTAAGCCAGCTATCAAACGGGGCTTTAGGTACGGCGCCATTAAGCATGTCGACGATTTCACCTTTTCTGAAGATCATAATGGTCGGGATGCTGCGGATACCGAAACGGGCGCTGAGTTCTCGCTCGGCTTCTGTATTCACTTTAACAAAACGCACTTTACCGCTACGCTCTTCCGCGACATCTTCAAAAATCGGGGCGAAGTTACGGCATGGACCACACCAGGGGGCCCAAAAATCAACCACCACCGGGAGATCGTCTTTTAACAGTTTATCCAGTGTTTCACCGGTCGCATTGATCACCTCCCCATCAAACAGGTCGTGACCACAGCGTCCGCATTTAGCCGCTTCCTGGACACGATCGTCGGGGATGCGGTTGATAGCCTGGCAGCTGGTACAAACGGTATTCATAACTAACCTCTGGATGAGTGGAGTGGACTTCACGGCAGTAACGCCAGTATGTTTCTATTATGTTACATATTATCGGGGAGTCTGTTCTAAACAACAATGCGTTTTATTCAATGAGTACAATAGTCCTTAGCTTTTAAATGAAATAATGGCTAACGACGTGCACATCGGGTAATCTTCGCGCTTCGCGCAGAGCAGGTGGAGAAAAACATGAGCGACGAACTGAAGAATAAAAACGGCAAGGTCAAAGTGATGTACGTCCGCAGTGACGATGACTCGGACAAACGCACCCAAAATCCACGTACTGGTAAAGGCGGCGGTCGCCCCGGTACTTCCCGAGCCGAAGGCGGTCGTCGCCCTGCCCGTGATGACAGAAAGGGTCCGAACAGCGAACGTGGTCGTGAACGTGGTCGTGGCCGCGATGTAGAACGCGACCGTGGACGTGAAGATTCACCATGGCGTACCGTGTCCCGCGCACCGAATGATGATGCAGCAGACAAAGCCGATCACGGTGGTATCAGCGGCAAAAGCTTTATCGATCCTGAAGTATTACGTCGTCAGCGCGCGGAAGAAACCCGCGTTTACGGTGAGAATGCCTGTCAGGCTCTGTTCCAGAGTCGTCCGGACGCTATTGTTCGCGCCTGGTTTGTTCAGAGCGTAACCCCGCGCTTTAAAGAAGCATTACGCTGGATGGCGGCGAACCGCAAAGCCTACCACGTGGTTGACGAAGCCGAGCTGGCGAAAGCCTCCGGCACTGAACACCATGGCGGCGTCTGTTTCCTGATCAAAAAACGTAACGGTACCACTGTTAAGCAGTGGGTTGGTCAGGCCGGGGCGCAGGATTGCGTGCTGGCCCTGGAAGACATTGCTAACCCGCACAATCTGGGCGGCATGATGCGTAGCTGCGCGCACTTCGGTGTGAAAGGCGTAGTGGTACAGGATGCGGCGCTGTTGGAATCAGGTGCGGCTATCCGCACTGCTGAAGGCGGAGCTGAGCACGTTCAGCCGATCACCGGTGACAGTATTGTCGATGTGCTGGACGACTTCCGTAAAGCGGGTTACACGGTAGTGATGACCTCAAGCGTGAAAGGCAAGCCGCTGTTTACTACCACGTTGCCGGAAAAAATGGTGCTGGTATTAGGGCGTGAGCGTGAGGCTCTGCCAGAAGCAGCATGCTCAGCCGACGACCTGTGCGTGGCGATAGACGGTACGGGCAACGTAGAAACGCTCAACGTTTCTGTCGCGACCGGCGTGCTGCTCGCGGAGTGGTGGCGTCAGAACAAAGCCTGATAATAAAAATGCCAGCGATTCGCTGGCATTTTTTTACTCGCTTTCTGCTGGTAATACCGGCGTCCAGTCAATCGGCTTTTCACCTCGCTGTTCCAGCCACTCATTAGCCAGTACAAAATGATTGCAGCCAAAGAAACCGCGATGCGCAGAGAGCGGTGATGGGTGCGGCGCTTTCAATACATGGTGACGCTGCGCATCAATAATCGCACCTTTCTTTTGTGCGTGTGAACCCCAGAGCAGGAATACCACGCCTTCCCGATGTTGGTTAATCAGGCTGATGACTTTATCGGTAAATGTTTCCCATCCCAGACTGGCGTGCGAATGTGCCTGCCCGGCACGGACGGTAAGCACGGTGTTGAGTAACAGCACACCCTGGCGTGCCCAGCTTTCCAGATATCCGTGCGTTGGGCGTGTGAAGCCAGGAATCGTTGCTTCCAGCTCTTTGTACATGTTCAGCAACGAGGGCGGGGTGGCAATACCGGGGCGGACAGAAAACGCGAGACCGTGTGCCTGGCCCGGACCGTGGTATGGATCCTGCCCCAGGATGACGACTTTCACGTCGCCAAGTTCGGTAAAGCGAAAAGCGTTGAATACATCTTTTTGTGGCGGATAAATTGTCATACCTGACTGACGCTCGCCCGCCACAGTATGCAGCGTGTTAACAAAATAAGGCTGCTGTTTCTCTTCTGCCAGCACATCGTGCCAGGTTAATTCGGTGGCCATCTCGCTCTCCTGCGAATTTTCAATCCCCCTAGCTTAACTGCTTCTTTCGACGTCGCAAAATTCTGTACGTTTCTCAAGGGTCTACCCCTTAAAGATAGTTGAAAATTTATGTAAAAAGTTTAGCTGCGCATGTGGCGTAAGTTGATGTAAAACAATAAAATCCACCTATCACCACTTTTCATGTGTGGTTTTTATTGATTTAAATCAAAGATTCAAGGGGGTGTGAGGGGTATATATACACTCAAGCAACAATGGTTTTACCAATTGGCCGGATGACGGCCAACCGAGATCAAATAATTTTGCCGGGGAGGCATCAAATGATTACAGGTATCCAGATTACTAAAGCTGCAAATGACGACCTGCTGAACTCTTTCTGGCTGCTGGACAGCGAAAAAGGCGAAGCACGCTGCATCGTTGCGAAAGCAGGTTTCAATGCTGATGAAGTCGTTGCTGTCAGCAAACTGGGTGAGATCGAATACCGTGAAGTACCGGTAGACGTACAGCCGGAAGTCCGTGTGGAAGGTGGTCAGCACCTGAACGTGAACGTTCTGCGTCGTGAAACGCTGGAAGATGCGGTTAAGCATCCGGAAAAATATCCGCAGCTGACCATCCGTGTTTCTGGTTATGCCGTGCGTTTCAACTCTCTGACGCCAGAACAGCAGCGCGACGTTATTGCTCGTACCTTTACTGAGAGCCTGTAAGGTTCACGGGGAATAACCCCGTCTGGCAGAGAATCTGAAAGCGGAAGATGCCAACGTATCTTCCGCTTTTTTGTGCACAAAAAATGCCGGGCTAAATGGCCCGGCATTCGGTTTACTCTTTGTCGGACTGCTGGGTAGCAGCTCCGCTCGGCTTACGGCGTTTGCCGACATTTTTGGCGTCGCGGTGACGTTTTTTCACCCGCGGTTTCTCTTTCTCTTTCGCTTTTTGCTCGGCGCGCTTCGCCAGCACTTTCTTGGATGGCTTACCGTTAGATTTCTCACTTGGCGCGCGCGTGGTTGGACGCAGTTCGTCGATGACGCGTGCTTTCAGTGGCTCGTCAATGTAGCGGCTCGCTTTGCCGAGCAGCAGATGGTCGTGGGCTTCAACCAAAGAGATCGCAGTACCTTTACGGCCTGCACGACCGGTACGGCCAATGCGGTGCAGATAGGCATCGCCACTGCGCGGCATGTCGAAGTTAAACACGTGGCTGACGTCAGGAATATCGATCCCACGAGCGGCAACGTCGGTTGCTACCAGCACGTTCACACGACCATCGGTCAGGCGTTTGATCGCTTCATTACGTTTGTTCTGCACCATCTCGCCTTCGAGATAGCAGTTATTAATGCCCGCCTGGCGCAACCAGCCTGCCAGCTCGTGCACACGCTCGCGTTTACGTACAAAAACAATCGAGCGGGTCGCTTCCGGCTGTTTTAACAAATGGATCAGCAGGGCCGTTTTGTGCTCGATGTCATCGGCACGGTAGTAAAACTGATGAATCTTCTTGCGTTCGCGGGTAGACGGATCCGCCGAAACTTCAACCGGATCCTCCAGCAGACGCTCAGCAAAATCTTTAATCGCATCGCCTTCCAGCGTGGCGGAGAACAGCATAGTTTGCTTACGCCAGCGGGTTTCTCCAGCGATATGCTCGATGTCCTGGGCAAAGCCCATGTCCAACATGCGGTCTGCTTCATCGAGGATTAGTGTCTCAACCGCATGGCAGTCAAAGTTTTCTTCTTTAATGTACTGCAGCAGACGACCGGTAGTGGCGACCACGATGTCCTGGTTTTCGCTAAAGACTTCCATGTGGTTCATGTAAGCCACGCCGCCGGTAATCGTGGCGATATCCAGATGCGTATTCTTCGCCAGTTCACGGGCGTGTTCGGCAACCTGCATCGCCAGTTCGCGCGTCGGTGTCAAAATCAAAATGCGCGGCGGGCCAGATTTCTTGCGCGGGAAGTCGAGCAGGTGCTGCAACGCTGGCAGCAAATATGCCGCCGTTTTACCGGTGCCTGTCGGCGCAGAACCGAGTACATCACGGCCATCGAGCGCAGGCGGAATGGCGGCAGCCTGAATGGCGGTCGGGCGAGTGAAACCTTTTTCCTGGAGGGCATCCAGAAGGCTTTCATCGAGTTCAAGTTCGGAAAAAGTCGTTACAGTCATGTTCTACCTCTGAGTGGGGCGCTGATTATAGACGTTACGGCTGCAATCTTCATCTGTTTGTATGGATATACCTTCTCAGGTATTGTTTTTATCCTATGTTATCGTTTTTTTTCCAGGAAGGTTGTTCTTCATGCCCCAGTCTACATCCGTACTTAGACGTAATGGATTTACTTTTAAGCAGTTTTTTGTGGCACACGATCGTTGTGCAATGAAAGTCGGAACGGACGGCATTTTATTGGGGGCCTGGGCCCCTGTTGCTGGCGTAAAGCGGATCCTGGATATTGGTACCGGGAGCGGCCTGTTGGCGCTGATGCTGGCCCAGCGCACAGATGAAAACGTCATCATTGACGCTGTGGAGCTTGATGTTGATGCCGCGCAGCAGGCGCAGGAGAACATCGCGCAATCCCCGTGGATGCATCGCGTGAACGTTCATACGGAAGATGTGCAGCAGTGGGTACCGCGCCAGACCGTGCGCTTTGATTTGATCATCAGCAACCCTCCCTATTATGAACAGGGAGTGGAATGTGCCACGCCGCAGCGCGAGCAGGCTCGCTACACCACCACGCTCGATCATCAAGTATTGCTGACGCTGGCGGCAGACAGCATTACGGAAGAAGGTTTTTTCTGTGTGGTGCTGCCCGAACAGATTGGTAACGCCTTTTCCCAGCAGGCACTGGGCATGGGCTGGCATCTGCGATTGCGCACGGATGTAGCAGAAACTGAGGCCCGACTACCGAATCGGGTACTGCTGGCATTCTCCCCGCAGGCCGGGGAGTGCTTTAGTGACAGGCTGGTGATCCGTGGGCCAGACCAACGTTACTCTGAAGGTTACACGGCGCTGACCCAGGCGTTTTATCTGTTCATGTGATGACTTAGCGGTGAGAGAATGGACGGGCCCGCCTCTGGAAGCTGTTCTGGATAATCCAGCGTATAGTGCAGGCCCCGACTCTCTTTACGCATCATCGCGCAGCGGACAATCAGCTCAGCAACCTGCACCAGATTGCGCAGTTCCAGCAAGTTGTTCGACACGCGGAAATGAGCGTAATACTCGTCGATTTCCTGTTGCAACATGGTGATACGGCGTAGGGCGCGCTCCAGACGTTTAGTTGTGCGCACGATACCGACGTAATCCCACATAAATAGCCGCAGCTCATGCCAGTTATGCTGAATCACAACCAGTTCATCCGGGTTTTCTACCCGGCTTTCATCCCAATCCGGGAGGGTGCTGACGCTGCGAGCATAAGGCATTCGCCTGTCGATATCTTCAGCCGCGGACCAGCCGTAAACCAGGCACTCCAGTAATGAGTTTGACGCCATCCGGTTGGCTCCATGCAGGCCGGTGTAACTCACTTCGCCGATCGCATACAGCCCGTCGACATCCGTACGGCCAAAGTCATCCACCATCACGCCGCCGCAGGTATAGTGCGCGGCAGGAACGATGGGAACCGGCTCTTTGGTCAAATCGATGCCCAGTCCCAGCAATTTTTCATAAATCATCGGGAAATGCTGACGAACAAATTCTTCCGGTTTATGGCTGATGTCGAGAAACATGCAGTCAGCGCCCAGGCGCTTCATTTCGTGGTCAATGGCGCGGGCAACAATATCGCGGGGAGCCAGTTCGCCACGCTCGTCAAAATCGGGCATAAAGCGCGAACCGTCCGGGCGCTTCAGATGTGCGCCTTCGCCACGCAGCGCCTCGGTTAGCAGAAAGTTGCGCGCCTGCGGATGATACAGCGCCGTCGGGTGAAACTGGTTAAATTCCAGGTTGGCGACACGGCATCCCGCGCGCCAGGCCATCGCAATCCCATCACCCGAGGAAATATCTGGATTGGTGGTGTATTGGTACACCTTTGACGCGCCGCCGGTGGCCAACACTACTGACTTGGCATGGCAGGTTTCTACGGCTTCTTTATTACGGTTCCAGATCCAGGCTCCGACAACCCGACGCGTTCCCGGCAGACCGATTTTATCGGAGACAATCAGATCGACGGCATTACTGCGCTCAAGAACCCGTATGTTGGGGTGATTTTGTGCCTGGCTGACGAGGGTGGTTTCGACTTCTTTACCGGTGGCATCCGCAGAGTGCAGAATGCGTCGATGGCTATGACCACCTTCACGGGTCAGGTGATAGCTCTCTTCACCGTTGGGCTGAACCTGCGTATCAAATAAGACGCCCTGATCGATAAGCCACTGAACGCAGGTGCGGGCATTGCTGGCGACAAATTCAACCGCATGGCGATCGCACAGGCCGGCCCCGGCAATCAGGGTATCTTCAACGTGGGAATCGATGCTGTCGGTTTCATCAAACACCGCGGCAATACCGCCCTGGGCATAAAATGTCGAGCCTTCGCTGACCGGACCTTTGCTCAGGACAATAACCTGATGTTTTTCGGCCAGGCGCAGCGCCAGTGAGAGTCCGGCAGCCCCGCTGCCAATGATCAGCACGTCACAGGATAATTCAGGAGTCGTATTCATGATTTTTGTTTAATTTACTAAACAGTGTTTGGTCACCATAGCACCACATTGCGCGATACTGCACGTTTTATTTTTAAATGTGTTGCAGTGACTAAACATGAAAAAAAAAGCATGACGAGGACGAAATGAGCAAAAATATTTTGTGAAGCAGGCCGTTAGCACCAGATTATGTGATGAAATAAAGTGGCCGTTGGGTTACTCTGCAAGCGGTGAAATGGGCATTTCTAAACAGATAGTGCGTCGATCGGATTATGTAGACTTATAATGAGAGATAAGACCTGTCTACAACATGACAAACAAAAAACAATGCGTAACGGAACTTTACGAAACTTGAGCACTCTAAGCATTTGCTTGCTCATAGTGAAGCTGATGGAGTGGCGTTTCGAAGGCGCGTGGAAATTTGGTTTGGGGAGACTTTACCTCGGATGAGCGAGCAGTTAACGGACCAGGTCCTGGTAGAACGGGTCCAGAAGGGAGATCAGAAAGCCTTTAACCTACTGGTAGTGCGCTATCAGCATAAGGTGGCGAGTCTGGTTTCTCGCTATGTACCGTCGGGCGATGTACCCGATGTAGTACAAGAAGCATTTATCAAGGCCTATCGTGCGCTGGACTCGTTCCGGGGAGATAGTGCTTTTTATACCTGGCTGTATCGTATTGCAGTCAATACAGCGAAGAATTACCTGGTCGCTCAGGGGCGTCGTCCACCTTCCAGTGATATTGATGCGATTGAAGCAGAAAATTACGAAAGTGGCGGTGCGCTGAAAGAAATTTCGAACCCTGAGAACTTAATGTTGTCAGAAGAACTGAGACAGATAGTTTTCCGGACTATTGAGTCCCTCCCGGAAGATTTACGCATGGCAATAACCTTGCGGGAGCTGGATGGCCTGAGCTATGAAGAGATAGCCGCTATCATGGATTGTCCGGTAGGTACGGTGCGTTCACGTATCTTCCGAGCGAGGGAAGCTATTGATAATAAAGTTCAACCGCTTATCAGGCGTTGACGATAGCGGGATACTGGAAAAGGTATTAGGCATGCAGAAAGAAAAACTTTCCGCTTTAATGGATGGCGAAACGCTGGATACTGAGTTACTCAAAGAGCTGACTCAGGACCCGGAAATGCAAAAAACCTGGGAGAGTTATCACCTGATTCGCGATTCCATGCGAGGTGATACCGCCGACGTTCTCCATTTCGATATTTCCGCCCGCGTAATGGCTGCCATCCAGGATGAGCCAGTACGTCAGACGGTGCCATTGATTCCTGAGGCCCAGCCAGCACCGCACCAGTGGCAGAAAATGCCATTCTGGAAAAAAATGCGTCCATGGGCCGCGCAGCTTACCCAAATGGGTGTGGCCGCGTGTGTATCACTTGCAGTTATTGTTGGCGTCCAGCACTATAATGGGCAATCTGAAACGTCCCAGCAGCCCGAAACGCCGGTATTTAATACATTACCGATGATGGGTAAAGCCAGTCCGGTAAGCCTGGGTGTACCCTCTGACGCGACGGCCAGCGGCGGTCAGCAACAGCAGGTACAGGAGCAGCGTCGTCGTATTAATGCCATGTTGCAGGACTACGAACTGCAACGTCGACTGCACTCTGAACAGCTTCAGTTTGAGCAGGCCCAAACACAGCAAGCCGCTGTGCAGGTGCCAGGAATTCAAACTTTAGGAACGCAATCGCAGTAATGAAGCAACTTTGGTTTGCCATGTCACTTGTGGCTGGTAGCCTGTTTTTCTCTGTAAACGCCTCGGCCAATCCTGCGTCCGGGGCGTTGTTGCAGCAGATGAATCTGGCCAGCCAGTCGCTAACCTATGAGCTGTCATTTGTCAGCATCAATAAGCAGGGTGTTGAATCCCTACGTTATCGCCATGCCCGCTTGGATAACCGTCCGCTAGCGCAACTGTTGCAAATGGATGGACCGCGCCGGGAAGTGGTGCAGCGTGGCAATGAAATTAGCTATTTTGAGCCTGGTCTCGAACCGTTCACGCTGAACGGCGACTATATCGTTGACTCTCTGCCCTCTCTGATTTACACCGACTTCAAACGTCTTGCTCCCTACTATGACTTTATCTCAGTAGGTCGCACCCGCATTGCCGATCGGCTCTGTGAAGTGATCCGCGTAGTCGCCCGTGACGGTACGCGTTACAGCTATATCGTCTGGATGGACACGGAGACTAAGCTGCCGATGCGCGTCGATCTTCTCGACCGTGATGGTGAGACGCTGGAACAGTTCCGTGTTATCGCGTTTACCGTAAACAACGGCGTTAGCGATAGCATGCAGGCGCTGGCGAAAGCCAATCTACCGCCGTTGCTGTCAGTTCCTGCGGGTGAGAAAACCAACTTCAACTGGAGTCCGTCGTGGTTGCCGCAAGGCTTCAGCGAAGTTTCCAGCAGTCGACGTCCGCTGCCGACGATGGATAACATGCCGATCGAATCGCGCCTATATTCTGATGGCCTGTTCAGTTTCTCCGTGAACGTAAACCGTGCGATGCAAAACAGCGCCGATCAGCTGTTGCGAACCGGGCGTAGAACGGTTAGTACCAGCGTGCGTGATAACGCAGAAATTACGATTGTGGGCGAGCTTCCACCGCAAACGGCGAAGCGTATCGCGGACAATATTAAGTTCAGGGCTGCACAATGATTAAAGAGTGGGCGACAGTCGTCTCCTGGCAAAATGGTCTGGCGACGGTCAGCTGTGATGTTAAAGCATCATGTAGCAGCTGTGCTTCGCGGGCCGGATGTGGGAGCCGCGTGCTGAACAAACTTGGGCCGCAGACCACGCATACCATCGTGGTGCCCAGCGACGAACCCTTAGCGCCCGGTCAAAAAGTTGAACTGGGTATTGCCGAGGGTAGCCTGCTGGGTTCAGCGATGTTGGTCTACATGTCTCCGTTGGCGGGGCTCTTTCTCTTCGCGGCGTTATTCCAGGTGCTGTTTGGTTCCGACCTTGCGGCATTAAGCGGTGCCGTGCTGGGGGGCGTGGGCGGATTCCTGATTGCCCGTGGATACTCTCGTAAGCTTGCTGAGCGCGAAGCCTGGCAGCCGGTCATTCTGAACGTTGCTCTTCCACCCGATCTCATTCGCGTCGAAACCCAACAGTGATAGCTTTGCCTGATGGCGCTTGTGTCGCCATCCGGCAAAAGTTTCACCGACTTTGCAAAGTTGTTTCCAGTTCCCGCTATCCTTGCTCTATGAACATTTCCTCGCCTCAGCGTTGTAGTGTAGAATGCGGCGTTTCACTTAAACAGACGTTAAGCTCAGATCAGCGACTTCTCAGAGCCTGCTCAGGCGGGCGTAAGGCACAATAATTACACTATATGAAGAACATACGTAACTTTTCAATCATAGCTCACATCGACCACGGTAAATCGACGCTGTCTGACCGTATTATCCAGATCTGCGGTGGCCTGTCTGACCGTGAAATGGAAGCGCAGGTTCTCGACTCGATGGATCTTGAGCGTGAGCGCGGTATTACTATCAAAGCGCAGAGCGTGACGCTCGATTTCAAAGCATCTGATGGTGAAACCTATCAGCTTAACTTTATCGACACCCCGGGCCACGTTGACTTCTCGTATGAAGTTTCCCGCTCGCTTGCTGCCTGTGAAGGCGCACTGCTGGTGGTTGATGCCGGACAGGGCGTCGAAGCACAGACCCTGGCTAACTGCTATACCGCCATGGAAATGGATCTGGAAGTGGTGCCGGTACTGAACAAAATTGACCTGCCAGCCGCCGATCCTGAGCGTGTGGCGGAAGAGATCGAAGATATCGTCGGTATCGATGCGACGGATGCCGTTCGCTGTTCGGCGAAAACCGGCGTTGGCGTCACTGACGTTCTTGAACGTCTGGTGCGCGACATCCCGCCGCCGGAAGGCGACCCGGAAGGTCCGTTACAGGCGCTGATCATCGACTCCTGGTTCGATAACTACCTGGGCGTCGTATCACTGGTGCGTATTAAAAACGGCACCATGCGTAAAGGCGACAAAATTAAAGTGATGAGCACCGGTCAGGTCTATAACGCTGACCGTCTGGGTATCTTCACGCCAAAACAGGTTGACCGTACCGAGCTGAAATGCGGCGAGGTGGGTTGGTTGGTTTGTGCGATTAAAGACATCCTGGGCGCACCGGTTGGCGATACCCTGACGCAGGCGCGTAACCCGGCGGACAAGCCGCTGCCAGGCTTTAAAAAAGTGAAGCCGCAGGTTTACGCCGGTCTGTTCCCGGTGAGCTCTGACGACTACGAAAACTTCCGTGACGCGCTCGGCAAGCTGAGCCTCAACGACGCCTCCCTGTTCTATGAACCGGAAAGCTCAACCGCGCTGGGCTTCGGCTTCCGCTGTGGCTTCCTCGGTCTGCTGCACATGGAGATCATTCAGGAACGTCTGGAACGTGAATACGATCTGGATCTGATCACTACCGCGCCGACCGTAGTCTACGAAGTCGAAACCACGGCGAAAGAGACGATCTACGTCGATAGCCCGTCCAAGCTGCCGCCGTTGAACAACATTTACGAACTGCGTGAGCCGATTGCTGAGTGTCACATGCTGCTGCCGCAGGCTTACCTCGGTAACGTCATCACGCTGTGTATCGAGAAGCGCGGCGTACAGACCAACATGGTTTACCACGGTAACCAGGTGGCGCTGACCTATGAAATTCCGATGGCGGAAGTGGTACTCGACTTCTTCGACCGTCTGAAGTCAACTTCTCGCGGCTATGCGTCGCTGGACTATAACTTCAAACGTTTCCAGGCGTCTGACATGGTGCGCGTTGATGTTCTCATCAACAACGAACGTGTCGATGCGCTGGCGCTGATTACCCACCGCGACAACTCCCAGAGCCGTGGTCGTGAACTGGTCGAGAAGATGAAAGATCTGATCCCTCGCCAGCAGTTTGATATCGCGATCCAGGCGGCCATTGGTACGCACATCATCGCGCGTTCAACGGTTAAGCAGTTGCGTAAAAACGTTCTGGCGAAATGCTACGGTGGCGATATCAGCCGTAAGAAAAAGCTGCTGCAAAAACAGAAAGAGGGTAAAAAGCGCATGAAGCAGATCGGTAACGTCGAACTGCCACAGGAAGCCTTCCTCGCCATTCTGCATGTCGGTAAAGACAGCAAATAATCTTAAGGAGTTGGCATGGCGAACATGTTTGCCCTGATTCTGGTGATTGCCACACTGGTGACGGGCATTTTATGGTGCGTAGATAAATTCATCTTCGCGCCTAAACGCCGGGAGCGTCAGGCAGCAGCGCAAGCTGCTGCAGGTGATTCACTGGATAAAGCAACGCTGAAAAAAGTGGCCCCTAAGCCAGGCTGGCTGGAAACCGGGGCATCCGTTTTCCCGGTTTTAGCTATTGTGCTGGTGGTGCGTTCATTTATTTATGAGCCGTTCCAGATCCCGTCTGGTTCGATGATGCCGACACTGCTTATCGGTGACTTTATCCTGGTGGAGAAATTTGCCTACGGGATTAAAGATCCGATTTACCAGAAAACGCTGATCGAAACCGGCCATCCGAAACGCGGTGATATCGTGGTGTTTAAATACCCGGAAGATCCGCGTCTGGACTACATCAAACGTGCTGTCGGTTTACCGGGAGACAAAGTGACGTACGATCCGGTGGCGAAAGAGGTAACTATTCAGCCAGGATGCAGTTCCGGTCAGGCGTGTGAAAACGCGCTGCCGGTAACGTACTCTGATGTTCAGCCAAGTGATTTTGTGCAGACATTTGCGCGTCGTAACGGCGGTGAAGCGACCAGCGGCTTCTTTGAGGTTCCGCTGAATGAAACGAAAGATAACGGTATTCGCCTCTCCGAGCGTAAAGAAACGCTGGGTGAGGTAACGCACCGCATTCTGACCGTGCCAATCGCGCAGGATCAGGTGGGGATGTATTACCGCCAGCCAGGCCAGCAGTTGGCAACCTGGATCGTCCCGCCGGGACACTACTTCATGATGGGTGATAACCGTGACAACAGCGCGGACAGCCGTTACTGGGGATTTGTGCCGGAAGCGAATCTGGTTGGTAAAGCAACCGCTATCTGGATGAGTTTCGATAAGCAAGAAGGCGAATGGCCGACCGGTGTGCGCTTAAGCCGTATTGGTGGCATTCACTAATCGCTGATAATCGTTCACGTTGTCGTCATTATGGCGACAGCGTGAATTATTTCTCGGATAAATTCCCGCAGACTAACGACATCCCTTGTCGTTGTGTATAGAATATTCCCCCGAAGTTTGAGGTTGGCACCGACAGGTTGCCACGGCACACGAAACAGCGTTGGTTTGTGTATAAATGCATTCAGCCGAAGCGGGATGGCTAAGCGAAATGCGTATATCAGGTCTGTTTCGTGTGCTGAATTGTTGACGCATTCATTTATTGGTATCGCATGAACCCCATCGTAATTAATCGGCTTCAACGGAAGCTGGGCTACACTTTTAATCATCAGGAGCTGTTGCAGCAGGCATTAACTCACCGTAGCGCCAGCAGCAAACATAACGAGCGTTTAGAATTTTTAGGCGACTCTATTCTGAGCTTTGTTATCGCTAATGCGCTGTATCACCGTTTTCCGCGTGTGGATGAAGGTGATATGAGTCGCATGCGCGCGACGCTGGTTCGCGGCAATACGCTGGCTGAATTAGCCCGTGAGTTTGACCTCGGTGAATGTTTACGTTTGGGGCCAGGCGAGCTGAAAAGCGGCGGTTTCCGTCGTGAATCGATCCTGGCAGATACCGTTGAAGCTTTGATCGGCGGCGTCTTCCTCGACAGCGATATTCAAACCGTTGAACAACTGATCCTGAACTGGTATCAGACTCGTCTGGATGAAATTAGCCCAGGCGATAAACAAAAAGATCCGAAAACGCGCCTGCAGGAATATTTGCAGGGTCGCCACCTGCCGCTACCGTCCTATCTGGTGGTGCAGGTTCGTGGTGAAGCACACGATCAAGAATTTACTATCCACTGCCAGGTCAGCGGCCTGAGTGAACCGGTGGTTGGCACAGGTTCGAGCCGTCGTAAGGCTGAGCAGGCTGCCGCCGAACAGGCGTTGAAAAAACTGGAGCTGGAATGAGCGAAGAGAAAACTTACTGCGGATTTATTGCCATCGTCGGTCGCCCGAACGTCGGCAAATCCACCCTGTTGAATAATCTGCTTGGGCAGAAGATTTCCATAACCTCACGTAAGGCTCAGACAACACGTCACCGTATTGTTGGCATCCATACCGAAGGTGCGTATCAGGCAATTTATGTTGATACCCCGGGCCTTCATATGGAAGAAAAACGGGCGATTAACCGCCTGATGAACAAAGCGGCAAGCAGCTCGATTGGTGATGTTGAACTGGTTATTTTCGTTGTGGAAGGCACCCGCTGGACGCCGGACGACGAAATGGTGCTCAACAAGCTGCGCGACGGTAAAGCCCCGGTTATTCTGGCTGTGAACAAAGTTGACAACGTTCAGGAAAAAGCCGATTTACTGCCGCACCTGCAGTTTCTGGCAAGCCAGATGAACTTCCTTGATATTGTCCCGATTTCTGCCGAAACCGGCCTGAATGTTGATACCGTTGCGGGCATCGTGCGTAAGCACCTGCCGGAAGCCATTCATCACTTCCCGGAAGATTACATCACCGACCGTTCTCAGCGCTTTATGGCGTCTGAAATCATCCGTGAAAAGCTGATGCGTTTTCTGGGGGCTGAACTGCCGTACTCCGTTACCGTGGAGATTGAGCGCTTTATATCTAACGAGCGCGGTGGTTACGATATTAACGGTCTGATCCTCGTTGAACGTGAAGGGCAGAAGAAGATGGTTATTGGCAACAAAGGGGCCAAAATTAAAACCATCGGCATCGAAGCGCGTAAAGACATGCAGGAGATGTTCGAAGCGCCCGTTCACCTTGAGCTGTGGGTGAAAGTGAAATCCGGCTGGGCCGATGACGAGCGCGCGCTGCGTAGCCTCGGTTACGGCGACGACGTCTAATTTTTCATAGGTTATGGCTTTCGAGGTGCAGGAAGGCGGCAAGACCGCAGATCCTCGGGAGTTTACTCAAGTGAGTGACTGGGGTGAGTGGGCGCAGCCAACACACCTGCAGCTTGAAAGACGGCGGGTATGATGGAAGGATGGCAACGCGCTTTTGTCCTGCATAGCCGCCCGTGGAGCGAAACCAGTCTCGTGCTGGACGTCTTCACGGAAGAATCGGGTCGTGTGCGCCTGGTGGCTAAAGGCGCGCGCTCCAAACGTTCTAATCTCAAAGGCGCGCTCCAGCCTTTTACTCCGTTGTTGCTTCGCTTTGGTGGACGTGGTGAGGTCAAAACCTTACGCAGTGCCGAAGCCGTTTCTCTGGCTCTCCCCCTTAGCGGTATCACACTGTACAGTGGCTTGTATATCAACGAGCTTATCTCTCGCGTACTTGAGTATGAGACCCGCTTTTCTGAACTCTTTTTCGACTACCTGAACTGTATTCAGGCGCTGGCTGGCGCGACGGGTTCGCCAGAGCCTGCGCTGCGTCGCTTTGAGCTGGCCTTACTTGGACATCTGGGGTACGGCGTCGATTTTACCCACTGTGCGGGTAGTGGCGAGCCGGTGGACGACACCATGACCTATCGTTACCGGGAAGAAAAAGGGTTTATCGCAAGCGTAGTGATTGATAACGCCACCTTTACCGGACGCCATCTGAAAGCACTCGAATCGCGGGAATTTCCGGATGCTGATACGCTTCGCGCCGCGAAACGCTTTACCCGCATGGCGTTAAAGCCGTATCTTGGTGGTAAGCCGTTAAAAAGCCGGGAACTGTTCCGGCAATTTATGCCAAAACGCGCAGTAAAAACAAAAAATGATTAACGAGGATGGATTGCCATGGCCGAATTACTGTTAGGCGTCAACATTGACCACATTGCCACTTTACGTAATGCACGCGGCACCGCATACCCTGACCCGGTTCAGGCGGCGTTTATCGTTGAGCAGGCGGGCGCAGACGGCATTACCGTGCACTTGCGTGAAGACCGTCGCCATATTACCGATCGCGACGTGCGCATTTTGCGCCAGACGCTGGATACGCGTATGAATCTGGAAATGGCGGTAACCGAAGAGATGCTGGCGATTGCCGTTGAGACTAAGCCGCATTTTTGCTGCCTGGTGCCGGAAAAACGTCAGGAAGTGACGACTGAAGGTGGCCTGGATGTCGCTGGTCAGCGTGACAAGATGCGTGATGCCTGCAAACGCCTGGCGGACGCAGGCATTCTGGTTTCGCTGTTTATCGATGCTGATGACGAACAGATTAAGGCCGCTGCTGAAGTCGGCGCGCCGTACATCGAAATTCACACCGGCTGTTACGCCGATGCGAAAACCGACGCTGAACAGGCCAGCGAACTGGCGCGTATCGCCAAAGCGGCGACCTTTGCCGCCAGCCTTGGTCTGAAGGTGAATGCGGGGCACGGCCTGACGTACCACAACGTTAAAGCCATCGCCCGAATCCCGGAAATGCACGAGTTGAACATTGGCCATGCCATTATCGGCCGCGCGGTGATGAGCGGTCTGAAAGATGCAGTAGTCGAAATGAAGCGCCTGATGCTGGAAGCGCGTGGCTAATGGCGATTCTGGGATTAGGTACGGATATCGTGGAGATTGCCCGCATCGAAGCGGTGATCTCCCGTTCCGGCGACCGTCTGGCAAGACGCGTGCTCAGCGACAACGAATGGGCAATCTGGGAGACGCATCAGCAACCGGTGCGCTTTCTGGCGAAGCGTTTTGCGGTCAAAGAGGCGGCAGCAAAAGCCTTTGGTACCGGTATTCGCAACGGTCTGGCGTTTAATCAGTTTGAAGTCTTTAACGACGAACTCGGTAAGCCGCGTCTGCGGTTATGGGGGGAGGCGTTAAAACTGGCGGAAAAACTCGGTGTCGCACATATGCATGTGACGCTGGCCGATGAGCGTCACTACGCCTGCGCCACGGTGATTATCGAGAGCTAACGTTTTGTCGGCCTGATAAGCATAGCGTCATCAGGCAACGTTACAGCTTATCGGCGTGGTGCATCAGTACAAACTTATCCCACAGCTGCTCTTCCGTTTCGACATGTGCCGGATCTTTCAAAATAGTATTGGGGATCGGGCACACCTTCTGGCAGGTTGGCGTGTCGTAATGGCCTACGCATTCCGTACACTTGTCGCTGTTAATCTCGTAAATGCTGTCACCCATCGAAATCGCCTCATTCGGGCATTCGGGCTCGCACATATCGCAATTGATACACTTTTTAGTGATTAACAGGGCCATCAGGAAACTCTCAAAACATCACAAATCGGGCGGGCATTATACGCGCATTCTTTGCTCAGACCAGTTTTTTTACCAGTGCTTCGCTGTGGCGAATGCGTTCCGGGGCATGCTCCAGATCTTGCTGCACCAGCGCCATAAACAGTAAATCAGTGAGCATCATTTGCGCATGGGTAGAGGAAATCGCTGCGCTGCGCGTGGCCTGTTCTTCAGCAATCGTGTACAGACAATGAGTTGCGCGCTGTTGCAGGGCGTTAGGTGTAAATCCGGTGATGGCGAGAATTTTGGCTCCGGCGCGCAACGTTTCATCCGCAGCCAGGTTGAGTTCGCGGCGTTCTCCGGTATACGAAATGGCCAGCAGCAGATCGTTGGGTGAAAGCGCCTGCACCGCCGCCAGCAGGGCGTGCATATCGCGTTCAACCACCGCGTTAAACCCAATCTTTAGCAGTTTCCAGGCAAAATTCTGCGCTACCAGACCCGATGCGCCAATCCCGGTCAGGATAATGCGCCGGGCTGAGCGCAGCATCGTGACGCTCTCTATCAGTTTCTCTTCGCTGTTGACGTCCAGCGTCGCATGCATCGCCGCCACGTTCTCTTTAATCAGTTTTTCGCCCACCATACGCATGGGGTCGTCACCGCGAATCTGATTATGCACCGGAATGGAATGAGGGTTGGGATTGCTGGCCAACGCTTCGCTAATCGCCAGTTTCAGCGCCGGAAACCCTTTAAAGCCCATCTTTTGCGCGAACTTCACCACGCTGGACTGGCTGACGCCTGCTTCAAAGGCCAGCTGCTGTGAGCTGAGATGACGCGCGGTATCCGGCTGAGCAAGAAGATAATCCGCAAGTTTTTTATCGCTTTGCGCGAGGTCCGGGTAACGCTGACGAATGCGAATTAAACAGTTCATGCTGTCTCCTGGCGAAAACGTGATGGCGATTGCAAAACAAAATTTCACTCGCCTGGATGAATATAATATTCCATTATGACAGATTATTATGAATTAAAAATTCCTAAGGAACAAAAAATGAATCTCGGTGCATTAGTTTCAGAAACCCGCAATCCACAGACCATGGATCTGGATGCGCTCTCAACGTTGGAGTTGGTTCATCGATTTAATCAACAGGATACGCTGGTAGCGGAAGCAGTAAAAGCAACTCTGCCTCAAGTTGCGTGTGCGGTCGATGCGGCAGCCAACGCGTTAAAAGCCGGTGGACGCATTATTTACATGGGCGCAGGGACCAGCGGACGTCTTGGAGTGCTGGACGCGTCTGAGTGCCCACCGACCTTCGGTGTACCGCATGGTCTGGTGGTTGGGCTGATTGCCGGGGGGCCGGGCGCGCTGCTCAAGGCGGTAGAAGGCGCGGAAGATAACCCGCAGTTAGGCGAGGATGATCTGCGCGCACTCAACCTTACCGCACAGGATCTGGTGGTTGGTCTGGCGGCTTCAGGTCGCACGCCGTATGTGATTGGCGGGCTGAAATATGCGCGTTCGGTGGGTTGTACGACGGCGGCTATTTCCTGCAATCCGGATTCTCCTGTCGCGCATGAAGCGGATATTGCAATCTCCCCGGTGGTGGGACCGGAGGCGTTGACCGGGTCAACACGACTGAAATCCGGCACCGCGCAAAAATTGGTGCTCAATATGATCTCCACCGGTGCGATGGTGAAATTTGGCAAGGTGTACCAGAACCTGATGGTGGATATGCAGGCAACCAACGTCAAACTGGTCGATCGGGCGTGCCGTATGGTGGTTGAAGCCACCGGCATTGCGCGTGAACAGGCGCAAGCGCTGCTAAAGCAGACTGATTTTGATGTTAAGCCAGCGATTTTAATGGCGCTCACCGGCCTGGATGCCGCTACCGCCCGCGAAAAGCTTGCCGCTCACCAGGGTTTTTTACGCGCGGCGTTAGAACACTAAGAGGTGTATATGGATAAGACGGCGGTGCTGGCCAGCGACATTCTGCTGGGCGTAGGCGGAGAGCAAAATATTCTGCGCCTGGAAAATTGTATGACCCGCGTCAGGGTGGAAGTTCAGGATGACGGTCAGATTGATATTCCCCGTCTCAGGCAACTGCCCGGTGTTAGCGGTTACGTGAAGCAGGGCGCGCAGCATCAGATAATCGTCGGCCCCGGTAAAGCTGCCAAGGTGGTGGATGCCATGCGCTCCCTGATTGCCGGTGGCGGCGAGCGTGCAGATGTGAATAATATCGAGCGCACCAAATCAGAGGCCAAAGCGAAGTACAAAGCGCCAATGAGCGATGCGCTGCGCAAGCTGGCGAACGTCTTTATCCCTCTTATTCCTGCGTTTATCGCCTCCGGTTTGATCACCGGCATTATAAACATCCTTAAGCGACCGGATATCGTGGGGGATTTTGCGACCCATTATCCGAATATGCTGGGGCTGATGGGCATATTTGGCAGCGCCGTGTTTGCCATCATGAATATTCTGGTTGGGGTGAATACCGCCAAAGTCTTCGGCGGCTCTCTGGCGATGGGCGGGGTGATGGCGGGGATCCTCTCCAGTCCGCAGCTGGCGCAGATTACCCTGTTTGGCGAAGCGTTGCAGCCGGGGCGCGGCGGGGTGATCGCAGTGCTGCTGGTGGTTGCGCTGATGTGTTGGATCGAGCGCAAATTCCGCGAGCTGTTGCCGGAATCGCTGGAGCTTATACTTAACCCGCTGCTGACCACCATCATTACCGGGGCTATCGCGATTGTGGCGCTACAACCGCTTGGAGGCTGGATTTCTGAATCTATCGCTCACGGCGCATCCTGGGCTATCGACCGCGGCGGTTTCCTGGTTGGTGCCATACTGGCGGGAACTTTCCTGCCATTGGTGCTCACCGGACTTCATCAAGGGTTGGTGCCCATCCACGTTGAGCTGGTACAGGCGCACGGTTATAACGCGCTCTTTCCTATCCTGGCGATGGCAGGCGTTGGACAAGTAGGGGCTGCGATAGCGGTGTTGATGAAAACCCGCAATGCGCGGCTAAAGAAAGTGATCAAAGGAGCGCTGCCGGTCGGGCTGCTGGGCATTGGCGAGCCGCTTATTTTTGGCGTCACGCTGCCGTTGGGTAAACCGTTTATCGGTGCCTGCCTTGGCGGAGCGGTAGGCGGGGCGCTGATTAGCTACTGGAAGGTGGCGACGGTTATCACCTTTGGCATCTCCGGTTTGCCGCTGGCACTGACGATTGTTGCCGGAAAAGTGATGTTCTATCTGTTAGGCTATCTGGTAGCAGTTATCGCCGGGTTCCTGTTTACCTGGCTATTGGGGTTCAACGATCCAGAGGAATAAGGTTTGACCAATCACCAGCGCCGCGTTGTTTTTTTTGATTTGGATGGCACGTTACATCAGCAGGATATGTTCGGTAGCTTTATACGTTATCTGCTGCGTCGCCAGCCGCTGAACGCGTTGCTTGTGCTGCCTCTGCTACCGGTGATTGCGCTGGCGCTGCTGATACAAGGGCGCGCCGCCCGCTGGCCAATGAGCCTGCTGTTGTGGGGATGCACTTTTGGTCGTAGCGAGGCGCGTCTGAAAGGGCATCAGGCTGACTTTGTGCGCTGGTTTCGCAGTAACGTGACGGCCTTTCCGCTCGTGCAGCAGCGGCTGACAACCTACCTGTTAAGCTCTGACGCCGAAATCTGGCTTATTACTGGCTCCCCGCAGT
Source organism: Citrobacter sp. Cb031 (assembly GCF_030336725.1). Lineage (NCBI taxonomy): Bacteria > Pseudomonadati > Pseudomonadota > Gammaproteobacteria > Enterobacterales > Enterobacteriaceae > Citrobacter > Citrobacter sp. Cb031. The sequence goes on from NZ_JAOWDA010000019.1 coordinate 31,014, forward strand.
CGCTGGTCGAGCAGGTGTACTTCGACACGCCGTGGCTACCGCGTGTCAATCTGATCGCCAGTAAAATGGCGCGGGGATTCGGCGGGTGGGTGCTGCCTCTGCGCTGTCTGGGCCATGAGAAAGTGACGCAACTGGAACGCCACATTGGTGCGCCGCTTCAGCTTTACAGTGGCTACAGCGACAGTAATCAGGACAATCCTCTGCTCTCTTTTTGCCAGCATCGCTGGCGCGTCACGCCGCGCGGAGAGCTGCAACAACTCGAATAGAGTAAACGATAGCGTCTGTGTATAATGCGCCCGCTTTGATTACTGGAGTTACCCCCTTTGTCTGAAGTTGAATTTAGCCACGAATACTGGATGCGTCATGCTTTAACGCTGGCTAAGCGCGCCTGGGATGAGCGTGAAGTCCCGGTGGGCGCGGTATTGGTACATAACAACCGCGTGATTGGCGAAGGCTGGAACCGTCCGATTGGTCACCATGATCCGACTGCCCACGCTGAAATTATGGCGCTGCGTCAGGGCGGCCTGGTGCTGCAAAACTACCGTCTGTTGGATACCACGCTGTATGTCACTCTGGAGCCGTGTGTGATGTGCGCAGGCGCGATGGTGCACAGCCGTATCGGCCAGGTCGTTTTTGGCGCGCGCGATGCGAAAACGGGGGCAGCCGGGTCATTAATGGATGTACTGCATCACCCTGGAATGAATCATCGGGTGGAGGTGACCGAAGGGGTGCTACGAGATGAATGCGCCACGTTGCTCAGTGATTTCTTTCGCATGCGTCGTCAGGAAATCAAAGCGCTGAAAAAAAACGCCAATTTGTAAATGCCGGTCTGATTGCCTGATGACGCTGCGCTTATCAGGCTTCCGAGGCTACTTGCCCTCTTTTTTCTGCGGTGAAAACAGCAGGGAAGGGGAGTGCGACAGGTAATTTGACGACGTCTGAGACAAAAACGCCGAAAGCGGCAATTCATTTTTACCTATTAGCTCTGCCGGCGTCACCGCCGGGTAATCCTGCGCCAGTTGCTGCGTTTCAAGCGCCCGTTTTTCTTTCTCCTGCAGATACCCCACCAGGCTAATCTGGTACTTACGGATATTTTCTACATAAGCGTAGGCTTCGTGGCCTCGCGCATAACCATAGGTCAGCTTGTTGTAATACGGCTTTTGGCTGAGCAGTGGCAGACGCTGTTTTACGTCGGACCAGCTGTTCGGATTGCCTTTGGTTTTCACTGTCAGCGCCCGTGCATCCAGCATGTGCGCATAACCCATGTTGTAGGCTGCGAGCGCAAACCAGATGCGTTCCCCTTCGGGGACGGTATCGGGCACTTTACTCATCATATCCTGCAAATACCGTGCGCCGCCGCTGATGCTTTGTTCGGCATCGGTGCGGTCAGTCAGTCCGAGACTTTGAGCGGTATTTTTGGTCAGCATCATCAACCCGCGTACGCCGGTCGGGGAAGTGGCCTGCGCGTCCCAGTGTGACTCCTGATAAGAGATTGCGGCGAGCAGTCGCCAGTCTATCTCCTGCGCATATTTCTCAAACAGCGGCTTAAGGTCCGGCAATACGCTGTCTACGGCGCGTAAAAAGGTGCGGGTATCAACATAGTCAAAATCATCGCCATGTCCGAGATACTTTTCTTCTAGTCGCGCCAGAGAGCCGTCTTCATTCATGGTGTTAAAAAAATCCAACAGGGCGGCAGACAGCGTGTTGTCATCGTCCAGGCGACTAAACCAGGTCACCGGCTGTTCGTCAGATACGTCCAGCGCTACGGCCAGTTCAGGATGTACGCGCTGGTATAAGCTGATGGCGACGGAATCGGCAATGGTGTAATCCAGCTTCCCGGCGATAACATCATCAAGCAGTTCAGTAGTGCCCTTTTTGTCATCCACCTTCCAGCTCAGATCGGGAAATTTATTCTCTTTAAGTAACTGGAGATCGTTAACCACCACGTGTCCCGGGGCGATGGTCAGCTGATTTTCGTTCACAGTGGCAAGAGTGCGCGGGCGGTATTGCCCAACCCGATACACCAACTGTTGTGAAACCGAATAGTAGGTTGGGCCGGGCTGGTAATTTTTCACCCGCTCGCTGTTATATACCAGGCCTGCGGCTAACAGATCGGCATGGCCGTTATCCAGGTCGTCAAAAAGCTGGCTGATGTTCTGGCGCACGGTGACTTTTAACTTCACGCCCAGGTAGTTGGCGAACGCCTGAGTCAGTTCATAATCCAGGCCGAATTTCTTGCCGTTGAGGGTCGCGTAAGTTAACGGCGAGTCGAGGGTACTGACGCGCAGTTCTCCCCGCGACTGAATGGCGGCGATACGATTTTCGGCTTTACCGAACCAGGGAATAGATGGCCAGAGGGCCGCTGCCAACAACAGCGTTAATATGCCGATGAACAGATAATTAATCTTTAATTTTTTCAATTAGTTAATTCTCTGAACCGTACGTTGTCTCTGCCTGCTGTGGTGATGATTAAGAAGTGAAGTCGTCATTAATGAGCGGCATTTTGCTTAAACTTGCGTCAGTTGGCAACTTATTCAGAAACCAGACCGCATTTGATGATAAGAGACGGTCGTGATTTTATTTCGACGCAAACGGTTTCGTCGGCGCGGTAGATTCTTTATAATGACGCCCGTTTCCCCCACTTGGGCACACCGAAAGCTTAGAAGACGAGAGACTTATGATGGAAATTCTGCGTGGTTCACCTGCACTGTCTGCATTCCGTATTAACAAACTGCTGGCACGTTTTCAGGCTGCCAACCTCCAGGTCCACAATATTTACGCCGAGTACGTCCATTTTGCCGATCTGAATGCACCGTTGAATGAGGATGAGCACGCCCAGCTTGTACGCCTGCTGAAATATGGTCCTGCTCTTCACAGCCATGCCCCTGAAGGCAAACTGCTGCTGGTTACGCCTCGCCCTGGCACCATCTCCCCGTGGTCTTCTAAAGCGACTGATATTGCCCACAACTGCGGCCTGCAACAGATTAGCCGTCTGGAACGTGGCATTGCCTGGTATGTAGAAGCCTCTACGCTGACCGCTGAGCAGTGGCAGATGGTTGCCGACGAACTGCACGACCGCATGATGGAAACGGTTTTCTCTGCGCTGAACGATGCCGAAAAACTGTTTGTCCATCACCAGCCTGCGCCGGTCTCCAGTGTTGATCTGCTGGGTGAGGGACGCCAGGCGCTGATCGACGCTAACCTGCGTCTCGGTCTGGCGCTGGCGGAAGACGAAATCGACTATCTGCAGGATGCGTTTACCAAACTGGGACGCAACCCGAACGACATTGAACTGTACATGTTTGCGCAGGCTAACTCCGAGCACTGCCGCCACAAAATTTTTAACGCCGACTGGGTTATCGACGGTAAACAGCAGCCCAAGTCGCTGTTCAAGATGATTAAAAACACTTTCGAAACCACGCCGGACCACGTGCTGTCTGCTTATAAAGACAACGCCGCGGTAATGGAAGGTTCTGAAGTGGGCCGCTACTTTGCCGACCACAAAACCGGCCGCTACGATTTCCATCAGGAGCCAGCCCACATCCTGATGAAGGTTGAAACCCACAACCACCCGACGGCTATCTCTCCGTGGCCGGGCGCGGCTACCGGCTCCGGCGGCGAAATCCGCGACGAGGGTGCAACCGGTCGTGGTGCAAAACCGAAAGCCGGGCTGGTGGGCTTCTCCGTTTCCAACCTGCGTATTCCTGGCTTTGAACAGCCGTGGGAAGAAGACTTTGGTAAGCCGGACCGTATTGTTACCGCGCTCGATATCATGACCGAAGGTCCGTTGGGCGGCGCGGCATTTAACAACGAATTCGGTCGTCCGGCGCTGACCGGCTACTTCCGAACCTACGAAGAAAAGGTCAACAGCCACAACGGCGAAGAGCTACGCGGTTACCATAAACCGATCATGCTGGCGGGGGGGATCGGTAACATCCGTGCCGATCATGTGCAAAAAGGTGAGATCGTCGTTGGCGCCAAGCTGATCGTCCTCGGCGGCCCGGCGATGAACATCGGGCTTGGCGGCGGGGCGGCCTCCTCTATGGCTTCCGGCCAGTCTGATGCCGATCTTGATTTCGCTTCGGTACAACGCGACAACCCGGAAATGGAACGTCGTTGCCAGGAAGTTATCGACCGCTGCTGGCAGATGGGCGATGCGAACCCGATCCTGTTTATCCATGACGTTGGCGCAGGCGGTCTGTCTAACGCCATGCCGGAGTTGGTAAGCGATGGCGGTCGCGGCGGTAAGTTCCAGCTGCGCGATATCCTTAGCGACGAGCCGGGTATGAGCCCGCTGGAAATCTGGTGTAACGAATCCCAGGAGCGTTATGTGCTGGCGGTTGCCGCTGACCAGCTACCGCTGTTTGACGAACTGTGTAAGCGCGAGCGCGCGCCGTATGCGGTGATCGGTGAGGCCACTGAAGAACAGCATCTCACACTGAGCGACAGCCACTTCGATAACCAGCCGATCGACATGCCGCTTGATGTGCTGCTGGGTAAAACCCCGAAAATGACCCGCGATGTGCAGACGCTGAAAGCCAAAGGCGACGCCCTGAATCGTGGCGAAATCTCGATTGCAGATGCGGTTAACCGCGTGCTGCATCTGCCGACTGTCGCTGAGAAAACGTTCCTCGTGACGATCGGCGACCGTACCGTTACCGGCATGGTGGCGCGTGACCAGATGGTTGGTCCGTGGCAGATCCCGGTAGCCAACTGCGCGGTCACCACCGCAAGCCTGGATAGCTACTACGGTGAAGCGATGTCTATCGGTGAGCGTGCGCCAGTTGCGCTACTGGATTTCTCGGCTTCTGCGCGTCTGGCGGTAGGTGAAGCGCTGACTAACATTGCGGCAACGCAGATTGGCGATATCAAACGCATTAAACTGTCGGCCAACTGGATGGCGGCTGCGGGTCACCCCGGTGAAGATGCCGGGCTGTACGAAGCGGTAAAAGCCGTTGGGGAAGAATTATGTCCGGCGCTTGGCCTGACTATTCCGGTGGGCAAAGACTCTATGTCGATGAAAACCCGCTGGCAGGAAGGTAATGAGCAGCGTGAAATGACTTCGCCGCTGTCGCTGGTGATCACCGCCTTTGCCCGCGTGGAAGACGTGCGCCACACGATAACCCCACTGCTCTCTACTGAAGACAACGCCCTGCTGCTGATTGACCTCGGTCTTGGTCACAACGCGCTGGGCGCGACGGCGCTGGCACAGGTTTATCGTCAACTGGGCGACAAGCCTGCCGACGTGCGTAACGTTGAGCAACTGAAAGGCTTCTACGACGCCATTCAGGCGCTGGTCGCGCAGCGTAAGCTGCTGGCCTACCATGACCGTTCCGACGGCGGACTGCTGGTTACGCTGGCGGAAATGGCCTTCACCGGTCACTGCGGTATTGACGCTGATATCCACTCTCTGGGTGACGATCGTCTGGCGGCGCTGTTTAATGAAGAGCTGGGCGCAGTGATCCAGGTTCGCGCTGCTGACCGTGAAGCGGTTGAGGTGTTGCTGGCACAACATGGCCTGGCAGATTGCGTGCACTATCTCGGCCAGTCGGTAACGGGTGACCGTTTCACCCTGAGCGCCAACGGTCAGCCGGTGTTCAGCGAAAGCCGCACCACGCTGCGCATGTGGTGGGCGGAAACCACCTGGCAGATGCAGCGTCTGCGCGACAACCCGGAGTGTGCCGATCAGGAACACGACGCGAAAACCAACGATGCCGATCCTGGCCTCAACGTTAAACTGTCGTTTGATATCAACGAAGATGTTGCCGCCCCGTTCATCGCTACCGGCGCGCGTCCAAAAGTGGCCGTGCTGCGCGAGCAGGGCGTGAACTCCCACGTTGAAATGGCGGCTGCCTTCCACCGTGCGGGCTTTGACGCCATCGATGTGCATATGAGCGACCTGCTGGGCGGACGTATCGGTCTGGGTAACTTCCAGGCGCTGGTAGCCTGTGGCGGTTTCTCTTACGGCGATGTGCTCGGTGCAGGGGAAGGCTGGGCGAAGTCGATTCTGTTCAACAACCGCGTCCGTGATGAGTTCGAAACCTTCTTCCATCGCCCGCAAACGCTGGCGCTCGGGGTGTGTAACGGTTGCCAGATGATGTCTAACCTGCGTGAACTGATCCCGGGAAGCGAGCTGTGGCCACGCTTTGTGCGTAACCACTCCGATCGTTTTGAAGCCCGCTTCAGCCTGGTCGAAGTGACGCAAAGCCCGTCTTTACTGCTTGCCGATATGGTTGGTTCGATGATGCCGATTGCCGTTTCTCACGGTGAAGGCCGTGTGGAAGTGCGTGACGGCGCGCATCTGGCCGCGCTGGAGAGTAAGGGACTGGTGGCGCTGCGCTACGTTGATAACTTCGGTAAGGTGACCGAGACCTACCCGGCTAACCCGAACGGTTCGCCGAACGGAATTACTGCCGTTACTACTGAAAATGGTCGCGTCACCATTATGATGCCGCACCCGGAACGCGTATTCCGTACCGTGAGCAACTCCTGGCACCCGGAAAACTGGGGCGAGGACAGCCCGTGGATGCGTATCTTCCGCAACGCGCGTAAGCAGCTCGGGTAATCAGCTCGATAACCCTTAAGCCCCTCTGCGTGAGGGGCTTTTTTTTGTCTGTCATTTTGTATGCCGCTATCCGACAATGCGTTTAAGTGTCGGGAAATCCCGACATAGGTGGGGTTACGTTGTCGTCAAAAAGAGACACTTAATTATATGATTTATAATGAATTTGTTTTTAAGTGCTGCAAGTGTTGCTGATTGGAGACGGTAAGGGTGAAAAATAGCCAAAATCATTTTTCATATGAATAAGAACATTTTCTATATTTATCATTGTGTTAATAAAGTGTTTTGAATATTGGCACAGATGCTGCATAATATAGCCCAGTGGCTCATTCACCTTCTTATGTCAGCCCCTTCGGGACGTGCTACATAAACTTCGAATGACGCACAACAAGGTGCCTGCCGTCCAACATCTGATATTAGCATCGCTCATATCAACCTTCGGGCGAAACGTCGAGTTAGGCACCGCCTTATTCCACAACAAAGCCGGGTTAATCCCGGCTTTGTTGTATCTGACGTTCCCCTCAGTTAGCATCAACCTAATTCCTGTCCATTGAGAGTAACGCCTTGAAGCGCTGGTCTGTTTTCCCCCGATCTTTACGTCAATTGGTTACGTTGGCATTTTTGCTTATCCTGCTGCCGTTGTTAGTTTTGGCCTGGCAGGCGTGGCAAAGTCTGAATGCCCTGAGCGCGCAGGCGGCGCTGACGAACCAAACCACGCTGATTGACGCCAGACGCAGCGAAGCGATGACCAATGCCGCGCTGGAGATGGAGCGTAGCTACCGGCAATACTGTGTGCTTGATGACCCGACGCTGGCTAAGGTTTACCAGAGCCAACGTAAACGCTACAGCGACATGCTGGATGCGCATGCGGGCGTGTTGCCGGATACCAAGCTTTATCAGGCACTGCGTCAGGACCTCAACGATCTCGCGCAGTTGCAGTGCACTAACAGCGGTCCTGACAGCGTGGCGGCGGCGCGGCTGGACGCTTTCGCCAGTGCCAATACTGAAATGGTACAAGCGACGCGCACGGTCGTCTTTTCTCGTGGGCAGCAGCTACAGCAGGAAATCGCCGAACGTGGGCAGTTCTTTGGCTGGCAGGCGCTGGTGCTGTTTCTTGTCAGCCTGGCGATGGTGTTGCTGTTTACCCGCATGATAATCGGTCCGGTGAAGGGCATAGAAAAAATGATCAATCGTCTGGGGGAAGGGCGCTCGCTGGGCGATAGCGTATTATTTACGGGACCCCGGGAGCTGCGCTCCGTGGGGCAGCGCATTATCTGGCTGAGCGAACGTCTCTCCTGGCTGGAGTCACAACGACATCAGTTTTTACGCCACCTGTCTCATGAGCTGAAAACGCCTCTGGCGAGCATGCGCGAAGGTACCGAGCTGTTAGCCGATCAGGTCGTTGGGCCGTTAACGCCAGAGCAAAAAGAGGTGGTCGGTATTCTCGATGACAGTAGCCGCAACCTGCAAAAACTGATTGAGCAACTGCTCGATTACAACCGCAAGCTGGCGGATGACGAGGTTGAGCTTGAACGAGTGGAAATCGCGCCGCTGGTGGAAAGTGTCGTTTCTGCACATAGCCTGCCCGCTCGCGCCAAAATGATACATACTGATGTTGCGCTTGCGGTGAACGCCTGCCTGGCAGAACCGATGCTATTGATGAGCGTGCTGGACAATCTTTATTCCAATGCGGTGCACTATGGCGCTGAATCCGGTAACATTTGGATCCGCAGCAGTTTGCATGGCTCAATGGTATACATTGATGTAATGAATACCGGCACACCGATTCCAGAAGCAGAACAGACCATGGTCTTCGAGCCTTTTTTCCAGGGTAGCCATCAGCGAAAAGGGGCGGTAAAAGGAAGCGGGTTGGGGCTGAGCATTGCCAGAGATTGCATCCGCCGTATGCGGGGCAAACTGTATCTGGTTGATGAGCATGCGCAAAACGTTTGTTTTCGCATAGAACTGCCGCTATCTGCAGCGAAAAATCACTAAAATAAACCTAAGTCTGGTGAGTATGCCATACGTTGTTGTCCGAATGCTTAAACGACATTTTTTCCGTCGCGTCATCCTCGCAAGCCTGCCGTGTCTGGCGCTGGTAGGCTGCGTCCCGAACGCGGTGAATCATATTATCGGCGACCCCTCGCAGGAGAAAATTCCGCCTCATCAACTGGCGGACTACCTTGCAACCGACTGTAGCGATATCTGGTCGCTGTCTGGTCAGCCCACAGAGACCAATCCGCTGTACTGGCTGCGGGCGATGGATTGCGCCAATCGCCTGATGCCGGTACAGGCGCGTAGTGAAGCCAGCACGATGATGCCTGATACCTGGCAGGGGGCTTTCAGGCGCGGGATCCTGCTTGATAACGCCAACATTACGCCGCCTGAAAGGCGGGAGACGGTTACGCGCCTCGACGCATTAAGCCCGCAAATTCCGCCACAGGTACGCCCGCTGTATCAGGTCTGGCGCAGCAGTCAGACGTTGCAGTTGCAACTGGCCGAAGAGCGTATGCGCTACAGCAAGCTTCAGCAGGCGTCAGACAGCGATCTTGATACGCTACGTCAGCAGCAGCAACATTTGCAGTCTCAGCTCGATCTCACGACCCGCAAGCTGGAGAATCTGACCGATATTGAACGCCAGCTTTCCACGCGCAAACCTGCCGGTAGTTACAACCCTGATGCGCCGCACGGGAACGATAAACTCACCCCACCTGATAACGAGGAAGGCGCAGCGCCGTCTGCCGATGAGGTCACGCCATGATAAGCCGTAAGCCCGCGCATCTGCTGCTGGTGGATGACGATCCCGGCCTGTTGAAATTACTTGGAATGCGCCTGACCAGCGAAGGCTACAGCGTCGTAACCGCAGAAAGCGGGCAGGAAGGGCTACGAGTGCTGAACCGTGAAAAAGTGGATCTGGTTATTAGCGATCTGCGCATGGATGAAATGGACGGCATGCAGCTGTTTACTGAAATCCAGAAAGTGCAGCCGGGAATGCCGGTTATTATCCTCACCGCTCACGGTTCCATCCCCGACGCCGTTGCGGCGACTCAGCAAGGGGTGTTCAGCTTTCTCACTAAGCCGGTGGATAAAGACGCGTTATACCATGCGATCGACGGGGCGTTGGAACAGTCTGCGCCTGCCGCTGATGACAGCTGGCGTGAGTCCATCGTCACCCGCAGCCCACTGATGCTGCGCCTGCTGGAACAGGCGCGCATGGTGGCGCAATCGGACGTAAGCGTATTGATCAACGGCCAAAGCGGAACCGGGAAAGAAGTTTTTGCCCAGGCCATTCATAACGCCAGCTCGCGCAGCCACAAGCCCTTTATTGCCATTAACTGCGGCGCATTGCCGGAACAACTTCTGGAGTCTGAACTGTTTGGTCATGCGCGCGGCGCCTTTACCGGCGCGGTGAGCAATCGTGAAGGGCTGTTTCAGGCCGCGGAAGGCGGGACGCTGTTTCTCGATGAGATTGGCGATATGCCCGCGCCGTTGCAGGTTAAATTGCTACGTGTATTGCAGGAGCGAAAAGTCAGGCCGCTGGGCAGTAACCGCGATATCGATATTGATGTGCGGATCGTTTCCGCGACCCACCGTGATTTACCCAAAGCGATGGCTCGGGGGGAATTTCGCGAAGATTTGTACTATCGCCTCAACGTGGTGAGCCTGAAGATCCCAGCGCTGGCCGAGCGTACGGAAGATATTCCGCTGCTGGCAAACCATCTGCTGCGCCAGTCTGCTGAACGACACAAACCGTTCGTGCGCGCCTTTTCTACCGATGCCATGAAACGACTAATGACCGCCAGTTGGCCTGGTAACGTGCGTCAGTTGGTTAACGTGATTGAGCAGTGCGTGGCGTTGACCTCTTCGCCGGTGATCAGCGACGCGCTGGTGGAGCAGGCGCTGGAAGGGGAGAACACCGCGCTGCCGACCTTTGTTGAAGCGCGTAACCAGTTTGAACTCAACTACCTGCGTAAGCTGTTGCAAATCACCAAGGGCAATGTGACCCATGCGGCGCGAATGGCGGGGCGCAACCGCACCGAATTCTACAAGTTGCTCTCTCGCCATGAGCTGGATGCAAACGATTTCAAAGAATAAATCTGCGGATTATGTTAGTTTTATTCGATCAAAAGACAGGCGACCTTTTCAAGGAATAGCATGAAAAAGATTGATGCGATTATTAAACCCTTCAAGCTGGACGACGTCCGCGAAGCGCTGGCTGAAGTCGGCATTACCGGTATGACTGTAACAGAAGTGAAAGGGTTTGGCCGTCAGAAAGGCCATACTGAGCTGTACCGTGGTGCGGAATATATGGTGGATTTTCTGCCGAAGGTAAAAATTGAAATTGTGGTCACCGACGACATCGTCGATACCTGCGTCGACACCATTATTCGTACTGCCCAGACCGGTAAAATCGGTGACGGTAAGATTTTTGTCTTCGACGTGGCACGCGTGATTCGTATTCGCACCGGTGAAGAAGACGACGCGGCAATCTAAGCCGCGCCGTGCTTGCCGGATGGCGGTGTAAACACCTTATCAGGCCTACAATATCCCGTAGGCCTGATAAGCGCAGCGCCATCCGGCATGAGTAATTACAAGACTTTATGCGGGCCGAAGCATTCGTAATGAATGTTCTCGTTTTTCACGCCCAGATCGACCAGCTGCTTCGCGGCAAACTGCATAAAGCCAACCGGACCGCACAGATAAAACTGCATCGCCGGATCGCTGATTGCGCCTTCCAGTTTGTTCAAATCCATCAGACCAACGCTATCAAACGCACCTTTCGCGCGATCGGCTTCGGTTGGCTCACGATACCAGGTGTGTGCGCTAAAGCGTGGCAGCGTTTTGCCCAGTTCATTCACTTCATCGGCAAAGGCATGTACATCGCCATTTTCTGCCGCGTGGAACCAGTTAACCTGCGCCGTATGATTCGCTTTTGCCAGCGTATCCAGCATCGCCAGCATCGGGGTTTGACCCACGCCTGCTGAAATCAGAGACACTGGGGTATCGGTCGCGACGTCCATAAAGAAATCGCCCGCAGGTGCGGCTAAGTGAACGATGTCGCCAACATTCGCATGGTTGTGCAGCCAGGTGGAAACCTGACCACCGTCTTCACGCTTCACAGCAATACGGTAGCCTTTGCCATCGGGTTTACGGGTCAGTGAGTACTGACGAATTTCCTGATGCGGGAAACCTTCCGGCTTCAGCCAGACGCCCAGGTATTGCCCCGGATGATATTCAGCCACTGCGCCACCGTCGACAGGTTCAAATTCAAAGCTGGTGATAAGCGCACTGCGTGGGGTTTTTGCCACGATGCGGAAAGGACGGGTACCTTCCCAGCCGCCATTTTTATTGGCATTTTCGCTGTAGATCTGCGCTTCACGGTTGATGAAAACGTTCGCCAGCACGCCGTATGCTTTGCCCCATGCCTCCAGAACTTCCTGGCCCGGGCTGAACATTTCGTCCAGCGTTGCCAGCAAATGGCCACCTACGATGTTGTACTGCTCCGGTTTAATCTGGAAGCTGGTATGCTTCTGCGCGATTTTCTCAACGGCAGGCAACAGCGCCGCCAGGTTCTCGATATTGCTGGCATACGCGGCAATAGCGTTAAACAGCGCTTCCCGCTGATCGCCATTACGCTGGTTACTCATGTTGAAGATTTCTTTCAGCTCTGGGTTATGCGTAAACATGCGATCGTAGAAATGGGCGGTCAGCTTCGGGCCTGTTTCAACCAGCAGGGGAATGGTGGCTTTCACTGTAGCGATGGTTTGTGCGTCAAGCATACGGTCTTCCTTTATCTGAAATTATAATGATGTATGTCAAATGCATCTTATAAAAAATACCCCTGCATTGTAAATGGTTCTTTGTCACTTTGCGTTGTAAAGGTTACATCGTGAAAAATCTGCATCACAAACCTGAAAAGAAATCCGTTGAAATTCAGCAGACCTTTGTTCTCCAAAGCCTTGCGCGCCGTGAAGGTAATCGTTTGCGTAAAATCCTTTGTCAAGACCTGTTATCGAAGAATGATTCGGTTATACTGTTCGCCGTCGTCCAACGGGACTGCCTTTTTAGGCCGAAATTCTATTGTTAGCTGAGTCAGGAGATGCGGATGTTAAAGCGTGAAATGAACATTGCCGATTATGATGCCGAACTGTGGCAGGCTATGGAGCAGGAAAAAGTACGTCAGGAAGAGCACATCGAACTGATCGCCTCCGAAAACTACACCAGCCCGCGTGTTATGCAGGCGCAGGGTTCTCAGCTGACCAACAAATACGCTGAAGGTTATCCGGGCAAGCGCTACTACGGCGGTTGCGAGTACGTTGATATCGTTGAGCAATTGGCTATCGATCGTGCAAAAGAGCTGTTTGGCGCTGACTACGCTAACGTACAGCCGCACTCCGGCTCTCAGGCTAACTTCGCTGTTTACACCGCTCTGCTGCAACCGGGTGATACCGTTCTGGGTATGAACCTGGCGCAAGGCGGCCACCTGACTCACGGTTCCCCGGTTAACTTCTCTGGCAAGCTGTACAACATCATCCCTTACGGTATTGATGAGTCCGGTAAAATTGACTACGAAGATATGGCTAAGCAGGCCAAAGAGCACAAGCCGAAGATGATCATCGGCGGCTTCTCTGCTTACTCTGGCGTTGTTGATTGGGCAAAAATGCGTGAAATCGCCGACAGCATTGGCGCATACCTGTTCGTTGACATGGCGCACGTTGCGGGCCTGATCGCCGCAGGCGTTTACCCGAACCCGGTTCCACACGCACACGTAGTGACCACCACCACCCACAAAACCCTGGCGGGTCCGCGCGGCGGCCTGATCCTGGCTAAAGGCGGTGACGAAGAGCTGTACAAAAAGCTGAACTCCGCGGTGTTCCCAAGCGCGCAGGGCGGCCCGCTGATGCACGTGATCGCGGCGAAAGCCGTGGCGCTGAAAGAAGCGATGGAGCCTGAGTTTAAGGTTTACCAGCAGCAGGTTGCCAAAAACGCCAAAGCGATGGTGGAAGTGTTCCTGAACCGTGGCTACAAAGTGGTTTCTGGCGGTACTGAAAACCACCTGTTCCTGCTGGATCTGGTTGATAAAAACCTGACCGGTAAAGAAGCTGACGCCGCACTGGGCCGCGCTAACATCACTGTTAACAAAAACAGCGTGCCGAACGATCCGAAGAGCCCGTTTGTGACTTCCGGTATCCGTATCGGTTCTCCGGCTGTAACTCGCCGTGGCTTTAAAGAAGCGGAAGTGAAAGAGCTGGCTGGCTGGATGTGTGACGTTCTGGACAACATCAATGACGAAGCCGTTATCGAGCGCGTCAAAGGTAAAGTTCTGGATATCTGCGCACGCTTCCCGGTTTACGCGTAATTCTGCTTAACGCAAAACGAAAGGCCGCTGATGCGGCCTTTTTTCATGCCTGATAGCGCTGCGCTTATCAGGCTGCTATCACAACGACTTCAGCGCTACGCCTTCATCGCACAGCGCTTCCTCGCTTACTACTCGTCCTGAATGAATTAACTTACGCAGTGCGCGCACTTCGCGTCCGTTGTTGAGCGCTACTGCGCCAATTAGCTTCCCATCATGCAGTTGGAACCAGATAGCCTTGCCGTCATCCGGATTGCCACGACATAACCATGTTTGCCCTTGCATATCGCCAACAAATTGCAGATTGTCATTAAATTGGTCGGTCCAGAACCAGCCTGGCGTCTTCTCCGGCAACGGCAGATTAAGCATTGCGGCAGCGGCAATCTGTGCCTGGTTATTGGCATTTTCCCAGCTTTCTACCCGTTCTAACGAACCGTCAGGCTGGCGCGTTATCGCCACATCACCGGCGGCAAAAATCGCGGGATCGGAGGTGATGCAGGCGGAGTCAACGATAATACCGTTAGCCGTCTCCAGCCCCGCTTCGCGAGCCAGCGCATCATTCGCCACGATGCCGATGCCATAAACCAGCGCATCGGCCTGTAGCGTCTCGCCGTTTTGCAGGGTAAGCGAGAGAAACTCTCCCGCTTCAGCGTGCTCAATGGCGCTGTTGAGCAGCACCCGCACCCCTGCCTGTCGGTGGCGGTTTAGCAGACAGTCGCGCACCGGAGCAGGGGCGTTGCGACCCATTACCGTTGAGGCCAGCTCCACTAACGTCACCCGACAGCCGCGTTGGATCGCGCTGGCCGCTAATTCCAGGCCAATGGTGCCCGCACCGACAATCACAATCGACTTGCCCGGCAGCAAGGCACCGCGCAGACGCTCGGCATCTGTGGCGTGACGCAGGGTAAAGCAACGTTCGCCCAGTTTATCCAGTAACGGCAGCGGTCTGGCGGCGGCCCCGGTCGCCAACAGCAACTGCGACCAGCGGTAGGACTGACCATCGGCGAGCATCAGCGTGCGCGAGGTGCGGTCAATCTGACGCAGCGTGACGCCAAGATGCAGCTGTACGTTGTTCTCCCGCCACCAGTCAGCGTTCAGGATCGGCTGTCGCTGTGGATTTTCGTCCAGCAGCATCGCTTTGGAGAGCGGAGGGCGTTCATAGGGCAGATACAGCTCATCAGAAAATAGATGCAATTCGCCGTTAAATCCTTGCTGACGCAGTGCGACGGCGGCCATTGCCGCAGCCTGACCACCGCCGACGATAGCGATAATTTTATGGCTCATAACGCCTCCTCAGAGATCCAGTCCGGCGGCAACGTGACGAATACCGCGAATGCCCAAACCGGCATCGGCATTGATCATCACGCCACTCAATGTGCGATTGTTGCGCTTTGACGCCAGCATCACATACGGGCCGGTAAAATCCGCTGGCTCAGGAAAAAACTGCAACGGCAAAATGGCGGCGATTTTTTCCGGCGTCAGCGACTGCATAATCGACGTATCGCCCTGGCCCAGCGCCTGTGGGCCGCGCAGATCGGTCGCCATGCCGCACGGACCGACGCCGTTGACGCGCACCTTTGGCGCCAGCTCGTAGGCTAACTGGCGAATCAACCCGGTGGCGGCATGTTTAGAGGCGGTATACAACGGACCGCCGCCGCCGGGATACCACGCCGCGTTGGAAAGGGTAAAGATGATGTTGCCTTCGCTGGCGATAAGCGCAGGGGCGCAGGCTTTTGCGCCCAGCAGATAGCCCAGCACGTTGACGTTAAACAGCTCATGAAAGCCGCTCTCCAGCGCGTCCGCTGGCGTATTGACCAGCGAGGCGTTGTGATCCCATATCCCGGCGTTGCCGATCAAACAGTCCAGGGTGCCGTAGCGCGCCAGAATTTGATCCACCGCGCGCTGATAGTCGGCGTAGCAGGTGACGTTGCCTTCTACTGCCAGCACATGTTCGCCAAAATGTTGGCGCAGGCTGGCGACTTTGGCTGGCGAAAGTTCCAGCGTGGCGACCCGCGCGCCTTCCTCAATGAAACGCTCGACCAGCGCCAGGCCAAGACCGGAGCCGCCGCCGGTGATAAAGACCACGTTATCGCGTAAATCGCTCATCTCGCGTCCTCTGGAATATCAACGAACACATCGCTACCTTCCACGTACACCGCGTAGGTGGTCAGCGGATCGGTGGCAGGTAAACACAACGCCTTACCGGTTTTCAGGCAGAAACTGGCGGCATGCAGCGGGCATTCCACCGTCGCGTCGTCTTCCAGATAACCTTCCGACATCGAGGCATTACCGTGGCTACAGCGATCGTTAATGGCATAAAACTCGCCGCCAACGTTGAACAGCGCGATGACGGGCGAGGTGTCGAGCCGGAGCGCTTCACCCTCCGGCAAATCCCCTACGGGGCAGGCATAAATACGACTCATCAGAACAATACACTCAGGTTATGGGAGGTGATCACCGCTTGATCCAGCACGATCTCACGCTCCAGTAAGCGCCACTCATCGCCCGGTAAACGGCGCACTTTGTCCATGCGCATGCCGACGTAAAAGGTTTCATCGCGCTCTTTTTGCGCGCGATACAGCAGATAGTTAAGACGCACGGCGAATACATCCGGCACTTCGGTTTCACTGACCTGGCAGTTGCTGATCAGGTGCCGGGTACGCGACGGCGGCTCCTCTGCCCAGGCCATCCCGGTTTCCAGTCGTGCAATACGGCGTTCAAGCTGATCTTTGTTGTCGTTAAAAATCCAGGTGGTTGGCGGCTGCACGCCTTTGCGACGGTCGCGCGTCTGGGCATTGACCGTTGTGCGCATGGTATAGCGAATGTCGTCATCCAGCTGTGCCAGCCAGTCGCGAAACTGCCAGTCATCCAGCAGGCTGGCTTCATGGTAGAGAAACTGCGTAATGCGGTGATGCAGTTCCAGGGAAACTAAAGCACTCATTTCATCACCTCCTGCTGGTAAGCGGCGGTTTTTTCCTGCACTTCCTGCCAGCTTTCGCTGCTGAGTAAATCAGCCCAGCGCTGATACATGCCGCGGGCGGCGGTTTCTGAGAAGATGTAGTTGGTGATCCCCGGAATGCCGTCTTCACGGCGTTTCTCCTGACCTAACCCCATTTCCAGGCACAGTTTGCTATTACGCGCCCGATGGCCCTTCAGAAGTTTTTGAATTTCACTCCAGTTTTCCGAGTCGTCCTGCTCAAGGAATCCGGCGGGGCCAAAAGCGCGCGTAGCGCTGTTTTCAAATGCGGCTTTCACTTCATCAGAGGCGGCTTTATCGGTAATACAGAACGCCCACACTTCAACCTGATCAGGACCGCGCGGATGCCAGACGCGCAACGTAGCGGTACCATTGAGCCAGGAAAGCGTTGGAAAAATGTTGTTGTGACCGGCCAGACGCAGGGCACGAACCTTACCCAGACGCTGTTCAGCTTCCGCGTAGGTGTCGCGGTAGTAGCTGGAGACTTCGCCGTCGACCCACACGTTGGCATCCGGCTTTTCGGTAAAGAAGAAGCCGCTGCCGTGCCCGTCCTGGCCGAACTGTAGTGCATCTTTGGCGGTTTCCCACACCGGGCGAGCGGTTTGTCCGTCACCGAGGCGTTTATCGCTACCGTCGTCTTTTGCCCCCAACACCTGCACAGCGGAGGCATGACTGAACAATGCGTGATACTGATCGCTGGCAAACTGTTCGGCGGGGAATTTCCAGTTACAGTCGATGGTCCACTTCTGTACGCCGCCGACGATTTCTGTGCCGCCTTCGCGGCGGTCAAGCACACCGTCGAGATACCACGCGATGTCGCCGAGATAATCGTGTAGCGTGGGCGCGGTGGTGTCCCAGTTGCCGAAAATCAGCCCTTTATAGCTCTCTACGCCAGGAACTTCGTTCAGTCCCCAGTGCGATTTGCATAGCCCTTGCGGGTAAGCGCGAGGCTCCAGCGGGACGTCGATCAGCTCGCCATTGATACCGTACGACCAGCCGTGATACGGGCAGGTAAAGGCGCGAGTGTTCCCGCAGTCGGCGTAGCTGACGCGCATCGCCCGGTGGCGGCACTGGTTGAGAAACGCTTTGATGCTGCCGTCTTTCTGGCGAACCACCACGACCGCATCCTCGCCCATGTAGGTGTTAAAAAAATCACCGGCTTTGGGGATTTGGCTTTCGTGGGCGAGAAATAGCCAGCAGCGCCCGAAGATGCGCTCCAGCTCCAGTTGGTAAATTTCTGGGTCAGTATAAATCCGTGGGGTTACACGACCGTTTTGCGTGTCGATCAGTTGGTAGATGTCTAAATTTGAGGGTGTGGTCATATTTTTTAATCCTGAAAGATAAGATGTATTGACCTTCTATTTTTGTGCCATAAGGATGTTGCTGGTTAGTTATCAATCTGTGAAATAGTAAATTTCTACCAGTTGAGACATTTTTTCGATAACAAGGAGAAGGGCATGGAACTGAGGCACTTACGCTATTTTGTGGCGGTGGCGCAGGCGCTGAATTTCACCCGGGCGGCAGAAAAGCTGCATACCTCTCAGCCGTCGTTAAGCAGCCAGATCCGCGATCTGGAAACCTGCGTGGGCGTTCCGTTACTGGTGCGGGACAAGCGAAAAGTTGCGCTGACGGCGGCCGGGGAGTGCTTTTTACAGGATGCGCTGGCGATCCTTGAGCAGGCGGAAAATGCCAAAGTTCGCGCCCGTAAAACGGGGCAGGAAGATAATCATTTCGCTATTGGTTTTGTCCCTTCCGCTGAGGTGAATTTGCTCCCGAAGGTGCTACCCTTATTTCGTTTAAAACAACCGGATACGCACATTGAGCTGGTAAGCCTGATAACCACCGAACAGGAAGAAAGGATCCTCAACGGAGAACTGGACGTGGGCTTAATGCGTCACCCGGTGTACAGCCCGGAGCTGGATTATCTGGAGCTGATTCATGAGCCGCTGGTCGTGGTGTTACCGGTGAATCATCCGTTAGCCAATGAGCAAGCGATCTCCGCAGAACAGCTGCACGGCGTAAATTTTGTCAGTACCGATCCTGCTTATTCCGGGGCGCTAGCGATGATTGTCAAAAACTGGTTTCAGCAGCAGAAAAGCCAGCCCAATATTGTGCAGGTAGCGACCAATATTCTGGTGACCATGAATCTGGTCGGCATGGGGCTGGGGGTGACTTTGATACCCGGTTATATGAATAATTTTAATACCGGGCAGGTGGTTTTTCGGTCAATCGTCGGTGAAGCGCCAACGCTGGCATTGTTGATGGCATGGAAGAAGGGCGAGCTAAAGCCCGCCCTGCAGCAATTCATCGAACTGGCACAACGCCAGAGGATAGAGTAAACCGCTATTTCACGAGAACGGTAATCGTGGCTGTACCGCTAAATTTACCTGGGGCTGGCGTTCCACCGAGGAGATTGATCGGCCATGCCTCCAGGCTGATGCGCCCCTCGCCGGTATCACCGATAGCGATCAACCCATTTGTGAACGGGATATTGATGTGGGTGTCGTCGATACGAGCCATTCTCACGCCGATGTCCGGGATATTATCGGCCTCCCGGCGGCGGGCGACTAACGTGTACTGATCAAGCACATCATCGCCATCAATCCTCATTTCCATATCATTGTTGATGCTTGATGTATCGCCACAGTTGTAGACAATATCAAAATTGACTGGTGTATAGCCGTCCGGCATCTCATTGCGGGTAGTGAAACGACTGGTGTTGATATAACCGAGATCGACCTGAATGACGTCGCCCTGGTTGATTTTACAGTCCTGGGGCACGGTAATGCTCCCCTGGATGTGCAGCTCGGCGATATTTCCCAGGCGGTTCATTAACGGAGGGGAGGTCGTCGTGCTCCATCCGGCCCGTACGGAGGCGATTGGGGTATCTGGAATCACCAGTTCACCTAAGAAGGGTTTGGTGACGTACAGCGTAAAACGGGTACGTGCACCAATCGTCACCGGCGCGGCGCGATTCTCCGCCGGATCGTAGATACACACGCTGTCTTTTTCGCTGCTTATCCCATACGAGCCGCTTTCTCTCAATGGGTCACGGTTTGTCGGTAAGACGGCTGTGGCGCCGGGAATATCGTCAACTTCGGTTTTAATATCCAGATTATCATTCAGATGGTAAAAGCCGCTGAGTTGACCGATTCCGGGTAGCGCGCTGGTGACCGTATAGAACAGCGCCACTTTGCTACCCGCGCCACAGTCGCAATCAATTTGATAGGCACCGCCTGAGAGCGGTGTCGGCAGCTCCAGCGAGGTTCCGGCGACGTTCTGGGCTTGCGTCCAGTCGCTGGAAACATCGGCGTTAAAGCGACCTGCTGCGACGCAGGACCCGTTCGCCGCGTAGACCGGGGCGATAGATAGCGCCAGCAGCGCGGCGGCAATCCCATTTTTCATCCACGAATTCTTTATTGACATAGTGCGTTCCCATTATGTATTGCGGCGCTGCGAGCGGCATCTTCCTGCAGGCTGAAGGTAAACTGGCACTGTTGATCAGGCTGATTGCCCCAGCGCACGGACCACCTCTGCGGCTGATTGTTCACGCCGGTGATATACAGCACGCCGCCTTCATCGACGATGCTTTGCTGCGTCTGGCTGCTGGCTACTGCGCCGAAGGACAGCGCATTCCCTCGCGCATCGGTGAGTTTCAACAGCACGCGGTAGCCGGTCTGGGCAATAAAGTGCGCCGTTACGGCGGCACCGCGATTAGGCACCACGGTACGCACGGTTTCGGTCACATCGACATTATCCGGCATCATAGTGGTATCGAGAGAGATGGCGTTTTCCTGATACGCGGTCAGATAGGGGATAATGGCATAGCCAAAATAGTCGGTGGCGATGCCCGGATAGTTTTTCACCCGGATACCTGCCGCGCCGTTGGCGTCAATCAGCGCAAAGGCATTACCCAGCGGCTGCGACAGCGTCACGCCGTGGGGATGGGCGACAATACCACCGGAGAGGCCGTAGCTCATCTGCTGGCTATCGCTGCTGTAGTCGTAGCCCGCATTCATGGTGCCATAGGCAGAGCGATAGCTGCCGTACAGGCTGCTGCTATCACCACCGCCGCCTTCGCTTTGCCGCTGTTTGAGGCTATAGCTCAGTCGACGGTCTTCCAGCAGCGAGCCGTTGATACCCACTTCGTGCTGTGTGGCGCGATCGCGTTGATCGGTGGTGCGCCAGGTTGCCCGCGCATGCGACAGCCAGCGATCCAGCGGTACGCTCAGGCTGAGCGACAGCGTGCGATCGTTGTCGCTGTCCTGCGAATCGGTGAACTGGCCGCTGAGGTTATAGCTCACGCCCCATAGATTGCCGTTCAGGCCGATGGACAGGTTTTTATCCTGCCCCCCGCGATCCCAGTACTTCTGCTGCGAGCCGGAGGCGTAGAAGCTGATACCAGAAAACAGCGACTGGCTGACGGTGAACTGAGCTTCATCGCGCAGGCGGTCGTCGGCGCTGATGTCCTTCTGGTTGGCGTCGGAGAAGTTGAAATAACCGCTGCTGGTGTAGCGATAGTAGCTTACTGACACGCTGGTGCCGCTTTCCGGTAGATCTTTGATGTACTGGGTACGCCAGCTGTAGCCGTGATAGTTTTCATCGTTATCAAGCTGGGTATCCGCACGGCTGACATCCATCGATACCGCTCCAAGTTCGCCGAGTGTAGAGCCGAGACCCAGCGCCAGCGCCCGATAGTCCTGCGAGGCATTCAGGCCACCGTACAGGGTCAACACGTTGTTCAGGCCATAGCTGGCGGTGCTTTCAAGGAACTCCGGTTCGTTGCTGTCCTGCGAGCTGGCGGCGCGAAAGCGCCCGGCGGTGGCGCTGTATTTGAGATATCCCGGCCTCTGCATCTGCGGTAGCGCGGAGAACGGCTGGACGAAGTGCCGCACGCTACCGTCGGCCTCTTCGATAGTGACGTCTAAATCGCCGCTGAAGGAAGAGGGGTAGAGGTCGTTGATTTCAAAAGCGCCGGCCGGGACATTGCTTTGATACAGGGTGTAGCCGTTTTGCCGTACCGTGACGATAGCGCTGGAGTTGGCGATACCGCGAATGGTCGGCGCAAAGCCGCGCTGGCTGTTGGGCAGCATGGTTTCATCGGAGTACAGCCGCACGCCGGTAAACTGATAGCTGGTGAATACCGTGCCTTCCGTTGCACTCTCGCCCATTACCAACTGCGATTTCAGACTTTTGATATCCCGCTGCAACCAGCTATTAATGCTCTCCCAGCGTGTGTCGTTATCGTTGTGCGTCCAGGTGGAATAATTGCGCAGCCGCCAGGGGCCGATATTGGCGCCGTTTTGCATATTCAGATACTGGCGCTGGGTGTTATCGCTGTCGTATTGGTTCTGCGAGCCGCTAAAGGCGTAGTTGGTAAACAGCACCGGCATACCGTCGTCCCAGCGGGAGGGGTCAATATAGCCGCGGGCGTCGCGGTACAATGCAATCTGCGGTACGCTGAGATTCAGCCGGCTGTGGTTGAAGTCGAACTGAGAGACGCTGCCGGGGATGGCCTGCGCCAGATCGGCAATTATCGTACGGTTGTCCTGCTCCGCAAGCTGCGGATAGTTGTCGATCTTAAAGCCCAACTCACGTAGCTGCCCAAGGGTGAACTGAGGAATCAGCTGGTGGTCTTTACCGGCGATGAACGGCAGCGTACGTTGTACCGTTTTCTTTTTATTAATATAAATATCAACAATATATTCACCAGGGAGCTGGGCGTTATTCTGAGAAAATACGTTGAGATCCACTGCCCGCTGGCCACTTTTCTCCGTTTCCAGCAGCGCCGGGTCAAAATAGAGATCGCTGGCCCAGGCCTGGCATGCGCTCAGGCATCCGCTGACAATCGCGCAATGTATCCAGAAAGAGAGCCGTTTCGTGGTTAATAAATGCGGTGTTAATTGCACCATTTCGCTTGTCATTCCTTGAGAGCTATTATCGTGTGGTCAACGTGGGGGACGGCTATTGCAGCGTTCGGGTTTCCGTTTTGGTGGCCCCGCCGTAGTCGTTAATGGCTGCCCACTGCACCGTTTTCCCTGCAGAAGCGGGAACCTCGATCTGTTTATGCTCGCCGGGAGCGATATAGTCGATTTTACTGGTGAGATCGGTTTTCCCGAGCGCAATACCGGCAAAGACGACGTGATAAGCCGATGGGTTATAGATGTCTAACTTATTATTGCTATATTTATATTCGAGAGATTTATAGGCATCGTAAGGTTTACCCGTTAAATTGGCTGGCCGATAGAATAGTTTGATACGCGTTTTAAATACCAGGGTCAGCATATTATTATCGCTGTCGGCAGACTGGCTTTTTGCCGGGATCGCGCGGACGTTAATAAAGAAAAGTGATTCTTTGTTATTAATGATGTTTTCAGATGATTTAATTATTCGTAGTGATGAATCGCTGCCTGAATCCAGACGAAATAGCGGTGGCGTAATAATAAAAGGACCACGCGCCGTTCCTTGCGCATTATCGACCCACGACTGTAATAAATAGGGCAGGTTCTCGCTGCGGTTAGCCACTGGCAGGGCGGCCTCTTTTTTCCCGGCATCGTAGATGACGCGAGTTCTCTCTAGCACAATTCCACCCGCGAGGCACTGGCTGACCCAGCCGCCAAGCAGCATCGATAATACGAGAATAGTGTGTTTTTTCATCACAGTCATCCTTAACCAGACGTCAGAAAACGTCTCTTTCCGTCCTTGCTGGAAGAAAAGAGACGACGTACGGGAATTAGCGGTAGTCTATGGTGACATCCACGCTGGCGTTGGCTTCCCCAGGGGTGATCAGTGATGAATCAACGGTGGAGACGTAATAGGCTTGCAGACCTACGGTAGTGGTGCCATCGGCTTCCGGGGTAAAACTAACTTTCGGCGTGGTGAGCTTATTCAGCGACATTTGCTGGCCGTCGCTGGCTCTGTCGATACGGATACCCACGCCTGTTGCGGCGGTATCCAGGCCGCTAACGGCGACCAGAGCGTCGTGATCGGGCGCAGTCACGGTGCTGCCTGTGCGCGTTTCCAGCCACACCTGGAACGAGTTGTCCGTTGTACCATCAACGTGTTCCCACGGGGTGGTTGGGCAATTTTTTAACGGAATATCAACCGGAATCGCCGGGGAACGGTCGCCGACGCTTTTAAACTGAGCAGCGGCGTAGTGACCCAGTTCTACGTTGATGACATCGCCATTAGAAAACTCACAGGTGCTGGTTAGAATTTCACCCGTAAATTCAATGGTGCCATCTGTCGCCCATGCGCTTCCCGCAGAAAGCGCTATCAGGCTAACTGCTATAGATTTTGTAATTTTGTTCATTAAATTCCCTCTTATCCGATAAACCTATTGACAATTAAATTTATGAAAACATACAGGTTAAAATTAATTGCGGGGCGATGGTATTCGATATTCGTGCATAAGCAAGTTAAGGCGTGATGTTTTCAGATTATATTTATTAAAAATAAGCGAATTAACTGTCATTGTATTAAATAATATTAAATTAGTGAGGGGTGAAATATTATAATAACGAATGTTTTTGCTAAGTATTATACTCGTGATGATATTAAGCCCTTAATATTCAGTTGCGTGTTTTTTAGCTAAATATTTTCCTTTCTTGCATTCCTGTTTACTCATCCCATCACATCTTCTGCTGTAAAATTGTACAGGTGTAAATGATTGTGGATTCGGATAGCCAACAGTGTTGGTTAAAAGTGATGTTTGTCACAATTATCTGGTAAATGTGAACAGTAGTACTCTTCAGAATGCGGCTTGTGTCATTAGACTAGGGCTTCTAAAACGGGAGGACCCATGGCTTTGCATTCCACGCGCTGGCTGGCGCTCGGTTATTTCACCTACTTCTTTAGCTACGGTATTTTTCTGCCTTTCTGGAGCGTCTGGCTCGAAGGGCTGGGGCTGACGCCGGAAACCATCGGTTTACTGCTGGGCGCGGGGCTGATTGCCCGTTTTCTCGGCAGTTTGCTGATTGCGCCGCGCGTAAGCGATCCCTCTCGTCTGATCTCTGCTTTACGTATTCTGGCGCTGTTGACGCTGGTGTTTGCGCTGGCCTTCTGGGCGGGCACCAACGTGGCGTGGCTGATGGTGGTGATGGTCGGCTTTAACCTGTTTTTCTCGCCGCTGGTGCCGTTGACCGACGCGCTGGCCAACACCTGGCAAAAACAGATAACCATGGACTACGGTCGGGTAAGACTGTGGGGATCCGTTGCCTTTGTGATTGGCTCCGCGCTGACCGGCAAGCTGGTGAGCCTGTTTGACTATCGGGTGATCCTGGTCCTGCTGTCGCTTGGCGTTGCGTCGATGCTATTGGGGATGATGATCCGCCCGAGCGTGCAGCCGGCGGGGGAAAACCGTCAGCAGGAGAGCGCGGGATGGCCCGCCTGGCGTGGGTTGATAACCCAAAGCTGGCGTTTTCTGGCCTGTGTGAGTTTGTTGCAAGGTGCGCATGCCGCTTATTACGGGTTCAGCGCCATCTACTGGCAGTCTGCCGGATATTCCGCTTCGGCGGTGGGCTATTTGTGGTCATTAGGCGTGGTGGCGGAAGTGATTATTTTTGCGCTCAGTCACAAGCTATTCCGCCGCTTTAGCGCGCGCGATTTGCTGCTGCTTTCCGCCGTTTGCGGCGTGGCCCGTTGGGGGTTGATGGGCTGGAGCACTGAGCTACCGTGGCTGATTGTGGTGCAAATCCTCCATTGCGGAACCTTTACCGTCTGCCACCTGGCGGCAATGCGCTATATCGCGACGCGCCAGGGCAGCGAAGTGATACGTTTGCAGGCGGTGTATTCTGCGGTGGCGATGGGCGGCAGCATCGCCATCATGACCGTATTCGCAGGCTACCTGTACCAGAATCTGGGCAACGGCGTATTCTGGGTGATGGCGCTGGTGGCGCTACCGGCAATCTTTCTGCGCCCGAAGGTGGTGGCGCAGCCTGCAACGTTATGATTCGAGGATTTTGCGGATCTGCTGCTGCTGATGCGGCGTAAGTGCCAGATCCGCATGAATCAACGGCGGTGAAAACAGCGGCAGCGGCGTGGTATACGGCGTAATAATCAGCGTGACTCCGCGCGGCGAACCCTGTTTTTGAAAGTCCTGCATCGGCATATGTTTTACGTTGAGCGGCAGCAGCGTCAGTTCGCGCAGCTGTTGCTCAATATGCGCTTCAAGTTGTTCATTGTTGCCGGTCAGCAGGATAATCTGCTTCTCGTGCAAATCCTTCTCCTGCATCAGCCAGGCACCGAAAATAACGGCGACCAGCCCGATCTCTTCTTCTGAAAACTGCACATCGTACTCCGCTTCGAAGCCATGTATCGCCTCGCGGGTAGTACGAACCAGACGGGGATAAAGTCGGCTGAACTCCTCCGGCAGCGTGTTATCTATGCCAATGGCAAACACGCTGCGGTTAAGCGCCTGGGCAAGGTGAATATACAGCTGATCGTTCAGTCCTTGCTCATCGCTGAAGCGTACATTGCCATACTCGCGAAAACGCAGCACCAGCCGTGCAATAGCAAGACGCAGGCGACGATCCTGCTGGTGGTTATCGCGCACAGGGTCGGGGATACGGAGCATTGAGAACAACAACGCCATAAACAGCGATTCGCCCGGCGGCGCACTCTGCATGACGTGGCGCTGCCAGTGGCGGCCAATTTCCTCAGCGAGCGGATACTCTGCGCAGGATTGCGCCCAGCGTTGCTGGAGCGGATTAAATTCCGGGGTGACTCCCGCGTGATGCTGTAGCAGACAATACTGTAAATACAGGCGCAGGAACTGGATGTCACGGTACTCAAACGGCTTCTGCAAGCGCCGGGAGCACAGATTAATGAGCGCATGCAGATTGGTGTCGTCATACAGCGTACGCGCGATACCTTGTTGTTTCAGCGCCATTTTTAATGCGGGTGTGAAATGCTGGGCGATAAAAGTCGGGCAGATCCGCAGACCGCGGCGCAGCCACTGCAACAGACACAGGCGCTGATTTAGCGGGGTCCCTTCGATCGTATAGCCGCCATTCAGCGCGGTGGTAATCGCGAGTCGGTGATAGCGCTGGATTTCGAGTCCTGCGCCAATAATATCTTCCTCAACAGTGGCATCATCAACGCCATTGAGGCGACTGAAGGTTTGAGCTGTAGCGATTTGCCCTGGCAGGAAAAGCGTCAGCAGCACCTGGCAACGGCGCTGGGGAGCGGAAAGTACAGATGGTGGAGCAAGCGTTGACATCATCTGTAGGATCTCCCGTAAGTATGTTTGATAAGAATAGCTAAAGTTTGCTCATAGATTTGGAGAATGGAATGCTTTCCACCAGGAATGCTGGAGAGCGTCACAGAATTTTTAACGTGCGGAACAGATAGCAGGAGTGGAACGCAGCGCGTTAACTGGCTTTTTCACTGTTTTATCTTCTATTGAGACATAAAAAAAACCCGCCTGAGGGTGACGGGTTGAGAAGACGAGTGGAAATGCGCGGTCTGGTGTTACTGCTCGCGGCTCAGCGTTAATCCCACATCACCGCCAGGATGTACAGACAATAGCGTCTCTTTTGAGTAACCGCTTTCGCTCATCAGACAGGCGCAGGCGGCGTCAAAGATAGCCAGGACCAGTAAAATTGAGGTGGTGGCCAACATGTTCAACGGGTCGGCCTCACGCTGGACGCCGGTGGAAATCACCAGCCTCGACGCTTTAGCAATGGCTGAGTCGGCGTTTTCAGTCACGCTCAGGATGGGCACATTTCTCGCAGCCAGTCCGGGCAGCAGTCGGGTGAGTTCATCCGAATTTCCCCCGCGTGATAGCATAATGACCAGGTCGTCGGCGCGTAAAAAACCGAGATCGCCATGCGCCGCATCCGTCGCGTTGAGGTAAATCGCCGGACGTTCCACGCAGGCGAGCATGTGCGCAACTTTACGCGCCGCAATACCGGATGTACCGACGCCAGTGACGACGATTTTCCCCTGGCAACCGCGCAGCTCCGCCATTAGCGACTGCCAGACCGGTTCAGTCAGATGCTGTCCCAGACCTGCGAGGGCATCGCTATAGAGCTGAAATACGTCGGTGGCCTGAGACCAGGAGTCACTCATGCGTCCTCCTGCATCAGTTGGCGGTATTTCATATGATCCTGATACATCTCGTGGAATACCCGATATTTGCGATCGTAGTACTGCTTAATGCGATTGGTCTGCGGGGTGACCGTTTTACCAATCCGGCTCATTGCCGACATCGCTTCCGGGAAAGTGTCGAACACGCCTGCGGCGATAGTCCCCATCATGGCGCCGCCCAGCAGCATGGCTTCGCTCTCTTCAGGCAGCAGCATGGCGCAACCGGTGGCGTTGGCATGCTCCTGAACGAAGATCGGGTTTTTCGTCCCGCCGCCGCTGGCCATAATCGTATCGATGGTGTAGCCGCTTTGGTTCATCGTTTCAATGATATGGCGCGTTCCCAGCGCAATGGCCTGGATGGTTGCGAGGTACTGGAGCGCCATATCTTCCGGCGTGCGGGACAGCTTCAGTCCGGTGATTGCTCCCGTGAGCGTGGGGTTAGCGCGCGGCGAGCGGTTGCCGTGGAAATAGGGCAGGATGTGCATGTCACGGGTCAAAAAGGCGATATCTTCCGGCTCACCAGCCATTTTGCGCAGCAGCGCATTCAGCACTTCATAAATGGTTTGCCCCTGAGACTTAGCCTGCGTCAGCAGGGTTTCGTAACACGGATGCGACTGAATAACGTGGTCGATTAACGCCCCGGTTGCTGACTGCCCGCCTTCATTAAGCCAGTATTCCGGCAGTACGGCTGAGTAGTAAGGGCCCCAGACGCCGCCGATAAAACGCGGCTCTTTGGAAATCGCCATGTGTCCGGTGGAGGTGCCACCAATTAGCGCGACACGACGGTCAAAATCCGCCACCTCGCCGGAAACACCGCTTGCGCCGAGCGTACCGAGTGTGCCGGCGTGGGCATCGATTATTGAAACGCTGACCGCGGTCCCCGGAATCAGTCCCATTTCGCTGGCGGCGCGCGCGGACAGCCCGTGACCGAGCGGTTCGCCCATGGTTTTCACGTAGCGACCAATTTTGGCAGCATCATGTTCCAGCAGGTCTTCCAGACCAATCTGGCGGAAGTAGCTGGCATCCCATTTGTCTTCATGGCCCATATAGGTCCATTTACACACTGTCGAACACAATGAGCGTGTGTCATCGCCTGTTGCGCGCCAGGTCAGGAAATCGGGCAGATCAAAGTAGTAACCCGCATTGGCCCAGGTATTGGGCATATGCTGCTTCAGCCACAGCAGCTTTGGCGTTTGCATTTCCGGGGAGATAATGCCGCCAACGTAGTCCAGCACCCGATGATGCAGGGCGTTAATGCGTTCAGCCTGGGTAATGGCGCGGTGATCCATCCACACAATGATGTTCTGTTCGCTGCGCCCGGACGGGCTGATGGTCAGCGGTTTACCTTCTTTATCCAGCACCACCAGTGAGCAGGTAGCGTCAAAGCCCAGACCTTTCACCTGGATTGGGTTGATATCTGACTGGTTAATCGCATCGCGAACCGCGTTACACACCGCCTGCCAGATGTTATCGGAAGACTGCTCAACAAAATCGGCCTGCGGGCGGTAAATCTCGATAGCCCGACTGGCCTGGCCGACCATTCTGCCGTTGAGATCAAACACGCCGGCACGGGCGCTTCCGGTTCCGACATCCACACCAATAAAGTAACTTGCCATAATTTTTTCTCCTGAAATCAGGCTTTACGATTCTGTAATGCGATAAAGAGGATCAGCACCGCGCCCCACAGCGCCATCGTCAGATAGCTGCTGACCCCCAGCAAGTTAAGGCCGCTTTCCAGCATTTGCAGCACAATCAGCGCCAGTACCAGGCCGATAATGCGCCCGAAACCGCCATCCGGGTTGATGCCGCCGAGGACGGAGGCAAGGATGGTGACCAGCAGGTATGACTCACCGTATCCGGCTTTTGCCGAGTTGAATTTCGCCATCATCAGAATGGCGGCGACCCAGCCGAGCAGGGCAGAAATCACGTACACGGAAATTTGTACCCGGACGGTATTTACGCCGCTGTAGCGGGTAGCCTGTTCATTGGAACCCACGAGATACAGACTGCGCCCAAGCGTGGTGTGCTCCAGCAGTACCCACAGCAGGATTGCCACCAGGAAAAAGAGCAGCAGTGCTACCGGAATACCGGCAATCGTGGCGTTACCAAGATATTGAATGGCGGTCGGGAAACCGGAAATCACCGTCCCATTGGAAAGCAGAATATTCAGCCCGGAGATAAGCGTCATCGTGCCGAGCGTGGCGAGAATCGGCGAAACCCCGACCCAGGCAATCAGCGCGCCGTTGAGCGTACCGATTGCGACCGCCACGGCAGCGCCTGCCAGCAGCGCCAGCACCAGAAACAACGGGTTATCCGGATGGGTGACGATAATCGCCGCCATTACCAGCGAGCAGGCATTCGCTCCTGCAATTATCGACAGGTTTATGCCGCCGGTCAGCATGGTCATGCCCATCCCGAGGGCCAGCATGCCAAGGATTGGCAGCTGCGAGCCAATCGACTGGAAGTTAGCGACGCTGAAAAAACGGCTGCCGAGCAGGGCCGAGAAGACCAGGGCGACGACCACAATAATGACGCATTGCAGACGAATGATGGCATCACCGGGTAAAAATCTGGCGATTGTTTTCATCTCAAAGCTCCCTTGCCAGTTTGCGTTTTTCGTTCCAGGCCGTGGCGCTAATGCTGACCAGGATAATGGCGCCGCTGAACACGGTGTGCCAGTAAGAGGAGACGCTGAGCAGCGTCAGGCCATTTTGTAAGAAGGCCAGCAGAACCACGCCGAGCAGTGTTCCGGTTAATGTTCCGCGTCCGCCGCTCATGCTGGTTCCGCCGAGCACGACCGCCGCCAGTACCGTCAACTCAAAGCCGAGCAGCGAATTGGGCGCAACTGACTGGGTGATTTGCGCCTGAACCACGGCGGCAACGCCTGCCAGAATGCCCATGTAGCCATACACGTAGAAATGCAGCTTCAGCAGATTCAGCCCCAGGCGCGAAGCCGCATCACGATTACCGCCCATGGCGTAAACCTGACGGCCAAGACGGGTATAGTTCATCAGCACGGCGGTAAAGATGATCACAGCCGCCAGGCACAGCAGGGGCAGTGTCAAGCCGTAGTCGTAGCCATCCGCCGCGGTGAACGAGAACCAATTGATGCCGTTCATAAACCAGTCCGGAAAGCCGTACAGCCAGGTGCCTTTGGTGGCGTACACCAGCAGACCGTAGTAAACGTTCAACGTGGCGATGGTAATGATGATGGCCGGAACGCGCAGCCAGTAGACCAGGAAACCATTAATAAGTCCCAGCAGCAGACCCACCGCAATCGCGATGATTAACGCCAGCGCGAAGTTGCCGCCGTGGCCGATAACCCAACTGGCCATCGCATACTGGGCTATCGCGGTCATCGCCGGAAATGAGATGTCGATCCCGCCGGAAATCAGTACCACAAACAGCCCGCAGGCAAGGATGCCGAGAATCGCATAGCTGGTAGCCACATCCGTCAGGTTCCCCAAAGACAAGAACTCATCGGTGCTGATGCTCAGCCCAACGGCAAGGGCCACAACCAGCAGGCCCAGCCAAAACTCATGTTGCCCGATTAAACGGGAGAGATGCATCTTATTCATTGATTACCTCGACCACTTCAGCAATCTCCTCTTCACGGCACTGATGAGGATTAAATTCCGCCACCAGCCTGCCGCGACGCATCACCAGCACGCGGTGGCTGTTGTAATACGCTTCCGGGATTTCATCGCAAATCATCAGCACCGCCATACCCTGTTCCGCCAGATCGCGGGCTATCTGGTAAATACCCTCTTTGTTGGCGATATCTACGCCTACGGTAGGGGAGTCGAGGATCAGGATGCGGGGATTAGTCGCCACCCATTTGGCAATGGCGATACGCTGGGCATTACCGCCGGAAAGGGTTTTAACCGGCAGGTGTGGATCGGACACTTTGATATTCAGCTCGCGGATCAAGTCGGCGACCAGCTTTTGCGCTTTACGGTGATCGAGCAGGCCGCTGCCGGTATGCAGTTGATCAAACACCGTGACGATGGTGTTGTCGTAGATCGACTGCTCCATGATCAGCCCTTGCGTCAGGCGATCTTCTGAGACGTAGCCGATCCCATGTTTGATGGCATCATGGTTATTGCGAAGAGTGACCGGCTGGCCGTTAATGCGAATCTCACCGCTTTCTGGGTGCGTCATGCCAAACAGGCTCAGACAAAGTTCGGTGCGTCCGGCGCCCAGCAGGCCCACAATGGAGACAATCTCGCCGCCGTGCAGCGACAGATTAATGTTTTGGTATTTGCCTCTGCGGCTGAGGTTGCGCAGCTCCAGCAGGGGCTCTTGCTCAATAGCGGGTCTTTCCGGCAGCGGGCTATAGTGGAAGCGTTGTCCGGTCATCAGGAAAGCCAGCTCGTGGCTGTCGAGTTCGCTGGCAGGATAAGTGCCCACCAGTTTGCCGTCGCGCATCACGCTGATGCGGTCAGCCACTTCCATCACTTCATCCAGACGGTGGCTGACAAACACTACACAAATTCCGGCAGCTTTTAGTTCGTTAACGACCCGTAGCAGGCCATTAACCTCCTGACGGGTTAGTGAGGCGGTGGGCTCGTCCATAATCACCAGACGCGCGTCGGCGGCAATCGCCCGGCAAATGGCGACCAGTTGTCGGTCGGCAATCGAGAGTTTTTCAACCTTTTTATCGGGATCGATGTTCACACCGATGCGCTTCATGGCTGCCAGCGCCTGCTGCTTCATGGCGCCACGACGTACCCAGATATCGCCACCGGGCAGATAGCGGTTGACCGCGATATTCTCCGCGACGCTAAAGTTAGGGAACAACGACAGGTCCTGATAAATAACCTGAATGCCATAATGGGAAGAGAGCTGCGGCGTCAGGTGATGGAACAATTTGCCATCGAGTAAAATCTGCGCGCCTTTTTCCGGATGATAAACTCCGGAGATCACTTTAATAATGGTACTTTTACCACAGCCGTTTTGACCCGCCAGACAGTGAACTTCGCCTTTTCTCAGCGTCAGATTCACGTTATCCAGCGCCAGCACGCCCGGGAATTGTTTGCTGATATTCTCAAGAGTGATAAATGCGGTGGTGTCTGCCATGGACAATACCCCTGCGAGCGCCCGGATGGACGCTGAGTGTTAGTTTGGTTGATAGCGCCGGCCAGACGGCCGGCGTTAAGGTTCCCTGGTGTTGGCTAAAGCCTTAGAAACCAAGTGATTGTGCGTTGTCTTTGGTGACTTCGAGGATCTTGTTAAAGCGGATCACTTTCTTCTCCGTGTCGATATCGGCTTTCCCTAAACCATCGATACTCAGGTCGGCGTTAACTTCTTTGCCCTGCAACAGCTGATCGGCAACCGTTACCAGCGCGTAGCCCGCGTCTTTTGGATCCCACAGCAGCGCTTTTTTGATATCACCGCGCATCAGGTAAGGTGCAGCCTGTGCTGGCATTGCAATCCCGACAACGGCGATTTTATCTTTGGCGCGTTTTTTCTGCACAGCCTGACCCGCCCCGATTGGACCCAGCGAGCCGAAACCGATAATGCCTTTCATCTGCGGATAGGTTTTCATCAGGTCCAGCGTCGTGGCGTAGGATTTATCGATGCTTTCCGCGACCGGCAGACGTGAAGTGACCTCAAACATTTCCGGATATTTTTCTTTCTGGTACTTAATTGCATAATCCGCCCACGCGTTATGCAGCGGCACAGTTAGTGAACCGACATAGATGGCGTAACCCCCTTTGCCGCCCATGTTTTTTGCTAACTCATCGACGTTGGCCTGCGCGTATTTTTCACTATCGATGGTTTCGATATCCCATTGGCCAATTTGCTCATCCGGGGATTCGTGCGTCAGAACGACAATGCCTTTATCGCGCGCTTTTTTCAGTACTGGCTCAAGGACCTTGGCATCATTCGGTACCACGATGATGGCGTTGACGTTTTTGGCGATCAGATCTTCAATCACTTTGACCTGCTGTGCCGGATCCGGCGTGGAAGGCCCGGTCTGGTAAGCATTCACATCCAGTTTTTTTGCTGCTTCATTAACACCGGTTTCCATCCGGTTAAACCACGGAATCCCGGTGACTTTGGCAACCACAGCAATTTCATATTTTTCCGCCGCAAAGGACGTGCCGGACAACATGCATGCAGAAACCAGGGTTGCACTGAGTAATGCGAGTTTGAATTTCATAGTTGTACCTTTCGTAGGGGGCAGGACATGTCACGGCGTGAAGTTAACAACGAATGGAAGAGGGAATGAATTACAAGTTTGGTGAATGTGATCGATGCCCATTATTGTAATTTTATGGAAAATAAACGGTTAAATATTAGTTAAATTTGCACGGAAATACACTCAGGGATTTAAATTTAGTGTTAACAAAACATTAAAATGAAACCATAAATTAACAAATTGTTATCATTTTACTTAAGTTGTGGCGACGAAAAGGTATTTGGGAGGATGTTGCTGAAGAAGAAATTGTTGAAATTGAGAACTGAATCGATACCGGAAAAGGGGGCTCAACATTTTTTCGTTCAATGGTATCCTCAGCACACTTTCGCCAAACACGGCATCATTATTTGTGGCGGTGTAGATTTTTCTCGTGGAGAACTCATGCAAGGCGTTAAACGTATCATTATGACGTTGTTTCTCGCGATCCTGCCCTTTGGCGCAGGTGCGCATCCCCACAGCTTTATCCATTTGAAAACCGAGATAGTGAGCGAGAATGACCAGTTCGTCGCGCTAAAAATGCGCTGGACGATGGATGAAATCACCTCGGCAGATCTGCTTTACGATGCGGGAAATGCCAAACCTGGTGATGAGATCTGGAAAAAACTGGCGGCAGAAGTGATGGCCAACGTCCTCGGGCAGCACTATTTCACCGAAGTGTGGCACGACGGGAAAAAGGTAAAGTTTAAAAACAGGCCGACGGAATATGGCATGGAGCGTGAAGAACATCAGGCAGTGCTGACGTTCGTGTTGCCGCTGGCGGAAGCTCAGCCGCTGAGCGGTCAAAAATATACCATTTCAACCTTCGACCCCACCTACTACGTTGATATGAGCTATGACAAAGACAGCGATGCCTGGCTGGCGCAGGCCATAAGTCAGCAATGCCGTATTTCAGTACATACGCCGACGCCGAATGAACAAATGCTGAGCTTTGCGCAGTCGCTGGATAAAGAAGACGCACCGCCGGAGGATATGGAATTGGGTAAACAGTTTGCACAGACGGTGACGCTGCAATGTCCGTAGTTTATCAACAACGCGCCGCCAGACGCCGCTGGCTCACGCTATGGCCGCTGGCGGTGTTTTTACTGCTGGCTGCAGCCGGCATACTGTGGCTATGGCAGGCCTGGCCGCAGGTGATGATGAAGAGTGTCGTCTGGCAACGTGACGTTAACCAGCAGATGAGTGGTTTGCTGAAAGCCGTTGCCGCCAATCCGGCCCAGGCCGGGGGATCGCTGCTGCTGTTTAGTTTTCTCTATGGCGTGCTGCATGCGTTGGGACCAGGACATGGAAAAGTCGTCATTACCACCTGGCTGGCAACGCATCCCTCGAAGCTGAGATCGAGTATTGGCCTGACGCTGGCCTCATCTTTATTACAGGGACTGGTCGCCATCGGGCTGGTGGTTGTGGTGCTCACCATTTTGCAGTTGCCTGCACGACGGCTACATATGAGTAGTTTCTGGTTGGAGAAAGGGAGTTATGCGCTGGTTGGCGTGTTGGGCGTTTTATTGTGCGTCCGTGCGCTGAAGAAATTGCGCCAGTTGCTGCGTCGCCCGAAATTTATCGCCTTCACGCCGCACCATGTGCATCACGAGGGCTGTGGCTGTGGGCATCAGCATTTGCCTGATCCTGAACAGCTGCAAAGCGGTGATGACTGGCGCGCCCGGCTGATGATCGTTTTGTCTATGGGAATGCGGCCATGCTCCGGGGCAATTATGGTTTTACTGTTTAGCAAAGTGGTTGGCGTTTTTAGCTGGGGCATGGCGTCGGCGCTGGCGATGGCGGCCGGAACCTCTTTGACGATTACGTCACTGGCTTTGCTGGTACACAGTTTCCGCTCGCTGGCGGTGAGACTTAGCGGACATAAAGCGCCGGTGCTGTGGCGACAGATTGGCTGGACGACGCTGGCATTAGCCGGTGGTGCGGTGCTGATTGCTGCTGCGGTAGTGATGTGGGTGAGCGCGGTGCCGATGGGGCGAGGGATTAGACCGTTTTAATCAAAGCCGGATGGCGGCTTCGCCTTATCCGGCCTGTATCAACACGTGGCCCGGTAAGCATGACACCACCGGGCTGTACTGAATTAACGCTTCAGCGCGTCGCTCAGTTCGTCACGCATGTTAGCCAGCATGGCTTTCACTACGCGCGGATTACCTGCAACGATGTTGCCAGTCGCCATGTAGTTATGACCGCCGGTGAAGTCGCAAACCAGTGCGCCTGCTTCACGAGCAATCAGCTCACCTGCGGCGAAATCCCATGGTTTCAGACCGATTTCGAAGTAACCGTCAACACGTGCAGCGGCAACGTAAGCCAGATCCAGCGCAGCAGAACCTGTGCGGCGGAAGTCAGCGCACTCGGTAAACATCTTGCCAAGAATTTTCATGTAAGACGCGGCGTGCTGTTTCGCTTTGAACGGGAAACCGGTGGCGATGATGGTGCCGTCCAGATCGCGTGCGGTGCTGCCACGCAGACGGTAGCCGTTCAGCTGTGCGCCCTGGCCGCGGGTTGCGGTGAACAGTTCGTTACGCATTGGATCGTAAACAACGGCGACTTCAGTACGGCCTTTAATGCGTACTGCGATGGAAACCGCGAAGTGCGGCAGACGTTTTACGAAGTTGGTAGTGCCATCCAGTGGATCGATAACCCATTGAACATCCTGATCTTCACCAACATGCTCACCGCTTTCTTCGGTGATGATGGTGTGCTGTGGGTAAGATTTGCGAATTGTTTCGATAATAATCGCTTCGGCGGCTTTATCGACATTAGTCACGAAATCATTGCTGCCTTTCTGGCTGGTTTCTACAGAGTCTGGCGTTTCGTAGTGTTTGGCAATTACATTACCCGCCTTGCGCGCTGCGCGCACGGCGATGGTCAGCATCGGATGCATCGGTCTCTCTCACTGGATGTTAAAGAACGGGAAAACGGCGCAGAGTATAGCAGCGAGTTCGGAATATGTCTTCGTTTTATGATAATATGCCCGAATAATCTTTAGCCGAAGAAATACAATGCTGCAAAATATTCGAATCGTGCTGGTGGAAACCTCTCACACTGGCAACATGGGCTCTGTGGCCCGCGCAATGAAAACCATGGGTTTAACTAATCTGTGGCTGGTAAATCCACTGGTTAAACCGGACTCCCAGGCCATCGCCCTGGCGGCAGGTGCCAGCGATGTGATCGGCAGCGCGCAGATCGTCGATACTCTCGATGAAGCGCTGGCGGGTTGCAGCCTGGTGGTGGGTACCAGCGCGCGCTCCCGTACGCTGCCGTGGCCAATGCTGGATCCGCGTGAATGCGGTTTAAAAAGCGTCTCTGAAGCAACGAACTCGCCGGTGGCGCTGGTGTTTGGACGTGAACGCGTTGGCCTGACCAACGAAGAGCTGCAGAAGTGCCATTATCATGTCGCCATTGCCGCGAACCCGGAATACAGCTCGCTCAACCTGGCGATGGCGGTGCAGGTCATCTCTTATGAAGTTCGCATGGCCTGGCTGGCAACGCAGGAAAGCGACAAGACCGCAGAATACGAAGAAGCTGAGTATCCGCTGGTCGATGATTTAGAGCGTTTTTACGGTCATCTGGAACAAACGCTGCTGTCGACTGGGTTTATCCGCGAAGGACATCCGGGGCAGGTGATGAACAAGCTGCGCCGTCTGTTCACTCGTGCGCGTCCTGAGAGCCAGGAGCTGAACATTTTGCGCGGAATTTTAGCTTCTATAGAGCAGCAGAATAAAGGCAAGTAAGCGTTTTGATGCCGGATGGCTGCACGATTTCCAGGCCGGATTAGCGAAGCGCCATCCAGTAAGTGAAAATGGCACTGAAGGTTAAATACCTGACTAAATTAGTCAAGTAAATAGTTGACTGATTTAGTCGGGAATGTCAGACTTGCCCCTGCTATGCAATACCCCCATTTTACAATAAAAAACCCCGGGCAGGGGCGAGTTTGAGGCTAAGTAAGACATGAGACTGACATCAAAAGGGCGTTATGCCGTGACCGCAATGTTGGACGTTGCGCTCAACTCCGAAACGGGCCCGGTACCGTTGGCTGATATTTCTGAACGTCAGGGAATTTCCCTGTCATATCTGGAGCAGCTGTTTTCCCGTTTGCGTAAAAACGGTCTGGTTTCCAGCGTACGTGGACCAGGCGGCGGGTATCTGCTGGGTAAAGATGCCGGCAGCATCGCAGTAGGTGAAGTGATTAGCGCTGTTGACGAGTCTGTAGACGCGACCCGTTGCCAGGGCAAAGGCGGTTGTCAGGGCGGCGATAAATGCCTGACCCACGCGCTGTGGCGCGATCTGAGCGATCGTCTGACCGGTTTCCTCAACAACATTACGTTGGGCGAACTGGTGAATAATCAGGAAGTCCTGGATGTGTCTGGTCGCCAGCACACACATGACGCTCCACGCAGCACCCGCACGCAAGACGCTATCGACGTCAAACTGCGTGCCTAATAAAAATTACGCAATATCTTCTGGTTGCATCAAGGCAGCCAGAAAGATGAAGCGTAAAAAGTATTTCAGAATCAGGCCGGGGTGCCAGACGCCCCGTTAACTCGGTCGTACATCCAGCCGGTTGCCTGATTCCTTGCATTGAAGCGATGTACGGAGTTTATAGAGCAATGAAATTACCGATCTATCTCGACTACTCCGCAACCACGCCGGTGGACCCGCGTGTTGCCGAGAAAATGATGCAGTGTCTGACCCTGGACGGAAACTTTGGTAACCCAGCGTCTCGTTCACACCGTTTCGGCTGGCAGGCTGAAGAGGCGGTAGATATCGCCCGTAACCAGATTGCCGACCTCGTGGGCGCTGACCCGCGTGAAATCGTCTTTACTTCCGGTGCGACTGAATCCGATAACCTGGCGATTAAAGGTGCAGCCAACTTTTATCAGAAAAAAGGCAAGCACATCATCACCAGCAAAACCGAACACAAAGCCGTGCTGGACACCTGCCGTCAGCTGGAGCGCGAAGGGTTTGAAGTGACCTACCTCGCCCCGCAGCGTAACGGCATTATCGACCTGAAAGAACTTGAAGCGGCAATGCGTGACGACACCATTCTGGTCTCCATCATGCACGTTAACAACGAAATCGGCGTGGTACAGGATATCGCAACCATCGGCGAAATGTGCCGTGCCCGCGGTATCATCTATCACGTTGATGCGACTCAGAGCGTGGGCAAACTGCCTATCGATCTGAGCCAACTGAAAGTTGACCTGATGTCCTTCTCCGGCCACAAAATCTATGGTCCGAAAGGTATCGGCGCGCTGTACGTTCGTCGTAAACCGCGTATTCGTATTGAAGCGCAGATGCACGGCGGCGGTCACGAGCGCGGCATGCGTTCCGGTACGCTGCCTGTGCACCAGATAGTCGGGATGGGTGAAGCTTACCGTATCGCCAAAGAAGAGATGGAAACCGAGATGGCGCGCCTGCGCACTCTGCGTAACCGTCTGTGGAACGGCGTGAAAGATATGGAAGAGGTGTACCTCAATGGTGACCTCGAGCAGGGCGCGCCGAACATTCTCAACGTTAGCTTCAACTTTGTTGAAGGCGAGTCGCTGATTATGGCGCTGAAAGACCTGGCTGTGTCCTCCGGTTCTGCATGTACCTCTGCAAGCCTGGAGCCATCCTACGTGCTGCGCGCGCTGGGGATGACCGACGAGCTGGCACATAGCTCAATTCGTTTCTCTTTAGGTCGTTTCACTACCGAAGAAGAGATTGACTACGCCATCAATCTGGTTCGCAACTCCATCGGCCGCCTGCGCGACCTTTCCCCGCTGTGGGAAATGTTCAAACAGGGCGTGGATTTGAACAGTATTGAATGGTCACATCACTAATCGGTACCGATAAGGAGAATTCATCATGGCTTATAGCGAAAAAGTAATCGATCATTACGAGAATCCACGTAACGTGGGCTCTTTTGACAACAGCGACGAGAACGTGGGCAGCGGCATGGTGGGTGCACCGGCCTGTGGCGACGTGATGAAGTTGCAGATCAAAGTCAACAATGAGGGTATCATTGAAGACGCGCGTTTCAAGACTTACGGCTGCGGTTCCGCTATTGCCTCCAGCTCTCTGGTTACCGAATGGGTAAAAGGGAAATCTCTGGACGAAGCACAGGCGATCAAAAATACCGATATCGCCGACGAGCTTGAACTGCCACCGGTGAAAATTCACTGCTCTATTCTGGCTGAAGACGCGATTAAAGCCGCGATTGCGGATTACAAAAGCAAACGTGAAGCAAAATAATTAAGAGTTGAGGTTTTATTATGTCGATTACCTTAAGCGACAGTGCAGCAGCGCGTGTAAATACCTTCCTGGCAAACCGCGGTAAAGGGTTTGGTCTGCGTCTGGGCGTGAGAACCTCCGGCTGCTCAGGTATGGCTTATGTACTGGAATTTGTTGACGAGCCGGCGGCTGAAGATACCGTGTTTGAAGACAAAGGCGTAAAAGTCGTGATCGACGGTAAGAGCCTGCAATTCCTCGACGGTACGCAGTTAGACTTCGTCAAAGAAGGTCTGAACGAAGGGTTTAAGTTCACTAACCCGAACGTGAAAGACGAATGTGGATGCGGCGAAAGCTTCCACGTGTAACGCGCTTACTGATAACCCCACCGTGGTCGCCTGCGCGTGGGGTTTGTTTTACCTGACTCTCTGGTTTTGCCTCATCGAACAACAGAGAATCGATGCCCTGAGAATGTTATGGACTACTTCACCCTCTTTGGCTTACCGGCCCGTTATCAGCTCGATACTCAGGCGCTGAGCCTACGTTTTCAGGATCTGCAACGTCAGTATCATCCTGATAAATTCGCCAGCGGTTCTCAGGCGGAACAACTTGCTGCGGTTTCGCAGTCCGCCACTATCAACCAGGCCTGGCAAACGCTGCGTCATCCTTTGATGCGCGCCGAATACTTGTTGTCTTTACACGGCTTTGATATCCGCAGCGAGCAGCACACGGTGCGCGATACCGCGTTTCTGATGGAACAGCTGGAGCTGCGCGAAGAGCTGGACGAGATTGAACAGGCAAAAGACAATCAACGGCTGGATGCGTTTATGCAACGCGTCAGCGAAATGTACAACGTTCGCCATCAACTGATGGTGGAACAGCTGGATAGCGAGACGTGGGACGCAGCGGCAGATACCGTGCGTAAGCTGCGTTTTCTCGATAAACTGCGAAGCAGTGCAGAACAACTCGAAGAAAAACTGCTCGATTTTTAATTTCCGGAAGCGAAAATGGCCTTATTACAAATTAGTGAGCCTGGTCTGAGCGCCGCGCCGCACCAGCGTCGTCTGGCGGTCGGTATCGATTTAGGCACCACCAACTCCCTGGTTGCGACCGTACGCAGCGGCCAGGCCGAAACGCTGGCAGATCATGAAGGTCGCCACCTGTTGCCGTCAGTGGTTCACTATCAGCAGCAGGGCTACTCGGTCGGTTACGATGCCCGCGCCAATGCTGCGCTGGATACGGCAAACACCGTCAGCTCGGTAAAACGCATGATGGGCCGCTCTCTGGCGGATATCCAGGCGCGTTACCCGCATCTGCCTTATTCATTCCAGGCGAGCGAAAACGGCCTGCCGATGATTGAAACCGCTGCCGGTTTGCTTAATCCGGTGCGCGTATCCGCTGACATTCTGAAAGCGCTGGCCGCGCGGGCAACCGAATCGTTGTCCGGCGAACTGGATGGCGTAGTGATCACCGTTCCGGCTTACTTTGACGATGCACAGCGTCAGGGGACGAAAGACGCCGCGCGTCTGGCGGGCCTGCACGTATTGCGTCTGCTGAACGAACCGACCGCTGCGGCGATCGCTTATGGCCTGGATTCCGGTCAGGAAGGCGTGATCGCGGTCTATGACCTTGGTGGCGGTACTTTTGATATTTCTATTCTGCGCCTGAGTCGCGGCGTGTTCGAAGTGCTGGCGACCGGTGGTGATTCCGCGCTGGGCGGCGACGATTTTGACCATTTGCTGGCCGACTATATTCGCGAGCAGGCGGGCGTTGCCGATCGCAGCGATAACCGCGTACAGCGCGAACTGCTGGATGCCGCGATTGCAGCGAAAATCGCACTCAGCGACGCCGATTCTGTGACGGTTAACGTGGCGGGATGGCAGGGTGAAATCAACCGTGAAACCTTTAATGAACTCATTTCCGCACTGGTTAAACGTACGCTGCTGGCCTGCCGCCGTGCGCTGAAAGATGCGGGCGTTGAGCCGCAGGATGTGCTGGAAGTGGTAATGGTCGGTGGTTCAACGCGCGTGCCGCTGGTACGTGAACGCGTCGGTGAATTCTTTGGCCGTACGCCGCTGACCTCTATCGACCCGGACAAAGTGGTCGCTATCGGTGCGGCAATCCAGGCGGATATTCTGGTCGGGAATAAGCCGGACAGCGAAATGCTGCTGCTTGACGTTATCCCGCTGTCTCTGGGACTGGAAACCATGGGCGGTCTGGTGGAGAAAGTGATCCCGCGTAACACCACTATCCCGGTGGCGCGCGCGCAGGACTTCACCACGTTTAAAGATGGCCAAACCGCGATGTCCATTCACGTGATGCAAGGCGAGCGTGAGTTGGTGCAGGACTGTCGTTCACTGGCGCGTTTTGCGCTGCGCGGTATCCCGGCGTTGCCGGCAGGCGGCGCGCATATCCGCGTGACCTTCCAGGTCGATGCTGATGGGCTGCTGAGCGTCACCGCTATGGAGAAATCCACCGGCGTTGAGTCCTCGATTCAGGTCAAACCGTCCTACGGTCTGACCGACAGTGAAATCGCCTCCATGATTCAGGATTCGATGAGTTTTGCCGAGCAGGACGTTAAAGCTCGTATGCTGGCAGAACAGAAAGTCGAAGCGGCACGCGTACTGGAGAGTTTATCCGGTGCGCTGAACGCTGATGCCGCGCTGTTAAGCGCCGCAGAACGTCAGGCTATCGACACCGCCGCCGCGCACTTGGGCGAGGTAGCACAGGGTGACGATGTTGACGCGATAGAACAAGCCATTAAAAACGTAGACAAACAAACCCAGGAATTCGCCGCTCGCCGTATGGACAAATCCGTCCGTAGCGCGCTGAAAGGCCATTCCGTGGACGAGGTTTAATATGCCAAAGATTGTTATTTTGCCTCATCAGGATCTCTGTCCCGATGGCGCAGTTCTGGAAGCTGAGACCGGCGAAACCATTCTCGACGTTGCCCTGCGTAACGGTATCGAGATTGAACACGCCTGTGAAAAATCCTGTGCCTGCACGACCTGCCACTGCATCGTACGTGAAGGTTTTGATTCTTTGCCGGAAAGCACAGAAGAAGAAGACGACATGCTGGATAAAGCCTGGGGACTGGAGCCGGAGAGCCGTTTAAGCTGTCAGGCACGGGTAACCGAGGACGATTTAGTGGTCGAAATCCCACGTTACACAATCAATCATGCACGTGAGCATTAACAGAGGGTAGTATGGGACTGAAGTGGACCGATAGCCGCGAAATCGGCGAGGCGCTGTACGACGCGTTCCCCGATCTCGATCCCAAGACCGTTCGTTTCACCGATCTGCATCAATGGATCTGTGACCTGGAAGAGTTCGATGATGATCCACAGGCATCGAACGAAAAAATCCTTGAGGCCATTTTACTGGTCTGGCTGGACGAAGCCGAATAAGTCAACGGGCTGCCCACGGGTGGCCCGTTTTCCTGTATGCGCGAAATAAGGATAAATAAAATGACAGAAGCCATGAAAATTACGCTTTCCACGCAACCCGCTGACGCTCGCTGGGGTGAAAAGGCGACATACAGCATTAATAATGACGGTATTACCCTGCACCTGAACGGAAAAGATGATCTCAGCCTTATCCAGCGCGCCGCGCGTAAAATTGACGGCCTGGGTATTAAACATGTCCAACTGGATGGTGAAGGCTGGGATACCGAACGTAGCTGGGCGTTCTGGCAGGGTTACAAAGGACCAAAAGGCACCCGCAAAGTTGAGTGGGCCGCTCTGGACGAGGCGCAGCGCAAAGAGCTGGATAACCGTCTGAAGATTATTGACTGGGTGCGCGATACCATTAACGCACCTGCAGAAGAGCTGGGCCCGGAACAGCTGGCGCAACGCGCGGTAGACCTGCTGTGCGGCGTGGCCTGCGACAACGTCTCGTACCGTATCACCAAAGGTGAAGATCTGCGCGAGCAGAACTACATGGGGCTGCATACCGTGGGTCGAGGCTCTGAACGCCCGCCGGTGCTGCTGGCGCTGGATTACAACCCGACTGGCGACAAAGAAGCTCCAGTTTATGCCTGCCTGGTTGGCAAGGGAATTACCTTTGACTCCGGCGGATACAGCATCAAGCAAAGCGCATTTATGGACTCAATGAAGTCCGATATGGGCGGTGCGGCAACGGTCACCGGCGCGCTGGCTTTTGCCATCACCCGTGGCCTGAACAAGCGTGTGAAGCTGTATCTGTGCTGCGCGGATAACCTGATCAGCGGCAACGCCTTTAAGCTTGGCGATATCATTCACTATCGCAACGGTAAAAAAGTTGAAGTGATGAATACCGATGCTGAAGGGCGTCTGGTACTGGCCGATGGCCTGATCGATGCCAGCGCGCAAAAACCTGAATTGATCATTGATGCTGCCACGCTGACCGGCGCGGCGAAAAC
This sequence comes from Citrobacter sp. Cb031, assembly GCF_030336725.1. Classification (NCBI taxonomy): domain Bacteria; kingdom Pseudomonadati; phylum Pseudomonadota; class Gammaproteobacteria; order Enterobacterales; family Enterobacteriaceae; genus Citrobacter; species Citrobacter sp. Cb031. The sequence goes on from NZ_JAOWDA010000019.1 coordinate 75,809, forward strand.
CGCACTGGGCAACGATTACCACGCGCTGTTTAGCTTTGATGACCAACTGGCCGCGCGTTTGTTGGCAAGTGCGGCTCAAGAAAACGAGCCGTTCTGGCGTTTGCCATTGGCAGAGTTCCACCGTAGCCAACTGCCGTCAAATTTTGCCGAGCTGAACAATACCGGCAGTGCGGCCTACCCGGCGGGTGCAAGCACCGCGGCGGGCTTCCTGTCCCATTTCGTGGAAAATTACCAGCAAGGCTGGCTGCACATCGATTGCTCTGCAACCTATCGCAAAGCGCCGGTTGAGCAGTGGTCTGCGGGCGCAACCGGTCTGGGTGTGCGCACCATCGCGAATCTGCTGACCGCATAATTCATGACTGTATTGCCGGATGGCGCTACGCTTATCCGGCTTACATGTATTCATCCAATTTGTGATACTTATGTCCGAAACAAAAAATGAATTAGAAACGTTGCTGGAGCAAGCAGCGACAGAGCCTGCGCATCGTCCGGCATTTTTCCGTACATTACTGGAATCCACCGTCTGGGTGCCGGGTACTGCCGCAGAAGGCGAGGCGGTAGTAGAAGACAGTGCCCTCGACCTTCAACACTGGGAAAAAGAAGACGGCACGACCGTGATCCCGTTCTTCACCTCCCTGGAAGCCCTGCAACAGGCGGTTGAAGATGAGCAAGCATTTGTCGTTATGCCGGTGCGTACGCTATTTGAAATGACGCTTGGCGAAACGCTCTTTCTCAACGCTAAACTGCCGACCGGCAAAGAGTTTATGCCGCGTGAAATCAGCCTGCTGATGGGGGAAGAGGGTAATCCGCTAAGCACCCAGGAAGTACTGGAAGGTGGTGAATCGCTGATCCTTTCTGAAGTCGCCGAACCTCCGGCGCAGATGATTGACTCACTGACCACGCTGTTTAAAACCATTAAGCCGGTAAAACGCGCATTTCTCTGCTCAATCAAAGAAAGTGCGGAAGCCCAGCCGAATCTGCTGATTGGTATTGAAGCTGAAGGTGATATTGAAGAGATCATCCATGCTGCGGGTAGCGTCGCGACCGATACGTTGCCGGGTGATGAACCCATTGATATCTGCCAGGTGAAGAAAGGTGAGAAGGGCGTGAGTCACTTTATCACTGAGCACATCGCACCGTTCTACGAACGCCGCTGGGGCGGTTTCCTGCGCGATTTCAAACAGAACCGGATTATCTGAGTGAAGGAAAGCCGCCACGAAGGATAATACCTCGCGCACTGAATAATTTTGCCGCTAACTCAGTTGGCTTTTTCTCCCTCAAAAGGGAGTATTAGTTCGCTACGATGAGCCTGCTTTGCTAAAGCAGCACAGCCTGCTGGAAAGGCCCCGAACCGGACTGGCACAAAAAAACCGCTCATTGAGCGGTTTTTTTGTGGGTGAAAAAGATGAGTAAATGAGAATTTATTGAGTCTCAGCCGGTTCTACCGGTAAATCGTTACGCGCGCCCCATTCGCTCCATGCGCCGTCATACAATGCGACGTTAGAAACGCCCAGCGTGGCAAGCGCCAGCACAACCACCGCCGCCGTGACGCCTGAGCCGCAGCTGGCGATAATGGGGCGGTCAAAGCTTACGCCATGGCTGAAGAAAATAGCATCCAGTTCGTCGGTAGTTTTCAGTTCACCGTCACGAACCAGCTCTGTCCACGGTACGTTAAGCGCACCAGGCACATGGCCACGCTTGAGGCCCGGACGCGGCTCGTCAACTTCGGCATTAAAACGCGCAGCCGGTCGGGCATCGACAATCTGCGCCGTTTTTTCATGACTGGCCAGCAGTACGTCGGTAACGCGCACAACCGCTTCAGGCGTAAATGCCACGTTAAATTCACCTTCCGGTAAATCCTCATTTCCTTCTTTGAGCATTAGCTCATCGCGCTGCCAGCCAGCCAGACCGCCCGCCAGAATGGAGACATTCTCGACACCAAATGTCCGCAGCATCCACCATGCGCGTGGCGCGGAAAACAGGTTGCCATCATCGTAGACAACCAGGTGTTTATCCTGATGAACGCCCAATTCGCGCATCGCTACGGCAAAGGCTTCCGGTCGCGGCATCATATGCGGTAGCGGTGACGTATGGTCGGAAAGCGCTTCAATATCAAAAAAGACTGCGCCAGGAATATGGCCCGCGCGATACTCCTCGCCAACATCGCGATCTTCCTGTCCTGGAGGTGCCATCCGGGCATCAAGAATTTGTATTTCCGGGTCGTCAATGTGTTCGGCAAGCCAGTCGGCAGCGACAAAAAAGGCGGTGGTCATAGGCATCTCCATTTTTACCAGGTATTGGCAAATTGTCGGATGTTTAGTGCAATGCGACAAGTAAAAGAGGCTGATTTGTCAGGCGAATCCACATTAATCACGAAAAATAGGACAACGTAGAACAGTTACTGGCTTCCACAGCCGAAAATCTGACGCATAATAGTTGTTCTACGTAGCTAACGGGCCACTACGGCCAGGGATGAAAAATGAAACATTTACGCGTAGCGGCCTGTATGCTGATGCTGGCACTGGTTGGGTGCGATAATAATAACGAAAAATCACCGACGGCTGCGAAGCCTGATGCGCCTGCACCGCAGACTGCGCCAGCAAAAGATAAGGCCCAATTACAAAAGCTGATTCAGCAAAGCCAGGGTAAGTCGCTGACGCTGCTTGATGCCTCCGAGGTCCAACTCGACGGCGCGGCAACGCTCGTTTTGACCTTTTCCATTCCCCTCGATCCGGAACAAGATTTTTCTCGCGTAGTGCACGTTGTTGATAAAAAAAGCGGCAAAGTGGATGGTGCCTGGGAGCTGGCGCCAAATCTAAAAGAGCTACGCTTACGCCATCTCGAACCTAACCGGGAACTGGTGGTTACCATTGAGCGTGATTTGCTGGCGCTGAATAAAGCGACGTTCGCTATCGATTATGAAAAAAACATTACCACCCGCGACGTCCAGCCAAGCGTAGGGTTCGCTAGTCGCGGCTCGCTGCTGCCGGGAAAAGTGATTGAAGGGTTACCGGTGATGGCCCTTAACGTTAATAGCGTGGATGTGAACTTCTTTCGCGTGAAGCCTGAATCGCTCGGTGCGTTTGTCAGCCAGTGGGAATACCGTAATTCGTTGTCAAACTGGGAGTCAGACAATCTGCTGAAAATGGCGGAGCTGGTTTATACCGGACGCTTTGACCTCAATCCTGAGCGTAACACCCGAGAGAAGCTGCTACTGCCACTGAGCGATATCAAGCCGTTGCAGCAAGCAGGCGTTTACATTGTGGTGATGAATCAGGCCGGACACTATAACTACAGCAATGCTGCTACGCTGTTTACGCTCAGTGACATTGGTGTCTCTGCGCACCGTTACCACAATCAACTGGATGTCTTTACGCAGAGTCTGGAAAACGGCGCTGCGCAGCAGGGTATTGAGGTCACGTTACTCAACGAAAAAGGGCAGACGCTGGCGCAGGCTACCAGTGACGCGCAGGGTCACGTCAAGCTGGAAACCGATAAAGACGCGGCCTTATTGCTGGCCCGTAAAGACGGGCAAACCACGCTGCTGGACCTGAAGCTCCCGGCGTTGGATCTGGCTGAATTTGATATTGCCGGCGCGCCGGGATACAGCAAGCAGTTCTTTATGTTTGGCCCCCGTGACCTCTATCGCCCTGGCGAAACGGTGATCCTCAACGGATTACTGCGAGATAGCGACGGCAAAACGCTGCCTGACCAGCCGGTGAAGCTGGAGGTCGTTAAGCCCGACGGACAGGTGTTACGCTCGGTAGTGAGCCAGCCAGAAAACGGTCTGTATCGCTTTAGCTGGCCGCTGGACAGCAGCGCGCCAACCGGCATGTGGCATATTCGTGCCAATACTGGCGACAACCAGTCGCGGATGTGGGATTTCCACGTCGAAGATTTCATGCCTGAGCGGATGGCGCTCAATCTCACCGCCAATAAGATGCCGGTGGCTCCAACTGATGAAGTGAAGTTCTCGGTGGTGGGCTACTACCTGTATGGCGCGCCCGCCAACGGCAATGCTCTGCAAGGGCAGCTTTTCCTGCGCCCGCTGCGGGAAGCGGTGCAGGCATTACCGGGGTTCCAGTTTGGTAATATTGCCGAAGAAAATCTTTCTCGCAGCCTCGATGAGGTTCAGTTGACGCTGGATGACCACGGTCGCGGCGAAGTGACTACCAACAGCCAATGGCAGGAGACGCATTCTCCGTTACAGGTGATTCTGCAAGCCAGCCTGCTGGAGTCGGGTGGCCGTCCGGTGACGCGTCGGGTTGAACAAGCCATCTGGCCTGCGGATACGCTGCCAGGTATTCGTCCGCAGTTTGCGGCGAGAGCCGTTTATGACTACCGCACCGATACCACCGTCAATCAGCCTGGCGTTGATGAAAACAGCAATGCCGCTTTTGATATTGTGTATGCCGATGCGCAAGGCGAGAAAAAAGCGGTGTCCGGTTTACAGGTGCGTTTGATCCGTGAACGCCGTGATTATTACTGGAACTGGTCTGAAGGCGAGGGCTGGCAATCGCAGTTCGATCAAAAAGATCTGGTTGAGGGTGAGCAGACCCTGGATCTGAAGGCCGATGAGACCGGTAAAGTCAGCTTCCCTGTCGAGTGGGGTGCCTATCGCCTGGAAGTGAAAGCTCCGAATGATGCGGTGAGCAGCGTTCGCTTCTGGGCTGGTTATAGCTGGCAGGATAACAGCGACGGCAGCGGGGCAGTGCGTCCCGATCGCGTGACCCTGAAACTGGATAAACCCGGCTATCGTCCCGGCGATACCATGAAGCTACACATTGCCGCACCCGCTGCAGGCAAAGGTTACGCGATGGTGGAGTCCAGCGAAGGCCCGCTGTGGTGGCAAGAGATAGACGTACCGACGGATGGTCTTGATATCTCCATCCCGGTCGATAAAACCTGGAATCGCCATGACTTGTATCTCAGCGCGCTGGTGGTTCGTCCTGGCGACAAGTCTCGTTCGGCAACGCCAAAACGGGCAGTCGGCTTACTGCATTTGCCGTTAGGCGATGAAAACCGTCGTCTGGCGCTGGAGCTGGAAAGCCCGGCGAAAATGCGTCCAAATCAGCCGTTGACCGTCAAGATTAAAGCCAGCGTTAAAAATGGCGACGTGCCAAAACAGGTTAACGTGCTGGTCTCAGCCGTTGACAGCGGGGTGTTGAACATTACCGATTACGCCACGCCGGATCCGTGGCAGGCGTTTTTCGGGCAAAAACGCTATGGCGCGGATATTTATGATATTTACGGCCAGGTGATCGAAGGGCAAGGACGTCTGGCGGCGCTGCGCTTTGGTGGTGATGGCGATGAGTTAAAACGCGGCGGCAAGCCACCGGTTAATCACGTCAATATCGTGGCGCAACAGGCGCTGCCGGTGACGCTTAACGAGCAGGGCGAAGGTACGGTGACGTTACCAATTGGTGATTTCAACGGCGAGCTGCGGGTAATGGCGCAAGCCTGGACGGCGGATGACTTTGGCAGTAGCGAAAGCAAAGTGATTGTCGCCGCGCCGGTAATTGCTGAACTGAACATGCCGCGCTTTCTGGCGGGGGGCGATACCTCGCGCCTGACGCTGGACGTGACCAATCTGACTGACAAACCGCAAACGCTGATTATTAATCTTGCGGCAAGCGGTCTCCTGGAGCTGATCGGGCAAGATCCCGCGCCGGTGAATCTGGCGCCAGGCGTACGGACTACGCTGTTTATTCCGGTGCGTGCGCGGGAGGGCTTTGGCGATGGCGAAATTCAGGCGCAAATTAGCGGTCTGAATCTACCGGGTGAAACGCTGCCTGTTCAGCATAAACAGTGGAAAATTGGCGTGCGACCGGCGTTCCCGGCGCAAACTGTTAATTACGGCGTCGCACTTCAGCCGGGCGCAACCTGGCAGCTTCCGGGCGAAGAACTGACGAATTTCTCTCCTGTGACGATGCAGGGACAACTGCTGTTCAGCGGTAAGCCACCGCTGAATCTGGCGCGCTATATCCGTGAACTGAAAGCTTACCCTTACGGTTGCCTCGAGCAAACGGCGAGCGGGTTGTTCCCATCCTTATACACCAATGCCGCGCAGTTGAAGGCATTAGGTATCGCGGGCGACAGCGATGAAAAACGCCGTGCGGCAGTAGAGATTGGCATCTCTCGTTTACTGCAAATGCAGCGTGATAACGGCGGTTTTGCGCTGTGGGATAAGAACGGGTCGGAAGAGTACTGGCTGAGCGCGTATGTGATGGATTTCCTCGTTCGCGCGAATGAACAGGGCTATAGCGTTCCGGCAGAGGTGATTAACCGGGGTAACGAGCGGCTGCTGCGCTATTTGCAGGATCCGGGCATGATGTCGATTCGCTATACCGACGACGCATCAGCAAGCCGGTTTGCCGTACAGGCCTACGCCGCGCTGGTGCTGGCTCGTCAGCAGAAAGCCCCGCTCGGCGCGCTGCGTGAGATCTGGGAGCGTCGTGCACAGGCGGCTTCCGGTTTACCGCTGATGCAACTGGGGATAGCGCTGAAAAACATGGGCGACGCCAACCGCAGTGAACAAGCGTTGACGCTGGCGCTGAATACGCCACGCCGTGATGCGCAGCAGTGGATGGCGGATTACGGCAGTCAGCTACGTGACAACGCGCTGATGCTGGCATTGTTGGAAGAGAACAAGCTTAAACCTGAAGTGCAGAATACGCTGCTGAACACTTTGTCAGAACAGGCCTTTGGGCAGCGCTGGCTCTCTACTCAGGAAAACAATGCGCTGTTCCTTGCCGCGCGTACGTTACAGGACTTGCCTGGCTCGTGGCAGGCGCAAACGTCACTCTCTGAACAGGCGTTAGCCGGGGAGAAATCACAAACGCGTAATCTGGATGCTGACGCGCTGTCTACGCTGAACGTCACCAATACCGGTAATCTGCCGCTGTGGCTGCGTCTGGATGTGAGTGGTTACCCGCAAACCTCGCCGACGCCTGCCAGCAACGTCCTGCACATCGAGCGTCAGATCCTGGGGCTCGACGGGAACAGCAAAGCGCTGGATTCTCTGCGCAGCGGCGAGCTGGTACTGGTCTGGCTGGAGGTAAAAGCCAGCCAGAATGTACCGGATGCATTGGTGGTTGACTTACTGCCAGCCGGCCTGGAGCTGGAAAACCAGAATCTGGCCAACGGCAGCGCCAGCCTGCAGGACAGCGGCAGCGAGGTAGCGAATTTGCTCAATCAGATGCAGCAGGCGGATATCCAGCACGTTGAGTTCCGTGACGATCGCTTTGTCGCCGCGGTAGCGGTCAACGAAGGACAGCCTGTGACGCTGGTCTATCTGGCGCGGGCGGTAACGCCGGGGACCTATCAGGTTCCTGTGCCGCAAGTGGAGTCAATGTATGTTCCGCAGTGGCGCGCGACCGGTGCGACAGAGGGGCTTTTGATTGTCAGACCGTAAATGATGCGCGGGTTGGGGAAACGCGGCTGCTGGCTCTGGCTGGCAGCCGTTGCGCTATTGCTGGTAGCGGTGGTTTGGGCGGCAGATAAAATCTGGCCGCTGCCGCTTCACGAAGTCGATCCGGCACGTGTCGTGGTGGCTTACGATGGTACGCCGCTATGGCGCTTCGCCGACGCGGACGGTATCTGGCGTTATCCGGTGACTATTGATGAGGTGTCCCCCCGTTACCTTGAGGCGTTAATCAACTACGAAGACCGCTGGTTCTGGAAACATCCCGGCGTCAATCCGTTTTCAGTGCTGCGCGCGGCATGGCAGGACCTCTCCTCAGGTCGCGTCGTTTCAGGCGGCAGTACGCTCACCATGCAGGTCGCACGATTGCTCGATCCCCACCCGCGAACTTTCGGCGGCAAGTTCCGCCAGCTCTGGCGCGCATTGCAGCTGGAATGGCATCTTTCTAAGCGCGACATCCTGACGCTATATCTTAACCGTGCGCCGTTTGGCGGCACGCTGCAGGGCGTGGGGGCGGCGAGCTGGGCCTACCTTGGTAAATCTCCCGCACAGTTGAGTTATTCCGATGCCGCGCTGCTGGCCGTGTTGCCGCAGGCACCGAGCCGTCTGCGCCCGGACCGCTGGCCGGATCGCGCTGAAGCGGCGCGCAATAAAGTGCTTGAGCGCATGGCTACGCAGGGCGTTTGGCCTGCCAGACAGGTGCAGGAGTCACGCGAAGAACCGGTCTGGCTGGCGCCCAGACAAATGCCGCAGCTAGCGCCGTTATTCTCGCGCATGATGCTGGGAAAAAGCCGGAGCGATAAAATCGTGACCACCCTTGACGCCGGATTGCAGCGCCAACTGGAAGAGCTGGCGCAAAACTGGAAGGGCCGCTTACCTGCGCGCAGTTCGCTGGCGATGATTGTGGTCGATCACACTGATATGAGCGTGCGTGGCTGGGTGGGGTCGGTAGATATGAATGACGACTCCCGCTTTGGCCATGTGGATATGGTGAATGCGATCCGCTCGCCGGGCTCGGTGCTGAAGCCGTTTATCTATGGTCTGGCGCTGGATGACGGATTAATTCATCCTGCTTCATTGTTGCAGGATGTGCCGCGTCGAACCGGAGATTATCGACCAGGGAATTTTGACAGTGGTTTTCATGGTCCGGTGAGTATGAGCGAAGCGCTGGTGCGCTCGCTGAATTTACCCGCCGTGCAGGTACTTGAAGCCTATGGCTCGAAGCGTTTTGCCGCATCGTTACGTAACGTTGGCTTACCGTTGTATCTGCCCGCAGGTGCCGCACCGAATCTGTCGCTGATTTTGGGCGGGGCAGGGGCCAGACTGGAAGACATGGCGGCGGCGTACAGTGCGTTTGCCCGTCAGGGAAAAGCGGGGAAACTGCGCCTGCAGCCAGACGATCCACTGCTGGAGCGTCCGTTGATGTCGGTGGGCGCGGCGTGGATTATTCGCCGCATTATGGCCGACGAAGCGCAACCGCTGCCGGATAACGCGCTGAGCAGAGTGGTTCCGCTGGCGTGGAAAACGGGTACCAGTTATGGCTATCGCGATGCGTGGGCGATTGGCGTTAACGCCCGTTATGTGATGGGTATCTGGACTGGCAGACCCGACGGTACGCCGGTGGTGGGCCAGTTTGGTTTTGCCAGCGCCGTGCCGCTGCTCAATCAGGTCAACAATCTTTTGCTCTCTCGCGGGACAAATCAGCCGGAGGATCCGCGCCCTGAATCCGTTAGCCGCGGCGTAGTGTGCTGGCCGGGTGGGCAGTCACTTGCGCCCGGAGACAGTAACTGTCGACGCCGTCTGGCAACCTGGCTGCTGGACGGCAGCCAGCCGCCCACGTTGTTATTGCCCGAACAGGAGGGCGTGAGTGGCATTCGTTTCCCCGTCTGGCTGGATGATGAAGGCAAACGTGTGGCGGCGGATTGCCCGCAGGCGCGCGAACAAACGTTAATCGTCTGGCCTTTACCGCTGGAGCCATGGCTGCCGGAGTCAGAGCGCCGTGGGGCGAGATTACCACCGGTTTCTGCCACGTGTCCGCCGCTGGGGCAGGATGCTTCGCTGCCGTTGCAGTTGACAGGGGTTCGTGATGGCGCGATTGTGAAGCGTTTACCCGGCTCTGCGCTGGCCTCATTGCCGGTACAAACCAGCGGTGGGACTGGCGATCGCTGGTGGTTTCTTAACGGTGAACGGCTGGATGAACGCGGACGCCGTCTTACGCTACGGCTGGCGACCAAAGGGGATTATCAACTGCTGGTGATGGATGACGCCGGACAGGTGGCGACGGTGAGATTTTCGTTGCAGTAGACCACCAGGTGACTTTTGTTGCTAAAATTCATCTTATTTTAAAGAAATGTTATCTTCGTCAATAGTCAATTGCCGGGATGCTCTTTATAATCCGCGCCAGGTAAACAACAACAAAACATCTTTTTCAGAGGTAATCATGGCTATTGAACGTACTTTTTCCATCATCAAACCAAACGCGGTGGCAAAAAACGTTATTGGGAGCATCTTTGCGCGCTTTGAAGCAGCAGGGTTCAAAATTGTCGGTACTAAAATGCTGCACCTGACCGTTGAGCAGGCGCGTGGCTTCTATGCTGAGCATGATGGTAAGCCGTTCTTTGACGGTCTGGTTGAATTCATGACCTCCGGTCCAATCGTTGTTTCTGTTCTGGAAAGCGAAAATGCCGTACAGCGTCACCGTGATCTGCTGGGTGCAACCAACCCGGCGAATGCGCTGGCGGGTACTCTGCGTGCAGACTACGCTGATAGCTTCACTGAGAACGGTACTCACGGTTCCGACTCCGTTGAATCTGCCGCGCGTGAAATCGCCTATTTCTTCGGTGAAGGCGAGGTTTGCCCGCGCACGCGCTAATCTCCTGCGTCTTTCACATCGCATCGTTTTCTATGCTTTCGGGGAGGCTCGAACGTGCCGCTTTCCTGCGATGCGAAATCCTTTGGAGAGGAATTAGCGATTTACATATTATTTTCGCTAATGCTTCGTGCAAACGTGGCATACCTGCGCCAGACTTTGTACAATGCAACGCCCCGGAAGAGCAGAACGCTTGCCGGGGCGTTTCTTTTTAACCCTCCACGGGCCACAACGTGTAACAACGAGGCCGGAAAAAATTATGTCTGAATTAGTTAACACCTCTGAAGTCGTCATTCCTGCGGTTCCAAATAAAAATGGAAAAATCAACCTGCTGGATCTGAACCGTCAGCAAATGCGCGAATTCTTCAAAGATATGGGTGAAAAACCGTTTCGTGCCGATCAGGTCATGAAGTGGATGTACCACTATTGCAGCGACAACTTTGATGACATGACTGACATCAATAAGGTGCTGCGTAACAAGCTGAAAGAAGTGGCTGAAATTCGCGCCCCGGAAGTGGTGGAAGAGCAGCGTTCCTCTGACGGTACGATCAAATGGGCCATCGCGGTTGGCGATCAGCGCGTAGAAACCGTGTATATCCCGGAAGACGATCGCGCGACCCTGTGTGTTTCTTCACAGGTCGGTTGTGCATTAGAGTGTAAATTCTGCTCTACGGCGCAACAGGGCTTTAACCGTAACCTGCGGGTGTCGGAAATCATTGGTCAGGTCTGGCGTGCGGCGAAAATCGTCGGCGCGGTGAAAGCAACGGGCGTGCGTCCTATCACTAACGTAGTGATGATGGGGATGGGCGAGCCGCTGCTCAACCTGACCAACGTGGTGCCAGCGATGGAAATCATGTTGGATGACTTCGGTTTTGGGCTGTCCAAGCGTCGCGTCACGCTCTCCACCTCAGGCGTTGTCCCTGCGCTGGATAAGCTGGGCGATATGATTGATGTCGCGCTGGCGATTTCTCTGCATGCGCCGAACGATGAAATTCGTGACGAAATTGTACCTATCAACAAAAAGTACAATATCGAAACATTCCTTGGCGCGGTTCGTCGTTATCTGGAGAAGTCCAACGCTAACCAGGGTCGTGTGACCATTGAGTATGTGATGTTAGATCACATCAATGATGGTACTGAACACGCGCATCAGTTGGCAGAGCTGCTGAAAGATACGCCGTGTAAGATTAACCTGATTCCGTGGAACCCGTTCCCAGGCGCGCCATATGGCCGTAGCTCTAACAGCCGTATCGATCGTTTCTCCAAAGTGTTGATGAGCTATGGTTTCACTACCATCGTGCGTAAAACACGTGGCGATGACATCGATGCAGCCTGCGGTCAGCTGGCGGGTGACGTTATCGACCGTACCAAGCGTACTCTGCGTAAGCGTATGCAGGGCGACGCTATCGATATCAAGACCGTTTGATGTTGAGTGCACTACGGTATAATTCATGTACCGTAGTGCAACGTAAGCCAAATGAGGTTCTTTGTTGTTGTTGTCAGGTCAATAATAACGGTGCGTTTTTGTCGACTTTAAGGCAGTATGTAACGGCGCAACAAGCCTTTAGCCCTCAGGTTTACGTTGTTTTGTCTTTGATAGTCTGACCGTTTTATACTGTCTGACGAAGGTTAACTGACCAGATGTTTCGCGGTGTGGGTGAGCATTGTGGCTCGCCGTCATCAGAACCCAAATTTACGCAGCTGTAGCGAATGAATACTGAAGCCACGCACGACAAAAATGAAGCACTATCCACCGGCGTTCGTCTGCGCAATGCCCGTGAACAACTCGGATTCAGCCAGCAGGCAGTCGCGGAGCGACTTTGCCTGAAGGTCTCCACGGTACGTGATATTGAAGAAGATAAGGCACCAGCCGATCTCGCTTCAACATTCCTGCGCGGGTATATCCGTTCTTATGCGCGTCTGGTGCATATTCCTGAAGAAGAACTGTTGCCAGGGCTGGAAAAACAGGCTCCGATTCGCCCAGCCAAAGTCGCACCGATGCAGAGCTTCTCGCTCGGTAAGCGTCGTAAAAAACGCGACGGCTGGTTAATGACCTTTACCTGGCTGGTGCTGTTTGTCGTTGTCGGACTGACGGGAGCCTGGTGGTGGCAGAACCATAAAGCGCAGCAGGAAGAGATCACCACCATGGCCGATCAATCCTCCGCTGAGCTGAATGCCGGTAAAGATGGTGCGCAGAACGTACCGTTAGATACCAGCGCCGCAGCGGGCCAGGGTACTACCCCGGCTCCAGACGATGGCGCGGTGGCGGACGCAGCGCCTACGCCAGATGTTGCTGCAACCCCGGCACCTGCCGCTGATGCGCAGCAGAATGCCGTTGTGGCACCTTCTCAGGCTAACGTCGATACCGCAACTGCAGCGCCAGCTACCGCGGCGCCGCTGCCGACTGACCAGGCGGGTGTCACTACCCCTGCCGCCGATCCTAACGCACTGGTAATGAACTTTACCGCCGATTGCTGGCTGGAAGTGACCGATGCGACCGGAAAAAAACTGTTCAGTGGTATGCAGCGTAAGGACGGCAATCTGAATCTGACGGGTCAGGCGCCGTACAAACTGAAAATTGGCGCTCCGGCGGCAGTGCAGATTCAGTTCCAGGGTAAACCTGTCGATCTGAGTCGTTTTATCAGAACTAACCAGGTTGCGCGTCTGACCGTTAATGCCGAACAATCACCGGCTCAGTAACAGACGGCAATGCGGGAGATTTTTTAATGCATAACCAGGCTCCAATTCAACGTAGAAAATCGACACGCATTTACGTTGGGAACGTGCCGATCGGCGATGGCGCGCCCATCGCCGTACAGTCTATGACCAATACGCGTACCACAGATGTGGAAGCGACGGTTAATCAGATCAAAGCGCTGGAACGCGTCGGCGCAGATATTGTTCGTGTCTCTGTACCGACAATGGATGCCGCAGAAGCGTTCAAGCTTATCAAACAGCAGGTTAATGTTCCGCTGGTTGCCGATATTCACTTCGACTATCGTATCGCGCTGAAGGTGGCGGAATACGGCGTCGATTGCCTGCGTATCAACCCAGGCAATATCGGTAATGAAGAGCGTATTCGCATGGTAGTGGACTGCGCTCGTGATAAAAATATTCCTATCCGTATCGGCGTCAACGCCGGATCGCTGGAAAAAGATCTGCAGGAAAAATACGGTGAACCGACGCCGCAGGCGCTGCTGGAATCCGCTATGCGCCATGTGGATCACCTCGATCGTCTGAACTTCGATCAATTCAAAGTCAGCGTTAAAGCGTCTGACGTTTTCCTCGCCGTAGAATCCTATCGCCTGCTGGCGAAACAGATCGATCAACCGCTGCATTTGGGGATCACCGAAGCCGGTGGTGCACGCAGTGGGGCGGTAAAATCAGCGATCGGTTTAGGATTGCTGTTGTCCGAAGGGATCGGCGATACGCTGCGTGTCTCTCTGGCGGCGGATCCGGTGGAAGAGATCAAAGTTGGCTTCGATATCCTGAAATCGCTGCGCATTCGTGCCCGCGGGATCAACTTTATCGCCTGCCCAACCTGCTCGCGTCAGGAGTTCGACGTTATCGGTACGGTGAACGCGCTGGAACAACGTCTGGAAGATATCATTACGCCAATGGATGTTTCGATCATCGGCTGCGTGGTGAACGGTCCTGGCGAAGCGCTGGTTTCTACGCTGGGCGTGACGGGCGGTAACAAGAAAAGCGGTCTGTATGAAGACGGCGTGCGTAAGGATCGACTCGATAACGACGATATGATTACGCAGCTTGAAGCCCGCATTCGCGCCAAAGCGAGTATCCTGGACGAAGCGCGTCGTATTGACGTGCAGCAGCTTGAAAAATAACAACGTGATGGGAAGCGGCGTGCTTCCCGTGTATGATTGAACCCGCATGGCGCCCGCATTGTTCGGGTTAGCGCTGAGGGTTCATTTTTATATTCATAAAGAGAATAAACGTGGCAAAAAACATTCAAGCCATTCGCGGCATGAACGATTATCTGCCTGGCGAAACCGCCATCTGGCAGCGCATTGAAGGCACTCTCAAAAACGTGCTCGGCAGCTACGGTTACAGTGAAATCCGCTTGCCGATTGTAGAGCAGACCCCGTTATTCAAACGCGCGATCGGTGAAGTCACCGACGTGGTTGAAAAAGAGATGTATACCTTTGAGGACCGTAATGGCGACAGCCTGACGTTGCGTCCTGAAGGGACTGCGGGCTGCGTACGCGCCGGCATCGAACATGGTCTCCTGTACAATCAGGAACAGCGTCTGTGGTATATCGGGCCGATGTTCCGCCACGAACGTCCGCAAAAAGGGCGCTATCGTCAATTCCATCAACTGGGTGTCGAAGTGTTTGGCCTGCAAGGTCCGGACATCGATGCTGAACTGATTATGCTGACCGCTCGCTGGTGGCGCGCGCTGGGTATTTCTCAACATGTCAGCCTTGAGCTGAACTCAATTGGTTCGCTTGAAGCCCGCGCTAACTACCGTGATGCGCTGGTCGCCTACCTGGAACAGCACAAAGAGAAACTGGACGAAGACTGCAAGCGCCGTATGTACACTAACCCGCTGCGCGTTCTCGACTCCAAAAACCCGGAAGTACAGGCGCTGCTCAACGACGCACCTGCGCTGGGCGACTATCTTGATGACGACTCTCGCGAGCACTTTGCGGGCCTGTGCAAACTGCTGGAATCCGCAGGTATTGCCTATACCGTCAATCAGCGTCTGGTTCGTGGTCTTGATTATTACAACCGCACCGTATTTGAGTGGGTTACCAGCAGCCTGGGCTCTCAGGGTACCGTGTGTGCCGGTGGGCGTTACGACGGTCTGGTAGAGCAACTTGGCGGTCGCGCAACGCCGGCCGTGGGCTTTGCCATGGGTCTGGAACGACTTGTTTTGTTAGTTCAGGCAGTTAATCCGGAATTTAACGCAGATCCTGTTGTCGATATATACCTGGTCGCTTCGGGGGCGGATACGCAGTCGGTTGCAATGCGGCTTGCAGAACGTCTGCGCGATGAAGTTCCTGGTGTGAAACTGATGACAAACCACGGTGGCGGCAACTTTAAGAAACAGTTCGCCCGCGCCGACAAGTGGGGCGCCCGCGTTGCACTGGTACTGGGCGAGTCCGAAGTGGCTGACGGTACTGTTGTAGTGAAGGATTTGCGCTCTGGTGAGCAAACGGCAGTAGCGCAGGATAGCGTTGCCGCGCATTTGCGCACTCTACTGGGCTAAGGAGAAGGACAGCGTGGAAATTTACGAGAACGAAAACGACCAGATTGATGCAGTAAAACGCTTCTTTGCTGAAAACGGCAAAGCGCTGGCTGTTGGGGTCATTTTAGGGGTTGGCGCGCTGGTTGGCTGGCGTTACTGGACCAGCCATCAGACTGAGTCCGCACGCTCTGCTTCTCTGGCATATCAAAATACGGTGACTGCGGTTAGCGCGGGTAAACCGGATAGCCTTCCTGCTGCAGAGAAATTTGCCGCAGAAAACAAAAATACCTACGGCGCGTTAGCTTCACTGGAACTGGCGCAGCAGTTTGTTGACCAAAATGAACTTGAGAAAGCCGCAAGCCAGCTGCAACAAGGCTTAGCAGCGACCAACGATGAGAATCTCAAAGCGGTGATTAACCTGCGTCTGGCTCGTGTTCAGGTTCAGCTTAAACAGGCTGATACCGCGCTGAAAACACTCGACACCATTAAAGGTGAAGGGTGGACGGCCATTGTTGCCGACCTGCGCGGTGAAGCATTGCTGAGCAAAGGCGATAAACAAGGTGCGCGTAGCGCATGGGAAGCGGGCGTGAAAAGCGATGCCTCTCCTGCTCTGAGCGAAATGATGCAGATGAAAATCAATAATTTGTCCATCTGAGAGGGACCCGATGCAATTGCGTAAATTACTTCTGCCAGGGCTGCTTTCCGTTACCCTATTGAGCGGCTGTTCACTGTTTAGTGGCGAAGAAGATGTCGTTAAGATGTCCCCATTACCGGTGGTTGAAAACCAGTTTACTCCGTCTACGGACTGGAGCACCTCTGTAGGTAACGGTATTGGTGATTTCTATTCCAATCTTCATCCTGCGCTGGCGGATAACGTTGTCTATGCAGCCGATCGCGCCGGCGTCGTTAAGGCGTTGAATGCGGACGACGGCAAAGAAGTCTGGTCTGTTAATCTGGGTGAGAAAGACGGCTGGTTCTCCCGCGCCTCTGCACAGCTTTCTGGCGGTGTAACCGTGTCCGGTGGCCATGTTTACATTGGCAGCGAAAAAGCGCAGGTTTATGCGCTGAACACCAGCGATGGTACCACCGCATGGCAGACGAAAGTTGCCGGTGAAGCGCTGTCTCGTCCTGTTGTGAGCGATGGCGTGGTATTAATCCACACCAGTAACGGTCAGTTGCAGGCCTTGAACGAAGCTGACGGCGCTATCAAATGGACCGTTAACCTCGACATGCCTTCACTGTCTCTGCGCGGCGAATCTGCCCCAGCGACCGCCTTTGGCGCAGCTATCGTTGGCGGTGATAACGGCCGCGTAAGCGCCGTGCTGATGCAGCAGGGCCAGATGATTTGGCAGCAGCGTATTTCTCAGGCGACAGGTCCAACGGAAATCGATCGTCTGAGCGACGTTGATACCACGCCGGTTATCGTCAATGGCGTTGTCTACGCGCTGGCTTATAATGGTAACCTGACGGCGCTGGATCTGCGCAGCGGTCAGATCATGTGGAAACGTGAACTGGGCTCAGTGAATGATTTCATCGTCGACGGTAACCGTATCTACCTGGTAGACCAGAACGACCGTGTACTGGCGCTGACCACCGACGGCGGTGTGACGCTGTGGACGCAAAGCGATCTGCTGCACCGTCTGTTGACGTCCCCGGTATTGTATAACGGCAATCTGGTCGTGGGTGATAGCGAAGGCTACCTGCACTGGATTAACGTTGACGATGGCCGCTTTGTCGCCCAGCAGAAAGTTGACAGCTCTGGTTTCCTGACCGAGCCGGTCTCTGCTGATGGTAAACTGCTGATCCAGGCGAAAGACGGTACGCTGTACTCTATTACGCGTTAATCGTCCCGGCCGCTCGCTTTGAAAAACGGCTCCTGGTGCAGGGGCCGTTTTACTGTTTTTAACAACGGCGCAAAAAATGTGCCCGTTGTCTGATGATTTATTAAATGAGGCTTTAAACATGGTACCTGTGGTCGCGCTTGTCGGGCGCCCTAACGTTGGCAAATCCACGTTATTTAACCGTCTAACTCGCACCCGAGATGCGCTGGTTGCGGATTTCCCGGGTCTGACTCGTGACCGTAAGTACGGTCGTGCGGAAATTGAAGGCCGCGAGTTTATCTGTATTGATACCGGCGGTATTGATGGCACCGAAGACGGTGTAGAAACCCGCATGGCGGAACAGTCGCTGTTGGCGATCGAAGAAGCGGACGTTGTGCTGTTCATGGTAGATGCGCGTGCTGGCCTGATGCCTGCGGATGAAGCCATTGCGAAACATCTGCGTTCGCGCCAGAAACCGACGTTCCTGGTAGCCAACAAAACTGACGGACTCGATCCTGATCAGGCGGTCGTCGATTTCTACTCGCTGGGTCTGGGTGAAATTTATCCGATCGCGGCATCCCATGGTCGTGGCGTTCTCAGCCTGCTGGAGCATGTTCTGCTGCCGTGGATGGATGACGTTGCTCCTCAGGAAGAAGTGGATGAAGATGCAGAATATTGGGCGCAACTGGAAGCCGAAGAGAACGGCGAAGAAGAGCCTGAAGACGACTTCAACCCGCAGGATCTGCCGATCAAACTGGCGATTGTTGGTCGCCCGAACGTAGGTAAGTCCACGCTTACTAACCGTATTCTCGGCGAAGACCGCGTAGTGGTTTACGACATGCCGGGGACCACGCGTGACAGTATTTATATCCCGATGCAACGCGATGAGCGCGAATATGTGCTCATTGATACCGCGGGCGTGCGTAAGCGCGGCAAAATTACCGAAGCAGTAGAAAAATTCTCAGTTATCAAAACGCTGCAGGCGATTGAAGATGCCAACGTGGTGATGCTGGTGATTGACGCGCGCGAAGGAATTTCCGATCAGGACCTGTCGCTGCTGGGCTTTATCCTCAATAGTGGGCGTTCACTTGTTATTGTGGTCAACAAGTGGGATGGCCTGACGCAGGAAGTGAAAGAGCAGGTCAAAGAGACTTTGGACTTCCGTCTGGGCTTTATTGATTTTGCGCGTGTACACTTCATCTCTGCGCTGCACGGCAGCGGCGTGGGTAATCTGTTTGAATCGGTCCGCGAAGCGTATGACAGCTCCACCCGTCGCGTCAGCACCGCGATGCTGACGCGCATTATGACTATGGCGGCAGAAGATCATCAGCCGCCGCTGGTGCGTGGTCGTCGTGTGAAGCTGAAATATGCCCACGCCGGTGGTTATAACCCACCAATCGTGGTGATTCACGGCAACCAGGTCAAAGACCTGCCGGATTCCTACAAGCGCTATCTGATGAACTATTTCCGTAAGTCTTTGGATGTGATGGGGACGCCGATCCGCATTCAGTTCAAAGAAGGGGAAAACCCGTTTGCGAACAAGCGTAATACGCTGACGCCGACGCAGATGCGTAAACGTAAGCGTTTGATAAAACACATCAAAAAAAGCAAGTAACCGTTGCTGATGCTGATAAAAACCCGTGCTTGTCGCGGGTTTTTTTTCGACGTTCCATCGACAGCCTCAGCCCGTGCGATGTCAATCACTATTCATTTTTTACCAAGTTTAAATCTAAGAAAGTAGACATTTGTCGAGTTTTCGTCTTAAAGTCCGGGGGCTGGTACTAGACAAAACTAGCCTTAGGTTATCAAATGGTTAAATAAATTTTCGCCGCATGTAAAAAATCGGTCAGATACGTAACTGGCTGGCGTACATCGCGGTGTTTACACACACGACGACATAACTTTCGGGAGAATTATGCAATCCTCTGTTAATCAAAAAGAAAGCCGAACTTTCTTCGGCCATCCTTATCCGCTCGGCTCGCTGTTCTTCACAGAGATGTGGGAGCGCTTCTCGTTTTATGGCATTCGCCCGTTACTGATCCTGTTTATGGCTGCTACCGTTTATGACGGCGGCATGGGGCTGGCACGTGAAAATGCCTCGGCGATTGTGGGTATCTTTGCCGGTACGATGTACCTCGCTGCGCTGCCGGGTGGCTGGCTGGCTGATAACTGGCTCGGCCAACAGAAAGCGGTGTGGTACGGTTCCATCCTGATTGCCCTCGGCCATTTGTCAATTGCGCTCTCCGCCATTATGGGGAACAACCTGTTCTTTATTGGTCTGATGTTTATCGTGCTCGGCTCCGGTCTGTTTAAGACCTGTATTTCGGTCATGGTTGGCACGCTGTATAAAAAAGGCGATGCGCGTCGCGACGGCGGTTTCTCGCTGTTCTACATGGGCATCAACATGGGGTCGTTTATCGCGCCGCTGATTTCCGGCTGGCTGATTAAAACCCATGGGTGGCACTGGGGCTTTGGCATCGGTGGTATCGGGATGTTGGTGGCGTTGATCATTTTCCGTGTATTTGCCGTTCCATCAATGAAACGCTACGACAGCGAAGTGGGGCTCGACTCCACCTGGAATAGCCCGGTAGTGAAACGTAACGGCGTGGGAGCGTGGCTGTTGGCGCTGGCTGTCGGTGCGGCGGTTATCGTTACGCTGATAGCGCAAGGCGTGATTGTAATTAATCCGGTCGCGGTTGCCAGCATGCTGGTGTACGTGATTGCAGCCTCCGTTGCGCTCTACTTTATCTACCTGTTCATCTTTGCCGGTCTGAACCGTAAAGAGCGCGCCAGACTGCTGGTCTGCTTTATCCTGCTGGTTTCCGCCGCGTTCTTCTGGTCCGCGTTTGAGCAGAAGCCAACCTCATTCAACCTGTTCGCCAACGACTACACTAACCGTATGATCGGTGATTTTGAAATCCCGGCGGTCTGGTTCCAGTCGATAAACGCGCTGTTTATTATCCTGCTGGCACCGGTATTCAGCTGGGCATGGCCGAAGCTGGCAAGCATGAACATTCGCCCGAGTAGCATCACCAAGTTTGTGATCGGTATCCTCTTTGCGGCGGCAGGCTTTGGTCTGATGATGCTGGCGGCGCAAAACGTTCTCAGTAACGGCGGGGCAGGCGTTTCTCCATTCTGGCTGGTGGGCAGTATCCTGATGCTGACGCTTGGCGAGCTGTGCCTTAGTCCGATCGGTCTGGCGACAATGACGCTGCTGGCGCCGGAAAGAATGCGCGGGCAGATGATGGGCCTGTGGTTCTGCGCCAGTGCGCTGGGCAACCTGGCCGCAGGTTTGATTGGCGGTCATGTGAAGGCTGACCAACTGGATATGCTGCCGGATCTCTTCGCACGCTGCTCGATTGCGCTGCTGATCTGTGCTGCGGTACTGATCATCCTCATTGTTCCGATTCGTCGCATGCTGGAAAATACGCAAACTAAACCGGCAACTAGCGCCTGATAACACCTCGATTGTGCCGGGGCAGACGTTATGTCCCGGCTATTCAATTAACGAGGTAAGAGCATGCTGTTAGGATTTGTTGGGCTTGGTGCAGTCGTTGAAACGGCATACTTGCCCGCATTACGTAATATGTTCGGTGATGCACTACGCTGTGTGGGATTTGATGTTCAATCCGCAAAGCAGCCCGCAGACGTGACACGCTGTGCGTCGCTCGCTGAACTTCTTGCAATGCCGCTTGATACCCTGTTTATTACCACCGCATCCCTGCATCACCTCGATGTGCTTGAACAGGCGCTGGCGGCTCCCATCGCTCGTATTGTGGTCGAAAAGCCTCTTGTCGCCACGCTTTCCCAAATTGAAAAACTGAAAACGCTGCTGACTCAACCGGATGCTGCCAACCGCGTGCTGGCACTCGACCATTGGATGGCACGCAATGGTGCAATGCAGCTGGCGTTGGGCAAACTCGGAGCGCAGTGGCAGGGCGATAATCCACAACAGGCACTTGTCTCTCATTTTTCACACATTGTTAAAATCGACGGTTTTTTGCAGGAACCGAGCGGGTTTAACGCTGTTGGAGAACCCATTGCGCTTAACTTTGCCACCGGTGAGCCGGATACCCGTGAGCTTCGTCATCCGGACGGTGTGATTCTGGACATTGGCACACATGTACTGGCAATGCTGCGTGAAACAGTGCGTTACCTGGGCGGTAATGACAGTATGACCTTGCAGGTGAAGAGCGCTAAAGACCGTCTGGGACGAAATATTGTAGAGGGCGACCTGACCACAGCAGAAGGAGAGGCGCATCTGCAGGGACAGATTAGCGGCATTCCGCTGGACATCTGGCTGAATAAATACGCGGGGCCGGCTGGCGGACAAAAAGGTTTGCGCCTTTGTCTGCGCGATGGTCGTGTCATTAGCCATGATCGCCGTGGTGTCGAGGATGTGCTCGAATTGATTGACGGTGATGTTGTACAACGCTGGAGTCTGCCTGGTAGTGTATATGCCCATTGTCTGGTGGAGCATATTCTGGGCGCGCAAAGTCTGTTTGAACGCAGTCCACAGGAAGTGAGCCGCACGACGCAGCGCAGGCTGGAGGAAGTGGAGTGCCTGTTAACGTTACAGCAGCAGTTACGCGGGCGGCATTAAACGCATCGTGTTAAACTCAGCGCAGTAATGGATCCCTGTACTGGAGTCGCTATGTCTATTATTTGCCCGGATTGTCATGCAGAGCTGGAGCCGCAAAACGGTATGGCGCACTGTGATAACTGTAATAAAGATATTCAGTTAGAAGCGCACTGCCCGGAGTGCAATCAGCCGCTGCAGGTGCTTAAAGCCTGTGGCGCGGTGGATTATTTCTGCCAGAACGGTCATGGCCTTATCTCGAAGAAACGCGTGGCGTTTGTGCCGCTTTAATCCTGTTTTTTCCTGTGCGTTTTCTTTGTCTTCGTGACAGCTCTCACTTCGCTTTCCACCCATCCGTCAGACAGGCGGGTGGTGAGCACATCACCTGCTGTAACCTGTTTAGTCTGTTTCAGCACTTCACCCTCTTTTGCGGTCGTCACGCTATAACCGCGGGCCAGCGTGGCCAGTGGGCTGACTGCCTCAAGATGGGTAACCGCGTTGCCAAAACGCTCGCGCTGTTCGCTTAAACGCGCACGGATACTTTCCGCCAGGCGGTATTCCAGTTGCTGAATACGTGTTTGCGCACGGTAAATACGCGGCTGCGGGTTTTGCTGATTCAGACGCTGCAGCATGCGCTGCTGACGCTGATTTGCCTGTTTAATCTTATTCTCAAGTGCGAAGTTCATTCTCTGACGCAGTCGTTCCAGCACGGTCTGTTGACGGGCCAGACGCAGTTGCGGATGCTGCTGTTGCAAGCGGTGATGAAGTTGGGTAAATCGACGAGTACGATTGGCGAGGTAGTAGTCCATCGCCATCTCCAGACGCTGCTGACCATGCTGTATTTGACGCAGCAGTTCAAGCTGATTACGGCTGACAATTTCTGCCGCCGCCGACGGCGTAGGTGCCCGTAAATCTGCAATAAAATCGGCAATAGTGACATCGGTTTCATGGCCGACGGCGCTGACGACTGGAATGCGGCTGGCAAAGATCGCCCGTGCAACACGTTCGTCGTTAAAGCTCCACAAATCTTCCAGCGAGCCGCCGCCGCGCCCGACGATCAGCACATCGCACTCGCCCCGCGCGTTCGCCAGTTCAATGGCCCGAACGATCTGCCCTGGCGCATCATCGCCCTGGACTGCGGTCGGGTAGATAATAACGGGCAGGGAAGGGTCGCGACGCTTCAGGACGTGGAGGATATCGTGCAGCGCGGCGCCGGTTTTAGAGGTGATTACCCCGACGCAGTGGGCCGGTGAGGGCAGCGTTTTTTTGAACTGCTGATCGAATAGCCCTTCAGCCTGCAGTTTGGCCTTGAGTTGCTCATATTTTTGCTGCAGCAAACCTTCGCCCGCTGGCTGCATGCTCTCAACAATTATCTGATAGTCGCCGCGCGGCTCGTACAATGTAATGTTGGCGCGTACCAGTACCTGCTGACCGTGCTGTGGTCGGAACGTTACCCGGCGATTGCTGTTGCGAAACATCGCGCAGCGTACCTGAGCGGTGTCATCTTTGAGCGTGAAATACCAGTGACCGGAGGACGGCTGCGTGAAATTCGAAATTTCACCGCTGATCCACACTTGTCCCATTTCCTGCTCAAGCAGCAAACGAACCGTCTGATTCAGGCGGCTTACGGTAAAAATTGAGGTGGTCTGAGAGGATAACATGTGAGCGGGATCAAATTCTAAATCAGCAAGTTATTCAGTCGAAAGTAACATGCTCACAGAGGAGCGCAAGGTTTTTTTGCAAAAAAGTGTGGATGCAATCGGTTACGCTCTGTATAATGCCGCGGCAATATTTAATAACCTCCCAGGTGAGATATTGCCCATGCTACGTATCGCAAAAGAAGCCCTGACGTTTGACGACGTCCTCCTCGTTCCCGCTCATTCTACCGTTCTGCCGAATACTGCTGATCTCAGCACCCAGTTGACGAAAACCATTCGCCTGAACATTCCTATGCTCTCCGCAGCAATGGACACCGTGACGGAAGCGCGCCTGGCAATTGCCCTGGCTCAGGAAGGCGGCATCGGTTTTATCCACAAAAACATGTCTATTGAGCGCCAGGCGGAAGAAGTTCGTCGCGTGAAGAAACATGAATCTGGCGTCGTGACCGACCCACAAACCGTACTGCCAACCACCACTCTGCGCGAAGTAAAAGAACTGACCGAGCGTAACGGTTTCGCAGGCTACCCGGTAGTGACTGAAGATAACGAACTGGTCGGCATCATCACCGGTCGTGACGTACGGTTTGTGACTGATCTGAATCAGCCGGTTAGCGTCTACATGACGCCGAAAGAGCGTCTGGTGACCGTTCGTGAAGGCGAAGCACGCGATGTTGTCTTTGCCAAAATGCACGAAAAACGCGTCGAGAAAGCGCTGGTTGTTGACGACAGCTTCCATCTGCTCGGCATGATCACCGTTAAAGATTTCCAGAAAGCGGAACGTAAACCTAACGCCTGTAAAGACGAGCATGGTCGTCTGCGCGTTGGGGCTGCTGTAGGCGCAGGTGCGGGTAACGAAGGGCGTGTTGACGCGCTGGTTGCCGCTGGCGTTGATGTTCTGCTGATTGACTCCTCTCACGGTCACTCAGAAGGCGTACTGCAGCGTATCCGTGAAACTCGTGCTAAATACCCGGATCTGCAGATCATCGGGGGGAACGTTGCGACTGGTGCAGGCGCTCGCGCGCTGGCGGAAGCCGGCTGCAGCGCTGTTAAAGTCGGTATCGGCCCAGGCTCCATCTGTACTACCCGTATCGTTACCGGCGTCGGTGTACCGCAGATCACCGCCGTTTCTGACGCTGTTGAAGCGCTGGAAGGCACTGGTATCCCGGTTATTGCCGATGGCGGTATTCGTTTTTCCGGCGACATCGCAAAAGCGATCGCTGCGGGTGCTTCTGCAGTGATGGTTGGCTCTATGCTGGCGGGGACTGAAGAATCTCCGGGCGAAATCGAACTGTATCAGGGCCGTTCTTACAAATCATACCGTGGTATGGGCTCTTTGGGCGCGATGTCCAAAGGTTCTTCCGACCGTTATTTCCAAAGCGATAACGCCGCTGACAAACTGGTCCCGGAAGGTATCGAAGGTCGCGTTGCGTATAAAGGTCGCCTGAAAGAGATCATTCACCAGCAGATGGGTGGCCTGCGCTCCTGTATGGGTCTGACCGGCTGTGGTACTATCGACGCGCTGCGAACAAAAGCAGAGTTTGTACGTATCAGCGGTGCGGGTATTCAGGAAAGTCACGTCCACGATGTGACCATCACCAAAGAGTCCCCTAACTACCGCATGGGCTCCTGATAAGTTTCCGCGCCCGGCTATATGCCGGGCGAATTTGTTTCACTTGCCTCGGAATTAGCGTCAATGACAGACAATATTCATAAACATCGCATTCTCATCCTTGATTTCGGATCTCAGTACACTCAGCTGGTTGCTCGTCGCGTACGTGAACTGGGCGTCTATTGTGAACTGTGGGCGTGGGATGTTACGGAAGCACAAATTCGCGAATTCAACCCAAGCGGTATCATTCTTTCCGGTGGTCCGGAAAGCACCACTGAAGAAAACAGCCCGCGTGCGCCGGAATACGTTTTCACTGCGGGCGTGCCTGTGTTCGGCGTGTGCTACGGCATGCAGACTATGGCAATGCAGCTCGGTGGTCATGTTGAAGGTTCTAACGAACGTGAATTCGGCTATGCGCAGGTTGAAGTTCAGACCGACAGCGCGCTGATCCGCGGTATTGAAGACTCTCTGACCGCAGACGGCAAACCACTGCTGGACGTGTGGATGAGCCACGGCGACAAAGTGACCGCTATTCCGGAAGGTTTCGTGACCGTTGCCAGCACCGACAACTGCCCGTTTGCCATCATGGCGCACGAGGAAAAACGTTTCTACGGTGTGCAGTTCCATCCGGAAGTTACCCACACCCGTCAGGGGATGCGCATGCTGGAGCGTTTTGTGCGCGACATCTGCCAGTGTGAAGCGCTGTGGACCCCGGCAAAAATTATCGATGACGCCGTTGCCCGCATTCGTGAGCAGGTTGGCACTGATAAAGTGATCCTCGGCCTCTCCGGCGGCGTTGACTCCTCCGTCACCGCGATGCTGCTGCACCGTGCGATTGGCAAAAACCTGACCTGTGTGTTCGTCGACAACGGTCTGCTGCGTCTCAACGAAGCTCAGCAGGTGATGGATATGTTCGGCGACCATTTCGGCCTGAACATCATTCATGTTGAAGGTGAAAAGCGTTTCCTGGACGCGCTGAAAGGCGAGAACGATCCGGAAGCTAAACGTAAAATCATCGGCCGCGTGTTCGTGGAAGTCTTCGACGAAGAAGCGCTGAAGCTGGAAGACGTTAAGTGGCTGGCGCAGGGAACCATCTATCCGGACGTGATCGAATCCGCGGCTTCTGCCACGGGTAAAGCGCACGTCATCAAATCTCACCACAACGTGGGCGGTTTGCCGAAAGAGATGAAGATGGGTCTGGTTGAACCGCTGCGTGAGCTGTTCAAAGACGAAGTGCGTAAGATTGGTCTGGAACTGGGTCTGCCGTACGACATGCTGTACCGTCACCCATTCCCGGGTCCGGGTCTGGGCGTACGCGTGCTGGGCGAAGTGAAGAAAGAGTACTGTGACCTGCTGCGCCGTGCGGATGCTATCTTCATTGAGGAACTGCACAACGCTGACTTGTACAACAAAGTGAGCCAGGCGTTCACCGTGTTCCTGCCAGTACGTTCCGTTGGCGTCATGGGCGATGGCCGTAAGTACGACTGGGTTGTTTCCCTGCGTGCTGTTGAAACCATCGACTTTATGACCGCGCACTGGGCGCACCTGCCGTATGACTTCTTAGGCCGCGTCTCTAACCGCATTATCAACGAAGTTAACGGTATTTCCCGCGTGGTGTATGACATCAGCGGTAAGCCGCCAGCTACGATTGAGTGGGAATAATATTCCTCCCGTTTAGCGGTTTCTGAACCGGTAGTATGTAAAAGCCCTCTGTTTACAGAGGGCTTTTTATTGCGCGAATTTTATCGATGCGACAGTCCTGCTCGATAGTAGGGTTAATCACACACTTAACGTCTGCGCTCCATTCAACACCGCTTCTTATTTACGGAAATAATGAAAAATACTCAGGGTATTACCCTGTAGAATTTAATAACGGTAACAATTCAGATAAGCATTTAAATTTATGCTAAATATGAATGTTTTAGTCAGTGATATTTTCTGGCGATATTAATTAGCGTCTATTTGAGCGCAGTGTCTCTTTTTTATATCCAGTACACTGGAACGTAAAAAATCAGCGCGAATGGCGCGGTGAAGTGGGATTAAAAGATGGTGTATTTGTGCGAAAAACACGGTTGATTATCCGATATATCAGCACGTGTGGGCGGGCAAGACTGCGTGAAGTTTCATTACTCAAATCCCTTACCGGATGGTTAAATGTCAGGCGATTAGCCATCCGGTAAGGAATCTTAATGCTGTGGGTATCCTCGGCGCGAGCGATCAGCGTACGTCAGTTTGTGCAGGAGATGCCTGTTGCGGTAGGGTGATCTGCTGAGATTCTTTTTTGTTCTGGTGGTGGTGCCACGCACCTATGGCGGAGTAGACGAAGCGTCCGAAGAAGAAAAGAAAGCTGATAAGCAGTACGATCCGGATCATGCGACTGTTAAATCGGTGTCGTTTGCGTAGGCTGGTAACCTGGCTCACAAAAGGTTCCTTGTAGTGTACCCAACTGAGGGCGATAGTCACATTAAGGCATACTGTGAGGGAATGGTCAATTTTTCGTTATGTAAAATTGCTTCAGTTGTTTTATCTATTTATGTTATGGAAATTAATGTTATTATTTGCATTAATAATGAGATAACGATAAAAAACCATGAAAAGAGTAATAATTGATTAATGAGGGACTTATTTATTGATGTGTATCAAGCATCACCCTTTGCTGACAACTAAAATTGATGAGTCATTTTAATGTATTTAACTTTATCGTTTTAACGTCAGGTGGGATGCCTGTCCGAATACCCCCTGCAGGATGTGCGGGATTCTACTGAGCATCTATGAAACTCAATAAAAATTATATTGGTATTAGAGATAGATGGTGGGCGTTACCTCTCATCTTGCCTTCCTTGCTGTTGCCTATATTGAGCACTGCTAACACCTATGCCCATATTAGTACCGGGAACGTAATTCTTTTCTACCTGCCTTTAGCGCTGATGATTAGCCTGATGTTGTTTTTTGGCTGGGCGGCATTACCAGGAATTATCATTTCCATCATCTGGTACAAATATCCGCAGGTTGGGTTATTTGAAATGCTCTCAATAATTTCGCACTTTATAGTTACGATAGTGCTTAGTTGGGGAGGGTATAAAGTTTTTGCTCCCCGGCGGAATAACGTTTCTTACGGTGACTCCCACCTGATGTTTCAGCACATGTTTTGGCAGGTTTTCTGCCCGGCAACGCTGTTTCTGCTATTCTTCCATTTCGCCGCGTTTGTGGGCGTCTATGAGAGCAAATCCGGCATGGTGGGCGTTATGCCCCTTAATACCGGCACGTTGATCAACTATCAGGCCATGCTGGCCGGGAATCTGGTTGGGGTTCCACTGTGCTACTTTATCATTCGCACGATTCGTAATCCTTTGTATATCAGAGGTTATTTATCTCAGTTAAAGCAGCAGTTTGATACCAAAGTTACCAAAACAGAGTTTGCGGTCTGGCTGATTATATTGACCATACTAATGACATTGTTGTGTATGCCGCTAGATGAGAAAAGCTCAATATTTAGCACGAATTATACCTTGTCACTGATGCTGCCCGTCATGCTATGGGGAGCAATGCGTTACGGTTATAAATTTATTTCGTTAATATGGATGCTCGTACTCATTACAGCAATTCATTATTATCAACGCTATATGCCTTGGTATTCGGGTTACGATGTGCAGCTTGCCATTACCTCATCGAGTTACCTGGTTTTCTCCTTCATCGTGAATTTTATTGCCGTACTGGCAACGCGCCAGAGAATTGTCGCCAGACATTCTCATCGTCTGGCCTTCTTTGACCCCATGGTGCATATTCCGAATTTGCGCGCTTTGAACCGGGATTTGAGAAAGGCGCCATGGTCAGTGCTTTGCTTTTTGAGTGTTCCGGGTATGGAACTGCTGGTGAAAAATTACGGCATTATGCTACGTATCCAGTACAAGCAAAAACTTGCCCAGTGGGTAAAGCCATTGCTGAAACAAGATGAGCATGTCTATCAGTTATCGGGTAATGATTTAGTTCTGCGTTTTAACACCGAGTCGCATCAGGAGCGTATTGAAGCGCTGGACAGGCATATCAAGCAGTTTCGTTTTATCTGGGATGGCATGCCTTTACAGCCGCAGGTGGGGATTAGTTTTTGCTATGTCCGTTCTCCGGTTAATCACATCTACTTGTTACTGGGGGAGTTAAGCACCATCGCCGAGCTTTCTCTGGCGACCAATGCGCCAGAGAATTTGCAGCGCCGAGGCGTGATGCACCTGCAACGTGACCTGAAAGATAAGGTTGCGATGATGAATCGTCTGCAGCTGGCGCTGGAGCACCATCGCTTTTTCCTGATGGCGCAGCCGATTTCAGGCGTGCGCGGCGATGTTTATCACGAAATTCTGCTGCGGCTAGAGGGAGATGATGGTAAAACCATCGGTCCTGACAGCTTCTTACCGGTAGCGCATGAGTTTGGATTGTCATCCAGCATCGATCTGTGGGTGATTGAAAATACGCTGAAGTTTATGGCGCAGAATCGGGAAAAAATGCCCGCCCGTCGGTTTGCTATTAACTTATCTCCCACGTCGGTATGCAGGGCCCGGCTTCCGCATGACATCAACCAACTGCTGATTAAGTACAAAGTTGAACCGTGGCAGCTGATTTTTGAAGTAACGGAAAGCAATGCCTTAACCAATGCGGAACAGGCGCAGGCAACGTTACTGCAGCTGCAATCATTGGGCTGTCAGATTGCGATTGATGATTTTGGTACCGGATATGCCAGCTATGCGCGGCTGAAGAATGTGAATGCCGATATCCTGAAAATTGATGGCAGCTTTATTCGCAACATCGTTTCGAATAGCCTCGACTATCAAATCGTGGCCTCTATTTGCCATCTGGCGCGGATGAAAAGAATGCTGGTGGTCGCGGAGTACGTCGAAAGCGAAGAAATACGCAGTGCGGTAATTTCGCTGGGGATTGATTACATGCAGGGGTATCTGATTGGTAAACCACAGCCGTTGCATGAAATGCTGGAAGAACAGGTGCCAGAAGAACTGGCACCTGCTGAGAGCTTATGCGGCGATATCGGGTGAACTCTCTTCTTCAATTTTGAGACGCCAGCCGGTAACGGCTTCCCAGTATTGCTGCTCTTTTTCCAGATCGAGCAGCACCAGCGCATTCTGGCTAAACCAGTCATGCGGAAAGCGTAAGGTCCAGTGGTTGTCGTCGGTAATTAGGGTCAGCGTCGGTGGCGTGGTGGTCGCCTGTCGCTGATTATTCAGCAGCACGCCCAGGCGCAACAGCTGAATTAACGGCAGAAACTGTTTTTTCTTGAACAGCGTAAAGCGCGGCAAATCATCCAGTTTCACCGCTTTGCGATGATATCGAACCAGGGTTGCCATCATCAGTTGTTGTTCCTGATTGAAACCCGGTAAATCGCTGTTTTGGAGGATATACGCCGAGTGGCGATGTAAACCGCTGTGGTTGATGTTCAGCCCAACCTCATGCAGCATCGCCGCCCAGCGCAGCAACGCTTCCAGTTGTGGATTGGCCAGCTTTGGCTGCTGCGTATGCCACTGATCGTACATTTGCATCGTCGTTTCCAGTACGCGCCGGGCCTGTTCGCTGTCGATGTTGTACTGGTTCGCCAGGCTGCTCGCAGTACGGCTGCGAACGTCCTGGTGGCGAAAACGACCTTCCATCTCATACAGCACGCCTTCGCGTAGTGCGCCATCAGAAAGGCGGAGTTCGCGGATAGCCAGTGCGTCAAAAACGCCGCACAGAATCGCGAGTCCCGGCACAAACACCGCTTTTCGCTCTTCAGACAGCCCCGGCAGGCTGAGCGCATCGAATGACGCATGCTTCAGCACTTCGGTTCGCAGTTTGTCCAGGCGTTCAGGGGTGATAAAACCATCTTTCTCACCCATCTCCAGCAGCACTTCGTGTGCCGCTTTAATCGTGCCCGACGCGCCCAGCGCAACGTTCCAGCCCTGAATTCGAAACTGCCAGGTTAAGGTTTCAAGCTTTTGCGCTGCCGCCATGCGCGCACGCTGGAAGTTTTCCCGACTAATAGCGCCGCCCGGGAAATACATCTGAGCAAAACTGACGCAGCCCATACGACGGCTTTCCACCAGTTTGGGCTCGAAATCTTCGCCGATCACCAGTTCTGTTGAACCACCGCCGATATCAATAACCAGCTTACGACCCTTTTCCGGCTGGGTGTGCTCCACGCCCATAAAAATCAGTCGGGCTTCTTCATTACCGGAAATAATCTCAATCGGGTAGGGGATAACTTTTTCTGCTCGCTTGAGAAAATCGGTCGCATTTAGCGCCTGACGCAAAGTATGGGTTCCCACGATGCATACGCTTGATGGGGGAAAGCCCTGCAGACGTTCGGCGAACAGCGACAGGCAGCTTAATCCGCGCTCCATTGCCTCTTCGCTCAGCTTGTTATCTTCGCCGAGGCCATCCGCCAGATGAACGCGCTGTTTCAGTCGCCCGATAATCTGCATTGCGCCATCAACCACGCGGGCAATGACCATATGGAAACTGTTTGAACCAAGGTCGACCGCAGCAAATTCCTGCGGTCGTGGAGTCTTGTCGTGTATTGGCATAGCGTTAGTCAGGTTGCTCGAGTGATTTGATGTAGTCGTATATCGCCAATTGTGACTGAACCTTACGGCGGTTTCCGCGCGGTACGTAGCGATTACTGAGTTCTTTATCGATGAAGCGAGCCTTCACCGTGTCGCTGAACAGGATATCGATAATATCCAGCACCCGTTGCTTAAGACGCGGGTCTAGCAGCGGGGTGGCGACTTCGATGCGATAGTCGATATTCCTGGTCATCCAGTCTGCGGAGGAGAGGTATACCTGCTTGTCGCCACCGTTTTCGAAGATATAAACCCGGTCGTGTTCAAGGTAGCGGTCAACTATGCTTATCACGCGAATATTGTCGCTAATGCCTTCCAGATTCGGAATCAAAGAGCACATACCGCGAATCAATAAATTGACTGGCACGCCTGAGCTTGAGGCCGCATAGAGACGATCAACCAGGCCTTTATCGACCAGGTTATTCAGTTTTAGGGTGATACCGGAAGGCTGTCCTTGCTGCGCGTTGGCGATTTCTTTGTCAATCATCGCGTACAGCAAACGGCGCGAGTTCTGCGGAGAAACCAGCAGATAATCGAACGTCACCGGACGATACGGGTTCTCGATGAAGTTGAACACCCGACGAACCTCGTTGGTAATGCGTGAGTCGGCGGTAAGTAACGAGTAGTCGGTATAGAGACGCGCCGTTTTTTCGTTGAAGTTCCCCGTCCCGATATGTGCATAGCGCACAACTTCATCACCTTCTTTACGCGAGATAAGGAACAATTTGGCGTGAATTTTCAGGCCCGGCGCGGAGAAGATAACGTGAACGCCTGCCTCGGTAAGACGCTTGGCCCAATGAATGTTGGCTTCTTCATCAAAGCGAGCCTGCAACTCCACCACCACGGTGACTTTCTTACCGTTGTGCGCAGCATGGATCATCGAATCAATGATGCGCGAGTCTTTGGCCACACGGTAGATGTTGATTTTAATCGCCAGCACGCTCGGGTCGAAAGAGGCCTGGCGCAACAGTTCAAGAACGTGCTCAAAAGTGTGATACGGATAATATAGCAGCACGTCGCGTTCGCGAACGGCGTCAAAGCCGTTACGAAACTTCTCGTTATCGAACCAGATATGGCGCAAACGCGGCAGCGGTTTGTTCACCAGGTTAGCTTTGCCAACGTTGGGGAAATTAATAAAGTCTTTGAAGTTATGGTAACGCCCGCCGGGAACAATCGAGTCGTAGCGAGAAATCGTCAGCTTTTCACGCAGTACCTCGACCAGCGCATTCGGCATGTCGCGCTGATAGACAAAACGTACAGGCTCTGCGGTCAGACGCTGTTTCAGACTGGACGACATCAGCTCCATCAGGCTCGATTCCATCTCGTGCACCAAATCGTATTCGGCGTCGCGAGTCATTTTCATCGAATAGGCGTTCAGCGCATCGTAATCAAAGAACCCTTTGAAAATGTCGTCAAGGCAGTAGCGTAAGATGTTGTCCAGCAGGATCATCGGTTTGCGACGGCGCGGGGTTTCCGGCGGTAGATTCACAAAACGGGGAACCTTGTCGGAAGGGATTTCCAGCAGCGCGTAGCGGATCGTATCGCCGCGGATAATTTCCACCGCCAGATAGGTGTAGTCATCTTTCAGAAACTGAACTAAATCCGTCTCGCGGTTGATCAGGATCGGTGTAATGTGCTGGCGAAGATATTGTTTGAAGTAGTGGCGTAACCAGCTCTGTTGATTGACCGACAACTGACGTTCATTGATAAGGAAAATCTGGTTGCGCGCCATCTCCAGCAGCAACTCGTTGTACAGGCCGTCAAATTCCTGATCGGCTTTTAATACGCGGGCCTGGATTTTACCTAACAGATGGCGGGAGTGAGAGTTTGAACCCTGTTCTTCGCTAATAATGATTCGGCGCTTCAGTTCGGCAAAACGAACCTTATAAAACTCGTCGAGATTATTGGAATAGATGCCTAAGAAACGCATCCGTTCGATCAACGGGTTTGACTTATCAGCAGCTTCCTGGAGTACACGTTCGTTGAACGCTAACCAGCTGAGTTCTTTCTCGATGTATAGCTTTTCCTGACCCATTACCACTTTTACTCCGTTTCATTCACGGGACACTACCGATTTATTATGGCGAGCATTGCTCTCAGATGTCCAACAGTGCCAGAAAAATATGACAATAAACCGTCTGATAGCAAAGAGAAAGGGGGAGCGTAGATGAATACCGGAGATGTTAACCGGAAAAGGTATTTATGCCTGTAAACCGGATGGTGAGATCCGGTTTACAGGTTGATTTTATTCTTCGTCGGCGGCGTAGCCTTGTGGCGGCAGACAAACGCCGTCCAGCCATGCTGCGTTATCACGCATCTTCAGGCGACCATCAGTAAACCAGCTTACCACCAGCGGGTAAATGGTATGTTCCTGGGCCTGGACTCGTGCCGTGACATCATCTTCGCTGTCGCCTTCAAATACCGGAACCTTGGCCTGGAGAATAACCGGTCCGCCGTCCAGTTCATCGGTGACGAAATGGACGGAAGTGCCATGCTCTTCATCGCCGTTTTCCAGAACCTGACGGTGCGTGTGCAGGCCAGGATACTTCGGCAATAAAGACGGGTGGATATTCAGCAATCGTTCAGAATAGTGAGCAACAAACGCCGGGCTTAGAATGCGCATATAACCGGCCAGCACCACGACATCGGGGGCATAAGCGTCGATCTCTTGTATTAGTTGCTGGTCGAATGCTTCGCGACTGGCAAACTGGGCGGCTTCCAGCGAGTGTGCAGGAATATTCGCTTCGCGTGCGCGCTCAAGGCCGAACGCATCGGCCTTGTTACTGAATACTGCACGTATGGTGCCATTGATTTTATTCTGTTCGCAGGCATCCATTATCGCCTGCAAATTGCTTCCGTTGCCGGAAATGAGCACCACAATGTTTTTCATTCAATGACCACACGCTGTTCGGAATCAGAAGCTTTGATGATACCGATTTTCCATGCGTTTTCACCTTTCTCATTGAGCAAAGCAAGGGCTTTGTCCACTTCAGAAGCCGGCAGGGCGATAACCATGCCTACGCCGCAGTTAAAGGTGCGATACATCTCATGCTGGCTGACGTTACCCGCCGTTTGCAGCCAGTTGAAGACGGCTGGCCACTGCCATGAAGATTCGTCGATCACAGCCTGCGTGTTGTCTGGCAGAACGCGTGGAATATTTTCCCAGAAGCCACCGCCGGTCAGGTGGGCAATGGCATGCACATCAACCTTCTCAATCAGTTCCAGAATGGATTTGACATAAATGCGGGTCGGGGCCAGTAAGTGATCGGCCAGCGGCTTGCCTTCAAGCTCGGTGGTTTCCGGGTCACAACCGCTAACTTCAACAATTTTGCGCACCAGAGAGTAGCCGTTGGAGTGCGGACCGCTGGAGCCGAGTGCAATCAGTACGTCGCCGTCAGCCACTTTTGAACCGTCGATGATCTCTGATTTTTCGACGACGCCAACGCAGAAGCCTGCCACGTCGTAATCTTCGCCGTGGTACATCCCCGGCATTTCAGCCGTTTCACCGCCGACAAGCGCACAGCCAGACTGCAGACAGCCTTCGGCAATACCGTTAATGACGCTGGCTGCGGTATCCACATCCAGTTTGCCGGTAGCATAGTAGTCGAGGAAAAACAGCGGTTCAGCGCCCTGAACCACGAGGTCGTTGACGCACATTGCGACGAGGTCAATGCCGATAGTGTCGTGGCGTTTCAGATCCATCGCCAGACGCAGTTTTGTGCCGACGCCATCAGTGCCGGAAACCAGTACCGGTTCACGATATTTTTGCGGCAATGCGCACAGCGCACCGAAGCCACCCAGACCACCCATAACTTCCGGACGACGAGTTTTCTTTACTACGCCTTTGATTCGATCAACCAGAGCATTACCTGCATCAATATCAACACCGGCATCTTTGTAGCTAAGAGAGGTTTTATCGGTCACTGCCTGCTTCCCCACATGTTTACTTGCAGTAAAAGTTAAATTCGGCGCAATTCTAACAGGGAAAGCAAACGTTTGCGAGCCTGCTCTGCATCAAGTTTTATGTGCTGATTTTTTCAGCATTTTACAATCATTTATCTATTTGTTTGAACTGCGCCACGAAAATGAAACCGGGTACAGTCTTGTGCTTGAAACCTGTCTGCTGAATACACAGTATCGTACTGAAACCGGTTTCTGTTTTCTGTTGCGGACCTCATCAACAGCGTTTTGCACAGAGTAATCACGAGAGGGGAAGGGTATGTCAGGATTTAAAGCAGATTTCATGTGGGGTGGTGCCGTAGCCGCTCATCAACTGGAAGGTGGCTGGCAGGAAGGTGGAAAAGGAATTAGCGTTGCCGATGTCATGACGGCGGGGGCGCATGGCGTGGCGCGTGAAATCACTGACGGTGTGATTGCCGGTAAAAACTACCCTAACCACGACGCCATCGATTTTTATCACCGCTATAAAGACGACATTAAACTGTTTGCCGAAATGGGGTTTAAATGTTTTCGCACTTCGATTGCCTGGACGCGTATTTTCCCCTTAGGCGACGAAGCGCAACCCAATGAGGCTGGCCTGCAGTTCTATGATGACCTGTTTGACGAATGCCTGAAATATGGCATTGAACCGGTGATTACGTTGTCGCATTTCGAGATGCCATACCATCTGGTGACGGAATATGGCGGCTGGCGTAACCGTAAGCTTATCGATTTCTTTGTCCGTTTTGCCGCAGTGGTTTTTACCCGTTACCAGCACAAAGTGAGGTACTGGATGACGTTTAATGAAATTAACAACCAGGCAAATTATCACGAAGACTTCGCGCCTTTTACTAACTCTGGCCTGAAATACCAGCCCGGTGAAGACCGCGAGCCGGTTATGTACCAGGCGGCGCACTATGAACTGGTGGCAAGCGCGCTGGCGGTAAAGACTGCGCGTGAGATTAACCCGGCATTGCAGATAGGGTGCATGATTGCCATGTGTCCTATCTATCCACTGACCTGCGCGCCGGACGATATGATGATGGCGATGAACGCCATGCACCGGCGTTACTGGTTTACCGATGTCCATGTGCGCGGCAAATACCCACGGCATCTTCTCAACTACTTTGCCCGGCGTGGCTTTGATCTTGATATCACTGAGGAAGACCGTCAGGCGCTGACTGAGGGTTGTGTCGATTACATCGGCTTTAGCTACTATATGTCTTTCGCAACGCAGGCCACGGCAGACAACCCACAGCTGGACTACGACGAGTCGAAAAGTCTGGTTTCCAACCCGTACGTGCATAAATCGGACTGGGGCTGGCAGATTGATCCCGTTGGTCTGCGCTATTCGCTGAACTGGTTCTGGGATCATTACCAACTGCCGCTGTTTATCGTCGAAAACGGCTTTGGTGCGATTGACGTGCAGCAGGCCGACGGATCGGTGGATGATTCCTATCGTATTGACTATATGGCCGCACATATCAGTGAAATGAAAAAAGCGGTAGTGGAAGATGGCGTGGACCTGATGGGCTATACCCCGTGGGGCTGTATTGATTTAGTCTCGGCCGGGACGGGGGAGATGAAAAAACGCTACGGCTTTATCTATGTTGATAAAAATAATGACGGAAGCGGAACGTTAGCACGCTCGCCGAAGAAATCTTTTTCATGGTATCAAAACGTTATCCAGACCAATGCTGAATATCTATAAAATTCATAGTATTGACAGCCAGCCCCGCCAATAATGCGGGGCTTGTTTTATACTCATCATCCAGACGCAAACGACTTTGGTTGATCCATATCAAGCGTATCCAGTGTTGCGCCAGAGACGAAAAGCGGTATAATCCGGCGATTTTTTTTGTGGTTGCCACTCGTCTGAGGAAAGGAGAAGAGTATGAAGATCGTGGAAGTCAAACACCCACTCGTCAAACACAAGCTGGGACTGATGCGTGAAAACGACATCAGCACTAAACGCTTTCGTGAACTCGCCTCGGAAGTTGGCAGCCTGCTGACTTATGAAGCAACCGCTGGTCTGGAAACCGAAAAGGTGACCATTGAAGGCTGGAACGGTCCGGTTGAAGTTGACCAAATCAAAGGTAAAAAAATCACCGTTGTGCCAATCCTGCGTGCGGGCCTGGGCATGATGGAAGGCGTACTGGAAAACGTTCCGAGCGCGCGTATCAGCGTGGTTGGTATGTACCGTAACGAAGAAACGCTGGAGCCGGTTCCGTACTTCCAGAAGCTGGTATCTAACATCGATGAGCGTATGGCGCTGATCGTTGACCCGATGCTGGCAACCGGCGGTTCCGTTATCGCCACCATCGATCTGCTGAAAAATGCAGGCTGCACCAGCATTAAAGTGCTGGTCCTGGTTGCGGCACCGGAAGGTATCGCGGCACTGGAAAAAGCGCACCCGGATGTTGAGCTGTACACGGCCTCCATCGATCAGGGGTTGAACGAGCACGGATACATTATTCCGGGGCTCGGCGATGCCGGCGATAAGATTTTTGGTACCAAGTAAACGAATAAGTGAAAAGAAGCCGACTTTAAGAGTCGGCTTTTTTTTGAATATAACAACCCAAGGCTAATAACAAACAACACTCAGAGGAAAACACTATGACGCGCCGTGCTATCGGGGTGAGTGAAAGACCGCCGCTTTTACAGACAATCCCGCTTAGTTTGCAGCACCTGTTCGCCATGTTTGGCGCAACGGTACTGGTGCCAGTCCTGTTCCACATCAACCCGGCTACCGTTCTGCTGTTTAACGGCATTGGTACGTTGCTGTATCTCTTTATCTGTAAAGGTAAAATTCCTGCGTATCTGGGTTCCAGCTTCGCATTTATTTCCCCGGTACTGCTGTTGCTGCCGTTAGGGTATGAAGTGGCACTGGGTGGTTTCATTATGTGCGGCGTTCTGTTCTGCCTGGTTTCTTTCATCGTTAAGAAAGCAGGAACCGGCTGGCTGGATGTCATGTTCCCTCCTGCGGCGATGGGCGCAATCGTTGCCGTCATCGGTCTGGAGCTGGCTGGCGTCGCTGCGGGCATGGCGGGGTTACTGCCAGCAGAGGGGCAATTACCGGATTCAAAAACCATCATCATCTCAATGGTGACGCTGGCGGTTACGGTATTTGGCTCTGTACTGTTCCGCGGTTTTATGGCGATTATCCCGATTCTGATTGGGGTGCTGGCCGGCTACGCGCTCTCCTTCGTGATGGGGGTCGTGGACACCACGCCGATTGCGCAGGCCCACTGGTTTGCTCTGCCAACGTTCTACACGCCGCGCTTTGAATGGGTTGCCATTCTGACCATCCTGCCGGCGGCGCTGGTGGTCATCGCTGAACACGTTGGACACCTGGTGGTGACGGCGAATATCGTGAAAAAAGATTTGATTCGCGATCCTGGCCTGCATCGTTCTATGTTTGCCAACGGCCTGTCTACGGTTATCTCTGGTTTCTTCGGCTCTACGCCGAACACCACGTACGGCGAAAACATTGGCGTAATGGCGATTACTCGTGTTTACAGTACCTGGGTTATCGGCGGCGCGGCAATTTTTGCCATTCTGCTCTCCTGTGTGGGCAAACTGGCTGCGGCGATCCAAATCATTCCACTGCCGGTCATGGGTGGCGTATCG
The DNA here is from genome assembly GCF_030336725.1 of Citrobacter sp. Cb031. NCBI lineage: Bacteria > Pseudomonadati > Pseudomonadota > Gammaproteobacteria > Enterobacterales > Enterobacteriaceae > Citrobacter > Citrobacter sp. Cb031. The sequence goes on from NZ_JAOWDA010000019.1 coordinate 115,144, forward strand.
CTGCTGCTGTACGGCGTGATTGGTGCTTCCGGTATTCGCGTACTGATCGAGTCAAAAGTTGATTACAACAAGGCGCAAAACCTGATCCTGACCTCGGTTATTTTGATCATCGGCGTGAGTGGTGCGAAAGTTCACATTGGTGCCGCTGAGCTGAAAGGCATGGCGCTGGCGACCATTGTTGGCGTTTGTCTGAGCCTGATTTTCAAAGTTATCAGCCTGCTGCGTCCGGAAGAAGTCGTGCTTGACGCGGAAGATGCCGACAGTCCGCAACAGTAAATCTCTTACCGGGTGGCGATGCTGCCCGGTTCTATCACGACGTATTTCTGTGTTAAACTCAACGCGATTTTATGAAATCCTGGGTTGAGGTATCTCTGAACACACCGGCACAGCTCTCTTTGCCACTTTATCTTCCTGACGACGAAACTTTCGCAAGTTTCTGGCCGGGGGATAACTCCTCTTTACTGGCTGCACTGCAAAACGTGCTGCGTCAGGACCATAGCGGGTATATTTATCTCTGGTCGCGTGAAGGCGCTGGCCGTAGTCATTTGCTGCATGCAGCTTGTGCGGAACTGTCCGCGCGCGGCGATGCGGTAGGCTATGTGCCGCTCGACAAGCGTACCTGGTTCGTCCCCGAGGTGCTCGACGGTATGGAGCATTTATCGCTGGTATGCATCGATAACATCGAATGTGTGGCCGGGGATTCGCTGTGGGAAATGGCGATCTTTGATCTCTACAACCGCATCCTGGAGTCGGGGAAAACGCGTCTGCTGATCACAGGCGATCGCCCGCCAAGACAGCTGAATCTGGGGTTGCCGGATCTCGCCTCGCGCCTGGACTGGGGACAAATCTACAAGCTGCAGCCGCTTTCCGATGAAGATAAGCTGCAGGCGTTGCAATTACGCGCCAGACTTCGTGGGTTTGAACTGCCGGAAGATGTGGGACGCTTCCTGCTCAAGCGTCTGGATCGAGAAATGCGTACGCTGTTTATGACGTTGGATCAGCTTGATCATGCATCGATCACCGCCCAGCGTAAGCTGACCATTCCATTCGTAAAAGAGATACTGAAGCTGTAAGCGCCGCAGCCGAAGAGACTGCGGCAGGTTTCAGGTTAACCGATGATTTCCAGTACCTGCTCCGGCGGGCGTCCAATTCTCGCCTGGCCTTTGGCAACCACAATCGGGCGCTCCATCAATTTCGGGTTTTCCACCATTGCCTGAATCAGCGCATCTTCACTCAGATTTACGTCCGCCAGATTAAGTGACTTATAGAGATCTTCTTTCTGGCGCATCAGCTCGCGCGCGCTGGACATGCCCAGCATCTGCAACAATTCACGCAGGGTTGTGGCGTCAGCCGGGGTTTCCAGATACAACACCACTTCCGGGTCCACGCCGTTGGACTTCAGTAACTCCAGCGTTTCACGGCTCTTGGAGCAGCGTGGGTTATGGTAGATTTTAATCGCGTCTGACATGACTTCTCCTTGCATAACAATCCTGCCGGATGGCGACCAAAAGACCTTATCTGGCCTACATATCGCCATCCGGCAAGTGTTCGATAATTACATTTTCGTATACGGTTTAAAGCGCTCTTGCAGTTGGCGTAGCTGGTCGATACGGGCATCGTATCTGGCCTGCTGCTGGCTACCCAGCTTGACCTGTGAGCTTGCGCTGCTGAGCATCGAAATCGCCTGATCCAGACGTCCTGCGAGGGCATACCCTTCCGCGCGGGCTGCCAGTTCCTGATCACGGTTGTTCAGGTTGGCTTCCGTTTGCGCTAACAGATCCCAGCCGTTAGGGTCGTCCTTATGGTTAAACGTATAGCGATTCAGGATGGTCGCTGCCTCTTTGGCTTGCCCGGCCTGTAAATACGCATTTGCCAGGTTGAGCTGCAGTACCGGGTTGGTGCGCAGGTCGCGGGCGTTTTTCAACCGATTAATGGCATCGCTGGTTTTCTTCTGGCCGAGATCGATATCCGTTGCCAGGTCGAGGTACCAGGCATTGTTAGCATCTGCCGCCAGCAGCGGTTGCAGTGCTTTACGTGCCTCGTCATATTTACTGGCCTCCATTGCCTGCAATGCCCGGCCATACTGCGCCGCACGTTGCTCACGTATGTTGCCTTTCGACCAGTTACTCAGTAGGTCATCGGTCAACTGGTTGCGACCAGAGTTGTACATGCCTAAGGTGCGTGCCTTGGCCAGATAAAAATCTTCTGAAGACTGGACGACAGCCGGACGCATTTGGTTGGCGCGGTTACGGGCATCCGACAGACGGCTTTCTGGCAGGGGGTGAGTCAGCAAAATTTCTGGTGGACGCGAAGAGTAACGGGCCTGATCGAGCAATTTTTCCAGAAACGTCGGCATGGCCTGGGGATCGAATCCCGAGCGTTGCAGTACCTGAATACCGATGCGGTCTGCTTCCTGTTCGTTTTGCTGCGTAAAGCTAATCATCCCCTGACGTGTACCCGCCAGCGTACCGGTCAGCGCCGCCATACCCGCCTGTGGGCTGGCCATCGCCAATAAAATTGACCCTAACGCACCCACCCACGTTAGCGGCGCGCTGCGTTTCTGGTCTTCCATTGCACGCGCCAGGTGACGCTGGGTAACGTGGGAAATTTCGTGCGCCATAACCGATGCCAGTTGGCTTTCGTTATCGGAATAGCGGAACAGTGCGGAGTGCAAAACAACGTTGCCGCCAAAGAAAGCAAAGGCGTTGATTTCATCGTTGTTAATCAAAAAAAAGGTGAAGGGCGTTTTTACCGAGTCGGCGTGCGAGACCAGACGCATCCCCAGCGCATTAATGTATTGCGTCAGCAACGGATCGTTAATTAATGGCGCACTGCCGCGCAGCTGGCGTACATAATAATCGCCCATCTGCATTTCCTGTCCTATGGAAAGCGTACTCCCTGCCGAGGTTCCCATATCAGGTAGGGTGTCCGCGGTTTCTGCAAATGCGGGCGCAACCTGACCGATGGTCAGTGCAGCAATGAGGGTAGCAACCAGGTTTTTTTTCAACTGCCTGAACATAACCTCTGTCCTGTATTCTTTTTTGAGATAGCCATTTGACCAATGCCGTGAAGTTTCGTTCACACTCCGCAAGCTTAGGGAGTGTAACTGCGAAACCTGACGATGAACACCCAGGAAAAATGACTTTTCACTTTGCGTAATCCGCTATAAAAAGCGAAGTCTTTTTTGTGACATTTCGATACAATTCGGGATCGCAATCCCGCTATTGGATTCATGGAAGGGTTTTATGCTCGAAATGTTGATGCAATGGTATCGCCGCCGCTTTAGCGACCCCGAAGCCATCGCCTTGCTGATTATTCTGGTTGCCGGTTTTGGCATCCTGTTCTTTTTTAGCGGTCTTCTGGCGCCGCTGCTGGTCGCCATTGTGCTGGCGTACCTGCTCGAATGGCCGACAGTACGGCTGGAACATATTGGTTGTTCACGGCGTTGGGCGACATCGATTGTGTTGGTGGTGTTTGTCGGTATTTTGCTGCTGATGGCGTTTGTGGTAATGCCCGTTGCATGGCAACAGGGGATCTACCTGATCCGCGATATGCCCGGCATGCTCAATAAATTGTCTGATTTTGCCGCCACCTTACCGCGGCGTTATCCGGCGCTGATGGATGCGGGCATTATTGATGCGATGGCGGAGAATATGCGCTCGCGAATGCTCACCATGGGCGATTCGGTGGTGAAATATTCGCTGGCTTCACTGGTCGGATTGCTGACGCTGGCGGTGTATCTGATTCTCGTCCCGTTGATGGTGTTCTTCCTGATCAAAGATAAAGGACAAATGCTGAACGCAGTGCGTCGGGTGCTGCCGCGTAATCGCGGACTGGCGGGGCAGGTGTGGAAAGAGATGAACCAGCAAATCACCAACTATATCCGCGGCAAGGTGCTGGAAATGGTGGTGGTTGGCGTGGCGACCTGGCTCGGCTTCCTGCTGTTTGGCCTCAACTATTCGCTGCTGCTGGCGGTGCTGGTAGGCTTCTCCGTGCTGATCCCGTATATCGGCGCTTTCGTGGTCACTATTCCGGTGGTCGGTGTGGCATTGTTCCAGTTCGGGCTTGGCACCGAGTTCTGGAGCTGTTTTGCCGTATATCTGATAATCCAGGCGCTGGACGGTAATTTGCTGGTGCCGGTGCTGTTCTCCGAGGCGGTAAATCTGCATCCGCTGGTGATTATTCTCTCAGTGGTGATATTCGGCGGCCTGTGGGGATTCTGGGGCGTATTCTTTGCGATTCCTCTGGCGACGTTAATCAAAGCGGTAATGCATGCCTGGCCGGATGGTCAGGTCGTTGATGAACCCTAATCTGTTTGCTCCGGCGATGCAATGTCGCCGGAGCCGAACTTGTCTGACCTCTATCCACACATTCTGAATAATCTCTTCTGGTGTCGTTTTTCTCTGCGTTTGTCTTTAACTTGACCCGCGTGATGTCTTTAAGTCACGCAAGGAATAAGGCCAACAGGAGAACAAAATGGGTCACAACACACACACGCAGCAGAAGGTGGGATGGGGCGGATATCTCGCTTTTTTTATTACGATTATTCTTTTTTCCGGCATGTTTGCGAAAAGTACCGAATGGTGGCGAGTCTTTGATTTCACCGTTCTCAACGGTGCGTTTGGGCAGATTAATGCGGCGGGGGACACGGCGGTCTCTTTTCGCGGCACGGGCGGTATGGGCGCAAAAGACGGCTTCTTATTCGCGCTTGAACTGGCGCCTTCCGTCATTCTTTCACTCGGGATAATTTCCGTCACCGAAGGGCTGGGAGGGTTGCGTGCGGCACAGCAACTGATGACGCCAGTCCTGCGCCCGTTACTCGGTATTCCGGGTATTTGTTCGCTGGCCCTGATTGCGAATATGCAAAATACCGATGCTGCGGCAGGGATGACTAAAGAAATGGCGGAAGAGGGCATTATCACTGAACAGGAACGTGCCATTTTTGCCTGCTGGCAAACCAGCGGCAGTGCGTGTATTACCAACTATTTTTCCTCGGGTGCCGCGTTGTTTACGATGGTTACCGTTCCGGTGATTACGCCGCTGGCGGTGATCCTTGTCTTCAAATTTGTGGGTGCGAACCTGCTGCGTTTGTGGATTGCGCAGCAGGAAAATCGCCGTACGCAGCAGGAGGCGTGAGATGACAACGCAAGTACGTAAAAACGTCATGGATATGTTTATCGATGGCGCACGGCGCGGATTCACTATTGCAACAACCAGCCTGTTGCCTAACGTGGTAATGGCGTTTGTGATTATTCAGGCGCTGAAGGTGACGGGACTGCTCGAGATTGTCGGGCGGGTATGTGAGCCGGTAATGGCGCTGTGGGGACTGCCGGGGGAATCTGCTACCGTACTGCTGGCTGCGGTGATGAGTATGGGAGGCGGCGTCGGTGTTTGCGCCAGCCTGGTTGTCGCCGGTACGCTTTCGGGACATGATGCTACGGTGCTGTTACCGGCTATCTACCTGATGGGCAATCCGGTGCAAAATGTGGGACGCTGTCTGGGTACCGCGGGAGTCCATCCCCGTTATTACCCGCTTATTATTGCGGTATGCGTAATTAATGCGCTGCTCTCTATTTGGGTTATGCAGGTTATTGCCTGACAAGGAAGGTTATGAACTGTTCCATTCTTAATTTGACGTTGTTCCTGCAGGGACACGTGTACGCGCCGGAAGATTTAGGACGCCAGGATATACTGGTGTCTGGCAGCAAAATTGTTGCCATCGCGCCGTCGATTTCCCCTGACGATTTTCCTGGCTGCGAGTGTATCAATCTTAACGGTGCGATTGTGTGCCCAGGATTTATCGATCAACACGTCCATCTGATTGGCGGCGGCGGAGAAGCGGGGCCGCACACCCGCACGCCGGAAGTGCGCTTGTCGCGGCTGGTTGAAGCTGGCGTCACCTCGGTGGTGGGATTGCTGGGGACAGATGGTATTACCCGTCACCCTGAATCGCTGCTGGCGAAAACCCGCGCGCTGGAATTTGAAGGCATCAGCGCATGGATGCTGACCGGGGCGTATTCTCTGCCTTCTCCGACCATCACCGGCAGTATCGATCGCGATGTGGCGCTGATCGATAAAATCATTGGCGTGAAATGTGCTGTTTCGGACCATCGTTCTTCAGCCCCGGACACCTCGGCGCTGGCAAACATGGCGGCGCAGTCGCGCGTTGGCGGATTGTTAGGGCGCAAGCCGGGGATTAGCGTCTTCCATATGGGCGACAGCGCGCGCATGCTGGAGCCGTTGTACCAGATCCTCGAAAGTTGCGATGTACCGATTACCAAGCTGCTGCCCACACACGTCAATCGTGCGGAACCGTTGTTTCAGTCGGCGCTGGAGTATGCCCGCAAAGGCGGTTATATCGACATTACCAGCAGCATTGATGAACCCGTCGACCCGGCCACGGCTATCGCCACGGCGCTACGCCAGAACGTGCCGCTGTCGCGTATTACCTTGAGTTCGGATGGCAACGGTAGCCAGCCGGAATTTGATGACTACGGTAATCTTACCGGCATCGGTGTCGCAGGGTTTGAATCACTGGCTGAAACAGTGCGCCAGTTGGTGAAGGTTCATGCCATACCGCTGGAACTGGCGCTGTGTCCGCTGACGCGAACGGTCGCAGAATTTTTGGGACTGGAACATAAAGGGCGTCTGGCGGTGGGATGCGATGCCGACATTCTGGTGCTCAATGATGCGCTTGAAGTTCATCACCTGTGGGCGAAGGGCAAAGCTGTCGTCAGAGAGAAAAAAGCCTGTATAAAAGGGACGTTTGAATAAACGACGTTGATGCCGGATGGCGGCGTAAACGCCTTATCCGGCTACGGAGTTATGCGGATGGTGGCCTGATAAGACGCGTGGCGTCACCATCAGGCGCTATCCGGCAAAATGTAAATCAGGCGTTCTCTTTCAGCCAGTTCATTACCACGTCGTGGTGGTTGCTGGTTTTGAAGTCATCAAACACATGCTCAATTTTCCCTTCAGCATCAATCAGGAAGCTGATGCGGTGGATGCCATCATAGGTTTTGCCCATAAATGACTTCTCACCCCAGACGCCGAACTGCTCGCAAACCTGGTGATCTTCGTCGGACAGGAGCGTGAAGTTAAGGACTTCTTTCTCCGCGAATCGGGAAAGCTTCTCTGGTTTATCGGTGCTGATTCCCAGCACTTCAACACCTGCTTTTTTTAACTCATCCATGTTATCGCGCAGGCCGCAGGCCTGTACGGTACAGCCGGGTGTCATGGCTTTCGGGTAAAAATAAACCAGAACACGCTGTCCCTGGAAGTCGGTTAAATTTACTTGTTCTCCGTCTTGATCCGGCAAGCTAAATTTCGGTGCGATATCACCGGCTTTCAGTGGGTTCATTACTTAACTCCATCCTGTTCATCATGCTGTGAGTAATTGACGACGTTAATACTGCCTTGCGCATTGAGTTCTGTACAGAGTGCTTTAAACGCATCTTCAATATTTGCCGAATCATGTGACGCAGGACTATGTGCGGTAATTTGAATAAACAGCTGTGCCGCCTTTTCGTTCTCAGCCGGTTGCGTGCGTGAAACCAGTTCCGCAATATTCATTTGGTGGCTGTCAAACAGGGCGGTAAAGCGTTCAATCAAATGCTGAGAATCAGGAACATCGACCTGCACCCATACCGTAGCGGGCATCGCCGGACGGGGGCGTGCGGTCGTGCGCTTCATCACAATCAGTAAATCCAGCTCTGCACCTTTCAACGGCAAGGTTGATTCAATTAGGGTAATGGCATTCCAGGTGCCCGACAGCAACATGATAAACGTGAACTCGTCACCCAGCATGGCCAGTCGGCTGTCTTCGATATTACAGCCGCAACTGCTGACATGACGTGTGATGGTGTTCACAATTCCCGGGCGGTCAGCACCCAGCGCAGTAATGACCAGATAGTGTTGCGATGACGATGTCAAACCTGTTCTTCCTTTGAGCGGTGAGGTAATCATAAGGAAAGCATAAAAAAAACATGCATACAACAATCAGAACGGCTCTGGTCGCTTGCTTTTATTGTCGTACCAAACGTACCATTGAGACACTTGTTTGCACAGAGGATGGCCCATGTTCACGGGAAGTATTGTCGCGCTTGTTACGCCGATGGATGAGAAAGGTAAAGTCTGCCGGTCGAGCCTGAAAAAACTGATTGATTATCATGTCGCCAGCGGCACCTCGGCGATCGTTTCGGTTGGCACCACCGGTGAGTCTGCCACCCTGAGTCATGATGAACATGGCGATGTGGTGATGATGACCCTGGAGCTGGCCGACGGGCGTATTCCGGTGATTGCCGGAACCGGCGCTAATGCGACCGCGGAAGCCATTAGTCTGACGCAGCGTTTCAACGACAGTGGTGTTGTCGGCTGCCTGACGGTGACGCCTTACTACAACCGCCCAACCCAGGAAGGTTTGTTCCAGCATTTCAAAGCCATCGCTGAACATACTGACCTGCCGCAAATTCTGTATAATGTACCGTCCCGTACCGGCTGCGATATGTTGCCGGAAACCGTTGGTCGCCTGGCGAAAGTAAAAAATATTATCGCTATTAAAGAGGCCACGGGGAACTTAAGTCGCGTTCACCAGATCAAAGAGCTGGTTTCAGACGACTTTATTCTGCTCAGCGGTGATGACGCGACCGGACTGGATTTTATGCAGCTCGGTGGTCATGGCGTGATTTCCGTGACGTCTAACGTTGCGGCACGCGATATGGCCGAAATGTGCAAACTGGCGGCAGCCGGGAACTTTGCCGAGGCGCGGGTGATTAACCAGCGTCTGATGCCGTTACACAACAAACTATTTGTCGAACCCAATCCTATCCCAGTGAAATGGGCGTGTAAGGAGTTGGGACTTGTGGCGACCGATACGCTACGTCTGCCTATGACGCCAATCACGGATAATGCTCGTGAAATCGTCAAAGCGGCGCTTAAGCATGCCGGTTTGCTGTAAAGTTTAGGGAGATTTGATGGCTTACTCAGTACAAAAGTCGCGCCTGGCCAAGGTTGCGGGTGTTTCGCTTGTTATGTTGCTCGCGGCCTGTAGTTCTGACTCGCGTTATAAGCGCCAGGTGAGCGGTGATGAATCCTATCTGGAGGCCGCACCGCTTGCTGAGCTTCACGCTCCAGCTGGGATGATTCTGCCGGTTATGTCGGGTGACTATAATATCCCGGTCACCAACGGCAGCGGTGCCGTTGGTAAAGCGCTGGACATTCGCCCGCCGGCTCAGCCGTTAGCACTAGTCACCGGCGCTCGCACTCAGATCGCGGGTGATACGTCGACATTGCTGGTGGAAAATGGTCGTGGCAACACGCTGTGGCCACAGGTCGTTAGCGTCATTCAGTCTAAAAACTACACGATCACCAAACGTGATGATGCCAGCCAGACGTTGACCACCGACTGGGTTAACTGGAACCGTCTGGATGAAGACGAGCAGTACCGTGGACGTTATCAAATCTCGGTTAAACCGCAGGGTTATCAGCAAGCGGTAACGGTGAAACTGATTAACCTCGAGCAGGCGGGTAAACCCGTAGCTGATCCAGCATCAATGCAGCGTTACAGCGCTGAGATGATGAACGTTATTTCCGCAGGTCTGGATAAGAACGCCACTGATGCCGCGAATGCCGCGCAGAACCGCTCTGCCGCCACCATGGATGTTCAGAGTGCTGCCGATGACACCGGTTTACCGATGCTGGTGGTACGTGGACCGTTCAACGTGGTATGGCAGCGTCTGCCGGCAGCGCTTGAGAAAGTGGGGATGAAAGTGACCGACAGCACCCGTTCTCAGGGCAGCATCGCCGTGACCTACAAACCACTGTCTGATAGTAACTGGCAGGAGCTGGGCGCAAGCGATCCGGGTCTGGTATCCGGCGACTATAAACTGCAGGTCGGTGATTTAGACAACCGCAGTAGCTTGCAGTTTATCGATCCGAAGGGGCATACCCTGACGCAAAGCCAGAACGACGCGCTGGTCGCCGTCTTCCAGGCAGCGTTCAGTAAGTAAAAATAAAGGGCTGGATAACTCCAGCCCTTTTTTTCTGATATGATACGCAAACGTGTGCGTCGGCAGAAAAACGCAATATTTATCGTTAATTCACACCCAGGAGTAATAAAGATGCAAAAGCAAGCTGAGTTGTATCGTGGTAAAGCGAAGACCGTATACAGCACGGAAAACCCGGACCTGTTGGTGCTCGAATTCCGCAATGATACGTCAGCAGGGGATGGCGCGCGCATTGAACAGTTTGATCGTAAAGGCATGGTGAACAACAAGTTCAACCATTTCATTATGACTAAACTGCAAGAAGCGGGCATTCCTACCCAGATGGAGCGACTGCTTTCCGATACTGAATGTCTGGTGAAAAAACTGGAGATGGTACCGGTTGAATGTGTGGTTCGTAACCGCGCAGCAGGTTCCCTGGTTAAGCGTTTAGGCGTTGAGGAAGGTATTGAACTGAATCCGCCGCTGTTTGATCTGTTCCTGAAAAACGATGCTATGCACGATCCAATGATTAACGATTCCTATTGCGAAACTTTTGGTTGGGTGAGCAAAGAGAATCTGGCGCGTATGAAAGAGCTGACCTACAAAGCCAACGACGTGCTGAAAAAGATGTTTGATGATGCCGGTCTGATTCTGGTCGACTTCAAACTTGAATTTGGTTTGTATAAAGGTGAAGTGGTCCTGGGCGATGAGTTCTCACCGGACGGCAGCCGTCTGTGGGACAAAGAAACGCTGGATAAAATGGACAAAGATCGCTTCCGCCAGAGCTTGGGCGGCCTGATCGAAGCCTATGAAGCCGTCGCGCATCGTCTGGGTGTGAAGTTAGACTAATCCTCCCCTGAGCCGGCGATCGCTCTCCGGCTCATCAATCCCGCCGATTTTGATTACTGTTTCTTATGGTAATCCTGTTCCGAACCGCCTACGATCATCATCATAATGAATAAAAAGTTGAGGTGATTATGCGCTGGCAAGGGCGTCGTGAAAGTGACAATGTGGAAGACAGACGAAATAGCTCCGGTGGCGGCCCTTCTATAGGCGGCCCTGGTTTTCGTTTGCCCAGTGGTAAAGGCGGCATCATCCTGCTGATTGTGGTGCTGGTGGCGGGATATTATGGCGTGGATCTCACCGGATTAATGACCGGCCAGCCAGTTTCCCAACAGCAATCATCACACTCCATCAGCCCAAATGATGATGAAGCAGCAAAATTTACCTCGGTGATTCTGGCCACCACGGAAGATACCTGGGGGCAGCAGTTTGAAAAAATGGGCCGGACCTACCAACAGCCGAAGCTGGTAATGTATCGCGGAGCGACGCGTACCGGCTGTGGCGCAGGTCAGTCGGTGATGGGGCCGTTTTACTGCCCGGCGGATGGTACGGTGTATATCGACCTCTCATTTTATGATGACATGAAAAACAAGCTGGGCGCCGATGGTGATTTTGCTCAGGGCTATGTTATCGCCCATGAAGTGGGCCACCACGTGCAGAAACTGCTGGGTATTGAACCGAAAGTTCGCCAGATGCAGCAGAATGCCTCACAGGCTGAGGTGAACCGTCTTTCCGTACGTATGGAACTGCAGGCGGACTGCTTTGCCGGCGTCTGGGGCAACAGTATGCAGCAGCAGGGCGTGCTGGAGTCCGGCGACCTGGCTGAAGCGCTGAACGCCGCTCAGGCCATTGGCGACGATCGCCTGCAGCAGCAGGGACAAGGACGCGTTGTGCCGGACAGCTTTACCCACGGCACTTCTGAGCAGCGGCTTAGCTGGTTCAAACGCGGTTTTGACAGCGGCGATCCGGGACAATGTAATACTTTTGGTAAAGGCATTTAAGCTACTGAGGCAGGGATGTCTGATAATACGGCGCTGAGCGCGTTAACCGAACAGATGGCCCACGAAGGGATCCGTCGTCTGCTGATTATCAGTGGCGAGGGGAACTGGTGTCAGGAGCGGGCATTAGCGCTACGCGACACGTTACCCGGCGACTGGTTATGGGTGGGCGCACTCGCCCCTGCTGAGCCAAACTGTACGCCACAGGCGCTGCAAACGTTATTAGGCCGCGAATTTCGTCATGCGGTTTTTGACGCCGGGCAGGGATTTGACGCTGCGGCGTTTGCCGCCTTAAGCGGAACGCTGATCGCCGGGAGCTGGCTGGTTTTGCTGACCCCCCCCTGGCATACCTGGCACACGCATCCGGACGTGGATTCACTGCGCTGGAGCGACTGTGCTGAACCTATCCCAACGCCGCACTTTGTTGAACATGTCAAACGGGTGATTTCCCGTGACGGACAGGCTCTGCACTGGCAGCAGCATCACGCAGTTTCCAGCCCGCGTTTTCCTGTTCGTGCAGTCTGGCACGCGGCAACCGGTTACCCTCAGCCTGAACAGGCGATGATTTTAACCCAGTTGCTGGATATGCCTCCCGGCGTGGCTGCGGTCACAGCTGCACGTGGCCGGGGTAAATCGGCTCTGGCAGGGCAACTGATAGCACGTATCAACGGGACCGCGATTGTCACTGCGCCTGCTAAAGCGGCAACGGATGTGCTGGCGCAATTTGCCGCAGAGCGTTACCGCTTTATGGCCCCCGATGCGCTGTTAAGCAGTTCTGCAACCGCAGACTGGCTGGTTGTGGATGAAGCCGCCGCGATCCCCGCGCCGCTGCTGCACCAACTGGTTGCGCGTTTCCCTCGTACGCTGTTAACCACCACCGTACAGGGCTACGAGGGAACCGGCAGAGGCTTTTTGCTGAAATTCTGCGCCCGCTTTCCCCATCTTCGACGCTATGAGTTGCAACAACCCGTGCGCTGGGCGCAGGGATGTCCGCTGGAGAAAATCGTCAGCGATGCGCTGGTGTTTGACGACGAAACCTTTGCGCATGCCCCCTTAGGGGAGCTTAACTTCTCGGCATTTGATCAACTCTCATGGCAGACAAACCCGGCGCTGCCGTTAGCGGTATATCAGCTACTTTCCGGTGCGCATTATCGCACCTCGCCACTGGATCTGCGGCGAATGATGGACGCGCCGGGTCAGCATTTTCTTCAGGCTTCGGCTGCTGACTCGGTGGCGGGCGCCGTCTGGCTGGTCGACGAGGGGGGATTATCCGCAGAATTAAGCCAGGCCGTCTGGGCCGGATATCGCCGACCAAGAGGAAATCTGGTTGCGCAGTCACTGGCGGCGCACGGCGGAGACCCATTGGCGGCGACGCTCGTCGGGCGGCGGGTCAGTCGAATTGCGGTTCATCCCGCGCGTCAAAGGGAAGGTATTGGGCAACAGCTGATTCTGCAGGCCCGGCACTATTGCACGCAGTGCGACTATCTGTCCGTCAGCTTTGGTTATACGGCTGAATTATGGCGTTTCTGGCAGCGCTGCGGTTTTGTCCTGGTACGGATGGGTAATCATCGGGAAGCCAGCAGCGGCTGTTATACCGCTATGGCGGTGCTGCCCATCAGCGAAGCGGGAAAACGCCTTGCCTGGCGGGCGCACCAGCGCCTGCGACGGGATGCGGAGATTCTTGCTCAGTGGAACGCAGAGCGCATTCCGCTGGTACCACTGAAAGAGACTACGCTTAATGAGGATGACTGGGGTGAGCTGGCTGGGTTTGCTTTCGCGCATCGACCATTACTGACATCATTAGGTTGTCTGAGTCGTTTGCTTGAGCACAGCGAGTTGCCTCTTCCGGCATTACGCGGGCGTATACAGGCTCAACGCAGCGATGCTGAATTGTGCCAACAGCTGAAAATATCGGGTCGCAAAGCGCTGTTGGCAGTTCAGCGCGCCGAGGCGGCGCAGGCCTTAAAACAGCTGGATGCTGAGCGTGAACAACGGCTACATAATCGCATTATGCAATGGCAATTTTTTCACTAACTTCTTCAATTTCCTGGCATGGTCATTGCGGTTAAGCGGCGTAGAATGATTCTCATCAGTTAAGGAGATCGCCATGAAACATGACCATTTTGTTGTTCAAAGTCCCGATAAACCCGCTCAACAGCTCTTGTTGCTGTTTCATGGCGTCGGCGATAACCCGGTTGCCATGGGCGAAATTGGCTCCTGGTTTGCGCCGCTGTTTCCGGATGCGCTAATCGTCAGCATTGGCGGGGCAGAGCCTTATGGTACGACTTCCGGCCGTCAGTGGTTTTCGGTACAGGGGGTAACGGAAGAGAACCGCCAGGCGCGTATTGACGCGATTATGCCGGTCTTTATCGAAACCGTTCGCTACTGGCAGAAGCAAAGCGGCGTTTCACCTCAGGCGACCGCGCTGATTGGTTTTTCTCAGGGCTCGATTATGTCGCTTGAGAGTATTAAAGCCGAGCCTGGGCTGGCGTCGCGGGTCATCGCCTTTAATGGTCGCTATGCCACGTTGCCGGAGGTTGCAACCACCGCGACGACGGTGCATTTGATTCACGGCGGTGAAGACCGGGTGATTGAGTTATCTCATGCCGTTGCCGCGCAGGAGGCGTTAATACGTGCCGGTGGGGATGTGACGCTGGATATCGTCGAAAATCTGGGGCACGCCATTGATGAACGCAGTATGCAGTTTGCGCTCGACCACCTGCGTTTTACCGTACCGAAGCACTACTTTGATGAAGCGCTGAGCGGCGGTAAGCCTCATGATGATGATGTGATTGAGATGATTTAACCCGCAGGCCGGATGGCGATGTGAAACCGCCATTCGGCCTACGTTGGCTTATTTCTTCGGTTGATCCTTGTTTGGCCAATCGTCGTCGTCATCCCATTTATCGTTAAAATCACGATGCGGGGGAAGCTCCGGCTTATTGGCAAGAAATTTCTTGTGGTCGACGCGCTTGAGATCTTTAATCACGTTCAGCAATACGCCTACCAGAAACACCAACACTAGAATCCACCAGTATTTTGCCAGCCAGTCCATGCTCATTTCCTCTTACAGGAACACTCATCAGGCGACGAGTTGCTCCATGATACGTTGATACATACGGGCAAGCAGCTGCAGGTCGGCGGCATTAACACATTCATTAATTTTATGAATGGTCGCGTTGACCGGCCCCAGTTCTACTACCTGTGCCCCCATGCGGGCAATAAAACGCCCGTCGGACGTCCCGCCTGTAGTCAGTAACTGCGGTTTAATCTCATTATAGTGCTCAATGGCGTTCACCACCGCATCCACCAGTTTACCGCGTGCGGTCAGGAACGGCTGACCGGAAAGCCACCAGTCGACGGTATAACGCAGTTGATGTTTCTCCAGCAGCTCCAGCACCCGGGACTTAATCATTTCATCGTTTAATTCGGTGCTGAAACGGAAGTTGAACTGGATAAACAGTTCGCCGGGAATAACATTGTTGCTGCCGGTTCCTGCCTGAATATTGGCAATCTGCATGCTGGTCGCCGGGAAGAATTCGTTGCCCTGATCCCACTCAATCGCCACCAGTTCATTGAGCATTGGCGCCGCGCGGTGTACCGGGTTATCGGCCAGATGCGGGTAGGCTACGTGGCCCTGCACGCCGTGAATGGTCAGATTGCAGGTCAGTGAACCACGACGCCCATTTTTCACCACGTCGCCAACGATTTCCGTGCTGGACGGCTCGCCAACCAGACAATAATCCAGTCGTTCATTGCGTGCCATAAGTGCTTCAACCACTTTTACGGTGCCGTTTTGGGCGCTGGCCTCTTCGTCAGAGGTTATCAAAAACGCCAGACGACCCTGATGGTTCGGATGCTGGGCGACAAAACGTTCTGCGGCCACGACCATTGCCGCCAGTGAGCCTTTCATATCGGCTGCGCCACGCCCGAACAACATGCCATCGCGAATGGTCGGTTCGAACGGTGGATTAATCCAACGATCGACATCGCCGACAGGCACTACGTCAGTGTGACCGGCAAATGCCAGAGTCTCACCTTTGCCGCGCCATGCCCAAAAATTCTGTGTGTCACCAAAATCCATACGCTCAACGGTAAAACCTACCGCGCGCAGGCGTTCAATCATTAACGCCTGGCACCCGGCATCATCCGGGCTCAGGGAAGGACGGCGAATAAGCTGCTGTGTCAGCTCAATAACCGGGCACGACATAGACTATACCTCATTAAAAAACTGCGTATAACTGGATTCACTAAAGCCAAGCAGCATAGGCTTACCCGGCGCGCAGAGCAATGGGCGTTTGATAATTGCAGGCATTTCAATCATCAATGCAGCAGCAGAGGACGCATCGGTGATTTGGTTACGTGTGGCTTCATCCAGTTTGCGCCAGGTGGTTCCACGTGTATTGAGCAGCGCCTCCCAACCTAATTCGCTGATAAAGGCGTGTAATAACGCGTTGTCCAGGCCGTCGACGCGATAATCATGGAAGCGGTAGTCGACCCCATTGTCTTCCAGCCAGCGTCTGGCTTTTTTAATCGTATCGCAATTCTTAATGCCGTAGAGGGTGATCATTTGAATCCTTATTGACGTAATTTGAATATTTATTCTCGTGTTCTATAAACATGAATAATACATATTGTCATCGAACCGTTATAGAAAAATATAACATTGTTGTTGAATGGTGAATAATGATTCCTGAAAGTTCCAAAATTCACGGGGAACTGAAAATCAGATTTTGCCTGTTTGCATCAGCCTGTTTTTCCATCAGAATTGCCAAAGTCGTAGATGATGTATGAATATTTCAAAATATTGCAGTAAGTCACATAAAATTTATGGGGTTAGCGCATAGTGATTACATATACCCCCGAACACTGGAGGATGTAATCGCAACCATTGGTTAAATGATCTTCTTTTTATGATGATGATTTCGTAGAATGCCCATAATAATAAGAGAGGTTGTTATGATTGAACGTGAACTGGGGAACTGGAAAGACTTTATCGAAGTGATGCTTCGTAAATAATTTTCTGGAAGAAATTCATATCCTGCAAAGGATAATAAAAGGCGACTCAACGTAAGTCGCCTTTTTTGTGTCCGATTATTCTGGGCGTGGCTTCAACGGGAAACGTCTGCGTACCAGCACAAAGAACAGAGGAACGAAGTAAATCGCCAGGACAGTGGCTGAAATCATCCCGCCCATTACGCCAGTCCCCACCGCATGCTGACCGCCGGAACCTGCGCCACTGCTGATGGTCATCGGCAACACCCCAAAGATAAACGCCAGTGACGTCATCAGAATTGGGCGTAAGCGTTGGCGACAGGCATGCAGCGTGGCGTCGAGCAAGTCGTGACCTTTCTCGTTCATCTCATTGGCGAATTCAACAATCAATATTGCGTTCTTCGCCGAAAGCCCGATAACGGTGAGTAACCCGACCTGAAAGTACACGTCGTTTTCCAGACCGCGCATCCAGGTAGCGAGCAGCGCGCCAATGACCCCCAGCGGTACAACCAGCATGACGGAGAAGGGAACCGACCAGCTTTCGTACAACGCCGCCAGACACAGGAACACCACCAGCAAAGAAATGGCGTACAGAGCTGGCGCCTGAGAGCCCGAGAGCCGTTCCTGGTAAGACATCGCGGTCCATTCGAGGCCGAATCCGGTCGGCAACTGGTGGACCAGCGATTCCATAATGTCCATCGCCGTACCAGTACTGACGCCGGGAGCGGCTTCGCCAACAATCTCGACGGCGGAGTAGCCGTTATAGCGTTCCAGACGCGGTGAACCCGTTTCCCAGCGCGACGTGGCAAAGGCCGAGAAAGGCACCATGCCGCCGCTATTATTGCGGACGTACCACAGATTGATGTCGTCCGGGAGCATGCGATATTTTGCCGCCGCCTGCACGTAAACCTTCTTCACGCGACCCCGGTCCATAAAGTCATTGACGTAGCTGGAGCCCCAGGCCGTTTGCAAGGTGTCGTTGATGTCATCAATGGAAACGCCCAGTGCCTGGGCTTTGCGCTGATCGATATCAATTTGCAACTGCGGGCTGTCGTCCAGACCATTATGACGAACACGTGTCAGAGACGCGTCTTTCCCGGCCAGCTCAATCAGCTTGTCGCGCGCGGCCATTAACGCATCATGGCCCGCACCGGCGTGATCTTGCAGCTCCATATCGAAACCGGCAGAGCTCCCGAGACCGCTAATCGCCGGAGGGCTGCTGGCGAAGACGCGGGCTTCCTTAATCTTATTAAAGGCTTTGGTCGCGCGCTCGATGATGGCGAAAGAGGTTCCGGTGGTGGTGTCGCGATCATCCCAGTCTTTTAAGCGGACAAACATCCGCGCCACGTTTTGACCGTTCCCGCCAGGGCCGGAACCGACCGTGGAAAAGACCGACGTAATGTTGTCTTTCTCATGGGTGAAGTAATACTTCTCCACTTCCTCAACTACTTTCAATGTTTGCTGCTGGGTCGAGCCGCTGGGCAACTGTATCGAGGTGGTAAACATGCCGCGGTCTTCGAGCGGCAGGAAGGAGGTTGGCAGGCGCAGGAACAGGAAAACCATACCACCGAGCAGCAGGCCGTAAATCAGTATCCAGCGCAGGCTGCGGTGCAGGATCCAGGCGACGCCTTTTTCGTAGCGTTCGGCGTTGCGGTTAAACATCCGGTTAAACCAGCCAAAGAAACCGGTTTGCCCGTGATGCTCGCCTTTATGTAGCGGTTTGAGCAGAGTGGCGCACAGGGCAGGGGTGAGGATCATCGCCACCAGAACTGAAAGAACCATTGCGGAGACGATGGTAATCGAGAACTGGCGGTAAATAGCCCCGGTAGTGCCGCCGAAGAAGGCCATCGGGATAAACACCGCCGACAGCACCATGGCGATACCGACCAGCGCGCCCTGGATTTGCCCCATCGATTTCCGCGTCGCTTCCCGCGGCGAGAGGCCTTCCTCACTCATAATACGCTCGACGTTTTCCACCACCACAATGGCATCATCGACCAGCAGGCCGATCGCCAGCACCATCGCAAACATCGTCAGGGTGTTAACGCTGTAGCCAAAGGCGTAGAGCACGGAAAAAGTACCCATCAGGACGACGGGAACGGCGATTGTAGGGATCAGCGTGGCGCGGAAGTTTTGCAGGAACAGGTACATCACAAGGAATACCAGCGCGATCGCTTCCAGCAGTGTTTTCACCACGTCGATGATTGAGGCTTTGACAAAGGAGGTAGTTTCATACGCCACCTTGTATTCCAGCCCGTGCGGAAAATACTGTGAGAGCTCGTTCAGGCGGTCGATAACCAGCTCCGCCGTTGCCATTTCATTGGCACCGGAGGCCAGTTTTACCCCCAGACCGGAAGCCGGGTGGCCGTTGAAGCGGCTGAGATAGTCGTACTTTTCCGCACCCATTTCGACCGTCGCCACATCTCCCAGTTTAACTTCTGAGCCGTCCTGGTTGACGCGTAGCGTAATCGCGCGGAATTCATCCGGAGTCTGTAGCAGCGACTGGGCGTTGATCGTCGCATTCAGCGCTTGTTTGTCCACCGAAGGCGTGCCGCCAAGTTGCCCGACGGCAATCTGCGCATTTTGTGACTCGATAGCATCGGTCACATCTTTAGCGGTCATCTGGAAGCTGTTAAGTTTGACCGGGTCGAGCCAGATACGCATGGAATATTGTGAACCGTAGGCGTCAATATCGCCCACGCCGTTTATACGACTGAGCGGATCCTGGATATTACTGGCGACGTAGTCGGCGATGTCCTGCTTATCCATTGAGCCATCGGTGGAGACGAAGGCGATGGTCAGAATATTGGTGTCACCGGTCTTGCGCACCGTGACCCCTTGATTTTGTACCGCCTGCGGCAGCTTACGCATTGCCGATTGCAGCTGGTTTTGCACCTGCTGGACGGCTTCATCAGGATCGGTTCCCGCGAGGAAGCTCAGCGTAACTGACGCCTGGCCTGTCCCGCTGCTCTGCGACGACATGTACATCAGATTATCGAGACCGGTCATGTTCTGCTCGATAACCTGGGTGACGGTATTTTCCAGGGTTTGTGCGGACGCGCCAGGGTAGTTCGCGGTTACCCGCACGTTTGGCGGTGCCAGATCGGGGTATTGCTCAACGGGCAGCGAAAAAATAGCCAGGGCTCCTGTCAGGCACAACAGGATTGCTAACACCCAGGCAAAAATGGGGCGATCGATGAAAAAATTCGCCATTAAAAGGGGACCTCGTGTTTCTGCGTATCGTTATGGGTGTGAATTGCTTCACTTTAGCGGCAAGGTACGGGGCAAACGTGGAGAAAAAAAGAAGATAATGTAAATTATCATGCCCGTTTACAGCATACCTTTCGTGCCAACGCCGTCAGGCCTGGATCGAGAACCGACGGCGCTTTGCGGTTCTTTACGTTAGCTCTCCGTCGGATTCTGCCGAACGAAAACTGATACTCACCAGCGTTCCCCCTCCGGAGGGTTGAGAGAAAGTCAGCGTGCCGCTCAGCCTTTCCGCCCGCTCGCGCATAATATTTAACCCATAGTGCCCCGAAGGCTCATGAGGCTCGCCAATGCCGATGCCGTTATCGCGAATATAAACCGTGTGATTACCATCCGGCGCGGTCACGCAACTGACGGCAATTTCGGTTGCGCTGGCATGTTTAATCGCGTTCAGCACCGCTTCACGGACGATCTGCAGCAGATGCACCTGCATTTGCGCGTCCAGCGCCAGGGTCGGTAACCGGCAATCAAGCGTCAGTTTAGCCGAGGTCTGATTTTGCAGCGTTTCCAGCATTTCATGCAGGGCGGAGGGGAGATCGGCCTGCTGTAAAGTCAGGCGGAAGGTGGTGAGCAGTTCGCGTAGCTGGCGGTAGGCGTCGTTCAGCGCCTGAGAGAAATCCGCCATAATGCTTTGCGCTGGGGCGTTATCTTCGGGAATCGAACGCTTCAGCAGCGTGAGCTGAATGCGTAAATAAGAGAGCACTTGCGCCAGCGAGTCGTGCAGCTCGCGCGCAATCGTCGCCCGTTCCTCCATTAATAACAGCTGCTGAAAATGTTTTTGCGCCTGGTTGAAGTACAACCCGCGACCCAGCATCGAGGAGACGCTGTTGAGCAGAGGGGTAGAAGCATTGACGTTCGGGCTTTGCCAGTGCAGTTCACCGTAGACGGTTTCCTGCATGGTGACCGGCAGGATCTGCATCGGCAGCTCGGGGCTTTTTGCGCCTTCGCTAATTCGCCAGTTATCTCCGACGGTGAGTTCCAGGAAATAGGCGGCGTCATGCTCGCGGACGATCTGTAAAATATGGCGGAAGCAGTACACATCAATCTGACTGGTATTTAACGCCTGAGAGCACTGATACAACACTTCCAGACGACGATTAGCTTCGTGGAGATCGTGGGTCTTCTCAGCGACAGACGCTTCCAGTGAGCGGTACAGCTTGTGTAATTCACTCGACATCTGGCTGAAGGTCTTGCCCAACAACCCGAGTTCGTTGGGCAAATCAGTATCCAGCGACGGGATGTCAAACTGACCGTGTTCAATGTGCTGGCTGGCCACCACCAGCTTATTCAGCGGACGCACCACCTGCTGGCGAATACGCCGTAAGGTAAAGAAAACGAGGGTGAAAATGCCGATCCCGCCCGCCAGTGAAATACCAAAAACCAGCATCACTTTGCGTTCGGCATAATGCTGCAGCGCCAGCACGAAGAGATCGATTTGATCGACATAGTTATTGATATTGCTCTGGTACCAATTTAAATCGCCATCGATCAGACGGGCGTTCATTTCCAGCCAGTTTGCATGTAGACGTCCATAGCGACTTTTTACCGCTTGAGGCACGTACCACGCGTTCAGGTTCTGTAGTGCTGGCGAATTTAGCGCCTGCTGGAAAAGCTGGCGGTGAGCGTTAAGCTGCGGACTTTGGCTTTGCAGATCGTAACCCAGACGGTAACTTTGCATGCGCAATGAGCCAGCCACGTTGATGGCTTCGGCATCTCGTAAGCTGCTGGTCAGCGTGAGCAGCGCAATACCCGTTGAGAGAATCGACAACAGCACTATGTAGAAAAAAGCTTTAGCCAGACTGGCCGAGACCGGACGCTTTACCGTCACTTGTGCATCCTCACACAATACACGTCGCGCCTTAAAACAGCCCGAACGATGCGGTGTATTTGATAAATGTTAATAAAACGCCATGAAACTGGATGGTAACTGAAACGCAATTTCATATGCGATGAAATAAATTGATCTGCCACAGGTTCTGGATAAATAGTTGTGCTTCCTGGGCAAATGAACATTGCCGCTTCCTTCCGTGTCGGTTAATAACAACACTCATATAAAGAATAAGGTTTTTGCAACCAAAAAAGAAGGAAGCCATGAATCGTTTTATTATGGTTAATAGCCAGCAGTGCCTGGGATGCCATGCCTGTGAGGTCGCCTGCGTCATGGCTCACAATGGCGAGCAGCATGTCCTGAGTCAACGGCATTTCCAGCCCCGAATTACCGTCATCAAGCATCAGCAGCAGCGCAGTGCGGTAACCTGCCATCACTGTGAAGATGCGCCCTGCGCCAGAAGTTGCCCGAACGGGGCAATCAGCCATGATAACGACAGCGTTCAGGTGAACCCGAAAAAGTGTATTGGCTGTAAATCGTGCGTCGTTGCTTGTCCTTTCGGCACGATGCAGATCGTACTCACTCCTGTCGCTAAAGGGAAGGTGAAAGCCACTGCGCACAAATGCGATTTGTGTCAGGGACGCGAACAGGGACCCGCCTGCGTAGAGAACTGTCCGGCGCAAGCGTTACAACTGGTGACGGAAAATTCGCTTACTGGTCTGTCAAAAGCGCGCAGGCTACGCACCGCCAGTCTGGAAAGCCAGCCCTGGCATGCCAACGCCACCGATTTCGTTTCGCATGCAATTACCAAACGTGAGCAAATGCAGGCGACGCCTGCGCGTGGTGAGCCGGATAAGCTGGCAATTGAGGCCCGTAAAACCAGCTTTGAGGAGATCTATCTGCCGTTTCGTACGGCGCAGGCGGAACGAGAAGCGTCCCGCTGCCTGAAATGCGGCGACCACAGTATTTGCGAATGGACCTGCCCATTGCATAACCATATTCCGCAGTGGATTGAACTGGTCAAAGCCGGGAATATCGATGCGGCGGTTGAGCTTTCTCACCAGACCAACTGCCTGCCGGAAGTGACCGGCCGCGTATGTCCGCAGGACCGACTTTGCGAAGGGGCATGTACGGTGCGTAGCGAGCATGGGGCGGTCACTATCGGAAATATTGAGCGTTACATCTCTGATCGGGCCCTGAGCAAAGGATGGCGACCGGACTTAAGCCACGTGCAGAAAGTGGATAAGCGCGTTGCTATCATCGGCGCGGGTCCGGCGGGTCTGGCCTGCGCGGATGTGCTGGCGCGCAGCGGAGTCAGCGCCACCGTATACGATCGCCACCCTGAAATCGGCGGTTTGCTGACGTTCGGCATTCCGGCCTTCAAGCTGGACAAATCGCTGCTGGCCCGCCGCCGTGAAATCTTCAGCGCCATGGGTATTCATTTCGAACTTAACTGTGAAGTGGGTAAGGATGTGGCGCTGTCGGCGCTGCTGGAGGATTACGATGCCGTGTTCGTGGGCGTAGGAACCTATCGTTCCATGAAGGCGGATCTGCCGAATGAAGACGCGCCTGGCGTTTATGACGCGTTACCGTTCCTGATTGCCAACACCAAACAGGTGATGGGGCTGGATGAACTGCCTGAAGAGCCGTTCATCGATACCGCCGGACTGAACGTGGTTGTACTGGGCGGAGGCGATACGGCAATGGACTGCGTGCGTACCGCGCTGCGTCATGGCGCACGCCAGGTGACCTGCGCTTATCGTCGTGATGAAGCCAACATGCCCGGTTCGAAAAAAGAGGTGAAGAACGCCCGGGAAGAGGGGGCGAACTTCGAGTTTAACGTCCAGCCGGTTGAGCTGGTGTTGCATGATGATGGGCGAGTCAGCGGCGTGCGTTTTTTACGTACCCAGCTTGGCGAGCCGGACGCGCAGGGGCGTCGTCGCCCGGTTCCCCTCGCCGGGAGTGAGTTTGTCATGCCCGCAGATGCGGTGATCATGGCGTTTGGTTTTCACCCACATGGCATGCCGTGGCTGGAGACGCATGGGGTTAAGGTCGATAACTGGGGGCGCATTGCCGCCAATGTTGAAAGCGCATACCGTTATCAAACCAGCAACCCGAAAATCTTCGCCGGTGGTGACGCGGTACGCGGTGCGGATCTGGTGGTTACGGCGATGGCGGAAGGACGGCATGCCGCCCAGGGGATCGTCGACTGGCTGGGCGTAAAATCAGTCAAATCTCACTAAGTCGCTAAGAAGGCCGGATAAGGCGCGTTAGCGTTGCTATCCGGCTCTGTGCCGCATAATTGCCTGATGGCGCTTCGCTTATCAGGCCGACATTGCACCAAGACAAACCCGGTTTCACGGCGTAGTATTATTTCTCACTTCTTGCTGTGGAGCCGGTATGTCGCAAAAAATTACCCTCATCAAAGATAAAGTCCTTTCCGATAACTACTTCATCCTGCGCAATATCACCTATGACCTGACCCGTAGCAATGGAGAGGTGATTCGTCACAAACGCGAGGTTTACGATCGCGGCAACGGCGCCACTATCCTGCTGTATAACCCAGAGAAGAAAACGGTGGTGCTCATCCGCCAGTTTCGCGTCGCCACCTGGGTCAATGGTAATGAAAGCGGTCAACTGATTGAAACCTGCGCCGGGCTGCTGGATAACGACGAACCGGAAGCGTGCATTCGGAAAGAGGCCATTGAAGAGACCGGCTTTGAAGTGGGGGAAGTGCGTAAGCTGTTTGAGCTCTATATGTCGCCGGGCGGCGTGACGGAGATAATTCATTTCTTTATTGCGCAATACAGCGACAGCCAGCGGGCAAATGCGGGCGGAGGTGTGGAAGATGAAGATATTGAGGTTCTGGAGCTACCGTTCACCCAGGCGCTGGAAATGATTAAAACGGGTGAAATCCGTGACGGTAAGACGGTGCTATTGCTGAACTATTTGCAGTCGTCGCATCTCATGGACTAATGCGCGGGATTTATATTTCTTTACAAATTTTCGGCCAATCCGACGATTCTTATTGAGCCACATCAGTCGCGCAAGGAAGATACCGCTTAGGCTGTGTGTTTTGACTTCGGGGTTGTACCGTCCATGCGCTATCGCGTTATTTTACTTTTCCTGCTCGGGTTGTTACCCGTCCGTTTGCTGTGGGCCGCGCCCGCGCAACAGACGTTTTCTGACTGGCAGGTGACGTGCAATAACCAAAACTTTTGCGTGGCGCGCAATACCGGAGAACATCACGGCCTGGTCATGACCTTGAGCCGCAGTGCCGGGGCACATACCGACGCCGTGTTGCGTATTGAACTGGGTGGGCTGGAATCGCCCACAGCCAAAGAGAGCGATATTGCGCCACGTCTGCTACTGGATGGCTCAGCGCTCCCGCTTCGCGGTGAACACTGGCGTATTACCCCCTGGCAACTGATGACCGATGATCCGGCCACCATCAGCGCATTTTTAACAACCGTACAGGACGCGAAGGCGATAACCCTGCAAAAAGGGGCGCAAAACCTGTCCCTGGTCGGGCTAAAAGCCGCGCTGCTTTTTATCGACGCCCAGCAAAAACGGGTCGGCAGCGAAACCGCATGGATCGAAAAAGGCGACGAGCCTCCGCTCAGCGTGCCTCCCGCTCCCGCTTTAAAAGGCGTGGCTGTGATTAACCCAACGCCAACGCCTCTCACGCAACAAGAGCGCAGTGAATTGCTGGATTACGGTAACTGGCGGATCAACGGTATTCGCTGTTCGATCGATCCGCTGCGTCGCGAGATGCGCGTCACGGCCCTAACGGATGATAAAGCGCTGCTGATGATCGGCTGTGAAGCCGGGGCATATAACACCATCGATCTGGCGTGGGTGGTTTCACGTACTACCCCGTTGACGTCACGGGCGGTACGGCTAAGCCTGCCTTTTAAAACGGATGCGGAAAGTCGCGATATGGAGCTGACCAACGCCACGTTTGATGAGAAGTCGCGCGAGCTGGTAACCCTCGCTAAAGGACGAGGGTTGGCAGATTGCGGTATCCAGACCCGCTGGCGCTACGACGGCCAGCGTTTTCGTCTGGTGCGCTATGCCCAAGAGCCAAGCTGCGATAACTGGCATGGGCCAGATGCCTGGCCCACGCTGTGGATCACACGTTAAGCACCTTATGCGCTTTGTCGACAATGTTATCCACCGTAAAGCCGAAGAACGGGAACAGCTTGTCTGCCGGAGCCGACTCCCCATAACCCGTCATACCGACAATCGCCCCTTTCAGCCCAACATATTTGTACCAGTAGTCGGCAATTCCTGCTTCTACCGCCACGCGCGCGCTGACGTTTGAGGGGAGGACCGATTCCCGATACGCTTCATCCTGGGCGTCGAAGATATCGGTTGAGGGCAGAGAAACCACTCGCACGTTACGACCTTCACCGGTCAGTTTTTCCGCCGCCAGCAGCGTGATTTCCATTTCTGAACCGGTAGCAATCAGAATAACATCCGGCTTACCACCACCATCCTTCAGCACATAGCCGCCGCGGGCAATCTGCTGCACTTGCTCAGGGGTCCGCTCAACCTGCGCCAGATTTTGCCGCGAGAGGATCAGCGCCGTTGGCCCGTCATGGCGTTCGACCGCCAGCTTCCAGCCTACCGCCGCTTCAACCTGATCGCAGGGTCGCCAGGTGCTGAAATTAGGCGTCAGACGCAGGCTGGCGAGCTGTTCGACGGCCTGGTGCGTGGGACCATCTTCCCCAAGGCCAATCGAGTCGTGAGTATAAACCATGATTTGTCGGGCTTTCATCAGCGCCGCCATGCGTGCGGCATTACGGGCATATTCGACAAACATCAGGAACGTTGCGGTGTACGGTACGAAGCCCCCGTGGTGAGCGATACCGTTGGCAATCGCGGTCATGCCAAATTCCCGCACGCCGTAGTGGATGTAATTTCCTGCATGATCCTCTTTAAGAGAAGTGGAGCCTTTCCAGATGGTCAGGTTGCTGGGCGCCAGATCCGCCGAACCGCCAAGCAGCTCAGGCAGTATCGGCCCGTAGGCGTTCAGGGTATTTTGCGAGGCCTTACGGGTGGCGATTTTGGCCGGATTGGCCTGCAGCTCGGTGATATATTTCTGGGTCGTTTCTTCCCACTCTTCCGGCAGTCCACCGCTCATCCGGCGGGTAAACTCTGCCGCCAGATCCGGATGCGCATGTCGATAAGCGGCGAATTTCTCATTCCAGCTCTGTTGGGCTTTCTCGCCTTTTTCACGAGCGTCCCACGCCCGGTAAATCTCTTTGGGGATTTCAAAGGCAGGATGATGCCACCCCAACTTCTGCCGGGTCAGCGCCACTTCTTCTTCACCCAGCGCAGCGCCGTGCGCTTCCTCTTTCCCGGCTTTATTCGGTGAACCAAAACCAATCACCGTGCGGCAGATAATCAGCGACGGTTTATCGGTAACGGCCTGTGCTTCCTGAATCGCTTTTTTCACCGCCTCAGGGTCATGACCGTCAATCTCGTGCACTACATGCCAGTGATAGGCCTCAAAGCGTTTCGCGGTATCGTCGGTAAACCAGCCGTCGGTTTCGCCATCAATTGAGATGCCGTTGTGATCGTAAAAGCCGATGAGTTTGCCAAGTCCCAGGGTGCCCGCCAGCGAGCACACTTCGTGAGAAATGCCCTCCATCAGACAGCCGTCGCCCATAAAGACCCAGGTATAGTGATTAACAATCTCGTGGTCTGGCTGGTTAAACTGCGCCGCCAGCGTGCGTTCTGCAATCGCCATTCCAACAGCGTTGGCTAAACCCTGACCCAACGGTCCGGTGGTGGTCTCCACGCCCGGCGTATAGCCAATTTCCGGGTGTCCTGGTGTCTTCGAATGGAGCTGGCGGAAGTTCTTTAACTCTTCGAGCGGCAGGTTGTAGCCGGAAAGATGCAACAGGCTGTAAAGCAGCATTGAGGCGTGGCCATTGGATAAAATAAACCGGTCACGATCGTACCAGGTGGGATCGGACGGGTTATGGCGCAGGAAATCGTTCCACAGTACTTCGGCGATATCGGCCATCCCCATTGGTGCTCCAGGGTGGCCAGAGTTAGCTTTTTGGACGGCATCCATACTTAGCGCACGAATGGCATTGGCAAGCTCTTTACGGGTCATAGGAAATACTCCTTGAAAAGTAAAGTGTTAGATGCGTGTTGTGATTCACACTTTTGAGATAATTGCGGGCGTTGTCAGCAAAAAGCATAGCAGACAAGCATGGTATTGCTGGCTTAAGCAGGTAACATAGATGTTATAAATTGATAACAAATTCTTTCTTTGAATGGTGAGAGTATGGGGACCTTCAAAGTTTGTGCCGTTGACTGAGGTGATAATGTGCGGCTCAGTAGAATGGTTACCCGCGCCACTTTTTTGATAGATACGTGAAAGGAACAACAAGATGGATGACCAGTTAAAACAAAGCGCCCTCGATTTCCACGAATTTCCGGTACCCGGTAAAATCCAGGTTTCTCCGACCAAGCCTCTGGCAACCCAGCGCGACCTCGCGTTGGCCTACTCGCCGGGCGTGGCTGCACCGTGTCTTGAAATTGAAAAGGACCCGCTGGCAGCCTACAAATACACCGCACGCGGCAACCTGGTTGCGGTTATTTCCAACGGTACTGCGGTTCTGGGCCTGGGTAATATTGGCGCGCTGGCCGGTAAACCAGTGATGGAAGGTAAAGGCGTTCTGTTTAAGAAATTCGCCGGGATTGACGTGTTCGACATCGAAGTTGATGAACTCGATCCGGATAAATTTATCAACGTGGTAGCGGCGCTTGAACCAACGTTTGGCGGCATTAACCTCGAAGATATCAAAGCGCCGGAGTGCTTCTACATTGAGCAAAAACTCCGTGAGCGCATGAATATTCCGGTATTCCACGATGACCAGCACGGTACGGCAATCATCAGTACTGCCGCAATCCTTAACGGTCTGCGGGTGGTTGAGAAAAATATCTCTGATGTGCGCATGGTGGTGTCCGGTGCAGGTGCGGCGGCGATTGCCTGTATGAACCTGCTGGTGGCGCTGGGTATGCAGAAACACAACATTGTGGTCTGTGACTCCAAAGGGGTGATTTACAAAGATCGTGAACCAAACATGGCGGAAACCAAAGCGGCTTACGCAGTGGTGGATGACGGTAAGCGTACGCTGGATGATGTCATTGACGGCGCGGACATTTTCCTCGGTTGCTCGGGTCCGAAAGTGCTGACACAGGAAATGGTTAAGAAGATGGCGCGTGCGCCAATGATCCTGGCCCTCGCCAACCCGGAACCGGAAATCCTGCCGCCGCTGGCGAAAGAGGTGCGTTCTGACGCCATCATTTGCACCGGCCGTTCCGACTACCCGAACCAGGTTAACAACGTCCTGTGCTTCCCATTCATCTTCCGCGGCGCGCTGGACGTCGGTGCTACCGCCATCAACGAAGAGATGAAACTGGCTGCGGTACACGCCATTGCTGAGCTGGCGCACGCCGAGCAGAGCGAAGTGGTGGCCTCCGCCTATGGCGACCAGGACCTGAGCTTCGGGCCGGAATACATCATTCCGAAACCGTTCGACCCGCGTCTGATCGTCAAAATCGCCCCTGCGGTGGCGAAGGCGGCGATGGATTCCGGTGTGGCAACGCGTCCGATTGCCGACTTTGACGCTTACATCGATAAGCTGACCGAATTCGTCTACAAAACCAACCTGTTCATGAAGCCGATTTTCTCTCTGGCGCGCAAAGCGCCGAAGCGCGTGGTGCTGACTGAAGGGGAAGAGGCGCGTGTACTGCATGCCACGCAGGAGCTGATCACTTTAGG
The DNA here is from genome assembly GCF_030336725.1 of Citrobacter sp. Cb031. Classification (NCBI taxonomy): domain Bacteria; kingdom Pseudomonadati; phylum Pseudomonadota; class Gammaproteobacteria; order Enterobacterales; family Enterobacteriaceae; genus Citrobacter; species Citrobacter sp. Cb031. Next base: position 144,862 of record NZ_JAOWDA010000019.1, read on the forward strand.
TCTGGCGAAACCGATCCTGATCGGTCGTCCGAGCGTTATCGAAATGCGTATCCAGAAACTGGGTCTGCAGATCAAAGCGGGCGTCGATTTTGAGATCGTCAACAATGAGTCAGATCCGCGCTTTAAAGAGTACTGGAGCGAGTACTACCAGATTATGAAACGTCGTGGTATTACCCAGGAGCAGGCGCAGCGTGCGGTAATTGCCAACACCACGGTGATCGGCGCGATCATGGTGCAGCGCGGCGAAGCGGATGCAATGATCTGCGGTACGATAGGCGACTACCATGAGCACTTCAGCGTGGTGAAAGAGGTGTTTGGTCATCGCGATGGTGTGCATACTGCCGGGGCGATGAACGCCTTGCTGCTGCCAAGCGGTAACACCTTTATCGCCGATACCTACGTTAACGACGATCCTACGCCGGAGCAACTGGCGGAAATCGCCGTGATGGCGGCAGAAACCGTGCGTCGCTTTGGTATCGAACCGAAGGTAGCGCTGCTGTCGCACTCCAACTTTGGCTCATCTAACTGTCCCTCGGCCAGCAAAATGCGCGAAGCGCTGGAGCTGATTAAGGCGCGTGCGCCAGAGTTGATGATTGATGGCGAAATGCACGGCGATGCCGCGCTGGTGGAAAGCATCCGTCATGACCGCATGCCGGACAGTCCGCTGAAAGGCTCAGCGAATATTCTGGTGATGCCGAATATGGAAGCTGCCCGTATTAGTTACAACTTACTACGCGTTTCCAGCTCTGAAGGCGTAACGGTCGGCCCGGTGCTGATGGGGGTTGCGAAACCGGTTCACGTATTAACGCCGATCGCTTCTGTTCGTCGTATCGTTAATATGGTGGCGCTGGCGGTTGTAGAAGCCCAAACTCAGCCGCTGTAATTTCACTTTAATTTATTTCCGGCGCGGGTTTCTCCCGCGCCTTTTTATTTCCCCTTTCTTAGTGATCCACTTCACCTTTTAAACATGGTTGCCGAATTTTGTTATTTACTCTGACAAAAAATTGCCACGATGAGGGCAGTTTTAGCGGAGGCGGTGAGCAATGGAAAAAGAACGCATTATTCAGGAATTTGTGCCGGGGAAACAGGTTACGCTGGCGCATCTCATTGCGCACCCCGGCGAGGAACTGGCGAAAAAGATCGGCGTTCCCGAAGCGGGCGCTATCGGCATCATGACGCTGACGCCAGGCGAAACCGCCATGATTGCCGGTGACTTAGCTATGAAGGCGGCAGATGTACATATCGGCTTTCTCGATCGATTCAGCGGTGCGCTGGTCATCTACGGCTCGGTAGGCGCGGTAGAAGAAGCGTTATTACAGACGGTAAGCGGTCTGGGTCGGTTATTAAATTTCACTTTGTGCAACCTGACAAAAAGTTAATCAGAGGCGGCGATGAAACGTATTGCGTTTGTCGGTACGGTGGGGGCGGGGAAAACAACGCTCTTTAATGCGCTACAGGGAAATTATTCCCTCGCCAGAAAAACACAGGCCGTGGAGTTTAATGAAAATGGCGATATCGACACGCCAGGAGAATATTTTAGCCATCCGCGCTGGTATCACGCCTTAATTACCACGCTGCAGGATGTTGATACGTTGATTTATATACACGCGGCAAATGATAAAGAAAGTCGCTTACCTGCCGGGCTGTTGGATATCGGCGCCAGTAAACGACAAATCGCCGTTATCAGCAAAACGGACATGCCGGATGCCGACGTCGCCGCAACGCGACAACTACTTCGCGGGATAGGGTTCCAGGAGCCGATTTTCGAACTCAACAGCCATGACCCGCGCAGCGTGCAGCACCTGGTGGATTATCTGACTGAGCTCAGCCAAAAGGAGGAAAGGGCAGGTGAAAAAACTCATCACAGCTAACGATATTCGTGCGGCCCACGCACGCGGCGAACAGGAAGTGTCGGTTGTTCTGCGCGCCAGCATCATCACCCCGGAGGCGCGCGAAGTTGCGGAGCTGCTGGGCGTCACCATCAGTGAATGCGATGAATCCGCGCCAACCGCTGCTGCTGCACCGGCTGCGGTGAATGATGGCAAAACGGAAAGCCAGCGCATTCGCGAAACCATCATTGCGCAGTTACCGGAAGGGCAGTTTACCGAAAGCCTGGTCGCCCAACTGATGGACAAAGTCATGAAGGAGAAACAGTCGCTGGAGCAGGGCGGAATGCAGCCGAGCTTTAACTCTGTGACCGGCAAAGGCGGCGTCAAAGTCATCGACGGCAGCAGCGTGAAGTTTGGTCGTTTTGACGGCGCACAGCCGCACTGCGTGGGTTTAACCGATCTGGTGACCGACCAGGACGGTAGCAGCATGGCCGCCGGGTTCATGCAGTGGGATAACGCTTTTTTCCCATGGACGCTGAACTACGACGAAATCGACATGATTCTGGAAGGCGAGCTGCACGTTCGCCACGAAGGCGAAACCATGATTGCTAAAGCCGGGGACGTGATGTTTATCCCGAAAGGCTCCAGCATCGAATTTGGTACGCCATCGACGGTGAAATTTCTGTATGTGGCCTGGCCTGCGAACTGGCAGTCCTGCTAAGGCGGATGTATGAAGGATTTCATTACCGAAGCATGGCTCAGAGCGAATCATACGCTCAGCGAAGGGGCTGAAATTCATCTCCCCGCTGACGCTCGCCTGACGCCATCTGCCCGGGAATTACTGGAAAGCCGACATCTGCGTATTAAGTATATCGACGAGCAGGGCAGCCTGTTTATTGATGACGAAGAACAGCAGCCGCAGCCGGTGCATGGTTTAACCAGCAGCGATACGCATCCACAGGCCAGTTGCGAACTGTGTCATCAACCGGTGGTGAAGAAAGCAGACACGCTGACGCATCTGACAGCGGACAAGATGGTCGCTAAAAGTGACCCGCGCCTGGGATTTCGCGCCGCGCTGGACAGCACCATCGCCCTGGCCGTGTGGTTGCAGATAGAGCTGGCGGAACCGTGGCAGCCATGGCTGGCGGATATCCGTTCGCGTCTGGGCAACATTATGCGCGCCGACGCTATCGACGAGCCGCTGGCAGCACAAGCTATCGTCGGTTTAAGCGACGAAGATTTACACCGGCTTTCGCATCAGCCGCTGCGCTATCTGGACCACGACCATCTGGTGCCTGAAGCCAGTCATGGCCGTGATTGCGCGTTGCTTAATCTGCTGCGTACCAAAGTTCGTGAAACGGAGACGGTGGCGGCCCAGGTATTCATCACCCGTAGTTTTGACGTAATGCGACCGGACATCATGCAGGCGCTCAATCGCCTTTCCAGTACGGTCTACGTGATGATGATACTGAGCGTAGCGAAGCATCCACTGACGGTTAGCCAAATTCAACAGCGACTGGGGGAGAAGCAATGATCATTGAACGTGCTCGTCAACTCGCCCAGCGCTCACCTGCACGGGTGGTGTTCCCGGATGCGCTGGATGTTCGGGTGTTGAAAGCGGCAAATTACCTGCATCAGCACGGTCTGGCACATCCTGTTCTCGTCGCCAGTCCGTTTGCGCTGCGCCAGTTTGCCCTCAGCCATCGGGTGGCGATGGATGGCATTCAGGTTATCGACCCGCAAAGCAACCAGTCCATGCGTGAAGAGTTTGCGCTGCGCTGGCTGGCCCGCGCGGGAGATAAAACGCCTGCAGATGCGCTGGAAAAACTCAACGATCCGCTGATGTTCGCCGCCGCTATGGTTAGCGCGGGTAAAGCTGACGTCTGTATTGCGGGCAATTTGTCGTCGACAGCAAACGTGCTGCGCGCTGGGTTACGCATTATTGGGTTACAGCCAGGCTGTAAAACGCTGTCGTCAATTTTCCTGATGCTGCCGCAGTACCTCGGGCCGTCATTAGGGTTTGCCGATTGCAGCGTCGTGCCGCAGCCCACAGCCGCGCAGCTGGCGGATATTGCGATTGCCAGCGCGCAGACATGGCAGGCGATCACCGGTGAAGAACCGCGCGTGGCCATGCTGTCGTTTTCAAGTCAAGGCAGCGCTCGTCATCCTAACGTCGCTAACGTGCAGCAGGCTACGGAGATCGTTCGTGAGCGCGCCCCGCAGCTTACCGTGGATGGGGAACTGCAATTTGATGCCGCCTTTGTTCCGGATGTCGCCGCGCAAAAAGCGCCCGCCAGTCCGTTAAAGGGCAATGCCAATGTGATGGTCTTCCCATCGCTGGAGGCAGGCAATATTGGCTACAAAATCGCCCAGCGTCTGGGAGGGTATCGTGCCGTAGGTCCGTTGATCCAAGGGCTTGCCGCACCGCTTCATGACCTCTCTCGCGGCTGTAGCGTACAGGAAATTATCGAACTGGCGTTGGTGGCAGCAGTGCCGCGTCAGACTGACATGAGTCGTGAAAACGCCTCACACACACTGGTTGTTTAGGTCCCGTTCTGGACCCCTTAATGAGAGGAAAACACAATGGAAGCATTAGGAATGATTGAAACCCGGGGCCTGGTTGCACTGATTGAGGCTTCTGACGCAATGGTTAAAGCGGCACGCGTGAAACTGGTCGGCGTGAAGCAGATCGGCGGCGGTCTGGTTACTGCAATGGTCCGTGGCGACGTAGCGGCATGTAAAGCCGCAACGGATGCTGGTGCTGCTGCTGCACAGCGTATTGGTGAGCTGGTTTCCGTACACGTAATCCCGCGTCCGCATGGCGATCTGGAAGAAGTGTTCCCGATCAGCTTTAAAGGCGACAGCAACGACATGTAAGTCGTCCATGTGACGCCACAGACTTCATTGCTGGCGTCACCCTCTCTCCTTTTCACATTACCTTCTGCGGAGGGTAGGGGGAGGTTTTACCTGAAATATGCCACGGAGGCGCGTATGAAACTGGCAATCGTCACAGGACAAATTGTTTGTACCGTACGCCATCAGGGGCTCGCGCACGACAAGTTGCTGATGGTGGAAATGATTGATGCCTGCGGAAATCCCGACGGGCAATGTGCTGTTGCTATCGACAGCATTGGGGCGGGAACCGGAGAGTGGGTGCTGCTGGTCAGCGGAAGCTCAGCCCGTCAGGCGCACCGTAACGAATCATCACCTGTCGATCTGTGCGTGATTGGCATTGTTGATGAAGTGGTGGCAGGTGGTCAGGTGATCTTCCATAAATAAGGCAGAAAATCATGAATCAACAGGATATTGAACAGGTCGTGAAAGCGGTGCTGCTGAAAATGAAAGACAGCAGCCAACCCGTCAGTGCCGTTCAAGAAATGGGCGTTTTTGCCTCCCTGGATGACGCAGTGGCGGCAGCAAAACTGGCCCAGCAAGGGCTGAAAAGCGTTGCCATGCGCCAACTGGCTATCACGGCTCTACGTGAGGCGGGCGAAAAACATGCCCGAGAATTAGCGGAACTTGCCGTCACAGAAACCGGCATGGGACGCGTTGAAGATAAATTTGCCAAAAATGTGGCGCAGGCACGCGCCACGCCGGGCGTGGAATGCCTGTCTCCACAGGTTCTGACCGGTGATAACGGCCTGACGCTGATTGAAAACGCGCCGTGGGGCGTGGTGGCCTCGGTGACACCGTCCACCAACCCGGCTGCGACCGTTATTAACAACGCCATCAGCCTGATTGCGGCTGGCAACAGCGTGGTCTTCGCACCGCATCCGGCTGCCAAGGGCGTGTCTCAGCGCGCTATCACTCTGCTTAACCAGGCGGTAGTTGCTGCAGGCGGACCGGCAAACCTGCTGGTTACCGTGGCCAATCCGGATATCGAAACCGCCCAGCGTCTGTTTAAGTACCCAGGCATCGGCCTGCTGGTGGTGACCGGCGGTGAAGCCGTAGTGGATGCCGCGCGTAAGCACACCAACAAACGTCTGATTGCCGCCGGTGCGGGAAATCCGCCGGTGGTGGTTGATGAAACGGCTGATCTGGCACGCGCAGCCCAGTCGATCGTCAAAGGCGCTTCGTTTGACAACAACATTATCTGCGCCGACGAAAAAGTGCTGATCGTGGTCGATAGCGTCGCTGATGAGCTGATGCGTCTGATGGAAAGCCAGCATGCAGTCAAGCTGACCACGGCTCAGGCCGAACAGCTGCAACCGGTGCTGCTTAAAAATGTCGATGAACGCGGTAAAGGCACGGTCAGTCGTGACTGGGTAGGCCGCGACGCAGGAAAAATCGCTGCGGCGATTGGTCTGAACGTACCGGAGCAAACCCGGCTGTTGTTCGTCGAAACCTCTGCGACTCACCCGTTTGCCGTAACCGAACTGATGATGCCGGTTCTGCCGGTCGTGCGGGTCGCCAACGTCGATGAGGCCATTGAACTGGCGGTTAAGCTTGAAGGCGGCTGTCACCATACGGCGGCGATGCACTCGCGCAATATCGACAACATGAACCGCATGGCAAACGCCATTGATACCAGCATTTTCGTTAAGAACGGACCGTGCATTGCCGGTCTTGGACTCGGCGGCGAAGGCTGGACCACGATGACCATTACCACGCCAACCGGGGAAGGGGTGACCAGCGCACGCACGTTTGTGCGTCTGCGTCGCTGTGTGTTGGTGGATGCCTTCAGAATTGTATAAGGAGTGAACGACATGGCGCACGACGAACAACGTTGGCTGACACCCAGATTGCTAAAAGCGGCAACGCTATGTAACCAGACGCCCGTAAAGAGCGATTCACCGCTGTGGCTGGGCGTGGATTTGGGGACGTGTGATGTGGTGTCGATGGTTGTCGACAGTGACGGACAGCCGGTTGCAGTTTGCCTGGACTGGGCCGACGTCGTGCGCGATGGCATCGTCTGGGATTTCTTCGGTGCGGTGACCATCGTTCGTCGCCATCTCGATACGCTCGAACAACAGTTGGGTTGCCGCTTTACCCACGCGGCAACCTCGTTTCCACCGGGAACTGACCCACGGATCTCGATCAACGTGCTGGAATCTGCCGGGCTTGAAGTCAGTCATGTGCTCGACGAACCGACCGCGGTGGCAGACCTGTTGCAGCTTGATAACGCTGGCGTGGTGGATATCGGTGGCGGTACCACCGGGATTGCGATTGTGAAGCGAGGCAAGGTGACTTACTCCGCCGATGAAGCGACCGGCGGGCACCACATTTCTCTGACGCTTGCCGGGAACCGTCGCATCCAGTTGGAAGAGGCGGAGCAGTACAAACGCAGCAACGGTAAAGAAATTTGGCCGGTGGTTAAGCCGGTCTACGAAAAAATGGCGGAAATTGTGGCTCACCATATTGCCGGACAGGGCGTGGCAGATTTATGGCTGGCCGGTGGTTCCTGTATGCAGCCGGGCGTTGATGAACTGTTTCGTAAGCGTTTCCCGGAACTGCAGGTGCATTTACCCCAGCACAGCCTGTTTATGACCCCGCTGGCGATTGCAAATAGCGGAAAAGAAAAAGCGGAAGGAATCTATGCAAGCTGAATTGCAGACCGCGCTCTTTCAGGCATTCGATACCCTGAATCTGCAACGCGTAAAAACGTTTAGCGTTCCACCGGTTACGTTGTGTGGACTGGGAGCGCTCAGTACCTGCGGACAGGAAGCACAAACGCGCGGCCTGACGCATATGTTCGTCATGGTCGACAGTTTCCTGCACCAGGCGGGGATGACCGCCGCACTGGAACGCAGCCTGGCGATGAAAGGCGTGGCGATGACGCTGTGGCCATGTCCGGTGGGCGAACCGTGCATTACGGACGTCTGCGCGGCGGTCGCGCAACTGCGTGAATCGAAGTGCGATGGCGTAGTGGCCTTTGGTGGCGGTTCCGTATTGGATGCCGCAAAGGCTGTGGCGTTGCTGGTGACCAATCCCACCCAGACGCTGGCTGACATGGACGAGAGCAGCGCGTTACGCCCGCGTCTGCCGCTGATTGCCGTACCGACTACCGCCGGAACGGGTTCAGAAACCACTAATGTCACGGTGATTATCGACGCCGCGACCGGGCTTAAAAAAGTGCTGGCCCACGCAACCCTGATGCCGGATGTGGCGATTCTTGACGCCGCGCTGACGGAAGGTGTGCCCGCACACGTAACGGCGATGACCGGGATCGATGCGCTGACGCACGCTGTTGAAGCGTATAGCGCTCTGAACGCGACGCCGTTTACCGACAGTCTGGCGATTGGCGCGATTGCGATGATAGGTAAATCGCTGCCGAAGGCCGTTGGCTATGGTCAGGATCTGGCGGCGCGAGAAAGCATGCTACTGGCTTCCTGTATGGCCGGGATGGCGTTTTCCAGCGCAGGGCTGGGCCTGTGTCACGCGATGGCGCACCAGCCGGGTGCGACGCTGCACATTCCACATGGACAGGCTAACGCCATGCTGCTGCCCACAGTAATGGGTTTCAACCGCATGGTGTGTCGTGAGCGTTTCAGCCATATCGGACGGGCGCTAACCAACAAGAAGTCGGACGATCGCGATGCCATCAACGCCGTCAGCGAGTTGATTAGCGAAGTGGGCCAGACCAAACGACTCTCTGACGTTGGGGCGAAGCCCGAGCATTACAGCGCATGGGCTCACGCCGCGCTGGAGGATATTTGTATTCGCAGTAACCCACGCACCGCCACGCAGGCCGACATTATCGCGTTGTATGCGGCGGCACAATAAATACACATATGACAGGGAGTGAAGGTTATGGGAATTAACGAAATCATCATGTACATCATGATGTTCTTTATGCTGATTGCCGCCGTGGACAGGATCCTGTCGCAGTTCGGCGGTTCGGCACGCTTCCTCGGTAAGTTCGGGAAGAGTATTGAGGGATCGGGCGGCCAGTTTGAAGAAGGTTTTATGGCGATGGGCGCGCTGGGTCTGGCGATGGTCGGTATGACCGCGCTGGCACCGGTACTGGCGCATGTGCTCGGGCCGGTGATTATTCCACTGTACGAAATGTTGGGCGCGAACCCGTCGATGTTTGCCGGAACGCTGCTGGCGTGCGATATGGGCGGCTTCTTCCTGGCGAAAGAACTGGCGGGCGGCGACGTTGCGGCGTGGCTGTACTCTGGCCTGATCCTCGGGGCGATGATGGGGCCGACGCTGGTCTTCTCTATTCCGGTTGCGCTGGGGATTATTGAACCGTCTGACCGTCGTTATCTGGCGCTGGGCGTGTTGGCTGGGATCGTCACCATTCCGATTGGCTGTATTGCAGGTGGTTTGATCGCGATGTACTCCGGTGTCGAAATCAACGGGCAGCCGGTGGAGTTCACCTTCGCGCTAATCCTGATGAACATGATCCCGGTGCTGATCGTTGCCGTGCTGGTGGCGCTGGGACTGAAATTCATCCCGGAAAAAATGATCAACGGCTTCCAGATCTTCGCGAAATTCCTGGTGGCGCTGATCACCATCGGTCTGGCGGCAGCGGTGATCAAATTCCTGCTCGGCTGGGAACTGATTCCGGGTCTTGATCCTATCTTCATGGCACCGGGTGACAAGCCGGGTGAAGTGATGCGCGCCATCGAAGTTATCGGTTCTATCTCCTGCGTGCTGCTGGGTGCGTACCCAATGGTACTGCTGCTGACCCGCTGGTTTGAAAAGCCGCTGATGAGCGTCGGTAACCTGTTAAAAATCAATAATATTGCGGCTGCGGGCATGGTGGCGACGCTGGCGAACAACATCCCAATGTTCGGCATGATGAAGAATATGGATACCCGCGGCAAAGTGATCAACTGCGCTTTTGCGGTCTCCGCAGCCTTCGCTCTGGGTGACCACTTAGGTTTCGCCGCGGCCAACATGAACGCGATGATCTTCCCAATGATTGTCGGCAAGCTGATTGGCGGCGTGACGGCGATTGGTGTGGCTATGCTGTTGGTACCGAAAGACGAAGATGTTCCGGCACCAGCAGAAACCAACCCGGAGGCGCAATCGTGAATACTCGCCAGCTACTCAGCGTCGGTATCGATATCGGCACCACCACCACTCAGGTGATCTTCTCGCGCCTTGAGCTGGTCAACCGTGCGGCAGTGTCGCAGGTGCCGCGTTACGAATTCATCAAACGCGAAATTAGCTGGCAAAGCCCGGTGTTCTTTACCCCCGTTGATAAGCAGGGCGGGTTGAAAGAGGCCGAACTTAAGGCGCTGATCCTCGCCCAGTATCAGGCGGCGGGGATTGCGCCTGAGACCGTCGATTCCGGCGCGATCATCATTACCGGAGAAAGTGCCAAAACCCGCAACGCGCGACCTGCGGTGATGACGCTCTCTCAGTCGCTGGGGGACTTCGTGGTTGCCAGCGCCGGTCCGCATCTGGAATCAGTGATTGCCGGTCACGGCGCAGGGGCTCAAACCCTGTCAGAGCAGAAGTTGTGCCGCGTACTGAATATCGACATCGGTGGCGGGACGTCGAACTACGTCCTGTTCGATGCCGGAAAAGTCAGCGGTTCGGCCTGCCTGAACGTCGGCGGACGGCTGCTGGAAACGGACGGTCAGGGGCGAGTGGTGCATGCGCATCAGCCAGGACAGATGATTGTTGATGACGTATTTGGTCCAGGCACCGACGCCCGGACCCTCAATGCGGCGCAGCTTGTTCAGGTGGCCCGACGGATGGCGGCGCTGATCGTTGAGGTGATTGACGGCACGCTGTCACCGCTGGCGCAGGCGCTGATGCAAACCGGTCTGTTGCCGACGGGTGTGAAGCCGGAAGTGATTACGTTGTCCGGCGGGGTGGGCGAGTGCTACCGCAACCAGCCTGCCGATCCATTCTGTTTTTCCGATATTGGGCCGCTGTTAGCGACGGCGCTGCATGAACATCCGCGTCTGCGTGAGATGAACGTGCAGTTCCCGGCGCAAACCGTGCGTGCCACGGTGATTGGCGCCGGTGCGCATACGCTGTCGCTTTCGGGCAGCACCATCTGGCTGGAAGGTGTGGCGCTTCCGCTGCGCAATCTGCCGGTGGCGATTCCGGTTGATGAGGCTGATTTGGTGGCCGCCTGGCAACAAGCGCTGATGCAGCTCGATCTGGACCCGCAAACAGACGCTTACGTGCTGGCGCTGCCCGGTTCGCTGCCGGTGCGCTACGCCGCGCTGTTAACGGTTATTGATGCGCTACTGGCCTTTGTCGCGCGCCATCCGAATCCGCATCCCCTGCTGGTGGTAGCCGAGCAGGATTTTGGTAAAGCCCTGGGCATGCTGTTACGCCCACAGTTACAGCAACACCCGCTGGCAGTCATCGATGAGGTGGTTGTCCGGGCGGGGGACTATATCGACATTGGTACGCCTCTTTTTGGCGGATCGGTTGTGCCGGTGACGGTGAAATCACTCGCATTTCCTTCCTGAGGGAACGACTTATGAAACTAAAGACCACATTGTTCGGCAATGTTTATCAGTTTAAGGATGTTAAAGAGGTGCTGGCAAAAGCCAACGAACTGCGTTCGGGGGATGTGCTGGCAGGGGTAGCTGCAACCAGTTCGCAAGAGCGAGTGGCGGCCAAACAGGTGCTGTCGGAAATGACGGTAGCGGATATCCGCAACAACCCGGTGATTTCCTATGAAGAGGACTGCGTGACGCGTCTGATTCAGGACGACGTCAACGAAACGGCCTATAACCGCATCAAAAACTGGAGTATCAGCGAGCTGCGCGAGTACGTGCTGAGCGATGAAACCTCCGTTGATGACATTGCGTTTACGCGCAAAGGATTAACGTCGGAAGTGGTCGCAGCGGTTGCAAAAATCTGCTCTAACGCGGACCTGATCTACGGCGGTAAGAAAATGCCGGTGATCAAAAAGGCCAACACCACCATTGGTCTGCCGGGCACCTTCAGCTGTCGTTTACAGCCGAACGACACCCGTGATGACGTGCAGAGTATTGCGGCACAAATCTACGAAGGGCTGTCCTTCGGGGCGGGCGATGCGGTGATTGGCGTTAACCCGGTAACCGATGACGTGGAAAACTTAAGCCGCGTACTTGATACCGTGTACGGCGTCATCGACAAATTCAATATCCCGACCCAGGGCTGCGTCCTGGCGCACGTTACTACCCAGATCGAAGCCATTCGTCGCGGCGCGCCGGGCGGGCTGATTTTCCAGAGTATCTGCGGCAGCGAGAAAGGCTTAAAAGAGTTTGGCGTTGAGCTGGCCATGCTGGATGAAGCGCGTGCAGTGGGCGCTGAGTTTAACCGTATCGCCGGGGAAAACTGCCTGTACTTCGAAACCGGACAAGGGTCTGCGCTTTCTGCTGGCGCTAACTTCGGCGCCGATCAGGTGACGATGGAAGCACGTAACTACGGTCTGGCGCGTCACTACGATCCGTTCCTGGTGAACACCGTTGTCGGCTTTATCGGGCCGGAGTATCTCTACAACGACCGTCAGATTATTCGCGCGGGTCTGGAAGATCACTTTATGGGCAAGCTGAGCGGCATCTCAATGGGCTGCGACTGCTGCTATACCAACCATGCTGATGCTGACCAGAACCTCAACGAAAACCTGATGATTCTGCTCGCCACCGCTGGCTGCAACTACATCATGGGCATGCCGCTCGGTGACGACATCATGCTCAACTATCAGACCACCGCCTTCCACGACACCGCGACCGTGCGCCAGTTGCTGAACCTGCGTCCGTCGCCGGAGTTTGAACGCTGGCTGGAAACCATGGGCATTATGGCAAACGGTCGCCTGACCAAACGGGCGGGCGATCCGTCACTGTTCTTCTGATGACGCGGGGATGACACACGATGGATCAAAAACAGATTGAAGAAATTGTACGCAGCGTGATGGCGTCAATGGGTGAGTCGCAGCCGCAGGCGCAAGCGCCGGCAGCACAAGCGCAATGCAGCGCCACCCAGTGCGCCGCGCCGACCGGTGAAAGCTGTGCGATGGATTTAGGCTCAGCCGAGGCTAAAGCGTGGATTGGCGTTGAGAATCCGCACCGCGCAGAGGTGTTGACTGAACTGCGTCGCAGCACTGCGGCGCGTGTATGTACCGGTCGAGCCGGTCCACGTCCGCGTACCCAGGCGCTGCTGCGCTTCCTGGCCGACCACTCGCGTTCGAAAGATACGGTATTGAAAGAAGTGCCGGAAGAGTGGGTAAAAGCCCAGGGGCTGCTGGAAGTGCGCTCGGAAATCAGTGACAAAAACCTGTATCTGACGCGTCCGGATCTGGGGCGTCGTCTGAGTGCGGAAGCCATTGAAGCGCTGAAATCACAGTGTGTAATGAACCCGGATGTGCAGGTGATTATTTCTGATGGCCTGTCTACGGACGCTATCACCGCTAACTACGAAGAGATCCTACCGCCGCTGTTGTCTGGCTTAAAACAGGCCGGATTGAAGGTCGGGACGCCGTTCTTTGTTCGCTATGGTCGCGTGAAAATCGAAGATCAGATCGGCGAACTGCTGGGCGCGAAAGCGGTGATCCTGCTGGTTGGGGAACGTCCGGGCCTGGGCCAGTCGGAAAGCCTTTCTTGCTACGCCGTCTATTCGCCGCGTGTGGCGACGACCGTTGAAGCTGACCGTACCTGTATCTCGAACATTCACCAGGGCGGTACGCCACCGGTTGAAGCGGCGGCGGTCATTGTGGATTTGGCCAAGCGCATGCTGGAGCAAAAAGCATCCGGCATCAATATGACCCGTTAAGGAGGCATCATGCCAGCATTAGATTTGATTAGACCTTCAGTCACCGCAATGCGCGTGATTGCCTCGGTAAATGACGGTTTTGCCCGTGAACTTAAATTACCGCCACATATACGTAGCCTCGGACTCATCACAGCAGATTCTGATGACGTGGCGTATATTGCCGCAGACGAAGCGACAAAACAGGCAATGGTGGAAGTGGTTTATGGCCGCTCGCTGTATGCCGGCGCGGCGCACAGTCCCTCTCCAACTTCGGGTGAAGTGCTGATTATGCTCGGTGGACCCAACCCGGCAGAAGTTCGTGCAGGTCTGGACGCGATGGTAGCCAATATTGAAAGCGGCGCGGCGTTTCAGTGGGCGAATGACGCAGAAGATACCGCCTTCCTGGCGCATGTGGTTTCGCGTACCGGCTCGTATCTCTCGGCGACCGCAGGATGCCGGCTTGGCGATCCGATGGCGTATCTGGTGGCGCCGCCGCTGGAAGCGACATTTGGTATTGATGCTGCGCTGAAATCGGCCGATGTACAACTGGTGACTTACGTTCCGCCACCGTCAGAAACCAACTATTCGGCTGCGTTTATGACCGGTAGCCAGGCTGCTTGTAAAGCTGCATGTAACGCCTTTGCCGATGCCGTTCTGGATATTGCCCGTAACCCAATCCAGCGCGCGTAAGAGAGGTTGTGATGATCAATGCACTGGGATTACTGGAAGTGGATGGCATGGTCGCTGCCGTGGATGCGGCGGATGCCATGCTGAAAGCCGCGAACGTGCGCCTGCTTAGCCACGAAGTGCTCGATCCTGGCCGGTTGACGCTGGTGGTGGAAGGCGATCTGGCGGCGTGCCGCGCAGCGCTGGATGCCGGTAGCGCCGCTGCTGCGCGTACAGGCCGTGTTATCAGCCGTAAGGAAATCGGCCGACCGGACGATGATACCCAGTGGCTGATCGGCGGTTTTAAGCGCCAGCCGAAGAAACCAGAACAGAAGCCAGAAGTGAAAACAGATGTAAAAACGCAGAAGACGCAGGACGCCCCGTTGACGCCTGAATCCTCTGATCAACTTCTGACGCTGTTGGCATCGGTCCGTCAAGGAATGACGGCAGGGGAAGTGGCTGCCCACTTTGGCTGGTCACTTGATGAAGCCAGAAATGCGCTGGAACAGCTCTTTTCTGAAGGAGCGTTGCGTAAACGCAGTAGTCGCTATCGCTTAAAAAATTAACCTGTCGGAGGGCCGGGGGCTTCGTTGAAGCTTCCGGCTTAAAAGATCATGAAAAAGAACCGTACTGCAAACCTGCACCATCTTTATCATGAAGCATTACCCGAAGACGTTAAACTTACGCCGAAAGTGGAGGTGGACAACGTTCACCAGCGGCGAACAACGGATGTGTATGAGCATGCGCTGACGATTACCGCATGGCAGCAGATCTACGACCAGTTACATCCGGGAAAATTTCATGGCGAGTTCACGGAAATCCTGCTCGATGATATTCAGGTGTTCCGTGAATACACCGGACTGGCGTTACGTCAGTCGTGTCTTGTCTGGCCGAACTCTTTCTGGTTTGGTATTCCGGCCACGCGCGGCGAACAGGGATTTATTGGCACCCAGTGTCTGGGGAGCGCTGAAATTGCCACCCGCCCTGGCGGGACAGAGTTTGAACTGAGTACGCCGGATGATTACACCATTCTGGGCGTCGTCATTTCGGAAGAGGCGATTGCCCGTCAGGCCAACTTCCTGCATAACCCGGAAAGAGTGCTGCATATGCTGCGCAACCAGTCGGCGCTGGAAGTTAAAGAACAACACAAAGCCGCGTTATGGGGCTTTGTGCAGCAGGCGCTGGCGACGTTTAGCGAAAATCCGGAAAACCTCCATCAACCTGCGGTACGCAAAGTGCTGGGCGATAACCTGCTGCTGGCGATGGGCACTATGTTGGAAGAGGCGCAGCCGATTATCACGGCTGAGAGCATCAGCCATCAGAGCTATCGTCGCCTGCTGTCGCGTGCGCGGGAATATGTGCTGGAAAATATGTCAGAACCGCTGACCGTGCTCGATCTGTGTAATCAACTGCACGTCAGCCGTCGGACGTTGCAAAACGCCTTTCACGCGATCCTTGGTATTGGTCCGAATGCCTGGTTAAAACGCATTCGCCTGAACGCCGTACGTCGCGAGCTGATAAGCCCGTGGTCGCAGAGTACGACGGTGAAAGACGCCGCCATGCAGTGGGGGTTCTGGCATTTAGGGCAGTTTGCCACCGACTACCAGCAGCTGTTTGCGGAAAAACCTTCATTGACGCTGCATCAGCGCATGCGCCAGTGGGCATGATGCGATGAATGTGCCGGATGCGACGCAAATGCGTTTTATCCGGCCTGGGGGCTGGTATTGTCTGGGGTTACACCCAGTCGCGAACCTGAATAAACTCGCTAAGGGCGGCTTCCGGGCTGTTCGCTTCCGGCTGCCAGTCATACTCCCAGCGCACCAGCGGCGGCATCGACATCAGAATCGATTCCGTACGGCCGCCGGTCTGCAGACCGAATAATGTGCCGCGATCCCACACCAGGTTAAATTCCACATAGCGTCCGCGACGGTAAAGCTGAAAATTGCGTTCACGTTCGCCCCAGCTCATTGCTTTGCGGCGCTCAACGATGGGCAGATACGCTTCGGTATAGCCTTGACCTACCGCCTGCATAAAGGCGAAGCCGTGGTCGAAATCCGGCGTATTCAAATCATCGAAAAACAGTCCGCCAATGCCGCGCTGTTCGTTGCGATGCTTGAGGAAGAAGTAGTCATCGCACCACTTCTTGTAACGGGAATAAACGTCTTCGCCGAACGGCTGGCACAGATCTCGCGCCGTGCGGTGCCAGTGAACCGCATCCTCATCAAAGCCGTAGTAGGGCGTTAAGTCAAAGCCGCCGCCAAACCACCAGACCGGGTCAGTGCCCGGTTTTTCCGCGATAAAAAATCGCACGTTGGCGTGACTGGTCGGAATGTAGGGATTCTGCGGATGTACCACCAGCGAGACGCCCATGGCCTCAAAGCTGCGTCCCGCAAGCTCGGGGCGATGGGCGGTAGCCGAGGCCGGCATTGCCTCGCCGTGAACGTGGGAGAAGTTGACGCCCGCTTGCTCGAAAATACCGCCGTTACGCAGCATCCGGCTGCGCCCGCCGCCGCCTGCTTCACGTTGCCAGTTATCCTCAACAAACTCGGCGCCGTCTACGGCGGATAACTGCTGGCAAATATCATCTTGCAGGCTGAGCAGGAACTGTTTTACGCGCTGTGCATCGGGCTTCATGGTTAACGTTTCTTCGAGTGTGCTTTCTGGTTATCAAACCAGTGGAAATAGCTGATGATGCCATTGGCGATAGCGGTGGCGATTTTCTGGCGAAATGCCGCCGTACCCAGCAGACGTTCTTCTTCCGGGTTGGTTATGAACGAGGTTTCGACCAGTACCGACGGAATTGATGGTGATTTTAGCACCACGAAGGCGGCTTGTTCCGTGCTGCGGCTGTGAAGACGGTGTACCGGCTTGATCTTCTTGAGAATATGCGAGCCTAACGTCAGGCTGTTTTTAATGGTATCCGTTTGCACCAGATCGAACAGCACCTGCTGCAGCAAATGGTCTTTATCGGTGGTCTTCTTCCCGGCCACTTCATCGGCCCGGTTTTCACGATCGGACAGATACTTCGCCATGGCGCTACTGGCACCGCGATTGGACAACGCAAAGACCGACGCACCTGCAGCGCTCGGATTGGTAAAACCATCGGCGTGGATCGACATGAACAGGTCCGCGCCATGCTTATGTGCGATCTCGACGCGATCGTAAAGCGGAATAAATGTATCGCCGGAGCGCGTCAGGCGCGCATCAATCCCCTGGTTGCGTAGAATCGAGCGCACGTTTTTGGCAATCGCCAGTACCACGTGCTTTTCCTTCGACCCATTGCGACCAATTGCGCCGGTATCAATCCCTCCGTGACCCGGATCAAGGACAACAACGCGCTTAGCGCCGGCTTTTTTCGCTTTCGGTTTGCTGTGTCCATTGCTGGTCTTAAGCGCTTCTTCTTTAGCGATGGCTTGCGACATGCCTGACAGCGTTAGGGCGGCCAGCCCGGCTTTCAACACCTGGCGGCGCGATGTGAGTGTTTTTAGTGGTTTAAAAGTGCTCATACGGCCTGAGTTGTAAAAAAAGGTTCTAAACGTTATATCGTATCGCGTTGTCCGTTGCGACGGATCGGGATAAGAATTGTTTTACTTTTCATTTCAATACGTGACAATTCCGTATTATGCCATTTTTTCCGCCGCTTCGCGTCAGATATTGGCTAAATCAGCCGTTCGCGCCATAATCGCTTTTTAACGTCCTGAAAAGGTAACCAATACCATGGAAATACGCGTTTTTCGCCAGGAAGATTTCGAAGAGGTGATCACCCTCTGGGAGCGCTGTGATCTGCTGCGTCCATGGAACGACCCTGAAATGGACATTGAGCGTAAAGTCAATCATGACGTCAGCTTGTTCCTGGTCGCTGAAGTGAATGGCGAGGTGGTCGGTACGGTGATGGGCGGATATGACGGGCATCGCGGCTCGGCCTATTACCTGGGCGTACATCCTGAGTTTCGCGGTCGCGGCATTGCCAATGCGCTGCTCAACCGGCTGGAGAAAAAGCTCATTGCCCGCGGTTGTCCGAAGATTCAAATCATGGTGCGTGACGATAATGACGTCGTACAGGGTATGTATGAACGTCTGGGCTATGAACATGCGGATGTACTCAATCTGGGCAAGCGTTTGATCGAAGATGAAGAGTACTGAGTTTCATCCGGCCGACTATGACGCTCATGGGCGTCTGCGCCTGCCTTTTCTCTTCTGGTGCGTGCTGCTGCTGCAGGCGCGCACCTGGGTTCTGTTTGTGATTGCCGGTTCTTCCCGTGAGCAGGGCAACACGTTGCTGAATCTGTTTTATCCCGATCACGACGCTTTCTGGCTGGGTTTGCTTCCCGGCGTTCCCGCGGTATTAGCATTTTTACTCAGCGGGCGACGCTTTGCGTTTCCGGTGGTATGGCGCTGGCTGCGAGGATTACTGATCCTCGCTCAACTGGTGCTACTGTGTTGGCAGCCGGTGATGTGGCTGGCAGGCAATCCGGTCAACGGCGTCGGGCTGGCGCTGCTGGTGGCGGATGTCGTTGCGCTGATCTGGCTGTTAACTAATCAACGTCTGCGCGCCTGTTTTTCCCTCGAGAAAGAATAACGGCACTTTTTGGCGAAACCGGACTCCAAGCAACGTTGATAAATAAGGAAGGAAGTGAAATGAAATCACTGCGTTTGACTTTATGCGCGATGCCGCTGCTATTGACCGGGTGTTCAACGTTGTCATCGGTGAACTGGTCTGCCGCCAATCCGTGGAACTGGTTTGGTTCTTCAACGCAGGTCACTGAGCAGGGCGTCGGAGCGTTGACTGGCGCTACGCCGCTGGATGAAAAAACCATTGCTGATGCGCTGGACGGTGATTACCGCCTGCGTAGCGGGATGAAGACCGATAACGGTAATGTGGTGCGCTTTTATGAAGCGATGAAAGATGACAAGCTGGCGATGGTCATCAATGGCAATCAGGGAACGATTAGCCGTATTGATGTAGTCGACAGCGATATTCCCTCTTCTGCGGGTGTCGAAATCGGTACACCGTTTAGCGACCTTTACACTAAAGCCTTTGGTAATTGTCAGAAGGCGACTGGCGATGACAGCGCGGGCGTTGAATGCAAAGCTGAAGGAAGTCAACATATTAGCTACGTCTTTTCCGGTGAGTGGAGCGGGCCTGAGGGCTTAATGCCGTCTGACGATACGTTGAAAGCATGGAAAGTAAGCAAAATTATCTGGCGGCGTTAATTTGCGTCTGAACAAATCGGCTTGTTAAAAAAACAGGTAGAATAGCGCCCATCAATGCCACGATGTCGTGGCATCTTTTTTTTCAGGAGGAACAATGTCTCAGGTTCAGAGTGGCATTTTGCCAGAACATTGCCGTGCGGCGATTTGGATTGAAGCCAATGTTAAAGGCGACGTTGAGGCCCTGCGTGGGGCCAGCAAAACCTTCGCCGATAAGCTGGCGACCTTTGAAGCGAAGTTCCCGGATGCGCATCTGGGCGCGGTTGTTGCTTTTGGCAACAACACCTGGCGTACACTGAGCGGCGGCGTTGGCGCAGAAGAGTTAAAAGACTTTATCCCTTACGGTAAAGGTCTTGCGCCAGCCACCCAGTATGATGTGCTGATTCATATTCTCTCTTTGCGTCATGACGTGAATTTCTCCGTTGCACAGGCGGCAATGGAAGCCTTTGGCGACTGTATTGAAGTCAAAGAAGAGATCCACGGTTTCCGTTGGGTTGAAGAGCGCGATCTCAGCGGCTTTGTTGACGGAACGGAAAACCCGGCAGGCGTTGAAACGCGCCGTGAAGTCGCGGTTATTAAAGATGGCGTGGATGCTGGTGGCAGCTATGTGTTTGTGCAGCGTTGGGAACATAACCTGAAGCAGCTTAACCGCATGAGCATTCATGACCAGGAAATGATGATTGGGCGTACCAAGGAAGCCAACGAAGAGATCGACGGTGATGACCGTCCGGTTACTTCTCACCTGAGCCGTGTCGATCTCAAAGAAGATGGTAAAGGACTGAAAATTGTGCGCCAGAGCCTGCCATACGGCACCGCCAGCGGTACGCACGGCCTCTATTTCTGTGCCTATTGCGCCCGGTTGCACAACATCGAGCAGCAACTGCTGAGCATGTTTGGCGACACTGACGGCAAGCGCGACGCGATGCTGCGCTTCACTAAACCGGTGACCGGCGGCTATTATTTCGCGCCATCGCTGGATCGTTTGCTGGCCCTGTAATTTTTTGATGCCAGATGGCGCTGATGCCGCCATCTGGCACAATATAGCTCTCCCTTGAACCACCCAACGTCCGCCATGCTGATGATGCACTCGCGTTGACGCTCATCCTGAAAAATCACCTCCCACGTTCATTATTATTTATCTGCCAGTTTCTCGGTTATGACAACGGTATTAAATGGAATTATTTAGAATCAATAAACTATTAATACCAATTTATTACTTTAAAAATTCTGAATATATCTGAATTAAATCACAATTTAAATGTGAGGAAGATCAGGTTTTTTAATGCAATTTATGAAAACAAAATAAATAATAAGTGTAATTAATTTCGATATAAATTGATTTAATGCCTTCATTTGTTGACAATTAAAATGACTGTCTTGTAATCTGAAAATGACCGAAAAATAACGGAATTTATATTTAACCATTTTGCAACAAAGGGTCATTGGAGGTTTTATGTCTACAAAATTATGGGGTGGGCGTTTTGATATGCCTACAAATAAACTGGTCGAATCTTATAATGCGACAATTATGCTGGAACAACGTCTCTGCCCTTTTGATATTCAGGGGAGTATTGCTCACGCCACTATGCTGGGCCGTCAGGGGATTATCACGCAGGATGAAGCGAATGCGATTATTGGCGGGTTAAGGCAGGTTAATAAAGAGATTGAGGAAGGGCAATTCGTTTTTGATACCGTTGATGAAGATATTCATATGGCGATAGAAAGACGTATGACAGAAATAATTGGTCCTGTAGGCGGGAAGCTACATACCGGCCGCAGTCGTAATGACCAGACGACTGTCGATTCGAAAATGCACATGAGATCGACTATTCGTGAAATTCAGCAGGATATCGTTCATCTACAAAAAGTTATTATCAGCAAGGCTGAAAATAACATTAATGCGATCATGCCTGGCTATACTCATTTACAGACCGGTCAGCCTATTCTTCTGTCGCACTGGATAATGGCATATTATTGGATGTTACGCCGTGACTGGACTCGTTTTGCAGACCTTTATCTACGCATGGGGGAATGCCCTTTAGGTTCAGCAGCCCTTGCCGGTACTACTTTCCCCATTGATCGTGATTTCACGGCTAAAGAGCTTGGCTTTGACAAACCGACTGAAAACAGTATTGATTCTGTCAGCGATCGTGACCATATGGTTGAATTCACTGCCGCCGCTGCTATGTGCTTTATGCATCTTACCCGTTTGTCAGAAGAACTGGTTTTATTCTCAAGTCAGGATTTTAAGTTTATTGAGCTTTCAGATGATTTCTGTACCGGTTCCAGCATCATGCCACAGAAGAAAAACCCCGACGTGGCTGAAAAAATGCGCGGCAAAGGGGGGCGTATGTACGGAAATCTAATGGCGATGTTGACCATTATGAAAGGTATCCCTCTGGCCTATAATACTGATATGAGTGAGGATAAAGAGCAGGTCTATGACTCTATGGATACCTTACAGACCAGTCTGAAAATTATGGCGCCGATGCTCGAAAAAATGGTTATTCTTTCAGATAATACTCGTAGCGCAGCGGCAAGAGGATTTTCAAACGCAACCGATATGGCTGACTACCTGGTTCGTAAAGGCATTCCTTTTAGAGAAGCTCACCATATTGTTGGCAGTGCTGTTAATTACTGTATAAAACATAGAAAAATGTTGGAAGAGCTTACTCTGGATGAATTCCACACATTTGATGATAAAATTGAAAATGATATTTATGAGAGTATATCTCTCGAAGCATGTATTAAATCAAGAATGTCTTATGGTGGCACAGGGACTGATGCTGTTAAAAAACAGATCGAAATTGCTAAATCATATTTAAACTAATCCCGAGCATAGTAATTAATATCTCCCGGATGCAATATCCGGGAGACGCTTTGAGGTGAAAAATGGATGCTTTATTTTTTATACAATTATTTATTGTACTCGCCTGTATTGGTATAGGCGGGCGTTATGGCGGAATGGGGCTGGGTGCTGGTGGAGGACTTGGTGTTGCAATATTAGTTCTGGGTTTTGGACTTAAACCCTCCGCACCATCTATTACTGCAATGCTAATTATTATTTGTGTGATTGGCGCTGTTAGCGTATTACAGGCCGCTGGTGGGCTTGATTATCTGGTGCGCGTGGCTGAAAAATTACTCCGTAAAAAACCACAGGCAATTACTTTTGTTGCCCCCATATTAACTTCCATATTTACGTTATTCTGTGGAACTACTTACGTTGCTTTCTCTTTGTATCCGGTTGTCGCTGAAGTAGCTGCTGAAGCAAAGGTCCGTCCGGAGCGAGCGTTGTCCGCAACGGTTATTGCGGCCAGTGTCGCGGTTGCTGCCAGTCCGATGAGTGCGGCAACCGCTGGGATGCTGGCTATTCTGCATGAATATGCCGGGATTAGCCTTGGGCAAATACTGACGATTGCTCTCCCATCATTCTTTATGGCTGCTATTGTTACCAGCTTTTCAGTTTATAAACGCGGAAAAGAGCTGGAGGATGATCCGGAATTCCAAAGGAGAGTTGCTGCTGGCGAATATGAGTTCATGCATACTGAGCAAAAAAAAGAATTTGTTGCTTCAGCTGGCGCTAAAAAAGGTGTCGTTATCTTTGCGATTGGTGTGGTACTGGTACTTATTTTAGGTTCTTTTACAGAGTTACTCCCTTCCTGGGATGGAAAAAGACTGTCAACCCCAATGGTTATTCAGATGGTCATGTTGACAGCCGCGTTGTTTATTATGATTGTCAGTAAAGTACCAAGTAGTACCTTGAATAGCGGCTCAGTCTTCCGTGCAGGTTTGATGGGAGTGGTAGCAATACTCGGTGTTTCATGGATGACGGCGACGTTTTTTGATGCCTATCAGCCAGAACTGATTAAGGTTTTTGGTGGCATTGTCAATGATGCACCAATGCTATTTGGTGTGGTTGTATTCTTGTTCTCGCTGGTCATTATGAGCCCGGCGGCGACGGTAGCTGCCATCATGCCACTCGGTGTTACCTTAGGTATTCCAGCCCCGTTTCTTATCGCTATTTTTGCATGTACCTGTGGTGACTTTATTATACCTGGAGCAAATCAAATCGGCTGTGTTGCATTTGATCGAACAGGTACCACAAAGATTGGACGCTTTGTTGTCAACCATAGCTATATTCGTCCGGGTTTTGTGATGGTTATCTCTCAGGTAATTTTTGCTTATCTCATTGCTCAGGTTGTTCTGTAAAGTACATTCTATGGAAAATTGCAGTGGCGCTATTCAGAAGTGAGTAACAGGCATCCTCTCTGAATTCATTCAGGGGGGATGCCATGAAGAAAAGGTTTACCACAATTAAATTGCTCTCTCACTACATCAGCATTTTGGAAAAAAGGAAGCAAAAAAGGGTTGATGCTACAACGGTAACAAGACCAGGTAGCATGTAACTGTGATTAACCACATACTTGCCAATTCGAGTTGTCCCGGTACGATCAAACGCCACACAGCCAATCTGTGCCCCCCCTGGAATAATGAATGATCCACAAGTCAGCGGGAGCAGGGCGACCAGGGTTTCTGCCGGATATCCCATTAACACGCCAGCGGGGAGTAGCGCTACAGCAGTCGCTGCGGGGCTATAAATTACGGCTGAAAGACCAAAAACAATAATGCCGAACAAGACTGGATTCTGAAAACCGTGGAAAGCCGTGTTAAATAACTCGTGCCATGCCTCAAAAAAGGAGTTCATCATCCATGACAGACCAAATATGGCGACAACACCCACAAGACCAGCTTTAAAAACAGAACCTGAATCGAGTTTTGACGGAGAAATTCGACATACCATCATAATAATACATGCTGTTGTCAGCATAACTATTTGCAGCGTGGTAGGGATACTCATACGCTCCATTCCGGTACCGTTATTCCACTCAGGACGTAATTCAGGAATTGAACCCATAAGTACGACCAGAATGATACCGGTAAGGAAAATTAGCAATCCTCTCTTCGCCTCTTTTGTCACTATATTGGCTGTTCGCTCTTCAGCTTTTACTGATTCAAACTCACCTTCAGCAACCCTGCGTTGGAATTCCGGATCATTTTTAAGCTCATGACCTCTTTTAAAGACGAACAGGCAGCCGACAACGCAGCCAAGGAACGTTCCGGGAACGGTGACTAACAAGATATCTAAAGCAGAGACATGTAATCCAGCAAGGACAGCAATTGTCCCTGTAACGACCGCACTGACCGGGCTGGCAATAAGCCCAAAATTGGCAGCGATTACTGACATCGACATGGCTCTCTCTGGCCGTACCCTGGCATCTGCTGCAATTTCAGCAATGACTGGATAAACCGAAAAGGCAACATATCCTGTTCCGCAGATAGCAGTAAAAAGGTAAGCGACTGCGGGGCCGAGGAAAGTGATCGCGCCCGGCCACTTTCTGAGGATCCGTTCTGCCATCGTAACGAATAAATCAAGCCCGCCAGCCGCCTGGAGGATTGTGATGCAAGTGATAACCGCAAGGATAATAGAAATAACAGTGAAAGGAGGTGAGTCGGGAGGGAGTCCAAAACCAAAAGTCAGGATAGCGAGTCCTAACCCGCCAGCAGCCCCCAGGCCAATCCCACCAAAACGCCCACCTATACCGATACATATAAGTACTATCGCAAACTGAGTTACGAATAACACCATAATTAATTCCTTTTTATTAACAAATGGCTTGGTATAATTTGAATAATAGGGGCTATAATCTTACCATAACAGTATATTAAGCAATCTAACTTATTAGATTATTTATACTCATCAGTTTTGCAGCACTTTAATCCGAGAGTGTTTATGGATAACAAAAACGAACTGTTTGAAAGTATTAAAAATTATCTGCTTGATGATGCTAACCGCAATGCTGATGGTCGCATTGAAACTGAAACTGAGCTTGCCGTTCGTTTTAATACATCAAGATATAAAGTTCGTCAGGCGCTCAGCACACTGGTACAGATGGGAATGTTGGAACGATCTCCTCGTCGTGGCAGCGTCTTGAAGAATTTGGAACAGCACAACATAAATCACCAGTTGTTAATGCAGTTTGATTTGTCTGGGTTTGATATCACGGAATTTACAGAGGCAAGGATCCTGATTGAGTGCGCGATTATCCCTCTGGCAACACGTAGAATTTTTCCGGCGATGCTCTCCAAACTTGAAAATGAGCTAAGGCTTATTGAAGAGAATGCGGATAACCCCCAGGTGGCCGATCGTCACGATAGAGATTTTCATTTGCTCTTGCTACAGGCGAGTGGCAACCGGGTGCTGCAGGTTTTCTCTGATGTCCTCATTACTTATTTTGAGAAAACAAGGGAGTCGTTACCTGCGAACGATCGTCAGTATTTTCTTGATACGGCGGCAAAACAGAGGGAAATACTGCTTCATATTAAAAAAGGGGATGCGCAGATGGCATCGGAGTTGATGAGAGCACATTTGCTGGAAAAACGGCTGTAAGTCTTCTGTTAACCTGGTCAGAGCATGTTTACTATTGGGTCCCCGCAATGCCGGGGACTTTTTTTACCTGAGATTAACCTGATTTAGTGAGCTATTCCTCAGCACTTATTTGTTATTGCTGTATCTTCTGCGTGAATGAAGCGAATGCTTCATATTCAAAAGGAGAATATTGAAATGGGAAAACTCACGGGCAAAACAGCATTGATTACGGGCGCATCTCAGGGTATTGGCGAAGGGATCGCCAGAACATTTGCCCGCCATGGCGCGAACCTAATCCTGCTGGATATCTCCGATGAGATTGAAAAACTGGCGGATGAGTTGGCTGGGCGCGGGCACCGTTGCACCGCCGTACACGCTGACGTCAGAGATTTTGCGTCGGTCACGGAAGCGGTAAAACGCGCTAAGAAGATTGAAGGCAAAATCGATATTCTGGTCAACAATGCGGGCGTATGTCGCCTCGGCAACTTCCTTGATATGAGCGATGAAGATCGCGATTTCCACATTGATATCAACATTAAAGGCGTCTGGAACGTGACGAAAGCCGTTCTGCCGGAGATGATTGCGCGCAAAGACGGGCGCATCGTGATGATGTCATCTGTGACCGGCGATATGGTTGCCGATCCGGGCGAAACGGCCTACGCGCTGTCGAAAGCCGCAATCATCGGTTTGACCAAATCTCTGGCGGTGGAATACGCGCAGTCCGGCATTCGCGTTAATGCCATTTGCCCGGGCTACGTTCGTACGCCGATGGCGGAAAATATCGCTCGTCAGTCTAATCCGGAGGATCCTGAATCCGTATTAGTCGAAATGGCAAAAGCGATCCCGATGCGCCGCTTGGCCTGCCCACTTGAGGTTGGTGAACTGGCGGCATTCCTGGCGTCGGATGAGTCCAGTTACTTGACTGGCACGCAAAACGTGATTGATGGTGGCAGCACCCTGCCTGAAAGCGTTAGCGTCGGCGTCTGATTGATGCCGGTCTCCTCCCCGTGCGCTGGGGAGGAGGTACCCTTATTCTCTTTTCAACTTTCAAATCATCAAACGGTATATAAAACCGTTACTCCTTTAGCACTGGTTATAAATATGATGACCATAAGAAAGTCATTAAATTTATAAGGGTGCGCAATGGCCGTTAACTTACTGAAAAAAAGAACCCTGACGCTGGCAGCAATGCTGCTGCTGGTGGGTCAGGCGCAGGCAACGGAGCTGCTGAACAGTTCATACGATGTCTCTCGCGAGCTGTTTGCCGCCCTTAACCCGCCGTTTGAACAGCAATGGGCGAAGGATAACGGCGGTGACAAACTGACGATTAAACAATCTCATGCCGGGTCATCAAAACAGGCGCTGGCGATTCTGCAGGGGCTGAAAGCCGATGTGGTGACCTATAACCAGGTGACCGATGTGCAGATCCTGCATGACAAAGGCAAGCTGATCCCGGCCGACTGGCAAAGCCGTCTGCCGAATAACAGTTCGCCATTCTATTCCACCATGGCGTTTTTGGTGCGTAAGGGTAACCCGAAGAATATCCACGAATGGAACGACCTGGTTCGCCCGGACGTGAAACTGATTTTCCCGAATCCGAAAACCTCCGGTAACGCGCGTTATACCTATCTGGCTGCGTGGGGCGCGGCAGATAAAGCGGATGGTGGGGATAAAGCCAAAACTGAACAGTTCATGACCCAGTTTCTGAAAAACGTGGAAGTGTTTGATACCGGCGGTCGCGGGGCAACCACCACATTCGTGGAACGCGGTCTGGGCGATGTGCTGATCACCTTTGAATCAGAAGTGAACAACATCCGTAAACAGTATGAAGACCAGGGCTTCGAAGTGGTGGTGCCGAAGGTCAACATTCTGGCGGAGTTCCCGGTGGCCTGGGTAGATAAAAATGTGCAGGCTAACGGTACTGAAAAAGCGGCAAAAGCTTACCTGAACTGGCTGTACAGCCCGCAGGCGCAAACCATCATTACCGATTTCTACTACCGCGTGAATAACCCGCAGGTGATGGACAAACTGCAGGATAAATTCCCGCAGACCGAACTTTTCCGCGTGGAAGACAGGTTTGGCTCGTGGCCTGAGGTAATGAAAACGCACTTTGTCAGCGGCGGTGAGTTGGACAAACTGTTGGCGGCGGGGCGTAAGTAAATGTTTGCTGTTTCTTCCCGACGCGTGCTGCCCGGCTTTACCTTAAGTTTGGGCACCAGCTTACTGTTTGTCTGCCTGATTTTGCTGCTGCCGCTTAGCGCGCTGGTGATGCAATTGGCGCAAATGAGCTGGGCGCAATACTGGGATGTGATTACCAACCCGCAGGTGGTGGCGGCTTATAAAGTGACGCTGCTGTCGGCGTTTGTGGCGTCGATTTTTAACGGCGTGTTTGGTTTGCTGATGGCGTGGATCTTAACCCGCTATCGCTTTCCGGGCCGTACGCTGCTGGATGCGCTGATGGATCTGCCGTTTGCGCTGCCTACGGCGGTAGCAGGTCTGACGCTGGCATCGCTGTTTTCGGTCAACGGTTTCTACGGCGAGTGGCTGGCGAAGCTGGATATTAAAGTGACTTACACCTGGCTTGGCATTGCGGTGGCGATGGCTTTTACCAGCATTCCATTCGTGGTGCGTACCGTGCAGCCGGTGCTGGAAGAGTTAGGTCCGGAGTATGAAGAAGCGGCGGAAACGCTCGGCGCTACGCGCTGGCAGAGCTTTCGTAAAGTGGTACTGCCGGAGCTGTCTCCCGCGCTAGTCGCGGGCGTTGCGCTCTCGTTTACCCGCAGCCTCGGTGAGTTTGGTGCGGTTATCTTTATCGCCGGAAACATCGCATGGAAAACGGAAGTGACCTCGCTGATGATTTTTGTTCGTTTGCAGGAGTTTGACTACCCGGCCGCCAGCGCGATTGCATCTGTGATCCTCGGGGCTTCGTTGCTGCTGCTGTTTTCAATTAACACCCTGCAAAGTCGCTTTGGTCGACGCGTGGTAGGTCACTGATGGCAGACATTACCCAATTGAAACGTTATGGCGCACCCCGCATCAACTGGGGGAAATGGTTTCTGATCGGCACGGGCATGCTGGTATCCGCCTTTATTTTGCTGGTGCCGATGGTTTACATCTTCGTGCAGGCGTTCAGCAAGGGGTTGATGCCGGTATTACACAACCTGGCTGATCCGGACATGCTGCACGCCATCTGGCTGACGGTGCTGATTGCGCTGATTGCGGTGCCGGTGAACCTGGTGTTTGGCGTGTTACTGGCCTGGCTGGTGACCCGCTTTAACTTCCCTGGACGCCAGTTGTTGCTCACATTACTGGATATTCCGTTTGCCGTTTCACCAGTGGTCGCTGGCCTGGTCTATCTGCTGTTTTACGGCTCTAACGGCCCGCTTGGCGGATGGCTGGATGAACACAACCTGCAAATTATGTTTGCCTGGCCGGGAATGGTGCTGGTGACGGTGTTCGTGACCTGTCCGTTTGTGGTGCGCGAACTGGTGCCGGTGATGTTAAGCCAGGGCAGCCATGAAGATGAGGCGGCGGTTCTGCTTGGCGCATCCGGCTGGCAAATGTTCCGTCGCGTTACGCTGCCGAATATCCGTTGGGCATTGCTGTACGGTGTAGTGCTGACCAACGCCCGTGCGATTGGCGAGTTCGGCGCGGTATCGGTGGTTTCTGGCTCGATTCGCGGTGAAACTTTGTCTCTGCCGTTACAGATTGAATTACTGGAGCAGGACTACAACACTGTCGGCTCCTTTACCGCCGCGGCGCTATTAACGCTGATGGCGATTATTACCTTGTTTTTGAAGAGCATGTTGCAATGGCGCCTGGAAAACCAGGAGAAGCGCGCGCAGCAGGAGGAAAATCATGAGCATTGAGATTGCCAATATTAAGAAGTCTTTTGGTCGCACACAGGTGCTGAACGATATCTCGCTGGATATTCCTTCAGGTCAGATGGTCGCCCTGTTGGGGCCTTCTGGATCGGGCAAAACCACGCTGCTGCGCATCATCGCCGGGCTGGAGCATCAGTCCAGCGGGCATATCCGTTTCCATGGCACTGACGTCAGCCGTTTGCACGCCCGCGACCGTAAGGTGGGGTTCGTGTTTCAGCACTATGCGCTGTTTCGTCATATGACTGTTTTCGACAATATCGCTTTTGGTCTGACTGTTCTGCCACGGCGGGAGCGCCCGAATGCGGCGACGATCAAAGCAAAAGTGACCAAACTGCTGGAGATGGTTCAACTGGCTCATCTGGCGGACCGTTTCCCGGCACAGCTCTCCGGGGGGCAAAAGCAGCGCGTGGCGTTGGCGCGTGCGCTGGCGGTAGAGCCGCAGATCTTGTTGCTCGACGAGCCGTTTGGCGCGCTCGATGCTCAGGTGCGTAAAGAACTGCGTCGCTGGCTACGTCAGTTGCATGAAGAGCTGAAGTTCACCAGCGTGTTTGTTACCCACGATCAGGAAGAAGCGACGGAAGTCGCAGACCGCGTGGTGGTGATGAGCCAGGGTCATATCGAGCAGGCCGATGCGCCCGATCAGGTATGGCGCGAACCGGCTACCCGTTTTGTCCTGGAATTTATGGGTGAAGTTAACCGCCTGCAAGGGACGATTCGCGGTGGACAATTCCACGTGGGCGCACATCGCTGGCCGTTGGGCTATACGCCTGGCTATCAGGGTCCGGTGGATCTGTTCCTGCGTCCGTGGGAAGTGGACGTCAGCCGTCGTACCAGTCTGGATTCACCGTTGCCGGTACAGGTGCTGGAAGCCAGTCCGAAAGGACACTACACCCAATTAGTTGTGCAACCTTTGGGGTGGTATAACGAACCGCTGACGGTGATTATGCAGGGCGATGATTCCCCGAACCGCGGCGAACGTCTGTTTGTTGGGCTGCAAAATGCGCGTTTGTATAATGGCGACCAGCGTATTGAAACGCGTGAAGAGGAACTTGCCCTGGCGCAAAGTGCCTGATAGGTTAATTCGTATAGTTATCATCCGGTGGCGCTGCGCTTACCGGGCTTAACGGGTGGTGCATGACCTGTAAGCCGGGTAANGCGCCACCCGGCATTTTATTGAGCTGAAAACGTGAACACATTAGAACAAACAATTGGCAATACGCCTTTGGTGAAATTACAACGTCTGACGGCGGATAACGGCAGTGAAATTTGGGTCAAGCTGGAAGGCAATAATCCTGCAGGTTCAGTGAAAGACCGCGCGGCGTTGTCGATGATCGTTGAAGCGGAAAAGCGCGGGGAAATTCAGCCAGGCGACGTGCTGATTGAGGCTACCAGTGGTAATACGGGTATTGCGCTGGCGATGATTGCCGCGCTGAAAGGCTACCGCATGAAGCTCCTGATGCCAGACAACATGAGCCAGGAGCGACGTGCGGCGATGCGTGCTTACGGGGCTGAACTGGTTCTGGTGACCAAAGAGCAGGGGATGGAAGGGGCGCGTGATTTAGCCCTTGAGATGGCGCAGCGCGGAGAAGGTAAACTTCTCGATCAGTTTAATAATCCTGATAACCCGTATGCGCACTACACGACTACCGGACCCGAAATCTGGCAGCAGACGTCAGGCCGTATTACCCATTTCGTCTCCAGCATGGGGACGACAGGCACCATTACCGGCGTATCGCGTTTTCTGCGTGAACAGGACAAACCCGTCACCATCGTTGGCCTGCAGCCGGAAGAAGGCAGTAGTATTCCGGGCATTCGTCGCTGGCCAGCGGAATATATGCCGGGCATTTTCAACGCCTCGCTGGTGGATGAGGTGCTGGATATTCATCAGAACGATGCGGAAAACACCATGCGTGAACTGGCCGTTCGCGAAGGGATTTTTTGCGGAGTGAGTTCTGGCGGCGCGGTTGCGGGCGCGTTACGCGTGGCGCGCGCGACACCGGGGGCGGTGGTGGTGGCGATCATCTGCGATCGCGGCGATCGCTACCTTTCCACCGGGGTCTTTGGCGAAGAGCATTTCAGCCAGGGATTAGGTATTTAATTTGTCGGCCTGATAAGCGTAGCGCTAGCAGGCAACCGTACGGCAGGATCGCCGGATGACGACGCAAAGCGTCTTCTCCGGCCCGCACTGTTCAATCGTTACGTTTTTCTACCAACTTATCAAGGAATTGCCACAGCGTCTCATTCATCTGCTGGTAATCCCAGGTGCGCATCTCTTCAACAGCGCGAATAAAGCGCTTCCCTTTCGCTTCGGCCAGTTCTTGCTCAGAGTGCTGAATTAATCCTTCGACCGCTTCGGCGGTAAACTCCATATGGCACTGAAAACCATAGACGAAATTACCGTATTGTACGATTTGTCGCGGACATCCCTCGCTTGTGGCAAGAATTGTCGCCTGGTCGGTCAATCCCGGCATGTCATTGTGCCAGTGACCCACGTTGAGCGGTGAGCCGAAATGGCTGAACAACGGATGCTGTTGGCCTGCCTCGGTCAGGGCGATCGGATAGTGACCAATCTCTTTTTCCGGGCTTTGGCACACCTTCGCGCCCAGTGCTTCGCCGATTAACTGCGACCCCAAACAGATCCCCACCACGATTTTACGTGCCGCAATCGCCTGATTTATCAGATGCTGCTCTGCCTGAGAGTCAAAGTATGGGCACTCTGCGAGCGTGGTGCGGGGTGACTGCGGCCCACCAAATACCACCAGCATATCGAAGCCATCGGCATTAGCGGGAACAGTTTCTCCGGCGTAAACGCGCGACCAACTGATGGTATAGCCGCGTGATTCGGCCCACGGCAGGTACGCGCCAGCAGATTCGAAAGACTCATGAATAACAAAATGAACTCGCACTTTTTCTCTCCTGTTAGCGCTTTAGCGCCTGATGGATATCAGTCGCCAGCTTATCAATGTCGCTGTCTGCTAATGTTGACAGCGTAATGCGCAAGCCATGCGCAGGCGTATTGACGCCAAACACTTCGCCTTCACGTACCAGCCAGCCGGACTTTGCCAGCGCAAAAGCGATAGCCTGGCTGTTATCTTCTAGCGGCAGCCACAGATTAAGACCGTCGCTGTCGGGCAGCGTAATGCCATGAAGCCGCAGAGCCGCTGCCAGCTTTTGCTGCTGGGCGGCGTAAAACTGCTGAGTTTGCTCCAGCGTGTGTTGATAAGTCTCGTCACTCAGGCAGGCGCAGGCCAGATCCTGCAGCAGATGGCTAACCCACTGACTGCCGGCGTTGAGCCGTAAACGCAGTTTCGCGGAAGTGAGTGGATCGCTGGCGACGATGGCCAGGCGTAAATCCGGGCCTAAAGTTTTCGACATTGAGCGGACAATCGCCCAGTGTGTGGTTTCCTTCGCAATCACCGGATACCAACGGCATGCGGACAGCAGCGCAAAGTGGTCGTCGACGATCACCAGCGTCTGCGGATAGCGGGCCAGGATTTCCTGCAATTGCGCCGCGCGGGATGCGCTCAGACTGCATCCTGTCGGATTATGGGCGCGCGGCGTCAGAATCACCGCCCGCGCGCCTTTCTGTAGCGCGATTTCCAGCATGTCTGGCTGCATGCCTTCGCTGTCAACGTTGACCGGACTGGCGGAGAATCCGGCATAACGCAGCATGTTGATGCTGCTCAAAAAGCATGGATCTTCTACCACAACGCTGTCGCCAGGCAGTAAATGGGCGCACAGCAGCCGCTCAATGGCATCAATGGCGCCGCTGGTGATATCAATTTCTCCCGTGGCTGGCATCGCATCTTGCATCCATTGCGCGGCCCACGCCTCAAGGCCGGGTGATACAGCGGCATCACCGTACAAACGAGGATTCTTATTTATTTGCGCGAAATAACGGCTGAGGTCGGGAAGACGCGCGGGGGCTGGATTACCGCCGGAAAGATCGATAAGCGCGGTATCCGGATTGCCGCCTTCCAGCGCAACGGGGGCTGAAATCCCCTTGATTACCGTGCCGTTACGTCCCTGGCTTTGTGCTAGCCCGGAGGTGACCAGGCGTTTATAAGCCGCCGCGACAGTATTACGGTTAACGTTCAATGCTGTTGCCAGTTCACGCACCGGCGGCAACGTTTCTCCTGCTGCCAACGTGCCTGTAGCGACATGTTGACGAATACTGTCAAAAATTTCGTTAGCGGTTTTTCCGTCGATCATTATTGACCTATGACAAAATGAATTTTAGCATATGACGATAATAGTGAGGCGTAAGCCCGCTGTCCAGCGAGAGGAGAAATTTATGGAGCAGGGGAGTGATATTCAGTCAGTGCTCTTCGGCGACAAGCATCGGGCGTTACAGACCGATATCGTCGCCGTCCAGTCACAGGTGGTTTATGGCAGCGTAGGCAACAGCATCGCCGTTCCGGCCATTAAAGCGCAGGGATTACGCGTGACGGCAGTGCCAACGGTGCTGTTCAGCAATACCCCGCATTATGAAACATTTTACGGCGGCGTTATTCCGGCCGACTGGTTTAGCGGGTATCTCCGCGCCTTGAATGAGCGTGATGCTTTGCGCGAGCTGAAGGCGGTGACTACAGGCTATATGGGCAGTGCAGAGCAAATCGCTCTGTTAGCACAGTGGCTGAAAACGGTGCGGGCTACGCATCCGGCAGTGTGCATTTTGGTTGACCCGGTGATTGGCGATACGGACAGCGGTATGTATGTAAAAGCTGAAATTCCGCAGGCCTACCGTCAGCACCTGCTACCGCTGGCTCAGGGACTGACGCCGAACGTGTTTGAACTGCAAATGCTGAGCGGAAAGCCGTGTCGTACGCTTGATGAAGCCATCACGGCGGCGCAATCGCTGCTTACCGAAACGCTGAAATGGGTGGTGATCACCAGTGCGCCGGGGGATAGCGAAGATATTATTAACGTGGCGGTAGTGACGGCTGAAACGGTTGAGGTGTTCGCTCATCCACGGGTTAAAACGGATCTGAAGGGAACTGGCGATCTGTTTTGTGCTGAGCTGGTGAGCGGTATTGTGCTGGGTAAAGCGCTGACAACCGCGACGCACGATGCAGCACAGCGCGTACTGGAAGTGATGAAATGGACCAATCTGTGCGGTTGTGATGAGTTAATTCTGCCACCGGCAGGGGAGGCGCGATGAAGAGTTACCGGCTGGTGGTTCGCCAGAATGGGCGTATGGTTGGACATTTTGACACCAGCGGGGCAACGGCGCTGGAAGATATCTGTGTGGCGCGGGCCATGTTTGGCATCGCGGGTGGCTACAATTGTGAACTGTTAGTGGCGGATTCGGAGCGACGGATGCTGGAAAGCGGGCCGGAAGGGATGAAAATCCTGATGCGCGAGGCGTGTTACCGACCGGTCACCTCACAAATTTAGCGTTATCCGGCAGATTTTGAGGTCTGCCAGATAAAAAAATGGCGCCATCAGGCGCCATTCTTCTCAGCAGCAAGAATTACTTCTTGATGCGGATAACCGGAGTTTCACCCACTGTCACGCTACCGGACAGTTTGATCAGCTCTTTGATTTCGTCCATGTTGGAGATAACAACCGGAGTCAGGGTAGACTTGGCTTTTTCTTCCAGCAGCGGCAGATCGAATTCAATAACCGGGTCGCCCACTTTAACGCGCTGACCTTCTTCAGCGATGCGCTTAAAGCCTTCGCCTTTCAGTTCAACGGTATCAATACCGAAGTGAACAAACAGCTCAATGCCGCTGTCGGATTCGATAGAGAAAGCGTGGTTGGTTTCAAAGATTTTGCCGATGGTGCCATCAACAGGGGCGACCATTTTGTTACCGGTTGGTTTGATAGCGATGCCATCACCAACGATTTTTTCAGCAAAAACTACATCCGGCACGTCTTCGATATTGACGATCTCGCCAGAGAGCGGAGCAACAATCTCAATAGTTCCGGTGTCTTTCTTATCATCAGAAACCAGAGATTTCAGTTTATCGAACAAACCCATGATCTTCTCCTAAGCAGTAAATTGGGCCGCATCTCGTGGATTAGCAGATTGTTTTTTCTTCAATGAACTTGTTAACCAGCGTCATTAACTCGTCCGTTGTCGGTTGAGCAAGAGCCTGCTCTGCTAACACCTTCGCATCTTCGAAGTTCGTGTTACGGATAATCTTCTTAATGCGCGGGATAGAAATGGCGCTCATAGAGAATTCGTCCAGACCCATCCCCAGCAACAGAAGTGTAGCACGTTCGTCGCCTGCAAGCTCACCACACATGCCAGTCCATTTGCCTTCCGCATGAGAAGCATCAATAACTTGCTTGATCAGCGTCAGCACAGATGGCGACATCGGTTGGTAAAGGTGTGAAATCATATCATTACCACGGTCAACTGCCAGGGTGTACTGCGTTAAATCATTGGTGCCGATACTAAAGAAATCAACTTCTTTGGCTAAATGACGCGCAATTGTTGCCGCTGCCGGTGTTTCCACCATCACGCCAATCTCAATGCTTTCGTCAAATGCTTTACCTTCGTCGCGCAGTTCCTGTTTGTAGATTTCGATCTCTTTGCGTAGTGCACGCACTTCTTCAACAGAGATGATCATTGGGAACATGATGCGCAGTTTGCCGAAAGCAGAGGCGCGCAGGATTGCGCGAACCTGATCCCGCAGGATCTCTTTACGATCCATGGCGATACGTACGGCACGCCAGCCCAGGAACGGGTTCTCTTCTTTCGGGAAGTTCATGTACGGCAGCTCTTTATCGCCGCCGATGTCCATGGTACGGACGATGACCGCCTGAGAGCCACAGGCTTCAGCAACGGCTTTATACGCAGCAAACTGTTCTTCTTCAGTCGGCAGCGATTCACGGTCCATGAACAGGAATTCGGTGCGGTACAGACCAACACCCTCGGCGCCATTACGCTCAGCGCCTTCAACGTCACGAACGGTACCGATGTTGGCGCAAACTTCTACCTGATGTCCGTCCAGCGTGATAGCCGGGAGATCTTTCAGCTTAGCAAGTTCCGCTTTCTCGGTAGCAACCTGCTCCTGAACGGCGCGCAGTTGCTCAATAACTTCGTTGGTCGGATTGACGTAAACCTGGTTGTTTACGGCATCCAGAATCAGATAGTCGTCGTTTTTAACCTGAGAGGTGACGCTACCCGTACCTACGATGGCTGGCAGTTCCAGAGAACGCGCCATGATAGAAGTATGGGAAGTCCGTCCGCCCGCGTCGGTGATGAAACCCAGCACCTTGTTCAGGTTCAGCTGTGCGGTTTCTGACGGGGTCAGGTCTGCGGCTACCAGGATAACTTCTTCCTGAATAGCGCTCAGGTCGATAATAGCCAGACCCAGGATGTTACGCAGCAGGCGTTTACCGATGTCACGTACGTCAGCCGCACGTTCTTTCAGGTATTCATCATCCAGCTCTTCAAGGGCTGTGGCCTGACCTTCGATAACTTCATGCGCAGCTGCATCAGCCGTCATGTGCTTATCTTTAATCAGGGCTATGATTTCCTGCTCCAGCTCCTCATCTTCGAGCAGCATGATATGCCCTTCAAAGATGGCTTCTTTTTCTTCACCGAACGTTTCACCAGCTTTGGTTTTGATCGCTTCCAGTTGCGCAGATGCCTTGGCACGACCGCTCAGAAAACGTTCAACTTCCTGATCAACCTTGTCGGCAGAAATTTTTTTCCGGTCAATGACGATCTCGTCTTCTTTCAGCAGCAATGCTTTACCGAAAGCGATACCCGGGGATGCTAAAATGCCTGAAATCATAACCCTACCTTACTTGTGACTGATATTTAAAAGAACTCGTTGAACTTACTCGAGTTCAGCCATCAGTTTAACCAGATGCTCAACTGCTTTCTGCTCGTCTTCACCTTCTGCGGACAGGGTGACAACGGTACCCTGAGTCAGGCCCAGAGTCTGCAGTTTAAACAGGCTTTTGGCGCTAGCGCTTTTGCCGTTGGAAGTCACAGTAATTTCAGAAGTAAAGCCTTTTGCTTCTTTAACAAACTGAGCAGCAGGGCGAGTATGCAGACCGTTCGGAGCGGTAATGGTAACTTCTTGCTGGAACATTATATTTCCCCAACTTATAGGTTTAGTGTTGTGGAACTAAAGTCTAGCCTGGCGGTTCAACTTTAGCCTGTATTGTTAGCATCGGCGTAAACTGGACGCGACACAAAAGGAGTTCGGTGCAATCCGTTGCTGGCAACTTCTTGCCGCTGACGTTTCGTTCGTCATTAAACATTATGCCGCGAAAGGAAGAGTTGAACCAAATCATAAAATCGATTCAGCTAGCGCTTTTCCTGTAACGATTAATTTCGCGCATCAAAATAATTAGTTTGGTTAAATACCAGTTCCGGCGGGTTGAATCAATGCCAGGAGAGTTGAAAATTTGAAGCAGGCCACAAAAAAGCACCCCAAAGGGTGCTTTTTTACGCGTTTTTAACATGCTGGCATTACTGTTGCAGTTCTTTCTCTGTGAAGAGATCGGCAAACAGTGCAGTGCTCAGATAACGCTCACCCGATGACGGTAGGATAACCACAATATTCTTATTGGTAAAGGATTCATCTTCCTGGAGCTTAAGCGCGGCAGCCACGGCTGCGCCAGAAGAGATCCCTGCCAGAATACCTTCTTCTTCCATCAGGCGGCGCGCGGTAGAAATAGCTTCATCATTGGTGATGGCAACGACTTTATCGATAAGCTTCAGATCAAGGTTTCCAGGAATGAAGCCCGCGCCAATACCCTGAATTTTATGCGGGCCAGGTTTGAGTTCTTCACCCGCCAATGCCTGGGCGATAACAGGGGAGTCAGTAGGTTCTACCGCGACGGTGATCAGGTCGGTTTTGCCTTTAGTGCCTTTAATGTAACGGGTCACGCCAGTTAGCGTACCGCCGGTGCCGACGCCGGAAATAAAGACATCAACCTGGCCATCGGTATCTTCCCAGATTTCCGGGCCGGTGGTTTTTTCGTGAATTTCCGGGTTCGCCGGGTTGCTGAACTGCTGCAGCAGCAGGAATTTTTCCGGATCGCTGGCTACGATTTCTTCCGCTTTCTGAATTGCGCCCTTCATACCTTTTGCGCCTTCAG
This sequence comes from Citrobacter sp. Cb031, assembly GCF_030336725.1. Taxonomy (NCBI): domain Bacteria; kingdom Pseudomonadati; phylum Pseudomonadota; class Gammaproteobacteria; order Enterobacterales; family Enterobacteriaceae; genus Citrobacter; species Citrobacter sp. Cb031. The sequence goes on from NZ_JAOWDA010000019.1 coordinate 183,600, forward strand.
TCAGCACCAGGTTCGCGCCCAGCGCTTTTAAGAGCTTGCGGCGCTCAATGCTCATGGTTTCCGGCATGGTCAGAGTCAGTTTGTAACCACGGGCGGCGGCGACGTAGGCCAGCGCAATCCCCGTGTTGCCGCTGGTCGGTTCTACCAGCTCAACGCCCGGTTTCAGTACACCACGTTTTTCGGCATCCCAAATCATATTGGCACCGATACGGCATTTGACGCTAAAGCTTGGGTTGCGTGATTCCACCTTCGCCAGAATGCGTCCGTTACCGATACGGTTCAGTCGAACCAGCGGCGTATGACCGATAGTCAGCGAGTTATCTTCAAAAATCTTACTCATGGCCTGTCCTTAACTGTATGAAATTGGGATACCGCTTCAGCATACCTGTTGAGAAAGTATGGGGAAGTAAGGAATTCGCATATCTATATGCTGATGAGAAATAATGCGTAGCAGTATGGAATAAGAGCGGGCATAAGCCAGCCCGCTTTTACACATTTTTGCATTACTTCCATAACGCATGCTTAGCACGATAGCAGTCTACCCACATCGCCGTGGCACCACAAACTGCTACCGGCATGATGAACAGATTGAGCACCGGAATCATGGTGAACAGGCTGGTCAACGCGCCAAACTGCATATTGGTCACCTTGCGCGTGCGCAACGCGACGCGCATCTCCTTAAAAGGCACCTTATGGTTATCAAAAGGATAATCGCAGTACTGAATAGCCAGCATCCACGCGCTGAACAGGAACCACAGGACCGGGGCGACGGTCTGCCCAATGCCTGGAATAAAATAGAGGATCAGCAACACGAAGGCGCGCGGGAGATACCACGCCAGCTTTTGCCATTCGCGTTTCATAATGCGCGGAACGTCTTTCATAATGCCGAGAATGCCGGTGTCGGGCGGCGTTGCGCCCGTTAAGCGTGCTTCCAGCTGTTCAGCCAGCAGACCGTTAAACGGTGCGGCGATCCAGTTGGCGATAGTGGAGAACAGGTAGCCGAACACCAACAGCACGGAAATAGTCACAATCGGCCACAGTAAATAGCTGAGCCACTGAAGCCAGTCAGGGACATGACTCATCAGCGCGGGAACCCAGTTACCGAGCTGCGTAAATAACCACCAGAATGCGCCGCCCATCAGCAGGATATTCACCAGCAAAGGCAGAATAACAAAACGACGAATGCCCGGTTGGGTGATGAGCTTCCATCCCTGAGAAAAGTAATAAAGGCCGCTGCGAGGTACAACTGCAGATGATGAAACCATGGTCAGGACGTACTCCTTGTTATATAAGCTCTGGTAAACTGTGCGTATCTTACCGGGTTGTTGAGCGTTAAGCTGTTCGGAAATGTTCGAAAAAACAGCAAAAAGCACAATTTTGTTCATCTTTATGCCGTGAAAGCCAAGAGTACACTTGCACTTGGCGTAATCGACAAATACTCTTAGTGAGTAAATGTTTGCCGTGGTGGCAAGGTGTTAGAACAACAGAGAATATAATGATGCAGGATTTGCGTCTGATATTAATCATTGTTGGCGCGATCGCCATAATCGCTTTACTGGTACATGGTTTTTGGACTAGCCGTAAAGAGCGGTCTTCTATATTCCGCGATCGCCCACTGAAACGCATGAAGTCTAAACGTGAAGACGAGGATTCGTTCGACGACAACGTCGAGGAAGACGAAGGCGTGGGTGAAGTTCGCGTTCATCGTGTGAATCATGCTCCCGGTAATGCGCAGGAACATGGTGTTCCTCCTCAGTCGCCGCAACACCAGTACCAGCCGCCTTATGCGTCTGCTCAGCCGCGTCAGCCTGCGCAGCAGCCTGCACAAGCGCCGGTACCGCCGCCGCATGTTCAGCAGCAGCCTGTACAACCGCAGCAGCCGGTGCAACATCAGCCTGTTCAGCAGCCACCTGTGCAGCAACCTGTTGCCCCGCAGGTTCAGCAACCTGCTCAGCAAGCACCGCAACCTGCGCCGCAGACCTTCCAGCCAGCAGAGCCTGTTGTTGAACATCAACCGCAGCCCGAGCCGGTAGTAGAAGAAGCGCCTGTTGCTGAAAAACCGCAGCGTAAAGAAGCGGTCATCATTATGAACGTTGCGGCTCATCATGGTAGCGAGCTCAACGGGGAAGTGCTGCTCAACAGCATTCAGCAGGCCGGTTTCAAATTTGGCGATATGAATATTTTCCATCGTCATTTGAGCCCGGATGGCAGCGGTCCGTCGCTGTTCAGCCTCGCTAATATGGTTAATCCGGGAACGTTTGACCCAGAAATGACGGGCGACTTCAGCACCCCTGGTGTGACTATTTTTATGCAGGTTCCGTCCTACGGGGACGAGCTGCAAAACTTTAAGCTGATGCTGCAGTCCGCACAGCACATTGCCGATGAAGTGGGTGGTGTGGTGCTCGACGATCAACGTCGCATGATGACGCCGCAGAAACTGCGCGAGTATCAGGACCGCATCCGCGAAGTTAAAGAATCTCGCGCCTGATTTTCCTCTGGCGTGACATTTCCTTTCTAAACCCCCGCCTGTCGGGGGTTTTTTATCATTGATGGTGCGATATGGAATCAATCGAACAACAACTGACAGAACTGCGAACCACGCTTCGCCATCATGAGTATCTCTACCATGTGATGGACGCGCCGGAAATTCCCGATGCGGAATACGATCGCCTGATGCGCGAACTGCGCGAGCTGGAAGCGCAGCATCCGGACCTTGTTACCCCCGACTCGCCAACCCAACGCGTTGGCGCCGCGCCGTTAACCGCGTTCAGCCAGATTCGTCATGAAGTGCCGATGCTGTCGCTGGATAACGTGTTTGATGAAGAGAGTTTTCTCGCCTTCAACAAGCGCGTGCAGGACAGACTAAAGAGTACCGATAAACTGACCTGGTGCTGTGAACTGAAACTGGACGGCCTGGCAGTCAGTATCCTGTATGAAAACGGTGTGCTGGTCAGCGCCGCAACGCGTGGTGATGGCACCACGGGTGAGGATATTACCTCTAACGTGCGCACCATTCGCGCAATCCCGTTAAAACTGCGTGGCGAAAACATCCCTTCACGTCTGGAAGTGCGCGGTGAAGTGTTCCTGCCGCAGGCCGGATTTGAAAAAATTAACGAAGAGGCCCGCCGCACTGGCAACAAAGTGTTTGCTAACCCGCGTAACGCAGCGGCCGGTTCATTGCGCCAACTCGATCCGCGTATCACAGCGAAGCGACCGCTTACTTTCTTCTGCTATGGCGTTGGTGTGTTGGAAGGCGGCGTGCTGCCAGATACCCATCTGGGCCGCCTGCTGCAATTTAAAGAGTGGGGCCTGCCGGTAAGCGACAGAGTGGCGCTTTGCGACTCCCCGGAGGAAGTACTTGCTTACTATCACAAGGTTGAAGAAGACCGACCAACGCTGGGATTTGATATCGATGGCGTGGTGATCAAAGTCAACTCTATGGCGTTGCAGGAGCAACTGGGCTTTGTTGCCCGCGCGCCGCGCTGGGCTGTGGCCTTTAAGTTCCCGGCGCAGGAGCAGATGACTTTCGTACGCGATGTTGAGTTTCAGGTTGGACGTACTGGGGCGATTACGCCCGTCGCCCGCCTTGAGCCGGTCCAGGTTGCCGGGGTGCTGGTCAGTAACGCAACGCTGCATAACGCTGATGAAATCGAGCGTCTGGGGTTGCGTATTGGCGATAAAGTCGTCATTCGCCGTGCGGGCGATGTCATCCCGCAGGTGGTGAACGTCGTGCTTTCTGAACGCCCGGACGATACCCGCGAAATTGTGTTTCCAGCGCATTGTCCGGTTTGTAACTCTGATGTTGAACGTGTGGAAGGCGAAGCGGTCACTCGCTGCACCGGCGGTTTAATCTGTGGGGCACAGCGTAAGGAATCGCTGAAACACTTTGTTTCCCGCCGCGCGCTCGATGTTGACGGTATGGGCGACAAAATTATCGATCAACTGGTCGAGAAAGAGTATGTCCACACGCCGGCGGATCTTTTCACCCTGACCGCCGGTAAACTGACGGGGCTTGATCGTATGGGGCCGAAGTCGGCGCAAAACGTGGTCAATGCGCTGGAAAAAGCGAAAGAAACCACGTTTGCCCGTTTCCTCTATGCGCTAGGCATTCGTGAAGTCGGCGAAGCCACGGCTGCAGGTCTGGCGGCGTATTTTGGCACGCTCGACGCGCTGGAAGCCGCTTCTATTGAAGAGCTGCAAAAAGTGCCGGATGTCGGCATTGTGGTGGCGACGCACGTGTTTAATTTCTTCGCCGAAGAGAGCAACCGCGAGGTAATTGTTCAACTGCTGGCGCAGGGGATCCACTGGCCAGCGCCGGTGGTCATTAACGCTGAAGAAATCGACAGCCCCTTCGCAGGTAAAACGGTGGTGCTGACCGGGAGCCTGAGCCTGATGTCGCGCGATGACGCCAAAGCGAGACTGACCGAGTTAGGTGCAAAAGTGGCCGGTAGCGTGTCGAAGAAAACCGATCTGGTGATTGCCGGTGAAGCGGCGGGTTCGAAACTGGCAAAAGCACAGGAACTGGGTATTGCCGTGATCGATGAAGCTGAAATGATCCGCTTATTGGGTGCCTGAGATGGAAAAACAGCAGCTGGTTGACATCGCCAATACTGTGATGCCCTTTGGCAAATATAAAGGGCGTCGGTTGATTGATGTCCCGGAAGAGTATCTGCTGTGGTTTGCCCGTAAGGATGAATTCCCGCCGGGCAAGCTTGGCGAGCTGATGCAAATCACGCTGCTGATTAAAACTGAGGGGCTGACGCAACTGGTGCAGCCCCTGAAACGTCCTCTTTAAGCTTTTGCGGCGCGGCTTTTCTGTTGCGCCTGCAATGCGTCCGTCTGTTGCTTGTAGCGACGCGCCAGCACGGCGCACACCATTAGCTGTATTTGATGGAAGATCATCAACGGCAGCACCATCATCCCAATCACCGAAGTCGGAAACAAAATATTTGCCATTGGGATCCCGTTCGCCAGGCTCTTTTTCGAACCGCAGAATACAATCGTGATTTCATCAGCTTTGTTAAAGCCGCATTTGCGCGCAACAAAGACATTTATGCCAATCACGATTGCCAGCAGAATGATGCTGACCACCACGATAAACAGCAGTGAACCCACCCCCACTTTGTGCCAGATCCCGTTAACGACGGCTTCACTGAAGGCGGAGTACACCACCAGCAAAATAGAGGATTGATCCGTTTTCGCGATCCATTTTTTATGTCGAGAAACCCAGTTTCCAATCCACGGACGTGAAAGGTGACCCAGCACGAACGGCAGCAGCAGCTGCAACATGATTTTTCCCACCTGCTCCAGGCTGCCTTCTGCGCCGTGCATATTCATCACCAGCCCTACCAGCAGCGGCGAGAGAAAAATACCCAGCAGGCTGGAGGCCGAAGCAGAACAAACGGCGGCGGCAACGTTACCGCCCGCCAGCGACGTAAAAGCGATGGCCGACTGCACAGTGGCAGGCAAAATACACAGGTACAGGAAACCGGTGTACAGCATCGGGTCAACGTTGACCGGCGCCCACCAGGCGAACAGAACGCCGAGAACCGGGAAGACAACAAACGTGCTGCACATCACCCACAGATGCAAACGCCAGTGGCTACCACCGGCAATAATGGCTTCACGCGAGAGTTTCGCTCCGTGCATAAAAAACAGTAGGGCAATGGCGGCGGTGGTTAAGCCTTCAAAGAAAGGCACAAAACCACCTTCGGCCGGGAAAAAGGACGCCAGCAAAACAACGGTAATCAGCGTTATCGTGAACGGATCAAGAATACGAAAAAGTTTCATAAAGACTCCTGAAATTCGGTAGTAACATTTTGCTTTTTTCCGTTTGAGAAATAAAATTGATTTATTGCATCCATATATGAATCGAATAGATGAATTACTCTCTGCGTCAGTTGCGTATCTTTGTCACCGTCGCTCAAGCCAAAAGCTTTAGCCGGGCGGGGGATATCATCGGCTTAAGCCAGTCGGCGGTCAGCCATAGTGTCAAAGAGCTGGAAGGGCAGACAGGTGTGCGGTTATTGGACAGAACGACGCGGGAAGTGGTGCTGACGGAGGCCGGACACCAGTTGGCGGCGCGGCTGGAACGTATTCTGGATGAATTGCACAGCACGCTGCGCGAAGCCGGACAGGTAGGAACGCAGTTAACCGGCACGGTGCGGGTTGCCGCCAGCCAGACGATCTCTGCTCATCTTATTCCGCAGTGTATTGCCCAGAGTAATCAGCTTTATCCGGCTATCGATTTTGTGCTGCATGACCGGCCACAGCAGTGGGTGCTGGAGAGTATTCGCCAGGGAGAAGTGGATTTTGGCATTGTGATTGATCCCGGCGCAGTCACCGATTTGCAGTGTGAAGCCGTGCTGTCCGAACCGTTCCTGCTGCTGTGTCGCCAGGATCATCCGTTAGCCCAACGAGAGTGGGTGAACTGGCAGGATTTGTATCACGAACGCCTGGTGCTACAGGATTATGCTTCCGGTAGTCGACCGCTGATCGACGCTGCGCTGGCCCATTTTTCCATTGATGCCAATATCGTTCAGGAGATAGGCCATCCCGCCACGCTGTTTCCGATGGTTGAGGCGGGGATTGGCATCAGCGTGCTGCCCGCGCTGGCGCTCCCCTTACCGCAGGGCAGTCACTTGCAGGTTAAGCGCCTGACGCCGGTTGTTGAACGGCAACTGATGCTGGCCCGACGTAAAAACCGCTCTTTATCAACCGCTGCTCAGGCGCTGTGGGATGTGGTGCGTATGCAGGCCAGTGAATTAACCGCAGCCCGCGCCCGCGATCCGTTGTATCAGTTATAACGCTCACGCTGATGGTTATCAGAGGGGAAATGGTTCTTCTCTGCATAGCAAAAAGGCGCCTTTAGGGCACCTTTTTACATTGGTGGGTCGTGCAGGATGACTCGCTTCGCTCGCCCTTCGGGCCGTCGCCGTAAACGGCTCCGTTGTCTCACTGCGTTCGACTCGACCTGCTGCAGGTTCGAATCTTATAAATTGCAGATAGCAAAAAGGCGCCTTTAGGGCGCCTTTTTACATTGGTGGGTCGTGCAGGATTCGAACCTGCGACCAATTGATTAAAAGTCAACTGCTCTACCAACTGAGCTAACGACCCGAAGTGGTGGGTGATGACGGGATCGAACCGCCGACCCCCTCCTTGTAAGGGAGGTGCTCTCCCAGCTGAGCTAATCACCCACTTCGGTACTTCACATTTTAACAAGAAATCCAGCTGGCGAGAAAGTGGTGGGTGATGACGGGATCGAACCGCCGACCCCCTCCTTGTAAGGGAGGTGCTCTCCCAGCTGAGCTAATCACCCACTTCTCAATTTCTTGTTTTACACGGCGGAGACTACATAAAGTAGTTGGTGGGTGATGACGGGTTCGAACCGCCGACCCCCTCCTTGTAAGGGAGGTGCTCTCCCAGCTGAGCTAATCACCCCCGCTGTGTGGAGTCGCATTATAGGGAGAGTTGAAAATGAGTCAACGCATTTTCTAAAGAAATTGTTCGTTCGTCGTAAATTTAAACAAAACGATCGCAAAACAGTCCGTGCGGCATGATTTGTATACGAAAATGGCAAAGCGTAATGTTCCAACCTGAACAACATTGAGGAATCAGACCACGGTGATAGAATACGAGCCTGATAATCTTCCCTGGATTTGCCGGTTGTCGGCATCTTTATAAACGTAAGGCCATTTCATGAAAATCAAAACTCGCTTCGCGCCAAGCCCGACAGGCTACCTGCACGTCGGCGGTGCGCGTACTGCTCTTTATTCCTGGCTTTTTGCACGCAACCATGGCGGTGAGTTTGTGCTGCGTATTGAAGACACCGATCTCGAACGCTCCACTCCGGAAGCTATTGAAGCCATTATGGATGGCATGAACTGGCTGAATCTGGAATGGGATGAAGGCCCGTACTTCCAGACCAAACGTTTTGATCGCTACAACGCGGTGATTGATGAAATGCTGGAAGCAGGCACCGCATATAAATGCTACTGCTCTAAAGAGCGTCTGGACGCGCTGCGCGAAGAGCAGATGGCGAACGGTGAGAAGCCGCGTTACGACGGCCGATGCCGCCACGGCCACGAGCATCATGCTGCTGATGAACCTTGCGTGGTACGTTTTGCCAACCCGCAGGACGGTTCCGTTATTTTTGACGACCAGATCCGTGGGCCGATCGAATTCAGCAACCAGGAGCTGGATGATTTGATCATTCGCCGTACCGACGGTTCCCCGACCTACAACTTCTGCGTTGTTGTCGACGACTGGGATATGGAAATCACCCACGTTATTCGTGGTGAAGACCATATCAACAACACTCCGCGTCAGATCAATATCCTGAAAGCGCTGAACGCGCCGGTGCCAGTTTACGCACACGTATCAATGATCAACGGTGACGATGGTAAAAAACTCTCCAAACGTCACGGTGCGGTCAGCGTTATGCAATACCGCGACGACGGTTACCTGCCGGAAGCGCTGCTGAACTATCTGGTGCGTCTGGGCTGGTCCAGTGGCGATCAGGAAATTTTCACCCGTGAAGAGATGATCAAACTGTTCTCCCTTGGTGCGGTGAGCAAGTCTGCGAGTGCGTTTAACACTGAAAAACTGCAGTGGCTGAACCATCACTATATTAATGCGCTGGCGCCGGAATATGTAGCAACCCATCTGCAGTGGCACATTGAGCAGGAAAATATCGATACTCGCGTAGGCCCGCAGCTGTCAGAGCTGGTTAAACTGCTCGGTGAGCGCTGCAAAACGCTGAAAGAGATGGCGCAGAACTGCCGCTACTTCTACGAAGACTTTGCCGAGTTCGACGCTGATGCAGCGAAGAAACACCTGCGCCCGGTTGCGCGTCAGCCGCTGGAAGTGGTTCGCGACAAGCTGGCTGCGATTAGCGAGTGGACGGCAGAAAACGTGCACCATGCGATTCAGGCAACGGCTGATGAACTGGAAGTTGGCATGGGTAAAGTCGGGATGCCGCTGCGCGTAGCCGTTACCGGCGCGGGTCAGTCCCCAGCGTTAGACGTTACGGTGCATGCGATTGGTAAATCCCGCAGCATTGAGCGTATTAATAAAGCGCTGGCGTTTATTGCTGAGCGTGAAAGCCAGCAATAAGACTGATTGACCGATGAAACAACGGCAGGAGCGTATCCTGCCGTTTTTTTTGCCTGTTATTCAGACTCATCAATACCCAAACGAGTAAGAAAAGTGCGAATACCTTCGCGCGAAATATACATCGCCAGCTTTTCTTGTTCCGTTGGGGACATGTTGTCCAGTGCGCTAATTATCTGGCGGCACGCGTGGCTGCGTACTACGTGGGTGTATTCTGCCAGCGGTTCTTCAGCCTGATAAACTTCAGGAACTTTGCGAAAAGCGGGAATATTGAGCAGAAACGCGCGGACGCTGGAGTCAATATGAATCAGTCTGGCACGACCACCTTTAACGCCGGGAAACTTTTCGGTAGTCCAGTTTTGTTCTCTGATCCAACGATTGACGGTTTGTTTGGCAACCCCGAGACATTCCGCCAGCTCTTCGGTCGTCATTTTGCTGCGTAATTTTTTCATATTATTTGTTTTCGCGGATCCCTAAACGCTGTAATAAACCCGTAATGCCTTCACGCAGGATCAGTGAGGTAAACATTTTCTGTTCTGTCGGCGTCATTTCTTTGGCGAGCCTAATCAGCAGTGCTTCAACAGAGGTATCGCCGGATAACGATAAGTTATCTGATAAGCCTTCGGCTGAACGCTCAGCGCTGCGAATGTATTCACGAACTTGTTCGGTGACGTGAACCAGCCGGGCTTTACCGCCCTGAACGCCTGGTTTTGGTGATGTCGCCCAACCTTCTTTGCGTACCCATTTATTGATGGTCTGTCGGCTGTATCCGGTCAGATTAGCAAGTTCTTCTGGCGTCATCCGTTCCTTGAACATAACGATTCCCTGAATAGTCGTGGGGTTAATTAGTGGTTCATTTTATAGCACCATTTTAGTAGAAACCGTGACGCGTTTAACTACTGAATGCGAGTTGTTACGCAATGTTCTTCATTTGACTGCTTTTTCAGCGATTGAATTCTATGAGTTAATTTTGCCGTTGACACACGCGAAGGGAATTCATATGATGCCGCCCGTCAACTCGACAAGCTTTACGTAATGGGGCTATAGCTCAGCTGGGAGAGCGCTTGCATGGCATGCAAGAGGTCAGCGGTTCGATCCCGCTTAGCTCCACCAAATTTAATCCCAATGAATTTGGTACGTACGTAAAAGCATCGTGGGGCTATAGCTCAGCTGGGAGAGCGCTTGCATGGCATGCAAGAGGTCAGCGGTTCGATCCCGCTTAGCTCCACCAAAATTTAAACCCTCGCTGAAAAGCGGGGGTTTTTTGTTTCTGCATCCTGCCAGTTCTTACTCTTTATCTCTTTGGTTTGCTGAATTGCAGGCATAAAAAAACCGGGGAGAATATGAATCTCCCCGGTCTTATCACTGCGACGTTGTCTTACGCTTACAGTACCAGTGCGGCGATAGATGCGGACAGTACGCTCACCAGCGTAGAGCCGTACACCAGCTTCAGACCAAAGCGAGAAACCACGTTACCTTGCTCTTCGTTCAGGCCTTTAATCGCACCGGCGATAATACCGATGGAAGAGAAGTTAGCGAAGGAAACCAGGAACACGGACAGGATGCCTTCTGCGCGCGGGGAGAGCGTAGCGGCGATTTTCTGCAGATCCATCATCGCAACGAATTCGTTGGAAACCAGTTTAGTTGCCATGATACTGCCCACCTGCAGCGCTTCGCTGGACGGCACACCCATTACCCATGCAACCGGGTAGAAGATGTAACCCAGGATGCCCTGGAAAGAGATGCTGTAGCCAAACCAACCGGTCACGGTGGCGAACAGGGCGTTCAGGGCAGCGATCAGTGCGATGAAACCAATCAGCATCGCCGCAACGATAATTGCCACTTTGAAACCAGCCAGAATGTATTCACCCAGCATTTCGAAGAAACTCTGGCCTTCGTGCAGGTTAGACATCTGGATATTTTCTTCGCTGGCATCAACGCGGTAAGGGTTGATCAGCGACAGCACGATAAAGGTGCTGAACATGTTCAGAACCAGCGCCGCAACCACGTATTTCGGCTCAAGCATGGTCATGTACGCGCCGACGATAGACATGGAAACAGTCGACATCGCCGTTGCTGCCATGGTGTACATACGGTTGCGAGACATTTTGCCGAGAATATCTTTATAGGCGATAAAGTTCTCGGACTGACCCAGGATCAGAGAGCTGACGGCGTTGAAGGATTCCAGTTTGCCCATACCGTTTACTTTGGATAACAGGAAACCAATCGCGCGGATGATTACCGGCAGTACGCGGATATGCTGCAAAATACCGATCAGGGCGGAGATGAAGACGATCGGGCAAAGCACTTTCAGGAAGAAGAATGCCAGGCCTTTATCGTTCATGCTACCGAAGACAAAGTTAGTCCCTTCATTAGCAAACCCGAGCAGTTTCTCAAACATCTCGGAGAAGCCTCTCACGAAGCCCAGACCGACATCAGAGTTCAGGAAGAACCATGCCAGTAACACTTCGATAACAAGCAATTGAATAACATAACGAATGCGGATTTTTTTACGGTCACTGCTTACCAGCAGTGCGAGTACCGCAACCACGGCAAGGGCCAGGACAAAATGAAGAACGCGGTCCATATTTGCTCCAAATATGAGGCAGGTTTAGTTTTCGTGCACATTCTATGTAACAACCATAAAGAAAACGAGATCAAACACACACTATAATAAGGACCTGTGACGAGATTCAAAATTAGTGATCGGTGATACACTTCCGTTATGTTTAGTATGGAAGTGAAAAGTTATGTCATTGTGCTATTCTCATAACAATAATTAAACATCTCGCCGGTATTTCCAGAATCCTTATCGATCCATAGACAAACGCTATCAGAGAAATCAACGTCACCCATCAAAATGAATTTGATAATCATTCTCAGTAGGCGTAGCTTGAAACATAGCAAAGGCTATGTTTCTGAGGCATTAAAATGACTAACGATCGCGTTGAGAGTAGCAGTGGGCGGGCAGCGCGCAAGTTGAAGCTCGCATTAATGGGACCTGCGTTCATCGCGGCGATCGGTTATATCGATCCGGGTAACTTCGCCACCAATATCCAGGCAGGGGCCAGCTTTGGTTATCAATTGCTGTGGGTGGTGGTCTGGGCAAACCTGATGGCGATGCTGATTCAGGTGCTGTCGGCAAAACTCGGTATTGCTACGGGTAAAAACCTGGCGGAGCAAATTCGCGATCATTATCCTCGCCCGGTGGTGTGGTTCTACTGGGTGCAGGCAGAAATTATCGCTATGGCAACAGACCTTGCTGAATTTATTGGCGCTGCGATTGGCTTCAAACTGATCCTCGGCGTCTCCTTATTGCAAGGGGCCGTACTCACCGGTATCGCGACGTTCTTAATTCTGATGCTGCAGCGTCGCGGTCAAAAACCGCTGGAAAAGGTGATTGGCGGCCTGCTGCTGTTTGTGGCCGCGGCTTACATTGTGGAGCTGGTTTTTTCCCAACCGAACTTCGCGCAGCTTAGTAAGGGAATGGTGATCCCAAGCCTGCCTAATTCCGAAGCGGTGTTCCTGGCCGCTGGGGTGCTCGGGGCGACTATCATGCCGCACGTCATTTATCTGCACTCTTCCTTAACTCAGCATTTGCACGGCGGAACACGCCAACAGCGCTATGCGGCCACTAAATGGGATGTGGCTATCGCCATGACGATTGCCGGATTTGTCAATCTGGCGATGATGGCGACGGCTGCCGCCGCATTTCATTTTAGCGGGCATACCGGTATTGCCGATCTCGATCAGGCGTATCTGATCCTTGAACCGTTGTTGAGTCACGCTGCAGCGACGGTGTTTGGTTTAAGCCTGGTGGCTGCGGGACTCTCTTCTACCGTGGTCGGTACGCTGGCGGGGCAGGTGGTGATGCAAGGGTTTATCCGTTTTCACATTCCGCTATGGGTACGCCGTACCGTCACCATGATGCCATCATTTATTGTGATTCTAATGGGATTGGATCCGACCCGTATTCTGGTGATGAGTCAGGTGTTGCTCAGTTTTGGTATCGCGCTGGCGCTGGTGCCGCTGCTGATCTTCACCAGCGACAGTAAGCTGATGGGGGATCTGGTCAATCGTCGTTGCGTTAAACAGATTGGCTGGGTCATTGTGATACTGGTCGTGGCGCTCAATCTCTGGCTACTGGCAGGCACGGCGATGGGGTTATAATCAACCGTGACTCGCGACGGGTCACGGTTTTAATTGAGCTTTTCCTCTATTATGTGCCCTGCATAATTAACTGGCAGGCGTTCATGAATCACTTTGATCTCTCTTTCCTGAAATATCTCCAGGACAACAGTCCGCTCCCCGTTGAAGAGGCCGTCGAGCGTTTCGGTAAAACGCTCTCCACGCTAAAACGGACAATGAAAGAGCTCAATGAACTTCTGCCAGAAAATGTCCAGCTACATCAGGATAATCAGTTTATTACCACCCGGATTGGCTACAGCGAATACCGACAGTTTTTAGCGCGCGTCCAGTTTAATCGCTATATCACTACGGCAGAAGAGAGGGTGAAGGATCTCTTTGTGGCGCTCTGTTTGCACGATGTGGTGAATAAAAATGATTATTACAAAAAATTTTATGTCAGTGCGGGAACGGTAAAAAATGATAATCCCGTCATGATGAGCCTGGTGCAGGAACGCGATCTGATTGTGCAAAGTATCCCGCGTAAGGGCTCCCGGCTTGCGGGGGATGAGTTCCAGCTGCGGCTGGCGGCGTGCATGACGATACTAAAAACGGTTGAAATTGGTGAGGATCACCGACTTATCGCCCACCAGGCCAATGAGCCGACAGGCCGTTCAATTGCCGAACAGTTTCTTCATGAGTGTGCTGCAGAGATAAACCAGGCGGCAGACTATTACGAAGAGAAAATCAGTCCGGTCATCGCCCTGGGATATAACGGCAGAAAATACTTACTGGTCTATCTTAGCCTTGCCCTGCACCGTATCCGCAGGGGACACAGAATTACGGAGAGTTCGGCGGCTGAGTTTTTGACAACCTTTCCTTATGCCGTATTGCCTGATGCGGATGAAAATATCTGTCTGGATCTGCTGATTGCTTCACTGACGTTTACTCATCGCCCCTTCACATTATACGACGCCCGGCTGGTCTCTTACGTTAAGCGCACCTGTCACGCTTTAGCCGGATGTCTGGAAAACACCATTCACAATCAGCACGCCTGGTTTGCGGAGATTTATAATTTTATCTATGCCGCCATCATCCAGAATAAATTTCATCTCTGGTTCGATGATAAAAAGCTCCATGATGTCCAGCGACGCTATCCTGAGCTATGGGAACATGTCCAGTATGCGGTGAAAGAGATTGAACATAACTGGCAAACGACCTTTTCTGCTATTCACCTGGCAACCCTGGTGCTGATTATCAAAAAGTATGCGCTCAAAAATCGGGTTGTTGGCGATAAGAAAAAGCGGGTCATTATTGTGACGAACTCGTCAGAGAGTAAGGTCGGCTATTTTAAAGAGATGCTTTTCTCCCGCTTCCATATTGAAATCCCCGCCTGCATCAACATCAATGAGATTGCGCGGCTTCAGCAGCTCGAATTCGACCTGCTGATTACCTTTACAAACAAGATATCGAGTCATCTCCGCTACGCCGGGCTGGATTATGTCAAAGTGAATTTCTGGCTCACGCAGGACGATCTCCTGTTATTACGCGAAAATGGACTTCCCTCCGCGCGCAAAAAAATACCTGCTGAGGACTTTATTCAGCAGGTTCAGGGAATGAGCCAGGAGGCGTTAAAAATTTTTCTTGATACGCATTACAGTGATATTTTTATTTAGCCAGAGGTTGCGAAACGCCGCGACACCAGACGGCTTCCAGGTTTAACTCTGCACCCAACACGAGAATATCGGCATCTTTTCCTGACGTCAGGCTGCCTTTTCTCGCGTCAACACCAGCCAGGATTGCCGGATTAAGGCAGGCAATCTGCGCGGCTGAAACCCAGCCGTTTTCCAGCCTGTCGACCACATTTTTCACGGAGTCCAGAAAGCTCATCTCCAGTTTGCACACTTCGGACCACTCCGTGGGTGAAACCGTTCGGGTCTTTCCGCTGTGGTCGGTGATTTCAAGACAATGATTGTGAATACGAAACGTCTCCTGGCGCAGGTAATGGTGGAATTCTGATCCTTCGGGAAAATCCACATATCCCAGACAATCGCTGACCATGACCAACCGGCGATCTTTTTTCAACCGATAAAGAATGTCGAACACTTCTGGTCGCAACGTAATCCCGCTCTGCTTTGCCACTTCGGCATACGTATTCTGATGGTACATCAGCGCCCCCACCACGCCAGGCTCTCGGTGATGCAGCCCGCGCATGGCGCTAAAGGCATGGGTAAAGTGGGTTAAACCGGCTTCAATAGCGAGAGTGGTTTCATCAAAGGTGGCGTCGGTATGACCGGCTGACACGGTGACGCCAGACTGGCGTAAATAGCGGATTAGCGCCAGGGCGCCCGGCAGTTCAGGTGCGAGCGTCATCAGACGGATATTTCCCCTCGCGGCGTGCTGATAGCGTTTGAATCCTTCGATACCGGGTGGTTGAATCGCGTCCTTGCTCTGCATTCCGCTGTATGCAGGGTTAATAAAGGGGCCTTCCATATGAATACCCACCGCTTCGGCACCATCTTCCGCTTTTGCGTCTGCAATCCAGTCTGCGGCGGTGGAAAGACTCTCCAGCAAGAACGTTTCCGACTGGGTGGCTGATGTTGCAAGCCACGCGGTAACCCCGGCGTTAACCAGATCCCGGCTCATCGCCTGCAAAGAACGGCGTTCACCTCTCCAGGCAAACGACCCTCTCCCCCAGCCGTGAACGTGAATATCCACAAAACCGGGCATCAGCATGGCATCGCGATAATCGACGATTTTTCCTCGCGGTGTACTGTCGAGGCCAGAAATACGTCCGCTTTCAATATGCAGATAGCCGCTTTCGATTCCATTCGGGGTGACAATGCGTTCACTTGCCAGAGAAAGCAGGGGATCAGCCATTGTCTTTCTCCCATACGCGAGCGGCCGTTTCCTCGGCGATTTCTGCGCAAAGGCCGATGTAGTGAGCAGGATCCAGCAGCGTATTAATTTCTGAGTCGCTAAAGTGCTGGCGAATAAGAGGGTCATCACGCAGCACATCAGCGTAGGGGATGCCTTCATGCGTGCTGCGCATTGCCAGTTGGTAGACGCGTTCATGTGCGGCATCTTTGCCCATCCTTTCCACCAACTGCATCATGATTTTTTCGCTATTAATAAGACCATGCGTTAACTGCACATTCTGGCGCATACGCCCAGGATTGATGACCAGCGTTCGCGTCAACTCTTCGGCTCGCATCACAATCTCAGCCATTAACTCCATACTCTCCTGAATATTACCGTCAAAGATAAAGTAAGCGGAGCTGTCTGCTTCGAAGGGACGTGGGCTGACATACAGGCAGGAGGTCATTACTGAGTACAATTTCTGCGCGTTGGCGATGATCCCCTTCGCCAGTTTAGGATTCACTTTTTGCGGCATGGTGCTGCTGCCAACGGTGCCTTTAGTGAAGGCTTCTGAAACTTCGGCAAACTCTTCACTTGAGGTCTGATAAACCTCTTCGGCTATTTTGTGTAACGTCGTCGCCAGCAGGCACAAATTACTGATGTATTCAGTGCGGTAAATGCGCGAGTTGCGGGAGGGAATCGCCATTGAATGCATTCCCAGCTTTTGGGCAACGCTATCCTGAACCCGGCGGCCGGTTTCACCGGTTGCGTGGAAGGCGCCCACGGCTCCCCCCATCATCACGGTAAAGACGCGTTTTTCCGCTTCCCGCATGCGCTGCTGGGCGCTCAGTAACTCATCAATCCACACGGCGGCTTTATAGCCCCAGGTTATGGGTAGCGCGTGCTTACCGTGGGTACGTCCGGCCATAATCGTTGCTTTATGGTCAGATGCCATCTTTGCTAGGTTACGCAGAATATCGTCCACAAAACCCTGCATGATGGTATCGAACTGCTTTGCCAGATAAAGCTGTGCTGTTTGCTGAATATTCTGCGTGGTGACGCCGTAATGCACGTATTTTCCGCTTTCACTGTCACAGGCTTTGACCAGCACTTTGATGACCGGAACGAAGCCGTGACCAATCTCGCGCAGCAGGCGTTCCATTTCCGTCAGGTCAATCTTATCCACGTGGCAGTTAGCGGTAATATTGACTGCGGCGCTGGCGGGGATCATGCCGTGTCCGGCCTGAGCCTGAGCCAAGGCGGCTTCAACATCGAGCCATGACTGTACCCGCGCTGGCTGCGCGAGCAGAGATTTCATTCCTCGATCGTCGATCGTTTTGCTTTTTGAATCATACAGTGCACGCATTACTATCTCCTTGAATTTATTTCGCACCGACGAGGCGGTCGTCTACCGCGTTACGGACAAATTCTACGTGTGGGCCGAATACCACATGAACATGGTTGCTGGAGGGGATAAAGGTTCCCAGCGAGCCAGATTCTTTAAGAATGGCCATGTCCATTTTTTTCTGATCTTTCAAATCAATACGTAACCGTGAAACGCAGTTTTCAACGCGCTTGATATTGTCTGTCCCGCCCAGCCCCTGAATCACCAGTTCGGCGACTTTGTCGTACTCTTTATTGTTCAGTAAGGTGCTGTCAGCGATTTCACTCTCGCGGCCTGGGGTCTTAATATCAAATTTACCGATCGCGAAGCGGAAGACGAAATAGAAGACAACAAAGTTAATCACGCCGAGGATAATTAAATTAATCCATTGGGTGTGTTCATACATCAAACCGAAAATACCAAAATCAAAAATAGTGCCGCGAATATAGCCGATGGAGACTTCCAGTAATTGCAGTGGAATGGTCAATAAGCCACAGAGTACCGCATAGACAATAAAGAGTTTTGGCGCGATAAACAGGAAGGAGAACTCCAGCGGTTCGGTAATATTCCCCAGCATGGCGGTCAGCACCACGGTCAGGATCATCCCTTTGGCAAATTTCTTATTCTTGAAATAGGCCATATGGTACATCGCCAGACCAATCGCCGGAACGCGGAACAGCGTCGTGAGCATTTGTGATGAGGCAAGATAGCTGGTGAGCGTCGGCATATACTCTTTCCAGGCCGGATGGGTGGGACCAAGCTCAAACAGGATTTTATTGATAGCGGGCAAAATACCAACATAGGTCTGCCCGTCAATCAGGTACGTACCGCCTGCCGCGGTGAAACGCACGGTGGAACTGAGAACGTGGTGCAGGCCAAACGGGATCAGCAGGCGATTGAGCGTCATATAGATTCCTGCACCAATGTTGGGTGCCATCATTATTGTTGATATGGCGCGCATACCTGCGGTAAACAGATCCCAGATAAAAGGAATGATCAAGCCGACGGGAATGGAAAAAGCAATGGCTAAGATCGCGACGGATTTTTTACCGCTGAAAAAGGCGAAAGCGAGAGGTAATTGCAGCCGGTAAAAACGGTCGGTTATTTTAGCTGCCAGCAGCCCGGCAATAATGCCGCCCAGCGCTTCGATTTTCAGCGTCTGAATACCTAATACCATTCCCTGTCCGACGAAAGCCATATCCTCTTTCGCCAGCGTACCCGCCAGCTTAAGATGCACATGCATGGCGATAAGCAGAGTCAGGTAAGCCACGACGGATGCAAATACAGCAATCCCTTTTTCTTTTTTAGACATACCGTAGGCGACACCCATCGCGAACAGTAAAGGAATATTATTAAAAACGACGCTGCTGATTAATCCCAGAGAAGAGAGAATTGCTCTGAAAATTTCATTGCCCAGAAAGGGGAGTTTATCAATCATATAGCTCTGCCCTAACGCAGCGCTAATACCCATGACCATCCCCACAGGCGCCAGTACGGCGATCGGTAATAATAGCGATCGACCGAATGTCTGAATTTCATTCTTAAAATTAGCATTCATAAGTTAATCCTGACGTGAATTCTCTTGAGGATAAGATACGTTCAGGAGATTTTTGCTCAAGGGCAAATAGTGAAAAATAAAAAGCGCAGGATTTGACCATAAAAAAGCAGCCTGCAGGTTAATGCTGGTCACTTAAGGATTGATTAGCTGCAAAGGTATTTTTTATTAAAGCGAAACGGATTGAACTGAAAGTCAGCGTACTGAAGCGATCCGAAGGAAGACGACATAAGGCGAATGGATCACGAAGTGACGATTTTTCCTGCCGGAAGCCTGGGTGGCAAGGGAGACGGTGAGCCTCCCTTGCCCGTTACGGGAATGAGGGTTTCAGAGAAACAATGAACATACGGTGAACGGAACCCTTTGCCATTGTTAAAAATTCTCTGTTACCACAGGTTCCTTTTCTTAATGACGATGCCCGTGACCGCCGCGCCCACGACCGCGATGGTCGTCACGGTCATTCCAGCCTTCTCGGTAGCCGCGTTCATAAGCTTTGCGTTTATCCCAGCCACGATGGTAGCCGTTGTCATGACGCCACCAGCGATTTTTGCGCCACTCATAGTTATGGTGCCAGTAATCCCGGTCGCGCCAGCGGCCGCCATCCCAGTAGTTACCGTAATTATCGCGATCGCCAATTTGCAATTTTATTGATGGCAGCAGGGTGATTTCGCCAGCGTTCGCGGCCAGCGGTGTAAAAGCCATTAAGACTGCCGCCAGAATCAGTGACCTGAACATGTTTTCTCTCCTTCACGATCGAGCCGTAGCCGGCCTGTTAACGTAATATTACGGGGCAGTAAAGCCCCGTTTCATCGCCACAACTCTTAAATCGCAAGTGAGAGCACTTTTTGTTAATAAATGTGTCTTTATTTCAACCGACTCAGAATGGCATCAATCTCCGCGCACTCTTCAGGCGTAAAGTGACGGTTTGCCAGCATGCCGACGGCATCTTCAATTTGCGCCGGTTTACTGGCGCCAATCAGCACAGACGTGACCTTGTCTTCCCGGAGAACCCACGCGAGCGCCATCTGAGACAGCTTTTGTCCCCGTCGCTCTGCCAGTGCGTTCAGCGCTCGAACTTTTTCCAGTTTTTGTGGGGTGATCTGGTCCGGATTCAGAAAACGGCTGGTGCTTGCGGCGCGAGAATCCGCAGGAATACCGTTCAGATAGCGGTCGGTTAACTGCCCGCCAGCCAGCGGTGAGAAGGCGATACTACCGACGCCTTTTTCCTGTAAAAGCGACAGCAGGCTCTCTTCGACCCAACGCTCAAACATAGAATATTTGGGCTGATGAATAAGGCATGGCGTACCTAAATCGTCGAGTATTTCAATCGCTTGTCTGGCAAGTTCAGCCGGATAGTTAGAGAGGCCTACGTACAGCGCTTTGCCCTGACGGACGATATGATCCAGTGCGCGCATGGTTTCTCTGAGCGGTGTTTCAGGGTCGGGGCGATGGTGGTAGAAGATATCGACATACTCCAGCCCCAGACGCTTCAGGCTTTGATCGAGGCTGGCAATCAGGTATTTGCGTGAACCCCAGTCCCCGTAAGGGCCTTCCCACATGGTGTAACCCGCTTTGGTGGAGATGATCAGCTCATCTCGCCACGGTAAAAAATCTTCCTGCAGGATGCGACCAAAATTTCGCTCCGCTGAACCCGGCGGTGGACCATAGTTATTCGCCAGATCAAAATGGGTGATCCCCAGATCGAATGCACGCTGTAACAGCGCCCGACTGTTCTCGACCTGCGTTGTATCACCAAAATTGTGCCACAACCCCAGTGATACAATCGGGAGCTTGAGGCCGCTCTGACCGCAGCGGCGGTACTCCATTGTCTGATAACGATTTTCAGCAGCCTGATAAGCCATATAGCCTCCTGTCAGATAAGGTGTGACTTTGAGTGTATACGTTTACACAAGGCCAGCTGCAATTAAATTTAGGGATGAAAACTGTACATCTTGCTTTCCACCCCCTTCACAGCGACTTTCCTGGACAGTCATCACAGTTCTTCGATACTCAACATGAGGTTACCGTCAGAAGGAAAGCTGTCATGCAAACCCCGTATTCCGTTGCTGATTATCTGCTGGACAGGCTGGCAGGCTGTGGTGTTGGCCATCTCTTTGGTGTGCCTGGCGATTATAATTTGCAGTTTCTTGACCACGTGATTGAACATCCCAGCGTACGTTGGGTCGGGTGTGCGAACGAGTTGAATGCGGCTTATGCTGCGGATGGCTATGCCCGGGTATCCGGGGTGGGGGCGCTGCTCACCACGTTTGGCGTGGGTGAGTTAAGCGCGATTAACGGTATCGCGGGAAGTTATGCGGAATATGTTCCTGTTTTGCATATTGTTGGCGCGCCCTGTCGCGGTGCTCAACGTCGCGGGGAGTTGATGCATCACACCCTTGGGGACGGTGATTTTCAGCATTTTTATCGTATGCAGCAGGCGGTGACGACGGCCAGCGCAGTGCTGGATGAACAAAACGCCTGTTATGAAATTGACCGCGTGCTGCGAACAATGCTCATCGAACGCAGACCGGGCTATCTGATGTTACCTGCTGATGTGGCAAAACAGCGCACCACGCCGCCGAATGACATCCTGATTGTTCCTCTGAGCGAGCCAGAAAGCAGCGTGGCAGAAGCGTTTCGCTACCATGCCCGCGAGCGGTTACTGGACAGCCCGCGCGTAGCGCTTCTGGCAGACGTTCTCGCGCAACGCTTTGGCCTGCAGCCGGTATTGCAACGCTGGATGGCGGAAACGCCGATGGCCCACGCCACGTTGTTGATGGGCAAAGGGCTATTCGATGAGCGTCATCCGGCGTTTGTCGGCACCTACAGCGCTGGAGCCAGCAGCGACTATGTACGTCAGGCGATAGAAGATGCCGACACGATAGTGTGTGTTGGCACACAATTTGTTGACACTTTGACCGCCGGGTTTACGCAACAGTTACCACAGGAGCGCACGATTGAGGTGCAGCCACATGCCTCACGGATTGGAAACCGTTGGTTTAACGTCCCGATGGAGCAGGCGGTAACCACCTTGCGGGAGCTGTGTCTGGAGATGTCTTTTTCACTGCCGCCAGAACGCCCGCCAGTTAGGCGTATTCAGGTTGAGAAGGGACCTCTGACGCAGGAAAATTTCTGGCATACGGTGCAGCAGTATCTGGCGCCCAATGACATTATCCTCGTCGACCAGGGGACCGCTGCATTTGGCGCGGCTGCGCTCATGCTACCCGGTGGAGCGGAGGTGCTGGTTCAGCCGCTGTGGGGGTCTATCGGCTACGCGCTCCCGGCTGCATTTGGCGCGCAAACCGCCTGCCCGGACCGCCGGGTGATCCTGATTATTGGCGATGGTGCGGCGCAGCTCACCATTCAGGAACTGGGCTCTATGCTCAGAGACGGGCAATCTCCCGTTATTTTGCTGCTAAATAATGACGGCTATACCGTGGAGCGGGCTATACATGGGGCAAATCAGCGCTATAACGATATCGCTGCCTGGAACTGGACGCAGGTGCCGCAGGCGTTTCGTCGTGAATGTCAGGCGGAGTGCTGGCGTGTGGAGCAGGCGGTACAACTGGAAGAAGTGCTGGCCCGTTTGTCCCATCCGCAACGATTGTCGTTAATTGAGGTGGTACTACCGAAAGCCGATCTTCCTGAGCTATTGCGCACGGTGACCCGTGCGCTGGAAACGCGTAACGGAGGCTAACTACTTATCGGTACGCTCGGCGATCATCATCGGTTTGCCCGCCAGCAGCAGCCAGGCGGGCAGCATGACGATGCACAGCAGCGGCAGCAGGGTGGAATCTGGCACCACCACTGCTGCCATAAACAGGCTCAGCCAGGCGTCACGGGTGACGACCAGCACCAGTCCAAGAATCGCGCAGGAGACGGTAATGGCCGCTGGCACCGCTTCAACGTGGGCGTGCAGCATCAGGCCAAGCGCGACCCCAACGAATACTGCCGGGAAAATTCGCCCGCCGCGAAAACCACTCGCAGCTGCAACCACTAATGCCGCCAATTTGATCACGGCGAGCATGAAATAATCCGATGCTCCCAGCGTCTGGCTAAATGCCATTTGCTGCATTTCGTCCAGTCCTTTAAACAAGGTAAGCGGTCCGCCGATAACGCCTAAAATGCCGAGGATTAAGCCGCCAGCCCCAAGAATCAGGACCGGGTGTTTCAATCGATGTATTAAATGGTGTAAACGCGGCAGACACCAGACAGCCACCATCCCGGCGGCAATGGCGATGGCGGCAACGACCGCACCGCTGAGGATATCGATCACGTGCATCTGCGTGTAGTGCGCGATGGGCAGTGAAAAATGGGGGTGAAAAAACAGACTGGTGGTCAGCGAGCCCGCGGCGGCGGCCATTAACGGTGCAAACAGGCGATCCCACAAAGGAACATTGTCCGAGCTATTCAGCGTTTGTGAAAAGACCAGCGCGGCGGCAACGGGGGTGCCAAATAGCGCGCCGATGGTGCCGGCAGAGGCGAGGATGGTCCAGTCCAGCTTAGCAATGCGGGGAAACATACGGCTGCCGAGCGCCACAGCCAGTGCGATATTCACGGTCATGATCGGGTGTTCCGGACCCAAACTGACGCCACCCGCCAGGCCGAGGATGAGCGCTGCCAGCAAGCCCGCAATTGCTGAGGTGGGGACCGGCATTCCAATTAACGGCTCACAGGCAGGATCCGGTCCTGCGTGACCCTGGCTGTAGCGAATAACTAACCCGACCATGATCCCCGTGAGCGTCAGCATGCCGATAATCCACAGCGGAGAGTCCTGGGCAATACCGATGCTAACGGGCAGGCGTTCCCACAAAAATTGCTGTAAAACGGACGCCACTTTCATCACAACGATCAACACCAGGCTGGAGGCAATACCAATAATTAGCGCAGGAGTTGATAGCAAGAGCATCGTTCTGGCTCGTGGATGAAGCATATTCTATTCCTTAAAACAGAGTCATAGACATAGTTTGCACAGCCTGCGCAACCGCATCGCTGCAAATGGTGCTGAAACGATAAAGTAATTATGTGATCTGGATCGATTTTCCACGGGCATCAGCCTTCAGGGCGTTGTTGTTATGCCCCCATGAATTTACAGTGTGGCAAAGATTTATTCTGACTTTAGCGGAGCAGTGGAAGAATGACAAAATATGCTTTAGTAGGTGATGTTGGCGGCACCAACGCGCGTCTTGCTCTGTGCGACATTGCCAGCGGCGAGATTTCGCAGGCAAAAACCTATTCCGGGCTGGATTACCCAAGCCTCGAGGCGGTAGTACGCGTATACCTGGATGAGCATAGCGTCAGCGTTGAGGATGGTTGTATTGCCATTGCCTGTCCGATAACCGGTGACTGGGTGGCAATGACCAACCATACCTGGGCATTCTCTATTGCTGAGATGAAAAAAAATCTGGGCTTCAGCCATCTGGAAATCATCAATGATTTCACCGCCGTGTCGATGGCGATCCCGATGCTGAAGAAAGAGCATTTGATCCAGTTTGGCGGTGCGGAACCTGTTGAAGGCAAACCGATTGCTGTCTATGGCGCAGGTACCGGACTCGGCGTGGCGCATTTGGTGCATGTAGATAAACGCTGGGTGAGCTTGCCTGGTGAAGGCGGTCACGTGGATTTTGCGCCTAACAGCGAAGAAGAAGGGATTATCCTTGAGGTCCTGCGTGCGGAAATTGGTCACGTTTCCGCAGAGCGCGTACTGTCAGGTCCGGGGCTGGTTAATCTGTATCGCGCCATCGTCAAATCAGACGGGCGCCTGCCGGAAAATCTGCAGCCGAAGGATATCACCGGGCGTGCGCTGGCTGATTCCTGTATCGACTGTCGTCGCGCGCTGTCGCTGTTCTGCGTCATCATGGGGCGTTTTGGCGGCGATCTGGCGTTAACGCTGGGCACGTTTGGCGGTGTGTACATCGCTGGCGGCATCGTACCGCGCTTCCTCGACTTCTTTAAAGCTTCGGGTTTCCGTGGTGGTTTTGAAGATAAGGGGCGTTTTAAAGCCTACGTACAGGATATTCCGGTATATCTGATCGTGCATGATAACCCGGGCCTGCTTGGTTCCGGTGCGCATCTGCGCCAGACGCTGGGCCATATTTTGTAAGACCAACGCCGGACGGTGCACAGCGCTTATCCGGTTTACATATATCCCGCAAAACCGCGTTTATTACGCGGTTTTTTTATGCCTGCCGCCCGCCTTTCCGACCTTCGTCACATTTCCGAATGGCGGGATTATTTGTCCAGTAAAAGCATTATTTGTCTGATAACGGTCGTTACTTTCCCCGGACCATAATTTCACTCGTTAACTATTACGAGGAAATGATTATGAGCAAAAAACTGATTGCCGTTTGCGCGTGCCCAATGGGGCTGGCCCATACCTTTATGGCGGCTCAGGCGCTGGAAGAAGCCGCGGTTGAAGCGGGTTATGAAGTGAAAATTGAAACCCAGGGTGCGGACGGAATTCAAAATCGCCTGACGGCGCAGGATATCGCAGAGGCAACGTTGATCATCCATTCTGTTGCCGTTACTCCGGAAGATAACGAGCGTTTTGAGTCGCGTGACGTCTACGAAATTACGTTACAGGACGCGATAAAAAATGCAGCCGGCATCATCAAAGAGATCGAAGAGATGGTTGCCGCTGAACAACAATAATCATCGACAGGGAATTACGTATGGCCATTAAAAAACGCAGTGCAACCGTTGTGCCTGGCGCATCTGGTGCGGCAGCGGCAATAAAAAATCCACCGGCCTCCCACAATAGCTTCTGGGGCGAACTTCCGCAGCATGTGATGTCGGGTATTTCGCGCATGGTACCGACGTTAATTATGGGCGGGGTAATTCTCGCCTTCTCGCAACTGATCGCCTATAGCTGGCTCAATATTCCTGCTGACACCGGCATCATGGATGCGCTGAACAGCGGAAAATTCAGCGGTTTTAATCTCTCATTACTGAAGTTTGCCTGGCTGTCGCAATCTTTTGGCGGCGTGCTGTTTGGTTTTGCTATTCCGATGTTTGCCGCGTTTGTCGCCAACTCTATCGGCGGTAAGCTGGCGTTTCCGGCTGGGTTCATTGGTGGACTGATGTCCACTCAGCCCACACAGATACTGAATTTTGACCCAGCGACGCTACAATGGGCAACCAGTGCTCCCGTCCCGTCAACCTTTATTGGCGCGCTGATTATCTCGATTGTCGCCGGGTATCTGGTTAAGTGGATGAACCAAAAAATCCAGTTGCCTGATTTCCTGCTGGCATTCAAAACCACCTTTTTACTGCCCATTCTTTCCGCGATCTTCGTCATGTTGGCGATGTATTACGTGATAACGCCGTTTGGCGGGTGGATCAACGGCGGAATTCGTTCTCTGCTGACGGCGGCTGGAGAGAAAGGCACGCTGATGTACGCGATGGGGATTTCTGCGGCAACGGCGATTGACCTCGGCGGTCCGATTAATAAAGCTGCAGGATTTGTCGCCTTCAGCTTTACTACCGATCACGTTCTGCCGGTAACCGCACGCTCTATTGCCATCGTGATTCCTCCAATTGGCCTCGGGTTGGCTACGCTTCTCGACCGGCGCTTAACCGGCAAACGCCTGTTCAACGCACAGCTCTACCCGCAAGGGAAAACGGCAATGTTCCTCGCGTTTATGGGCATCAGCGAAGGGGCGATCCCGTTTGCACTGGAAAGCCCCATCACGGCAATTCCATCCTATATGGTTGGCGCTATTGTCGGATCGACGGCTGCCGTCTGGCTGGGGGCGGTGCAGTGGTTCCCGGAATCGGCTATCTGGGCATGGCCGCTGGTCACTAACCTCGGCGTCTATATGGCGGGGATCCTGTTAGGTGCGGTGATTACGGCGCTGATGGTGGTGTTCCTGCGCAACATGATGTACCGCAAAGGCAAATTGCTGATTGAAAGCCTCTGATTAAAAGGATTGTGACCATGAGCTTACTTGCCTCGCTGCGTGACTGGCTAACGGCGCAACATCTCGATGCGATGCTGCTGTCATCGCGGCAGAATAAACAGCCGCATATGGGGATCTCCAGCGGTTCAGGGTTTGTGTTTATCAGCCATCAAAGCGCGCATATTCTGGTCGACGCCCGTTACTACACCGATGTTGCCACGCGTACTCAGGGCTATCAGATCCATCTACTTGATGGCGCGCAGACGCTGTATTCACGGGTGAATCACATTATTGCTAACGAAAAGCTGCAGACGGTGGGATTTGAAGGCGAGCAGGTAAGCTGGAATACGGCGAATGGATGGTCGGGCAAACTGCTTGCGCGACTAGTGAGTGCCGTGCCGGATGTGCTCCGGCAGGTAAAAACGGCGCAGGAGATAGCCTGCATTCGCAAAGCCTGTCGGATAGCTGACCTTAGTGCTGAACATATTCGCCGCTTTATTCAACCTGGCCTCAGTGAGCGCGAAATCGCCGCTGAACTGGAGTGGTACATGCGCACGCTCGGTGCAGACAAACCCTCTTTTGACACCATTGTCGCCAGCGGCTGGCGCGGCGCGCTGCCGCACGGTAAAGCCAGCGACAAGCGTGTCGAGGCGGGTGAGTTCATCACGCTGGATTTTGGCGCGCAGTATCAGGGCTATTGTTCGGATATGACGAGAACCTTTCGCATCCCAGACGCAAACCAGCCAGCGCAAGAAAGCCCGCTGTTTTCCGTGTATCAGATTGTTCTGGCGGCGCAGCGTGCGGCGGTGGCAGCAATTCGACCAGGTCGGCGTTGCCATGAGGTTGACGCCGCAGCCAGGCAGGTCATTACGCAGGCGGGCTATGGTGATGAGTTTGGTCACAATACCGGACACGCTATCGGCATTGAGGTGCATGAAAATCCCCGTTTTTCCCCCACCGACGCGACGCCTCTGGCGGTTGGCATGCTGCTCACCGTTGAGCCGGGTATTTATCTGCCGGGGCAGGGAGGCGTGCGTATTGAGGATGTGGTGCTGGTTACGCCAGACGGCGGCGAGGTGCTCTACACCATGGCGAAGACATTGTTACACACGGGAGAAGCGTAATGGACTTATCGCTACTGAAGGCGCTGAGTGAGGCGGACGCGATCGCCTCTTCAGAACAGGAAGTGCGGCAGATCCTGCTTGAAGAGGCGGATCGTCTGCATAAAGAGGTGCGCTTTGACGGCCTGGGATCGGTGCTGATCCGTCTGAATGAATCAACCGGTCCGAAGGTAATGATCTGCGCGCATATGGATGAAGTGGGATTTATCGTGCGCAGCATTTCCAGCGAAGGAGCGATCGATGTATTGCCGGTGGGAAATGTGCGTATGGCGGCCAGGCAATTGCAGCCGGTGCGGATCACTACCCGTGAAGAGAGCAAAATTCCCGGTCTGCTCGACGGAGTGCGCAGCGGTAATGACGTCAGTGCGCTGCAGGTGGACATTGGCGCGCGGTCTTATGACGAGGTACTTCAGGCCGGCGTACGCCCTGGCGATCGCGTCACCTTTGACACGACGTTTCAGGTTTTGCCGCACCAGCGAGTCATGGGCAAAGCCTTTGATGATCGACTTGGATGTTATTTGCTGGTGGCGCTGCTGCGCGAATGGCATAACGCCATTCTCCCATGTGAGGTCTGGCTGGTGGCCAGTTCCAGTGAAGAAGTGGGACTGCGCGGAGGACAAACAGCAGCACGCGCGGTCGCTCCGGATGTGGCGATCGTGCTGGATACCGCCTGCTGGGCCAAAAACTTTGATCATGGTGCGGCCAACCATCGGCAGCTTGGTAAAGGCCCGATGCTGGTGTTAAGCGATAAATCGCTGATTGCCTCGCCAAAGCTGACCGCGTGGGTTGAAAGCGTGGCCACCGATGCGGGCATTACCCTGCAGTTTGACATGTTCAGTAACGGCGGCACTGACGGCGGGGCGGTGCACGTAAGCGGCACGGGGATCCCCACGGTTGTCATGGGGCCAGCTACGCGGCATGGACACTGCGCGGCGTCGATTGCCGACTGCCGTGACATCATCCAGACGCAGCAGTTGTTGTCGGCTCTTCTTTCACATCTTACGTGCGAAACCGTGGTTCATCTGACGGATTTCAGGTGCTGATTTCGCGCTAATCAGGAGTTGTTATGCTAACGATTCAATTTCTTTGCCCGCTACCCAATGGCCTGCATGCGCGTCCGGCGTGGGAGCTGAAAGAGCAGTGCAGCCAGTGGCAAAGTGAGGTGATATTTCTTAACCATCGCCAGAACGCCAGGGCAGATGCGAAAAGCTCCCTGGCGCTGATTGGCACCGGGACGCTGTTTAATGACAGTTGTAGCTTAACCATCACCGGTCGCGATGAAGAACAGGCCCGACGAGCGCTAGAGGAGTACCTCCTGCACCGGTTTATTGACAGCGACAGCGTTCAGCCGACGCCGGCGGAACTGGCGGCGCATCCGTTGCCGCGTTCGCTGATTCGCCTCAACCCAGACCTTCTTTATGGCACCGTGCTGGCAGGAGGCGTGGGGGCAGGTTCGCTCACGCTTTGGCAGAGCGATAATCTGGAAAGCTATCGCGCGATTGCGCCGAGTGCGGAAGACAATACCCGGCTGGAGCATAGTCTGGCGACGCTTGCCGAACAGCTCAATCAGCAACTGCGCGAGCGTGAGGGTGAGAGTAAAACCATCCTCAGCGCCCATCTGTCTCTGATTCAGGACGACGAGTTTGCCGGGAATATTCGTCGCTTAATGCTGGAGCAGCATCTGGGGTTAGGGGCGGCGATTATCGCCAATATGGAGCAGGTGTGCGACAAGCTGTCGGCCTCCGGTAGCGATTACCTGCGCGAGCGCGTTAGCGATATCCGTGATATCAGCGAACAGCTGCTGCACATCACCTGGCCTGAAAGACGTCCGCGCAATGCGCTGGTGCTGAATAAGCCGACGATTCTGGTCGCTGAGGATTTGACGCCCAGCCAGTTTTTAAGCCTCAATTTGCAGCATCTGTCAGGCATGATCCTGGAGAAAACAGGGCGCACCTCGCATACCCTGATCCTTGCTCGCGCGTCGGCTATTCCGGTGCTTAGCGGCTTGCCGCTGGAGGCCATTAGCCGCTATGCAGGCCAGCATGCGGTACTGGATGCCCGCTGTGGGGTACTGGCCATCAATCCAGACGATGCGGTTCGCGGTTATTACGCGATTGCGCAGAAGCTGGCCGATGAATGCCAGCGGCGGCAGGCGCTGGATGCCGCCCAGCCCGCGCTGACCAAAGATAATCAGCGTATTGACGTTGCAGCGAATATCGGTACCGCGCTGGAAGCGCCGGGGGCGTTTGCCAATGGCGCGGAAGGGATTGGGCTGTTTCGTACTGAAATGCTGTTTATGGACCGCGACAGCGCTCCCGACGAGCAGGAACAGTTTGAAGCCTACCAGCAGGTCTTATTGGCCGCGGGTGACAAGCCGGTTATCTTTCGCACCATGGATATTGGGGGGGATAAAAATATCCGTTACCTCAATATTCCGCAGGAAGAGAATCCGTTCCTGGGCTACCGCGCGGTGCGAATTTATCCGGAGTTTGCCGGACTGTTTCGCACGCAGCTGCGCGCCATCTTACGTGCGGCAACCTTCGGCAATGCGCAACTGATGATCCCAATGGTGCACAGCCTTGACCAGATTTTGTGGGTAAAAAGCGAACTGCAAAAAGCGCTGGTGGCACTGAAAGCCGACGGTTTACGCCATGCTCCGACAATTTCATTGGGGATTATGGTTGAAGTGCCGTCGGTGTGTTACATCATCGACCATTTCTGCGATGAGGTGGATTTCTTCAGTATTGGTTCAAACGACATGACCCAGTACCTGTACGCCGTCGATCGTAATAACCCGCGCGTTTCGCCGTTGTACAACCCGATTACGCCGTCGTTCCTGCGAATGTTGCAGCAGATTGTCCGTGTGGCGCACGAACGCGGTAAATGGGTGGGCATTTGCGGCGAACTGGGGGGCGAAGGACGCTATTTACCGCTGCTACTGGGCTTAGGACTCGACGAGCTGAGCATGAGCAGTCCACGTATTCCGGCGGTGAAAAGTCAGCTTCGTCAACTGGAGGGCCAGGCATGCCGTGAACTCGCCATACGGGCCTGTGAGTGCCGTAGCGCTCAAGAGATAGAAGATCTGCTCAACCAGTTTGCACCGCAGAAAGACGTGCGTCCGCTGCTGGCGCGGGAGAACATCTTTGTTGGTGAATCTCTGAGTAACAAAGAGCAGGTGATTCAGTTTCTGTGCGGCAATCTTGGTGTTAATGGGCGAACTGAACATCCGTTTGAGCTGGAGGAAGATATCTGGCAGCGCGAAGAGATAGTCACCACTGCTGTCGGTTTTGGTGTGGCTATTCCGCACACTAAGTCCCAGTGGATCCGCCATTCCAGTATCAGTATTGCCCGGCTTGCTCATCCCGTTGACTGGCAGTCAGAGATGGGCGAAGTGGAACTGGTTATCATGCTGACGCTGGGAGCTGATGAAGGCATTAACCACGTGAAGGTCTTCTCGCAGCTGGCGCGTAAGTTGGTGAACAAGCCGTTCCGCCAGTCGTTGTTTGCCGCTGAAAATGCCGACAGTATTCTCGCGTTGCTGGAGGCGGAACTGACGTTTTAAGCTTCACTGAAAGAGCGCTCTCCAGCCTGCGACGATCTGGTTGCAGGCTGGATGAACGCGACCGGAAAGCGACATCATCAATGCGGCGCGTTTGGCACCGGCAGTTTCCCGGCTCTTAAGAGCGTCATTTCTTGCTTACAGAGCAGAACCACCGCCTGGCGAGCTTTAACACGGCGGGAGGTAAGGGCTCTTTTCACGGTCTGACGATCCGCACCTGATTCCAGCATCTGAAAACACATCAGGGAGAGTGCACGTCTGTTTTTCATCGCATATTCACTTTATTGAGTAAGCCTGCAGGGGGAGCTACATGCCGTTATTTTACAACGATGCAAACGGATATTACTAACCTGTTGGTGTTGTCTCACTTAACGTGCTGACTGAAAACGTACGCTGTACTCTCCCGGCGTCAGGCCAAACTGACGCCGGAACAGGCGGCAGAAATAATTACTGTCCTGATACCCGCACCGCTGTGCGACTTCGCTAATCGACAGATGGTATTTCTGTAAGATGATGCGCGCCTTCGCCATTCTGACCCACCGCAGGTACTCGACGAACCCCATGGTGCCGTGCTGGGCAAACACTTTTGACAGGTGGTTGGGCGTGATATTAAAAAACTGCGCTACGCTTTCCCGGGTCAGCGGTTGGGCATAGTTATCCTGCACCCAGTTACACATACTGTGATAGAGAAATTCAGCGCGCGGACGTTCTGTGTCAGGGCGGGTATTCACCACGCTACGACACAGATGCAGCAGGCTAAGCACCAGCGGCTGAATAATATCCTGGGCCTGAGCAGAGCGGCTTAAATGGGTTAATGCGGTGAGCATCGCCTCGCCTTCGCCGCGCTGCGGATGTGGTAACTCAATACGGCGGATCGGACGTAACAGCGATGCCGTTCGATTATCGTAAAAAGAGAGACCCAGCCAGGCCGGAGAAAACACCAGACTCAGTAGCATCACGGGTTTATCGCTACCGGGCAAATTCGCTGCTTTCGCCGGGATAAACAGCATGTTGCCTTCAGGCAGGCTATGCTGCTGTTTTTCCAGTTGATTACTGTATTCGCCACGCAGCACGATATCGAGGCGCGGAAGGTCAATACACAAACTGCCGGACGGTAACGTGGTGGGCTGGGACGCGAACCACACGCGGCCAAGACGCTGCGGGTTCAATACCAGGCCGCTGAACAGATCGGCGAAAAACTGTTGGTCTGCGGGGAGGCCTGGCTCTTTCATCGCTCTTTCTCTGCGCTATAAGTGCATTAACTGCCTGAACTCTTTCACTTTACTCCGACTCACCGGGATTTCAAATTCCAGATCTTTTAAGCGCAAAATGTAGGTGTTGTTAAACCAGGGCTCGATCTCGCGGATTTTATTCAGATTCACACAGAACGAGCGGTGGCAGCGGAAGAAATGCGAAGCAGGCAATTTGCTGCAAAATTCAGTGATGTTCATTGGCATCACGTACGATTCGCGTCGGGTGTAGACAAACGTCATCTTTTCATGGGCTTCTGCGTAGTAGATGTCGTTGATCGGGGTCACGATGATCCGCTCATCTTTGATCAGATTGATCGTATCGTTTTCGCGGGTCACCGTACTGGCAGGCGAGGTTCCCGTTTGCTGTTGCTGCCAGGCAGCTTCCAGCTTTTGCAGCATGCCGACGATGCGTGATTCCTGATACGGCTTCAGGATGTAGTCAAAGGCCTCCAGTTCAAAGGCTTCAACAGCGTGCTCTTTCCACGCGGTAATAAAGACAATAAAGGGCTTGTGCGCGAACTGGCTGATGTTTTGCGCCAACAGGACGCCATCCAGCGAGGGAATATTGATATCCAGAAAAATGGCGTCAACGCGGTTGTGCTGGAGGTATTTCAGCACGTCCAGACCGTCGTCAAATGTGCCGACAATTTCCATCTGGCTGTGCTCTTTTATCAGCCAGCTAAGTTCCTGTTGGGCCAGGAATTCATCTTCAACAATGATGACTTTCACGACTTCACTCCTGGTTAAAGCAACAATGTGGCCGGTGCGGCTGCGGGCGAGTGCTGATTAGGCACATAAAAGGCAATCTCAGTGCCTGGCTCCAGACGGCGGATATGGAGGCCCTCGCCGTAGAGCAGCTTAACGCGATGATGCACATTTAACAGACCAATTTTATTGCCCGGCATTTCATTGGATTCGACCCGTTCAATCACTTTTGGATCGATACCGTGGCCCGTATCCCGCACGGCAATCCGTACCCGATTACCGCACTCCGCAACGCTGATGGTGACCACCCCTTTTCCTTTGCAGGGCTGAATCCCATGGACGATAGCGTTCTCTACCAGCGGCTGAATCAGCAGGCTGGGAATATAACAGCTTACCTCTTCATCGATATCATAAATAACCGTCAGCTTGTCGCCAAAACGGGCCTGTTCGATGGCGATGTAATCCTTGATTTGATACAGCTCTTTTTTGATGTCGATCTGCTCATCGTCTTTTAATTCAATATTATAGCGAAGATAGCGCGATAAATTAAAAATCAGCTGGCGCGCAGTGTCTGGATTCAGCCGCACCGACGATGAAATTGCGTTCAGGGCGTTAAACAGGAAATGGGGATTTATTTTACTTTGTAGCGCACGCAGCTCTGCCTTATTTGCCATTTCGCGTAGCTGCTCCGCCCGGGAGACTTCCAGCTGAGTCGAGATAATTTGCGACAGGCCGATGGCCATTTCTTGTAGCGAGGAGGTTATCTGGTGGGCGTGACAGTAGTAGATTTTTAGCGTACCGGTGACAACACCTTTCTCCCAAAGCGGAATCACCAGCATGGAGTGTATTTCTGGCGTACGGTGCGCTTCATCATTGTTTTTAATGATGATTTTTCCGTAATTGATCGCCTGTTGCGTAGTCGGACTGACGAAATCATCATTATCGCGGTAGTTAAGTTCACCCACGCCAACGTAGGCCAACACGTGCTGGGTGTTGGTAATAGCGACGGCATCAGCATGGATATCATGGCGAATAATTTCGCACACCTGGCGAAGCGATTCGCTATTGACCTGGCGAAAAAGCGGCAGAGTTTTGTTGGCGATATCCAGAGCCAGCTTAGCCTGCTTCGCGGCGCTGGCTTCTTTCTCGCCTTCCACGCTTTGCACCAGCATGACGATAAAACCAATGCAGACACTACCCAGAATCATTGGGATGCCGATTTTCGAGACGATATCCAGCCCCAGTTCGGTGGTGGGCGCCCAGGCGACGACGAGGATCATGGTCAGAGATTCGCACAGCATTCCGCCTAAAATACCCGCACGCCAGTGTTGCGCTTTGGGGATCCTACGGTTGATCCAGCCGGCAATGCAGCCTGCCAGAATGCTGGTGATAAAGCAGGGCAGGGCGGTTACGCCGCCGATGTCGATCAGGTAGCGGTGGGTGCCCGCGATCAGGCCTGTAATGATACCGACCCAGGGACCGAACAGAATTCCCCCTGACATGACGGCGATAATACGTACGTTAACCAGTGAGCCTTCAACCGGTACGCCGGACCAGGTACTGAACAGGGCAAACATTGAGAAAATCGCGGTAACGGCGAGCAGCTCTTTCGGGGAGTGGGCTGACTTGTGCAACAGTTCGCGAAACAGGCGGATACGAATCAGGAAAAACAGACAGAACAGCATCAGCGCTGCCCGGTCGAATACCGCCAGCAGCATATTGAATATTTCGTGCACGGGTGACTCTTGCGCAAGGGTTAAACCTCTATGATAGGTAACCTGAGGCTGGATGACCAGCACACCCGCAGCCTGTAGCTAATGGGGAAAAACCTTAATATTAAAAGGGGATTGTTGCATGATTGTTGTATTTACAATGCCTGTCCTGTCAACGGAGCGCACAAAGTAATATGTTTAACAATAAAATGTTAAATAGTGGTAATTTTAAGCGGAGTGTGAAAAATTTTATTTCCTCATTTTTTCTGGCTATTCCTCTTTTATCTCAATAAAAAATATTTTGTTTTGCCTCTCGACAGAAGGAAATTATTCAGGCTATTTTCTAAACGTGCCACCATCGTGGCAGCGTCGCTCGGACGGTCCGGGCGCTAACGTTAATCTGAGGATATTATGGCTGACTCCCGCCCTGAACGTCGCTTTACGCGTATTGATCGTCTTCCCCCTTACGTTTTTAACATCACTGCTGAGCTAAAGATGGCTGCGCGTCGGCGCGGCGAAGATATTATCGATTTCAGCATGGGGAACCCGGATGGGGCCACGCCTCCTCACATCGTCGAAAAACTCTGTACCGTGGCGCAGCGCCCGGATACGCACGGTTACTCCACCTCGCGCGGCATTCCGCGTCTGCGTCGGGCAATTTCCCGTTGGTACCAGGAACGCTATGACGTTGAGATCGATCCGGAATCCGAAGCGATTGTGACGATTGGCTCGAAAGAAGGATTGGCGCACCTGATGCTGGCTACGCTGGATCACGGCGATACGGTCCTCGTACCGAACCCGAGCTATCCGATCCATATTTATGGCGCGGTGATTGCCGGCGCGCAGGTACGTTCAGTGCCGCTGGTCGAAGGCGTTGATTTCTTTAATGAGCTGGAGCGAGCGATTCGCGAAAGCTACCCGAAACCGAAGATGATGATCTTAGGTTTTCCTTCCAACCCGACTGCGCAGTGCGTCGAGCTGGAGTTCTTCGAAAAAGTTGTGGCCCTGGCTAAACGCTATGACGTGCTGGTGGTTCATGACCTGGCCTATGCCGATATCGTCTACGATGGCTGGAAAGCGCCGTCGATTATGGAGATACCGGGCGCTCGTGATGTCGCGGTGGAGTTTTTCACCCTATCGAAAAGCTACAACATGGCGGGCTGGCGTATCGGTTTTATGGTAGGTAACAAAACGCTGGTGAACGCGCTGGCTCGAATTAAGAGCTATCACGATTACGGAACCTTTACTCCGTTGCAGGTTGCAGCAATCGCCGCGCTGGAAGGCGATCAGCAGTGCGTGCGGGATATTGCTGAGCAATATAAACGTCGTCGAGATGTGCTGGTTAAGGGGCTGCATGAAGCCGGGTGGATGGTCGAGATGCCCAAGGCCTCGATGTACGTTTGGGCGAAAATCCCAGAGCAATACGCCGCGATGGGCTCACTTGAATTTGCCAAGAAACTGCTGAACGAGGCGAAGGTATGCGTTTCGCCGGGGATTGGTTTTGGTGATTATGGCGATACGCACGTGCGCTTTGCGTTAATTGAAAACCGCGACCGTACCCGCCAGGCGATCCGTGGCATCAAAGCAATGTTCCGCGCCGATGGCTTATTGCCTGCCAGTGCAAAATCGGCCACCGAACGTACTGACTAACAACACGTTTCCCCAAAAGCAAACAGGAGCCATCAGGCTCCTGTTTTTTGCTGCGTCTTTTAATTTAGATCATCAGGGCGAAAGTACCGGCCCAAACGATGACCATAAAAGAAATGCCCATAAAGAAATATTTCACTTTTCATCTCTCCGCGTACCTGAGGTACGTCTAAATGAACATATGCTAACCTGACAGAGAGCTGATGCACGCGTAAACGAAATGGAGAATTCCCTTCGTTTGCTTGTCTGCATCACCTCAGAATTCTGAGCTTTTATGCTCCAGACGGCGCTAATGTACGCCTAAAAATGAGGTGAGACAAGAGGCATTTTTTTATTTAATTTTAATAACTTACAAGTGTCGTGATTCGGCGACAGTTTAATTTCTGTCGGTAATAAATTGCTATTGAGCGACGAAATGTTTACTCGGAGAATTCTCATATCTCCATGATGTTAATGCGGTTAATTTTTCGCGGAATGAGATTATGAAAAGGTTAAAAATGACCAGATTAATGATGTTAGCACTCGTTCTTACGCCAGTGACGTCGATGGCGGCCTCGCCGATGGCATTCAATTTCAGCTGCGCAAGTATTGGTGGTGTGAATAGTGATGGTAAAGGCAATATCTGGATTGATGGCACTAAGGCGACGGTAAAGGCCTTCAATGAAAATTACTGGGAAGCAAAAAGCGGTAACAATACCGTGTCTATCTCCCGTAAAGATGACGGGAATCCGGACGTTTCCTGGACCGGGCCTAATCGTAAGCACGGGATTTGCCTGCCTGAAGACAATATCGACTTTTCAGGGGCAAAGAAATCGACCAGCAACGGGCCTTCTTTTTCCTGTTCTGCGGTAGCAAAGGGCAGTATCGAAGAGGTTATCTGTCAAAGTCCTTCGCTCTCAGCCATGGATTTGGCATTGAACGGGGCCTACAAGCAGGCGCTGGTGAAATCGAGTAATAACCCGACGCTCAAAGCAGAGCAACGCGGCTGGGTGAAAGGGCGTAACGAATGCTGGAAAGATCAGGATAAGCCAGCGTGTATAGCCCGTAACTACAATGAGCGAATGGCTGAATTACAGAACAACTGGGGCGTGAAGTAATTCAGGCGCAGAAAAAAAGAAAGGCCTTTCGGCCTTTCTTTTTAGATATATAACGAGGCTTCACCCATCGGGCGAGTTTTGAAGCGACGGTGGATCCAGAGATACTGCTCGGGTGCGCGCATGATCTCTTTTTCGATAATTTTGTTCATATACGCCGCTGCCTGGCTTTCATCTGTTGGATAACCTTCCATTTCTGGCGTGATGAACAGGCGGTAACCGGAGTTATCTGCTTTTCTTACCATGGTTACGGTCAGCATCGCTGCGCCCGATAACCGTGACAGCACGTAAGTACCGTTGGTGGTCGCGACGTTTTTGACTGCGAAGAAGGGGGCGAATGAACTCCCTTTACGACCGTAGTCCTGATCGGGGGCAAACCATACCGCTTCCCCTTTTTTCAGGGCGCCGACAATACCGCGCAGATTATTTCTGCCGATCATGGCCTTGTTGGAGCGCATACGACCGCGGGTTTGGATCCACTCCATCAACTTATTGTTGTGCGGGCGATAGGTTGCCATCATCGGTTGGCAAAGTCCCATTACGCGACCACCCAATTCGAGTGACATAAAGTGTACACCTACCACCATCACGCCACGGTTTTGCATCTGTGCGCGTTTCAGGTTGTCCAGCCCTTCTACATCAAACCATTTGCGTACCCGGCGATCCGGCCAGAACCAGGCCATACCCGTTTCAAGCAGCGCCATGCCGAGTGAACGGAAGTTCTCATCGACCAGTTTGTCTCTTTCTTCTTGCGACAGATTTGGGAAACAGAGTTCGAGATTTTTATGAGCAATAGATTCACGGCGCTTTAAAAATGGACGAGCCAGCGTTCCTGTACGGGTACCAAGAAAACACAACACGGGATAGGGAAGTTGTACCAGTAACCAGAGCACACCGACGCCAAACCATGTGAGCCAGTAGCGCGGATGCAAAAACGCGCGTGAAAATTTACATTGGGGGAACATAAGCACCTGTTGTTGATACGAAATAGGTGTATCGCGAAGATTCTTTAGTCTGCCGCTTTACAGTCTGTACTGATCGTTAGGCCGCCATGAACGACATTGGTTCCTGTAAAGAGTGTAAAACTGAGTCAGGACAAAACCAGGAAGGGGCATGAATGATCGGACGCTCAATGTACACCCGAATATTAATGTCAGCCAGAAATAATTACTCAAGATGCGTAAATGTTTTTACGGCGATTAAGGTCAAAAATGAGTCGATATATAATGCGTTGTTTTTATGACGATTAAATAAACGGCTGTCGAATAAATTAGTAGTCAGCGATTGAGTGATTTTTGTAACGAAAATGTTGCTTAAATTGCGAACCATTGGGAATTGTCTTAGAATATAAACTCAAGGGAGTGTAAGGACTTACGTAAATTTTTACGGCAAACAGGAGGTATCGCTATGTTCTATTTTTGGATCTTTCTCGCGTTGAGCATTCTGAGTGTCAGTTGCTATATCTGGCAGGTTATGGGGACTGCGGCGTCAATAAGTGCTTTTATCGGCATGGCCATACTCACGGCATTAATTTACGTTTTTACTATGCAGTTGACCAATGGTAACGAGATGGTTACCGGATTATTCCTTTTTCTTGCCCCAGCATGCGGTTTGATCATCCGCTTTATGGTGGGTTACGGTAAGCAATAAATTATCACGTTGAGCTATTTATTCTTTATCTGAATGTATTGAAGTGCCAGCATCGCTGGCACTTTTTGCGAGACTGAAATCGGCTACCGGGCATCAGCCAACTGGAGTGACGCTTCCTCTTGTTGAGCGTTTTTCCGCTGTTGTTCGAGCTCCAGCGCGCCGCGATGGGAGAGGTAGCAGAACAGGATGCAGCATACAATCCCGCCCATCAACAGATAGAAGCCGCCATGCCATCCCATTTTATCGACCATCACGCCAAACAGGCTGGTTCCTAGCGATGCGCCAAAAATGTAGCTCATGAATCCGCGTAACCCTACCGCAGAACCTACTGCGAAGCTGGGGACGATTTCCATGGTCTGAACGGAGGCCAGGAACTGCGGAACATAAATCAGGCAACCCACGATGGCGGCAAAAATAGTGACCATCAGCAGCGATTCACTTTTCCAGTAACCGATCAGGCAGACGAAAATCAGCGCCATACAGATCATGGCCAGCGGCATGCGACGGCCTTTAAACAGTTTATCGGTGAGCCAACCCGCCAGTAATGTGGAAGGAATTGCCGCCCATTCGAAAAACAGAAAAGCTATGCTCATTTGCTCTTTCGAGAAATGTTTTTCGGTTAATAAATAAATTGGCAGCCAGCTAATCATACCAAAACGCACCATATAGACAAAAACGTCTACCAGTGAAACATACCAGGCATTTTTATTACGCAATACATAGGTGCAGAAGATCTGGAAGGCACTCATATTTTCTGGCGCCTGGACAGCGTGTCGGGAATTTAATACGACTTTTTCTTCCGGCATCATTTGTTCCAGAGCCGGTAAACCCTCCTGGCGTGGTGAACCTTTCCCTAGCATCAGCACAATAAAAGCAAACAGTACGGCAACACAGGCCGGAACAATATAGCTGGCGCTTTGCCAGTGTTCGCTCCCCAAAATGGCAAACGCGGCGCCAACAATCGGGGCGACAATACCACCGCCAACGTTGTGTGAGATATTCCAGAATGCGCCAACGCGTCCACGTTCTTTACGTGGAAACCAGTTAGCGATGGTAATAAATGAAGGGCCAACGCCCATCCCCTGAAACAAACCGTTGAAAACGACCAACGCGGCGAATATCCAGAATCCGGTACTGAACCCCAGGCCTACGTTGACGATAGCGCACAGGATCAGGCCGCATGCCATGAAGACTTTCGGGCTGGCTTTGTCTGCCAGACTGCTCATAATGCCTTTACTGATCCCATAGGCAATAAGCATGCAGCTGCTGAGTAAACCAATCTGCGTAGCGCTGAGATCCAGGTGCTCCTTCAGGTATGGAGTCGAGAGCGTGAAGTTATTGCGCACAATATAGTACGCAAGATAGCCAAGAAATACGCTGAGTAATGCCTGAATGCGGTATCGGCCATAAGTTGCCTGGACTTTCTCCGCCGGGACTTTATTCGCCGCTGGTCCTGCCTTAAATATTGATAACATATCATCACCTAATTTTTTATTGATGTGAATATCAGGATTTTTCGCAGTGAAGAGTGAAATAGACGGCAAAGAAACTCAAGTTGATGAAATGTGTCACTATTGACTCAATTTGCGGGCGGCGTGGCAGATTTTGACTCTTTTTTAATAATGGATTTTCAATTCTATTCTTTCACGGGAATTTTTATCATCGGCGTGTGCGGGTATTAACAAATTCAGGCTGCATTTTCGGGTATTCTTTACTGATGTCGTCACTTTCCGTTTGGTTATTCTACGAATAACCTTATTCTTCCCCCCAGCGGTGATAAACGGGTAAGTTTTGTCTCAATATTATTTTTTGTACATGTT
Source organism: Citrobacter sp. Cb031 (assembly GCF_030336725.1). Lineage (NCBI taxonomy): Bacteria > Pseudomonadati > Pseudomonadota > Gammaproteobacteria > Enterobacterales > Enterobacteriaceae > Citrobacter > Citrobacter sp. Cb031. Next base: position 225,093 of record NZ_JAOWDA010000019.1, read on the forward strand.
GGTATTTATGAACGGGATCACAAACAGACTGTTGGGCCGGGGGCGTTTTTGGGCATTCTTGCTCTGTTTTATGTCGCTGTCGGCGAGCTGCCAGGTCCTGGGTAAAGAGCTGGTGATGGCGACCACCTTTTCCCCAGGGGCCACGGCCTGGATTATCCAGCGCTGGCAGACGGAGCCAGGGTCAGTGATGATTCGCACGTTAAACCGGACCAGCGGTTCGCTGGAACAGTTGCTGGATACTGCGAATGCGGAAAACGTCGATCTGATTTTGACCTCATCACCCATGCTGTTGCAGCATCTTCAGGAGCACCAGAAGCTGGCGCCTTTCGATAATGCGCTGCCTGAAAGCCAGCGGCTGGTGCCAGACTCGATTCGCTCGACCTCCGTGGCTGTGGCGATATCAGGGTTTGGCCTGTTGATTAATCGTTCTGCGCTGGCGGCGCGGCATCTTCCGCCGCCTGACGACTGGGGGGATTTAACGCAGCCTAAATATCAGAACGCGCTGTTGATGAGTAGCCCGTCGCGTTCCGATACCAACCACCTGATGGTTGAGTCGCTGCTGCAACAGAAAGGGTGGGAAGAGGGCTGGGCGACGTTGTTGGCCAGCGCCGGTAATCTGGTAACGATTTCATCACGCAGTTTTGGCGTGGCCGACAAAATTAAGAGCGGTCTGGGCGTGGCGGGGCCGGTTATTGATAACTATGCCAACCTGTTGCTTAACGATCCGCACCTTACTTTTACCTATTTTCCTCGCTCGGCGGTGTCACCCACCTATGTTGCCGTACTCAAAAATAGCCAGCACCCCAACGAAGCGCGTCGCTTTATCCGCTATCTGTTAAGCCCGGAAGGACAGCGGATCCTTGCGGATGCAAACACGGGGAAATATCCGGTCACGCAGCTCGCGCCTGATAACCCACGCGCCGCTCAGCAGGCTATTTTGATGAGCCAGCCCGCGCTTAATTATCGGCTGATCCTTAAGCGGCAACAGCTGGTGCAGCGGATGTTTGATACCGCCATCAGTTTTCGACTCGCGCAGCTGAAAGATGCCTGGCGGGCGCTATACAGTGCGGAAGCGCGCCTGAAACGCCCGCTACCCGAAATCAGAGCATTACTGACCAGCGTCCCGATAGATGCCAGAAGTAGTGAAGATGAGGCCTGGCTTGCGCAATTTGAGAATAAAAGCGTAGCCGAACAGCAGATGATGGAGTGGCAGCTCTGGTTTCTTAAAAATCAGCGTCAGGCGATATCCAAACTGGAAGAGTTAAAATGAAAGGTGGTTCGATACTGCAACGCCTGCGCCAGCTCAGCATCAGCAGTAGCCTGCGGGGAGCGTTTCTGACGGGCGCATTACTGACGTTGAGCGTAAGCTGCGTCAGTTTGTACTCCTGGCATGAGCAGAGCTCGCAGATACGCTATTCACTTGATGATTACTTCCCGCGCGTACATTCCGCTTTTTTGATAGAAGGAAATCTCAACCTGGTTGTGGATCAGCTTAATGAATTCCTGTTGGCCCCCAACACCACGGTAAGGCTGCAACTGCGCAATCAAATTATTTCTCATCTGGACAAAATTGAGGTGCTGAGCCGGGGATTACAATCTGCAGAACAACAGCAGTTGGCGGTGATTTTGCAAGACAGTCGGGCGCTGATGGCGGAGCTGGACCGGGTGCTCTACAACATGTTCCTCGTGCGCGAAAAGGTGAGTGAACTCTCCGCGCGCATCGACTGGCTACATGATGATTTTACAACCGAGCTGAATTCGCTGGTGCAGGATTTTACCTGGCAGCAGGGGACGTTGCTGGATCAAATTGAGGCCAAAAACGGCGATGCGGCGCAGTATCTCAAACGTGCCAGAGAGGTACAAAACGAGCAGCAGCAGGTTTACACCCTGGCAAGAATTGAAAATCAGATCGTGGATGATTTACGCGACAGGCTCAATGAACTGAAGTCGGGTAGCGACGACGGAATGCTGGTGGAGAATCATATCCGCTATCTGGAGAATCTGAAGAAAACGGCGGATGAAAATATCCGTACCCTCGATGACTGGCCCAGTACTATCACCCTGCGGCAAACCATTGATGAGTTACTGGAAATCGGGATGATGAAAAATAAAATGCCCGATACCATGCGCGATTATGTCGCCGCGCAAAAAGCGCTCGTTGATGCCAACCATGCCAGAGAGGCAACGCTCGGGCGCTTTCGAACACTACTTGAGGCGCAGTTGGGGAGTAGCCATCAGCAAATGCAGATGTTTAACCAGCGGCTGGAACAAATTGTTCGCGTCAGCGGTGGACTTATTCTGCTGGCGACGCTGCTGGCGCTACTTCTCGCCTGGGGGCTCAACCATTACTTTATTCGTTCGCGTCTGGTGAAGCGTTTTACCGCACTCAACCAGGCCGTGGTGCAAATTGGTCTTGGCAGAACGGATGCCACCATCCCGGTTTATGGGCGCGATGAGCTCGGGCGCATCGCAGGATTGCTGCGCCATACTCTGGGCCAGTTGAGTGCGCAAAAAAATCAGCTGGAGCAGGAAGTGACAGAGCGCAAGGAGATAGAGTCCGATCTCCGGGCAACGCAGGATGAACTGATCCAGACGGCAAAACTGGCAGTGGTGGGACAGACCATGACCACGCTGGCGCACGAGATTAACCAACCGCTGAATGCGCTGTCGATGTACCTGTTTACGGCGGGAAGGGCAATTGAACAAGGACAATCCGCTCAGGCCAGAAGTACGTTAACCAAAGCGGAGGGGCTGATTACCCGTATTGATGCCATTATCCGTTCGCTGCGTCAGTTTGCACGTCGGGCCGAGCCGGGCGCGCCTTTGCATCCGGTCGATCTGCGACAAACATTCAGCGCCGCCTGGGAACTGTTGGCTATGCGGCATAAGCCACAGCAGGGTACGCTGACGCTTCCAGCCCAGAGTGTATGGGTGACAGGTGATGAAGTGCGTATTCAGCAGGTGCTGGTAAACGTACTGGCAAATGCGCTGGATGCCAGTCCGACTGGCGCGCAAATAGAGGTTCACTGGCAGGCTGAGGGCAGCCGATTGTGCGTCTTTGTCTGCGATAACGGCCCCGGCTGGCCTGAGGCGTTATTGCCATCACTGTTAAAGCCGTTTACCACCAGTAAGGATGTGGGGCTCGGTATTGGCTTATCGATTTGTGTATCGTTAATGGGGCAAATGAACGGCGAGCTGCGCCTGGCGTCGACACCGGGGCGTAATGCCTGCGTCGTTCTGCAATTTAATCTGACGGATGTAAACGATGTTGTGTGATGACTATTCTGTTCTGCTGATTGATGATGATGCCGATGTTCTCGACGCTTACACTCTGTTGCTTGAACAAGAGGGGTACCGTGTCTATGCATGCAATAACCCTTTTGATGCCCGAAACTGGCTGCAAGCCGACTGGCCGGGGATTGTTCTGAGCGATGTGTGTATGCCTGGCTGCAATGGAATAGACCTAATGACGTTGTTTCATCAGGATGATAATCAGCTCCCTATTCTGCTTATCACCGGGCATGGCGATGTCCCGATGGCGGTGGAGGCAGTAAAGAAAGGCGCATGGGACTTTCTGCAAAAACCGGTCGACCCCGGCAAACTGCTGTCGCTGGTAGAGGATGCGCTGCGTCAGAGACAATCCGTGATTGCCCGTCGCCATTATTGCCAGCAAAAGCTTCAGGTTGAACTGCTCGGCTACAGTGACTGGGTCAATCAGTATCGTCAACGTCTGCAACACCTGGCGGAAACGGATATTGCCGTCTGGTTTTATGGCGAGCCGGGGACAGGACGTATGACCGGAGCCCGGTATTTGCATCAGCTTGGGCGCAGCGCTGATGGGCCGTTTATCCGCGGTGAACTAACGCCCGGGAACGCGGGACTACTCAATGACCTTATTGCACAGGCGCAAGGAGGAACGCTGGTCCTGAGCCATATTGAGTGCCTGACACGTGAACAGCAGCACCATATGGTGCATCTGCAAAGCCAGGAGCGGCGTCCGTTTCGTCTGATAGGCATTGGTGACACATCGTTAGTGGAACTGGCGGCAACCAACCAGATTGTGGCCGAACTCTATTACTGTTTTGCGATGACGCAAATCGGTTGTCAGCCGCTGTCACAGCGTCCGGATGATATTGAGCCGCTGTTTCGTCATTACCTGCAGAAAGCCTGTCTGCGCCTGAACCATCCCGTGCCCGAGGTTGAAGGGGAGTTACTGAAAGGCATGCGGCGTCGCGTGTGGTTAAGTAATGTTCGAGAACTGGCGAATGCCGCCGAGCTTTTTGCCGTTGGGCTACTCCCGCTGGCTGAAACCGCGAATCCGCAGCTGCATCTGCCTGAACCAACACCGCTCGATCGGCGGGTTGAAGAGTACGAGCGACAGATCATTACTGAAGCGCTAAATATTCATCAGGGGCGCATTAATGAAGTGGCGGAGTATTTACAAATCCCGCGTAAAAAATTGTATTTACGCATGAGAAAATACGGGCTGAGCAAAGAACACTATAAGTTTTAGTCGACAGAATTGGGGGCGAAGGGACGTCGAAGTATTTCGGTGGCGGCGTTGGCGTTCACCGAAATAGGCAACGGAAGTCCGGGTGATTATCTGGTTGTTTTTCTTACCACATCAAATCATCAGGGATGACAAAATCAGCATACGGATCGTCTTCGTCCTTCGCTTCCTGGCTCAGCTCGCAATTTAAAACAATATAACTTGCATCGCGCTGCGCAATCTTGTCGGCGACGACAGCCGGGATAATGGCGTATTCGCTATCGTTGCCGCTTTCAGCCGTGAGTCGGGCAATGGCCAGACGGCCCTTGATCAACTGAGACTGAGTCACCTTATCAACATAGACTTTTTTGATCAGGTTATTATCAGTAAAGTTGTAACCAATATCGCCACGGGTAATGGTGATTTTATTCATTTCAATCAGTTGCTTGATCTGGGCTTTATATTCTTTAGACAGCGCGGCCTGTTTCTGCTGTTCGCTGAGCTGCTTGTCGCGCTCAATTTGCGCTTTTTTATTCTCTTCAACCGCTTCTCTGGCTTCGCGAGCCTGAACGCGCGATTTCTTCGCCGTTCTTTGCACTTTGGCCACTTTTTTGCTGCTGACCAGACCTGCCTTAAGCATCTGTTCTTGTAGGGTAAGTTTTGTCATCGTCGCTTCTAATCCAATAAAATCGTTGTCAGGATTATAACCTTAACGTTCGACGGGATGCCAGAAAATGGCCGTGCCACGACGGTTATCTCCAGTAGGCGTCACTGTTCTGTGTCTTACTCCCTTTCCGAATCGTGTTGATAGTTAACTCGTTTTTTAATAAGAAATAATATGCTGAATAATTTAACTAACTTGATAATAGATATCATAAATATAAATATTCCAGTGATTTATCCTGATTGTCATAATCAAATAGAGTTATTTTGGCAGGTATTTAATCTAAAAAACAATCAGTTGTCTCTTGATCAAATTTAAAGTGCAACCTCATTGCGCCGATAACCATAATTAAAATATGGACAATGGAGGGAAGTGGCATGTGGTGGGTTTATCGAATGCCGATGAAAATGAAGTTAATAATCGCGCTACAACCACTATTATTGGCGTTATGTTGGTTTGCTGGTTCAGGAATATTGACGCGCATTGAGACAGAACGGCAGATGGAAAATATTGCTCAACTGACAGCGCTCGCGCGTAGTGCCGGAAATGTGGTGCATGAGCTGCAAAAAGAACGGGGAATGAGCGTCGGATTTCTGGGGGCTGAAGGGAAGACGTTCAAAGATGAGTTAACCGCACAGCGGGCTTTAACCGATCGCGAGATCGAGGTCTTTGTGCGTTCACTGTCCGATACTGCATTGCCAGAAGGGGATGCCGCCAATTCTGTCACCACGTTCAAGAAAAACATTCTGTCGCTTGCCACCATCCGGGAAAACGTCACGCGATTGGGGCTTCCGGCCTCTGATGTCGTTAAGTTTTATACTAATGTCATTGCTGATGTGCTGAGTTTTGTGGGCAGGTTGGGACAGTTGACGGATTCAGGCGAGATGGCGAACGCATTCGCCGCCTACTACAACTTGCTGAATTTGAAAGAACAAGCAGGTATTGAACGCGCGCTGCTGTCAAATATCTTTTCCTCCGGTCATTTCGCCGAGGGGCAGTTACATCAACTCAGTGATGTCGTCAGTAAACAGAACGTCTGGCTGGCACAATCGTTGCGTCTGAGCCCACCGGAACAGGCGGCCATGCTGGAAAGCCGCTTACAGTCCACAGAAGCGTCAAAAGCCCTCTCATTACGCGAAACCGCGTTTAGTCATGCCGCGAACGGTGGATTTGATGTCGATCCTACTGTCTGGTTCAAGGTTCAAACCCAGCGTATTGAAGTGATGCGGCAGATAGAAGATGTGACGGCGAATCTTCTGTTAGCGAATGCGGAAAAACTCGCGCAGGATGCACGAAAAAACTGGCAAATATATATGATTGTCAGCTTGTTAGCGCTCCTGGCATCATTGGCGTTCGCAGGGGCAATCGCTATCAATATGCATCGTCAATTTAGCGACACGCTCCGCAAGATTGCGGGTATGAACGGCGATCTGACTCAACGATTGGCGACCCCGGGGAAAGATGAGCTTTCCTCACTTAATCGCGCCTATAACACGATGCTGGAAAGTATTCAGCATATCGTCCAGGAGATTAAACAAGGCTCCGTGGTTTTATCCGATGCCAGCAGCAGTATTACGGCGGGTAATCAGGACCTGGCCCAACGCACGGATGAACAGGCAGCATCAATAGTACAAGCGGTGGCCAGTATGGAACAGCTCTCCACGACGATTACGCAAACGGCAGACAATGCCCGCGAAGCGGAGCATCTGACAATCAGGCTGGAAAAAGAGGTCCGCCAGGCCAGTAACGTCGCCAGTGCGGCAAATCAGAGCATGGGGGATATTCGCTCTTCCAGTGAGAAAATCTCGAATATTGTGACCTCGATAGACGATATTTCGTTTCAGACTAACTTGCTGGCGCTGAATGCGGCAGTGGAAGCTGCACGGGCAGGAGAGATGGGCAGGGGGTTTGCGGTTGTGGCCAGTGAAGTGCGGAATCTTTCGCAGCGTTGTGCCAAAGAAGCTAATCAGATCCGCGAGCTGGTCGCGCAGAATATGGTAAAAATTAGTGAGGGTGTTGAGCGGGTTACGGCGTCCGCTACCGCGCTAGAAGCCGCGGCGGACAATACCACCAGCATGAAGCAATATATTGCGGATATCGCTCGTGTAGCGACGGAACAATCGCAAGGGGTAACTCAGATTAACCTGGCACTGCGACCTATGGAGCAGGTCACGCAGCAAAACGCGGCGTTGGTTTCTCAGGCCGCAAGCGACAGCCAGCGCCTGGACAATCTGTCTGTCACTATGAAGGATCTGGTCAATCGTTTTGTTGTCTGACCTGACGCCGTTTAACCGACCCGGACAACATACCGGGTCGGTTCATCCCCTGGCGGGGAAATAGTATTAACGATAAATTGCTACAACGGGTTTCCCGTCATCGCCTATGGTTCCCCGGTACATACCTTCAGAGTTGAAGGACATGGTGTAATTACCGGCTTTATCAAGCACAATTACTCCACCGCTGCCATTCAGCGCCTTAACTTCATCCAGAGCATTCTGCGCTGCGTCTTTTAAAGGGGTATTGCGGTATTTCACCTGGGCTGCAATGTTATACGCGGTCAGCGTGCGGATAAACATTTCTCCTGAGCCGGTTGCGGATACCGCCACGGTTTCATTGTCGGCATAATTTCCTGCGCCAATGATAGGTGAATCCCCCACACGTCCGTAACGTTTGTTGGTCATTCCGCCTGTAGACGTTCCGGCAGCGAGATTACCGTCTTTATCCAGAGCAACAGCGCCGACAGTGCCATATTTATAGTCATACATCATTGGATCAGCGAACAGGGCAGCGCTCTTTCCATCGTGATCAAGGAGCACTTTTTCTTTTTTGATTGCATTCTGTAATTGCTGCCAGCGAAAATCTGTTTTGAAATAAGCAGGATCAACGGTTGCGAGTCCCTGTTCTTTTGCAAAGGTATCCGCGCCTGTCGAGACCATGAGTACGTGCGGGCTTTGAGTCATAACGGCATACGCCGCATTAATTGGGTTTTTAACCGTGGTTACACCGGCAACGGCACCGGCTTTTCGGGTTTTCCCATCCATAATGGACGCATCCAGTTCATTGCGGCCATCGTGGGTAAACACGGCACCTTTACCTGCATTGAAGAGAGGAGAATCTTCCATCACATTAATCGCTTTCTGAACGGCTTCCAGGCTGCTACCGCCTTTATTCAGAACCGCATAACCTGCATTCAGAGCTTCAGTGAGTTTTTCTGTATACTGCTTTTCCTGTTCTGGTGTGATGGTATCTTTTGTAATGGTACCGGCACCACCATGGATCACCAGCCTTATCGGCGATTGCGCGTCTCCCCATGCGGGAGCTGTCAGTAAGGTACAAAGGGTCAAAGTAGCGATACTGGTCTTGATTCTGATCATATGAATAAATTCCTTTTTTCTGAGTGATGAATCATTTCCGATAATGTTTCTCATTACCGGTATTAATCAGCCTGTTTATGGAGAACTTATCCCTGACAAACTGGCTAAAGATTAATCATGGCTATACTTCAATAATCATAATTTTGGTTAATTGATTTTAGTCAAAATATATTTTTAATGATTGATTAATCAAAAAATGAAGCGTTTCCGCAGAAGTTTCTATCATTCCACTGACCATACTCGCAGGCTTCCGGTTGCAGTCTGTCGCTGGTAAAGTGAGCAACCAATACCGAGATGTGGCCAGAAGGGAATTCCGAGTGACCGAACGTATTGATTATCAGACTGAAAAATACAGCTTTACTGAGGCGACTGAAAGTTCCCGTCTGGCTGGCCAGTGGGCTGATGTTATTGCTGAATGTCGGGAAATGAAGGCGGGTCCGCAAGAGCGTCTGCGTATTGCTTTATTGAATGTGGACTATGTGACCAGCTTTGAGCTGCCTTTCCGTTTGTTATTACTTCGTACCCCGCAACTGATTGCCAGCGTTCGTGAAGAGCTACAGCTTAGTCAGAAAAACGTAATCTTTAACGGCAAACGCTTTGGTTGTGTTTACAGCCTGAAAGCGAGTCTCGGCGGGATACCGGATGAATTTCAGTACCGCCTGTCGCATCGTATTCGACGCATTAATCGTGCAGGTTCAAGCGAAGCGCCATATCAACAAATTGCTAAAACGGTGAAAGCACCGCGTGAGCGTCTGAAGCTGGCACTGGAATCAGGCCTTGATGTCACTGCTTTGGACGGGCTTTTCTGGTTTGGCAGCCAACGTATTGCTGCTGACGTACTGAGGCTGAGAAAATCAGGGATGCGGATAGCTACTGAGCAGACAATGGTGTCCGACAATCTTACTGCAACGGTGAGGAATGTGCCGTTTTATCGCCTGGCTCAGGGATGAACTGACAGGTAAATGAAAGGATTTAGCCGGATGCATTTAATTAAAAGTGTCCCCTGCAGGAATCGAACCTGCAACTAGCCCTTAGGAGGGGCTCGTTATATCCATTTAACTAAGGGGACGAAGCGGCACGAGTATAGCGTTTTTTACTCACAACGGTAAGCCTCAGGCCGCCCAACTGCTCAAACCGTCACCATTCAAGCCTGTTTTTTCTGGTTTTTCTGCTTTTGCTCATCCCGCCTGGCTTGCAACCTGGCTTCTTCTTTGCGTTTATTGCTCATATCATTGCGGATCTGCGCATGGCTCATCAGCGCGAAGATAAACGTCCCGCCACAGATATTCCCGGCGAGCGTAGGGAGAGCAAAGGGCCAGAAGAAATCACTCCAGTGCAGCGTACCATTAAAGACCAGATAGAGAATTTCCACCGAACCGACGACGATGTGCGTGGTATCGCCCAGCGCAATCAGCCAGGTCATCAGAATAATGACCACAATTTTTGCTGCCCCGGCGGCGGGAAACATCCATACCATTGTGGCAATTAACCAGCCAGAAATGATGGCGTTGGAAAACATCTCCGTTGGCGTGTTTTTCATCACATCCATGCCGATTTTGACAAAAGCATCGCGGGTTTCTTCATCAAAAATCGGCATATGCTCAAACGCCCATGCGGCAACCCCGGTGCCAATAATATTACCTAGCAGAACCACACTCCACAGGCGCATCAGCAGGCCAAAATTGCCGAGCGTAGGGTTTTGCATTACCGGCAGGACGGCGGTGACGGTATTTTCGGTAAACAGTTGCTGGCGAGCCATAATGACAATTATAAAGCCGAAGGTATAACCGAGGTTCTCCAGCAAAAATCCTCCAGGCACACCTTCCAGTTGCACATGAAAAATTCCTTTAGCCAGTAGCGAGGCGCCCATCGAGAGTCCCGCAGCGATGGCTGACCACAGTAGCGCCATCGCGTCGCGCTCCATTTCTTTCTCCCCATCCTGGCGGATATGTTCATGGATCGCCATGGCGCGGGAGGGGAGTCTGTCCTCATCGACCTCAATCTTTTTACCCTCTAGCTTTTCGTCACTGTCGACCTGAAGTTCGTCGCTGTGCCGATCAATCTTTTCGTTCTCAATGTCATTCATAGCCGAATCCTGAATTAGCACGTATTGCTAAAGCGTAGCGGCTTTTGTCCGAAAATCAGCGGGAGAAAGTCTGAGATAGCAAAAATGGTAACGTTTGTTTTTATTGGGGTAGCTAGAATAGAGCCGCCGCGGAGTACGCATTACCAGGCTATGATCAAATCAGTAACACAGGGTATATAGACATCATTTGACGTGCTGTTACAATCGCTCACATCTAAACAGGCGGATACGTCATCGTTCCGTCATGGATGGCAATCAGCGATAGCCATAATACACAGGGAGACACTTATGAAGCTTCGCCTGTCGGCGCTTGCGCTGGGAACCACACTTTTGGTGGGGTGTGCGAGCTCTGGTACTGAACAGCAGGGGCGTTCGGACCCATTTGAAGGGTTCAACCGCACCATGTACAACTTCAACTTTAATGTTTTAGATCCATACGTTGTTCGACCGGTGGCAGTTGCCTGGCGTGATTATGTCCCGCAGCCGGCGCGTAACGGTTTGAGCAATTTTACCGGCAACCTTGAAGAGCCGGCCGTTATGGTCAACTACTTCCTGCAAGGCGACCCCTATCAGGGGATGGTGCACTTCACCCGTTTCTTCCTGAACACCCTGTTAGGTATGGGCGGATTTATCGACGTGGCGGGTATGGCTAATCCGAAGTTACAGCGCGTTGAACCACACCGTTTTGGTAGTACGTTAGGCCACTATGACGTTGGTTACGGACCGTATATGCAGCTTCCATTCTACGGCAGCTTCACGCTGCGTGATGATGGCGGCGACATGATGGATACGCTGTATCCGGTACTGTCCTGGCTGACCTGGCCGTTGTCGATAGGTAAATGGACGGTTGAAGGGATTGAAACCCGCGCGCAACTGCTTGATTCCGACGGTCTGCTGCGTCAGTCTTCCGACCCTTACATCATGGTGCGAGAAGCTTACTTCCAGCGTCATGACTTTATTGCGAACGGTGGCAAACTCAAACCAGAAGAAAACCCGAACGCGAAAGATATTCAGGACGATTTAAAAGAGATCGATTCTGAGTAAGGAAGGATGAAAATAAAAAGGTGAGCTAAAAAGCTCACCTTTTTTATATCTGAAGAAAATCAGAATGCGTAGTTGAAGTTGGTACCGAACAGCCAGGCTTTACCTTCAGAATCGAAAGTATACGGGCCTTCTTTGACGGTCACTTTCTGGCCGTGCATATAAGAAACGCCTACGTCAATGGACGCGTCATCATTGAAGGCGTAAGTGGTACCCGCACTCAGCCACAGACGGTCCTGGTCCGGAATGGAGATGGAACGCTTGCTCGCAGGAACCGGGCTATCGTCATAGGCAATACCGGTACGGAAGGTCCAGCTTTTATCCATGTAATAAGTCGTACCCAGCGCGATGCGGTAAGAATCTTTGAACCCTTCTTCTTTATAGAACAGCGTCTGCCCGTTGGTGCCGGTTGCTTTCAGTTCCTGGAACTGACTCCAACTGGTGTAAGCCATGCTGTAGTGAATAGCCCACTGTGGTGCAACGCGGTTGTAACCCGACAGTTCCCACATTTCCGGCAGGTTAAGCGTCAGAGAACCTGGGACGGTGGCGTTGGTAGTTCCCCAAGGGAACGCCGTGCCTGCGCCAGGTAACGCGTTGGCCTGGGTGCGGATGCCGCTCTTGTAATCGCCATCGAAGTCGATTTTGACTTCAGAACGATACGTTAAACCGTAGCGGTTATTTTTATCCAGCTCGTACAAAATACCGGCGTTCCAGCCGTAACCCCATTCGTCACCTTTCAGGCTGGCAATTTTCTGGCTGACTTTTGGCAATGCAGCAGTTTGTTCACCGGAATAACGCTCAATTTTTGCATCGGCATAGACGGCATTAAAACCAACGCCAAAGCTCCAGCTATCATTCAGACGGTAGGCACCGCTCAGGTTCAGGTTGACCGTTTTAAGATCGGTCTTCCCGCCGTATTCGCCGACGATGTAGCTGTCGTTAAATTCGGTTGCCAGGCCATAGTTTGACGTGACAGAAGCCCCCCAACCAAACTGTTCGTTGATCGGCATCACGAAGTGAGCATTGGGAACCCACGCCGTAGGCGCGATGTTGTCCGCATCGGTGCTGCGTCCTGTATATGGCGATTTACCGGAAATATTCACGTCTGGATCGATATACACCGCACCCGCTGAAAAAGTAGGGCGGTCAAACATCATAATCAGCGCCGGGTTACGACTGGCGTTACCTGCATCATCTGCAATAGCGCCTTCACCCGAATATGCCCGGCCAAGGCCAGAGGAAGAAAATTCGTTTAACTGAAAGCCTGCAGACCAGGCCTGTGTGGAGATAATTGCCACTGCGACTGCGAGAGCAGACTTTGTAAACAGGGTTTTCTGGCTCATGACCATAACCTCATTGATTTATTTTTATACAAACAATGTTACATACCGTAACAGGAGCGCGAAGTGTAGGGTCTGAGGTACAACTTAGAAATCAGACCAGTGCCGAGAGTATAGGTCTGACCAGATGAAATGTTGCAAGTATGTTTATAAATATTTTCAATTCTGATCTCAGAAACGCGATCCAGCTGGCAAAATTGCGGGTATGCACACTCACCTGTTTGGGTGATTTTTGTTTTAGATCATTTTTAAGTGTGATTTCGGTCACTTATCCCATTTCATACAATTAACGACTGGAGAGGCGAATAATGGGAGCGTAAAATATCCCCATCGTTTATCTGGCACCACAGGTGCGAATACAGAGGAAATCTACAATGAGTAAATGCAGTGCTGATGAAACCCCGGTTTGCTGCTGTATGGATGTTGGCACCATCATGGACAACTCCGATTGCACCGCGTCATACAGCCGTGTGTTCGCGAATCGTGCAGAGGCAGAAGAAACGCTGGCCGCTCTGACTGAGAAGGCGCGTGGCGTGGAATCTGAGCCTTGCCAAATCACCTCGACCTTTACTGAAGAGTCTGAAGGTGTGCGTCTGGATATCGACTTTGTTTTTGCCTGTGAAGCTGAAACGCTGATCTTCCAACTGGGTCTGCGTTAATCCCTTCTTTAAAAGCCCTTGTTACCCGGTAGCAAGGGCTTTTTCGTCACTGTCAGTGATTATTCACTGTGTCTTAGCTCCCACTTTCTTTTCTCCCTGCTTGGCTAAATGTAAAAAATTGGTTAAGACTGTGATCAGGTCAGACCACTTATTTTTATTTTTTACAGGGGAGTGTTATGAGTCAGGCTTTACCGCTGGTTACCCGCCAGGGCGATCGCATCGCCATCGTTAGCGGATTGCGTACGCCATTTGCCCGCCAGGCAACCGCGTTTCATGGCATTCCCGCCGTAGATTTGGGGAAAATGGTCGTTGGCGAGCTGCTGGCGCGCAGCGAAATTTCTGCTGATGTGATTGAGCAACTGGTCTTTGGCCAGGTGGTGCAAATGCCCGAAGCCCCAAATATTGCTCGTGAAATCGTGCTGGGAACCGGGATGAATGTGCACACCGATGCCTACAGCGTAAGCAGAGCCTGCGCCACCAGCTTCCAGGCGGTGGCGAATGTCGCGGAAAGCCTGATGGCGGGGACTATTCGTGCAGGAATTGCCGGCGGTGCGGACTCCTCGTCAGTTCTGCCTATTGGCGTTAGCAAAAAGCTGGCTCGGGTGCTGGTGGATGTCAATAAGGCCCGGACCACCGGTCAGCGTCTTAAACTTTTCTCCCGACTGCGCTTACGTGACCTGATGCCCGTACCGCCAGCCGTCGCCGAGTATTCCACCGGTTTACGCATGGGGGATACGGCCGAGCAAATGGCCAAAACTTATGGGATTACGCGAGAGCAACAGGATGCCCTGGCGCACCGTTCTCATCAGCGCGCCGCTCAGGCGTGGTCTGAAGGCAAACTGGCAGATGAGGTGATGACCACCTACGCGCCACCTTTCAAAGATCCTTTTTCAGAAGATAACAATATTCGCGGTAACTCTACGCTGGCCGATTACGCCAAACTGCGTCCGGCCTTTGACCGAAAGCACGGCACCGTTACCGCGGCGAACAGTACCCCGCTAACGGACGGCGCAGCCGCCGTGATTATGATGACGGAATCGCGTGCGAAAGAGTTGGGGCTGGTGCCGCTGGGATACCTGCGTAGTTTTGCCTTTACCGCCATCGATGTCTGGCAGGACATGCTGTTGGGGCCGGCGTGGTCAACGCCGCTTGCCCTGGAGAGAGCGGGTCTGACCATGGCTGATTTAACCCTGATCGATATGCATGAAGCATTTGCCGCACAAACGCTGGCGAATCTTCAACTGCTGGGTAGCGAACGTTTTGCCCGCGAAGTGCTCGGCAGGGCGCATGCCACGGGCGAGGTTGATGACAGTAAATTTAACGTGCTGGGCGGATCGATTGCCTATGGACACCCCTTCGCCGCCACCGGTGCTCGCATGATCACCCAAACCCTCCATGAGTTACGACGCCGTGGCGGTGGTTTTGGTTTAGTGACAGCCTGTGCTGCAGGTGGTCTGGGTGCGGCAATGGTTCTGGAGGCGGAATAATGGAAATGACATCGGCTTTTACGCTAAACGTACGTCTGGATAACGTCGCTGTTGTCACCATTGATGTGCCCGGAGAGAAAATGAATACCCTGAAGGCGGAATTTGCCTCCCAGGTTCGGGTCATTCTGAAACAAATTCGCGATAACAAAGCATTACGCGGCGTGGTGTTCATTTCGGCGAAACCCGATAACTTCATTGCCGGGGCGGATATCAACATGATTGGTCGCTGTCGCAGCGCGCAGGAAGCTGAAACGCTGGCACGCCAGGGGCAGCAGATTATGGCGGAAATTAATGCCTTGCCGATCCCCGTAATCGCCGCAATTCATGGCGCCTGTCTCGGCGGTGGCCTGGAGATGGCGCTGGCGTGCCACAATCGTATTTGTACCGATGATGCTAAAACCGTACTGGGTTTACCGGAAGTGCAGCTTGGTCTGCTGCCTGGCTCTGGCGGTACCCAGCGGTTGCCCCGTCTGATTGGCGTCAGTACCGCGCTGGATATGATCCTCACCGGAAAACAACTACGCGCAAAACAGGCGCTGAAAGTGGGTTTAGTGGATGAAGTTGTACCGCATACCATTTTGCTGGAAGCGGCCGTAGAACTGGCCAAAAAGGATAGTCCCGCACACCGTACTCTGCCGGTGCGAGAGCGTGTGCTAGCGGGGCCGCTGGGGCGGGCGCTGTTATTCCGCATGGCCAGTAAAAAGACGGCGCAAAAAACGCAGGGCAACTACCCTGCAACAGAACGTATCCTTGAGGTCATCGAAACCGGCCTGGCGCAAGGCAGCAGCAGCGGTTACGACGCCGAAGCCCGCGCGTTTGGCGAACTGGCGATGACATCTCAGTCTCAGGCGCTGCGGCACATCTTTTTTGCCAACACCGATGTGAAAAAGGATCCCGGAAGTGATGTGAAGCCCGGCCCGCTAAACAGTGTAGGCATTTTGGGCGGCGGTCTGATGGGGGGCGGTATTGCCTATGTGACGGCCTGTAAAGGCGGCTTGCCAGTGCGTATCAAAGATATAAATGCCAAGGGAATCAACCACGCGCTGAAGTACAGTTGGGATCAGCTTGAAACGAAGGTTCGCCGCCGTCATATCAAAGCCAGCGAGCGTGATAAACAGCTGGCGCTGATTTCGGGATCAACCGATTACCGTGGCTTCGCTCATCGCGATCTGGTTATTGAAGCCGTATTTGAAGATCTGGCGTTAAAACAACAGATGGTGGCAGAAGTTGAGCAAAATTGCGCATCTCATACCATTTTTGCCTCTAACACCTCATCTTTGCCGATTGGCGATATTGCGGCGAACGCTGCCAGGCCTCAACAAGTAATTGGTTTGCACTTCTTTAGCCCGGTGGAAAAAATGCCGCTGGTCGAGGTTATCCCGCATGCCACGACCTCTGAGCAGACAATTGCCACAACCGTTAAACTGGCGAAAAAGCAGGGCAAAACGCCGATAGTGGTCAGAGATAAGGCCGGATTTTATGTTAACCGCATTTTAGCGCCATACATTAACGAAGCTATTCGTATGCTGACCGAAGGCGAGCGGGTTGAAGCCATTGACGCCGCGCTGGTTAAGTTTGGTTTTCCGGTCGGGCCAATCCAACTTTTGGATGAGGTCGGAATTGACACGGGCACTAAAATTATACCAGTGCTTGAGGCTGCATATGGAGAACGTTTTAGCGCGCCTGCAAATGTTGTTGCTTCAATTTTGAATGACGATCGCAAAGGTAGAAAAAATGGTCGGGGTTTCTATCTTTATGGAGCGAAAGGGCGTAAAAGCAAAAAACAGGTCGACCCTGCAATTTATACGCTTATTGGCGTCCAGGGGCAGGGCCGACTCACCGCCGCGCAGATAGCCGAGCGGTGCGTCATGTTAATGCTCAATGAAGCAGCACGCTGTTTTGATGAGAGGATTATCCGCAGCGCGCGTGATGGTGATATCGGCGCTGTATTTGGTATTGGTTTTCCGCCCTTCCTCGGCGGCCCGTTCCGGTATATGGATTCGCTCGGCGCGGGTGAAGTGGTTGCTGCTCTGCAACGACTGACCACGCAATACGGCTCGCGGTTTACGCCGTGTGAGCAGTTATTGCAGATGGCGGAACGCGGTGAAAGATTCTGGAGTAATGGGGAAACTGACCTGAATTCATGAGGTCAAAGGTAGGATGAATCCGCACTGAATGTATGGGTCGCGCTCAAAATGTAAACAGAGATTGACTATACTTACGCCGTTGAGGTAAAAAACAGCGTTTCATTCGGTGAATGGATAAGGCACAATGCCGGCCACCACATCGTTACCACGGTCAATAGGGGCTGTGGATAAAGGTGTCGGTGATTCTGGTTAACAAAAGCGGTGCAATATGCAAGTTTTTATCATGCGTCACGGCGACGCAGCCCTCGATGCCGCCAGTGATTCGGTTCGTCCCTTAACCTCCTGTGGTTGTGACGAATCTCGCCTGATGGCGAACTGGCTGAAAGGTCAAAAAGTGGATATCGAACGTGTTCTGGTGAGCCCGTTCCTACGAGCCGAACAAACGCTGGATGTGGTGGGGGAGTGTATGAACCTGCCAACCGGTGTGGATGTTTTGCCGGAGCTGACTCCCTGCGGCGATGTCGGTCTGGTCAGCGCCTATTTACAGGCTCTGGCCAATGAAGGTATCGCCACGGCGCTGGTCATCTCTCACTTACCTTTAGTGGGGTATCTGGTGTCTGAACTTTGCCCAGGCGAAACACCGCCGATGTTTACCACATCAGCGATTGCCAGCGTAACGCTTGATGAGAGCGGGAAGGGTACTTTTAACTGGCAGATGAGCCCGTGTAACCTGAAAATGGCAAAAGCGATTTAAAAAGCCTGGAATCGGATAAGGCACAGCCGTCATCCGGAAAATCAAAGAGCCGCAAAAGCGGCTCTTTCTGTTTTTCTGCATCAGGGAAGTTCGGGTGGTTGCCACTCTTCCACTTCAATCAGCAGCAGCAGCGCGGCGTCGCCACCGTACTCTTTTGGCGCTTGATGAAAGGCCATCACGTGCGGATGCTGCGCCAACCAGAGCGGTGTTTGCTGCTTAAGAATATGTTTTCCGTGGCCATGCATCACGCAGGCGCAAAACACATGCTCACGACGACAGGCGGCAATCAGCGCGCCTAACTCCTGTTTGGCCTGCTGCTGGGTCAGCCCGTGCAGATCGAGAAACAGCTCCGGGGAGTAATCGCCACGGCGCATTTTCTTCAGTTCGAAATGGCTGACGTCGGCACGCAGATATCTTACCGGGCCGTCCGTATTCAGCAGCGGCTGAAACTCGTCCGAGAAATAGTGACTGGCATCAGCTTGTTCCTGCAGCAGCCTTTTAACCGGAACCTCGGTAATTTTTTTACGTAGCGGTCGGTGAACAATGGTGTCCTGTTTCATTTTACGCGTGCCGGTCATCAGCTGGCGAAACAGCGTCTGATCCTCCTCGCTGAGCGATGTTTTCTTTTTCATTCGAGAGTCTCATCTTTTATTTTTCGTTAGTTTAACCCGACTCGGCGGGCATCCGATCGCTTAAAACGCAATTTTCGCGCTCAGGCCCTGTGTGAATGCTGATTTATCGCCGTCTTCGTGGCAAACTAGCCGCCGAAATTAATACGAGCATGCCCTGGAGGAATACGTGGATAAAATTTTCGTCGATGAAGCAGTGAGTGAACTGCATACCATTCAGGACATGTTGCGTTGGGCGGTCAGCCGTTTTAGCGCGGCGAACATCTGGTATGGCCATGGCACGGATAACCCATGGGACGAGGCCGTACAGCTGGTGCTGCCGTCACTTTATCTGCCGCTGGATATTCCAGAAGATATGCGTACCGCGCGTCTGACTTCCAGCGAGCGCCATCGCATTGTTGAACGCGTGATTCGCCGCGTCAACGAGCGCATTCCGGTCGCTTATTTGACCAACAAAGCCTGGTTCTGCGGGCATGAGTTTTATGTTGATGAGCGCGTGTTGGTACCACGTTCGCCGATTGGCGAGCTTATTAATAACCGCTTTGCGGGCCTTATTAATGAGCAGCCGCAGCATATCCTGGATATGTGTACCGGGAGCGGCTGTATTGCCATTGCCTGCGCCTATGCTTTCCCGGAGGCTGAAGTGGATGCGGTGGATATTTCCACCGACGCGCTGGCGGTGACCGAACACAATATTGAAGAGCACGGCCTGATCCATCATGTTACGCCGATCCGTTCCGATCTGTTCCGCGATCTGCTGAAAGTCCAGTATGACCTGATTGTGACCAATCCGCCGTATGTCGATGCGGAAGATATGTCCGATCTGCCAAACGAATATCGTCATGAACCTGAGCTGGGTCTGGCGTCCGGCAGCGATGGACTAAAACTTACCCGCCGCATTCTGGGTAACGCTCCGGACTACCTGTCGGATAACGGTATTCTGATTTGTGAAGTCGGAAACAGCATGGTACATCTGATAGAGCAATACCCGGATGTACCGTTCACCTGGCTGGAGTTCGACAACGGCGGTGAAGGTGTATTCATGCTGACCAAAGAGCAGTTAGTTGCTGCTCGCGAGCACTTCAGCATTTATAAAGACTAAATACACGCGCACATACACAACACTCATAACGGAGCCGTGATGGCAGGAAACACAATTGGGCAACTCTTTCGCGTAACCACTTTCGGTGAATCACACGGGCTGGCGCTCGGTTGTATTGTCGATGGTGTTCCGCCGGGCATTTCTCTGACAGAAGCTGACCTGCAGCACGATCTCGACAGACGCCGTCCGGGCACATCGCGCTACACTACGCAGCGTCGTGAGCCGGATCAGGTGAAAATCCTCTCCGGTGTGTTCGAGGGCGTTACCACCGGCACCAGTATTGGCCTGTTGATCGAAAATACCGATCAGCGTTCACAGGATTACGGCGCGATTAAGGACGTTTTTCGTCCAGGACACGCCGACTATACCTATGAGCAGAAATATGGCCTGCGTGACTACCGTGGCGGCGGACGCTCATCCGCACGTGAAACGGCGATGCGCGTTGCGGCCGGAGCGATTGCCAAAAAATATCTGGCGGAAAAGTTCGGCGTTGAAATTCGCGGCTGTCTGACGCAGATGGGTGATATTCCGCTGGAGATCAAAGACTGGTCCCAGGTGGAACTTAACCCGTTCTTTTGTCCAGATCCGGATAAACTCGAGGCGCTGGACGAACTGATGCGTGGGCTGAAGAAAGAGGGCGACTCCATCGGGGCGAAGGTGACCGTAGTTGCAAGCGGCGTACCAGCGGGTCTCGGCGAACCTGTATTTGACCGCCTGGATGCTGATATCGCTCACGCGCTGATGAGCATTAACGCCGTTAAAGGCGTTGAGATTGGCGACGGTTTTGACGTTGTTGCACTGCGCGGCAGCCAGAACCGTGATGAAATCACCAAAGAAGGTTTCCAGAGTAATCATGCGGGCGGCATTCTTGGTGGGATCAGCAGTGGGCAACAAATCATTGCTCATATGGCGCTGAAACCGACCTCGAGTATTACCGTTCCAGGGCGCACTATTAATCGCTTTGGTGAAGAAGTCGAAATGATCACCAAAGGTCGTCACGATCCGTGTGTTGGGATCCGCGCCGTGCCAATCGCCGAGGCGATGCTGGCGAGCGTGTTGATGGATCACCTGCTGCGTCAGCGGGCGCAAAATGCGGACGTAAAGACCGATATTCCACGCTGGTAAGAGATGAAAAAAACGGCACTTGCGGCGCTGGCTCTTTTTGCCAGCACCGCCTGTCTGGCGGCGACGCCCTGGCAGAAAATTACCCATCCGGTTGCAGGCAGCGCGCAGTCTATCGGCGCGTTCTCCAACGGCTGTATTGTTGGCGCAGATACGCTGCCTGTACAGTCAGAACACTATCAGGTGATGCGCACCGATCAGCGCCGTTACTTTGGCCATCCGGACCTGGTGATGTTTATCCAGCGTCTGAGTAATCAAGCCAACAATCTGGGGCTGGGTACGGTGTTAATCGGCGATATGGGCATGCCGGCCGGTGGGCGATTCAATGGCGGTCACGCCAGTCACCAGACGGGACTGGATGTAGATATTTTCCTGCAATTGCCGAAAACCCGCTGGACCCAGTTGCAACTGCTGCGGCCGCAGGCGTTAGATCTGGTCTCACAGGATGGCAAACGTGTCGTGCCGTCACTCTGGAAGCCGGAGATTTTCAGCCTGATCAGGCTGGCGGCAAAAGATAATGAAGTCACGCGTATTTTCGTGAATCCGGCGATTAAGCAGCAACTTTGTCTGGATGCAGGGACCGACAGGGACTGGTTGCGTAAAGTGCGGCCATGGTTCCAGCATCGTGCGCATATGCACGTACGGTTACGTTGTCCTGCCGACAGTCTTGAGTGCGAAGATCAACCGTTACCACCACCGGGTGACGGCTGCGGCGCGGAGCTGCAAAGCTGGTTCGAACCTCCGAAACCTGGAACCACCAAGCCTGAGAAGAAGACACCGCCGCCGTTGCCGCCTTCCTGCCAGGCGCTACTGGACGAGCATGTACTCTAATGGATCATTTTGCCTCTCTGTTTATGGTGTCGCCACTGCTGTTAGGTGTGCTTTTTTTCGTGGCGATGCTGGCAGGTTTTATTGATTCTCTGGCCGGAGGCGGTGGTTTACTCACTATCCCGGCATTGATGGCGGCCGGGATGCCACCCGCGCAAGCGCTGGCCACCAATAAGCTACAGGCCTGTGGAGGATCTATCTCTTCCTCCCTCTATTTTATTCGCCGTGGCGTGGTTAATCTGGCGGATCAGAAGCTCAATATTTTCATGACTTTTATCGGCTCAATGAGCGGCGCGCTGTTGGTTCAGCATGTGCAGTCAGATATTCTGCGCCAGATCCTGCCGGTTCTGGTTATCTGTATTGGCCTTTACTTTCTGTTGATGCCGAAAGTGGGGGAGGAGGACCGCCAGCGTCGGTTGCATGGGTTGCCTTTCGCGCTGGTGGCCGGGGGCTGCGTCGGCTTTTACGATGGCTTTTTTGGTCCGGCTGCGGGGTCGTTCTACGCGCTGGCCTTTGTCATGCTGTGCGGCTACAACCTGGCGAAATCGACGGCCCACGCCAAAGTATTAAATGCCACATCGAATATCGGCGGGCTGTTGCTGTTTGCCCTCGGCGGCAAAGTGATTTGGGCGACCGGATTTGTGATGCTCATTGGCCAGTTTATTGGCGCACGGATGGGCTCACGGCTGGTGCTCAGTAAAGGACAAAAACTCATTCGGCCAATGATCGTCATTGTCTCCGCCGTGATGAGCGCCAAGCTACTTTATGATAATCATGGACAGGAGATTCTCCACTGGCTGGGGATGAACTAATGAATAATACCCATCACTACGAACAGTTAATTGAGATTTTTAACGGCTGCTTTGCCGATGAATTTAATACCCGTCTGATTAAAGGCGATGACGAACCGATCTATCTTCCTGCGGATGCGGAATTACCGTATCACCGTATCGTTTTTGCGCATGGCTATTACGCCAGTGCGTTACACGAAATTTCACACTGGTGCATCGCCGGTAAGGCGCGGCGTGAACTGGTCGACTTCGGTTACTGGTATTGTCCGGACGGACGCGACGCGAAGACGCAATGCCAGTTTGAAGACGTGGAAGTGAAGCCGCAGGCGTTTGACTGGCTGTTTTGCATGGCGGCGGGCTACCCGTTTAACGTCAGTTGCGACAACCTTGAAGGGGACTTTGAACCGGATCGCGTGGTATTCCAGCGCCGTGTTCATGCTCAGGTGATGGAGTACCTGGAAAAGGGGATCCCTGAACGTCCGGCGCGCTTCATTAACGCGTTACAGAATTATTATCACACGCCTGAACTTAAGGCGGAACAATTCCCGTGGCCCGAGGCGCTCAACTGAAGTCGCTGCCACGTTTACAATGAGGAAAGAAGATGATCGCGGAGTTTGAATCACGCATTCTGGCATTAATCGACGATATGGTAGAGCACGCCAGCGATGATGAGTTGTTTGCCAGTGGTTATTTGCGTGGACACCTGACGCTGGCCGTGGCCGAACTGGACGCTGGCGAGGACCATTCCGCTGAGGCATTGTACGCCAATGTGACCAGCAGCCTGGAAAAAGCCATCAGCGCAGGCGAACTATCGCCGCGTGACCAGGCGTTAGTGAAAGAAATGTGGGACACTCTGTTCCAGAAGGCTACTGCACAATAATTGCGGTAAATTGTGCCGGATGGCGACGCTCTGGTGTCTTATCCGGCCAACCTTGTTGGGGTGTTTGTAGGCCTGATAAGCGTAGCGTCATCAGGCCATTCTTTTATTTCACCGCTTTACCCTTCAATAACTTCCTGACCCACAAACGATTTGGATTTAGCGCCGCCAGCGTGCTGGCATCCATGGGAATCGGTTCATTGCTCATTTGCGACGCCAGAATTTCTGCACACAGTGGGGCAGTACACAGCCCGCGCGATCCCAGCGCGCCCAGCATAAATAAATCGGAATAAACCGGCGCGCTTACGGCGTGCTCTTTGTCTGCAGCAAGTGTGGTGTACTGGCTGAGCGTGGCGTCATAGTCCGCGACGTTGCCGACCATTGGCATGTGATCGCGCGTGGCGCAGCGCACCCCGCAGCGGGCGGCATTGTCACTAACGTCTACCTCTTTTGTCCACACAGCGTTCGGGAAGCAGTCGATTAAGCGTTGACGGTTTTGTTGCTGATCGTCCTCGCGATACGCTGTCTCTTCACTCCCACGATGATAGCTGGCGCCAATGCAGTGCTGCTGATTTTGCGGGTTGTGCGGCGTGAGGTAGCCGTCATAGCACAGCACCTGACGTAGCGCTGAAAGTGCAGGTGTGGTGGGAATATGACTCACCTGACCGCCCACGGAGTACACCGGTAGCGGCTGCGTTTGCTCAAAGCTGCTAATGCGATGACCGTTAGCCAGAACGACTGCTGCGTGAGAGGCGGTTTCTCCACTGGAAAACTGCAATTGCCAGCTTGCTGTTTGGCGAGTCAGTGAGGCCAGCGTATGTTGGTAGCGGGTGCGTAATCCCAGGGTTGTTGCATAGTCCAGTACCGCGGCGGTTAACTGCGCCGGGTACAGCCATCCTCCGGTCGGATACTGAATCCCGCCGCATCCGGTTTCCACCCCTGTCGTTTGTAATACCTGTTGTGCGTCAACCCCGACGGCGAGCGCAGTGGGCAGTTCAAGGGACAGCATCTGGGTGATTTTTTGCTGGCTTTTTTCATCCCACGCGAGTTGCGTCACGCCGCACCAGTCATGCGCAAACTCAACGGGGAGGGCATCATACAGTCGACGGGCGAAGGTAAACGCAGTGGGGAAAAAGAGATTAATGGCTGCATCATGTTTGCTAAGTAGGGGGTAGAGCGCCCCCTGGCGATTACCGGATGCGCCCCCGGCAGGTTTATCGTCGGCGCAATACAGCGTGACCTGCCAGCCGCGGCGCAATAACGCCAGTGACAGCAATGCGCTGGCAATTCCTCCACCAATAATGGCGGCTTCGCGCTTATCTGTTCCCGTACGCGCAAACCATGGCGCCGAGGACGTGAGCGCCTGAGTCTGTTCCATCACGCCACAGAGCATTTCGCGTTTGCGCCCAAAGCCTTTACATTTTTGCATTGTAAATCCGGCTTCCTGCAACCCCCGACGAACAAAGCCTGCCGATGTAAAAGTTGCCAGCGTCCCGCCGGGACGAGCCAGTCGGGCCATCGCGTTAAACAGCGTTGGCGTCCACATATCCGGGTTTTTTGCCGGTGCGAAACCGTCCAGGAACCAGGCGTCCACCTTTTGATTCAGAGAGTCATCCAGCGTACTGGTCAGTTCGTTTATATCGCCAAACCACAGATCCAGCGTGACGCGCCCATCATCAAGCAGCAGGCGATGACATCCCGCCAGCGGCAGCAGCCATTGTTCTTGCAGTGCCGTGGCCCACGGGGCAAGTTCTGGCCAGTGCTGGTGGGCTAAGGTGAGATCTTCACGCGTCAGCGGATATTTTTCAAAGCTGATGAAATGTAATCTTTCCAGGGTAGCTTCTGGGTGGGTATCGCGAAAATCGGCAAATGCCTGCCAGAGCGTGAGGAAGTTAAGTCCGGTGCCAAACCCGCTTTCTGCCACCACGAAGAGAGGACGTGAATGCGCAGGGAATCGTTGTGCGAGATGGTTACCGCCGAGAAAGACGTAACGTGTCTCTTCCAGCCCGTTATCATTAGAAAAATAGACATCGTCAAAATCTCGGGAAACAGGTGTACCCTCAGCATTGAATTCAAGGTTGGCAGGTTGTATAGCGTATTGTTTCACGTAAGTTACTCGTCTGACAGGCTGTGCCCCGATCTTAGCGATGAGTGCCTGGCTGCGCAAATTTCCACATAAAATGGCTGATCGGACTTGTTCGGCGTACAAGTGTACGCTATTGTGCCACTCGAAACTTTAAAATAGTGCGACTTACAGAGGTATTGAATGAAACGTGCAGTGATTACTGGCTTGGGCATCGTTTCCAGCATCGGTAATAACCAGCAGGAAGTCCTGGCATCTCTGCGTGAAGGACGTTCAGGGATCACTTTCTCTCAGGAGCTGAAGGACTCCGGCATGCGTAGCCACGTTTGGGGCAACGTAAAACTGGATACCACTGGCCTCATTGACCGCAAAGTAGTGCGCTTCATGAGCGACGCATCCATCTATGCATTCCTATCAATGGAGCAGGCAGTGGCTGATGCCGGCCTTGCTGCAGAAGATTACCAGAACAACCCGCGCGTTGGCCTGATTGCAGGTTCCGGCGGCGGCTCCCCACGTTTTCAGGTGTTCGGCGCTGACGCAATGCGTAGCCCACGTGGTCTGAAAGCGGTTGGCCCGTATGTGGTCACCAAAGCGATGGCGTCCGGCGTTTCTGCCTGCCTCGCAACGCCGTTCAAAATCCACGGCGTAAACTACTCCATCAGCTCTGCCTGTGCGACATCTGCGCACTGCATCGGCAACGCGGTAGAACAAATTCAGCTGGGCAAACAGGATATCGTTTTTGCTGGCGGCGGCGAAGAGCTGTGCTGGGAAATGGCGTGTGAATTCGATGCAATGGGCGCGCTGTCTACCAAATACAACGACGATCCGTCAAAAGCTTCCCGTACCTATGACGCAAACCGCGACGGTTTCGTTATTGCTGGCGGCGGCGGTATGGTCGTGGTTGAAGAACTGGAGCACGCTCTGGCACGTGGCGCGCACATCTATGCGGAAATCGTCGGTTACGGCGCAACGTCCGATGGCGCAGACATGGTTGCTCCGTCTGGCGAAGGCGCAGTACGTTGCATGCAGATGGCGATGCACGGTGTAGATACGCCGATCGACTACCTGAACTCTCACGGTACCTCGACTCCGGTTGGTGACGTGAAAGAACTGGGCGCAATCCGCGAAGTGTTTGGCAACAACAGCCCGGCAATCTCCGCAACCAAAGCGATGACCGGTCACTCACTGGGCGCGGCTGGCGTGCAGGAAGCTATCTACTCTCTGCTGATGCTGGAACATGGCTTTATCGCGCCAAGCATCAACATTGAAGAGCTGGATGAGCAGGCGGCAGGTCTGAACATCGTGACCAAACCGACCGAGCAGGCGCTGACCACCGTGATGTCCAACAGCTTCGGCTTTGGCGGCACCAACGCTACGCTGGTTATGCGTAAGCTGAAGGCGTAAGTCTCAGCTTGAATACGAAAAAAGGGAGCTAACAGGCTCCCTTTTTACTGTGTTTACTTCGGCATTTTTTCGTATTCCGGCGCGATCTCAGCGGACCATGCTCTGGCTCGCGTAATCTCTCCGGCATTGTAAATGGGCTGCTCGTAATGACGACCCGCGTCCCGGACACGATAAATTTTCCACCGTCCTTCCTCCCAACGGGTATATACCTCCAGTTGAATAGGGGCTGACTCAGTGCCTAACTGCAGGTTCAGTTTTTCACCGCCGAGGAATGGCTGCGCCTGTCCAACCCGCAACAGCGGGATCCATGCCGGTGCGTAATCCTGCACATACATAAAGTAGTCCGCTTGCACGATCTCCTGCTCATAAAGCGTATCAATCAGCGCCAGACGCCCGATAACCTCTTTGGCGACATAGCGTTGCAGTAATGCTGATGTTTCGCGGGGCGCATCCGGATCCTGAGTGTAGTTCTTCATCCACGAAAGATAGAACTGTTTCACATCCTGCGTGCTGTCACGGTGAGAAGGGGTACAGCCACAAATCAGCAGGATGAGAACAATCAGTGGAAAGGCTTTCATTACTTCTTCCTGTAAATGGTGTATGACGGCTTTGCGGGTATATTCCCCACAGCGCCCTTGTGAATGTGAACTCGCGTGCGATTTGGCGTAATTGACCGCCACCTTTTTATCCCAACTCATAACGACTCCTGTTAATAACATACGTAATAGCAATTACGTGATGCTTTAACAGTATTTACGCAATTGGAAATGGCAAATAGTGCTATTAATATTCTCAATATATTAAGCTGGGATATTTATTGATTTATATGCTCGATAAATTACGAGTGATCTATTTAATATTCAGTATTACTTGTTTTATCCTCTGGCTGCTGGCGTGGATAGCATGCTGGCCAAATCACGTCTGGCGAGGTTTCGAGCGCCTGCGCAATGAACTGTTCCGCTCTGGGCCAGCTTCGGGTAAATACATTGCGCAGTGAATCGGGTGATAATCCAGCCGCACGAGAAAGATCTCCGAGCGTGATTCCTTTTTTTCCAGTGCACTTTTAATATCTGCACGATGCCAGTCTTGGCTTTTGTGTTCCATTCTGTAATCCTAAGGAAATGTGTTATCGGCGCCGATATTTTTCAGGGTATAAACCAGAGAAACAAAAGAATGTAACTTTCTTTTTTGTCACTGGAATATTGCCAGAATAAAACTGAAATTTCGCGCAAAAGAAAAAATATTTTTTATTCCACAGGCAGAAAGGAAAGAAACTAATGGCAAAAGGTTGGTCACGGTAAAGACGAAAAGTCGTCTTTACCGTGACCAACCTGGTGAGATTTCAGGGTTGACAAATTTAGTGGCTCACAGGCAGACTTCGCACTCAACATTATCTATCTGATAATGCGTAAGCGTTTAACGTTATCCAACGCACCTTAATCCTGAAAGTCAGGTAGAGGGGGCGTGGACATTCCTCGCCTTACTCTGCATTTTGGAGTAACGCATGACAGCTGTAACCCAACAAGAAAAAACACCTTCGGCGAACTTTTCGCTGTTTCGTATCGCTTTTGCAGTTTTCCTGACCTATATGACGGTCGGTCTACCTTTGCCCGTTATTCCTCTGTTTGTGCATCAGGAGCTGGGCTATGGCAACACCATGGTTGGTATCGCCGTAGGCGTACAGTTTCTGGCAACGGTATTAACGCGCGGCTACGCCGGGCGCTTAGCCGATCAATATGGCGCCAAACGTTCGGCGCTACAGGGGATGTTTGCCTGTGGGTTGGCGGGTGCGGCGTGGTTGTTAGCCGCGCTATTGCCTGTCTCTGTCCCTGTAAAATTTGCATTGTTAATCGTCGGGCGTTTGATCCTCGGTTTTGGCGAAAGCCAACTGCTCACCGGAACGCTGACCTGGGGGCTTGGGCTGGTCGGTCCAACACGCTCGGGTAAGGTGATGTCGTGGAACGGGATGGCTATTTACGGTGCGCTGGCCGCCGGTGCGCCGCTGGGCTTGCTGATCCATAGTCACTTTGGCTTTGCGGCGCTGGCGGGAACGACAATGGTATTACCGCTGCTGGCATGGGCATTCAACGGCACCGTTCGCAAAGTGCCTGCTCATGCAGGAGAACGCCCTTCGTTATGGAGCGTGGTAGGGCTTATCTGGAAACCGGGCCTGGGCCTGGCGCTGCAGGGCGTTGGCTTTGCGGTGATCGGTACGTTTATTTCACTCTATTTTGTCAGCAATGGCTGGACGATGGCGGGGTTCACCCTGACCGCGTTTGGCGGGGCGTTTGTGCTGATGCGCATTCTGTTTGGCTGGATGCCGGATCGGTTCGGAGGTGTGAAGGTAGCCGTTGTCTCCTTACTGGTTGAAACCGCGGGGCTGATTCTGCTGTGGCAGGCCCCATCAGCATGGATTGCGCTGCTCGGGGCGGCATTAACCGGGGCAGGATGTTCGCTTATCTTCCCGGCATTGGGCGTAGAGGTTGTGAAGCGAGTGCCCGCGCAGGTTCGCGGTACGGCGCTGGGCGGTTACGCCGCGTTTCAGGATATCTCCTACGGCATAAGCGGCCCGGTCGCCGGGGTGCTGGCCACCGCGTACGGTTATCCCTCGGTATTCCTTGCCGGAGCGATATCCGCCGTGGTGGGGATTGTCGTGACGCTGCTTACGCTGCGCAAAGGTTAAGCGACCAGCCAGAAAATGGCTAATGCGATCATTAACGCGACAAACAGCAGTCCCGGTCGTGCCGACAGAGATTTAACCGTTTCAATCATCGGCGCGAACGGGCTGTAAATAGGTTGAAGATGGCGCGGATCGTTTAGCTCGCGTTCCCGTTCTACGCGGCGCAGGAAGATTTGATTCAGCAAGTCCTGCACCTGCACCGTGGTCAGAATCGTTTGTGGTTGGATCTGATACGTCTGCTGCGCGTACTCTTTTATTGCCGTCAGCTCATTCGGCTCTAATGGCAGCTTCAGGGCTGCCTGGAGCGTTTGTAGCGTCGGGGCGCTTTGCAGGCTGAGCGTCTGGCGCGCCTGCAGCCAGGTGACCAGATGAGTAAACTGTTTGGCGGGGATCAGCTCACCGCTTTTTACGCCAGACAGCTCTAACATTGACTGCCAGATCATCTTACCTGACTCTCCCGTGGCCGCCGCCAGTTTGGTAACCAACTGGTTCAGCGTATTGTGCTCTGCGGGTAATAACGGACGATCGGTGGCCGGGCGCTGTTGCGGCTGCGGTATAGAAAGCTGTCCTTGTTGCAGCAGCGTGAGCACGTTCTTCAACTGCTCAGGCGTGAGCTGGCTGAGCGCCGTTTGCCCATACTGCTGACGGATAAAATCACTTACCGCCTGGCGGTTATTTCCCTGACTCAGTAATTCAGTGAGCTGTGAGAGAACCTGACGATTAGCATGATTTTGCTGAGCAACACCCAGCCGCTGATTCAGGTTTTGCTCCGCGGCAGGAAAGTGACGTGATTGCAGCGGCGTATCACTTTTGACGCCCAGATCGTGCTTCATTCCGGCCCACACCTCGGCGCTTTGCTGTTGGGTGAGTGAAATCAGACGGGTAATCAGTCGTTCCAGCACGGTACGTTGTTGTGTGGATAACGGTTGTTCACCCGCAGCAGAAGGGGCATTTTGGCCTTCGCCGGGAGGGCGTGCGGGTGTACCTGAAATGGGCTGCATCATCTCTGTTCCTTAAATCTGTGCTGACCAGGTCTCGCAGTATGCCTGGCGGCGAGATTATGGCACACTTGCCCGGTTAACTCTCGTTCTCAAACAGGTGCGAAAGACGTGAAAATCCTCGTTGATGAAAATATGCCCTATGCCCGCGAACTGTTCAGTCGTTTGGGGGAGGTCAAAGCGGTTCCCGGTCGCCCGATTCCCGTTGCCGAACTGGATGATGCGGATGCCTTAATGGTGCGCTCGGTGACGAAAGTAAATGAATCACTGCTTAGCGGAAAACCGGTTCAATTTGTCGGCACGGCAACCGCAGGCACGGACCATGTGGATGAAGCATGGCTTGCGCAGTCGAAGATCGGCTTTTCCGCAGCGCCCGGCTGTAACGCGATTGCGGTCGTAGAATATGTTTTTTCAGCGTTGCTGATGCTGGCGGAGCGCGACGGGTTTGCGTTACGCGATCGTACTGTAGGCATCGTAGGCGTGGGCAATGTGGGCGGACGTTTGCAGGCACGTCTGGAAGCACTGGGGATCCGCACGCTGCTGTGCGATCCGCCGCGAGCCGATCGCGGTGACGAGGGAGATTTCCGCTCGCTGGACGAACTGGTAGAGCAAGCCGATGTGTTGACTTTCCATACGCCGTTGTTTAAAGACGGACCGTACAAAACGCTGCACCTGGCAGATGATGCGCTGATTAGCCGGCTGAAGCCGGGCACCATTGTGATCAACGCCTGCCGCGGGCCAGTCATCGACAATACGGCATTGCTGAACCGATTGAATGCCGGGCAGTCGCTGAGCGTCGTGCTGGATGTCTGGGAAGGGGAGCCGGATCTCAATGTGGCATTGCTGGAGAAAGCCGATATCGGCACGGCGCACATTGCCGGGTATACCCTGGAAGGAAAAGCGCGCGGCACCACGCAGGTCTTTGAGGCCTTTAGCAAGTTTATTGGTCGCGAACAACACGTTGCGCTCAATACCCTGTTACCTGCGCCGGAATTTGGTCGTATCACGCTGCATGGCCCGTTAGATCAGCCAACGCTGAAAAGGCTGGTGCATTTAGTGTATGATGTGCGCCGCGATGATGCACCGCTGCGTAAAGTCGCTGGAATTCCGGGTGAGTTTGATAAGCTGCGTAAAAATTATCTTGAGCGCCGTGAATGGTCGTCTTTATACGTGATGTGTGACGACGCAACGGCTGCTGCCTTGCTGTGTAAGCTAGGTTTTAACGCTGTTTATCACCCGGCACATTAATGTCTTCTTAATGCTCCCTGTCGAATAATGCGACAGGGACGCTTACGTATTTCTGGAGTAAATCACCATGTCTGAAGGCTGGAATATTGCCATTCTGGGCGCAACGGGCGCCGTAGGCGAAGCCCTGCTCGATACGCTGGCTGAACGCCAGTTCCCGGTCGGTGAAATTTATGCGCTGGCGCGTAATGAAAGCGCGGGTGAGCATCTGCGTTTTAACGGTAAATCGGTCCTTGTTCAGGACGTTGTAGACTTTGACTGGACGCAGGCGCAACTGGCATTTTTTGTTGCGGGCGCTGAAGCCACCGCCGCATGGGTGGAAGAAGCGACCAATGCCGGTTGCCTGGTTATCGACAGCAGTGGCCTGTTCGCGCTTGAGCCGGACGTTCCGCTGGTGGTTCCGGACGTTAACCCGTTCGTACTGGCGGATTACCGCAACCGCAATGTGATTGCGGTCCCTTCCAGCCTGACCAGCCAACTGCTGTCTGCGCTGAAGCCGCTAATTGATGACGGCGGGCTGTCACGTATTACGGTGACCAATATTATTTCCGCTTCCGCTCACGGTAAAAAAGCCGTAGATGCGCTTGCCGGACAGAGCGCGAAACTACTGAACGGCATCCCTATTGACGATGACGATTTCTTTGGCCGTCAGCTGGCGTTCAACATGCTGCCGATGCTGCCGGATCGCGAAGGTAGCGTGCGCGAAGAGCGCCGTATCGTCGATGAAGTGCGCAAAATTATGCAGGACGACGGGCTACTTATCTCCGCCAGCATCGTGCAGTCGCCGGTATTTTATGGCCACGCACAGATGGTGAATTTTGAAGCTCTGCGTCCGTTGGCGGCGGAAGAAGCACGCGATGCGTTTTCACGCGGTGAGGACGTAGTGTTGTCAGAAGAGACCTATATCCCGACGCAGGTTGGCGATGCGTCAGGTACTCCGCACCTTTCAGTTGGCTGTGTGCATAACGATTACGGGATGCCGGAACAGGTTCAGTTC
This sequence comes from Citrobacter sp. Cb031, assembly GCF_030336725.1. NCBI lineage: Bacteria > Pseudomonadati > Pseudomonadota > Gammaproteobacteria > Enterobacterales > Enterobacteriaceae > Citrobacter > Citrobacter sp. Cb031. The sequence continues at coordinate 257,830 of NZ_JAOWDA010000019.1, forward strand.
TGGTCTGTGGCAGACAACGTACGCTTTGGTGGCGCGTTGATGGCGGTAAAAATTGCGGAAAAACTGGTGCAGGAGTACCTGTACTAATGTCTGACCTGCAACAGCCGTCAACCCATAAAATTGCGCTGGGCATTGAGTATGACGGCAGCAAATATTATGGCTGGCAGCGCCAGAACGAAGTGCGTAGCGTTCAGGAAAAACTGGAAAAAGCGCTCTCTCAGGTGGCGAATGAACGCATCACTGTCTTTTGTGCGGGACGCACGGATGCGGGCGTTCATGGCACAGGGCAGGTCGTGCACTTTGAAACGACTGCCCAGCGTAAAGATGCAGCCTGGACACTGGGGGTAAATGCGAATTTACCTGGTGACATCGCTGTGCGCTGGGTGAAAGCTGTACCCGATGATTTCCATGCCCGATTTAGCGCCACGGCTCGCCGTTATCGCTACATCATCTACAATCATCGGTTGCGCCCTGCGGTTTTAGGTAAAGGGGTAACCCATTACTATGAACCGCTGGACGCTGAGCGTATGCATCGTGCGGCCCAGTGTTTGATTGGCGAAAATGATTTTACTTCGTTTCGGGCGGTGCAGTGTCAGTCGCGCACACCGTGGCGTAACGTGATGCACATTAACGTTGAACGTTTTGGTGCATATGTGGTGGTGGATATTAAAGCGAATGCCTTTGTACATCATATGGTCAGGAATATTGTCGGCAGCCTGATGGAAGTAGGCGCCAACAACCAGCCGGAGAGCTGGATAGCAGAACTGCTAGCGGCGAAGGACAGAACGCTGGCAGCGGCAACGGCGAAAGCGGAAGGACTGTATCTGGTTGCAGTAGATTACCCGGAACGGTTCGACCTGCCAAAACCGCCTATGGGCCCGCTATTTCTGGCGGACTAATTTGAGTCGTATAAAGGCAAAACTATGGACCTGATTTACTTTCTTATCGATTTTATCCTGCACATTGATGTGCATCTGGCGGAGCTGGTTGCGGAATACGGTATCTGGGTATACGCGATTCTGTTTCTGATCCTGTTCTGCGAAACCGGGCTGGTGGTGACGCCGTTCCTGCCGGGAGACTCGCTGCTGTTTGTCGCTGGCGCGCTTTCTGCGCTGCCAACTAACGATCTCAATGTTCATCTGATGGTGATGTTGATGATTGTGGCGGCGATTATCGGCGATGCGGTGAACTACACGATTGGTCGTTTGTTCGGTGAAAAACTCTTCAGTAACCCGAACTCTAAAATTTTCCGTCGCAGTTACCTGGATAAAACCCATGCGTTCTACGAGCGTCATGGCGGCAAAACGATTATCCTCGCGCGTTTCGTACCTATTGTGCGTACATTTGCACCGTTTGTTGCCGGTATGGGGCACATGTCCTACCGTCATTTTGCGATGTATAACGTCGCAGGCGCGCTGCTGTGGGTATTGCTGTTCACCTATGCAGGCTATCTGTTCGGCGATCTGCCGATCGTTCAGGAAAACCTGAAATTACTGATTGTGGCGATCATCGTCCTTTCCGTATTGCCGGGCATAATTGAAGTGATTCGCCATAAACGCGCTGCGTCACGGGCTGCAAAATAGAAAGTAACTCAGCGGTTCGACCACTTTTTTATCCAAAGTTTCGGGCTGTTATGTTTTAATGTGCAACATTCATGGTCTGTTAGGGGCAAAAATGGCATTATGCGCCCCTTATAACAAAGCTGACTAGGGTTCAGGCAGAAAGGTCACCAATGAGCTGGATTGAACGAATTAAAAGCAACATTACTCCCACCCGCAAGGCAAGCATTCCTGAAGGGGTGTGGACCAAGTGTGATAGCTGCGGTCAGGTTTTATACCGTGCTGAGCTGGAACGTAATCTTGAGGTCTGTCCGAAGTGTGACCATCATATGCGCATGTCGGCGCGCAATCGCCTGCATAGCCTGTTAGATGAAGGTTCTCTTGTGGAACTGGGTAGCGAGCTTGAGCCGAAAGATGTGCTGAAGTTTCGTGACTCCAAAAAGTACAAAGACAGACTGGCTTCTGCGCAGAAAGAAACTGGCGAGAAAGATGCGCTGGTGGTAATGAAAGGCACGCTGCACGGTATGCCGGTCGTTGCTGCTGCATTCGAGTTCGCGTTTATGGGCGGCTCCATGGGCTCTGTGGTCGGCGCGCGTTTTGTCCGTGCCGTTGAGCAGGCGCTGGAAGATAACTGTCCGCTGATCTGCTTCTCCGCTTCTGGCGGGGCGCGTATGCAGGAAGCGCTGATGTCTCTGATGCAGATGGCGAAAACCTCTGCTGCGCTGGCGAAAATGCAGGAACGCGGTTTACCGTATATTTCTGTACTGACCGACCCAACAATGGGCGGTGTTTCTGCTAGCTTCGCGATGCTGGGCGATCTCAATATTGCAGAACCGAAAGCACTGATCGGCTTTGCTGGTCCGCGTGTTATCGAGCAAACCGTACGTGAGAAACTGCCGCCGGGATTCCAGCGTAGCGAGTTCCTGATTGAAAAAGGCGCTATCGATATGATCGTCCGCCGTCCGGAAATGCGCCTGAAACTGGCAAGCATTCTGGCGAAGCTGATGAATCTTCCTATGCCGAATCCGGATGAGCCGCGTGAAGGCGAGGTGGTACCTCCGGTTCCCGATCAGGAATCAGAGGCCTGATAGTTTACTCTATGGGTTTCGGGTTGCAGGCAGGCGATAAGAGAGTAGATCCCGATGAGCTTACACAGGTAAGTGATTCGGGTGAGCGAGCACAGCCAACGCATCTGCAACGTGTAAAAAAGGGCAGGCCGGTTGGTGCTGCCCTTTTGCTTTTCTCAACGTAAAGAATCTACAGCCATCATGGACAATAAACGTATTCCTCAAGCCGCGTCGCCCCTGGCATCGTGGCTTTCTTATCTGGAAAACCTGCACAGTAAAACCATCGATCTCGGCCTGGAACGCGTAAGTCAGGTGGCGCGCAAACTGGGTGTGTTGAAACCCGCGCCATTTGTTTTTACGGTGGCAGGAACCAATGGGAAAGGCACAACCTGCCGTACGCTGGAATCTGTGCTGACCGCAGCAGGTTATAAAGTTGGCGTTTACAGTTCGCCGCATCTGGTACGCTACACGGAACGCGTACGCGTGCAGGGACGTGAACTGCCGGAATCAGCGCATACCGCCTCGTTTGCTGAGATTGAAGACGCGCGTGGCGATATTTCCCTGACCTACTTTGAATACGGCACGTTATCGGCGCTCTGGCTGTTTAAACAGGCCCAACTGGATGTCGTCATTCTGGAAGTTGGGTTAGGCGGTCGCCTTGACGCGACCAATATCGTGGATGCCGATGTTGCGGTGGTCACCAGTATTGCGCTTGACCATACTGACTGGCTGGGCCCGGATCGCGAAAGCATTGGTCGTGAGAAGGCGGGAATTTTCCGTGCAGAGAAACCGGCTATCGTCGGCGAGCCGGAAATGCCTTACACCATCGCCGATGTTGCACAAGAGAGCGGGGCGATTTTGCAACGCTGCGGCGTGGACTGGCGCTATGCGGTTACGGAGAACGACTGGTCCTTTACGGACGATCACGGCACGTTGGCGCACCTGCCGTTGCCGCAGGTCCCGCAACCTAACGCCGCGACCGCACTGGCAGCACTGCGCGCAAGCGGGCTTAACGTCAGCGAGCAGGCCATTCGTGACGGTATTGAACAGGCGATTTTACCGGGGCGCTTCCAGATTGTGAGCGAGTCGCCGCGGGTGATTTTTGATGTTGCCCATAACCCGCATGCGGCGGAGTATCTGACCGGCCGTCTGAAAAAATTAGTGAAAAGCGGGCGTGTACTTGCGGTTATCGGTATGCTACATGATAAAGATATTGCCGGTACGTTAGCCTGGTTAAAAAGCGTGGTTGACGCCTGGTACTGTGCGCCCCTGGAAGGGCCGCGTGGTGCTACTGCAGAACAACTGCTGGAGCATCTGGGCAAAGGCTACGCCTATGACAGCGTGGCGCAGGCATGGTCTGCGGCGCTAGCTGAGGCGAAGCCAGAAGATACCGTGTTGGTGTGTGGATCGTTTCACACTGTCGCACATGTCATGGAAGTGATAGACGTGGGGAGAAGCGGTGGCGAGTAAGTTTCAGAATCGATTAGTCGGCACAATTGTGCTGGTCGCGCTGGGGGTGATTGTGCTCCCCGGTCTGCTTGACGGGCAGAAAAAGCATTATCAGGATGAGTTTGCGGCGATCCCGCTGGTGCCGAAACCCGGCGATCGCGATGAACCAGACATGATGCCTGCAGCAACGCAGGCGCTGCCGACGCAGCCACCGGAAGGGGCGGCTGAAGAGGTGCGCGCGGGCGATGCTGCCGCGCCATCGTTGGATCCGTCACGTTTGACGACGGCAAACAGCGCGGAGTTAGATCCTGTCCCCGCGCCTGTAGAACAGCCGAAACCCAAACCGAAGCCGCAGCCGATTGCCGTCGCTCCGACGCCAGCACCGGCTCCAGCGCCGAAACCGGCCGCGGTGGAACCGCCAGCGCCAACCGGCAAAGCGTACGTTGTACAGCTCGGTGCGCTGAAAAATGCGGATAAGGTCAATGAGATCGTGGGTAAACTTCGTGGCGCGGGCTTCCGGGTATATACTTCCCCGTCAACGCCGGTGCAGGGTAAAATAACCCGTATTCTCGTAGGACCTGACGCCTCCAAAGATAAGCTGAAGAACTCGCTGGGCGAGCTGCAGAAGATCTCCGGTCTGAGTGGCGTAGTGATGGGGTACACCCCTAATTAAGGGATTGCGCTGTTCACGGCGCTGCTCTTAATTCAGGCCGGATAGGGTGTTTTTACCGCTATCCGGCAGTGCCCGAAGAGGCATAAAACGGTATGGCGTTGAAGATTTTTTCAGCGCCATTTTTATTTACGCGTGGAAAGGAAATCCCTACGCAAACGTTTTCTTTTTCTGTTAGAATGCGCCCCGAACAGGACGACAGGGCGTTAAATCGTGGGACACTTATGGTCTGGATTGATTACGCCATTATCGCGGTGATTGGTTTTTCCTGTCTGGTTAGCCTGATCCGTGGCTTTGTTCGTGAAGCATTATCGTTGGTGACTTGGGGTTGTGCTTTCTTTGTCGCCAGCCATTACTACACTTACCTGTCTGTCTGGTTTACGGGCTTTGAAGACGAACTCGTTCGAAATGGGATTGCTATCGCGATACTGTTTATCGCGACACTTATCGTCGGCGCTATCGTTAACTTTGTGATAGGCCAACTGGTAGAGAAAACAGGCCTGTCGGGTACCGACAGGGTGTTGGGGATCTGCTTTGGTGCTCTGCGAGGAGCGCTGATCGTCGCCGCCATACTGTTCTTTCTCGATACCTTTACCGGTCTGTCGAAAAGTGAAGACTGGAGCAAGTCGCAGCTGATCCCGCAGTTCAGTTTCATCATCAGATGGTTCTTTGACTATCTGCAAAGCTCGTCAAGTTTCTTGCCCAAAGTATAAACTTTGGGTTGTTGCTGAACGAGGAAAAGACGTATGTGCGGTATTGTCGGTATCGCCGGTGTTATGCCGGTAAACCAGTCGATTTATGACGCGTTAACGGTGCTCCAGCATCGTGGTCAGGATGCCGCAGGCATCATCACCATTGATGCCAACAACTGCTTCCGCTTGCGTAAAGCAAACGGAATGGTGAGCGATATTTTTGAAGCGCGCCATATGCAGCGTTTGCAGGGCAATATGGGCATCGGTCATGTGCGTTACCCAACGGCTGGCAGCTCCAGCGCCTCCGAAGCTCAACCTTTTTACGTCAACTCACCGTATGGCATCACGCTTGCCCATAATGGCAACCTGACCAATGCGCATGAGCTGCGTAAAAAGCTGTTTGAAGAAAAGCGCCGCCACATCAATACCACTTCAGACTCTGAAATTTTGCTGAATATTTTCGCCAGCGAGCTGGATAACTTCCGCCATTATCCGCTGGAAGCCGATAATATTTTTGCTGCTATTGCGGCAACCAACCGCCAGATCCGCGGCGCCTATGCCTGCGTGGCGATGATTATCGGCCACGGTATGGTTGCCTTCCGCGATCCTAACGGTATCCGTCCGCTGGTACTGGGTAAACGCGATATCGGGGATGGTCGTACCGAGTATATGGTAGCCTCCGAGAGCGTGGCGCTGGATACGCTGGGCTTTGAATTCCTGCGCGATGTTGCACCTGGCGAAGCGGTGTATATCACCGAAAAAGGTCAACTGTTTACTCGCCAGTGTGCCGATAACCCGGTTAGCAATCCGTGCCTGTTTGAATACGTTTACTTCGCACGTCCTGACTCCTTTATCGACAAGATTTCCGTCTACAGCGCCCGTGTAAATATGGGGACCAAGCTTGGCGAAAAAATTGCTCGTGAGTGGGAAGATCTGGACATTGACGTGGTGATCCCGATTCCGGAAACCTCCTGCGATATCGCGCTGGAAATTGCCCGTATTCTCGGTAAGCCGTACCGTCAGGGTTTTGTGAAAAACCGCTACGTGGGACGTACCTTTATCATGCCCGGCCAGCAGCTGCGCCGTAAATCCGTGCGCCGTAAGCTGAACGCCAACCGTGCGGAATTCCGTGATAAAAACGTGCTGCTGGTGGATGACTCCATCGTGCGCGGTACCACCTCGGAACAGATTATCGAGATGGCGCGTGAAGCCGGAGCGAAGAAAGTGTATCTGGCCTCTGCGGCCCCGGAAATTCGCTTCCCGAACGTTTATGGTATCGATATGCCTACGGCGACGGAGCTGATTGCTCATGGTCGCGAAGTGGACGAGATTCGCCAGATAATCGGTGCAGACGGTCTTATCTTCCAGGATCTAAACGATCTGATTGAAGCGGTCCGCGCTGAGAACCCGGATATTCAGCAGTTTGAATGTTCAGTGTTTAACGGCGTGTACGTCACCAAAGACGTCGACCAGCAATATCTCGATTTCCTTGACTCCCTGCGTAATGACGATGCCAAAGCAATTTTGCGTCAGAACGAAGCGGAAAACCTCGAGATGCATAACGAAGGGTAATGTTCTGTTGCAGGTCAGGACACATAGAGTGGACTGACTTGCAACTGCGCATAAAAACCTGCAAAGTCAGCCCTGAAGCAAGTAAGGGCGAAAAAATGAAACGACTCATTGTAGGGATTAGCGGTGCCAGTGGCGCGATTTATGGCGTGCGCCTGCTGCAGGTTTTGCGTGACGTTACTGATGTGGAAACCCATCTGGTGATGAGTGCTGCTGCCCGACAGACGCTGGCGCTGGAAACAGACCTCTCTGTACGCGACGTGCAGGCACTGGCGAATGTAAATCACGATACGCGCGATATCGCCGCCAGTATCTCTTCCGGCTCTTTTCAGACCGCCGGAATGGTAATATTACCTTGTTCAATCAAAACGCTTTCAGGCATCGTCCACAGTTACACCGATGGGCTGCTTACCCGTGCGGCAGACGTGGTGTTGAAAGAACGCCGCCCGCTGGTGCTGTGCGTGCGTGAAACGCCCCTGCATCTGGGGCATCTGCGACTGATGACGCAGGCGGCAGAAATTGGCGCGGTGATTATGCCGCCAGTCCCGGCATTCTATCATCGCCCGCAAACGCTAGATGATGTGATTAATCAAACGGTTAACCGCATACTCGACCAGTTTGATATCTCCCTTCCACAGGATCTGTTCACCCGCTGGCAAGGGGCGTAAAACCGTTCCATCAGCGTGCAAAGAAACATCCGTTGCCCTGTTTCAGGGCAATTTTGTAACCGCGATCATATCCTCAACATTTAATTCGTTAAAACTCAACGAAACGCTGCGGTTCAACCGTCAGACCTGCTATCTTCAAAATCAGGACATTATTGCAACGTTTTATTAACATATTTAACGTCGAATATCCTCATCGACGCGAAAATGGCATAAGACCTGCATGAAAAAGTCTGCAAACACACAACACAACGTAAAACATAATAAAATTACGCCACTTGAGGGTTATGTATGAAGAAGACGGTTCTTGCTTTGTCTTTGCTGGTAGGACTCTCCGCCACCGCGGCCAGCTACGCAGCACTTCCGCAGACGGTTCGTATTGGTACAGATACAACGTACGCACCTTTTTCCTCTAAAGATGCCAAAGGCGACTTTGTCGGCTTTGATATCGATCTGGGAAATGAGATGTGTAAGCGCATGCAGATCAAATGTACCTGGGTAGCCAGCGACTTTGATGCGCTGATCCCGTCGCTGAAAGCGAAAAAAATTGATGCCATCATCTCCTCGCTTTCAATCACTGAGAAGCGTCAGCAAGAGATTGCGTTCTCAGACAAGCTTTACGCAGCAGACTCACGTCTGATCGCCGCGAAAGGTTCCCCAATTCAACCGACTCTTGATTCCCTCAAAGGTAAACATGTTGGCGTACTGCAAGGCTCGACTCAGGAAGCCTATGCTAATGACAACTGGCGCAGCAAAGGCGTAGATGTGGTGGCCTATGCGAACCAGGACCTTATCTATTCTGACCTGACAGCGGGTCGTCTGGACGCGGCGTTGCAGGATGAAGTCGCGGCCAGCGAAGGCTTCCTGAAGCAGCCTGCCGGTAAGGACTACGCTTTTGCTGGTCCGTCGGTGAAAGATAAAAAATACTTTGGTGACGGCACCGGGATTGGCTTGCGCAAAGATGATGCAGAGCTGAAAGCTGCTTTCGATAAAGCGCTGGGCGAACTGCGCAAAGACGGCACCTACGACAAAATGGCGAGCAAGTATTTTAACTTCAATGTCTACGGCGATTAATACGCCGCAGCGGGGAATGGACTGCACCATTGCGGGTAACCATTACGGTGCATAATAAATTCAGTGCACTGTTTTGGTGCTTTTGTCGCTGTCTTAATAAGCATGAGTGCATACTTAAGCGCTTTTCATGCAAATAAATACCGTCGACAGGGTAGAATGCTTTGCCTTGTCGGCCCGATTAATGGCACGATAACTGCACCTGGTCCTGTAAAGATCCCCTATAAAAGACAGTCTGTTGAGGATAGTTATGAAAAAACTGGTGTTGTCTCTTTCTCTGGTCCTGGCTTTCTCCAGTGCTACCGCAGCATTTGCAGCCATTCCGCAAAAAATTCGTATCGGTACCGATCCTACTTATGCGCCGTTCGAATCGAAAAATGCACAGGGTGAATTAGTCGGTTTTGATATCGATCTGGCTAAAGAGCTGTGCAAACGTATCAATACACAATGTACCTTCGTGGAAAACCCGCTGGACGCGCTTATCCCTTCGTTAAAAGCGAAGAAAATCGATGCGATTATGTCCTCGCTTTCCATCACTGAAAAACGTCAGCAGGAAATCGCCTTTACCGACAAGCTTTATGCAGCCGACTCGCGTCTGGTTGTCGCTAAAGATTCTGCTATTCAGCCAACCATTGAGTCGCTGAAAGGTAAACGTGTTGGCGTGCTGCAGGGCACGACTCAGGAAACCTTCGGCAACGAGCACTGGGCGCCAAAAGGCATTGAAATTGTCTCTTATCAGGGGCAAGACAATATCTATTCTGACCTGACTGCCGGGCGTATTGATGCTGCTTTCCAGGATGAAGTCGCGGCCAGCGAAGGCTTCCTGAAACAGCCGGTCGGTAAAGATTACAAATTCGGCGGCCCATCTGTAAAAGATGAGAAGTTATTCGGCGTGGGTACCGGTATGGGGCTGCGCAAAGATGATAACGAACTGCGCGAAGCACTGAACAAAGCCTTTGCCGAGATGCGAGCTGACGGTACTTACGAGAAGCTGGCGAAAAAGTACTTCGATTTTGATGTTTATGGCGGTTAATCACCGCAGGTGCTGATAAAGCCCGTAGATTTTTGACGTGTTGAATTTATGCCTGATGGCGCTGCGCGTATCCGGTCTACAGTGATTTTGTAGGCCGGATAAGGCAAAGCCGCCATCCCGCATTTAACAGTTTGTCTGAAATCAAAAGAGGCTTATTACTCCACCACACACGACAGGACAGGCAGCATGTTGTATGGCTTTTCAGGTGTTATTTTACAGGGCGCAATTGTTACGCTGGAGCTGGCACTTAGCTCGGTGGTACTGGCGGTTCTGATAGGCCTTGTCGGCGCGGCAGCAAAGCTGTCGCAAAGCCGGGCGCTGGCGCTTATTTTCGAAGGGTACACAACGCTTATCCGCGGCGTGCCCGATCTGGTCTTAATGCTGCTCATCTTTTACGGATTACAAATCGCGCTGAATACCCTTACCGATGCAATTGGTATCAGCCAGATTGATATCGATCCGATGGTCGCGGGTATTATTACGCTCGGGTTTATCTACGGAGCCTATTTTACCGAAACATTTCGTGGCGCATTTATGGCCGTGCCAAAAGGCCATATTGAAGCCGCGACGGCATTCGGTTTTACCAGTTCACAAATATTTCGCCGCATTATGTTCCCGGCGATGATGCGCTATGCCTTACCGGGAATTGGCAACAACTGGCAGGTCATTCTTAAGGCCACGGCGCTGGTATCGTTGCTCGGCCTGGAAGACGTGGTGAAAGCCACTCAGCTTGCCGGAAAAAGTACCTGGGAGCCGTTCTATTTTGCCGTAGTGTGCGGGGTCATCTATCTGGTGTTTACCACTGTTTCTAATGGTGTGCTGCTGTACCTTGAGCGCCGCTATTCTGTGGGTGTGAAGAGGGCTGACCTGTGATTGAGATTATTCAGGAATACTGGAAGTCCCTGCTGTGGACCGACGGATATCGCTACACCGGCGTGGCTATCACCCTGTGGCTTCTGATTTCGTCGGTGGTGATGGGCGGGATACTGGCGCTGTTTTTGGCAATTGGTCGTGTTTCCAGTAATAAATTTATCCAGTTTCCCATCTGGCTGTTCACCTATATTTTTCGTGGGACGCCGCTGTACGTCCAGTTGCTGGTGTTTTATTCCGGGATGTATACGCTGGAGATAGTCAAAGGCACGGACTTCCTCAACGCATTTTTCCGCAGTGGGCTAAATTGCACCGTGCTGGCGCTGACGCTGAATACCTGCGCCTATACCACGGAGATTTTCGCCGGGGCTATTCGTTCCGTACCCCATGGTGAGATTGAAGCCGCGCGCGCTTACGGTTTCTCGTCGTTTAAACTGTATCGCTGCATTATTTTGCCTTCCGCGCTGCGTATTGCGCTGCCGGCTTACAGCAATGAAGTTATTTTAATGCTGCACTCCACGGCGCTGGCATTTACCGCAACGGTGCCTGATTTGTTGAAAATCGCCCGCGATATCAACTCGGCAACGTATCAGCCGTTTACCGCCTTCGGTATTGCCGCTGTTCTGTATTTGATTATTTCGTATGTCCTGATCAGTCTGTTCCGTAAAGCGGAAAAACGCTGGTTGCAGCATGTATCCTCTAAATGATTCGAGTAACACGATGTCTGAAAATAAATTAAACGTTATCGATTTACATAAGCACTACGGCGAACATGAAGTGCTGAAAGGGGTATCGCTGCAGGCCAATGCGGGTGATGTTATCAGTATTATTGGCTCGTCAGGTTCCGGTAAAAGTACCTTCCTGCGCTGCATTAACTTTCTCGAGAAACCGAGCGCCGGGTCGATTGTCGTCAGTGGTCAGAACATTGGTCTGGTACGCGACAAAGACGGCCAGCTTAAGGTTGCAGACAAAAATCAGCTGCGCTTGCTGCGCACGCGACTGACGATGGTCTTTCAGCACTTTAATCTGTGGAGCCACATGACGGTGCTGGAAAACGTGATGGAAGCGCCGATCCAGGTGTTGGGGCTGAGCAAGCAGGAAGCTCGCGAACGTGCGGTGAAGTATCTGGCGAAAGTGGGTATTGATGAGCGCGCTCAGGGAAAATATCCGGTGCATCTGTCCGGTGGTCAGCAGCAGCGTGTCTCCATTGCTCGTGCGCTGGCGATGGAACCGGAAGTGTTGCTGTTTGATGAACCCACGTCGGCACTTGACCCGGAGCTGGTGGGCGAAGTGCTGCGCATTATGCAACAACTGGCCGAAGAGGGAAAAACCATGGTGGTCGTGACCCACGAAATGGGGTTTGCCCGTCATGTCTCCACGCACGTGATTTTCCTGCATCAGGGGAAGATTGAAGAAGAGGGCGATCCGGAGCAGGTATTTGGTAATCCGCAAAGCCCGCGTTTGCAGCAGTTCCTCAAAGGTTCGTTGAAGTAAGTCACCTGCCCGGAGGCGCTACGCTTTCCGGGCCTGGGATTTTAGCGCGTCGCACTCCAGACGATAAACCCAGTCGTCGTAGGCGATACCATCAATCTCATACGCCTTTTCCAGTACCTGCGTACGCACGAACCCCGTTTTTTCCAGAATCCGTATTGAGCCCTTATTATCCGCCAGTGCGTAAGCATTTATCGCCGTGACCGCCGCGTGCTCGAAGGCGTACTGGCACACCGCGCGTACGGCTTCGCTGGCAATACCTTTCCCCTGCGCCTGTGGCAAGATGGCGTAGCCGAGGTCGGCTTCATGCGGGTAGAGATGGCTGATTTGCAGACCAATATCGCCGAGCGGCGTCGGGTTGTTGTGCTCGCGGATGACAAAAGTGTGCTGTGCGGCAAGGCGTCTGGCGAATAACAGACGCGTATCTTTCACCGGGGCGATGTTGCCCATATAGCGCATGACTTCAGGACATTCACGTAGTTTCTGGAAAAATGACCAGTCAGAAAACTGAAACAAAGAGAGGGTAAGTCGGGGAGTCGAAATTATCGCCATAACGTCGCCATTGCAGAAATCTGGCCTATAACCTTACCACCACAACGGCGACCGTGAATAGCGCTTAGGGGTTATCGGATGACATCCGCCAGCGCTTCTTCTAAATCGTACCAGCGAAACGCGAAACCGGACGCTTCCAGGCGTTTTGGCAACGCTCGCTGCCCGCCGAGAACCAGCACTGAAGATTCGCCCATCAGCAACCGCATTGCGGTGGCGGGAACGCGCAGAATGGCAGGACGGTTCAGGGCGTGGCCCAGCGCGTGGGCAAACTGCTCATTGTGCACCGGGTACGGTGAAACCATATTGAAGGGACCGCGCAGATCGTTATCCAGCAGCCAGAGAATTCCGTTGACCATATCATCAATATGGATCCAGGCCATATACTGGCGTCCGTTGCCAATTGGTCCGCCTAAGCCAAGACGAAACGGCGGGACCATTTTCGCCAGAATGCCGCCAGCAGAGGCCAGTACCACGCCGGTGCGCAGCATACACACGCGGGTTTTTTCGCTTTGCGCGGTGCTGGCAATTTGCTCCCAGCGGGCGCACAGCTTATGGGTAAATTCGTTATGCGGCGGCTCTTCTTCTGTGACCACCACTTCGCCTAAATCGCCGTAGTAACCGGTAGCGGAACCGGAGATTAGCACTGCGGGCGGTGTCTCGCTGGTATTGATTAAATCGACCAGCTTCTGCGTAATGACCCAGCGGCTCTGACACAGGCGTTCCTTTTGCTGGGCACTCCAGCGCTTGTCCGCAATCGGCTCTCCGGCAAGGTTAATGACGGCATCAATGTCATTGAGATTTTGCCGCTCTTCCAGCCCTTTGGACAGCGTAACCCGGGAGTCGAGAATCTGACGTGCCTTATCAGGAGAACGGGTCACTACGGTTATCTGATGCCCCAGCTCCAGCAAGCGGGGGATCAGATGACGTCCAATCAGGCCAGTACCGCCGGTAATCAGAATCTGCATGTCGCCTCCCGGGTTATGTTTTAGCGCTGCCAGCTCAGCGTCATAGAGACTGAGTCGGCGTAACGTAATGCGTGAAGTTTATCTATCTCTACTTGAGCATAAGTGACCCAGTGATGTTCGCGTGCGATATCGAGCACATCTTGAGTTAATTTTTCTAACAATGAGAAGCGGTTACCCTCCACGTGGGCAATGATGCTCTTGGTGATAGTGCGATAATTCAGCGCGTCGTTGATATCTTCACTGGTACGGGCTTTGTCTGCCGGATAGTGAATGGCAATGTTGATGACGATATCCTGGCGGTTAAGGATCTCCTCTTCTTTAATGCCGATAAAAGTGCGCAGACGAAGGTTTTTTATACGAATAATTGCGTCAGGTTGTGACATTGCAGGTTTCCTCCATGTATGAACCTTTGCATGATACACGAGAACCGAATCGCGTCACCGCTTCTCACTTTGTGCTTGTTGCATGGCGCGTTCCGTTGCGGGACGCGTACGGATGCGTTCATGCCAGTTATTGACCGCCGGGTAGTTGTCGAGGTCGATGCGCTGACGCTGATGGGCGTGGATCCACGGCCAGCAGGCAATGTCGGCAATGCTGTAGTGATCGCCTCCCAGCCAGGGGGACGTTTCCAGACGTTTATTCATCACGTTGTACAGGCGCTGGGTTTCAACCTGGTATCTTTCAATGGCGTAGGGAATCGTTTGTGGGGCGTAGTGGCTAAAATGATGATTCTGACCCAGCATGGGTCCGAGGCCGCTGACCTGCCAGAACAACCACTGCAGCGTAGTGTGGCGTTCACGTAACTCACCGCTCAGCAGCTTACCGCTCTTTTCTGCCAGATAGAGTAATATTTCTCCGGACTCAAACAGGCTGATGGGCTTTCCGCCGTCTACCGGGGCACTGTCGATAATGGCCGGGATTTTATTGTTTGGTGAGATTTGCAGAAAATCAGGGTGAAACTGGCTACCTTTGCTGATATCGACATGAATCAGACGGTATTGCAGCTGCGCCTCTTCAAGAAACAGCGTTATTTTGTGACCGTTTGGCGATGGAGTGTAATAGAGATCGATCATTTTCAGCGTCCGTTTTGTCATGAACCGGGTCATAACAAGTATAGAGCCTGTTGGCGTGCGTGAGTTTTCATCAAGTGACAGTGAGAGAAAGACTCTATATTTTGAAGGCAAGCCAATACATTTCAGAGGACATTATGAGCAAATCTGCAATTACGCTGTGGTCAGATGCCAATTTTTTCTCCCCTTACGTGCTGTCTGTTTATGTCGCTCTGCAAGAGAAAGGACTGCCTTTTACGCTGAAAACCGTTGATCTCAACAGCGGCGAACACTTGCAACCTTCATGGCAAGGGTATGTGTTAACGCGGCGCGTACCGGTGCTTGAAATCGACGGTTTCGAGCTGAGCGAATCATCAGCGATTACTGAGTTCCTGGAAGAGAGTTTTGCGCCGCCGCAGTGGGAGCGTATCTACCCACACGATGTGCAAAAGCGTGCGCGGGCGCGCCAGGTTCAGGCGTGGATCCGCAGCGATCTGATGCCTATCCGTGAAGAACGCTCAACGGACGTAGTTTTTGCTGGCGTGAAGAAAGGTCCGTTAAGCGAAGCGGGAAAAGTCAGTGCGGAGAAATTGTTCGCCACTGCGAGCCATTTATTGAGCCACGGGAAGCAGAATTTATTTGGCGAATGGTGTATTGCCGACTGCGATTTAGCGCTAATGCTGAATCGTCTGGTCCTTAACGGCGATGAGGTTCCCGAAGCGCTTGCAGAATATGCCGCCTTCCAGTGGCAGCGCGCTTCAGTCCAGCGTTTTATCGCGCTTTCAGCGAAGCGTTCCTGCTGAAAAACGGGGCGTAATCCAGTATCATTACAAGGTACTTTTCAACGAGGAGTGAGTGATGAAACTGATGTTCGCATCGGACATTCATGGTTCGTTGCCAGCCACGGAACGCGTACTTGAACGGTTTGCCGCAAGCGGTGCGCAATGGCTGGTGATATTGGGTGATGTTTTAAACCACGGACCGCGTAATGCGCTCCCGGAAGGCTATGCGCCTGCGCAGGTTGCTGAGCGGTTGAATGCGCTGGCAGCGCGGATTATCGCGGTGCGTGGCAATTGTGACAGCGAAGTGGATCAGATGCTTCTGCATTTTCCGATGACCGCGCCGTGGCAGCAAATTCTGACAGAAAACCAGCGACTCTTTTTGACCCACGGGCATCTTTTTGGTCCGCAAAATATGCCGGCACTCAACGTGGGAGATGTGCTGGTTTATGGGCATACACATTTGCCCGTCGCTGAGCGTCAAGGGGATGTTTACCACTTCAATCCCGGCTCGGTAAGCATCCCGAAAGGGGGCTTTGCGGCAAGTTACGGGATTCTGGATGATAATGTTCTCAGCGTAATGGCACTCAATGATCAAAGTGTTATTGCACAGGTCGAGATTAATCCGTAATTTACCCCACAAACATAAACGCGCCGTAAGAGCGCAAGAAAAAAGAAGGTTTCCTGATGGTGGAACAGCGTCGTTTGGCAAGTACGGAATGGGTGGATATTGTGAATGAAGACAACGAAGTCATTGCACAATCCAGCCGGGAACAAATGCGGGCGCAACGCTTACGCCATCGTGCAACGTATATCGTCGTGCATGATGGTATGGGCAAAATTCTGGTTCAGCGTCGTACTGAGACAAAAGATTTTTTGCCCGGCATGCTGGATGCCACCGCTGGCGGTGTTGTGCAGGCTGACGAGCAACTACTGGACTCAGCGCGCCGTGAAGCGGAAGAGGAACTGGGGATTGCGGGCGTGCCGTTTGCCGAGCATGGGCAGTTTTATTTTGAAGACCAGAACTGTCGCGTATGGGGTGGGCTGTTTAGCTGTGTTTCCCACGGACCGTTTGCGCTTCAGGAAGAAGAGGTTAGTGAAGTTTGCTGGCTGACGCCGGAAGAAATTACCGCGCGCTGCGACGAATTTACGCCGGACTCACTGAAAGCCCTGGCGCTGTGGATGACCCGCAACGCTAAGAATGAAGGGGCGAAAGCCGAAAAGCAGGAAGAAGCTGAGTAAAATCTGCTCATCCGGCCTACAGCGTCGAGAAATCGTGTAGGCCGGGCAATCGTTTTTTAATGGTAACCCATTATCTGCGCGCCAATTACCACCACGCTGGACATAATAAACAGCAGTCCCAACAGCGTGGCGCCTACCTTCAGCCAGTTACGAAAATCCACCCGACACACGCCTAACGTCGCCATCAGCGATGCCGATGTAGGATAGATAATATGACTGAATCCGTCGCCAAACTGGAAGGCCAGTACGGTGACCTGACGGTTTACGCCAACCAGATCGCCTAAGGGTGCTAATAACGGCATGGTCAATGCAGCCTGACCAGAGCCGGAAGTAACGAAGAAATTAAACACCGCCTGGAACAGCAGCATAAACCACGCCGCGATGGCGTTATCCAGCCCGCTGATGCCGTTGGCAATGCTGTGCAGCAGCGTGTTCAACACGCTGGCTTCCCCCGCTTCTCCATTACCGACCAGCAGTAATATGCCCTTGGCAAAACCGACCAGCAGGGCAGGGGCAATCATCATTCGTGCGCCTTCAGTGAATGAGGAGGCCATGATGTTGACCGTCATGCCGTTGAGACGAAAGACCACGCCAATGATGCCAATTACCAGGCCCATGGTGAAGAACTGACTGGCGATCTCAGGAATAAACCACGCGTTGACGATCACGCCCCAGACAACCCAAATCATTACCGCAGTCAGCACCAGCAGCACCAGCCAGTCGCCCAGCGTGAAGCGTCGTTCCACAACGTCGTCCTGCTGTTCGCGAAAGAAACGGTCGGATTCATGTACCCGGGACAAAAGCGGATTCTTTTTGATGCGTGCCGCATAGGCCAGCGTGAAGGTCAGCCCTATCAGGGTCGCAACCACCCACACAATGATACGCAGACCGGAACCAGAGAGTACCGGCACGCCCGCAATCCCCTGCGCGACAACCACGCAAAACGGGTTCATCCATGAGCTGGCAAATCCAATCTGAGTCGCAATATAGGTGACCAGAACGGTGGTGATACTGTCGTAACCTAACCGTACCATTAACGGTGCGATAATAATGGCAAAGGCGACCGCCTCTTCCCCCATGCCAAACACCGCGCCGCCTAATGAGAAGAGAACAAACAGCACCGGGATAAACAGGACTTCGTTTCCTCGCGTATGGCGGATGAGCGCCAGGATGCCGTTATCGATGGTTCCGGTACGCATAACGATGCCGAATGCGCCGCCAATCACCAGCATAAACATAATAATGCCGACGGCAGTGCCGAATTTAGAGCCGGAGGTTAACCCTTCAAACGGAAAATTCATCAGGCCAGGGCGCTCATCACCGGTGGTGAAAAACTGCACCCGGTGATACTGCTCTTCGCCCGCGTCGTTGGTCAGAATTCGAAAAGAATGGGGGTCGACCACCTTACGGGTTTTGGTTTGTCCATCAACCTGATACTGCACTTCCTGACTGTCGAACATCCCGACGGGAACAACCCATGTCGCCAGACTGGTTAAAATGGCAACGAAAAAAATAATCACCAACGTATCGGGCATCGCCCATTTTTTAGCTGGCTGTGTTTCTGTTACTGCTGACATGAAAGACTATCCCTGTTGCAATGCAAAAGAGGATAAGTATGCAAACAGGAGAATAGTTATTCATTGATGCAGCGCATCCTGGCAAATGTTTCAGAATATGCCAACGGGAAAAACAGGTATAAAAAAACCGGAAATATAAGCTATTTCCGGTTTAATAAGCAGAAGTGTTGCCGGATAAGACATCCGGCACACTCGACAGATTACTGCTGCTGTTGGGAAGACTGGATCGCGGTCAGAGCGATGGTGTAGACGATGTCGTCAACCAGCGCGCCACGAGACAGGTCGTTCACAGGCTTGCGCATACCCTGCAGCATCGGCCCGATGGAGATCAGGTCGGCAGAACGCTGTACCGCTTTGTAGGTGGTGTTACCGGTGTTCAGATCCGGGAAGATGAACACGGTAGCGCGACCTGCAACCGGAGAGTTCGGCGCTTTGGATTTTGCTACGTCAGCCATAACGGCGGCGTCATACTGCAGTGGACCGTCGATCATCAGGTCAGGACGTTTTTCCTGCGCCAGACGCGTGGCTTCACGAACTTTTTCTACGTCGCTACCTGCACCAGAAGTACCGGTGGAGTAGGAGAGCATTGCTACACGCGGTTCGATACCGAAAGCAATGGCGGATTCAGCGGACTGAATCGCGATTTCTGCCAGTTGCTCTGCAGTCGGATCCGGGTTGATCGCGCAGTCGCCGTATACGTAAACCTGATCCGGCAGCAGCATGAAGAACACGGAAGACACCAGGGAACTACCCGGTGCAGTTTTGATCAGTTGCAGCGGTGGACGGATGGTGTTCGCGGTGGTATGAACTGCACCAGAAACCAGACCGTCAACGTCGTCCTGTTCCAGCATCAGGGTACCGAGAACCACGTTGTCTTCCAGCTGTTCGCGGGCAACGGTTTCGGTCATACCTTTGTTTTTACGCAGTTCGACCAGGCGAGCAACGTAGCTTTCGCGAACCACATCTGGATCAACGATTTCTACGCCAGCACCCAGCTCAACGCCCTGAGAGGCCGCAACGCGGGTGATCTCATCCGGGTTGCCCAGCAGTACGCAGGTTGCGATACCGCGTTCAGCACAGATAGCCGCCGCTTTAACGGTACGCGGCTCGTCACCTTCCGGCAGAACAACGCGCTTGCCGGCTTTACGTGCCAGCTCGGTCAGCTGATAACGGAACGCTGGCGGAGACAGACGACGGCTGCGCTCAGAGGTCGCGGTCAGGGATTCAATCCAGTCAGCGTTGATGTAGTTAGCAACGTATTCCTGAACTTTCTCAATACGTTCGTGATCGTCAACCGGAACTTCCAGGTTGAAGCTCTGCAGGCTCAGAGAGGTCTGCCAGGTGTTGGTGTTCACCATGAATACCGGCAGGCCGGTTTCAAATGCACGTTCGCACAGTTTAGTGATACGCGCGTCCATTTCGTAGCCGCCAGTCAGCAGCAGGGCACCGATTTCCACGCCGTTCATGGCTGCCAGGCATGCTGCAACCAGCACGTCAGGACGATCGGCGGAAGTCACCAGCAGAGAACCGGCACGGAAGTGCTCCAGCATGTGCGGAATGCTGCGTGCGCAGAAAGTCACAGACTTCACGCGACGGGTATTGATATCACCTTCGTTAACGATAGTGGCGTTCAGATGACGCGCCATATCGATTGCACGCGTTGCGATCAGATCGAAGCTCCATGGCACCGCGCCCAGAACCGGCAGCGGGCTGGATTCTTGCAGTTTAGCCGGATCAACTTTGATCACTTTCGCTTTGGAAGAGTCGTCGAAAATCTCGGACAGATCCGGGCGAGTACGGCCCTGCTCATCAACCGGTGCGTTCAGTTTGTTAACGATTACGCCGGTGATGTTGGTGTTTTTCGCGCCGCCGAAGCTGCTGCGAGTCAGTTCAATACGCTCGTTCAGCTGTTCCGGGGTATCGGTACCCTGAGACATTACGAAGACGATTTCTGCGTTCAGCGTTTTCGCGATTTCGTAGTTCAGAGACTGCGCGAACTGATGTTTACGGGTTGGGACCAGGCCTTCAACCAGTACAACTTCAGCGTCTTTAGTGTTCGCGTGGTAGTTCGCGATGATCTCTTCCATCAGCACATCTTTCTGATTGCTGGACAACAGAGATTCAACGTGGCTCATCTTCAGCGGCTCAGCGGCTGGCAGAGAAGAGTTAGCACGGACGATGCTGGTAGTCTGGTCTGGCGCATCGCCACCGGCACGCGGTTGAGAGATCGGCTTGAAGACGCTCAGACGAACGCCTTTGCGTTCCATTGCGCGGATCACGCCAAGGCTGACGCTGGTCAGACCGACGCTGGTTCCGGTAGGGATCAGCATAATAATACGGGACACGGTTTATCCTCTTTCGTTACCGTCGATGTAGACGGGTTACAAAACAGCACCGCCAGCTAGGCTGGCGGTGTGAAATCAGGCAGTCAGACGGCTCGCGTCTTGCGCGATAACCAGTTCTTCGTTGGTTGGGATAACCACCGCAGGACGGGTACCTTCTTTGTTGATGAAACCAGATTTGCCGAAACGTGCGGCCAGGTTACGTTCGTGGTCAACTTCAAAGCCCAGAACGCCCAGTTTGCCCAGAGACAGTTCACGAACCATCGCTGCGTTTTCACCGATACCACCGGTGAAGACAACTGCATCCAGACGACCATCCATCAGCGCAGTGTAAGAACCGATGTATTTCGCCAGACGGTGACAGTAAACGTCCATTGCACGTTTAGCGTCTTCTTTAGTCGCGTAGTTATCTTCAACATAACGGCAGTCGCTGGTGACTTCGGTCAGACCCAGCAGGCCGGACTCTTTGGTCAGCATTTTGTTGATCTGGTCAACGCTCATGCCCAGGGTGTCGTGCAGGTGGAAGATGATCGCCGGGTCGATGTCACCGGAACGCGTACCCATCACCAGACCTTCCAGCGGGGTCAGACCCATGGAGGTATCAACACATTTACCGTTACGGATAGCAGAAACAGAACCGCCGTTGCCCAAGTGGCAAGTGATGATGTTGAGCTCATCAACCGGTTTGTTCAGAATTTTTGCCGCTTCCTGAGTTACGAAGAAGTGGCTGGTACCGTGCGCGCCGTAACGACGAACACCGTGTTCTTTGTATAGGCTGTATGGCAGAGCATAGAGGTAAGACTCTTCCGGCATGGTCTGATGGAACGCGGTGTCGAACACAGCCACGTTTTTGTCTTTCAGATTCGGGAAGGATTTCAGCGCTTCTGCGATACCGATCAGGTGTGCAGGGTTATGCAGCGGTGCAAAAGAGGCTGCGTCTTTGATACCCTGAATAACAGAATCGTCGATAACCACAGAGCCGGTGTATTTCTCGCCGCCGTGAACAACACGGTGACCAATCGCAGTCAGCTGAGCAGACAGTTCTGGTTTTTGTGCCAGAATAGTATTAACGATAAAATTCAGCGCTTCACTGTGAGCGGCGCCTGCACCTAAAGCCGCTTCTTGTTTACCGCCGTCCATTTTCCACTTGATACGTGCTTCTGGGAGATGGAAACATTCGGCTAAACCAGAGAGGTATTCTTCACCGTTTACTGCATCGATGATGGCAAATTTCAGTGAGGAGCTACCGCAGTTCAGAACCAGTACTAACTTACTCGACATGGAAGTACCTATTTATGATACGTGGCTAAAAAAACGTCAGGAAGTCATAGAGCGTAGCGCATGATGACACCGACGTTTATGATTAACATCATGCGCCATAGTCTTTTTGGGCACGATGGAATAAATACCTTTGAGTCTATGTCATTTTGCGTATTTTTCAGCCAATGGCATACTATGTGTCAATTTGACGACTCAATGATTTTGGACTAAAGGCCTTACAGGCCGGCACAGGATACCTGAATGTGGGTATTAAAGACAAAATGTTTTGAACGATGTCCTTTGTAGTTGTTGTTTTGCACAAATTTTTTAATTTTTATATGTGAAGTTGAGGTAACCGCCATGTCGACACCGGATAATCGTTCCGTCAATTTTTTTAGCTTGTTTCGCCGGGGGCAGCACTATGCGAAGACGTGGCCAATGGAAAAGCGCCTCGCACCTGTGTTTGTAGAGAACCGCGTGATCCGCATGACGCGTTACGCGATCCGTTTTATGCCGCCTATCGCCGTCTTCACCTTATGCTGGCAAATTGCGTTAGGGGGGCAGTTGGGACCGGCCGTGGCGACTGCGCTGTTTGCGCTCAGCCTGCCGATGCAGGGCATGTGGTGGCTGGGTAAACGTTCTGTAACGCCGCTGCCGCCTTCAATACTCAACTGGTTCTACGAAGTTCGGGGTAAATTGCAAGAAGCCGGGCAGGCGCTCACTCCGGTAGAAGGAAAGCCTGATTATCAGGCGCTGGCTGACACGCTTAAGCGCGCCTTCAAACAACTGGATAAAACTTTCCTTGATGATTTGTAATTGACCCCTGATTACGCATATAAAAGAAGGCACAAGATGCCTTCTTTTTTTTCATCGCAGTAGTAGTGATACAGGAGTCCCAAATGGAAATGACCAACGCTCAACGTCTGATTTTGTCTAATCAGTACAAAATGATGACTATGCTCGATCCCACTAACGCCGAGCGTTATCGTCGTTTGCAGACGATTATTGAACGCGGTTACGGCTTGCAGATGCGCGAGCTGGATCGTGAGTTCGGTGAGCTGACGGAAGAAACCTGTCGTACGATTATCGATATTATGGAGATGTATCACGCATTACATGTGTCCTGGACTAATCTTAAGGACGCGCAGGCTATTGATGAGCGTCGTGTGACCTTCCTTGGCTTTGATGCCGCAACGGAAGCCCGTTACCTCGGGTACGTACGTTTTATGGTTAATGTGGAAGGTCGTTATACCCACTTTGATGCGGGTACGCATGGCTTCAACGCCCAGACCCCGATGTGGGAAAAATATCAGCGTATGCTGAATGTCTGGCACTCTTGCCCGCGCCAGTATCACCTGAGTGCGAATGAAATTAACCAAATCATTAATGCCTGAGGGGGCGAGCGTGCAGTGCAAAGGTTTTCTGTTTGATCTGGATGGAACGCTGGTCGATTCCTTACCCGCAGTAGAACGCGCGTGGTGCAACTGGGCCGATCGTTTTGGCCTCGATCACGCCGAGGTGCTCGGCTTTATTCATGGCAAGCAGGCCATTACCTCCCTGCGACACTTTATGGTGGGCAAATCTGAGGCTGAGATCGCCGCGGAATTCACCCGCCTGGAGCAGATCGAAGCGACGGAAACCGCGGGGATCACAGCGCTGCCGGGAGCGGTTGATTTACTCAACCACCTCAATAAAGCGGGTATTCCATGGGCGATTGTGACCTCCGGATCCATGCCGGTCGCACGAGCGCGTCATCGTGTCGCGGGGCTGCCTGCTCCTGAAGTGTTTGTCACCGCCGAGCGGGTAAAAAGAGGCAAACCCGAGCCTGACGCCTATCTGTTAGGCGCCCAGCTTCTGGGTCTTGCGCCACAGGAATGCGCGGTGGTGGAAGATGCGCCCGCTGGGGTGCTTTCAGGACTGGCGGCAGGGTGTCATGTGATAGCGGTCAACGCGCCTGTGGACACGCCGCGTCTGGATGAGGTCGATTTTTCGCTGACCAGTCTGGAACATATTTCTGTGACCAAACAGCCTAACGGAAATGTGGTCGTGGTAAGAAATACCTGAACATGATTTAGCCCCAGATTGTTGGGGCTTTTTTATGGCAGAATCGATCCATCCCTCTCATTTAACAAGGATATGTTGTGAACGGTGAATTGATATGGGTTCTCTCATTGCTGGCGATTGCCGTCGTCTTGTTTGTTACTGGCAGAGTGCGTATGGACGCGGTCGCTTTGCTGGTCATCATTGCCTTTGTTCTGAGCGGAACATTGAGCATCACAGAAGCCTTTTCCGGATTCAGCGATCCTAACGTTATTTTGATAGCGGCATTATTCATTATCGGCGACGGCCTGGTGCGTACCGGGGTGGCGACAGTAATGGGTGCCTGGCTGGTGAAGGTGGCTGGCAGCAGTGAAGTCAAAATGCTGGTGTTGCTGATGATTACCGTTGCCGGGCTCGGGGCGTTTATGAGTTCGACCGGCGTGGTCGCCATCTTTATCCCGGTGGTCTTAAGCGTTTCCATGCGCATGGAAATTTCCCCTTCACGCCTGATGATGCCGCTGAGCTTTGCCGGATTGATAAGCGGCATGATGACGCTGGTGGCGACGCCGCCTAACCTGGTCGTCAACAGTGAACTGTTACGTGAAGGACTTAACGGGTTCAGCTTTTTTAGCGTTACCCCGCTGGGGCTGGTGGTTCTGGTTCTCGGCATAATTTATATGCTGCTGATGCGCTTTATGCTCAAGGGAGAAGATTCCAGGCAGCCGGGAGACGGCTGGAAACGCCGGACCTTTCGCGATCTGATTAAGGAATATCGCCTGACCGGGCGCGCGCGTCGGCTGGCGATTCGTCCCGGTTCTCCTATGATTGGCCAGCGTCTGGATGATCTGAAGCTGCGTGAGCGCTACGGAGCAAACGTGATTGGCGTGGAACGCTGGCGTCGCTTTCGTCGCGTAATAGTCGACGTTAACGGGGTTTCTGAGTTTCGCGCCCGTGACGTATTGCTGATTGATATGTCCGCGGCCGATGTCGACCTGCGTGAATTTTGCAGTGAACAGTTTCTGGAACCAATGGTACTGCGCGGCGAATACTTCTCCGAGCAGGCGCTTGATGTGGGGATGGCCGAGATCTCTCTGATCCCTGAATCGGAATTGATCGGCAAAACGGTACGGGAAATCGCTTTTCGTACCCGCTACGGGCTGAATGTCGTTGGGCTGAAGCGCGATGGCGCGGCTCTGGCTGGAGCGGTGGTGGATGAGCCATTGCTGATGGGCGATATCATATTAGTGGTGGGCAACTGGAAGCTCATCACACTGTTGGGACAAAAAGGGCGTGATTTTGTCGTGCTGAATATGCCCGAGGAAGTCAGTGAAGCTTCTCCGGCGCACAGCCAGGCACCGCATGCGATTTTCTGTCTGGTGCTGATGGTCGCTCTGATGCTCACTGATGAAATTCCCAATACGGTGGCTGCGATCATCGCCTGTCTACTGATGGGGAAATTTCGCTGTATTGATGCCGAAAGTGCCTATAAAGCGATTCACTGGCCAAGCATTATTTTGATTGTCGGGATGATGCCCTTCGCGCTGGCTTTACAAAAAACCGGCGGTGTCGATTTGGTGGTGAAAGGGCTGATGGATGTCGGCGGCGGGTATGGCCCGTATATGATGTTGGGCTGCCTGTTCGTGCTGTGTGCGACTATCGGGTTATTTATCTCCAACACCGCGACGGCGGTGCTGATGGCGCCAATCGCGCTGGCGGCTGCAAAGTCGATGGGCGTTTCACCGTATCCTTTTGCGATGGGGATTGCGATGGCGGCATCCGCAGCCTTTATGACACCTGTCTCTTCCCCGGTAAACACTCTGGTGCTCGGACCTGGCAACTACAGCTTTAGCGATTTCGTGAAGATTGGCGTACCGTTTACCATCATTGTGATGGCGGTGTGCGTGGTGATGATCCCGATGCTGTTTCCGTTTTGATGTTGTTGGCGGATGGCGACGGGGATGTCTTCGCCGCCACCGGGTCATGCGTTTATAGCGGAGAATCCTGGCTGATTTCATCTAATGAGAGGTGAAAGCTCGGGACAAACACGTCCATAAAGTAGTCCATCTCTTCGCTGCGTCGCGACTCGAGCGTTTTTTCCAGACGTGTCTTGGCAAGCAGAAATTCGTTGTTACCGGCAGAGAGTTCCTCCAGACACTTCAGATACGCACACAGGGCATCGGCCTGTTTAACAATCGATCTCTCTTCTTCACTTAAGGCATGTTCATCAATGAGCGGCGCAAAAATATCGCGCAGTTCATCAGGTACCATATCGACCAGCTTTTGCTGGGCAATTTTCTCTATCGCTTTATATTCCTGCGCAATCTGCGAGTTGAAATATTTCACCGGGGTAGGGAGATCACCGGTCAGCACTTCTGACGCATCGTGATACATCGCCAACAGAGCAATACGCTCAGCATTAACCTGACCACCAAATTTGCGGTTTTTGATCGCGGCCAGCGCATGGGCAACCATGGCAACCTGCAGACTGTGTTCAGACACGTTTTCGGTGCGCACGTTGCGCATCAGCGGCCAGCGATTAATGAGCTTCAGACGGGAGAGGTGGGCAAAAAAATGGCTCTGCTTCATAACGACCCTTATATGATGGCAACCTAAGAGTCATTTTGCGCAGAGAAGGCTGTCAGATGCAAATACTCGTCATCCATCCGACAGCCTTTGTTTAATTACAGCTGGTGATACCCTGACAGGAAACGCTCAAATTTACTCAGCGACATTTCAATATCGTCAATACGCGGCAGCGTGACGATGCGGAAATGATCCGGCCACGGCCAGTTGAACGCTGTTCCCTGAACCAGCAGTACTTTTTCCTGCAGCAGGAAGTCGAGCACCATCTTCTGGTCGTCATGAATGTTGAAGCGTTTAGCATCAATTTTCGGGAACATATACAGCGCGCCGCGCGGTTTTACGCAGGAGACACCAGGAATGTCATTGAGCAGTTCCCAGGCGCGGTTGCGTTGTTCATACAGACGCCCACCAGGCATGATAAATTCGCTGATGCTCTGGTATCCGCCCAGTGCGGTCTGAATGGCATGTTGCGCCGGAACGTTGGCACACAGGCGCATAGAGGCCAGCATCTCAAGACCTTCAATATATCCTTTAGCATGTTTCTTCGGCCCGTTCAGCACCATCCAGCCCTGACGGAAACCGGCAACGCGATAGGTTTTTGACAGGCCATTGAAGGTGATGGTCAGCAGATCCGGCGCCATTGCAGCGATGGAGTGGTGTTCAGCGTCGTCGTAGAGAATTTTGTCGTAAATCTCATCCGCAAAGATGATGAGGTTGTTCTGGCGAGCAATCTCAACAATCTCCATCAGCAGCTCTTTGGAGTAAACAGCGCCGGTTGGGTTGTTTGGGTTGATGATGACGATCCCACGCGTACGCGGCGTGATTTTGGCGCGGATATCATCCAGGTCCGGGAACCAGTCTGATGATTCGTCACACAGGTAGTGCACGGCATTACCGCCGGAGAGCGATACCGCCGCCGTCCACAGCGGATAATCAGGAGCAGGAACCAGCATTTCGTCCCCACTGTTCAGCAATGCCTGCATAGCCTGCACAATTAATTCAGAAACGCCGTTGCCGATATAAATATCTTCCACGGTTACGTCGCGCATACCACGGGCCTGGTAATGCTGCATAATCGCTTTACGGGCGGAATAAAGGCCTTTGGAGTCGCAATATCCTTGCGCTGTTGGCAAATTGCGGATCACATCCACCAGTATTTCATCTGGCGCTTCAAACCCGAATGGCGCCGGGTTGCCGATGTTCAGTTTCAGAACCTTATTGCCTTCTTCTTCCAGGCGCTTTGCTTCCTTCAGAACCGGGCCGCGAATGTCATAACAGACGTTTTCTAATTTGCTGGATTTTTCAATGGGGGACATGAACGTTGACCTTTTTAGCTGTGAATGCCACTCCCTGCCATGGAAGTCAGCCCAGCACAATGTACTCCCACGGCGGTGAGTTTTGAAGGGTCTTTAGTAGAAGATTTTGAAAAGCTATGAAGTGATAATTAACTGTTAACAACTGAATAATGTAAATATTATAAGATAATAATCTATCTGGATGTGTTTTATTGGTAGTATATTTTGTTTTATTGGTTTGGTTGTGGTGAATTGTTTGGTCAAAAAAAGTTAAGCCTGTAAAGCGAAATGTCACGGGTGTCTAAGCTGGATGAGGTAATTCGAAAATACTGAGGTTTTAACTACGGGGCCTGTTATCGGCCTGATCCGTACATGATACGGTGTGAATTCATTGTTAAGCATAATTAATGAATTGAAGAATTCTTAATTAATTATTATTTAATATTTAAACGACATTAAATTGAATGGGCCAATAATAGCAAAACCGCTGCTCTGACATAACACCTGGTAGCCTGGAATTATTCACGATAACACTTATAAATATAGTGGTTTTAGGTTAAGATAAGTCTCATGAAATGGTAAGTAGTCTGAATTTTAAGATAATTCAAATGTTTGTTGGTTGTTCCTAACACACTGAAAAGTTAGTTTTTAATGTGTAAATTATTGTTCGTTAACTTTTTTTTAAATTTACAAAATTTACATGTTTTCCCTAAGTCAGAATCATCCAGCAGCTAAAAATTCGGCTCTTTCTCGTTGCTATATTCCGATGAATATCACGGGAATTAAAATAGCCAGGAAAGAGAATTGTTTCGTTTGTTAAACCAAATACATCCTTATTTTCACTTGGTTACACTAAGCGAAACTGCGAGGGAGGCACATTACAAATGGAGTTGTTTGATTCCAAATGCACAGCATTAACCCGGTATGACCCGCGAGTAAGTGAAAAACTATGATAAATGCAAATCGTCCGATAATTAACCTCGACCTCGATCTGCTGAGAACCTTCGTTGCTGTTGCCGACCTGAATACCTTTGCGGCTGCGGCAACTGCGGTATGTCGAACTCAGTCTGCGGTGAGTCAGCAAATGCAGCGTCTTGAGCAACTCGTGGGGAAAGAGTTGTTCGCGCGCCATGGACGCAACAAACTACTGACCGAACATGGTATACAACTGTTGGGTTACGCCAGAAAAATACTGCGCTTTAATGATGAGGCATGCTCATCATTAATGTTTAATAATCTTCAGGGAGTGTTAACTATCGGTGCTTCTGATGAATCAGCCGATACCATACTGCCTTTCCTGCTCAACCGAATAAGTTCGGTTTATCCGAAGCTTGCGCTGGATGTGAGGGTCAAGCGTAACGCCTACATGGTGGATATGCTGAAGTCGCAAGAAGTGGACTTGGTTGTGACTACCAACCGTCCTGGCGATTTTGAATGTCTGAATCTGCGTACCTCGCCAACGCATTGGTACTGTGCTGCCGAATATATTCTGCAAAAAGGTGAGCCGGTACCGTTGGTTCTGCTGGACGATCCGAGCCCGTTTCGCGATATCGTGCTGGCGACATTAAACGCTGCTCAGATCCCGTGGCGTCTGGCTTATGTTGCTTCAACCTTACCTGCGGTTCGCGCGGCGGTAAAAGCAGGGCTCGGCGTCACTGCACGGCCTGTTGAAATGATGAGTCCGGATTTACGCGTACTGGGCGCCGCCGACGGATTACCGCCATTGCCTGATACTGAGTATTTGTTGTGCTGCGATCCGTCCACGCAAAATGAGTTGGCAGAAGTTATCTTTAAGTCGATGCAAACGTATCAAAATCCTTGGCAATACAATCAGTTTACCCCTGAAGGGGGAGATGATTCGCTGATTGTTGAAGGCGACTTTGAGTAATCCGTCACAAAAAATCGTTTTAAAATGTTAGTGTAAAAAAGAGCCACTGGTGATGAAAAAACATCCAGTGGCTCTTTTTTTATGCAAATATTGCCGCTTTATGTCATTTGCTATACTAAAACTTAACAAAATCAGAAGGTAAAAAAACGGCCTGACATCTGGTTGAAAAATAAGCAGCAGCGTTACTAATTGTTTCCATGTTAAAAAACTAGAGAAATTGTTGCTGTTTTTTATGGTGAATTAACAAAAGCGTGTCACAGATCAAGAAAATACTCCCATTTAGGGGGAGGCATCTGGGTGAATTCCTGTCAAAATAGGTGAGTATTATCTTTTTTACTTCACTACGGACACGATTCAACAACATTAAAAATGACCGATGATGCGATCGAAATTGGTCTAAATAGCACTTTATGTTAATGAAGTTGGAGCGGTGTAAAATAATGTGAGGAAACTTTTGTTAAAGTTGACAAAAGGTTATAGAAAGGAGTAAAAAACCCCATCAATTAGCTGTATAAAATGGTTTTTCACAGTGATTGTAAGGTTTTTTTTATTCCTCCCCATGAATCGATGTGGCGTTCATCTGCCGAAAAGAGCAGAGAATTTGGCGCTACTTTTGATGAGTAAGCAATGAGTATGTCAACATCCACTGAAATCATCGCTCATCACTGGGCATTCGCTATCTTTCTTATTGTTGCCATTGGCCTGTGCTGCCTGATGCTCGTCGGCGGCTGGTTTTTAGGTGGTCGCGCGCGCGCGAGATCTAAAAACGTGCCGTTTGAATCAGGTATCGACTCGGTCGGCACCGCCCGCTTGCGCCTGTCTGCCAAGTTTTATCTGGTAGCCATGTTCTTCGTTATCTTCGACGTTGAAGCGCTGTATCTGTTCGCATGGTCAACTTCTATCCGTGAAAGCGGCTGGATTGGCTTTGTGGAAGCTGCAATTTTTATTTTTGTGTTACTGGCAGGTCTGGTTTATCTGGTGCGTATTGGCGCGCTGGACTGGACGCCCGCGCGTTCACGCCGCGAGCGTATGAACCCGGAAACGAACAGTATCGCTAATCGTCAACGCTAACCGCGAGGCATTAAGATGGATTATACGCTCACCCGCATAGATCCTAACGGTGAGAACGACCGTTACCCCCTGCAAAAACAGGAGATCGTAACCGACCCCCTGGAGCAAGAAGTTAACAAAAACGTGTTCATGGGCAAGCTGCATGACATGGTTAACTGGGGCCGTAAAAACTCAATTTGGCCATATAACTTTGGCCTTTCCTGCTGCTACGTTGAGATGGTGACCTCGTTTACCGCCGTGCACGATGTGGCCCGTTTTGGTGCGGAAGTACTGCGTGCATCGCCGCGTCAGGCTGACCTGATGGTCGTAGCCGGAACCTGCTTTACCAAAATGGCGCCGGTTATTCAGCGCCTCTACGATCAGATGCTGGAACCGAAATGGGTTATTTCCATGGGCGCATGCGCCAACTCCGGCGGTATGTACGACATCTATTCTGTGGTGCAGGGCGTTGATAAATTTATTCCGGTCGATGTGTACATCCCGGGATGCCCACCGCGTCCGGAAGCGTATATGCAGGCTCTGATGCTGCTGCAAGATTCCATTGGCAAAGAACGCCGTCCGCTCTCCTGGGTGGTTGGCGATCAGGGCGTTTATCGCGCCAATATGCAGTCAGAACGCGAGCGTAAACGCGGCGAACGTATTGCTGTAACGAATCTTCGTACACCAGACGAGATTTAATTTGCGCCTGTCGGCAGCAGCACTTCCTTCGCTTATCACTACATAAATAGCGCGAAGCACTGCCGACCACCACGGACCATTTGCAATGGTGAACAATATGACCGACTTAACCGCGCAAGACGCTGTATGGCAAACACGGGATCACCTTGATGACCCGGTCATTGGCGAACTGCGCAACCGTTTTGGGCCGGATGCCTTTACCGTTCAGGCGACTCGCACCGGGGTACCTGTTGTTTGGGTCAAGCGTGAACAATTACTGGAAGTTGGCGATTTCTTAAAGAGACTGCCGAAACCTTACGTCATGCTGTTTGACTTACACGGCATGGACGAACGTCTGCGTACGCACCGCGAAGGGTTACCTGCCGCGGATTTTTCCGTTTTCTATCACCTGATCTCCATTGAACGCAATCGCGATATCATGCTCAAGGTGGCATTGTCTGAAAACGACCTGCGCGTACCGACGTTCACCAAACTGTTCCCGAACGCCAACTGGTATGAGCGTGAAACCTGGGAAATGTTTGGCATCGACATCGAAGGTCACCCGCACCTGACGCGTCTGCTGATGCCGCATACCTGGGAAGGTCATCCGCTGCGTAAAGACTACCCGGCGCGTGCGACCGAATTCGATCCGTTTGAGCTGACCAAAGCCAAACAGGATCTGGAAATGGAATCACTGACCTTCAAACCAGAAGAATGGGGCATGAAGCGTAGTTCCGAAAACGAGGACTTCATGTTCCTCAACCTCGGTCCTAACCACCCGTCTTCTCACGGTGCGTTCCGTATTGTGCTGCAGCTTGATGGCGAAGAAATCGTCGACTGCGTGCCTGACATCGGCTACCACCACCGTGGCGCTGAAAAGATGGGTGAACGTCAGTCCTGGCACAGCTACATTCCGTACACCGACCGTATCGAGTACCTCGGCGGCTGCGTTAACGAAATGCCTTACGTACTGGCCGTTGAGAAACTGGCTGGCATCACCACGCCGGATCGCGTCAACGTGATTCGCGTTATGTTGTCTGAACTGTTCCGTATCAACAGCCACCTGCTGTACATCTCCACGTTCATCCAGGACGTCGGCGCGATGACCCCGGTCTTCTTCGCCTTTACCGACCGTCAGAAAATCTATGACGTAGTGGAAGCGATCACCGGTTTCCGTATGCACCCGGCCTGGTTCCGTATCGGCGGTGTGGCACACGATCTGCCGCGCGGTTGGGACAAACTGCTGCGTGACTTCCTCGACTGGATGCCAAAACGTCTGGATTCCTACGAGAAAGCCGCACTGCGTAACACCATCCTGAAAGGCCGTTCGCAAGGCGTTGCCGCTTACGGTAAGAAAGAAGCGCTGGACTGGGGTTGTACCGGTGCTGCGCTGCGTGCGACCGGTATTGATTTTGACGTGCGTAAAGCGCGTCCATACTCTGGCTACGAAAACTTTGACTTTGAAGTCCCGGTTGGCGGCGGCGTGTCCGACTGCTATACCCGCGTGATGCTGAAAGTTGAAGAGCTGCGCCAGAGTCTGCGCATCCTTGAGCAGTGCCTCAACAACATGCCGGAAGGCCCGTTCAAAGCGGATCACCCGCTGACTACGCCGCCGCCGAAAGAGCGCACGTTGCAACATATCGAAACCCTGATCACCCACTTCCTGCAAGTTTCGTGGGGACCGGTTATGCCGGCAAACGAGTCCTTCCAGATGGTGGAAGCGACCAAGGGTATTAACAGTTACTACCTGACCAGCGATGGCAGCACCATGAGTTACCGTACCCGTATCCGTACCCCGAGCTATGCGCACCTGCAGCAGATCCCGGTAGCGGTACGTGGCAGCCTGGTGTCTGACCTTATCGTCCACCTGGGTAGTATCGATTTTGTTATGTCAGATGTGGACCGCTAATTATGCACGAGAATCAACAACCACAAACCGAGGCTTTTGAGCTGAGTGCGGCTGAGCGTGAAGCGATTGAGCACGAGAAGCACCACTACGAAGACCCGCGTGCGGCGTCCATTGAAGCGCTGAAAATCGTTCAGAAACAGCGTGGCTGGGTGCCGGATGGGGCGATCTATGCGATCGCTGATGTGCTGGGGATCCCGGCAAGCGACGTAGAAGGTGTTGCCACGTTCTATAGCCAGATCTTCCGCCAGCCGGTAGGTCGCCACGTGATCCGCTATTGCGACAGCGTGGTGTGCCATATCAACGGCTATCAGGGGATCCAGGCTGCGCTTGAGAAAAAACTCAACATCAAGCCGGGGCAGACGACCTTTGACGGTCGTTTTACGCTGCTCCCGACCTGTTGCCTGGGGAACTGCGATAAAGGGCCGAACATGATGATCGATGAGGATACTCATGCTCACCTGACCCCGGAAGGCATTCCCGAACTGCTGGAGCGGTATAAATGAAAGACATTATCCGTACTCCCGAAACGCATCCGCTGACCTGGCGTCTGCGTGATGACAAACAGCCGGTCTGGCTGGACGAATACCGTAGCAAGAACGGCTACGAAGGTGCACGTAAGGCCCTGACCGGGCTGTCACCGGACGAAATCGTTAATCAGGTAAAAGACGCTGGCCTGAAAGGGCGCGGCGGTGCGGGCTTTTCCACCGGTCTGAAGTGGAGCCTGATGCCGAAAGACGAATCCATGAACATCCGTTACCTGCTGTGTAACGCCGATGAAATGGAGCCGGGTACCTATAAAGACCGTCTGCTGATGGAACAACTGCCGCACCTGCTGGTGGAAGGCATGCTGATCTCCGCGTTTGCGCTGAAAGCGTACCGTGGTTACATCTTCCTGCGTGGTGAATATATCGAAGCGGCTGTGCATCTGCGTCGCGCGATTGCCGAAGCAACCGAAGCCGGCTTGCTTGGCAAAAACATCATGGGCACCGGTTTCGACTTCGAACTGTTTGTCCACACCGGGGCAGGGCGCTATATCTGCGGTGAAGAGACGGCGCTGATCAACTCCCTTGAAGGTCGTCGTGCTAACCCACGCTCTAAGCCGCCGTTCCCGGCAAGCTCTGGCGCTTGGGGTAAGCCGACCTGCGTTAACAACGTCGAAACCCTGTGTAACGTACCGGCTATCCTCGCGAACGGCGTGGAGTGGTACCAGAACATTTCGCAGAGCAAAGACGCGGGCACCAAGCTGATGGGCTTCTCCGGTCGCGTGAAGAACCCTGGCCTGTGGGAACTGCCTTTCGGTACTACCGCGCGCGAGATCCTCGAAGATTACGCGGGCGGCATGCGCGATGGCCTGAAGTTCAAAGCCTGGCAGCCGGGCGGCGCGGGTACTGACTTCCTGACTGAAGCGCACCTCGATCTGCCGATGGAATTCGAAAGCATTGGTAAAGCCGGTAGCCGTTTGGGCACCGCGCTGGCAATGGCCGTCGATCACGAGATTGGCATGGTTCCTCTGGTGCGTAACCTCGAAGAGTTCTTTGCCCGCGAGTCCTGCGGCTGGTGTACGCCGTGCCGTGACGGTCTGCCGTGGAGTGTGAAAATTCTGCGCGCGCTGGAGCGTGGCGAAGGACAGCCTGGGGATATCGAGACGCTTGAGCAACTGTGTCGTTTCCTCGGCCCGGGTAAAACCTTCTGTGCACACGCACCGGGTGCGGTGGAGCCGCTGCAGAGCGCCATTAAATATTTCCGCGAAGAATTCGAAGCTGGCATCAAGCAGTCCTTCAGCAATACCCATCAGATTGGTGGTATTCAGCCGAACCTGCTGAAAGAGCGCTGGTAATAGCAGGGTAACCCTGAATCGCGATCAGAAATTCGATTAACGCTCGGTTTTAGACCGAGCCAACTGGAAGCATGCTGACTATGGCTACGATTCATGTAGACGGCAAAGAATATGAGGTCAACGG
This sequence comes from Citrobacter sp. Cb031, assembly GCF_030336725.1. Lineage (NCBI taxonomy): Bacteria > Pseudomonadati > Pseudomonadota > Gammaproteobacteria > Enterobacterales > Enterobacteriaceae > Citrobacter > Citrobacter sp. Cb031. The sequence continues at coordinate 293,136 of NZ_JAOWDA010000019.1, forward strand.
AGCGGACAACCTGCTGGAAGCTTGTCTGTCTCTCGGCCTTGATATTCCGTACTTTTGCTGGCACCCGGCGCTGGGAAGCGTCGGTGCTTGCCGCCAGTGTGCGGTGAAGCAATATCAAAACGCGGAAGACACGCGTGGTCGCCTGGTGATGTCTTGTATGACACCGGCCACCGAAGGCACCTTTATTTCAATTGATGACGAAGAAGCGAAGCAGTTTCGCGAAAGCGTAGTGGAGTGGTTGATGACTAACCACCCGCACGACTGTCCGGTCTGTGAAGAGGGCGGTAACTGCCACCTTCAGGATATGACCGTCATGACCGGTCATAGCTTCCGTCGCTACCGCTTCACGAAGCGTACTCACCGCAACCAGGACCTGGGGCCGTTCATCTCTCACGAAATGAACCGCTGCATCGCCTGCTATCGCTGCGTACGTTACTACAAAGATTACGCCGATGGTGCGGATCTGGGCGTCTATGGCGCACATGACAACGTCTACTTTGGTCGTCCGGAAGACGGTACGCTCGAAAGCGAATTCTCCGGTAACCTGGTGGAAATTTGCCCGACCGGCGTCTTCACCGATAAAACGCACTCCGAGCGTTATAACCGTAAATGGGACATGCAGTTTGCGCCGAGCATCTGCCAGCAGTGTTCTATCGGTTGTAACATCAGCCCGGGCGAGCGCTACGGTGAACTGCGTCGTATCGAAAACCGCTACAACGGTACCGTAAACCACTACTTCCTCTGCGACCGTGGTCGTTTTGGCTATGGTTACGTGAACCTGAAAGACCGTCCGCGTCAGCCGGTACAGCGTCGTGGCGATGACCTGATCACGCTGAACGCCGAACAGGCGATGCAGGGCGCGGCAGATATTCTGCGTCAGTCGAAGAAAGTGATTGGTATCGGCTCCCCGCGTGCCAGCGTTGAAAGTAACTTCGCGCTGCGTGAACTGGTCGGTGCGGATAACTTCTATACCGGTATTGCCCAGGGCGAGCAGGAACGTCTGCAACTGGCTCTGAGCGTGTTGCGTGACGGCGGTATTCATACCCCGGCACTGCGCGAAATCGAGTCATACGATGCGGTTCTGGTCCTGGGCGAAGATGTCACCCAAACCGGCGCGCGCGTTGCGCTGGCAGTGCGTCAGGCGGTGAAAGGTAAAGCGCGTGAAATGGCGGCGGCGCAGAAAGTGGCCGACTGGCAGATTGCGGCAATCCTCAACATCGGCCAGCGCGCCAAGCACCCGCTGTTCGTTACCAACGTCGATAATACCCGTCTGGATGATATCGCGGCATGGACCTACCGTGCGCCGGTTGAAGATCAGGCGCGTTTAGGTTTCGCGATCGCCCACGCGCTGGATAACAACGCACCGGCGGTTGACGGTATCGACCGTGACCTGCAGAACAAAATTGACGTCATCGTTCAGGCTCTGGCCGGGGCGAAGAAACCACTGATTATTTCCGGTACCAACGCCGGTAGCGCCGACGTGATTCAGGCTGCTGCCAACGTGGCGAAGGCGCTGAAAGGCCGTGGCGCAGACGTCGGAATCACCATGATTGCTCGCTCTGTCAACAGTATGGGGCTGGGTATGATTGGCGGTGGTTCCCTCGACGACGCGCTGACCGAGCTGGAAACAGGTCGTGCTGACGCCGTTGTGGTGTTGGAAAATGACCTGCATCGCCATGCTTCAGCAACGCGTGTGAACGCCGCGCTGGCGAAAGCGCCGCTGGTACTGGTCGTTGACCATCAGCGCACGGCTATTATGGAAAACGCCCATCTGGTGCTTTCCGCCGCTAGCTTCGCTGAAAGCGATGGTACGGTAATTAACAACGAAGGGCGCGCCCAGCGTTTCTTCCAGGTCTATGACCCATCCTACTACGACAGCAACACCGTAATGCTGGAAAGCTGGCGCTGGCTGCACTCGCTGCACAGTACCGTGCAGAGTCGTGAAGTGGACTGGACGCAGCTCGACCATGTTATCGACGCGGTCGTTGAGAAGTTACCGCAGTTGGCGGGTATTAAAGATGCCGCGCCGGATGCAAGCTTCCGTATCCGTGGACAGAAACTGGCACGTGAACCGCACCGCTACAGTGGTCGTACCGCAATGCGCGCCAACATCAGCGTCCACGAACCGCGTCAGCCGCAGGACAAAGACACCATGTTCGCTTTCTCTATGGAAGGGAACAACCAACCGTCTGCGCCGCGTTCGCAAATTCCGTTTGCCTGGGCTCCGGGCTGGAACTCCCCACAGGCGTGGAACAAGTTCCAGGATGAAGTGGGCGGTAAACTGCGTCATGGCGATCCGGGCGTGCGTCTGATCGAAGCTTCTGCAGATGGTCTGGATTACTTCACAACCGTTCCGGCGAGCTTCCAGGCTCAGGATGGTCAGTGGCGTGTCGCGCCTTACTATCATCTGTTTGGTAGTGACGAAATGTCCCAGCGTGCGCCTGTCTTCCAGACCCGTATGCCGCAGCCGTACATCAAACTCAACCCGGCTGATGCCGCGAAGTTGGGTGTTAATGCCGGTACGCGCGTTTCTTTCAGCTACGATGGCAACACGGTTACGCTGCCGGTTGAAATCGCTGAAGGATTAACGGCAGGGCAGGTTGGTTTGCCAATGGGTATGCCTGGCATCGCGCCGGTTCTGGCTGGTGCACGTCTTGAGGATCTGCAGGAGGCACAACAATGAGTTGGATTACACCCGATCTGATTGAGATCCTGCTGAGCGTTCTCAAAGCGGTCGTGATTCTGCTGGTGGTGGTCACCTGCGGGGCATTCATGAGCTTTGGCGAACGTCGTCTGCTCGGTCTGTTCCAGAACCGTTACGGACCGAACCGTGTTGGCTGGGGCGGTTCGCTCCAGCTGGTTGCGGACATGATCAAGATGTTCTTTAAAGAAGACTGGATCCCGAAATTCTCGGATCGCGTCATCTTTACCCTGGCACCGATGATCGCCTTCACCTCGCTGCTGCTGGCTTTCGCCATCGTGCCGGTGAGTCCGAACTGGGTGGTTGCTGACCTGAACATCGGGATCCTGTTCTTCCTGATGATGGCAGGCCTCGCGGTATACGCGGTGCTGTTCGCAGGCTGGTCCAGTAACAACAAATACTCGCTGCTCGGTGCGATGCGCGCGTCTGCGCAGACGCTGAGCTACGAAGTATTCCTCGGACTTTCCCTGATGGGCGTGGTGGCGCAGGCCGGTTCATTTAACATGACCGACATCGTCAACAACCAGGCTGATATCTGGAACGTTATTCCGCAGTTCTTTGGTTTTGTCACCTTTGCCATCGCGGGCGTGGCGGTGTGTCACCGTCACCCGTTTGACCAGCCAGAAGCCGAGCAGGAACTGGCCGACGGTTACCACATTGAATACTCCGGTATGAAATTCGGTCTGTTCTTCGTGGGTGAGTACATCGGCATCGTCACCATTTCTGCACTGATGGTTACCCTGTTCTTCGGTGGCTGGCATGGTCCGTTCTTACCGCCATTCGTCTGGTTCGCGCTGAAAACCGCGTTCTTCATGATGATGTTCATTTTGATTCGTGCGTCGTTACCGCGTCCTCGTTATGACCAGGTAATGTCCTTCGGCTGGAAAGTCTGTCTGCCGCTGACGCTCGTCAACTTGCTGGTAACGGCGGCTGTCATTCTCTGGCAGGCGCAATAAGGGACACAAAGACCATGACCTTAAAAGAATTGTTAGTAGGTTTCGGCACCCAGGTACGCAGTATCTGGATGATCGGCCTGCATGCGTTCGCGAAACGCGAAACGCAGATGTACCCGGAAGAGCCGGTCTATCTACCGCCCCGTTTTCGTGGTCGTATCGTTCTGACCCGTGACCCAGACGGCGAAGAGCGCTGCGTTGCCTGTAACCTGTGTGCGGTAGCGTGTCCGGTAGGCTGTATCTCTTTGCAAAAAGCAGAGACCAAAGACGGCCGCTGGTATCCGGAGTTTTTCCGCATTAACTTCTCACGCTGCATTTTCTGCGGCCTGTGCGAAGAAGCCTGTCCGACAACGGCTATTCAGCTGACTCCAGATTTCGAGCTGGGTGAGTACAAGCGCCAGGACCTGGTTTACGAGAAAGAGGATCTGCTGATCTCCGGTCCGGGTAAATACCCGGAATATAACTTCTACCGGATGGCAGGTATGGCAATCGACGGCAAAGATAAGGGCGAAGCAGAGAACGAAGCCAAGCCTATCGACGTCAAGAGCCTGTTACCGTAAGGAGAGGGGCAATGGAGTTCGCTTTTTATATCTGTGGCCTGATAGCCATTCTCGCAACCTTGCGGGTGATCACCCACACCAATCCGGTACACGCACTGCTGTACCTGATTATTTCGCTGCTGGCGATTTCCGGGGTGTTCTTCTCGTTAGGTGCTTACTTCGCGGGGGCGCTGGAAATAATCGTCTACGCGGGCGCCATCATGGTGTTGTTCGTGTTCGTGGTCATGATGCTCAACCTCGGTGGTTCTGAAATTGAACAGGAACGCCAGTGGCTGAAACCGCAGGTGTGGATTGGACCGGCGATTCTGTCGGCCATCATGCTGGCGGTTATTGTTTATGCCATTCTGGGTGTTAACGATCAGGGCATCGACGGGACGCCAATTAGCGCGAAAGCTGTCGGTATTTCCCTGTTCGGACCGTATGTACTGGCGGTCGAGCTGGCTTCGATGCTGCTGCTGGCAGGTCTGGTTGTAGCCTTCCACGTAGGGCGCGAAGAGCGTTCTGGTGAAGTGCTGAGCAATCGCACCGATGACCGCGCGAAAAGAAAAACGGAGGAGCACGCATGATCCCCTTACAACATGGACTGATCCTCGCGGCTGTCTTATTCGTACTGGGCTTAACCGGTCTGGTTATCCGCCGCAATCTGCTGTTTATGCTGATCGGGCTGGAAATCATGATTAACGCCTCCGCGCTGGCCTTCGTGGTCGCCGGAAGCTACTGGGGCCAGACCGATGGTCAGGTGATGTATATTCTCGCCATCAGCCTTGCGGCTGCGGAAGCGAGCATTGGACTTGCGCTGTTGCTGCAACTTCATCGCCGTCGCCAGAACCTGAACATCGATTCAGTAAGTGAGATGCGTGGATGAACATGCTTGCCTTAACCATTATTCTGCCATTTATTGGCTTTGTATTACTGGCGTTCTCTCGTGGTCGTTGGTCAGAAAATCTGTCCGCGACCGTGGGCGTCGGGTCGATTGGCCTGGCGGCGCTGGTGACCGCGTTTGTTGGCGTTGACTTCTTTGCTAATGGTCAACAGGCCTACAGCCAGCCGCTGTGGACGTGGATGTCTGTCGGTGACTTCAATATCGGTTTTAACCTGGTGCTGGACGGCCTGTCGCTGACCATGCTCAGTGTGGTGACCGGTGTGGGTTTCCTGATCCACATGTTCGCCTCCTGGTATATGCGCGGTGAAGAGGGATACTCCCGTTTCTTCGCCTACACCAACCTGTTTATCGCCAGCATGGTGGTTCTGGTACTGGCGGATAACCTGCTGCTGATGTACCTCGGCTGGGAAGGCGTGGGCCTGTGCTCCTATCTGCTGATCGGTTTCTATTACACCGATCCGAAGAATGGCGCTGCGGCAATGAAAGCCTTCGTGGTGACCCGTGTGGGTGACGTGTTCCTCGCCTTCGCATTGTTTATCCTCTACAACGAGCTGGGCACGCTGAACTTCCGCGAAATGGTGGAACTGGCACCTGCTCACTTTGCAGATGGTAACAACATGCTGATGTGGGCAACCCTGATGCTGCTGGGCGGTGCGGTGGGTAAATCCGCGCAGCTGCCGTTGCAGACATGGCTTGCTGACGCGATGGCAGGTCCGACGCCTGTCTCCGCGCTGATCCACGCCGCGACGATGGTTACCGCCGGTGTCTACCTGATTGCACGTACTCACGGCCTGTTCCTGATGACGCCGGAAATCCTGCATCTGGTGGGGATTCTCGGGGCTATCACTCTGGTACTGGCTGGTTTCGCCGCGCTGGTACAGACCGACATCAAACGCGTTCTCGCATACTCCACCATGAGCCAGATTGGTTATATGTTCCTGGCTCTCGGGGTTCAGGCGTGGGACGCGGCGATTTTCCACCTGATGACGCACGCCTTCTTTAAAGCGCTGCTGTTCCTGGCATCCGGCTCGGTTATCCTGGCCTGTCACCACGAACAGAACATCTTCAAGATGGGCGGTCTGCGTAAGTCTATTCCGCTGGTGTATCTCTGCTTCCTGATCGGTGGCGCGGCGCTGTCGGCTCTGCCGCTGATTACCGCAGGCTTCTTCAGTAAGGATGAGATTCTGGCCGGTGCGATGGCGAACGGTCATATTAATCTGATGGTTGCAGGTCTGGTCGGTGCGTTCATGACCTCTCTGTACACCTTCCGTATGATTTTCATCGTGTTCCACGGTAAAGAGCAAATTCACGCTCACGCAGGGAAGGGGATTACACATCATCTGCCGCTGATTGTGCTGATGATCCTGTCCACCTTCGTTGGCGCACTGATTGTGCCACCGCTGCAGGGTGTACTGCCTGCGACGACCGAGCTTGAGCATGGTCGCGTGATGACCCTGGAAATTACCTCCGGTATCGTCGCGATTGCAGGCATTCTGATCGCTGCATGGCTGTGGCTGGGTAAACGTACTCTGGTGACGTCGATTGCCAACAGTGCGCCAGGCCGTCTGCTGGGTACCTGGTGGTATAACGCCTGGGGCTTCGACTGGCTGTACGACAAAGTGTTCGTCAAGCCGTTCCTGGGCGTTGCATGGCTGCTGAAACGCGATCCGCTGAACGCAATGATGAACATTCCGGCGATCCTTTCCCGCTTTGCAGGTAAAGGCCTGTTGTTAAGCGAGAACGGCTATCTGCGTTGGTATGTAGCATCAATGAGCATCGGCGCCGTCGTTGTGCTGGCTCTGTTGATGGTACTGCGTTGATCGTAAAGTGAATTTTATCCAAATTCGTTGAAAATCAGGCCTCTATTAGGGGCCTTAAAAAGGAATAAAAATCGCCATGTTACTACCCTGGCTAATATTGATTCCCTTTATCGGTGGCTTCCTGTGCTGGCAGACCGAACGCTTTGGCGTGAAGGTGCCGCGTTGGATCGCGCTGATTACCATGGGACTGACGCTGGCGCTTGGCCTGCAACTTTGGTTGCAGGGCGGCTATTCACTGACGCAATCCACTGGCATTCCGCAGTGGCAGTCTGAGTTTGTCCTGCCGTGGATCCCACGCTTTGGCATCTCGATTCATCTTGCTATCGACGGTCTGTCGCTGCTGATGGTGGTGCTGACCGGTCTGCTCGGTGTTCTGGCGGTACTTTGCTCCTGGAATGAAATCGAAAAATACCAGGGCTTTTTCCACCTGAACCTGATGTGGATCTTAGGCGGCGTAATCGGCGTGTTCCTTGCCATCGACATGTTCCTGTTCTTCTTCTTCTGGGAAATGATGCTGGTGCCGATGTACTTCCTGATCGCGCTATGGGGGCATAAAGCCTCTGACGGTAAAACGCGTATCACGGCAGCAACCAAGTTCTTCATTTATACCCAGGCGAGTGGTCTGGTGATGTTGATTGCCATCCTGGCGCTGGTGTTTGTGCACTACAAAGCGACCGGCGTGTGGACTTTCAACTATGAAGAATTGCTGAATACTCCGATGTCCCACGGCGTGGAATACCTGCTGATGCTGGGCTTCTTCATCGCTTTCGCGGTGAAAATGCCGGTGGTTCCGCTGCACGGCTGGTTGCCGGATGCTCACTCCCAGGCACCGACCGCAGGTTCCGTTGACCTGGCTGGTATCTTGCTGAAAACCGCAGCCTACGGTCTGCTGCGCTTCTCCCTGCCGCTGTTCCCGAATGCGTCAGCGGAGTTTGCACCTATCGCAATGTGGCTTGGCGTCATCGGCATCTTCTACGGCGCGTGGATGGCCTTTAATCAGTACGACATCAAACGTCTGATTGCTTACACCTCCGTATCCCACATGGGCTTCGTACTGATTGCTATCTACACCGGCAGCCAGCTGGCATACCAGGGTGCGGTGATTCAGATGATCGCGCACGGCCTGTCCGCAGCCGGTCTGTTCATCCTGTGTGGTCAGCTGTACGAACGTCTGCACACGCGTGATATGCGTATGATGGGCGGCCTGTGGGGCAAAATGAAATGGTTGCCTGCACTGTCAATGTTCTTTGCAGTGTGTACGCTGGGTATGCCGGGTACAGGTAACTTCGTTGGCGAATTTATGATTCTGTTCGGCAGCTACCAGGTGGTTCCGGTTATTACCGTGATCTCGACATTTGGTCTGGTGTTTGCTTCTGTTTACTCGCTGGCGATGCTGCATCGCGCTTACTTTGGTAAGGCGAAGAGCCAGATTGCCAGTGTTGAACTGCCAGGGATGTCGCTGCGTGAGCTGTTTATCATCCTGTTGCTGGTCGTGCTTCTGGTACTGCTTGGCTTCTATCCGCAGCCGATTCTGGATACCTCGCATTCTGCGATGAGCAACATCCAGCAGTGGTTTGTTAATTCCGTTACTACTACAAGGCCGTAAATCGCCATGACAATAACTCCACAACACCTGATTGCGCTGCTACCGCTGCTGATCGTCGGCTTGACGGTGGTGGTTGTGATGCTCTCCATTGCGTGGCGACGCAATCACTTCCTCAATGCCACGCTGTCGGTCATTGGGCTTAACGCCGCACTGGTTTCGCTCTGGTTTGTTGGCCAGGCGGGCGCTATGGACGTCACCCCGCTGATGCGGGTTGACGGTTTCGCCATGCTCTACACCGGGCTGGTGCTGCTGGCGAGTCTTGCCACCTGTACCTTCGCTTACCCGTGGCTGGAAGGCTACGACGACAACCGGGAAGAGTTCTATCTGCTGGTGCTGATTGCCGCGCTCGGCGGTATTCTGCTGGCTAACGCTAACCATCTGGCGGCGCTGTTCCTTGGTATTGAGCTTATCTCTCTGCCGCTGTTTGGTCTGGTTGGCTATGCGTTCCGTCAGAAACGTTCGCTGGAAGCCAGTATCAAATACACCATTCTGTCTGCCGCAGCGTCTTCCTTCCTGCTGTTTGGTATGGCGCTGGTGTACGCGCAGTCTGGCAACCTGTCGTTTGTCGCGCTCGGTAAGAGCCTCGGCGACGGTATGCTGCAAGAACCGCTGCTGCTGGCGGGCTTCGGTCTGATGATTGTTGGCCTCGGCTTTAAACTCTCACTGGTTCCATTCCACCTGTGGACGCCAGACGTATACCAGGGCGCTCCGGCTCCGGTTTCCACCTTCCTGGCGACGGCGAGCAAAATCGCTATCTTCGGCGTGGTGATGCGTCTGTTCCTGTACGCACCGGTAGGTGATAGCGAAGCGGTACGGATCGTGCTGGGTGTGATTGCCTTTGCTTCTATTATCTTCGGTAACCTGATGGCGCTGAGCCAGACCAACATCAAACGTCTGCTTGGTTACTCTTCTATCTCTCACCTTGGTTACCTGCTGGTGGCGCTGATTGCCCTGCAGAGCGGCGAGATGTCGATGGAAGCGGTTGGCGTTTACCTGGCCGGTTATCTGTTCAGCAGCCTCGGTGCGTTCGGTGTGGTCAGCCTGATGTCCAGCCCGTACCGCGGCCCGGATGCAGACTCTCTGTTCTCCTACCGTGGTCTGTTCTGGCATCGTCCAATCCTCGCGGCGGTAATGACGGTGATGATGCTGTCTCTGGCGGGTATTCCGATGACGCTGGGCTTTATCGGTAAGTTCTACGTACTGGCGGTGGGTGTGCAGGCTAATCTGTGGTGGTTGGTTGCCGCCGTGGTGGTGGGTTCCGCGATTGGTTTGTACTACTACCTGCGCGTTGCCGTGAGCCTGTATCTGAGCGCACCGCAGCAGCTGAATCGCGATGCACCGTCCAACTGGCAGTACAGCGCGGGCGGTATCGTGGTGCTGATTTCTGCCCTGCTGGTACTGGTGCTGGGTATCTACCCGCAACCGTTGATCAGCATCGTGCAGTTAGCGGCTCCGCTGATGTAATTCATCATGCTGTGATCGAAAAAGAGTCTGGACAATGTCCAGACTCTTTTTTTTACCTGTCTATACTCGTCATACTTCAAGTTGCTGGGGTGTCAGGCCGAAAGTTGACGGCTCACCAGCGGGCCGCTGATGCCTTTCGCTGTGCGATCCATCACTTCCTGAATTACTGAAGACAGCTCATTGACTTCGAATTTGGCCACGTAACCATCTGCTTTCACTCGGCGTACGTGATCTTCATTGGCGCTACCGGAAAGTGAGGAGTGGATAACGACCGGGATCTTCTTCAGGCGTTCGTCGGTTTTTATCTTACGGGTAAGCGTAAAACCGTCCATCTCCGGCATTTCCAGATCGGTGAGCACCAGCGCAATCTTCTCGCTGATTGGTTTACCTTCCGCTTCTGCTTCTTCAGATAGCTGTTGTATCTTTTCCCACGCATCCTGGCCCGTCACATGCATCAAGTGTGGGATCTCCATGGCGTTAAGCCCTTTTTCCAGCATCGCGCGAGCCACTTTGGAATCATCAGCCACAATCGCCACCGCACCCGGCGTAATGTTGAACTTATTGGTTTTCAGCTCTGTTGCGCGCAGGTCGTGGTTCGACGGTACGATGTCGTACAGGATCTGTTCGACATCGAGCACCAGCGCCAGATTGTTAGTCTCTTTGTTGTCGTCCAGACAGGCGATACTGGTAATGTAGCGACCATTGACGGCTTTCTCGGCGGTATGCACCTGTTGCCAGTCCAGACGCATAATGTTTTCTACCGACTCTACCGCAAACGCCTGAACGCTGCGGGCATATTCCGTGATCAACAGGATGTTGAGTCCGGTCTCTGGCTTACAGCCCGCGACGGCAGGCAGATCAATCACCGGGATCACCTGATCGCGAATGTTAACCATACCCAGCAACGGGGCTTTCATACCTGCGGGACGCGTAAAGGTCGGCATCGGTACGATTTCACGCAGTTTGAATACGTTGATGCCAAACAGTTCTGATTTCTGCTCCTCGACGGATTTGCCAAGGCGAAACAGCAGCAGTTCAAAACGGTTAGACAGGGTTAGGTTTGTCCTGTCATCAATATCTTTCTGGAAATTGTTCATCCTGTCCTCAGTGTGAAAGCCAGCCTTTCCACTGTTATCGGCACTGAGGCGGAAAAATGGAGCATTAAACGGTGAAAATGGCGAAATCGTGAGCCAGTTCAGTGTCTGGAAATATTGCTTTGCACTCTTCGAGTAACCGCTGACAGCCTTTTTCATCGTAGCGTGAACTAACGTGGGTCATGATCAGGCGTCCCACTCCGGCCTCAAGCGCCAAATGGGCGGCTTGTCGGGTCGAGCTGTGACCGCGGCTGTTGGCTTTTTCCTCCATTGAGGAGTCCAGTGTGGTTTCATGTACCATCACATCCACACCGCGTGCCAGTTCAATGGCGGACGCGCAAGGTCCTGTGTCGCCGAAAATAGCCACAGATTTTCCTCTGGTGGCAGGGGCGAGAAAATCGGCACCGTTAATCGCTCGACCATCCTCCAGCACGATGGTTTTCCCGGCTTTCAAATCCTGGAACCACGGGCCCGCTTTAACACCAGCCGCCTTCAAGGCGCTGGCGTCAAGTGCCCCCGGTTTGTCGTGTTCTTCAACACGAAAACCGTAGCACTCCAGCGGATGCTCCAGCGGGTACGCCGTTACTTTACGCAGGCCGTCATCAACAATTTCACCCGCGGTGATTTCGACAATATCCAGCGGATAATCGGTCCAGGAGCCGCTCAAACGCAAAGCCGTTTCGGTAAACTCTCGCAATCCCTTTGGTCCGTAAAGCGTCAGTGGCTGGACGTTCCCGGCCATTGAGCGACTGCACAGCAGCCCCGGTAAACCAAACAGGTGATCGCCGTGTAGATGGCTGATAAAAATACGTTCGAGTTTTCCTGGGTTAAATGGCGTGGTCAGCATCTGATGCTGCGTTCCTTCACCACAATCGAAAAGCCACAGCCCCGCCTGAGTCGGGTGTTGCAGATTCAGTAAAATTGCCGTTACATTGCGTGAGCGCGTGGGGACTCCCGCAGACGTGCCTAAAAATAGTAATTCCATCTTCGCGTTACACTTTTCGCCATCAATAAGGCAGGGTGTTCAGGTTATCACAACAAAGGGGCAGACTATGATTCACTGGCAAGATCTCCACCATGCAAAGCTCAATACACAGCAGCTGTACGCCATTCTTGAGCTTCGCTGTGCGGTATTTGTTGTTGAGCAACGGTGTCCGTATCAGGATGTGGATGGTGATGACCTGAGTGGTGAAAATCGGCACATTCTGGGTTGGCATAACGATGAACTGGTGGCGTATGCGAGGATTCTGAAAAGCGATGATGAGCTTGAGCCGGTCGTCATTGGGCGGGTGATCGTAAGCGAAGCGCTGCGGGGTGAAAAATTGGGGCAACAGCTAATGACTCAGACGCTGGCCTCCTGTACGCAGCATTGGCCGCACAAGGCGCTGTATCTGGGGGCGCAGGCACATTTGCAATCATTCTATGCGCGCTTTGGCTTTGTGCCGGTCACGGATATCTATGACGAAGACGGTATTCCACACGTCGGAATGGCGCGGGAAGCACATCAGGCGTAAACAGGCGCAAACACGCCTGATTGTCTATAGTTAGCGGGTACGTCAATAGAAAGGGAGAATAAAATGTCTTTTCATTCTTATGAATCACGTATCGATGACGATCTGGAATTATTGAGTGAAACGCTGGAGGAGGTGCTGCGTTCTTCCGGCGATCCAGCCGATCAAAAATACCTTGAGTTAAAAGCGCGGGCAGAGCGGGCGTTAGAAGAGGTGAGAAATCGTGTCAGCCACGCCTCTGACAGCTACTATTACCGCGCAAAGAAAGCCGTTTGCCGGGCGGATGATTATGTGCATGAAAAACCCTGGCGCGGAATCGGCGTTGGCGCCACGGTCGGTTTAGTGATGGGATTATTGTTAGCACGGCGATAAATTCCATTCCGTCAGCGCATTTGTACGTACTCCCTAACTGGGGGTACTGCTTTTTCTGCTCAGTACCCCGTATAATGTGAGGTTTTTAACAGGGAGAGGTCCGCGTGCATTCAATCATTACTGCGCTGGAAAGTCTGATGCGTCATTTGTCGCAAGAGATACCAGCAGCACCTGGAATTCGTATTTACGATATCCCTTTCCCACTGAATGATGCGTTTGACGCTTTAGGATGGCTGGCCAGTCAACCTGTCTGGCCCCAGTTTTACTGGCAACAGCGTAATGGCGATGAAGAAGCCGCCGTACTGGGCGCTGTTGCTACATTTTCCTCGCTCGAATTAGCCCAGCATTTTTTACATCAGCATAATGATAATCCTGACCTGCGTATCTGGGGCCTGAATGCCTTTGAGCCTCAGCGCGGCCATTTGTTATTGCCACGGCTGGAGTGGCGACGTTGCGCGGGGGTGGTGAGTTTACGCTTACATCTTTTTAGCGACGTGTCGCTGCGTGAAGACGCCGCGCAGGCGGTGGCGTTTATCTCATCGCTCGCTAACGTAAAGCCGCTGCCCGCATTGCGTCTGCGTTTGACGGGAGAACAGAACTGGCCGGATAAAACTGGCTGGACAGATCTGATAAAGCTCGCCACGCAAACGATCAATAGGGAACAGCTCGATAAGGTCGTGCTGGCGCGGGCGACCGATTTACAGTTTTCTCAGTCGGTTAACGCCGCGGCCGTGATGGCTTCCAGTCGTCGTCTAAACCTGAACTGCTACCATTTCTTTATGGCGTTCTCCGCAAAGTGTGCGTTTCTTGGTTCTTCCCCTGAACGGCTGTATCGGCGGCGTGACACGGCGCTGCGCACCGAGGCGCTGGCGGGAACCGTTGCCAACCACCCTGAGGATCATCGGGCCTGGCAGTTGGGGGAATGGCTAATGAAAGATGATAAAAACCAGCGCGAGAATATGCTGGTGGTCGAAGATATTTGCCAGCGTCTGCAAGGCTGTACGCAAACTCTTGATGTGCTGCCGCCGCAGGTGCTCAGACTGCGCAAAGTGCAGCACCTGCGCCGCTGTATCTGGACGGAACTGAATCAGGCTGATGATACGCTTTGTCTGATGCAACTCCAGCCCACGGCGGCAGTCGCAGGTATTCCGCGTGAGCTGGCGCGTGAATTTATCCAACATAATGAACCGTTTGAACGCGAGTGGTATGCCGGTTCCGCAGGTTACCTTTCTCTGCGCCAAAGCGAGTTTTGCGTGTCATTACGGTCGGCGAAAATTAGTGAAAATGTGATACGCCTGTATGCCGGGGCAGGGATCGTGCGTGGTTCAGATCCTGAACAGGAATGGCAAGAAATAGACAATAAAGCGGCAGGACTGCGCACTTTATTACAGATGGAAGGGTAATGAGTTGTATATTACCGACTCATATCAAAAATCCATTTATTCGATTCTTTATACTGTGTCGCAATATTGATACCGGACAATCTCATGTCAGTAAGCGCATTTAACCGACGCTGGGCGGCGGTCATTCTGGAAGCACTCACTCGCCACGGCGTCAGGCATGTCTGCATTGCCCCTGGCTCTCGTTCTACACCGTTGACTCTGGCGGCTGCGGAAAACCCCGCTTTTATTCACCATACTCATTTTGATGAGCGTGGCCTTGGGCATCTGGCCTTAGGTCTGGCAAAAGTGAGCCGGCAGCCTGTCGCTGTGATTGTGACGTCCGGTACGGCGGTGGCAAATTTGTATCCCGCGTTGATTGAAGCGGGCCTGACCGGTGAAAAGCTGATTCTACTCACGGCTGACAGACCTCCTGAGCTTATCGACTGCGGCGCTAACCAGGCGATTCGTCAGGCCGGAATGTTTGCCTCGCATCCATCGCAAACGCTCTCTTTACCGCGCCCGACCCAGAACATTCCGGCTAGTTGGCTGGTATCCACCATTGATAACGCCTTAGCTGCGCTGCATAGCGGGGCGGTTCATATCAATTGCCCATTTGCAGAACCGCTGTATGGCGACATGGACGAAACGGGGATTGACTGGCAGCAGCGCCTTGGCGACTGGTGGCAGGATGATAAACCCTGGCTGCGTGAAGCGCGTCGGCTGGAAAGCGACAAACAGCGTGACTGGTTTTTCTGGCGACAAAAACGCGGCGTTGTTGTTGCAGGCCGCATGAGCGCGGAAGAGGGCAAAAAGGTTGCGCAGTGGGCGCAGATGCTAGGCTGGCCGCTGATTGGCGATGTTCTGTCACAAACCGGACAACCTTTGCCGTGCGCCGACCTGTGGCTGGGAAATGCGAAAGCGGTCACTGAATTACAGCAGGCGCAGATTGTGGTGCAGCTTGGCAGTAGCCTGACCGGAAAACGGCTCCTGCAATGGCAGGCCAGCTGTGATCCGCAGGAATACTGGATTGTCGATAATATCGAAGGCCGCCTCGATCCGGCTCACCATCGTGGGCGCAGACTGGTAGCGACGGTTGGCGACTGGCTGGAGCTGCATCCGGCGGAGAAACGTCAGCCCTGGTGCGTGGAGATCCCACGCCTGGCACAACTGGCCTGGCAGGCGGTAGAAGCCCGTCGCGACGCGTTTGGTGAAGCGCAATTAGCCCACCGTATCCGCGAATACTTGCCGGAGCAGGGGCAACTGTTCGTAGGCAACAGCCTGGTGGTGCGCCTGATTGATGCGCTGTCGCAGCTTCCGGCGGGTTACCCGGTCTATAGCAACCGTGGCGCGAGCGGCATTGACGGCCTGCTGTCAACGGCAGCAGGCGTACAGCGCGCCAGCGCGAAATCGACGCTGGCTATCGTCGGCGATTTATCTGCGCTGTATGACCTCAATGCGCTGGCGTTATTGCGCCAGGTTTCCGCGCCGTTTGTCCTGATAGTGGTCAATAATAACGGCGGGCAAATTTTTTCCCTGTTGCCGACGCCAGCAAGCGAACGCGAACGGTTCTACCTGATGCCGCAGAACGTGCATTTTGAGCATGCTGCCGCCATGTTTAACCTTAAATACCAGCGCCCGGAAAACTGGGAGCAACTGGAGAGCGCGTTGACTAACGCCTGGCGTACTCCAGCGGCAACGGTGATTGAGCTGGTGGTAAACGAAACTGATGGGGCGCAAACCCTGCAGCAACTGCTGGCGCAGGTAAGCCATCTATGATCCTGCACGGGCAGGCGAAAGTGGGCCAGACGGGATTTCCCTGGCTGGTTTTCCTGCACGGTTTTTCCGGTGATTGTCGGGAATGGCAGACGGTTGGCGAAGCGTTTAAGAATTATTCGCGGCTGTATATCGACCTGCCGGGACATGGTGGCTCCGCTGACATCAGCGTGAGCGGATTCGACGACGTAAGCGCTTTGCTGCGTAACACGTTGCTTAGTTACAACATACTTAAATGCTGGTTGGTAGGTTACTCTCTTGGCGGCAGAGTCGCGATGATGGCGGCTTGTCAGGAGATGCCAGGACTGTGCGGTCTGGTGGTTGAAGGTGGACATCCAGGCTTGCAAAGTGAGGAGGCGCGCGTTCAGCGTCGCCTCTCTGATGGTCGCTGGGCTGCGCGTTTTCGCGCTGAGCCGTTGTGCGAGGTGTTTATTGACTGGTATCAACAGCCAGTGTTTTCCTCGCTGAATGCGGCGCAAAGAGAAGCGCTGGTCGCACTGCGTAGCCAGAATAACGGGCATACGCTGGCAGCGATGCTGGAGGCCACCTCGCTAGCCGTACAACCTGATTTACGTGCGCAACTCACTGCGCGCACATTTCCGTTTTATTATTTATGTGGTGAACGTGACGATAAATTCCGCGCTCTGGCGGCGGAAATATCCGTACCAAGCCATGTGATTCGTAATGCCGGACACAACGCGCATCGGGACAATCCCGCTGGCGTGGTGGACTGTCTGGCTCAGATTCTGCATCGCTGACTATAGGACATTTTATGATCTATCCTGATGAAACAATGCTTTACGCACCGGTAGAATGGCACGATTGCTCTGAAGGCTACACCGACATTCTCTACGAGAAATCCACCGACGGTATCGCAAAGATCACCATTAATCGTCCGAAGGTACGCAATGCCTTCCGTCCGGTCACCGTGAAAGAGATGATCCAGGCGCTGGCGGATGCTCGCTATGATGACAACATTGGCGTGATTATTCTGACCGGTGCTGGCGACAAAGCGTTCTGCGCAGGTGGCGATCAGAAAGTGCGCGGTGACTACGGCGGATACCAGGATGATTCCGGTGTGCATCACCTGAACGTACTGGACTTCCAGCGCCAGATTCGTACCTGTCCGAAGCCGGTAGTGGCGATGGTTGCAGGCTTTTCCATCGGCGGCGGCCATGTGCTGCACATGATGTGTGACCTGACCATTGCGGCTGAAAACGCCATCTTCGGCCAGACCGGTCCGAAAGTTGGTTCCTTCGATGGCGGCTGGGGTGCCTCTTACATGGCGCGTATTGTCGGTCAGAAAAAAGCGCGTGAAATCTGGTTCCTGTGCCGTCAGTACGATGCGAAGCAAGCGCTGGATATGGGCCTGGTAAACACCGTGGTTCCGCTGGCCGATCTGGAAAAAGAGACCGTACGCTGGTGTCGTGAAATGCTGCAAAACAGCCCGATGGCGTTGCGCTGCCTGAAAGCTGCACTGAACGCCGACTGCGATGGTCAGGCTGGTCTGCAAGAGCTGGCGGGTAACGCCACCATGCTGTTCTACATGACGGAAGAAGGTCAGGAAGGCCGTAACGCCTTTAACCAGAAACGTCAGCCGGATTTCAGCAAATTTAAACGGAATCCGTAATGCGTAGCGCGCAGGTATACCGCTGGCAGATCCCCATGGACGCGGGGGTGATTCTGCGCGACAGGCGGTTAAAAACGCGTGACGGGCTGTACGTTCGCCTTTGTGACGGCGAGCGCGAAGGGTGGGGAGAGATCTCCCCGCTGCCGGGCTTCAGTCAGGAGAGCTGGGAAGAGGCGCAAACCGAGCTGCTGGCCTGGGTCAACGGCTGGCTACAGGGGGATTCTTCCTTACCGCAGCTGCCTTCGGTCGCCTTTGGCGCAAGCTGTGCGCTGGCCGAACTGGCTGGCGTATTGCCAGAAGACGCAGACTACCGTGCAGCGCCGCTGTGTACGGGCGATCCTGATGATCTGGTACTGCAACTGGCGGACATGCCGGGTGAAAAAGTAGCGAAGATCAAGGTCGGACTGTATGAAGCGGTTCGCGACGGTATGGTCGCCAACCTGCTGCTTGAGGCTATCCCGGAGCTGCATTTACGACTTGACGCCAACCGAGCCTGGACGCCGTTGAAAGCCCAGCAGTTCGCGAAGTACGTTAATCCAGAGTACCGCGGGCGCATCGCTTTTCTCGAAGAGCCATGCAAAACCCGCGATGACTCTCGTGCTTTTGCGCGTGAAACCGGCATTGCCATTGCCTGGGATGAAAGCCTGCGTGAAGCGGATTTCCTCTTCGAAGCCGAAGAGGGCGTCAAGGCAGTGGTTATCAAACCTACGCTGACGGGCAGTCTCGATAAAGTGCGCGAACAGGTGGCAGCGGCGCATGCACTTGGTCTCACCGCTGTTATTAGTTCGTCGATCGAGTCGAGCCTGGGCTTAACCCAACTGGCGCGAATTGCCGCCTGGCTGACGCCGCAGACCATTCCGGGGCTGGATACCCTGAGCCTGATGCAGTGCCAGCAGGTACGCACCTGGCCGGGTAGCGCATTGCCGTGTATCGATGTTGATGCGCTGGAACGCCTGCTATGACCCAGCGGGAAATGCCCGATAGCGTAAGCATATCGGGCCTGGTACAACCCGATGACTGGCCGTGGCGTCACTGGCGACAGGTTCGTGCAGAGGTGCCTGCTCTACGCCTCAACGATGAAGTATTAAGCTGGAGCGAGCTCTGCACGCGCGTTGACCATCTGGCCAGCGGTTTTGCCGCTCAGGGCGTGGAAGAGGGCGATGGCGTCCTGCTTCGCGCCTGGAATCATCCACGTGCTTTGCTGGCCTGGCTGGCATTGCTGCAATGTGGGGCGCGGGTTTTACCTGTTAACCCACAGCTGCCTCAATCGCTGCTTGACGCGCTGGTCCCGGGCTTAACGCTGCGTTTTGCGCTGGATCTTGAGGCAGCTAATGTTCTCACGGGACTCCATTCGTTGCAGATGCAGGCAGTGCCAGGCAAGCATGCCGCCGCGTGGTTACCCCAGCGTTTAAGTACGATGACGTTAACCTCAGGTTCTACCGGATTGCCAAAGGCAGCGGTGCATACCTGTCAGGCTCATCTGGCAAGCGCGCAGGGGGTGTTGTCATTAATGCCGTTTGACGCTGAAGATGACTGGCTGCTCTCGCTGCCGCTGTTTCATGTTTCCGGCCAGGGTATTTTGTGGCGTTGGTTGTTTGCCGGGGCACGAATGACCGTGCGCGACAAGCAACCATTGGAGCAAATGTTGGCTGGATGCACCCATGCTTCGCTGGTGCCCACGCAGCTGTGGCGCCTGCTGGTCAACAAAACGGCGGTAACGCTCAAAGCAGTGCTCCTGGGGGGCGCGGCAATTCCTGTTGAATTGACGGAACAGGCGCGCGAGCAAAGGATTCGCTGCTGGTGCGGTTACGGTTTAACGGAGTTTGCTTCTACGGTCTGTGCGAAAGAGGCGGATGGCCTGGCGGATGTGGGGTCGCCCCTGGCAGGCAGAGAAGTCAGAATCGTTGATGGTGAAGTCTGGCTGCGTGCCGCCAGCATGGCACAAGGTTACTGGCGTAACGGGCAGCTGATTCCTTTAGTAAATGCGGAAGGCTGGTTTGCCACCCGCGATCGCGGGGTGTTGAAGGACGGCAAGTTAACCATTGTCGGTCGGATGGACAATCTGTTCTTTAGCGGCGGGGAAGGCATACAGCCGGAAGAGGTGGAACGCGTGATTGCTGCGCATCCGCATGTTCTGCAAGCTTTCATTGTGCCGATAGAAGACAAAGAGTTTGGTCATCGCCCGGTGGCGGTCGTTGAGTATGACACCAATGCGGATGACACCAATCTGGCTGAGTGGGTGAAAGATAAGCTGGCCCGCTTTCAGCAACCGGTATGCTGGCTGACATTGCCACCCGAACTAAAATCCGGAGGGATTAAAATCTCTCGTCGTGCGCTGTCAGATTGGGTAAGTGCTTCATTGTTAAAATTAAGCAAACAGTAATTACATTTCTCACTTTCGCCATTGCGTCGCTATTGTCATTTTGTTTATCTGCTTAAGTGTAACCTGTTGTGAAATCTTTTAACAAAAGGTGCGCTATGGAATGGCATGTGAAGAAGTCTTGCTGTCACAAAAAAGCAGGCAGGCTCTATATCGTACTTTGTGATGGCGGCGGTTCGCTAAAGATGCTGGCTGAGGCTCAATCTTCCGAGTGGGTTAAGCCCGGAGACCTCCTTTCACCGCTGAAAGATGCACTGTATTGCATTAATCGCGATACCTCACGGTTAATCAAAATAATTGATGCCAGACAGTACATGTGCGACGAATGGGAACGCCTGTTACGACTGTCTGAAGATAAATAATCTCAGGGTTGGCGCTGGTGTGAAGGTAAAAAAATCGTCAGTAGCCCTGCCATGATGCACAGCACTCCGGCGAGCGCTTTCGCTGACAATATTCCCTGCCAGCCGGGCAGGATCATTGATGCAACCCACACCAGTACATAGCTCAGGCTGAGCAGGGCATACGCTTTGCTCAGTGCGAGCTGGTGCAGCGCTTTATGCCAGCAAATCACCGACAGTAAATACCCTGCCAGTCCGGCATACAGAGCAAACGCGCCGACGCTAAGAGAGAATACGGCGGAAATGAATTGCTGCGGCTGCAGCATTGGCGGCAGATTATCCATCGCAAAGCCAAGACTCAACTGGGCGGCTGAAGTGATAATAACGCTGCATAATCCCCAAAAGATGCCCATTACACCGCGCTCCCAAGAATAAAGATGCCAGTGATGATTAACCCCACTCCCAGCCAGTGGCGCGGGGTGACGGGTTCGCGCCAGATTTTCCAGGCAGCCAGAGTCACCCATACAAAATTAAGACTCAGCATGGGGTAGGCGATGCCGACCGGAATGTTCTGCAGCACCACCAGCCATAGCAGCATGGCCAGACCGAGACTTGCCAGAGCAAGCACAATCCATAGCGTAATGTGGCGTTTTCGCGCTCGAACGGGAACGGGTCGCGACGCCTGCTTCTGACATAACTGACCGCAGACGCTGAGCAGGCTGGCGAGAACTAAGGCTATCCAGATCATTTCGGCCGATACTGAATCAGGACCAGACGCCCCTGATTATCGATATAGTCAGCGGGAGGGATAGCAAGTCGATTAATATCTTCATCCTTATCGACTGAAAGCACGAGCGTAATGTTTCCTTGCTGACGATGTTGCGCTAACCACTCGGCAAAGTTCCCCCGACCGACAAAACGCCCCTGGGCATCCGGGTAGTTAAGGCCATATTTTAACTCGCCCGTTTGTCCGTACATTATGATGTCGTCACGCTTCAGGCTCCAGGCCAGCCCCGCGGCGACGCCAACGCTGTCGGTGAGAATATAACGGCTCGACTCCAGCGACTCTTTGGTCATCTCGACAAAAAATTGTGGCTGTTTAGATTCCATCACCCGGTCAGGAATGGAGAAGCCAAACAACAGTGCCAGGCCTAATGGACACAGCGCAGCGAACGTCCAGTTCTTCTCGCGGTTATTTAGCGTATACCAGCCAAAGAGTGTCCAGATGATAAAAATGCCCCACGCACAAAACACCTTATACGTTTCGATATGCGACCAGACCGGCGTCTTTAATGGACCCAGTGTAGAAACAATAAACGTGGCGACAATGCCGGTTACACCGAACAGAACGTTGATCCAGCCATTCACGCGCAGCGCGGTTGCGCCTTTTTCCGCGGCCTGCAGGCCGAAACGCGCCGTCAATATTGCCAGCGGCGCGAAGCAGGAAAGAATATAGGTCGGCAGTTTTCCTTTCGCGATGCTGAAAAACAGGATTGGCATGATAATCCAGCTTAACAGGTACAGTGCGCTGCGCGGAACATCCCGTTCACGCCAGCCCGTACGCAGCGCGCCGGGGAGCAGCCCGAGCCACGGTAATGCGCCAGCCACCAAGACCGGAATGTAGTACCAGACGGGGGCCTTATGTTGGGCATCCTCTTGCGCGAAGCGTTGAATATGTTCGACCCAGAAGAAGTAATGCCAGAAATCCGGCTCACGCCGGGCAATCGCTATTCCCCAAGGCAGCACAGTCACGATGCAACCGACTACTGCCAGCAGACCGTAGATAATGAGATCTTTCCAGCGCTTTTGTACGAAAACCCACGGCAGTACGCTGAGTACAGGAACGGCGAGTGCCAGGAAACCCTTGGTCATCACGCCCATGCCGCAGGTTAACCCTAACAGCAGAAAGGCGGTAATTTTGCGCGTTCTGCTGGTGGCTTGCATCCCTTCCCAAAAGCAGCACATGCCCGCCATTAGCCAGAGCGCAATGATGGGATCAAGTACCGCGTAGGTGCCGATGCTGTAAACCGAAAAAAACGTTAAAAAGATAACCGAAGAGAGTACGGCGGTGCGCTTATCCCGCCACAACCGCATGGCAAGCCAGGCAACCATTAGCGCCGTCAGCAAAGTGGCAAAGATGGCTCCTGCTCTGACGCCGAAATTATTGGCGCCAAACAGCCATTGCCCGATGCTGTTTAACCAGTATCCGGCAATCGGTTTTTCAAAATACCGCAGCCCTAAAAAGTGCGGAACGATCCCGTCGCCAGAGGTCAGCATTTCCCGACTGATTTCGGCATAGCGCGTTTCATCAGGTTGCCACAGCAGGCGACTGTTGATGGGGAGAATAAAATACAGCGCAATAAAAGCGATAAATGCCAGGGTGTAGCGGACAGTATGTTTCATCTTGTCACACTCACTGGTTGTTGGCGGCCGACCCATCCCTCTCTGCCGGATATTTTGCCACGCACGATCTGCCCTGTTGGCAGCGAACTAACATCGTCCGGTAACAGGTCGCCGAGCGGGCAAAATGTTATCCCCATGTCTGCGGCGCGAGTAAGCAGCTCGTCAAAATTCTGCTGAAAGGCGATGCCTTCAACTTCCGCATGAATGGTATACACCGGTGTTCCTCTGCTCATCTGGATGTGGGAGAGAATGTAAGCGTTGAAGTCCACCGCCTGGACTTCCTGACCAACCACTTCATCCCAGGTGGGTAGCGTGACGGGAATTTGCGGCGTACCTGTTTTCCCGGACGTCAGCACCGGACGGAATAACGACGTTCCCCGACAGTCGCTGTTATAACGCAGATGGAACGTTTCTTTGGCGTGGACGACGCGATCGTCGGCACGCCATCCGGCAACGGCAGAACAAGTGACGGGTTGTCCGATAAGAGTTTCAAGGGCCGTGATGCCTCGTGAAATATCATCAATCAGCTGTTTGTCATTCCAGTTTCCGCTTCGCGCCTGCCAGGCATGGTGATCCCAGGCATGCAGACCGGTTTCATGAAGCAGGGCGGTTTGCGCAATGATCGCCGCGTTGGCCTGGCCGATCTCTTTTCCCGGCCAGGCGGTTCCCGCCAGCAATATATCCCATCCGTAAAGTGATGCGGCGTTTGAGCGCAGCATCTTCCACAGAAATTGTGGTTTCACAAGACGCCAGAGATGGCGTCCCATGTTGTCCGGTCCAACGCTAAAGAAAAAACTTGCCCGCACGTTATGTCGGTTCAATGTCTCCAGCAGGCGGGGTACGCCTTCGCGCGTCCCCCTGAAAGTATCGACATCTATGCGCAAGCCGACTTGGGTCATGATGTGTGTTCCGTGATATTCACACTGCGTAAGAAGAAGTCCAGCGTCTCTTCTACCGTTTCCTGCATCTCAATGGTGGGCTCCCAGTTCAGGCAGCGTTTCGCATTGCGGATGTTGGGCTTACGATGTTCAACGTCTTGATAACCTTTACCATAGTAGCTGCTGCTTTCGACGTCACGGAAACCGGCAAACGGCGGGAAGTGGTTACGCAATGGATGTTTTTCAAAGCAGGTAAGCAGCATTTCTGCCAGTTCCTGAATACTCGCTTCGTTCTGCGGATTACCGATGTTGATAATCTCACCGTCGCAGCGTCCGCCTTCGTTTTCAATAATGCGATACAGGGCTTCGATACCATCCCGAATGTCGGTAAAGCAGCGTTTTTGCTTGCCGCCTTCAATCAGCTTAATCGGTGAACCTTCCACTAGATTGAGGATCAGTTGGGTAATGGCGCGTGAGCTGCCGATACGCGCGGCGTTAAGGCTGTCCAGACGCGGCCCCATCCAGTTAAATGGTCGGAACAGGGTGAAGCGCAATCCCTCTTTTTCGCCGTACGCCCAGATTACGCGGTCCAACAACTGCTTGGAAACGGAGTAGATCCAGCGTGGTTTATTGACCGGACCGACGATCAGATTTGAGCTGTCCTCATCGAAGACTTTGTCGGTACACATGCCGTAGACTTCGGACGTTGATGGGAAAATGATGCGCTTACGGTATTTCACGCAGTAGCGAATGATTTTCAGGTTCTCTTCAAAATCGAGCTCAAATACGCGCAGCGGGTTGCGGGTATATTCGATTGGCGTTGCGATCGCCACCAGCGGCAGCACGACGTCGCATTTTTTAACATGGTATTCAATCCATTCGGAGTGAATGCTGATGTCGCCTTCGACGAAGTGGAATCGCGGATGCTGCAGAAAACGGCCAATGGCGTCACTGCCAATATCGAGCCCATACACTTCGTAATGATCTTCTTGCAGCAGGCGTTCGGTCAGATGGTTACCAATGAAGCCATTGACGCCAAGAATCAGCACGCGTGTACGATGTTTAGTGGTGGTAACTGACTGGCTGTTCAGGCGGGAGCCTGGAACCAGGCCCAGAACCTGCGCCAGTTGCGACCCTTGCATTGCAATACCATCGCCAGCTTGTCCGGTAATAATTTCCAGGGCGCCATCGCCACAGGCGATCAGCAAAGGAGAAACGGAGATGACGGTACCCGGTTGGGCCGCTGAGTCATTTACGCAAACGCGCGATGACCAGACGGTGAACTTTTGTGTGCCGACATAGCTATATGCGCCCGGCCAGGGATCGCTGACGGCGCGGACCTGGTTATGCAACTCCGCGGCAGGTGTGTTCCAGTCGAGGAAGCTATCTTCCGGTGTACGGCGACCAAAACAGGTAGCATCTGCTTCCTGTTGGGGGCGTTCTGCATAATCCCCGGTTTTAATCGCGGGCAGTGCCTGTTCCAGCAGGTGACGCGCAGCCTGGTACAATTTATGGTGCAGCGTTAACGCCACGTCATCTGGCGAAATAGCGACGCGCTGCTGGGCAATAATGGCGCCAGCATCCGCGCGTTTGACCATGCGGTGAAGCGTGACGCCGGTTTCGGTTTCGCCATTGACCAATACCCAGTTCAGCGGCGCGCGACCACGGTATTTCGGCAGCAACGAACCATGCAGATTAAAAGCCCCGGCAGGCGCAAGACTGAGGATCTCATCACTCAGTAAATGACGATAGTAGAACGAGAAGATAACATCCGGCGCCAGTTGGCTAATGCGTTCAATCCACAAGGGATGATTGACCTCATCCGGGGCGTAAACCGGAATTCCGGCGCTGGCGGCAAGGCGGGAAACCGATCCAAAAAATGCTTTTTCGCCCGGATTATCAGTGTGCGTAAAAATGGCAGCGATTTCATAACCGGCATCCAACAAAGCCTGGACACCCTGACATCCCATATCGTGATAGGCAAATACGATGGCTTTCATGCGCGGTTTTCCTCGGTTGGCTGCGTGGTTTGTGGGCGGATAACGTGTTGAACAAAATAGCGGGGGCGGGCGCGGACATCGTTATAGATGCGACCGATATATTCGCCGAGTAAACCCATGCCAATAAACTGTGCGCCGATAAAGGTAAACAGGACGGCAAACAGCATGAATACCCCTTCCGCGGCCCACTGTGGACCGAGCGTCAGACGCAGAACCACAAGCAGGATAGACAAGGT
Source organism: Citrobacter sp. Cb031 (assembly GCF_030336725.1). Classification (NCBI taxonomy): domain Bacteria; kingdom Pseudomonadati; phylum Pseudomonadota; class Gammaproteobacteria; order Enterobacterales; family Enterobacteriaceae; genus Citrobacter; species Citrobacter sp. Cb031. The sequence continues at coordinate 319,120 of NZ_JAOWDA010000019.1, forward strand.
AAAGCCAGTGGCGGCGATTACGCTGCCCAACAGGCTCAACATACGAAGTGGCGTTGTGGTCAGACAGGTCACCAGGTCATACATCAGGTTGATCAGACGCATAAAGCTGTATTTGGAGTCACCAAATTCTCGCTCTGCATGGTGTACCGGGATTTCCGTAGCGCGCCGGGCAAAAATGTTGGCCAGAATCGGGATAAAGGTACTGCGCTCCTGGCAATGCAGCATGGCATCGACGATGTGGCGGCGATAAGCGCGTAACATGCAACCGTAGTCGCCCATCGCTTTACCGGTGGTGCGCTGAATCAGATGGTTAATCATTCGCGATGCGGTCTTACGAAATACGCTGTCCTGACGGTTCTGACGTACCGTGCCGACCACATCGAAGCCTTCATCTGCGGTGGCGACCAGCCGTGGGATCTCCTCCGGCGGGTTTTGCAAATCGGCATCCAGTGTGATGATCACGTCGCCGGTGACATGACTGAAACCGGCCATAATCGCCGAGTGTTGCCCGTAATTGCGATTTAATAAAATAGAAACAATATGGCTGTTCGGTGCCTGGGAAGCGTCCATCATCAGCTGTGCGGAATGGTCGCTGCTGCCGTCATCAATTAGCAAAATTTCATAGTCTTTGCCCAATTTTTCGCAGGCAGCGCTGGTACGTCTGATTAACTCTGGCAAGCTTTCCTGTTCATTAAAAACGGGAATGACCACCGAGACTTTTTTGATCGGTGCTGCTTCAAACATGGTTATTGTCCTGCAATCTCGCGAAGTGCCGTAATTACCCGCTGGGTGTCATCGGCGGTCATGTCGGGGAATAACGGCAGTGAGCAAATGCGCGCGCTATTCCATTCTGTATTGGGGAGCGAAAGGGTAGTGAAGCGTTCGCGGTAATATTTTTGCGTATGGGCCGCACGAAAATGCAGACCGGTGCCGATATTTTTGGCCTTTAACGCCTCCATTAAGGCATCTCTGCTCAGACCGCAGCGGGCTTCGTCAACGCGAATGATGAACAGGTGCCAGGCGTGAACGTGCGCCCACTGGGGCAGACTCAGTGGTTGAAATGGCGTATCGGCCAGCGCCTGTTGATACTCGCAGGCAATTTGCGCCCGGCGTGAGTTCAGGTGTTCCAGTTTATTTAGTTGTACCAACGCAATGGCGGCGTTGATATCCGTGAGGTTGTACTTGTACCCTGGCGCAAGCACTTCGGCCTGCGGCGCCCGGCCATAGGTTTGTCGATCAAAGGCATCAACGCCCAGACCGTGAAACTTCAGGCTGCGAAGCCGTTGGGCAAGCTGGCTGTCGTCGGTAACGATCAACCCGCCTTCGGCGCAGGTAATATTTTTGATGGCGTGAAACGAGAATATTGCCGTGCCGCGCGCGCCGACATGACGACCTTTATACAACGTCCCTACGGCGTGGGCCGCATCTTCTATAATCGGAATGCCATAGCGTTCGCCAATGGCATAAATCGCGTCCAGGTCGGCGGGGGCGCCTGCGTAATGTACCGGAATAATGGCTTTGGTTCGCGGGGTGATGGCGGCCTCAATTTGCTCCGGTGTGACCATGAGCGTATCGCGGTCGACGTCGATCATGACTGGCGTCGCACCCAGCAGGACAATCATGTTGAGAGTAGAAACCCACGTCATTGACGGTGTAATGACCTCATCGCCTGCACCGATGTCCAGCGCCATCAGCGTGATGTGCATTCCTGCCGTAGCGGAGCAGACGGCGACGGCGTGTTGATTTCCCGTGAGCTGGCAGAAGGCTTCTTCCAGCTGTTGATTTTTCGGGCCGGTGGTTATCCATCCAGAGTCCAGAACCGTCTTCACAGCGGCAAGTTCTTCAGCCCCCATTGCCGGGCGAGAGAAAGGCAAAAAGTCAGACATCATTATTCCTTCAAGCCATTTAACGCCACCGACGTTTTATTTTTAGTGATAAACAGAGGCGTCGTTAATTATTTCATCAGGCTTCAAAGAGTAATGACGGAAGGTTAATTTATCCTTAAGAGTTTAAGGTTTGGGAAAGAGAGAGGAATAGCGTGTTTTTTATTTATCTTAATGAAAAAAAGATCATGTAGGTTCTTGAGTAGTTTGGACGACATTGCTGTTATCTGCAGACTGATGAGCGCAATGCCGCTATTAAGAATGTTAATTATATGCCGTTATTAAAATGATGATTTACAGTAACCCTTTCAAGGTTAACGTTTTACGCGTGGCGATATTTAAATCGTAGGAGCCGAGATCTTCCGCTTTAACCCAGGCGAATGCCTGGAATTCTTCGTTAATCTTCACTTCACGATTAGCCGCCACACAATCGAAGATGAGATAAATCATATAAATCTCTTCCTGACTGCCATCGGCGTACGTTTTGGTGCGAACATCGTCACTGAAGGTCCATGGCGTAATATCTGATAACACCAGTTGTTCGCCCAGCTCTTCTCTTACTTCACGGCGCAAAGCTTCTTCAATACGTTCACCCGGTTCAACGCCGCCGCCAGAAAGCGCCCACTGACCGGGGAACACACCGCGGTCGTCAGCCATTTTGCACAGTAAATAACAGCCATCGTTTTGAATTAATGGGCAAACAATTGTTCTTTGGCGCATAAGTCGAATCCTTGTAGGGGGAGGTATAGAAAATTCCATCGTGCACGCATCTTACCTTTTGCTGGCGGTAGAAAAAACGCTTCATCGACGAATAACGCCGCTTTGGCAGGGAAAACAGGATGTTTGTAGAAAATGGCGTTCTGCTGCCATCAGTGGCGTAATTGCTACAAGAATTTAACCTTATCTAAATCTTGTGAGTAGTATTTGCTTACAATATGTTATTGCATCGCTTTTTTAGTGCATTGATTCCTCGTGATCTAACAGTACAATTCACCGGTTTTGGGGCTATGTTTTGATTCTTGCTGGAAAGGATAGAAAATGAAAAAAAGTTTAATGTTGGGTTTTGCCGGAATGCTGTTTGTTTCCGCGTCGGCGAGCGCGATTAGCATCAGCGGCCAGGCTGGCGAAGACTACACCAACCTGAGTTTCGGTATGGGTACTGAGACCACCGGTCTGGCCGTCAGCGGTAACTGGATGCATAACGATGACGACGGCGATGCGGCCGGTCTGGGACTGGGTCTGAATATTCCTCTCGGTCCGCTGCTGGCAACGGTCGGTGGGAAAGGCATTTATACTAACCCGAATGATGGTGACGAGGGTTACGCGGCGGCGGTCGGTGGCGGTTTGCAGTGGCCGATTGGCGACAGCCTCCGCCTGTTTGGCGAGTATTATTACTCTCCCGATTCTCTTTCCAGCGGTATCGACAGCTATGAAGAAGCGAATGCAGGTGCGCGTCTGACCATTATGCGTCCGCTGAGCATTGAAGCCGGTTATCGCTACCTGAACCTGGCAGGCAAAGACGGTAACCGCGATAACGCGATTGCTGACGGCCCGTACGTTGGGGTTAACGCGAGTTTCTGATTTTTCCGGCGCGGCGTTCAGTCGCGCCTTCCCCCCTCCATGCGTTATAGTGTTTTCATCATAAAAGCAGGAGAACACGATGTTAAACGTGGAGATGCTATCCACCGGGGATGAAGTGTTGCACGGACAAATCGTCGACACGAATGCCGCCTGGCTGGCCGATTTTTTCTTTAATCAGGGGTTACCACTAACCCGTCGCAACACGGTAGGCGACAATCTTGATGATTTGGTCGCCGTTTTGCGTGAGCGTAGCGAACATGCCGATGTACTGATCGTTAACGGCGGTCTGGGACCAACCAGCGATGATTTGAGCGCGCTGGCGGCGGCCACGGCAAAAGGTGAAGGGCTGGTGCTGCATGAAGCATGGCTCGACGAGATGGCGCGTTATTTCCGCGATCGTGGACGCGTGATGGCACCGAGTAACCGCAAACAGGCTGAGCTACCTGCCAGCGCGGAATTCATCAATAATCCGGTAGGAACCGCGTGTGGGTTTGCCCTGAAGCTTAACCGCTGCCTGATGTTCTTTACCCCAGGAGTGCCATCAGAATTTAAAGTTATGGTTGAGCATGAGATCCTGCCGCGTTTGCGTGAGCGTTTTTCGCTGTCTCAACCCCCGCTATGCCTGCGATTAACCACTTTTGGTCGTTCTGAAAGCGAGCTGGCGCAGAGCCTGGATCCGCTGCAATTGCCTCCGGGAGTGACAATGGGCTACCGCTCGTCAATGCCGATTATCGAACTGAAGCTGACCGGGCCGGATTCCCAACGGGAAGCGATGCTGGCGCTGTGGCCAGAAGTTAAGCGGGTTGCCGGGCAGAATATGATTTTCGAAGGTACGGAAGGTTTACCCGCGCAAATCGCCCGCACGTTGCAGGAACGGCAATACAGCCTGACGCTAAGCGAACAATTCACCGGCGGTCTGGTGGCGCTGCAGCTTTCGCGCGTGAATGCTCCGCTGTTGGCGAGCGAAGTGGTTCCGCCCCAGGAAGAAACGCTGGCGCAAACGGCACACTGGATAACCGAACGACGCGGCAACCATTATGCCGGGCTGGCGTTGGCGGTATCGGCTTTCGAAAACGAACATATTAACTTTGCGCTGGCAACGCCTGATGGAACGCATGCCTTACGCGTACGGCTGAACGCTAATCGTTATAGTTTGTCGGTGCGTCAGGAAGTGTGTGCAATGATGGCGCTCAATATGCTGCGCCGTTGGCTCAACGGGCAGGATATTGCCAGCGAACACGGTTGGATAGAAGTGGTTGAATCCCTGACGCTGCCTTCCTGACTTGCACTCTCTCACGCGCTTGTTATGGGAAGGCATACTGGCCTTCCCGTTATCAGTCCAACCTGTTGTACTCTCTGTAAAAAAATCCGTGCGTTAGTTCACAATTATGCTCGTTTTTTCTCCAGCCAGCTGGAAGAACGAGAGGATTTGATGCGCTTCACAATTTTAACCCCCTTAACCTACCACACTGATTCCAGTATCTCAGACTGGAGTCCAGTATGTTGGAATCAAGCAAAGTTCCCGCGCTCACCAGGGCGATCGAAATACTCAATCTCATTGCGCGTATCGGCCCATGTAGCGCCGCCACCATCATAGAGGCGCTGGGTATTCCAAAAAGCACCGCGTACCTGTTACTTAACGAACTGAAGCGTCAGCGCTTTATTAGCATTGATCATCAGGAAAATTACTGCCTGTGGACCAAGCTGGTTGAGCTGTCCGGGCATGCGCTGAGCAAGATGGATTTACGTGAACTGGCGCGTCCCCGGCTGACACAGCTGATGGATGAGACAGGGTTACTTTGCCATCTCGGGATCATCGACCACGAAAGCGCGTATTACATTCTGAAAGTGGAATCGTCATCCACTATCAGCGTGCGCTCCCACGAAGGGAAAAGTCTTTCGCTCTATCGCTCGGGTATCGGCAAATGCCTGCTGGCCTGGCAACCGGCAGCCGCACGAAAAGCCATTATTGAACAGCTGATATGGGAACAGGCAACGCCGACCACTATCACCAGGCCACAGCAGTTGAATGATGAGCTGGAGCGTATTCGACAGCGTGGATGGAGCTTTGATAATGGCGAAGATTATCCCGATGTTCGCTGCGTCGCAGCGCCTGTTTTTAACGCTAACAATGAACTGACCGCCGCGATTTCAGTGGTCGGCACTCGTCTGCAAATTAACGAAGAGAACCGTGATTATCTGGCCGGTAAAGCGATTGCCTGCGCCAGGGATATTTCACGCCTGTTGGGATGGAAAAGTCCCTTCGACTCACTCGCTTCATAAAAAGGAGAACACCATGACCCTACCTAAAATTAAACACGTTCGTGCCTGGTTTACCGGTGGTGCTACGGCGGATAAAGGCGCTGGCGGCGGCGACTATCACGATCAGGGCGCTAACCACTGGATTGACGATCATATCGCCACGCCAATGAGCAAATATCGTGAATATGAGCAATCGCGCCAGTCCTTTGGCATCAACGTATTAGGAACACTGATTGTTGAAGTGGAAGCTGAAAACGGACAGACCGGTTTTGCTGTTTCCACGGCAGGGGAGATGGGGTGCTTTATTGTGGAAAAGCATCTCAATCGTTTTATTGAAGGGAAATGCGTCAGTGATATCAAACTCATTCACGACCAGATGCTGGGCGCAACGATGTACTACTCCGGCTCCGGCGGTCTGGTGATGAACACCATCTCGTGCGTGGATCTGGCGCTGTGGGATCTGTTTGGCAAGGTGGTGGGTTTACCGGTCTACAAACTATTGGGTGGCGCGGTACGCGACGAAATTCAATTCTACGCGACCGGTGCGCGCCCTGATCTGGCGAAAGAAATGGGCTTTATTGGCGGCAAAATGCCGACCCACTGGGGGCCGCACGACGGGGATGCGGGGATCCGCAAAGATGCGGCAATGGTAGCCGACATGCGTGAGAAATGCGGTCCGGATTTCTGGTTGATGCTCGATTGCTGGATGAGTCAGGACGTGAACTATGCCACCAAACTGGCCCATGCCTGCGCACCGTCCAATCTGAAGTGGATCGAAGAGTGTCTGCCGCCGCAGCAGTATGAAGGCTATCGCGAGCTGAAACGTAACGCCCCGGCGGGGATGATGGTTACCAGCGGTGAACACCACGGGACGCTGCAGTCCTTCCGCACGCTCTCAGAAACCGGCATCGATATCATGCAGCCGGATGTGGGCTGGTGCGGTGGGTTAACCACGCTGGTGGAAATTGCCGCTATTGCTAAATCGCGCGGACAGCTGGTGGTGCCGCATGGTTCCTCGGTTTACTCGCACCACGCGGTGATCACGTTCACCAATACCCCGTTCAGTGAGTTTTTGATGACCAGCCCGGATTGTTCAACGATGCGTCCACAGTTTGATCCGATCCTTCTGGACGAGCCGGTACCCGTCAATGGCCGCATTCATAAGTCAGTGCTCGACAAACCAGGATTTGGCGTCGAGCTTAACCGCGACTGCAATCTGAAGCGCCCTTATAGCCACTAATGACCAGTGCGTTGCCAATACCACGGCAACGCCCTCATTTCTTTGAGGATCTTGCTATGAGTACCACGTTACTTGATGGTGTGGTGAAGAAAAACCGCGCCCGTTTGATTCCCTTTATGCTGGCGCTGTATGTGCTGGCGTTTCTTGACCGCTCGAACATCGGTTTTGCCAAAGAGACCTATCAGATTGATACCGGTCTGAGCAACGAAGCTTATGCGTTGGGCGCGGGGATTTTCTTTGTGGTTTACGCCTTTCTGGGGGTTCCTGCCAACCTGTTGATGCGTAAATTTGGTGCCAGAACCTGGATTGGTACCACCACGTTGCTGTGGGGATTCCTCTCTGCGGCGATGGCATGGGCGGATACTGAATCGAAATTTCTGATTATCCGTACTCTGCTGGGGGCGGCAGAGGCGGGCTTCTTCCCCGGTATGATCTACCTGACGTCCCAGTGGTTCCCCCAGCGTAACCGCGCCAGCATCATGGGGCTGTTCTACATGGGGGCGCCGCTGGCGTTAACCCTGGGATCGCCGCTTTCCGGTGCGCTGTTGGAGATGCACGGCTTTATGGGGCATCCAGGGTGGTTCTGGATGTTCGTTATCGAAGGTTTACTGGCGGTAGGCGCGGGCATTTTCACCTTCTTCTGGCTGGATGATACCCCGCAGCAGGCACGTTTCCTGAGCGCGGAGGAAAAGGCGTTACTTATTAGCCAACTGGCGAGTGAAGAAGAGAAAAAGGTCACTTCACGCCTGTCGGATGCGCTGCGTAATGGCCGTGTCTGGCAACTGGCGATTATCTATCTGACGATCCAGGTGGCGGTGTATGGCCTGATCTTCTTCCTGCCAACTCAGGTTGCTGCGTTGTTAGGGACAAAAGTGGGCTTTACGGCTTCGGTCGTGGCGGCAATACCGTGGGTGGCGGCGCTGTTTGGTACCTGGCTTATTCCCCGCTACTCCGATCGCACCGGCGACCGGCGTAATGTTGCCGCGCTGACGCTGCTGGCGGCAGGAATCGGCATTGGCCTTTCCGGGCTGGTTTCACCGGTACTGGCGATTGTGGCGCTCTGCGTCGCGGCGGTCGGTTTCATTGCGGTACAGCCAGTGTTCTGGACGATGCCAACGCAACTTCTTTCCGGGACTGCTCTGGCGGCGGGGATCGGCTTCGTCAACCTGTTTGGTGCCGTTGGCGGCTTTATTGCTCCCATTCTGCGCGTCAAAGCCGAAACGGTGTTTGCCAGCGATGCGGCGGGCCTGCTGGTCCTCGCGGGCGTCGCGATTATTGGCTCGCTAATCATCTTTACGCTGAGTGTGAACCGTTCAGTTTCACAAGCAGGCGCTGCGCATCATTAATCTTATCTACGTTGTAAGGATCGTTATGAACGCATTGTTATCAAATCCCTTCAAAGAAGGATTACGCAAAGGGGAAATCCAGGTCGGCCTGTGGCTCAGTTCGACCACCTCTTACATGGCGGAGATTGCCGCGACGTCGGGCTATGACTGGCTGCTGATTGATGGAGAACACGCGCCGAACACGGTGCAGGATCTTTACCATCAGTTGCAGGCGATTGCGCCTTATGCCAGCCAGCCTGTGGTTCGCCCGGTGGAAGGCAGTAAAGCGTTGATCAAGCAGGTGCTGGATATCGGCGCGCAGACGCTGCTTGTCCCGATGGTCGATAGCGCAGAGCAGGCGCTTCAGGTGGTTTCCGCGACTCGTTATCCACCGCTCGGCGAGCGTGGTGTCGGCGCCAGCGTGGCACGGGCGGCGCGCTGGGGGCGTATCGACAATTATATGGCCCAGGCTAATGAATCACTCTGCCTGCTGGTACAGGTCGAAAGCAAAGCGGCACTGGATAATCTGGATGCCATTCTGGACGTTGACGGTATTGACGGTGTCTTTATTGGCCCGGCGGATCTTTCTGCGTCGTTGGGCTATCCGGATAATGCCGGACACCCGGAGGTGCAGCGGATCATTGAGCAAAGCATTCGCCGTATTCGCGCAGCCGGAAAAGCAGCCGGTTTCCTCGCTGTTGACCCAGCAATGGCGCAGAAATGTCTGCAATGGGGAGCAAATTTTGTCGCGGTAGGCGTGGATACCATGCTTTATACCGAAGCGCTGGATCGCAGGCTGGCAATGTTTAAGCCAGGCCAGAGTACGCAAACGTTGAAAAGCAGTTATTAATATCGGGCCCGGTGGTGTAGCGCCATCGGGCCTGAAATAGCTCCTAATGGTGATGCTCTGTCACGTCGTCAGATACCATCGTGATATCCACCAGCGGAAACTGATATGAAGTTGACAGATGAAGCTTGAGTTCCCGTGCGCCGTCTGATTTTGATTAACTCACATAATATTCTTACCACGAAATATGCACGGAGATGATTTTCTCCAACAGACCGGCTCCGGAGTAACGGGTTAATCAATACAGGGCGATGACTGGTTTTTTGATGCCGCAGGCGTAGGCGTAGCGAGTCAATGTCTCAATACTGGCTTTGGTAATGTTATTTTCAAGGCGGGAAATAACCGGAGGCGTCACCCCCATACGTTCGGCAACCTGAGCTTTTGTCAGGTTGTTATGCCTCCGCCATTCTGCAAGCAGTTCTCTAAGCATCTCTTTACGTTCTTCTTCCCGCCATGCAGCACGAAACTCATCATTCTGCATCCATTCGTTATGCAGTTCTTTATGGCTTACCAGTTTCATTAAGCACCTCCGCTAACCGATTTTTGGCGAGTTCGATTTCTTTTGCTGACGTTTTCTGTGATTTCTTGATGAAAACGCGGAGCATGATGATAGTGTTGCCTTTATGATATAGCCAGATACCTCTGGCTATATCAGTACCCATCGTGCGGATCTCAAAAAGTCCATCGCCAAGAGGTTTCGTATCCGGCTCCCGCAACAACTGGGCGTTATGTTCCAGCTTACCAATGAGCCGGTCAAACTTAACCCGAATTTTTACGGGTAATGCAGTTGCTTCTGCCCTGGCCTCAGGGTGATAAACAACGCTAAACATATGGCTGCCCACTCCAAATAAATGTTAGCTCATAGGCTAATTCATAACCATTCAAAATTAACCTGAAGGCTAATTTATTTGACGATTGCCGCAGCAATCTGGTTACAGCCTGTCAGTATTGGTTTTGTGTGCTTCACATAATTATTCTCAGGATAAGAAACCATCTTTTAAAAACCGCATCGTACGGTGTTGATGTTGCTGATTTAGCCATGGTAGTCCGTCACCAGAGGGAGAAGATGGTGTGACGATACCTACGAATGACGCGGGCTGCATTTGAGGAATTGATTTTTTGCGTGGAGGAGTCAGAGATAAATACGTCCGGTTGCAACGTATTCAGTTATGTACAACGGCATTCGCAAAAATGCCCGGTAGCCAACGCCACCGGGCAACAGAATTAACCTAACGCTTTGGCAAGCAGGGTGATGGGGTGTTCGCAGCGCTTACTGGTAGACATCTCAATCTGCCATTTACAGGTTTCGCAGTCGGTGACGACGATATCAGCGCCGCTGTCTTCAATCTGGCGGAACAGCGGTGCGCCAATGGACTGCGATGTCGGGTAGTTTTCCTTTTTAAAGCCGTATGTCCCAGCAATCCCGCAACATTGCGAGTCCAGCACCGTTAGCTCCAGCCCTGGAATTTGTCGTAGCAGTTCCAGCGTGTAGAGCGTCCAGCCCATTTTCTCCATGTGGCATGGCGTGTGGTAGACCACTTTCAGCGGCAGCGTTTTCAGCGGCAGCGTTTTGCCTTCATCCAGCTTGCGCCACAGCCAGCGGGTTGCCAGTTCAATGTGTTCGCGTAGACCTGAGTTGTCGACGTCCAGCACCTCCGGATATTCATCACGCAGCGCAAAGGTGCAGGTTGATGAGGTGGCGATCACCGGAATGCCTTTGCCGTCAATTGCTTCTCTGAGGGAGGCCACGTTGCTCACCGCCTGCTTACGCGCTTTATCGGTAAAACCGTTGGCAATCAGCGGTACGCCGCAGCATTTCTCTTTGCTCAGCAGTTGCACTCCGGTTCCCATCGCATTCAACACTTTGATCAGGTCTTTGCCGAGCTGCGGATGGTTGTAATTCACAAAACAGCCGTGGAAAAAGGCAACCTGATCCTGATATTGCGCTTGCTGAGCGGCAACGCTGCGATACCAGCGGCGGAAGGTACCGAAAGAGTACTTCGGCAGCGTACGGCGATGATCGATTTTTAGCGCGTAATCCAGCAACTGACGCACCGGTTTGAGTGAGGTGGCGGTATTCACTATCGGGGCGAATGGTGTGGACACGCTACCCATCAAATCGGTATGGCTTAAGACAAAGTTACGCAGCGACGGACGCGTTGTGTCGTATTTGGCGCGCGCGCGTTGGATGATATCGCCAATCTTCACATCTGACGGACAGGCTACTTCGCAACGCTTACAGTTGATGCAGTATTTCAGCGCATCGTCATATAACGCGCCATCTTTCAGGCGCAGACGCTCACCGTCCGGTCCGGCCTGTTTAGGACCGGGGTAGTTCGGATTGACGCGACTTACCGGGCAGGCCGTGGTGCACACCGTGCATTTGATACAACTTTCAAAACGTGTGTCGCTCATTGCTGGCCTCCTGCACGTTTCGCAATATGATGTGCGGCGTGTAAGGCGCTAACAGCGCACACGCCGCCTCCGCAACCCTGGGCGATAGGGTCGAATCCGCCGAGAACGGAACCGATGGCATACATGTTCTCTATCGTTTGTCCCGCCAGCGACGGGCGCAGCCCGGCATCGGTCGTAACGCCAAACTGCTGCCACGGTTGTGGGTCGAAGACGTCACGCTCATACCACTCGGCGCGCGTGGCGGTTTGCTGTACATCCAGCCCCAGGATAGGTTCGTAGATGGCCTCACGCGTGGCGACCAGCCCGCTGCTGAAGAAGCTGCCGCTGGCGAGCACGGCGAAACGTGGCCGCAAAGGAATATCGGCATGATTACGGGTCCAGATTTCGCTGACTACGCCGTCCTGACAGGTGATTTTCTTCACTTCATCACCCGGCATCCAGACGCCGCCCTGGCGCACAAACTGGCGCTGCAATTTGTTATGCAAACGCATACCCAGTACCGAAGGCGGGAGGGTCGGTAACAGCGTCAGCGAGCAGGGGAGGCGCTCGTTAAGCCATTGCCAGAGCTGTTCATCCGCCAGACCGAAGCAGGCCGGCATAATTATCATGTCGCAGGTTTTTGCTACTGGCAGTAAAGCGTCATAGAGCAGCGACCATTTATCTTCGTTATCCAGCAGGCGCGCAATATTGACGGCGCGAAACTCGGTCGGGTTATCACGCAGGACATCCAGCTCAGGCAGATCGATTTCTGCCGTCTCGACGCTGAGATTGCGTTGACGCAGCGACGCCGCGGCGAGATGTGCCTGAAAATCCAGTAAACCGCTAATACCTACAACGCAGATACGCTGCGCGGACAGCGGCCAGACCGGAACTTCCGGGGAACTTAACCAGGTTGAGCGCAGCGTTCCCAGCGGGGTGATGCGTTGATGTGACTGATGCACCTTGCCTTGCAAATGCGTTCCGCATTCTTCGAGAAGATTTTGCGCCTGCTGGGCCAGCTCCAGGACGTTGTGCGTTCCGATGGTGCTGTACGGGTGCGCGGGTGCCTGAGTGCGCAGCGCATTCAGGCCTGCTTCTATATCCGTCACCGGTTGGCCATCGGGTAAGTTGCTGAGCAAATCCAGTGAGCCGGAGGAGAAATGCAGGGCGCTTTGGCCGCGAGTGACAATCGTGCAGCGTAAACCGCTTTTTTGCAGTTGCAGGCCGCACAGTAGTCCGGCCAGGCCGCCGCCGATAATGACGGTATCAAATTTCATCCTGGTGCTCCTTTTCCAGACCGCACAATCCCTGATAAACCCAGCGTGTGAATTCGCTTTCGCGCAGCGCATCTCCCCAGGCGATAGGCTGCACGCCTTTCCAGCGTTCATTGAGGAAATCGGAAAGCTGGGTGATAGATTGCGCGGCGGTGGTGACATTAAAACGTTGCAGCAAACCTGCGGCGCGGCAGGCACACAATTCGCCCTGGCAGGTCCCCATTCCAACACGGGTACGGCGACGCAAATCCAGCAGGCTGTTGACGGTCAAATTCTCGACGGCGTACTGCACTTCACCTGCAGTGACCGCTTCGCATTCACAGACCAGGCTGCGGTGCTGACGACCTTCGCTAAGCCACGCAGGGGTGCGATCGCCGTGACGGTAGACCGCTGAGCCGCGCAGTGGCGCGGGCAACGAGATCACGCGTTTGAGCGTATGCTCGGTCGATTCTTGTGAGCCAGGCAGCGCCGTGTCTGCCGTTGTGCAAGGTTGGGTATTGCCCAGCTTACGGCAAACGGCATCGGTGGCCCACTCTGCCATCAGGCGGTAGGTCATCAATTTGCCGCCGGTAATGGTGATAAACCCGTCTAGTCCGTCACGCTGGGCGTGATCGAACAGTACAATCCCACGACTGACGTTACGGCCACTTGGATCGTCGTCGCTGGCTACCAGAGGACGCACGCCGGAGTAGGCGCGTAAAATGCGCGTTTTCGCCATAATCGGCGCCAGTTTTTCGCCTTCACGCAGCAGTATATCGACCTCTTCTGCGGTGACGCGGTTGCTGTCGATATCATCGTAATCAATGTGCTGTGAGGTGGTGCCAATCAGCGAAATGGTATCACCGGGCACCAGGATATCGGCGTCAGATGGCTTACGACAGCGGTTGATGACATGCTGGTTAATGCGGTGATCCATAATCAGCAGCGAACCTTTGGCCGGGAACATACGGATGCTCAGATCGGCATATTCCGCAATGCGCTGGCCCCAGATCCCGGCGGCGTTGACGACTACCGGTGCATGCAGAGACTGCATCTCACCCGTCAGATGATTGCGTACGTTCACGCCGCAAACCGTTGCCCCTTCACGAATCAGTCCCGTCACTTCATGCGCCGTTAAGATTACTGCGCCATGCTCACGCGCATCCAGCATGTTGGCGGCGGTTAAGCGGAAAGGATCAACCGTGCCGTCCGGCACTTTTACCGCGCCAATCAGCTGTGGGTTGACGGAAGGTTCGATAATGCGCGCCTGCTTAGGGTCAATGGCTTCTGCGCGAATACCGGCCTCTTCACAGGCGCGAATAAAGGTTGCCTGGAAGGAGAGTTCATCTTCCGGCAGGGTAATAAACAGACCGTCCGTCGGCTCAACGCAATGACGGGCGATACGTTTGAGAATTTGGTTTTCGCTGATGCACTCTCGGGCAGATTCAGCGTCGGTGACGGCGTAGCGTGCACCGCTGTGCAGCAGACCGTGGTTACGTCCGGTCGCCCCTGTGGCGATATCGTGGCGTTCCACTAAGATGACGCGCAACCCGCGCAGCGCACAATCGCGTGCGATCCCTGCACCTGTTGCTCCTCCACCAATGATAATCACGTCACTTGTTTGCGAGTCGCGAATTTTCATTGTTTTTCCTCACAGTTCGTTTTTTATCATTTAGCCACATAAAAAACATGGATTGTTTGATTTCGCGCATAATCGCTCATTATTCGAAAATGAAACGTGATTTCGTGCGCCTTTATGAACATTTGTCATAAATCTGTAACAATATGTGCAGCGTTTCACATTTTTGTTATGTATCTTTCCTTAACATCGCGGCCACACTGGGAGCGGTAGGGTAGTAATGACGAACTGCAGTGTTTACTTCGAATGAAAGACGGCCACGGAGGCTACACTATGTTGAGCATTTTTAAACCAGCGTCACACACGGCGCGTTTGCCTGCAGCGGAGATCGACCCGACATATCGTCGATTACGTTGGCAGATCTTTCTGGGGATTTTCTTTGGCTATGCCGCGTACTATCTGGTACGTAAGAACTTTGCCCTTGCGATGCCGTACCTGGTTGAGCAAGGTTTCTCGCGTGGCGATCTGGGTTTTGCGTTATCCGGTATCTCCATTGCTTACGGATTTTCGAAATTCATCATGGGGTCCGTTTCGGATCGCTCGAATCCGCGCGTTTTCCTGCCAGCGGGTCTGATTCTGGCCGCCGCTGTCATGTTGTTCATGGGCTTTGTGCCGTGGGCGACTTCGAGCATTGCGGTTATGTTTGTGCTGCTGTTCCTCTGCGGATGGTTCCAGGGAATGGGTTGGCCGCCGTGTGGTCGTACCATGGTGCACTGGTGGTCGCAGAAAGAGCGTGGGGGCATTGTTTCCGTCTGGAACTGTGCGCACAACGTGGGCGGTGGTCTGCCTCCTCTGTTGTTCCTGCTGGGTATGGCCTGGTTCAATGACTGGAAAGCGGCGCTGTACATGCCTGCTTTCGGTGCGATCGTCGTCGCGCTGTTTGCTTTTGCTCTGATGCGTGATACGCCGCAGTCTTGTGGCCTGCCGCCTATCGAAGAGTACAAGAACGACTATCCGGACGATTACAACGAGAAAGCGGAAGAAGAGCTGACTGCGAAGCAGATCTTCATGCAATACGTACTGCCGAACAAACTGTTGTGGTACATCGCTATCGCCAACGTGTTTGTTTATCTGCTGCGCTACGGCATCCTGGACTGGTCCCCGACCTATCTGAAAGAAGTGAAACATTTCGCGCTGGATAAATCATCCTGGGCCTACTTCCTGTATGAATATGCGGGTATTCCGGGCACGCTGCTGTGCGGCTGGATGTCGGATAAAGTCTTCCGTGGCAACCGTGGTGCGACCGGCGTGTTCTTTATGACGCTGGTGACTATCGCGACTATCGTCTACTGGATGAACCCGGCAGGCAACCCGAACGTGGATATGGCTTGTATGATCATCATCGGCTTCCTGATCTACGGTCCGGTAATGTTGATTGGTCTGCATGCGCTGGAACTGGCACCGAAAAAAGCGGCGGGTACGGCGGCTGGCTTTACCGGTCTGTTCGGTTATCTCGGCGGTTCCGTAGCGGCGAGCGCCATTGTTGGCTATACCGTTGACTTCTTCGGTTGGGACGGCGGCTTTATGGTGATGATTGGCGGTAGCGTGCTGGCGGTTATTCTGCTGGTGGTCGTCATGATTGGCGAAAAACGCCATCACGAAGAGATCGCACTGAAGCGTAACGGGGGCTAATAGATGAAAACCACATTGAAAAGTCTCAGCGTGGCGCTAATGCTGACAGGTATTGTGGTGAGCAGCGCGGCGGTTGCCGCAGAAAAAATCGTGATTGCGCACCGTGGCGCCAGCGGTTATCTACCGGAGCATACGCTGCCAGCAAAAGCGATGGCTTATGCTCAGGGGGCTGATTACCTGGAACAGGATTTGGTGATGACCAAGGACGACCATCTGGTTGTCCTGCATGACCACTACCTTGACCGCGTCACCGATGTTGCCGAGCGTTTCCCGGATCGTGCGCGTAAAGATGGGCGCTACTACGCTATCGACTTTACGCTGGATGAGATTAAATCGCTGAAATTTACCGAAGGCTTTGATATCGAAAATGGCAAAAAGGTCCAGACCTACCCGGGGCGTTTCCCGATGGGTAAATCTGATTTCCGTGTGCACACTTTCGAAGAAGAGATTGAGTTTGTTCAGGGATTAAATCATTCAACCGGTAAAAACATTGGCATTTACCCGGAAATGAAAGCGCCGTGGTTCCATCATCAGGAAGGGAAGGACATTGCGGCTAAAACGCTGGAAGTGCTGAAAAAGTACGGGTACACCGACAAGAACGACAAGGTTTATCTACAGTGTTTTGATGTCGCAGAGTTAAAGCGCATTAAGAATGAACTGGAACCGAAGATGGGGATGGATCTCAATCTGGTACAGTTGATTGCGTACACTGACTGGAATGAAACTCAGGAGAAAAAGCCGGACGGTAGTTGGGTTAATTACAACTACGACTGGATGTTTAAACCGGGTGCCATGAAGCAAGTTGCGCAGTATGCGGACGGCATTGGGCCGGACTACCACATGCTGATTGATGAGAAGTCGAAGAAAGGCAATATCTCGTTAACGGGTATGGTACAGGACGCGCATCAGAATAAGATGGTGGTGCATCCTTATACCGTTCGTGCCGATCAACTGCCGGATTACACCACTGACGTAAACCAGCTGTATGACATTCTGTATAACAAGGCGGGCGTTGACGGGCTGTTCACCGACTTCCCCGACAAAGCAGTGACATTCCTGAATAAAGAGTAATGGCACAAGGTCTGTGATGCACCTCCGGTCACAGGCCTGGTTGGATCAAACGTTATTAACGGCTAGATAAGGCCGTCTGCCGTCAACGTGGCCATACCTGCCTCCAGGAGAAATAAAGAGCTGCCGTCCATCGGCGGCTCTTTTTTAGTCGTAATTTTTATCCCGCCACGCGTTACAGCTCTATTTCAATATCACCTTTTGCCCGACAGCAGCAGGGCAAAATTTCACCTGGCTGAATGAAGGCCAGAGGTTCGGCAATCCAGTCGACCTGTCCCGCTACCAGACGGGTACGGCAGGAGCCGCAATAACCTGCGCGGCACTGGTATTCAACTTCAACATTGTGCGATTCGAGCGCGGCAAGCAGGGAAGGGTGTTCATCCTGGCACAGCAGTTGTGTGCCAGAGATGCGCAGAGTAACGCGGCCCATCAGAGCTGGAAGTTACTCAGGTCGTCGGTATCGACTTCCGAATCGATCTGGCCGACCAGGTAAGAGCTGACTTCCACTTCCTGCGGCGCAACCTGCACGTTATCAGACACCAGCCAGGTGTTGATCCATGGGATTGGGTTAGAGCGGGTCTGGAACGGCAAGTCGAGTCCGACAGCTTGCATACGGATGTTGGTGATGTACTCAACGTACTGGCACAGAATGTCTTTATTCAGGCCAATCATTGAGCCGTCACGGAACAGATAATCCGCCCACTCTTTTTCCTGCAGCGCGGCCTGTACGAACAGGTCGTAGCATTCTTGTTTACACTCTTCGGCGATTTCCGCCATTTCCGGATCGTCCACGCCGCTGCGCAGCAGATTCAGCATATGCTGGGTCCCGGTCAAATGCAGGGCTTCATCGCGGGCGATCAGGCGAATAATTTTCGCGTTGCCTTCCATCAGTTCGCGTTCGGCGAAGGCGAAGGAGCAGGCGAAGCTGACGTAGAAGCGGATCGCTTCCAGCGCGTTCACGCTCATCAGGCACAGATACAGCTTCTTCTTCAGTTCACGCAGGCTTACGACAACCGTTTTACCGTTAACGGTATGCGTGCCTTCGCCCAGCAAATGCCAGTAGCTGGTCATCTCAATCAATTCGTCGTAATAGCTGGAAATGCCTTCCGCGCGTTTCTGGATCTGCTCGTTGGTGACGATGTCATCAAACACCACCGCCGGATCGTTCACGATGTTACGAATGATGTGGGTGTAGGAACGGGAGTGGATCGTTTCTGAAAACGCCCATGTTTCCACCCAGGTTTCCAGCTCAGGGATCGAGATTAACGGCAGCAGCGCCACGTTCGGGCTACGTCCCTGAATGGAGTCCAGCAGCGTCTGATATTTCAGGTTGCTGATGAAGATATGCTTTTCATGTTCCGGCAGCGCCTGGAAGTCGATGCGATCGCGAGAAACATCAACTTCTTCCGGACGCCAGAAGAAAGAGAGTTGCTTTTCGATCAGTTTTTCGAAGATGTCATATTTTTGCTGATCGTAGCGGGCGACGTTCACCGGCTGGCCGAAGAACATCGGTTCCAGAAGTTGGTTATTTTTCGTCTGTGAAAAAGTGGTGTATGCCATTGATGTGAATCCTTTGTGGGATGAGTGCCGGATGGCGTTACAAGCACCCTTTCCGGCCTACAAACCAAGCTACTGTAGGCCGGGTGAGCCTGGTGCCACCCGGCATCGTTCATCAGATCTTACATGCGCCGCTTTCGCAGCCGTCGTCCTGAATGGACGGCACCAGATCGTCCTGAGAATCTTCCGCACCGTCACGGGTGTTTTGATAATACAGCGTTTTCACACCAAATTTGTAGGCGGTGAGCAGGTCTTTCAGTAACTGCTGCATCGGTACTTTTCCGGATGGGAAGCGCGACGGATCATAGTTGGTGTTGGCGGAAATCGACTGATCGATAAATTTCTGCATGATACCTACCAGCTGCAAATAGCCATCGTTGTTCGGCATTTCCCACAGCAGTTCGTACGCGTCGTGCAGGTGTTCGTAGTCCGGCACGACCTGGCGCAGAATACCGTCTTTCGACGCTTTGATGCTCACATAGCCGCGCGGTGGTTCAATACCGTTGGTGGCGTTAGAGATCTGCGAAGAGGTCTCCGATGGCATCAGGGCTGACAGCGTGGAGTTACGCAGACCGTGCGTTTTGATGGATTCGCGCAGTTGTTCCCAGTCCAGATGCAGCGGCTCGTTGACAATAGCATCGAGATCTTTTTTATAGGTATCGATCGGCAGAATACCTTTGGAGTAGGTCGTTTCGTTAAACCACGGACATGCGCCTTGCTCTTTCGCCAGCTCGTTAGAGGCTTTCATCAGGTAATACTGAATGGCTTCAAAGGTTTTGTGAGTCAGGTTGTTCGCGCTGCCGTCAGAATAACGCTTACCGTTTTTCGCCAGCCAGTAGGCGTAGTTGATCACGCCAATACCCAGCGTACGGCGACCCATCGCGCCGCGTTTGGCGGCAGGAATCGGATAATCCTGATAATCGAGCAGCGCATCCAGCGCGCGCACCGCCAATTCGGCCAGCTCTTCCAGCTCGTCCAGGCTGTTGATAGCACCGAGGTTAAATGCGGACAGCGTACACAGCGCAATTTCGCCGTTTTCGTCGTTAACGTCGGTCAGCGGTTTGGTCGGCAGGGCGATTTCCAGGCACAGGTTAGACTGGCGCACCGGAGCGACAATTGGATCAAACGGGCTATGGGTGTTGCAGTGGTCAACGTTCTGAATATAGATACGCCCGGTAGAGGCACGTTCCTGCATCATCAGTGAGAACAGCTCAACGGCTTTCACGCGTTGCTTGCGGATACTGTCGTCGTTTTCATATTTGGTGTACAGACGTTCGAATTCGTCCTGGTCAGCGAAGAACGCATCATACAGGCCTGGAACGTCGGACGGGCTGAACAGCGTGATGTCGCCGCCCTTCAGCAGACGGGTGTACATCAGTTTGTTGATCTGTACGCCGTAGTCCATGTGACGCACGCGGTTGCCTTCGACGCCACGGTTGTTTTTCAGGACCAGTAGGCTTTCAACTTCCAGGTGCCACATTGGGTAGAACAGTGTTGCAGCACCGCCGCGTACGCCGCCCTGGGAGCAGGATTTTACCGCGGTCTGGAAGTGCTTGTAGAACGGAATACAACCGGTGTGGAACGCTTCACCGCCGCGGATCGGGCTACCCAGCGCACGGATGCGACCGGCGTTGATACCGATGCCGGCGCGCTGGGAAACGTATTTCACAATCGCGCTGGAGGTGGCGTTGATGGAGTCCAGGCTGTCGCCGCACTCGATCAGTACGCAGGAGCTGAACTGACGGGTAGGGGTGCGCACGCCGGACATAATCGGCGTCGGCAGCGAAATTTTAAACGTAGAAACGGCGTCGTAGAAACGTTTTACGTATTGCAGACGCGTTTCACGCGGATAGTTAGAGAACAGGCACGCCGCTACCAGAATGTAGAGGAACTGCGCGCTTTCATAAATCTCACCGGTAACACGGTTTTGTACCAGGTATTTACCTTCTAACTGCTTCACCGCAGCGTAGGAGAAGGTCATATCGCGGTCGTGTACGATGAACGAGTCCATCTGCTTGAACTCTTCTTCCGTGTAGTCTTCCAGCAGATGATTGTCGTATTTGCCCATTTCAACCATTTTCACGACATGGTCGAACAGTTTCGGCGGTTCAAACTCGCCGTAGGCTTTTTTGCGCAGATGGAAAATCGCCAGGCGAGCAGCCAGGTACTGATAATCCGGTGCCTCGCGGGAGATCAGGTCGGCGGCAGCTTTGATGATTGTTTCATGGATATCGGATGTCTTGATACCGTCATAAAATTGAATGTGGGAGCGTAACTCGACCTGAGAAATCGATACGTTATTCAGTCCTTCTGCCGCCCAATCCAGAACTCGGTGGATTTTGTCGAGATTGATGCGCTCTGTACTACCATCACGCTTTGTCACCAGCAGACTCTGATTCATGTGGTTTTTTACCTGTCCGTGAAAGAAAAAATATCCCCCATATTATCCACAAAGTCATGTTGTGACTAAGTCTGTGGATAAATACTATATGTAGGGGTTGTTTGATAAAGTAGACGCTATATGGTGAGTATTCTAGTAGGGATTCTTTTCAGTACAAGAGTTGATTTTGAGGTTAAATTGAGGTTGCAAAAGGGTAATAATCGCTAAGTGCGCGTCTTATAAGGCCTGGCGAGGATGTCAATAATTGAGAAAAAAAATAGAAAATTTGATCGAGTGCTGATTTCTTCATCTAAGGCAAGGTAAGTTCTTATGACCTGGCGCAAAAATTGCCCTGACGATCCTACTCAGGATTGGTAGGCGATGCGCAGGCCCGAAAGCTGCGCACTATCGGGCACGGTGCCGGATTGCGGCGTTGCACGCCTTATCCGGCCGGGTGGAGGAGGTTAATCTGCTTGCGCGGTAGTGTGTAGCATATAGTTCACATCAACGCCGGGGCCGAGTTTAAAACTGTTGGTGATCGGGTTGTAGTGCAGGCCGGTCATATGACGCTCTTTCAGCACGGTCTGGTCAACCCACTCTAACAGTTCAGCCGGCTTAATGAATTTTTTCACATCATGCGTGCCTTTCGGCACCATACGCAAAATATATTCCGCGCCGACCACCGCCATTAGCCAGGATTTGCCGTTGCGATTAAGCGTGGAGAAAAACACTTCGCCGCCCGGTTTGACCAGTCTGGCGCAGGCCCTGACCACCGATTGCGGGTCCGGTACGTGCTCCAGCATTTCCATGCAGGTCACAACGTCATACTGATGCGCATGTTTTTCCGCATGTTCTTCAACGGTTTCTTGAACGTATTCCACCTGGATGCCACTCTCCAGCGCATGCAGTTTTGCTACCTGTAACGGTTCAAAGCCCATGTCCAGCCCGGTGACGGTTGCGCCTTCGCGCGCCATGCTTTCCGCCAGAATGCCGCCGCCGCAGCCGACGTCGAGTACCTTTTTACCAAACAGGCCGCCTGAGCGCTCCGTGATATAGCCCAGGCGCAGCGGGTTAATACGGTGCAGTGGCTTAAATTCACCCTCAAGATCCCACCAGCGTGACGCGACTGCTTCAAACTTGGCAATTTCTTCCTGATCAACGTTGTGAGTTACCGGAGGTTTTTCGGCATTCATTGGGGCTTCTACTCCTAAATTTGCGATGCAAATGAGTATATCAGCCTGACGGGATGAATAAAGCCTCTGTCAGGGGGAATCCATTTACCTGAATCTGCACGGATGTGTTATAATTTGCGACCTTTGAATCCGGGATACAGTAGAGGGATAGCGGTTAGATGAGCGACCTTGCGAGAGAAATTACACCGGTCAACATTGAGGAAGAGCTGAAGAGCTCCTATCTGGATTATGCGATGTCGGTCATTGTTGGCCGTGCGCTGCCGGACGTCCGAGATGGCCTGAAGCCGGTTCACCGTCGCGTACTTTACGCCATGAACGTATTGGGCAACGACTGGAATAAAGCCTATAAAAAATCTGCCCGTGTCGTTGGTGACGTAATCGGTAAATACCACCCTCATGGTGATACCGCCGTTTACGACACCATTGTTCGTATGGCGCAGCCATTCTCCTTGCGTTACATGCTGGTAGATGGTCAGGGTAACTTTGGTTCTGTCGATGGCGACTCCGCAGCGGCGATGCGTTATACGGAAATCCGTATGTCGAAAATCGCCCATGAGCTGATGGCTGACCTGGAAAAAGAAACGGTGGATTTCGTCGATAACTACGACGGCACCGAACAAATTCCTGACGTCATGCCAACCAAAATTCCTAACCTGCTGGTGAACGGCTCGTCCGGTATCGCGGTAGGTATGGCGACCAACATTCCGCCGCACAACCTGACGGAAGTGATCAACGGCTGCCTGGCATACATTGACGATGAAGACATCAGCATTGAAGGGCTGATGGAACATATTCCGGGTCCGGACTTCCCGACCGCCGCGATCATCAACGGTCGTCGTGGTATTGAAGAAGCCTACCGTACCGGCCGTGGCAAAGTGTACATTCGCGCACGCGCGGAAGTCGAAGCGGATGCCAAAACTGGCCGTGAAACCATCATCGTCCATGAAATTCCGTATCAGGTGAACAAAGCGCGCCTGATCGAGAAAATCGCCGAGCTGGTAAAAGACAAACGCGTTGAAGGTATCAGCGCGCTGCGTGACGAGTCTGACAAAGACGGTATGCGCATCGTGATTGAAGTGAAACGCGACGCAGTCGGGGAAGTGGTTCTGAATAACCTCTACTCCCAGACCCAACTGCAGGTTTCTTTCGGTATCAACATGGTTGCGTTGCACCATGGACAGCCGAAAATCATGAACCTGAAAGATATTATTGCTGCGTTTGTACGTCACCGCCGTGAAGTCGTAACCCGCCGTACTATCTTTGAACTGCGTAAAGCCCGCGACCGTGCGCACATCCTTGAAGCACTGGCGATTGCGCTGGCGAACATCGATCCGATCATCGAACTGATCCGCCGTGCGCCGACCCCGGCAGAAGCGAAAGCAGCGCTGGTCGCGCGTTCGTGGGAGCTGGGTAACGTTTCTGCCATGTTGGAACGTGCCGGCGATGATGCCGCGCGTCCTGAATGGCTGGAACCGGAATTTGGCGTGCGTGACGGTCAGTACTACCTGACTGAACAGCAGGCCCAGGCCATTCTGGATCTGCGTTTGCAGAAACTGACCGGCCTTGAGCACGAAAAACTGCTCGACGAATATAAAGAGCTGCTGGAGCAGATCGCTGAACTGCTGCACATTTTGGGCAGCGCCGATCGTCTGATGGAAGTCATCCGTGAAGAGATGGAGCTGATTCGTGAACAGTTCGGCGACGCACGTCGGACCGAAATCACCGCGAACAGCGCTGACATCAACATCGAAGATCTGATTAGCCAGGAAGATGTTGTCGTGACCTTGTCTCATCAGGGCTACGTGAAATATCAGCCGTTAACCGATTACGAAGCGCAGCGTCGTGGCGGTAAAGGCAAATCTGCAGCACGAATTAAAGAAGAAGACTTTATCGACCGCCTGCTGGTGGCCAACACCCATGACACGATCCTCTGCTTCTCCAGCCGCGGTCGTTTGTACTGGATGAAGGTTTATCAGTTGCCGGAAGCAAGCCGTGGTGCGCGTGGACGTCCTATCGTCAACCTGCTGCCACTGGAAGCTAACGAACGTATCACCGCAATTCTGCCAGTACGTGAGTACGAAGAAGGCGTCAACGTCTTTATGGCAACCGCTAGCGGTACCGTGAAGAAAACAGCGCTGACTGAGTTCAGCCGTCCGCGTTCAGCCGGTATCATTGCGGTTAACCTGAACGAAGGCGATGAGCTGATTGGCGTCGACCTGACGTCTGGCAGTGACGAAGTTATGCTGTTCTCTGCTGCCGGTAAAGTGGTGCGCTTCAAAGAGGGGGCTGTTCGTCCGATGGGACGTACCGCGACCGGCGTACGCGGTATCAAACTGGCGGAAAGTGACAGCGTGGTATCGCTGATCGTTCCGCGCGGTGAAGGTGCTATCCTGACCGTTACCCAGAACGGCTACGGTAAGCGTACAGCGGCGGAAGAGTATCCGACCAAGTCTCGTGCGACCCAGGGCGTTATCTCCATCAAAGTCACCGAGCGCAACGGTTCCGTTGTCGGCGCAGTGCAGGTTGAAGATACCGACCAGATCATGATGATCACCGATGCAGGTACGCTGGTGCGTACTCGCGTGTCGGAAATCAGCGTGGTAGGACGTAACACCCAGGGCGTGATCCTCATCCGTACTGCGGAAGATGAAAACGTTGTGGGTCTGCAACGCGTTGCTGAACCGGTTGATGATGAAGAGCTCGACTCCATCGACGGTAGCGCTGCTGAAGGGGACGAGGATATCGCGCCTGAAGCGGAAAGCGATGACGATGCAGCGGACGACGCTGAAGAGTAATTAAGACGTGATAAAAAGGGCCGGAAATATCCGGCCCTTTTTTTTAATTCATTCGCTCCACTATCATCGCAATGCCCTGACCGCCGCCGATGCACAGCGTGGCCAGTCCAAGCGTTTGATCCCGTGCCTGTAGCGCATGCAGCAGCGTCACCAGTATTCGCGCGCCGCTGGCGCCAATAGGGTGTCCCAGCGCAATTGCCCCACCGTTGACGTTAACCTTTTGCGGATCAAATCCCAGCGTTTTACCGACGGCAAGAAACTGAGCAGCAAATGCCTCGTTGGCTTCGATCAGATCGATATCAGAAAGCTGTAAGCCGCTCAGTTGCAGTGCCTTCAGCGTGGCGGGAACCGGCCCCATCCCCATCATAGCCGGAGCTACGCCGCCACTGGCCCAGGCTTTGATCCGCGCCAATGGCTTCAGCCCAGCCTCCAGTGCTGCGGACTCTTCCATTACCACTAATGCCGCTGCACCGTCGTTGATCCCCGAGGCGTTACCTGCGGTGACGGTTCCTGCTTTATCGAAGGCTGGACGCAATGCGGCGAGGCCTTCTGCCGTCGAGTCAGCTTTGGGGAATTCGTCACGCTCAAAGATGATGGTTTTCTTCCGTGATGACACGCTGACGGGCACGATTTCAGCCTCAAATGCGCCAGACTCGATTGCGGCAACGGCTTTACGCTGTGACTGCAGAGCCAGTTCATCCTGCATTTCGCGGCTGATGCCATACTCTTTGGCAACATTTTCTGCAGTGATCCCCATGTGGTAACCATGCTCGGCGCAGATCAGGCCATCGCGCAGAATCACGTCGGACAATTGCCCGTCACCGAGGCGATAGCCCCAGCGGGCTTTTGCGTCTAACAGGTAGGGGGCCAGGCTCATGTTTTCCATCCCACCCGCGACGATCGCCTGGGCTTGTCCGGCCTTGATAGCGAGGGCGGCAAGCGCCACGCTTTTCAGGCCAGAGCCGCACACTTTGTTGACGGTAAAGCCGCAAACGGTGTCGGACAGGCCACTTTTTAATAATGCCTGACGCGCTGGGTTTTGCCCGAGTCCTGACTGCAGCACGTTGCCCATAATCACCTCGTCCACGCGCTGTGGGTCAAGGTGCGCGCGTTCAAGAGCGGCTCTAATGACGGTTGAGCCAAGCTCGACGGCACCCGTAGTTGCCAGTGCGCCGTTAAAACTGCCGATTGCGGTACGTGCCGCGCTGACGATGACACAGTTTTTCATTTTTCAGTTCCTTTTATTAAGTTGTTGCCGTCAGAACAAGGTCAATCCAATAACAAAAATGACGCCGGAGAAGAGCAGGGCGGTGATGCAGTACCCCATAATGTCGCGTACTCCGAGACCGGCGATGGCCAGCGCGGGTAGCGCCCAGAACGGTTGTGCCATGTTCATCCACTGCTCACCGTAGGCGATGGCCATCACCGACTTGCCGAGGTCCGCCCCCAGTGCCTGAGCGGCAGGCATGACGAACGGTCCCTGAATAACCCAATGGCCACCGCCGGATGGCACGGCAAAGTTAATCAGGGCTGAACTGAAGAAAGTCATCAGTGGGAAGGTATCTTTGTTGGCAACGTTGATGAAAAATTCAGTAATGAGCCCACCAAGGCCGGAGTGCTCCATCATCAACTGAATGCCGGCATAGAAGGGGAATTGCACCAGAATCCCGGCGGTACTCCGTGCGGCAGCACTAACGGCACGCATATAGGCCATCGGCGTTTTGTGCAGCAGCAGACCGGCAATCATAAACATCAGGTTGACGGTGTTGATGGTGATGTTGAAACCTTTCTCGGCAAAGTAGATACCCAGATAGGCAATCCCTAATGCACCGATGATCAGCGCCAGAATGCGGCTCTCTTCCAGTTTTTCAGATGGCGGCGCATCCGGCGGCAGTTTCTTTTGAAAATCAGCTTCTTCCAATAAAAGTTTTGGATCGATGCTCACCACATCTGAAGGTTTTGGCGTCATCATCCGGGTGATAAACGGCATCACCACAATCAGGCCGAGCGTGATGAAAATATTGAAGCCGGTGAACAGGGTATCCGCGACAGGAATGAGGCCCGCTACGTGCTCGACCGGGTTGCCAGGCGTTGCCGCCAGCAAAGGCATTGAGCCGGAGAAGCCGCCGCCCCAGGTCAGGAACCCGATGTAGGCGCAGGCAATCAGTAACGGATAATCGGAACCCGGTACCCGACGAGCAACTTCGCGGGCGAACATCGCCCCGACCACCAGACCAAATCCCCAGTTAATAACGCAGGCAACTGAACCAAAAAAAGTCACCAGCATGACGCCCTGAGCGGGGGTTTTGGCGGCGGATGCCGCCGTACGCAGCAGGCTTTTCACCGGCCCGGAACTGGCTAACGCATGGCCGGTTACGATGATCAGCGCCATCTGCATACCAAACGCCAGCAGGTTCCAGAAACCGTCACCCCAGAATTTCACCATGCTGATGGGGGTCTGCGGCGTTAACCACAGCGCGATGCCAAAGGTCAGCAACGTTAATAACATGGCGAAAATCAGTGGGTCGGGCAGCCAGCGGCTGACTACCCGTGTCATAAAGCGAGCGATGCGGCCAATCATGCGTCACCTCGCAGGATGCGCAGATCGTCGGCAATTTCAAACTGTGCTTCGGTTTTTTCACATAGCGTGGCGATGTCGCATCCTTCGACGATTTCAGTCAGCCACATCTTGCCATCTATAAAGCGGAATACAGCCAGCTCGGTGACCAGCATATGCACAGCATGCTGTGCAGTGAGCGGCATGGTGCATCGACGCAGGATTTTTGCGGAGCCGTCTTTTGCGCAATGCTCCATGGCGATAATGACTTTACGCGCACCGGTCACCAGATCCATTGCGCCACCCATGCCGGGCACCATCTTGCCGGGAACCACCCAGTTGGCGAGGTTTGCCTGCTCGTCGACCTGCAACCCGCCAAGCACACAGGCATCAACATGACCGCCGCGAATCAACGCGAACGACATGGCGCTATCAAACATCGCCGCGCCCGGCAAAATACCGCACGGTTGGCCACCCGCGTTCACCAGGTCAGGATGGGCGGTGGTGACTGGGCCCAGTCCCAGAAAACCGTTCTCAGATTGCAGCGTAATGTGAATATCAGCAGGTAAATAGTTAGCTACCATCGTTGGCAGGCCGATACCTAAGTTGACGATATCGCCATCGCGAAGTTCTTGCGCCACCCGGCGCGCAATACGTTGTTTAGCATCCATGATTAGCTCTCCTGTGGAATGACGATATGGTCGATAACGGCGGCGGGGGTCACAATCTGGTCAGGCTGCAGCTCCCCTGTTTCAACCATTTCGTCCGGTTCGACCAGCGTGATATCAGCGGCGAGGGCAATCAGAGGGTTAAAGTTACGGGCGCTGAGCTGGTAGGTGAGGTTGCCAAGCATGTCAGAGCGGTGGGCGCGAATAAGCGCTAAATCGGCGCGTAATGGGCGTTCAAGCAGCCAGGTTTTACCCTCAAGCGTCATGGTTTGCTTGCCTTCTTCCACGATGGTGCCAACGCCAGTGGGGGTCAGAAAGCCGCCAAGACCCGCGCCGCCGCAACGAATCTGCTCGATCAGGGTACCTTGCGGAACCAGCTGTACATCCATCTCGCCGGCAATCATGCGACGACCGGTTTCCGGGTTTGTACCAATGTGCGAGGCAATCACTTTGCTCACCCGCCCATTGACGATCAGGGGGCCGATACCGGTATCGACAAAGGCGGTATCGTTAGCAATCAGCGTCAGATCTCTGACGCCGGACTCCAGCAGGGCTTCAACCAGACGAGGTGGTGTGCCAACGCCCATAAAACCACCGACCATGATGGTCATGCCGTCACGAAAGAAGCCCGCAGCGTCTTGTAAGGTAATCAGTTTTGTTTTCATTATGTTTCCCTTTTTGCATACTCCATTTTGGGTACGCTCAGGGAATTGCAAGCAGGGTGCCAGAATGACTAAAGAAACGTATTAATATTTAATTGATTGAATTTATTGGTTTATTTTTGTGGTCTTGGTGAAAGGAGACCACGAGGGGTTATGCAGAATTTTGCGCAGTGTGCAAAATTCTGCATAGCAAACTTGCGTATCAGGAACCCGATGGGTCGATGCCGTACTCTTGTAATTTATACATTAAAGCGCGACGGCTAATTCCCAGCATCAGCGCCGTGCGGGTGCGATTGCCGTCCTGATTGTCGAGGACTTCGAGGATAATTCGTTTTTCCTCACGTTTAATCTCTTCTTTCAGATTGCGTTCCCCGGAGTAAGTCGGTTTTGTTTCTGTTGTGGCGCTCACCGGGTTGCGCAACGGGTCGGGGAGATCGTCGGCAAAGATCACCGCACCGGTATTCATAACGACTGCACGTTCGATGACGTTTGACAGTTCGCGAATGTTACCGGGCCAGGGCCAGGCGGTGAGGATCGACATCGCCGTCGGGTCGATTTCGATAATATCCCGCTGATTTTCAGAGCTGAATTTTTGTAAAAAGTGGTTTGCTAATAAGGCAATATCTTCACGACGCTCGCGTAAGGGCGGCAAAGTCAGATGGATAACGTTGAGCCGGTAAAACAGGTCTTCGCGAAACGTTCCTTCCTTCACCATCGTTTGCAGACAGCGGTTGGTGGCGGCGACGATTCGAATGTCAACGCGAATGGTCTGGTGCCCGCCGATGCGTTCAAACTCCCTCTCCTGCAAAATGCGCAGCAGCTTGGCCTGCAGCACCAGCGGCATCTCGCCAATTTCATCAAGCAATAAAGTTCCCTGATGAGCGCGTTCGAACAATCCCTGGCGCAACGTCTGTGCCCCGGTAAACGCGCCTTTTTCGTGACCAAATAGCTCGCTTTCCAACAACGACTCCGGCAGAGCCGCGCAGTTAATTTTGATAAAAGGGCCATTGGCGCGTTTGCTGTTGTAGTGAATGGCGCGGGCGATCAGCTCTTTTCCTGTGCCGCTTTCACCACTAATCAACACGTTTGCCTGGGAGAGGGCGATTTTCGCCGTGTCTTTACAGATATCCATCATACGCGGGCTGGTGGTCAGAATATGTCCCCACTGCCAGCTGGTGGTCAACGCTTTATGCAGATTGCGGATTTCCTGTTTCATCTCCTGCAGTTGCAATGCGCGTTGAATCACCATGCTTAGCTCGTCGAGATCAAAGGGCTTAATCACGTAGTCGAATGCGCCGCTACGTAAAGCTTCTACTGCGGTTTCTACTTCAGCGTAAGCGGTCATCAGAATGACGGGGATCCGTGGTTGCTGCGTGCGCATAACTTTCAGCGCGTCGATACCGTCCATCTCCGGCATGCGAATGTCCATCAGCACCACGTCTGGCTGCGTTTCGCTAAACAGGCTCAGCGCGGCTTTCCCGTCGCTGGCGCAATGTGTCTCATGCCCTTGCAGGGAAAATGCGGTGGCAAGCATACGGCGAACATTTTCTTCATCATCAACGATGAGAATACGATAGGTCGTTTTCATTCTGACGGATTTCCCTGCGGGTTAAGAGGTAAAATCAGAGTGAATATCGCCCCGCAGCCAGGCTGGCTGGTTACGTGGATATCCCCCTGATGCGCGTTGATGATGCGCTGGCTCAGCGCCAGTCCAAGACCGGTGCCTGATGCTTTTGTCGTAAAAAAGGGATCGAATATTTTCTTCTGTATGGCGAGATCGATACCGTTGCCATTATCTTCAATCATCACGGCCTGTTGCGAGGCCGAGTATTGCCAGGTACGGATGCGAATTTCGCCTCGCGCAGCGATCGCCTGCACCGCATTGATTAAAATATTGAGGATCACCTGTTTGAGAAGCTCGCGATCGGCGACGATCGGCGGCAGGCTGGGATCTAATTCCGTTGTAAAGGCGATCCGTGCCTGTAGGCCAGCGGTTTGCACCAGGATTAGCGTCTCTTCAATGAGCGCATTGAGCCGAATCTGTTGCCACTGGCTTTGTCGTGGGCGTGAGAAATCTAACAGTTGCTGAATAACTTTATTGATGGAATCAATTTCATTCAGCACAACAGATAAATATTCCTGATGTTCCGGCAGCGAGGTTTGCTGGCGGATGATCTGGACGTACCCACGAATTGCGGTCAGCGGGTTTCGCACTTCATGCGCGACGCCGGCCATCAGCTCACCCAGGGTGGCAAGCCTTTCGGTTTGCGCCAGTCGACGCTGGGTCTCTTTACGGGCGGTTAAATCGGAGAAAATAACCAGCGCGCCAATCAGCTCGCCGTGTGCGTTATGGATCCGACTGGTGGTTACACTGATCTCAATGGTGCGTTCACGTCCTGGAAAGCTAATTTCCTGGGCCACATGTTCAGTACCGTGCTCAAGGGTGTCCAGTACCGGGCTATAAAACTGCGTATTGGCAAAGAGCGTCGCATAGGGCTGTCCGACCAGCTCATGCAGCGTGTAGCCCGTTATCTGTTCTGCCGCCGGGTTCATGGTGGTAACGTCGCCTTGCCTGTCGATGGCGATCACGCCATCTGCGGCATTTTCAATGATCAGATCGTTAAGGGTTTTGGTTTCCCGTAGCGTTTGTGCCAGCGCATTGACGCTACGGCTGATTTGTCCTAACTCGCCGGGGAGTTCAGGCAATCGGGTAGGGGTTTTTTGTGCCAGCGTGGAAAGCCCATCGGTGATGATGTCGATATTCGCACTGAGTCGGCGGGAGAAGTGCACGATGAGCAGCAGACTACAGATGAGCCCGGCAACCAGTACGGCAATAATCCTGACGTCCATTCTCCAGGCCTGCTGGCGGATATCTTCGGTGAGCTCATTGGCCCAGATATACCCAATAACCTCTCCCTGGCGCGCTATTGGGATCATCGAGTTGAGTATGTCGCCGCGAACCTGTCGCCCGGAATAGACCACAGGGGCGTTGCTACTCATCACTTCGCGTCCGGGATGATCCTCGGTGATGGTGATACCTACGTTGCCTTGGTAAAGCGCGGAGGGAGCGTAGGTGATAATGGCATCCAGCGCTTTGTGATAATACCCGGCGCCAATGCCGGGAAACGCTTGCGTAATGCGCTCGGTGATGGGGGCCAACTCTTGATTAAGCGCGCGAATGCGTGCTTCACGCGGCAAATTTGGGTAGTGACTAAAGCGGTCGCCCAGCGCATCGTTTAGCAGGGTTATCACCGATGACAGTTTTTTCTCTTTTTCAGATAAGACTGCTGAACGGCCTTCAGTTTCTACGATATAACCTATAGATATCGTCGGAATGATGACCATCAGGATGGCCATCATGATCATTTGGTTGCGTAATCGTCGTGGGTATAACCGACGAGCCAGCCATCTCAGGTCGCGCATTCTGACATCCGTGCAGTGTTTTTCAGGCAAACGATGATTATCACGGGTTAAGACAATGGTTTCAGAGCGGTGTATCATATTCCCGTAAAGAGAGGGCATTGCGACGCCGGACATTTACCGCTACCTTAACCACACTCTATTAATGCCCTGAGGCGGAGCTTCGCCCCTTTGAAATACCTTGCTTCCGTTCATTCAACGCTAAAAGTCTCACGCTATCTGTTCAGGGCGTTGGCGCTCCTGATCTGGGGGCTAATCGCATTTGCCTCCGTTTTCTACATCGTGAATGCGCTGCACCAGAGAGAGTCCGAGATTCACCAGGAGCTTAACCTCAGTTCCGATCAGGCCCAACGTTACATTCAGCGCACCTCTGATGTGATTAAAGAGCTGAAATATATCGCGGAGAATCGCTTAACGGCGGAAAACGGCGTGATGTCGTTGCGCGTGCGAGATGATAAAACCGCCGTGCCAAACTTCGAGCCGCTGTTTGCCGACTCCGACTGCTCGGTGATGGGCAACGCCTGGCGAGGTTCGCTGGAATCGCTGGCGTGGTTTATGCGCTACTGGCGGGATAACTTTTCCGCGGCCTATGATTTGAATCGTGTGTTCCTGATCGGCAGCGACAACCTTTGCATGGCCAATTTCGGTCTGCGTGATATGCCTGTCGAACGTGACGGGGCGTTGAAGGCGCTGCATGAGCGCATTATTAAGTATCGCAATGCGCCGCAGGACGAAAACGGTAATAACCTGTTCTGGATTAGCCAGGGGCCGCGGCCGGGGATAGGCTATTTCTATGCGCTGACGCCGGTTTATCTCGCTAATCGCCTGCAGGCGCTGTTGGGTGTGGAACAGCCTATCCGCATGGAGAACTTTTTCACGCCGGGCAGTTTGCCGATGGGAGTGACCATCCTTGATGAAAATGGTCATGCGCTGATTTCGCTCACCGGCCCCGAGGGGAATATTAAGGCTGAACCTCGCTGGATGCAGGAGCGCTCCTGGTTTGGCTATACGTCGGGTTTTCACGAACTGGTGCTGAAGAAAAACCTGCCCCCGTCATCGCTAAGCATTGTTTATTCAGTACCGGTCGATCTGGTGCTGGAGCGGATCCGCATGATGATCCTGAACGCTATTCTGCTGAATGTGTTGGTTGGCGCGGCGTTATTTATGCTCACGCGCATGTATGAGCGGCGCATTTTTATTCCTGCGGAAAGCGATGCCCAGCGTCTGGAAGAGCACGAGCAGTTTAACCGTAAAATCGTGGCTTCCGCGCCGGTTGGGATTTGTATTCTGCGTACGATAGATGGCATTAACATCCTGAGTAATGAGCTGGCGCACACCTATCTCAACATGCTAACGCATGAAGACCGGCAACGGTTAACGCAAATTATCTGCGGCCAGCAGGTCAATTTTGTTGATGTGCTGACCAGCAACAATACCAATCTGCAAATCAGCTTTGTGCACTCGCGCTATCGTAATGAAAACGTGGCAATTTGCGTGCTGGTTGACATCAGCGCGCGCGTTAAAATGGAAGAGTCGTTGCAGGAGATGGCGCAGGCGGCGGAGCAGGCGAGCCAGTCCAAATCGATGTTCCTTGCGACGGTAAGCCACGAGCTGCGTACGCCGCTGTATGGCATTATCGGTAACCTTGATTTGTTGCAAACCAAAGAGTTACCCAACGGAGTGGATCGCCTTGTGACGGCGATGAACAACTCTTCCAGCCTGCTGTTGAAAATTATCAGCGATATTCTCGATTTCTCGAAAATTGAATCTGAACAGCTGAAGATTGAACCGCGCGAGTTTTCACCGCGTGAAGTAATGAATCATATTACGGCTAACTATCTGCCGCTGGTGGTTCGCAAACAGCTGGGGTTGTACTGCTTTATCGACCCGAATGTACCGGTGGCGCTTAATGGTGACCCGATGCGTTTACAGCAGGTGATTTCCAATCTACTGAGTAATGCTATCAAGTTTACCGATACCGGCTGCATTGTGCTGCACGTGCAGTGTAACGAAGACTATCTCAGTATTCGCGTGCGTGATACCGGGGTTGGGATCCCAGCTAAAGAGGTCGTCCGCTTGTTCGATCCTTTCTTCCAGGTGGGAACCGGCGTACAGCGTAATTTCCAGGGAACCGGGCTTGGTTTGGCTATCTGTGAAAAACTGATCAGCATGATGGATGGGGATATTTCCGTCGATTCTGAACCGGGAATGGGTAGCCAGTTTATGCTGCGTATTCCGCTTTATGGCGCGCAGTACCCGCTGAAAAAAGGTATCGAAGGGCTTGTCGGCAAACGTTGCTGGCTGGCGGTGCGTAACGCGTCGCTGTACCAGTTTATTGAATCCAGTCTGGCGCGTAACGGGATGACGGTGCAGTGCTATGAGGGACAGCAACCGGATGCGGATGACCTGCTGATTGCCGACGATGTGCTGGACCAGGCGTGGCAGGGACGCGCCGCGGTGATTTTCTGCCGTCGTCATATCGGTATTCCGCTGGAAAGGGGGCCTGGGGAGTGGGTGCACAGCGTGGCATCGCCTCACGAACTGCCCGCGCTGTTGGCGCATATCTACAGCCTTGAGCTGAGCAGTGAAGAGCTTTCAACGGCGTTGCCAGCCCCGGATAAAGTTGCTGCAACTAACGATGACATGATGATTCTGGTGGTCGACGATCATCCTATCAACAGGCGTTTACTGGCCGATCAGTTGGGATCGTTGGGGTATCAGTGTAAAACCGCGAATGACGGCGTGGACGCACTCAATGTACTGAGTAAAAACCATATCGACATCGTGCTGAGCGACGTTAACATGCCGAACATGGATGGTTATCGCCTGACCCAGCGTATTCGCCAGTTAGGATTAACCCTGCCGGTTGTTGGCGTGACGGCTAACGCGCTGGCTGAAGAGAAGCAGCGTTGTCTGGAGTCAGGTATGGATAGCTGTCTGTCTAAGCCGGTGACGTTAGATGTATTGAAGCAGACGCTGACGGTCTATGCGGAAAGAGTGAGAAAGGCGCGGGAATAAAAGAGGCCGGATGGGGACGTTTGCCTTATCCGGCCTACGTAACACGCACAATATCGTGTCATTCGTAGGCCTGATAAACGCCGTGCCATCAGGCACGTCGATGTTAAAAGAATTACTCTTTGTCTGACGGACTCAGCGTGACGGAAGAAAGGTAATTCAACAGGGCGATATCGTTTTCCACACCGAGTTTCATCATTGCCGACTTTTTCTGGCTGCTGATGGTTTTAATACTGCGGTTGAGTTTTTTCGCGATTTCAGTAACCAGGAAACCTTCGGCAAACAGGCGTAGAACTTCGCTCTCTTTCGGTGACAGACGTTTGTCGCCGTAACCGCTGGCGCTGATTTTTTCCAGCAGACGAGAAACGCTTTCCGGGGTGAATTTCTTACCCTTCTGCAGCGCGGCAAGCGCTTTCGGCAGATCTGTTGGCGCGCCTTGCTTCAGGACAATTCCTTCAATATCGAGATCCAGTACCGCGCTCAGGATTGCCGGGTTGTTGTTCATGGTGAGAACAATAATCGACAGGCTCGGGAAATGGCGCTTGATATACTTAATTAACGTGATCCCGTCACCGTATTTATCTCCCGGCATGGAGAGGTCGGTAATCAACACATGAGCATCTAACTTAGGCAAATTGTTGATCAGTGCAGTGGAGTCTTCAAATTCGCCGACAACGTTTACCCACTCGATTTGCTCAAGTGATTTACGAATACCGAACAGTACAATCGGGTGGTCATCGGCAATAATTACGTTCATAGTGTTCATGTATTGGGCTACCTTGCTACAGCAAGCTCTTGACGTAATCGTCAATGTCGCTGATGTATTTTTCTATACCTGGAGCATCTTTCTCTTGAATAAGATGTTCCAGCGCTTCACATAACTGCTTGCCGGGTACCAGATTAAGCATGGCAAACACGCCTTTCAGGCGATGGGCCGTTTGGGCTAACGCAGCGAAATCGCTGGTTGCTGCCTCAGTATACAACCTCTTAACATCATCCGGTACTGTGTCTACAAAGAGTGCATAGTAACCACTGGCATGAAGTTCGGCGTTTTCATCTCCGCCGAGGGGGAGTTCCTGGATCTCTTCTTGTGCCAGCTGCTCTTCTATCAGCTCGAGGACAGCTTCCTGCATAGCATTGCTCATATTAAAGTTGACGCGCAGCTGACCAGGGCCAATTTTCCGCACGCCAGACTCATCATCGCTTAAAAGAAGGCCTGAGGCAGTAAGATTAGACGGATTATCTGTTAAAAAGAGATCATATTCTTGACTATTCAACCGCTCATCAGGCGTGATGCAGGTTGCTCCCCAGTTCTCCAGTTGGCGTAATACGATGCTGCGTACGTCATTAGAGGTGACATCAACCATTATGCAGACGTCATCTAACAAACGCTCTTCACTTTCAGCATGTTGATCGTGCAGCGGCATTTTAACATGGACTATATAACGTGTTCCAAGTTCTTCCCGAGCTTTAATGTTCAGGTGTCCACCTAGCTTGCGGGCGAGCTGATCGCATAACCAGAACGTCAGCGGGTTGGCCTTGCTATACCGATCGCCCTGGGTGTCATTGATGAACGGGAAGTGCAGGTTATCAACTTCATTCAACGTGACACCTTGCCCGGTATCCAGAATGCGGAAGGTCAGGCGTTCAGTCTCCGATTCATCCTGGTCGACTTCCAGCGTGATTTTGCCAATTTGCGTGGTGGTTACCGCATATTGGATCAGCAACAGCAAAATACGGCGCAGGGCATCGCGGTCGCCGCGGCGTTCATCATGGGCGCTAAGGTGATTTTTAATCAGTAGCTGCAGCCCTTTACGTTTAATGGCTGGCAGAACCTCCGGAACCACGTCATCAATTAACGACTGCACGGAAAACAGCGTCGATTCACTTTTCCAGGCGTCGCTTTCCAGCAGGTTGGCCAACTGGATTTCATCTACCATACGCACCAGAACGTCTGCCTGATTGGCCAGTTTCTGGCTGTCCGGGCTATTCAGTGCGGCAGCATTAGCGGCAAGTGTTTTCGCCGGGTCTTTCAGTGCGCTGCCGATATTCTGCATAAAGGCCGCCCGGGCCTGCTGGTTTTTCTCATACAGTCGCTGCGCTTGCTTCAGCTTCTTATTAACCAGCACTTCGCGGTCCTGGTCACGAATAATAAAGATCTGCGTTCTCGATGAGATCTGGCTGCGGAACAGCCGGATCTCATACAGCTCATTATTGATGGTGGCCTGAATCACCCCCTGATGCTGCTCCGCCATACTGGTAATGTTTTGCAAATTTAAATGTGGTAACAGGTGGTCGGCAATTTTATTGCTGATAACCGTGCGGTTTGCTTCTTGATCGTGCACCAGCAAGCCCAGAGGC
This sequence comes from Citrobacter sp. Cb031, assembly GCF_030336725.1. NCBI lineage: Bacteria > Pseudomonadati > Pseudomonadota > Gammaproteobacteria > Enterobacterales > Enterobacteriaceae > Citrobacter > Citrobacter sp. Cb031. The sequence goes on from NZ_JAOWDA010000019.1 coordinate 356,852, forward strand.
AGCAGAGACACAATCTCTTCATTGATGGCGCGCAGAACACGCAGTTCATTATTTGCCGCAAGGTTTGGTGCCACTTCGGTGGAACGGGCAGGGAGGTGGCGAAAGGTGGTATAGCCAAACAGCGCCAGGGCCAACAAAGCAATGTTGAGTAACAGCGGCAGCAGAATGCTTTGCAAGGTGTCGAGCAGCAATGAGCCAAACGGAACCTGCCACACCAGCCGCATATCCGTTGAGTTTAGCGCCGAAGAGATCTCAATTTTACTGTTGTTGAAATTAATGCTGACGCTGTCAGGCGACTCTTTTTCATTCAGATGCTCGGTTGTTGACGTGGCATCTGGAACCAGATGGAAGCTGTCCAGCGGCATGCCGGGTGGGATCAAGTCATTAATCGGCAGGTCAAAGGCGACAACCGTTGCCAGATGTCCAGGCTGATTAAAGGTCGTGCGTAGCGTGAAGTAATGCCCGTTCTGCCACGCCAGACGGCGCAGTGAAGAGAAGCTTTCACGTTCATCCAGCGCATTGGCCTGTTGTAACATTTCCGCGCGCCGTGAATCGACAATATTACCAATCGTCGACTCTTTAAAACCGGAAGTCAGATCTTTTAGCGGCAACGTTGAGATAAGGATCAGGCTATTGTCCTGACCATTCAGGTAATACATAGACCACGGAACATTTTCCGCGCCCCACAGCGTATCAAGATAGGTTGAGATGCGTTGGGTCATCTCCAGCGTAGAACTGTCATGGGAACCGAAAATCAGCGCCTCGGTCTTTCTGCGCGGTTTCTCAAGATAATAGACGTCTTGTTTCAGACGCGTTTCCTGCAGTCCTTCTGCACCAGGTGAACTGGCCGTGGCGGCAATATTGTCATAGATTTGCCAGGTCACGTATCGCCAGGTATCGACCCTTTTATGAATGGCATGGGTGATATCGACAATCTGATAGCTCTTATCCTTTAACCAGGTGTTGACGGCGCTCTGGACCATAACGCCCATCATCACCAACAGCACAACGATCAGTAATAAGAAGAAACGGGTAATACTTCCCGGTAGCAGGGAGAATCGGGTAGAAGCCGTTGTGTCAGACTGACTCATTCGTGTTTATGACCTGTTAAACGACGCGAAAGATGATGGGGCAGTATAAAGGGTAATATATGAATTGCCACACTTACACCACGCCGGATGGCCCGCATTTTTTACGCTCCATTCTGTTGCAGCTATGACAATGCAAAGGTGTACAGTGGATAAAGGCGGGTACAAATATTTGTACGGAATGTATACATTTAGCATTAAATAACAAGAAATTATTAATCAGATTTATATCTGAATACGACGCAATGAGATAGTTAATAGTTGTTATAGTTTTGCATCGGTAGCACAGAACGGTAAGTTTTGTGTAAAGAAGGGTAAAAAAAAACCGAACGCGAAGCATTCGGTTGAAATAGGGGTAAACAGACATTCATGAATGAATGACGGTAATAAATAAAGTTAATGATGATAGCGGGTCTATTTTAGTTGCGAGTGAAGATTTTGTTTTGTCATTCAGTGCTATAACTATTTTCAAGGTAACCTATTGATTTTAAATTTAATTAAAATAGTTCTTGATTATTTGTGCTTATTTTGACTGTTTTTTGATTTTAAAAAAGTTCCCTCGTATTAATATTTTGAAACACCTATGCCGATAAATGAAACACCTTAAAAGTTTTAGTATCATATTCGTGTTGGATTATTCTGTGTTTTTGCGGAGAATGAAGTTGCCGACTGGTTAATGACCTTAATCAGTATGCAGTGGCATAAAAAAGCAATAAAGGCATATAACAGAGGGTTAATAACATGAAAGTTAAAGTACTGTCCCTCCTGGTACCAGCACTGCTGGTAGCAGGCGCAGCAAATGCGGCTGAAATTTATAACAAAGACGGCAACAAATTAGACCTGTACGGTAAAGTAGACGGTCTGCACTATTTCTCTGATGACTCCACTAAAGATGGCGATCAGACCTATATGCGTATCGGCTTCAAAGGCGAAACCCAGGTTAACGACCAACTGACCGGTTACGGCCAGTGGGAATACCAGATTCAGGGTAACTCCTCTGAAAACGAAAACAACTCCTGGACCCGTGTGGCGTTTGCTGGTCTGAAATTCGCTGACGTAGGATCTTTCGACTACGGTCGTAACTATGGCGTAGTTTACGACGTAACGTCCTGGACCGACGTTCTGCCGGAATTCGGCGGCGACACCTACGGTTCTGACAACTTCATGCAGCAGCGTGGTAACGGCTTCGCGACCTATCGTAACACCGACTTCTTCGGTCTGGTTGATGGCCTGAACTTTGCCCTGCAGTACCAGGGTAAAAACGGTAGCCCGGAAGGCGAAGGTATGACTGGTGTGACCGGCAACGGTCGTGATGCGCTGAGTCAGAACGGCGACGGCGTTGGCGGATCTATCACTTATGATATCGGTGAAGGCTTCGCGCTGGGTACTGCAGTCACCAGCTCCAAACGTACTGACGAGCAGAACCGTCTGAACTTCGGTACCGGTGACCGTGCTGAAACCTACACTGGCGGTCTGAAATACGACGCGAATAACGTTTACCTGGCAGCACAGTACACCCAGACCTACAACGCAACGCGTGCGGGCAACCTGGGCTGGGCTAACAAAGCACAGAACTTTGAAGCTGTTGCGCAGTACCAGTTCGACTTCGGTCTGCGTCCGTCCGTGGCTTACCTGCAGTCCAAAGGTAAAGACCTGAACAATGGTTACGGCGACCAGGATATCCTGAAATATGTTGATGTTGGCGCGACCTACTACTTCAACAAAAACATGTCTACCTATGTTGATTACAAAATCAACCTGCTGGATGACAACCAGTTCACCCGTGATGCTCGCATCTCTACCGATGATATCGTAGCGCTGGGTCTGGTTTACCAGTTCTAATCTGCGCTCATGTCGTTAAAAGGCCCTGCGGGGCCTTTTTTAATGCCGTTTTTTCGTCGTACAAACAACGATTTTTGGTGTACTCTTGCGCCCGTTCGCATGAGGATAATTACGTATGGAAGTGAATTTCTATCGCGCAGCACTACTGGCTGTGACGATCTTTTTTGTCGGGTGCGATGAAGCCCCGAAACCTGCCCAGACCACACAACCTGCCACCGTTCTGGAAGGTAAAACCATGGGCACTTTCTGGCGGGTCAGTGCGGTGGGCGTAGATGCCAAACGCGCCGGGGAACTGCAGGCGAAGATCCAGGCTCAGCTGGATGCCGACGATCAGCTTCTCTCTACCTATAAAAATGATTCTGCGTTAATGCGCTTTAACCTGTCGAAAAGCCTGTCGCCATGGCCGGTTAATGATGCTATGGCCGATATCGTGACTTCGGCGTTACGCATTGGCGCAAAAACCGGTGGGGCCATGGATATTACCGTGGGTCCGTTGGTCAATCTGTGGGGCTTTGGCCCGGATCAGCAACCGGTGCATATTCCTACGCAGGCGCAAATTGACGCCGCAAAAGCGCAAACCGGGCTTTCACATCTGAAGGTTGTTAATGAGGCGCATCGGAACTACCTGCAAAAAGATTTGCCCGAGCTGTACGTGGATCTCTCGACCGTTGGCGAAGGTTATGCCGCCGATCATCTGGCACGATTAATGGAGCAGGAAGGGATCGCCCGTTATCTGGTATCCGTTGGTGGAGCATTGAACAGCCGCGGTATGAATGCAGACGGGCTTTCGTGGCGAGTCGCGATTCAGAAACCGACCGATCGCGAAAACGCGGTGCAGGCGATTGTCGACATTAACGGGCATGGCATTAGCACCTCCGGCAGCTACCGTAACTATTATGAGCTGGATGGTAAGCGCCTTTCCCATGTTATTGATCCGCAAACCGGTCGTCCGATTGAACACAACCTGGTGTCTGTAACGGTAATCGCACCAACGGCGCTGGAGGCTGACGGTTGGGATACCGGATTGATGGTTCTCGGCCCGGAAAAGGCCAAAGAGGTGGTGCGTCGTGAAGGACTCGCGGTCTATATGATTATAAAAGAGGGCGAGGGGTTTAAAACCTGGATGTCGCCGCAGTTTAAAAGCTTCCTGCTCAGCGAAAAAAATTAAAAAGCAAGATTGCGGGTTTTTGTATCCGGCTATGGGGACACACTGAGGCTAAGCGCTATGCTTAACAAAGGAGTCCATAATGAAAAATCGTATACGCATAACTGATGATGACCGCTGGCAGTCCGTTGTGGATCGTGACGCCGACGCTGACGGTCAGTTTGTTTTCGCCGTCCAGACTACCGGCATTTTCTGCCGTCCGTCCTGTCGGGCGAAACATGCGCTGCGCAAAAATGTCAGTTTCTTTGCCGATGCCCGGCAGGCGCTGGCCGCCGGTTTTCGTCCCTGTAAACGTTGTCAGCCGGATAAAGACAGCGCCCACCAGCATCGGCTGGAGAAAATAGCCCACGCCTGCCAGTTACTGGAGCAGGAATCTCCCCTCACGCTGGACGAGCTGGCGCAGCAGGTGGCGATGAGCCCGTATCACTTACATCGCCTGTTCAAAGCCACAACGGGCATGACCCCCAAAGCGTGGCAGCAGTCCTGGCGCGCCCGCCGTCTGCGCGATGCGCTGGCGAAAGGCGTTCCGGTAACGCAGGCAATTCTCAACGCCGGATTTCCCGACAGCAGCAGCTACTACCGAAAAGCGGATCAGACGTTAGGCATGACCGCAAAGCAATTTCGTAAAGGTGGTGACAACGTTTCTGTACGCTATACCCTGGCAGATTGCACTCTGGGTCGCTGTCTGGTGGCGGAAAGCGAACGTGGTATCTGCGCGATCTTACTAGGTGATGATGACGCTACGTTGGTTGCGGATCTGCATGAGCTGTTTCCGGCCGCTCAGGATGTGCCAGCAGATACCGATTTTCAGCAGCGCGTGCGCGAAGTGATCGCCGCAATCAATGCGCGTGACGCGCCGTTATCGCTGCCGCTGGATATCCGGGGAACCGCATTTCAGCAGCAGGTGTGGCAGGCGTTGCGCGCAATTCCGTGCGGCGAAACGATGAGCTACCAGCAACTGGCCAGCGCCATTGGCAAACCGAAGGCGGTGCGTGCGGTGGCCAGCGCCTGTGGGGCGAATAAACTGGCAATCGTCATCCCGTGTCACCGGGTGATCCGCGGCGATGGCGCGCTTTCTGGCTACCGGTGGGGCATTGCGCGCAAAGCACAGTTACTGCAACGTGAAACGACTGGCGAGGAAACATAATGCTCGATCTCTTTGCGGATGCGAAACCCTGGCAGGAGCCGCTGGCGTCAGGCGCGGTTATTCTGCGACGCTTCGCTTTTGACTGCGCACCGTCTCTGCTGCAGGCGATAGCGGCTATCGCCAGACAGTCGCCGTTTCGCCAGATGGTGACGCCCGGCGGCTACACGATGTCGGTGGCAATGACCAACTGCGGTCGTCTGGGCTGGACGACCGATCAACATGGTTACCTTTATTCTCCTTTTGATCCGCTAACCGGCGCGCACTGGCCGCCGCTGCCGGATGCATTCGCTGACCTGTGCCAACAGGCAGCGACGGCGGCGGACTATGCTGATTTTCAACCCGATGCTTGTCTGATTAACCGCTACACGCCAGGGGCAAAACTGTCCTTACATCAGGATAAAGACGAACCCGACCTGCGGGCGCCAATTGTCTCGGTGTCGCTAGGATTGCCGGCCATCTTTCAATTTGGCGGCTTGCGCCGTAATGACCCCTTAAAGCGTTTGCTGCTGGAACATGGCGATGTGGTGGTGTGGGGCGGTACTTCGCGGCTGTTTTATCATGGGATCCAGCCGCTTAAGACGGGGTATCATCCGTTGACCGGAGACTGTCGCTACAATCTGACGTTTCGTCAGGCGGGTAAAAAAGAATAAAAATAAGAATTATTATTGCTGTCAGCGAAGAGATGTTTAAACTGCGGGCTGTTATTACTTGTCCGGGTTGTTCGCATGGAACTTTTACTTCTTGTCTGGCGGCAGTATCGCTGGCCATTTATCAGCGTCATGACGCTCAGCCTCGCCAGCGCTGCGTTGGGGATTGGGCTGATTGCGTTTATCAACCAGCGTCTGATTGAAACGGTCGACACCACGCTGATGGTGCTGCCGGAGTTTCTTGGCCTGTTGCTGCTATTGATGGTTGTCACTCTCGGCTCTCAGCTGGCGTTGACCACGCTCGGCCACCACTTTGTGTACCGCCTGCGTAGCGAATTTATCAAACGTATTCTGGATACCCACGTCGAGCGTATTGAACTGCTTGGCAGCGCCTCGTTGCTGGCCGGTTTAACCAGCGATATTCGCAACATCACCATCGCATTTGTTCGTCTGCCTGAGCTGGTGCAGGGGATTATCCTGACCATCGGGTCGGCGGCGTATCTGGCGATGCTGTCGACCAAAATGCTGCTGGTGACGGCTATCTGGATGGCAATCACCATCTGGGGGGGATTTGTGCTGGTGGCGCGGGTGTATAAGCACATGGCTACCCTGCGCGAAACCGAAGACAAGTTGTACAACGATTATCAGACGGTGCTGGAAGGGCGCAAAGAGCTGACGCTCAACCGCGAGCGCGCCGAGCATATCTTTAATCAGATGTACGTCCCGGATGCCAAAGAGTACCGTCACCATATTATTCGCGCCGATACCTTCCACCTGAGCGCGGTCAACTGGTCAAACATTATGATGCTGGGCGCCATTGGCCTGGTGTTCTGGATGGCGAATAGTCTGGGCTGGGCGGATACCGCCGTGGCGGCGACTTACTCACTGACGCTGTTATTCCTGCGTACGCCGCTGCTCTCTGCCGTTGGCGCGCTACCGACCCTGCTCACTGCGCAGGTGGCTTTCAACAAGCTGAATAAATTCGCACTGGCACCTTTTAAGGCCGAATTCCCGCGCCCAACCGCCTTTCCAAACTGGCAAACGCTGGAACTGCGTAACGTGGTTTTCCACTATCAGGATAATGCCTTTTCCGTAGGGCCGGTCAATCTGACGATTCATCGCGGTGAACTGATCTTCTTGATTGGCGGCAACGGCAGCGGGAAATCTACGCTGGCGATGTTACTGACCGGGCTATACCAGCCGCAGTCAGGTGAAATTTTGCTTGATGGTAAGGCCGTGGCCGTTGAAAAGCCGGAAGATTATCGCAAGCTGTTTTCCGCCGTGTTTACCGACGTCTGGCTGTTCGACAAATTGCTGGGGCCGGAAGGTAAAGAAGCCAATCCGCAGCTGGTAGCGAAGTGGCTGGAACATCTAAAGATGGGTCACAAGCTGGAGATGAACGATGGCCGCATCCTCAATCTGAAGCTGTCGAAAGGGCAGAAGAAACGCGTGGCGCTGCTGCTGGCTTTGGCGGAGGAGCGCGACATCATTCTGCTGGATGAATGGGCTGCCGATCAGGATCCCCATTTCCGTCGTGAGTTCTATCAGGTCCTGTTACCGCTGATGCAAGAAATGGGTAAAACTATCTTCGCCATTAGCCATGACGATCACTATTTTATTCACGCCGATCGTCTGCTGGAAATGCGTAACGGACAGTTGAGTGAACTGCTGGGCGATGAGCGTGATGCCGCCTCGCGTGACGCGGTGGCCCGCACTGCGTGATCCCACATGCCGCCGGTTTTTTATCCACCCGGCGGCACTGTTTATTGTTATTTACATAAATCGGCATCATGATTAATGATATTTCATATCATGGATTTATGATTAATGCCTGTAACAAATAAAAACAGCGCCAGACTGCGTGATGAAGAGCGTGCGCGTCTTATCTGGCTGCTGACCACTGATAAAGCCGTTGTTTCAACGCTATTGGGCAAGCTTACCCTGGCTGAGCAATATGACGTCGGCACGTTAGCCGACGATATTGCTGAGGTAGGGGCGCTGGTCGCCCACCTGCCGCCGCCCGATCTGGCGGATACCCTTGAAGCATTACCTTCTGAAGAGCGTCACGCCCTGTGGCGACTGGTCGAAAGTGAAAAGCGCGGTAACGTCCTGCTTGAGGCGTCTGAAAACGTCTGGGACGACCTGATCGATGAGATGAGCGATCGTGAGCTGCTGGATGCGTTGCAATACCTTGATATCGACGAACAGATTTATCTGGTTCAGCATCTCCCTCGTAACCTCACGGGTCGACTGTTGGCGACGTTACCGGCCGAGGAGCGGGCGCGCGTCCGCCAGGTGCTGCACTACGAGAAGAATCGCGTCGGTGCGATTATGGAGTTCGAAGTTATCACCGTGCGTCCGGACGTGACGCTGGAAGTGGTGCAACGCTACCTGCGGCGGCTGGGAAAAATGCCGGAGAACACCGATAAACTCTTCGTGACCGACCGCAATAAAGTGCTGGTCGGGGAACTGACGCTCACCTGTATTCTGCTCAATGACGTGCAGCGAAAAGTCAGCGAGGTGATGGAAGATGATCCGCTCACCTTTTCTCCGGAAGATATCGCCGAACACGCCGCGCGAACCTTTGAACGTGACGACCTGGTCAGTGCCGCGGTCGTTGACTCTTCAGGTAAACTGATGGGCCGTTTAACCATCGATGAGATCGTCGATGTGGTCTATGAAGAAACCGATACCGATCTGCGTCGAATGGGCGGCTTAAGCGCCGGAGAGGATGTGTTTGCCCCCGTCACGAAAGCGGTAAAAACCCGCTGGGCGTGGTTGGCCGTTAACCTTTGTACCGCCTTTATCGCTTCGCGAGTGATCGACGGCTTCGAACATACAATTTCGCAACTGGTCGCGCTGGCCTCGCTGATGCCGATTGTGGCGGGGATCGGCGGCAACACCGGGAATCAAACCATCACCATGATTGTTCGCGCGCTGGCGCTACAAAATATTCAGCCGGGAAACCTGACGTTTTTGATCCTGCGCGAAATGGGCGTGGCGTTGATTAATGGCCTCGTGTGGGGCGGAATTATGGGCGGCATTACCTGGTGGCTGTACGATGACATGGCGCTCGGCGGCGTGATGACCCTGGCGATGATGCTCAATTTGCTGATGGCGGCGTTGATGGGCGTTATTATTCCGATGACGATGGTGAAGCTCGGGCGCGACCCGGCGGTCGGCTCGAGCGTCATGATTACGGCAATCACCGATACCGGTGGTTTCTTTATTTTTCTCGGTCTGGCAACGCTGTTTCTGATGTAGCCGCACGTTTGCCTCTGACGATACGCGGCAGAATGAGCATCGTCATCACCCCGGCAACCACGCCAAGCGCCAGGTTGCCGGTTGACACCGTCGCCGCGACGGTCATCAGCATCACCAGCGTTTCAGTAACGGGGAGTTGCCGCAGCGTAGCGGGCTGGATGCTGTGCCAACTGAAGGTTTTCACCGCCACAATCACCATAATTCCCGCCAGCACCGACATGGGGATTTTCGCCATTACTTCGCTTAAGGCGGTGACCAGCAACAACAGCACCAGCCCGGCGGCGACCGTCGAGATGCGGCTGCGTCCTTTGCCCATCTCGACGTTAACGATGGTTTGACCAATCATCGCACACCCGGCGATGCCGCCATAAAAACCGGCCAGAATATTGGCTATCCCCAACCCGGCGCTCTCGCGATTCTTATTCGACGGCGTAACCGTCAGGTCATCCACCAGACGGGCGGTTAACAGCGACTCCATTAATCCGACAAAAGCGATGCTCAGCGCGCAGGGCCAGATAATCGCCAGCGTTTGCAGGTTGAGTGGTACCAATAACTGCGTGAATCCCGGCAGGCCGCCGCGCATTGAACCTTCGTCACCGACGGTCGGTAATAGTTGTCCGCTGGTGACAGTGAACACCGTCAGCAGCACGATGGCGATAAGCGGCGCGGGGATCGCTTTAATAAACCGCGGAACCCACAGCACAATCAGCAGGGTCAGGACAAACAGCCCCCAGATTAGCGGGCTTTTACCCCAGAAATGCGGGACCTGGGCAAAGAAAATCAAAATACCCAGCGCGTTCACAAAACCGGTCATGACGGCTGTAGGAATGAATCGCATCAGACGCGCCATCCCCAATACGCCAAACAGGATCTGAATAATCCCGGCCAGCACCACCGCAGGCAGGATGTACTGGACGCCGTGTTGATGCACCATCGGGCCAATCACCAGCGCGACCGATCCTGCCGCTGCGGTAACCATTGCCGGACGGCCACCTAAAAATGACATTGCCAGGCACAGTACGACTGAGGCTATCAGGCTGACTTTAGGATCGACGCCGGCGATAACGGAAAAAGAGATCACTTCCGGGATCAGCGCCAGGGCGGTTACCACACCGGCCAGCGTTTCGCGAACCAGTAAACGGGGTTGGCGCAGCACTGCGCGCGTCGCGTGCTCCGCTACTGCGACAGAGGAGGGTTGAGTGGCAGACATCGTTACTCTTAGGTCAAAAATGGCCCGATACAGCAGACCGACAGGCATCCGTGCGGTGAATAGCAAAGCGCAGCATAGTACCTGTCTGACGGACCGGTTTCCAGAAATGATTGTCAATAACCGTATAAACTATCAACGTATTAATAACATTTTTAAAAATTAAATATAATTTATAAACAATATTTAAATATTTTTACTTAAGTGTTACCGTTGATGCCGCTCGATTTTCACCTGCATTAAAAGCAAAAAAGCGATACTAAAAGTAAGGCATTAACATTATGAAAAAAGTGACTGCCATGCTCTTCACCATGGCCGTTGGGCTGAATGTTGTCTCGATGGCGGCAAAAGCGAAAGCGGCGGAAGAGCAGGAAACGGATGTACTGTTGATTGGCGGCGGCATCATGAGCGCCACGCTGGGAACCTATTTACAGGAGCTGGAACCGCAATGGTCAATGACCATGGTTGAGCGACTGGATGGTGTAGCGCAGGAAAGCTCAAACGGCTGGAATAACGCCGGAACAGGCCACTCCGCACTGATGGAGCTGAACTACACGCCTAAAAAGGCCGACGGTAGCATCAGCATTGAAAAGGCAGTCGAAATCAACGAAGCCTTCCAGATCTCCCGCCAGTTTTGGGCCTATCAGGTCAATAATGGCGTAATGCATGAACCACGCTCATTTATCACCACCGTTCCGCACATGAGTTTTGTCTGGGGTGACGAGAACGTGAACTTCCTGCGTGCCCGTTACACCGCACTGCAGCAGAGCACGTTATTCCGTGGCATGCGTTATTCCGAAGATCACGCGCAGATTAAAGAGTGGGCGCCGCTGGTCATGGAAGGCCGCGATCCGAAGCAGAAAGTCGCGGCAACGCGTACCGAGATTGGTACTGACGTAAACTACGGCGAAATCACGCGCCAGCTGATTGCCTCGTTGCAGAAAAAGCCCAACTTTGCGCTGCAGCTGAGTACCGAAGTGCGTGGCTTTAAACGCAATGCCGACAATAGCTGGACCGTCACGGTCGCCGATCTGAAAAATAACGAAGCGGAACACGATATCAAGGCGAAGTTTGTCTTTATCGGTGCCGGTGGCGCTGCGCTGAAGCTGTTGCAGGAAACCGACATTCCGGAAGCGAAAGGTTATGCCGGATTCCCGGTTGGCGGGCAGTTCCTGGTTGCGGATAATCCGGACGTGGTGAATCGCCACCTGGCGAAAGTGTACGGTCAGGCCTCCGTTGGCGCGCCGCCGATGTCCGTGCCGCACATCGATACCCGTATCCTTGATGGCAAACGCGTCGTGCTGTTTGGGCCATTCGCGACATTCTCCACCAAGTTCCTGAAAAACGGTTCATTGTGGGATCTGCTCAGCTCGACCACCACCTCGAACTTTATGCCGATGGTCAACGTGGGTCTGGATAACTTCGATCTGGTGAAATATCTGGTAAGCCAGGTGATGCTCAGCGATGACGACCGTTTTGCCGCGCTGCAAGAGTACTATCCGCAGGCGAAAAAAGAAGACTGGCGTTTATGGCAGGCGGGCCAGCGTGTGCAGATCATTAAAAGTGATGCGGAGAAGGGCGGTGTGCTGCGTCTGGGTACCGAAGTCGTCAGCGATAAAGAGGGCACCATTGCCGCGCTGCTGGGCGCTTCTCCGGGTGCATCAACCGCGGCGCCGATTATGCTGCATCTGATGGAAAAAGTGTTTAAAGATAAAGTGGCCAGCCCTGAATGGCAGGCGAAACTGAAAACCATTATTCCGTCTTATGGTACCAAGCTGAACGGTAACGTTGAAGCTACGGAACAAGAGCTGCAATACACCAGTGATGTTCTGGGGCTGAAATATGACAAGCCGCAGGCTGCTGATGAAGCGCCGAAACCTCAGCTGAAACCTCAGGCGCAACCGCAGCCTGAGCAGAAAGCTGTAGCGGATATCGCACTGTAAATAAAATGCCGGATAAGGCGGTACGCCGCCCTCCGGCACATTCTTACTTATCGCGCGACTGCGTCCTGAATCTTCTCTTCCGCTTTCCAGATACGGTATTTCACTTCCACGTTCTCCGGCGTATAGACCACAATCGGTAACTTGCTGTTGTAGCGCAGCATGCCGTCATCACCCAGATACGCGGTAATAAATTTCTTCTCTTTCTTACCGTCCGGGCAGGCCATCATGGTTGAAACCGGAGACGTCACTTTGTCGAAGACATAGTAGTCATATCCCCAACCTTCCAGCGTTTTGCTGTCCAGTTCTCCGCCCAGGCGGTGTTGGTTGCAGTCAACTTCCAGCGTTTGTCCGATTAGCAGTTCTACTTTCAGAGTAGATTCATCTTTCTCAGGAGTAAGCTGGATAACCTGGCGCTTCATACCCTTTTCCGCCTTAGGATAAGGGGCGACTTTTTCCAGCGGCTGAGCGCCGGCATCGTTACTGGCAGCCCATGCAGAGGCGCTGGCAAAGGCGGCGAAAAGTACGGCAGGGACAATTGTTTTCATCTTATTGTTCACAGTGTTTCCTTTCTTCTGTCTTATGAACGAGTCTGGGGCAGGTTAACATATTTACATAATCGATTAATCTGTATTTACTTATATTTTAAGTGTATTTGGTAGACGTCTTCTTTCAGGCTAGCGATATGTTCTAAGAATAATCTTAATTATAAAATCATTCTCTTTTTGAGTGGTTCGTTATATACAGTGTTATATAACTCATTGAAATGTGAGCAAAAGCGCATTTTTTCCCGCCAACTCAACACTCCTTTGATCCGGCAACAGCATTTACCCCGATTGGGGTATGCACCTCTAACACATCCTGAAATATCTTACGACTAAAAATAACTACTCATAAATAGTGCAGTTTTTATGTCGTTCAACCCACCAGGGGAGGGCGTCATTATGGAAGGACAATGTCATGGTTGATTTATCCCGTCGAGGCATGTTGACAGGCAGTTGGCGAAACGCCAACTCAGGGATCCGTCCGCCCTGGAGCAAGGAAGACTCTCACTTTCTGGCCCATTGCCTTCGTTGTGACGCCTGCATCCAGGCGTGTGAAACCGACATCCTGCAGCGAGGCCAGGGCGGTTATCCGAGCGTAAATTTCAAACACGGCGAGTGTAGCTTTTGCTATGCCTGCGCAGAGGCCTGTTCTGAATCCCTTTTTCTTCCGCGCCACACCAGGGCATGGGATCTGAATTTTACGATTGGGGAAAACTGTCTCGCACATCAGTCCGTTGAATGTCATCGCTGTCAGGATAGCTGTGAACCCATGGCCATAACCTTTCGTCCCACGCTGTCCGGCATTTATCAGCCGCAGCTCGACAATCAGGACTGTAACGGATGTGGCGCATGTGTCGCTATCTGCCCGGTATCAGCCATTAACGCGGAGTACAACCATGGACAATAACTGGCAGGTCTGCAGCCTGGTCGTTCAGGCCAAAAGTCAGCATATCAATGATATCGCCACGCAGTTGCGTTCGTTCCCAGGTTGCGAAGTTGCACTCAGCGATGTGGAAAGCGGTCAACTGATCGTGGTGGTGGAAGCTGAGCACAGCGAGACGTTAATGAAAACTATTGAGTCAGTGCGCAACGTTGCGGGCGTGCTGGCGGTGTCGCTGGTTTATCACCAGCAGGATGAGCAAGGTGAGGAAACACCATGAAACTCAGTCGTCGTAGCTTTATGAAAGCTAACGCCGTTGCGGCCGCTGCGGCGGCTGCCGGGTTAAGCGTGCCGGGCGTAGCCCGTGCGGTAGTCGGTCAGCAAGAAGCCATCAAATGGGACAAAGCCCCGTGCCGTTTTTGCGGGACGGGCTGTGGCGTATTGGTCGGGACGCAGCAAGGGCGTGTTGTGGCATGCCAGGGCGATCCGGATGCGCCGGTTAACCGTGGGCTTAACTGCATCAAAGGTTACTTCCTGCCGAAAATCATGTACGGAAAAGACCGTTTAACGCAGCCGATGCTGCGCATGAAGGACGGTAAGTATCACAAAGAAGGCGAGTTCACCCCGATTAGCTGGGACCAAGCCTTTGACGTGATGGAAGAGAAATTCAAAACGTCCCTGAAAGAGAAAGGCCCGGAGTCTATCGGTATGTTCGGCTCGGGTCAGTGGACGATTTGGGAAGGTTATGCCGCTGCCAAATTGTTTAAAGCGGGTTTCCGTTCGAATAACATCGACCCGAACGCGCGTCACTGCATGGCGTCAGCGGTAGTCGGCTTTATGCGTACCTTCGGTATGGATGAACCGATGGGCTGCTATGACGATATCGAGCATGCAGATGCTTTCGTCCTGTGGGGCGCGAATATGGCGGAGATGCACCCGATCCTGTGGTCGCGCATCACCAACCGTCGTCTGTCTGATCCCAATGTTAATGTCGCGGTGCTCTCCACCTTCCAGCACCGCAGCTTTGAGCTGGCGGATAACGGCATGGTCTTCACGCCGCAAACCGATCTGGTGATCCTCAACTACATCGCTAACTACATCATTCAAAACAATGCGATCAACCAGGATTTCTTTAGCAAGCACGTTAATCTGCGTAAAGGCGTGACGGACATCGGCTACGGTCTGCGTCCAACCCACCCGCTGGAAAAAGCGGCGAAAAACCCGGGATCCGATGCCTCTGAGCCGATGAGCTTTGAGGATTACAAAGCCTTTGTTGCCGAGTACACGCTGGATAAAACCGCCGAAATGACCGGCGTACCGAAAGATCAGCTGGAACAGCTGGCGCAGCTGTATGCCGATCCGAAGAAAAAAGTCATCTCCTACTGGACGATGGGCTTCAACCAGCATACCCGCGGCGTGTGGGCCAACAACCTGGTCTATAACCTGCACCTGTTGACCGGTAAAATCTCCCAGCCAGGCTGCGGTCCGTTCTCTTTGACCGGTCAGCCTTCCGCCTGCGGTACCGCGCGTGAAGTCGGTACGTTCTCCCACCGTCTGCCTGCGGACATGGTGGTTACGAACGAAAAACACCGCGATATCTGTGAGAAGCACTGGAATATTCCGGCGGGGACCATTCCGGCAAAAATCGGTCTGCATGCCGTGGCGCAAGACCGTGCGCTGAAAGATGGCAAGCTCAATGTCTACTGGGCGATGTGTACCAACAACATGCAGGCCGGTCCGAACATCAACGAAGAGCGTATGCCGGGCTGGCGCGATCCGCGCAACTTCATCATCGTCTCCGATCCGTACCCGACGGTCAGCGCTCTGTCGGCCGACCTGATCCTGCCGACCGCGATGTGGGTAGAGAAAGAAGGTGCTTACGGTAACGCGGAACGTCGTACACAGTTCTGGCGTCAGCAGATTAAAGCGCCGGGTGAATCGAAATCGGATCTGTGGCAACTGGTGCAGTTCTCTCGTCGCTTCAAAACAGAAGAAGTGTGGCCGGAAGCGCTGTTGGCGCAGAAACCGGAACTGCGCGGCAAAACGCTGTATGACGTACTGTTTGCCACGCCTGCAGTGACGAAATTCCCGGTGGCTGAACTGGCAGAAGATCAACTGAACGATGAATCCCGCGAGCTGGGTTTCTATCTGCAAAAAGGGCTGTTCGAAGAGTACGCCTGGTTTGGCCGCGGTCACGGGCATGACCTTGCGCCATTTGACGATTACCACAAAGCGCGCGGTTTACGCTGGCCGGTCGTTGAGGGCAAAGAGACCCAGTGGCGCTACAGCGAAGGCAACGACCCTTACGTGAAAGCGGGTGAAAGCTACAAGTTCTACGGTAAGCCGGACGGCAAAGCGGTCATCTTCGCGCTGCCATTTGAACCTGCCGCAGAAGCGCCGGATAAAGAGTACGACCTGTGGCTGTCTACCGGACGTGTGCTGGAGCACTGGCATACCGGCAGCATGACGCGTCGCGTACCTGAGCTGCACCGTGCTTTCCCGGAAGCTGTGCTGTTTATCCATCCGCTGGATGCAAAAGCACGCGATCTGCGCCGTGGCGACAAAGTCAAAGTGGTTTCCCGTCGTGGTGAAGTTATCTCGATAGTTGAAACGCGCGGGCGTAACCGTCCACCGCAGGGGCTGGTCTACATGCCGTTCTTCGACGCCGCACAGCTGGTGAACAACCTGACGCTGGATGCGACGGATCCGCTCTCCAAAGAGACGGATTTCAAGAAGTGCGCTGTGAAACTGGCGAAGGTGTAACGCGTTATGTCCCGGTCAGCAAAACCCCAAAATGGCCGCCGCCGCTTTCTGCGCGATATGGTTCGCGCAGCGGGCGGATTGGCCGTCGTTGGCGTGGCGCTGGGGTTGCAACAGCAAACCGCACGTGCAACCGGCGTGCGGCTGCGCCCGCCAGGCGCACTGAGCGAGGAGGCATTCGCCAGTGCCTGCGTGCGCTGTGGTCAGTGCGTTCAGGCCTGCCCGTATGACACGCTGAAGCTGGCGACGCTTGCCTCAGGGCTGGCTGCTGGTACGCCGTATTTTGTCGCGCGTGATATTCCCTGCGAAATGTGTGAAGACATTCCGTGCGCCAAAGTTTGCCCCAGCGGTGCGTTGGACAGGGACATTGAATCTATTGACGATTCACGCATGGGGCTGGCGGTACTGCTGGATCACGAAAACTGCCTCAACTATCAGGGATTACGCTGCGACGTTTGCTATCGCGAATGCCCGAAAATCGATGAGGCTATCACCCTGGAGCTGGACCGCAACATGCGTACCGGCAAGCATGCGCGGTTTATTCCGACCGTACACAGCGACGCCTGTACCGGCTGCGGGAAATGCGAAAAAGTGTGCGTCCTGGAGCAGCCAGCAATAAAAGTGCTGCCCCTGTCGCTGGCGAAAGGGGAGTTAGGACACCATTACCGCTTCGGTTGGCTGGAGGGGAACAATGGCAAATCGTAAACGTGACGCCGGGCGTGAAGCGCAGGCAAAAAAAGGATGGTGGAAGAGTCATCGCTGGCTGGTGCTGCGTCGTCTGAGCCAGTTTCTGATACTGGCGATGTTCCTTAGCGGCCCGTGGCTTGGCGTCTGGATCCTGCATGGCAATTACAGTAGCAGCCTGTTGCTGGACTCCATCCCGTTCACCGATCCGCTGATTACCCTGCAAAGCCTGGCCAGCGGACACCTGCCGGCGACGGTTGCGTTAACGGGGGCGGTCATCATCACGGTGCTGTATGCCCTGGCGGGTAAGCGACTGTTTTGCAGTTGGGTTTGTCCCATGAACCCTGTCACCGATTTAGCCAGTTGGTTGCGCAGAAGGTTTGACCTGAATCAGTCTGCAACCCTGCCGCGCCATATACGGTACGTCCTGCTGGTGGTTATCCTGGTCGGTTCCGCGCTGACCGGTACGCTGCTGTGGGAGTGGATAAATCCAGTCTCTCTGCTCGGACGGAGCCTGGTCATGGGATTTGGCAGCGGGGCGCTGCTGATCCTCGCGCTGTTTTTATTTGATCTACTGGTCGTTGAGCATGGCTGGTGCGGGCATCTTTGCCCACTGGGTGCGCTGTATAGCGTGGTGGGGAGTAAAGGTGCATTAACCGTTTCGGCAAAAGAACGTAACAGATGTAACCGCTGTATGGATTGTTTTCATGTTTGCCCGGAACCGCATGTGCTACGTGCGCCGGTGCTGGATGAGCAAAGTCCGGTGCAGGTAACCAGCCGCGAATGCATGGCCTGCGGTCGCTGTGTGGATGTCTGTTCTGAGGATGTTTTTACAATAACAACACGATGGAGTTCGGGAGCGAAATCATGAAAAGCCATGACCTGATTAAAGCGCTGAGTCAATGGACGGCTGCGCTGGCCCTGGTAGTCAGTGGGGCCGTTTGGGCTGCAAACGGAGTGGATCTGAGTCAGTCACCAGAAGTCTCAGGGACACAAGAAGGGGCGATTCGCATGCCGAAAGAGCAAGTGCGTATGCCGCTGAACTATGTGAATCAGCCGCCGATGGTTCCGCACAGCGTTGAAGGGTATCAGGTGACGACTAATACTAACCGCTGCCTGCAATGTCACGGTGTGGAAAGCTATCGCACCACCGGTGCGCCGCGCATCAGTCCGACGCACTTTATGGACAGCGACGGTAAGGTATTGGCTGAAGTCGCGCCGCGTCGTTATTTCTGCCTGCAATGTCACGTGCCGCAGGCTGACGCCGCGCCGATTGTTGAAAATACCTTCACCCCCTCGAAAGGTTACGGGAAATAAGAGGTCATTATGGAAAATTCTAACCGTAAACCAGGCTGGATTAAGCGCGTCTGGCAATGGTGGCGTCGCCCCAGCCGTCTGGCGCTCGGCACGCTGTTGTTAATCGGCTTTGTGGGCGGCATTATTTTCTGGGGCGGCTTTAATACCGGTATGGAAAAGGCCAATACAGAAGAGTTCTGCATTAGCTGTCACGAAATGCGCAATACGGTGTACCAGGAATACATGGAAACCGTACACTACAACAACCGTAGTGGTGTGCGAGCGACTTGCCCTGATTGCCACGTCCCACATGAGTGGGGTCCGAAAATGATTCGTAAGATCAAGGCCAGTAAAGAGCTGTACGCGAAAGCACTGGGGCTGATAGATACACCGCAGAAATTTGAAGACCATCGTTTAACGATGGCGCAAAATGAGTGGCGGCGTATGAAAGATAACAATTCGCAAGAGTGTCGAAACTGTCACAACTTCGAGTTTATGGATTTAACCGCCCAGAAAGGCGTTGCGGCCAAAATGCACGACCAGGCCGTGAAAGACGGGCAAACCTGTATTGACTGTCATAAAGGGATAGCGCACAAACTGCCTGATATGCGCGAAGTCAAACCGGGATTTTAACAGGATGTAGATAACCAGGTATGCTTGAAGCCAGAGAATTACTTTGCGAGCGGGATGACAGAATACTGTTCAGCGATTTGTCATTTCGCGTCAACGCAGGGGAATGGGTACAAATTACCGGCAGCAACGGCGCAGGGAAAACCACTTTGCTGCGGTTACTTACCGGGCTGGCGCGTCCCGACGCAGGGGAGGTTTGCTGGCAAGAGCAACCGTTGCATCACGTGCGGGACAGCTACCATCAACAACTGCTGTGGATCGGACATCAGCCGGGGATAAAAACCCGGCTTTCGGCGTTGGAAAACCTGCGTTTCTTTCACCATGACGGCGACGTCGCACAGTGTCTGGCTGCGCTGGCGCAGGCGGGGCTTGCCGGATATGAAGATATCCCGGTGAATCAACTCTCCGCCGGACAACAGCGGCGCGTGGCGCTGGCCCGTTTGTGGCTGACCCGCGCCCGGCTGTGGATCCTCGACGAACCCTTTACCGCCATTGATGTGAACGGCGTTGAGCGACTGACTCAGCGTATGGCGCAGCATACGGAGCAGGGCGGTATTGTTATTCTCACCACCCACCAACCGCTCAATGTCGAGACCGATAAAGTGCGACGTATTGCGCTGACCAGCGAGAGGGCAACGCAATGATGCGGCGAATCTTCCGTTTAGAACTACGAGTTGCGTTTCGTCATAGTGCGGAAATCGCCAATCCTTTATGGTTCTTCCTGATTGTTATTACGCTGTTCCCGCTGAGCATTGGGCCGGAGCCGCAACTGCTGGCGCGTATTGCGCCGGGCATCATCTGGGTTGCGGCGCTGCTGGCGTCGTTGCTGGCGCTGGAACGCCTGTTTCGTGATGATCTGCAGGACGGCAGCCTTGAGCAACTGATGCTGCTGCCGCTGCCGCTGCCGGCAGTGGTGCTGGCGAAAGTGATGGCGCACTGGGTCGTGACCGGCCTGCCGCTGCTAATCCTCTCGCCGCTGGTGGCGTTGCTGCTGGGCATGGATATGTACGGCTGGAAAATTATGGCGCTGACCTTGTTACTCGGGACGCCGACATTGGGCTTCCTCGGCGCGCCGGGCGTGGGGTTGACGGTGGGCTTAAAGCGCGGCGGCGTGCTGTTAAGCGTGCTGGTACTTCCGCTCACCATACCCTTACTGATTTTTGCGACCGCGGCGATGGATGCGGCTTCCATGCACTTACCGGTTGAAGGGTACATGGCGATTCTGGGCGCGTTGCTGGTCGGCAGCGCCACGCTAAGCCCGTTTGCCACAGCTGCGGCGTTACGGATCAGCGTGCAGTAGCGCAGTTGAGATATGCAGGCCGGGCAAGGCGCTCCGGCACAATGGATATTAATTTACGGAGTCTGGTGACTGAACTATGTGGAAAACACTTCATCAATTGGCGATGCCTCCTCGGCTCTATCAGATCTGCGGCTGGTTTATCCCGTGGCTGGCGATTGCCAGCGCGGTGGTACTGATAACCGGGTTGATCTGGGGCTTTGGCTTCGCGCCTGCGGATTATCAGCAGGGGCAGAGCTATCGCATTATTTATCTGCACGTTCCGGCGGCAATCTGGTCGATGGGTATTTATGCATCGATGGCCGTTGCCGCGTTTATTGGCCTGGTCTGGCAGATGAAAATGGCCAATCTGGCGCTGGCCGCGATGGCGCCCATTGGTGCCGTGTTTACCTTTATTGCGCTGGTGACGGGCTCTGCATGGGGCAAACCGATGTGGGGCACCTGGTGGGTCTGGGATGCCCGACTCACCTCTGAACTGGTATTGCTGTTTCTCTACGTCGGCGCCATTGCGCTGTGGCATGCCTTTGACGACCGCCGTCTGGCTGGTCGCGCTGCCGGCATTCTGGTGCTGATTGGCGTGGTCAACTTGCCGATTATTCACTACTCGGTCGAGTGGTGGAATACGCTGCATCAGGGGTCGACCCGTATGCAGCAGAGTATCGATCCGGCAATGCGCGCGCCGCTGCGTCTGGCGATCGTCGGCTACCTGTTACTGTTTGTCACGCTGGCGCTGATGCGCATGCGTAACCTGATTTTGATGATGGAAAAACGCCGCCCGTGGGTGAGCGAACTGATCTTAAAAAGAGGCCGCCAATGACCCCTGCATTTGCATCATGGAGTGATTTTTTCGCGATGGGCGGTTACGCCTTGTATGTCTGGCTGGCTGTGGCGATGAGCATTGTCCCGCTGGTGGCGCTGGTGCTGCATTCTGCGTTACAGCATCGTGCAATCTTACGCGGTGTCGCGCAGCAGCGAGCGAGAGAAGCGCGCATGCGCGCGGCGCAAGTGCAACGGGAGGCGGCGTGAATATTCGACGTAAAAATCGGTTATGGATAGCCTGCGCGGTCCTGGCAGGTCTGGCTTTGACCATTTCGCTGGTGCTCTACGCGCTGCGTTCCAATATCGATCTGTTCTATACGCCGGGAGAGATACTCTACGGTAAGCGCGAAACGCAGCAAATGCCTGAAGTCGGCCAGCGCCTGCGCGTGGGCGGTATGGTTATGCCTGGCAGCGTAAAGCGCGATCCGCAGTCGCTGAAGGTGAATTTCAGCATCTATGACGCCGAAGGTGTGGTGGATGTCACCTATGAAGGCATTCTGCCGGATCTGTTCCGCGAAGGGCAGGGCGTCGTCGTTCAGGGCGAACTGGACGGGGGAAATCATGTGCAGGCCAAAGAAGTGCTTGCTAAACATGATGAAAATTACACCCCGCCGGAAGTCGAAAAAGCGATGCAGGAAAACCACCGTCGCCCGGAAAGTGTTTATAAGGATAAAACGTCATGATGCCTGAAATTGGCAATGCGCTGTTGTGCCTTGCGCTTGGCGTTGCATTACTGCTGTCGGTCTATCCGTTGTGGGGCGTAGCGCGCGGCGACGTGCGGATGATGGCCTCCGCGCGTCCCTTTGCCTGGGTACTGTTTATCTGTGTGATGGGGGCGTTCCTGATTCTGGTCAACGCCTTCGTGGTTAATGACTTTACCGTGACCTACGTCGCCAGCAACTCCAACACCCAGCTTCCGGTCTGGTATCGGGTGGCGGCGACGTGGGGGGCGCATGAAGGCTCGTTGCTGCTGTGGGTGCTGCTGATGAGCGGCTGGACGTTCGCCGTTGCGGCGTTCAGCCAGCGCATGCCGCTGGATATCGTCGCCCGCGTGCTGGCGGTCATGGGAATGGTCAGCGTCGGTTTCCTGCTGTTTATTCTGTTTACCTCCAACCCGTTTGCCCGCACGTTGCCGAACTTCCCGATTGAAGGACGTGACCTGAACCCGCTGTTGCAGGATCCGGGGCTGATTTTCCATCCGCCGCTGCTGTACATGGGGTATGTCGGCTTCTCGGTCGCCTTTGCGTTTGCGATTGCTGCGCTGATGAGCGGTCGACTGGACAGCACATTCGCCCGTTTTTCGCGTCCGTGGACGCTGGCGGCGTGGGTGTTTCTGACGCTGGGCATTGTGCTCGGTTCGGCCTGGGCCTATTACGAGCTGGGCTGGGGCGGCTGGTGGTTCTGGGATCCGGTTGAAAACGCCTCGTTTATGCCATGGCTGGTGGGAACGGCGCTGATGCACTCGTTGTCGGTAACCGAACAGCGCGCCAGCTTTAAAGCCTGGACGCTGTTGCTGTCAATCTGCGCATTCTCACTTTGTCTGTTAGGTACTTTCCTGGTGCGCTCAGGCGTACTGGTGTCGGTGCATGCTTTCGCCTCCGATCCGTCGCGCGGGATGTTTATTCTGGCCTTTATGGTGCTGGTAATTGGCGGCTCTCTGCTGCTGTTTGCGGTGCGCGGTCACAAGGTTCGCTCACGGGTGAACAACGCGCTGTGGTCGCGTGAATCACTGCTGCTGGGGAATAACGTCCTGCTGATTGCCGCCATGCTGGTGGTGCTACTGGGCACACTGCTGCCGCTGGTGCACAAACAGCTGGGACTGGGCAGCATTTCGATTGGCGAGCCGTTTTTCAACACCATGTTCACCTGGCTGATGGCGCCGTTCGCACTGTTGTTGGGGATTGGGCCATTAGTGCGCTGGGGCCGTGACCGACCGCGTAAACTGAAAACGTTATTGCTTATCGCGTTTGTCACCACCCTTGTTCTGTCGCTGCTGCTGCCGTGGCTGCTAGAGGATCGCATTGCCGCCATGACAGTGGTGGGGCTGGCGATGGCGTGCTGGATATTCGTACTGGCGATGTCCGAAGCGTTCCTGCGTATTTCCCGTGGGACAAAGCTAACGCCAAGCTACTGGGGCATGGTCTCGGGTCACGTTGGGCTGGCGATTACCATTGTTGGTATTGCCTTTAGCCAGAACTACAGCGTTGAACGCGATGTGCGCATGAAAGCGGGTGATAGCGTTAGTATCCATAACTATCAGTTCACTTTCCGCGAAGTGAAAGATATTACCGGGCCAAACTACCGGGGCGGCGTTGCCATTATTGGCGTTACCCGAGACGGTAAGCCGGAAGCCACGCTGCATGCGGAAAAACGCTTCTATAACAGCACCAGTTCGATGATGACCGAAGCGGCAATTGACGGTGGATTCACGCGCGATCTGTACGCTGCGCTGGGTGAAGAACTGGATAATGGCGCATGGGCTGTACGCCTGTACTACAAACCGTTTATTCGCTGGATTTGGGCCGGAGGATTGCTGATGGCGCTGGGCGGGTTGTTCTGCCTGTTTGATCCACGCTATCGCCAGCGGACGCGTCCTCGCGCCGCGGTGCAAAAAAATGCGTCGGAGGCTGTATGAAGCGCAACGCACTGTTAATTCCGTTTATTATTTTTCTCATCATTGCGGCGGCGCTGTTGTGGCAGCTCGCGCGTAACGCTCAGGGGGACGATCCCACTAATCTGGAATCGGCGCTGATCGGCAAACCTGTTCCAACATTCCGCCTGGAGTCACTGGAAAATCCGGGTCAGCACTATCAGGCCGATGTGCTGACGCAGGGCAAACCGGTATTGCTGAACGTCTGGGCGACCTGGTGCCCGACCTGTCGCGCCGAGCATCAGTATCTGAATCAGCTGTCTGCGCAAGGCGTGCGGGTAGTGGGTCTGAACTATAAAGATGATCGTCAGAAAGCCATTGTCTGGCTGAAAGAGCTGGGTAATCCTTACTCATTAAGTCTGTTTGACGGCGACGGTATGCTCGGTCTGGATCTTGGCGTGTACGGTGCTCCTGAGACGTTCCTGATCGACGGCAAAGGCATTATTCGCTATCGCCATGCCGGCGATCTGAACGCCCGGGTGTGGGAGAGCGAGATCAAACCGTTATGGGACAAGTACAGTAAGGAGGCTGCGCAATGAGATTTTTACTGGGCCTGCTAATGCTGGTTATCTCGGGATCCGCGCTTGCGACTATCGACGTGATGCAGTTTAAGGACGAAGCGCAGGAGCAGCAGTTCCGCCAGCTTACTGAGCAACTGCGTTGTCCTAAATGCCAGAACAACAGCATTGCCGATTCTAACTCGATGATTGCCACCGACCTGCGTCAGAAAGTGTACGAACTAATGCAGGAAGGAAAAAGCCAGAAAGAAATTGTCGATTACATGGTGGCGCGCTACGGCAACTTCGTCACGTACGATCCGCCGTTAACGCCGCTCACCGTGCTGCTGTGGGTGATGCCGGTGGTAGCGATTGGTCTGGGGGGCTGGATTATTTTCGCCCGTACTCGCCGACGCGTTCGGGTGAAACAGGAAGAGTTTCCTGACGATGTTATTCCGAATGGCAAGCGCGGTGGATTCGGGTTGTTTGTGCCTGGTATCGTGGTGGCGCTGGTGGTTGGCGCAGTAAGCTATTACCAAACCGGCAGCTATAAGCAGGTTCAGGTCTGGCAGCAGGCCACTGCTCAGGCTCCGGCGCTGCTGGAGCGGGCGTTGGATCCGAAAGCGGAACCGCTCAATGAAGAAGATATGGCGCGTCTGGCGCTGGGGCTGCGTACGCGTTTACAAGCCGATCCCGCAAATGTTGAAGGCTGGATCATGCTTGGACGCATTGGCATGGTTCTCGGTAACGCCAGTACGGCCACTGAAGCCTATGCCAATGCCTATCGACTGGATCCTAAAAACAGCGATGCGGCGCTGGGCTATGCGGAGGCGCTGACCCGTTCTTCCGATCCTGATGATAACCGTCGGGGAGGGGAGCTGTTACGCCAACTGGTGCGTGGCGAACATGCCAACGTGCGGGTTCTCAGCATGTACGCTTTCAACGCCTTTGAACAGCAGCGCTTCGGCGAGGCGGTTGCGGCGTGGGAGATGATGCTGAAACTATTACCTGTCAACGATACCCGTCGGGCGGTAATAGAACGGAGCATTAAGCAGGCGATGGAGCAGCTAACGCCGCAGGAGAAATAAGTATCCAGAATAGCCCCGATAGCGCTTCGCATATCGGGGCTATCCGGCCTCTTCATGGATTACTGCATTCCGCGCGTTTGTAAAAACAGAATGGTAGCTGCAACGCGAGAGCGCACATTGAGTTTGCGCAGCAGGTTGCGAATATGCACTTTCACGGTCTGTTCGGAAATATTCAGCACTGACGCAATCTGTTTATTCGACAGCCCCTGAGCCAGTTCATGCAATACATCCAGTTCACGTTCGGTGAGAATGCTGAAGGGATCTTCTTGTGCGCCGAACAGATCGCGTTCGCGCAGATATTCGCTGACGCGTGTGCTAAAAGCTTTACCGCCTTTGGCGCCGCTGCGAATGGCCTCCAGCAAGACTTCAGGATCGCTGTCTTTGAGTAAATAACCATCCGCGCCGGCATCAATTAAGGCGTACACATCGCTGGCGGCATCCGAGACGGTAAGAATAATAATTTGCGCGGTGACGCCATCCCGGCGCAGCGCATTCAGGGTGTCCAGTCCGCTCATGCCTTTCATATTGAGATCCAGCAGGATCACATCCAGGTCCAGACGGTTAGCCAGATCGATAGCGCTGGCACCGTCACCTGCTTCCGCGACTACGTTAAATGCGGGATCCAGTTGCAATAATTGACTAATTCCTCGCCGCATTAGTGGGTGGTCGTCGACAATCAGCACCCGAAAAGGCGTTGCTTCAGGCATACTATTCTCCTGAGTTTTTATTAGTATCATTATTGTTTTCAGCGCATCACTCGTCTAGTTTCATCGCGCTGATGAGAGGGTAAATTTTACCCTAATTTGTGCATGGGTAAGTAGTAAAACCTGTGCTAAAGGCCGGGGTAATAATAAGAAACGTGGAATCGCGGGTATAAAAAAACCAACCATGAAGGTTGGTTTTTCTGGGATTTTTGGTCGGCACGAGAGGATTTGAACCTCCGACCCCCGACACCCCATGACGGTGCGCTACCAGGCTGCGCTACGTGCCGACGCTATGGCTGCTAATACTAC
Source organism: Citrobacter sp. Cb031 (assembly GCF_030336725.1). NCBI lineage: Bacteria > Pseudomonadati > Pseudomonadota > Gammaproteobacteria > Enterobacterales > Enterobacteriaceae > Citrobacter > Citrobacter sp. Cb031. Next base: position 383,311 of record NZ_JAOWDA010000019.1, read on the forward strand.
TGCTTTCCGCTGCGAATGCAAGGGGAAGCATCGCTAAGTGATTTATAATTAATCAGTTAGCAATAAATCGTTTCTCATCCGTCAGAACCTGTAGCAGCAGGCTTAGCTGCGGTTTCTGATCTTTTATTTTTTCGCCGCGTAAATCATAGGTCTGATAATTACCGTTGTTGTTCAGCACCAGCGTCATCTCTGGCGTGGTAACGGCCATCGTGCTGCCGTCGGCGGCGGTAACCCAGTAATGGCGGCGGTTTGCATTGAACAGATCCTGCCCCTGCGAGTATTCGTTAGCAGGCGTGCTGACGTGCAGCAGGCGCTGCATGAGCGTAGTCATCAGGTCTGTATGATCGGTCAGGCTATTGATGCGTTGGGCAGGCGTTCCCGGCCAGTGAATAACCAGTGGAACCTGCAGATGGCCACGTGACCAGGCAAAATTGTTCTCTTCCTGAGTCAGCGGCACGCCCCGACCTGCGGTAATAATCACCACCGTGTTGTTCAGTTTACCGGAGTCGCGCAGGGCACTAAGAACACGGTTAATATTGGCATCCACATCCTGAGCGGCGCTGGCATAGCGTTTGGCAAAGTTCTTCTGGTTGCTGTTATCAAGGTTCGTCCCGTTAAAGGAGACCCACGAGAACCAGCGGTTATCTTCCTGCGCGTAGCGTCCCAGCCAGTTAATCCACTGGCTTGCGGTTTGTTCGTCAGATTGCGTTTGTACGCTTGGCATGGAGAAGTCTGACAGCAGCGCCTGGCGATACAGCGGGCTGGTAAAGCCATCCGAGGAGAATAGCCCTAACTGGTAACCCTGCTGGTTCAGTGCAGTAATCAGCGCCGCAGGCGTACGGGTCGACAAAATGCCGTCCATGTAGCTTGGCGAGACACCATAGAACAGGCCAAAGATCCCGTTATCCGTGGTGTTGCCTGAGCTCATGTGACGCGTAAACGAGATATTCTGCCCGGCGAATTCAGCCAGCGCAGGCATCTGTTTTTCAAAGCGTGAGTAGTTCAGACCGTCGACGGTAATCAGCAGCACGTTCTGACCGGTGCCCATATCGCGATAGCGCAGTTCGCTGAGCGGGTACTGCACGGAAACCGCTTCCGGATTGCCCTGTTCGATCAGGCGTCGCTGATACTCTTGCGCATCCAGCAGACCATGTTTTTCCAGGAATTTACGTGCCGTCATCGGGTAGGAGAGCGGCAGATTCGCACGCTGCATGGTAATCGGGCGATAGAAATTGGCATCCGCCCAGATATACACCACGTGCGAGGCGATAAAGGAAACGAAGAAGAATGCTGCTAACGGTTTGGCAAAATGGCGACGACGCGTCAGGCTGCGCAGCTTTTGCCAGCTCCAGGTTGCAAACAGCATTTCAATTAACAGAATAACCGGTACGCTGATAAACATCAGTTGCCAGTCACGCGCCGCTTCATTCTGGTCTGGGTTGATGACCAGTTCCCAGACGATTGGATTGAGATGCAGGTGGAAGCGGGTGAAAACTTCGCTGTCGATTAGCAACAGCGTCATGCCAGCCGTCGCCAGAATAGCTGATAAGAATCGCATCAGCCTCTGGGACATGACGATAAACGTCAGGGGAAACAGGATCAGCAGATAGGTGGCGAACACCAGAAAGCTAAAATGCCCGACAACGCTCAGGTAGGAATAAACACGACCTGCAAGGGTTGTCGGCCAGTCGGCGACAAACAGGTAACGGCTACCGAGCACCATGGCCAACAGAATGTTGAACAAGGCAAACCAGTGCCCCCAGCTAACCATCTGGGAGACTTTCTCACGGTAGCGTTGACGATGAGTTACCATAAACTGTTGTTCGTTTCCCCGGAGCAGGCTCTTAATGCGCTTGGTCGTCGTTTACCGAAGACTGCAATGCGCGGGCAAAAGAGTTGGCAATCGCCTGGCGCTGGGCCGGAGCGATGCTTGTATTGATAAGGTTAGTCACCATATTTCCCAGTACCATCAGGGAAAGGTCGGTCGGCACCTTATGTTTTTCCAGTACGTTGAGCATCTCATTCAGCAGTTGTTCAACGTGTTCGTCACTATAGCGGGAAATTTGTGGCATAAATCGAAATCAGTCTGTTCATGAAAGGGCAACATATTACCGTACAGACAGTTTTTTTTCTGCTTTTTTATCTTCTATTGCGTCACTGCCCGGCAGGTGGTTGAATACCGCCCGGTCTAAAAGGAGAGTTTATCATGAGTCTGGATATCAACCAGATTGCCCTGCACCAGCTTATCAAACGTGACGAGCAGAACCTTGAGCTGGTCTTGCGCGATTCATTACTGGAACCGACAGCGACCGTTGTCGATATGATGGCTGAGTTGCATCGGGTGTACAGCGCCAAGAATAAAGCTTATGGCCTGTTTAGCGCAGAGAGTGAACTGGCGCAAACGCTGCGTTTACAGCGTCAGGGCGAAGAGGATTTTCTGGCCTTTAGTCGTGCAGCGACTGGGCGCTTGCGAGACGAACTGGCGAAATATCCTTTTGCTGATGGCGGCATTGTCCTGTTCTGCCATTACCGCTATCTGGCGGTAGAGTATCTGCTGGTCGCCGTGCTGAACAATTTAAGCAGTATGCGCGTCAATGAAAATCTGGATATCAACCCGACGCACTATCTGGATATCAATCATGCGGATATCGTGGCGCGTATTGATTTAACCGAGTGGGAAACCAACCCGGAGTCCACGCGCTATCTGACGTTCCTGAAAGGACGGGTAGGGCGCAAAGTCGCCGATTTCTTTATGGACTTCCTGGGCGCCAGCGAGGGGCTTAACGCCAAAGCGCAAAACCGCGGCCTGTTGCAGGCGGTCGATGACTTTACCGCCGAGGCGCAACTCGATAAAGCTGAACGCCAGAACGTGCGTCAGCAGGTGTACAGCTACTGCAACGAGCAACTGCAGGCCGGTGAAGAGATCGAGTTGGAGTCGCTGTCCAAAGAGCTTTCCGGCGTCAGTGAAGTCAGCTTCAGCGAATTTACCGCTGATAAAGGCTACGAACTGGAAGAGAGCTTCCCGGCAGATCGCAGCACGCTGCGCCAGTTAACCAAATTTGCCGGAAGCGGCGGCGGGTTAACCATCAACTTCGACGCCATGTTACTGGGTGAGCGTATTTTCTGGGATCCAGCCACAGATACTTTGACCATCAAAGGTACGCCGCCGAACCTGCGCGATCAGCTACAGCGTCGTACCTCGGGCGGGAAATAAAGCCGTTTGCCGGATGGGGGCGTTAACGCCTTATCCGGCTTGCGTGAGTCATCTTTACCGCCAACAAAATCCCATAAAAAAACCCCGCCGAGGCGGGGTTTTTCTTCAACTTGTAGGCGATTACGCGCGAACGAAGTCGATGTGTGCCAGCTTCGGCTTGAACGGGTGACGCTGTACAGCCTGAGCTTTAACTTTCACTTCTTTACCGTCAACAACGATGGTCAGAACTTCGCTGTAGAATTCAGCTTTAGCTTGCATGTTCATAACTGCATCGTGATCCAGTTCGATAGCAACCGGGGCTTCTGCGCCACCATAGATGATTGCCGGGAACTTGTTAGCGGCACGCAGGCGGCGGCTCGCACCCTTACCCTGCTCTTTACGTACTTCAGCGTTGATAGTAAACATTTAAATCTCTCTTTTATAATTCCTGCTACAGGCGACCCAGCAACAGGTAAGTGATCTGCTTTGCGTATGCAAAAGCGGGCGAGATTCTATACTTAAACGGCTGGTACATCAATCAAAAGTACGATTAACCGCGTAATTCATGTGCCCGACGATAGCGTCCTTCATAATCGAAGACCTTTTCACGGACCTGCCAGTACTGACCTTTCATGCGCGCCACCACGAAATCAGGATGACGTAACAGCGCCTGCTGGGCGAGGATATCGGCGGCGGTTATCCAGCGTAAGGGAATGCCGGGCGTTCGGGTGTGCGGGCGAATAAACAGTTGCTCGAAAGCCGTACGCTGCGCGGGAGTATGCAGGCGAAAGCGTTCGCTAACGTCGGCACCATCTTCATCGTAATAGGTGATTTTTAGCCATTCGCCTTTTTCATCCTGGCCGTTTTGTAACACCATGCCGCTACAGCGCAGGACCAGCGCATCTTTGAGCCTGAGCGCGGCTTTCAGCATGTCATCCGGGTCAACCAGCACCGTGTCGCACTCCCGGCAACGGCGGGCGGCGATATCATTTTCCGCGTTGCATTGTGGGCAGTTTTTAAAACGAAAACGAAAATCGCACTGTTCGCGATGGCCGTCATCATCTTCAAACCACCCCTGACAGCGGCGGCCAAAGTGTTCAATCAGCGTGCCGTCTGCCGTTGTTTTGCCCCAGAAGGTGTTTGCAAACCCGCAGGCGGGACAGAACACCTGCACCGGAACGTTATCGCTTTTCCCTTTCGGCGCACCCACTTCCGGCGCGTAAAGATCGTGCGGGTTACCGGCATAATCGAGGATCAGACAGTCGGTTTTACCCGGTGCCAGGCGCAGGCCGCGACCAACAATTTGTTGGTAAAGGCTAACTGACTCCGTCGGGCGCAGAATGGCGATAAGGTCGACGTGCGGGGCATCGAAGCCAGTGGTCAGGACCGACACATTCACCAGATAGCGAAAGCGCTGGGCTTTGAACTTTTCAATCAGCACATCACGCTCAGCGCCAGGCGTGTCTCCGGTGATTAGCGCGGCATCGTCAGCAGGCAGCAGGCCCAGAATTTCTTTGGCGTGCTCCACTGTGGCGGCGAAAATCATCACCCCTTTGCGCGTCTGGGCAAACTCGACAATCTGGCTGATGATATGCGGCGTTATTCGCTGCTGCTTTTTCAGTTCCTGATTCAGATCTGTTTCGCTAAACAGGCCGTTACTCTGCGCCTGCAGGCGGCTGAAGTCATACTGCACTACCGGCATGTCGAGGCGTTCTGGCGGCGTCAGGTAGCCGTGTTTAATCATGTAACGCAACGGTAATTCATAAATGCAGTCACGAAACAGCGCTTTTTCATCGCCGCGCACCATACCGTGATAATGAAAGTGATAAATCCAGCCTTTGCCCAAACGAAAAGGAGTGGCAGTAAGCCCGAGCAGGCGTAAGTGGGGATTTACTTTGGTCAGGTGAGTGAGGATTTGCTGATATTGACTCTCGTCATCATCACCAATACGGTGACATTCATCGACGATAAGCAGCGAGAACTCTCCCTGAAAGGCGTCAAGATTACGCGCCACCGACTGTACGCTGCCAAATACCACTTTCCCATGGCTCTCTTTACGCTTCAGACCTGCGGCAAAAATATCGGCTTCCAGCCCCAGCGCGCGATATTTGGCATGGTTTTGCGCGACCAGTTCTTTAACGTGCGCCAGTATCAGTACGCGACCACGCGCCACGCGGGCCAGTTCAGCAATCACCAGGCTTTTTCCCGCACCGGTTGGCAGGACGATAACCGCTGGCGTGCGATGGTGGCGGAAATGGTTGAGCGTGGCATCCACGGCTTCTTTTTGGTACGGGCGAAGAGTAAAAATCATGGGCTCATTAAGGTAAGCAGCAACAATGTATAGTATGCCATGAATCATTTCCCTTGAGGGATGGTGTAACGCCGCTATACTGGGCGGATAATCGTCCCACTTTTCGGGCGCAATCCCGCTTCTTGTTTTTTACAGGCAAAAATCACACTCATGCGACTTGATAAATTTATCGCTCAGCAACTCGGCGTCAGCCGCGCTATTGCCGGGCGTGAGATCCGTGCTAACCGCGTTACCGTCGACGGTGAAATCGTCAAAAACAGTGCCTTTAAGCTGCTGCCAGAACACGACGTAGAATATGACGGCAATTCCCTGATTCAACAAAATGGCCCGCGCTATTTTATGCTGAATAAACCTCAGGGTTATGTTTGCTCAACGGATGACCCGGATCACCCGACAGTGCTCTATTTCCTTGATGAGCCGGTTGCCTACAAACTGCATGCGGCAGGGCGCCTGGATATCGACACCACCGGACTGGTGCTGATGACCGATGACGGACAGTGGTCGCATCGCATCACTTCGCCACGTCACCATTGTGAGAAAACCTATCTGGTAACGCTGGAGTCGCCGGTGGCAGATGACACCGCCGAACAGTTTGCCCATGGCGTACAACTGCATAATGAGAAAGACCTGACCAAACCGGCCGTGCTGGACGTCATTACGCCAACTCAGGTGCGATTGACCATCAGCGAAGGGCGCTATCATCAGGTTAAACGTATGTTTGCCGCCGTCGGTAACCACGTTGTGGAACTGCACCGTGAACGGATTGGTGACATCAAGCTTGATGAGGATCTGGAGCCGGGTGAATACCGTCCATTGACCGAAGAAGAAATCGCCAGCGTTAACTTAACCCCGCGTTAATTTCAGGAGCTAAATGTGACCACCCGGCAGAACTCGTCAATTGCCATTGTCTTTATCCTTGGCTTGTTAGCCATGCTGATGCCGTTGTCGATTGATATGTATCTTCCGGCACTACCTGTTATCTCTGAACAGTTTGGTGTGCCTGCAGGTAGCGCGCAGATGACCCTCAGTACCTATATTCTTGGGTTCGCGGTGGGGCAGTTACTCTATGGTCCAATGGCTGACAGCATTGGGCGCAAGCCGGTGATTCTGGGCGGGACGCTGGTGTTTGCGGCGGCGGCAGTTGCCTGTGCGCTGGCACAAACTATCGATCAACTGATCGTGATGCGTTTCTTCCATGGTCTGGCTGCGGCTGCGGCGAGCGTGGTTATCAACGCCCTGATGCGCGATATCTATCCGAAGGAAGAGTTTTCGCGCATGATGTCATTTGTCATGCTGGTCACGACAATTGCACCCTTACTGGCACCCATCGTGGGCGGCTGGGTATTGGTATGGCTGAGCTGGCACTACATCTTTTGGATCCTCGCCGTGGCGGCTATTCTGGCGTCGGTGATGATCTTTACGCTTATCAAAGAGACCTTGCCAGTTGAGCGCCGCCAGCCGTTTCGCTTGCGTACTACTCTCGGCAACTTTGCCTCGCTGTTTCGCCACAAGCGTGTACTGAGCTATATGCTGGCCAGTGGGTTTAGTTTTGCCGGGATGTTCTCGTTCCTGAGCGCCGGACCTTTTGTTTACATTGAGATTAACCACGTTTCACCGCAGCATTTCGGCTATTACTTCGCTCTGAACATTGTTTTCCTGTTCGTGATGACCATCATCAACAGCCGCTTTGTTCGTCGGGTTGGGGCGTTGAATATGTTCCGTACTGGCCTGTGGATCCAATTCGTGATGGCGGGCTGGATGGTCTTTAGCGCGCTGTTCGGGGTTGGTTTCTGGGCGCTGGTGATGGGCGTTGCGGCGTTTGTTGGCTGCGTGTCGATGGTGTCATCCAACGCCATGGCGGTCATTCTGGATGAATTTCCGCATATGGCGGGAACGGCGTCATCGCTGGCAGGGACGTTCCGTTTTGGCATTGGTGCCATCGTTGGGGCGCTGCTGTCACTGGCGACTTTTAACTCGGCCTGGCCGATGATCTGGTCGATAGCGTTTTGCGCTACCTGCTCAATTCTCTTCTATCTCTACGCCAGCCGCGCCAAAAAACGGTGATCTATTACACAACCTGGGGGCGATAGGGCCTCCAGAGTTGATGTACATCAACCGAAAATCTATCAACTTCCCCGCTTATGTTTATTTTATGTAAAATCAATTTATGTAAAAAGTCACATCATTGTAGTTAAAAAGGTTGAGTTAGATCGCAGAAACGAGTACATATAGCGCGGAAATATGCCAGAACCGTTGAATAAATTTAAATATTTGGTTCGGAAAGTGGCATAAAGTCAGGGTGTAAACGTTTACGAACTGTTTAAAGACGTATTGTCAATGATGTGTTAATATTGATGTAAAATAATTGTGAAGTGATTGTACTTCCAGGGAAAGAAAGTGATGACATTACAACTCTCAATCGTTCATCGTCTGCCACAGTGCTATCGTTGGTCGGTGGGTTTCGCAGGTTCAAAGGTTGAACCGATTCCGCAAAACGGTCAGAGCAATGAGAACAGCCTGGTGGCGCTCAAATTGCTTAGCCCTGATGGTGACAGCGCGTGGTCAGTCATGCATAAACTCAGCCAGGCCCTCAGCGACATTGAGGTACCTTGTTCCGTGTTGGAATGCGAAGGGGAGCCGTGCCTGTTTGTGAATCGTCAGGATGAATTTGCCGCGACCTGCAGACTGAAAAATTTCGGCGTGGCCATCGCAGAGCCGTTTTCAAATAACAATCCGTTTTGAGCGTCAGCTTAGCGCGAGCAGCTGACGCGTATATGCCTGCTGTGGCGCATTAAATACGTGCTCGCATTGTCCTTGCTCCACGACCTCTCCCTGCCTTAGCACAATAACCTGATGGCATAACGCGCGTACTACGTGCAAATCATGGCTGATAAAGATATAAGCCAGGCGATGCTTTTCCTGTAAAGACTTTAATAACGTCAGGATTTGCGCCTGTACGGTTCTGTCGAGCGACGATGTTGGTTCATCCAGAATGATCAGGGAAGGCTTGAGAATCAAGGCTCTGGCAATGGCTATGCGTTGACGTTGACCGCCTGAAAACTCCGCCGGGTAACGATGCCGCGTTTCGCTATCCAGTCCCACTTCCGCCATTACCGCTTTCACCTGCGCTTCGCGCTGCTCGGCTGACAGGGTTGGCTGATGAACGCGCAGTCCCTCCTCAATAATCTGTAGCACGCTCAGGCGCGGGTTCAGCGAGGAGTTGGGATCCTGAAAAACGACCTGAATGCGGTGACGTACCGGTAACAGCTGGCGGCGATTTAAGGTATGCAGCGCCAGGCCATCGAACACAATGCTTCCCTGTGAGGTGATTAACCTCAGTAGCGCCAGCCCGGTAGTGCTTTTCCCCGATCCTGACTCCCCGACCAGGCCCAGCGTTTCACCGGGTCGGAGGGAAAAACTGACGTTGTTAACCACAACGTTATGGTCCACCACGCGCTTCAGGATACCTTTACGGATGGGGAAGGCGACGCAGAGTTTTTCCACTTCCAGCAATGGAGCTTGCCCGGCAGGTACAGGCACCGGATCGCCGGAAGGTTCGCTGTTTAACAATTTCTGCGTGTAGGGATGTGTTGGCGCAGTGAGCAGCTGTGCTGCTCGATTTTGCTCAACGCACTGGCCGTTTTGCATCACCGCAACGGTATCGGCCAGTTTTTTCACAATGCTGAGGTTATGGGTGATAAACAGTAATCCCATGTTCAGCTCGCGCTGTAGCTCCCGCAGCAGTTGCAGGATTTGCGCCTGTACGGAGACATCCAGCGCGGTGGTCGGTTCATCGGCAATAAGCAGCTCCGGTCGCGTAAGCAGCGCCATGGCGATCATTACGCGCTGGCGTTCGCCGCCGGACAGTTGGTGCGGATAGTCTGCAAGACGTTTGGCCGCCTGACGGATGCCGACCCGATCCAGACAGGTCAGTATTTCTGCCCGCGCGGCCTCCCGACGCATTCCCCGATGCAGCGACAGCACTTCATACAGCTGTTTTTCCAGGTTGTGAAGCGGGTTTAGCGACACCATTGGTTCCTGGAAAATCATGGCGATTTTATTCCCGCGAACGCCGCGAAGCGTCTGCTCATCGGCATGAAGCAATGATTCACCATGAAAACGGATGTCGCCGGAAAGGTAGACTGCGGGAGGGGTCGGTAATAACCGTAGAATAGAAAGTGCGGTCACGCTTTTACCCGAACCGGACTCGCCCACCAGCGCCAGAGTTTGCCCGGCTTCAACCCTCAGTGAGAGGGTATTGACCACGGTGCGCACGGTCTCCTGTTGGCGAAAACCTACCGATAAATTTTCAATAGCTAACAGTGGTTGTGTCATCTTAAATCGCCTTGTTGGGATCGAACGCGTCGCGTACCGCTTCACCAATAAATATCAGTAGCGATAATAGCAGGGCAACGGAGATGAACGCGGTGATGCCAAGCCACGGTGCCTGCAGGTTGTTTTTACCCTGTAACAGGAGTTCTCCCAGCGACGGCGAGCCAAGCGGTAAGCCGAAGCCAAGAAAATCCAGCGAGGTCAGAGTGGTGATCGAGGCGCATAATATAAACGGTAAAAAGGTCAGAGCGGCGACCATCGCATTGGGCAGCATATGGCGCAGAATAATACTGTGATCGCTCACGCCGAGCGCCTGAGCGGCACGAATGTAATCAAAGTTTCGGGTACGTAAAAATTCCGCGCGTACCACGCCAACCAGGCTCATCCAGCCAAACAGCACGGTAATGCCCAGTAGCCACCAGAAGTTTGGCTGGACCACGCTCGACAGCAGTATGATCAAAAACAGCGTTGGCATACCTGACCAAACCTCAATGAATCGTTGCCCCCACAGATCCACCTTACCGCCATAATAGCCCTGGATTGCGCCAGCCATGATCCCCATCACGCTGGAGCACAGGGTTAGCATTAATCCGAACAGGACAGAAATACGTGTGCCGTAGAGGATCCGTGCCAGCACATCACCACCGTTGGCGTCCGTTCCCAGCCAGTTTTGTGCAGAAGGCGGGGAAGGGAAGGGCTTATCAGTGGCAAAGTTAATGCTGGTGGCTCCAAAGCGTATCGGTGCCCACAGGATCCAGCCCCGGTTTTCCAGGCGCTGCTGTAACCACGGATCCTGATAATCAGCCTGGGTCGCCAATGGTCCGCCGAAGTCGCTTTCACTGTAGTTTTTGAACAGGGGGAAATACCAGCTATTGTCGTAGCGCACCAGTAGCGGCTTATCATTGGCAATCAGTTCTGAACACAGGCTAAGGCCAAAGAGCAGTAGAAAAATCCACAGCGACCAATAGCCGCGACGGTTATGGCGAAAACGCGCCCAGCGGGCCTGATTGACGGGGCTTAATCGCGACATTAGCGTCCCTCAAAATCAATACGGGGATCGACCAGCGTGTAGCTGATGTCGCTGAGGATATTCAGCAGCAGACCGATCAGGGTGAAGATATAGAGCGTGCCAAACATTACCGGGTAGTCACGTGATACGGTGGATTCATAACCCAGTAGTCCCAGACCGTTAAGCGAAAACATCACTTCAATCAGCAGCGAACCGGTAAAAAACATGCTGATAAACGTTGCCGGGAAGCCAGCGATTACCAGCAACATGGCATTGCGAAACACATGTTTCCACAGAATGTTTTTCTCGCTGACCCCTTTGGCGCGCGCGGTGACGACATACTGTTTGCGTACCTCATCCAGAAATGAGTTTTTGGTCAGCATGGTTAGCGCGGCAAAACCCCCAACCACCGTCGCCAGCACTGGCAGGGTAATATGCCAAAGGTAGTCGGTCACTTTCTGATACCAGGGCAGGGAATCAAAATTGGCGGAAACCAGTCCGCGAAGCGGGAACAGGTCGTAATAGCTGCCCCCGGCAAAAAAGACAATCAGTAAAATCGCAAACAGAAAAGCCGGTATGGCATAGCCAATAATAATGAATGCGCTGCTCCAGACATCAAATCGGCTGCCGTTGTGAACGGCTTTGCGGATCCCAAGCGGTATCGACACCAGATAGATAATGAGCGTACTCCATAGCCCCAGCGTGACGGAAACAGGCAGGCTGTCTTTGATAAGCGTCAGCACTGAGGCGCTACGAAACAGGCTGTCGCCGAAATCGAAACGAATATAGTCCCAGAGCATTTTAAAATAACGCTCATGAATGGGCTTATCGAACCCGTAACGGCGAGTGATTTCGGCGATCACTTCCGGGTCAAGACCACGGCCACCTCGGTAATTACTGTCGCTGATATTGCCTACGCCGGTTTGCGCGTGGCTGGCGCGAATGCCTTCGCTACCCGCGCCGGGTAATGCCCCGCTTTGTCCGAACTCAATAGCGGCGACGGCCTGCTCAACCGGACCACCGGGGGCAATCTGCACGATAAAAAAGTTGATGGTGATGATGGCCCAAAGCGTTGGGATCACCAGTAGCAGACGTCGAATCAGATAAGCGCCCATTTATTCTCCCTGCCGTCTGGCTGCTGGCAGTTTCGCCGCTTTGTTAACGTCATACCACCAGTTGTCGAGACCAATGGTATAAATGGGGCGAATAGCTGGATGCGAAAACTTATCCCACCAGGCGATGCGATCCTCTGCCATAAACCACATCGGCAACATGTAGTAGTTCCAGGTTAATACCCTGTCCAGTGCCCGACCGAGTGGGATTAGTTTGGCTTTATCACCCTGCGCCGCGATGATTTGGTTGATCAGTCTATCAATCACCGGGCTTTGCACGCCCGGGGCGTTATAGCTGGAGTCAATATATTCAGAGGCCCAGAGAATTTGCAGGTCCGAACTTGGCCATGGCATTGCGCGATACAATCTCGGCATCATGTCATAGTCACGACTGCGCAGCCGGTTTGTGATTTGTGAGTTATCAACCTGGCGGATGTTCATTGTAATGCCTAAGCGCTGCAGGTTGTGCTGGAACGGCAGCACCCACTGACTGTTACTGCCCGCCGGGAGCAACAGTTCAAAGCTCAGGGGTTTACCGTTGGCGCTGTTTACGCGCTGTTGTCCCTTAAGTACCCATCCGGCCTGCTCCAGTAAGGCATCGGCTTTCAACAGGTTGTCACGATCGTAGCCATCGCCTTTTGATTTCGGCGGCTGATAAATTTGGCTGAAGACCTCAGGAGGGAGATCTTTTTTCAAGGGCGCAAGTATCACCAGTTCATCCGCATCGGGGTAATTTTTAGCGGCATACTCGGTATTCTGAAAATAGCTGTTGGTCCGGCTCCAGGCGTTATAGAACAGAGCTTTATTCATCCATTCAAAATCAAAGGCCAGGGTGATGGCTTCTCGCACCCGTCGGTCGCTGAACACCGGGCGCTGAATATTAAACGCCAGCCAACGGGTATCCTGGGCGGATTCGTTTTTTTGCTCATCTTTGATGATGTAATGATTCGCGAAATTTTTACCGGTATAACGTGTCGCCCAGTTTTTGGCATCGTTTTCAAGACGCAGGTCAAACGCTCCGGCCTTAAACGCTTCAAAGGCGACGTTGTCATCCAGATAGTAGTCGTAGCGGATGGTATCAAAGTTCCAGCGGCCACGGTTGACGGGCAGATTAGCGGCCCAATAATCGTTGACGCGCGAATAGACAATGTACTGACCCATCTTCCATTTCGTGATGCGATAAGGACCGCTGGCGAGCGGAGGCGATGATAAGGGATCGCTGAGCTTATGATCTTTCCAGTACTTCTCTGGCATCACGGGTAATGAAAACAGGCTGAGCATGTCCTCTTTACCCGGTTTGGCTAATTCAATACGTACGGTTAATGGCGCGATCGCTTTTACCGTTGTTCCCTTGTAGACCAGGCGAAATTGCGGCACGCCTTCAGTCATAAATTTGTGGAAGGTGAATGCGACATCGCTGGCGGTAATGGGGGAGCCATCGTGAAAACGCGCTCGCGGATTGATGGCGATTTCTACCCAGGAATAGTCATCAGCATAGCGTGCGCTGTCGGCGATGAGCGGATAATAGCTGCCAGGTTCATCGTCAGAGGTAGTAAACAGCGTATCGTAAAGCGTTTCGGTACGTGCTCCGGGATTACCGCGCATCGCATAGCGGTTGAAGTTATCGAATGTGCCGATGGCGGAGAGGGTGATTTGCCCGCCTTTGGGGGCCGCAGGGTTGACGTAATCAAAGTGATTAAAGTTAAACGCGTACTTTGGTTCGCCCAGTACGGCAAAAGCATAGCTTTCTTTGATGGACTGCGCCTCGGCGCTAAACCCGATGAGGGCGATAAACAGCAGCAATACGCGAGGGATCATTAAAAGCGATTTCCTTTTCCTGCCACAACCCGACGGGCATCATGCCTGAAAGATAAGGGATGTGGCGGCGAGTGAGAGTATATGATTCGCATACTGCGATCACCACGTCGGCTTATTGGGCTGCGCCATCCAACGCACGAAATCAGCAAGTTTTAATGGTCGGCTAATCCAGTATCCCTGGAAAAAATGCACTCCACGATCGCGCAGCCAACGGGCTTGCTCAGGCGTTTCAACCCCTTCAGCCACCGTCAGCATATTAAGACGCTTAGAGAGTGTCAACACGGCGTCCAGAACCGGAGAGGTCAGGGTCTCTGTTCCAATGGCGTTAATAAACCCGCGATCGATTTTCAGGTAGTCAACGGTAAAGCGTTCCAGATAAATCAGCGCGCTATGACCGGTGCCAAAATCATCAATGGCAATTTCAAAACCTGCGGAATGAAGCCATTCAAAAAGCTTTGTGGCCTCGTGTTGATTAAGCATATCCCGTTCGGTGATTTCCAGCACCATCTGGAAATGGTTTGCGGGAAGCGAGGCCTGCAGGTGATGAATGTCGTCTTTAAACGTCTCGCCGTGCAGATGCGTTGGCGCGATATTGATCCCCAATTTTGCACCAGCGGGTAACACTTTTTGCAGCATCGGTGCGTCCTGGGCTATCAACTTAAAGAGATGCTGGGTCAGCGGGACAATCATTTTCTGGGATTCGGCGTAGTGAATAAAAGCATCCGGTGGGATCTCACCCGTTGTCGGATGATTCCAGCGTAATAACACCTCTACACCTTTCACCTCCAGTGTCTGCACCTCTACCACGGGTTGGTACACCACATAAAACTGGTTATGTTTTATAGCGTTGAGGATATCTTTGCCCGGACGTAAACGGATGGTGTAGATGTAGTACCAGAGAAGAAGCGCAGCAATAATCCCCGCCATGCATCCCAACATAATCGAATACCAGATGTCGGTATAGGTCCACTCATCGGCATATAAACGAATCTGTAGCGGAATACCTTCCAGGGTCGCCTGCCGCCAGTGAGAGTGGGGCAGAGCGGAGGCATCAATAATCCGTGATGAAAATGTTGAAATCGCGTTATCACCGACGACTATGGCAATGCCATTAAAATCATCCTGTCGGGCGGTATAAAGCAGGTAAGGGGCCAGATTAATATTCAGTGAGGTAAACACGCCGCTATCAGTGAACGATGGGTTCCGGTGCCAAATCATTATCGCTGGCTTGTTCGGCATCATGGGCGTACCGGGGAGTAATTCCACATCAATATTTCTGCTGATATCGAGGCTTGGGACCAGATCTAAAATCGGGGTGAACATTGCGCCCGTTGCGGAGGAGCAGAAAGCAATGCCGTTTTTGACCAGTAAAAATGCGCGAACGTTGAGGCTAAAGGCCGCGCTGGAGGTCAGTTGAGCAGCGACTTGTTGGCAACTGTTGGCGACCAGTGGCTGGAGGTCATCTGTGGTGGATTTGAGATCGGCGAAGTAGCTGCTGACATAATTCTGGATATCGGAAAGGAGCGTGTCGTACTTAATGTCTCGTTTATGCCAGGTCACGAAAAATTGCAGGGTACTCACCAGGAGCGCGACGATAAGCCCCGTTAACATACAGGAAAGCAGGATTTTCTGATTGGATGAAGAGGAGCGTTTAAACATAGTTCCTTATGTTTACCTGAGTTAACCGCTTATTCTGTATGAATATAACCTGAAATGACCCACCTTGTGAGATTTTTCTTAGTCACAAGACAAAGCCAAAAAAAAGCACCGCCGAAGCAGTGCTTTTCAAAATGTCTCATCAGGATAGCCAAGGGATAGCTGCCAAACGAAATTAACTGCGGCTCAGGACCCGGCGAGCTTCGTTGTAACGTTTTTTCCAGTAAGGTTCGTTCATGCTGGAAATGATAACGCCGCTGCTGGTCGAGGCGTGTACAAACTGGTTGTTGCCGATATAAATACCGATGTGACGGCCAGTGGAGCCAGCACGGAACAGAACCAGATCGCCTGTGCGCAGGTTAGTGCGCGAAACGGATTTACCCGTTTCCTGTTGTTCGTAGGTTGAGCGAGGAAGCTCTAAACCAAATTGCTCGCGGAACGTACGTTGTACGAAGCTTGAACAATCAATGCCTTTTTTGGTGCTGCCGCCAAGGCGGTAACGCACGCCTTTCCAGTCAGCATACTGGTCCATAATACGTGATTTAACATCGATATTACGGACCATATTTTCAAATTCATCCTGAGAGGCTTGCAGTGAAGAGTTATCTCCATTGCCCACAGCATGCGTCTCAGAATGCATATTCCTGGCGGTGTTCGTTGTGCTACATGCAGAAAGCAGAACCGCAACTGCTATCGCGGGTATGCCCCGCAAGATATATCTCAAAATCGGTTGAGATTTGACCATTTTGTTTGTTTTCCCTTGAAGTCCTTAACGATAAATATCGTTATAAAAAATGCCAAACGTGACGAGACTAATTACCATCGCACGATGAGACAATTCTTTAAGGTCAAATCTGTGGCAGAACGCACAAATTTATTCCTGAAGAGAATAATTATCCCGCGAGGCAAAACGAGTTCGAGATTACCCGATCGGTCCGGTCATTGCGAGTGAATTTACGTGATTTCTTATAAGAAAAATTGATACAGAAAGTGAATAACCGGCATTGCCTAAATTAAGAACAATCGGGATAAAAAAGACGCAACCCAATCATTTTAAAGATGAATAAGATGACGAGAGAATGACAGCCAGAATGATGAAATATCGACAAGCATCATCAGGGAATCAGAGTTTTCCCTGATGATGTTAATTACTCTGCGTTATTTGTTTAAAAAATGTTTGTTTTTACCGGGCAGATAATTCGCAAACAGAGTGACTAATCGGTCGCTTAACGGTGTCATTAGCCACCAGGGAAGACCAATCAAGACGACAGTCATGGAACCGATCACGATATCGGTGAGCCAGTGAGCGCCAATCATTATGCGTGGAAAGGCAAAAACCACAGCGATAATAAGGCCGATTATTCCGGCGACTTTTCCGAAATAACGCAGCATAAATGCGGAAAAAATAAGCAGCATCATACCGTGATCGCCGGGGAAACTGTCTCTGGACGCATCTTTAGTCGGAATATGCAGCAGTTCGCTGACGCGATAAATATTATCCAGCATCAGAGTAGGGCTGGCGCGTTTAACGGGTATAAGCGCCTGGCCTAACTGATTTAATACCACTGCGGTGAGCAGCATAACCAGGCCAATAGCGACAATGCGTCGGCGACCTTCCGACGTTTCTTTCAGCCAAAAATGCAGCATCAAGGCGCCCATTGCCAGCAATGAGCACCCATCAAATGCCCGGTTATTGGTGATAGCAACAATCCACAAGAACAGCGGGCTTTCCACCAGTTTCTGGTTAAAGAAGCGGAAAACACCCGTATCCAATGAAGACCAGATCCCATGTCCGGCAGGAAGATACCAGGACAGAAACAGCGCCAGTCCCGCAATATTGAGTAGGAGAATAAGAGGGTATCGGGTTTTCATCATCGTTTACCATTGCTATAAAAACGAAGGCAACCTTACGCGTTAGCGTCTAAACGAAGTCTCAACAATGCACTCTGTAGCGTATTCCAGTCGGTCTCGGTATCGGCGATGAGTTCAATACGGCTATCCGGTGGCGCGACGTTTTGCGTCTCAATATGCCAGTCGTCTCCCTGGCGGTTAATGCGCACCAGCCCTTCCTTTATACGCATGACACCTTTCACGCGCCCCACGGGGGCAAGACGAGACCATTCCAGCAGACCGATGGTATCGAACACCGTATCGGC
The DNA here is from genome assembly GCF_030336725.1 of Citrobacter sp. Cb031. Taxonomy (NCBI): domain Bacteria; kingdom Pseudomonadati; phylum Pseudomonadota; class Gammaproteobacteria; order Enterobacterales; family Enterobacteriaceae; genus Citrobacter; species Citrobacter sp. Cb031. Next base: position 400,898 of record NZ_JAOWDA010000019.1, read on the forward strand.
GTCAAAAATCCAACCGCAGGCCTGATGGCCCTGGCCGCTGTTCAGGCTGCGCCGCCAGCGCTGCTGTGACGGCAGACTCAATGCCGCCAGTCCCTTTTTGTCTGCATGGCTATGGGCGTGCTCTGCGCTTGCAGGAAGCTCTGCCAGGTTTAGTCGGGGTAAATCCAGTAACTGCCCGTCAATTTGCCCATGGTCGGCATGAACCAACTGGCGATTGCCGCCGTAGTGTTGCCACCAGGTTTGCAAGGCGTTTTCGCTTTCCGCTGTGGCGCGGTCGGCTTTATTGGCAACAATGATATCTGCGGCGGCCAGCTGATCGCGGAAATTGTCATTGGCGACGCTTTTTTCATCCAGTAACAGCCGGGGGTCAAGAATACAGAGGGTCGCGCGCAGATCGATCCACGGTTCGTAAACCGGTGCGGTGAGTAAATCCAGAATTTGTTTAGGGTGTCCGAGGCCAGTGGGTTCAATCAGCAATCGATCGGGTTTTCCCTGACGCAGCAGCGTATTGAGGCCAACCTGCATCGGTAGACCGTTAACGCAGCACATACAGCCGCCGGGGATCTCTTTTAGCAATGCGCCGCTGTCGGCTAACAGGGCGCCATCAATACCTACTTCACCAAACTCATTGACCAGCACGGCCCACTTCTCTGCGGGATCCTTGTTCGCCAATAGATGAAGAATAGAGGTGGTTTTGCCACTGCCGAGAAAACCAGTGATGAGATTGGTTTTAGTCACAATTACTCCAGAATCATAAATTACCGTAATGGCATTTAACAATCCTGGCGAAAAATGGGGAAAAAGAGAAGGGGGGAGGGGACGAAGACGTGCTTCGTCCTGTTTAATGGCAGAAATCGTTAATTTTTTAACGTTTCAATGACAGCCTGATGTGCACCGTATTGGGCAATACGTTGCCAGGCCTGCTGAATGACCGCGACAAACTGCGGATTCTGTACGAGATCGGCGGCGAAAATCTCATGCAGCGAAAGCAGGGCGCTGACGCGTTCTGATTCAGTGCTCTGTGCCACCAGAGCGGCAATTTTCTCACTGAGCGGGTCACGAATATCAATCGTAGCGCCTGAATCATCCACACCGCTCACGTAGCGCATCCAGCCTGCGATGCCGAGCGCCAACAGCGGCCACTCGCTTTGACGTGCTAAATGCACGCGGATCCCTTCCAGCATTCGCTGGGGTAATTTCTGGCTACCATCCATCGCGATTTGCCAGGTTTTGTGTTTCAGCGCCGGATTGGCAAAGCGGTCCAGCAGGCTTAAGGCATACTGGTTTAAATCAACATCGGTAATTTGCAGCGTGGGGGCCTGTTCGGTGAGCATTAGCCGGTAAGCGGCTTCACGAAATGCGCTATCCTGCATACAGTCGCTGATGTGCTGGAATCCGGCCAGATAGCCGAGATAAGCGAGAAACGAATGGCTGCCGTTCAGCATCCGCAGTTTCATTTGTTCCCACGGCAAGACGTTTTCAACCATCTGGACACCCGCGGTTTCCCATTGCGGACGACCACAGACAAAGTTGTCTTCAATCACCCACTGAATAAACGGCTCGCAGCTGATTGCGCAAGGATCGGCAACGCCCAGCTCACGGGCGATTTCAGCCAGCGACTCTTCGGTGGCGGCGGGAACAATCCGATCCACCATAGTACCCGGGAAACTGACGTGTTCCTGGATCCAGTGCGCCAGCTCAGGAGAGCGTTTTTCCGCCATCCCCAGTACGGCATTTTTTATCACATGACCATTGTCCGGGATGTTATCGCAGGAGAGGACGGTAAACGGCTGCAGCCCACGTTCACGTCGGCGGTGCAGCGCTTCAACGATAATACCGGGGGCGGAGTGCGGTTCAGCCGGTGTCTGCAGATCGTGAATAATACGCGCATTAGAGAGATCTAACGAACCCGTTGCCGGATCGATGCAGTAGCCTTTTTCCGTGATGGTTAACGAGACAATCGCGACCTGAGGCTCGCAGAATTTTTCAATAATGGCCGCCAGCGAATCCAGCGTGGCGTTCAGGCATTCGTTAACGGCACCGATAACAATAGGCTGGTTGCCGTTAGCCCCTTTTTCTAACACGGTAAATAAATGATCCTGTTCGCGAAGCTGACGCATCAGCCGATCGCCACTGAACAGGCTAATCTCGCAAATCCCCCAGTCTCCGCCCTGCGCGTTCAGCACCCTGTCGGTTAATAACGCCTGATGGGCGCGATGAAAAGCACCGAAACCAAAATGTACAATCCGCGTTTTTAATTTTTGGCGGTCGTACTGCGGCATCATGACATTTTCCGCCAGTGGCGCTGAGGCAATAGTTTTCATTAAATACACCTGATTAACCATTAATTAACAATGGCAGTATAAAGTTATATGACAGCAAATTGAATTGGTGTGCCTCATTTATCCGGGGAATGTGAGCTGGATCAATCAATGATAGGCCATCTGTTGAACATCTCCGGGATGGCTGTATGGTAGTCGTCATTCAGATAGTTTAATTTGGTATAACAACTTGTGGGGTGAAACAATGGAACAAACCTGGCGTTGGTACGGACCTAACGATCCGGTATCGCTTGATGATGTGCGTCAGGCTGGCGCAACGGGTGTTGTGACCGCCTTGCACCACATTCCCAACGGTGAAGTGTGGCCGGTAGAAGAGATTCAACAGCGTCAGGCTATTCTGGCTGAAAAAGGGCTGACCTGGTCGGTGGTGGAAAGTATTCCTGTCCACGAAGATATCAAAACGCGTTCAGGCCAGTATCAAACGTGGATTGCCAATTATCAGCAAAGTATCCGTAATCTGGCGACCTGCGGCATCGATACCGTGTGCTATAACTTCATGCCGATCCTCGACTGGACACGTACCGATCTCGAATATCAGCTGCCGGACGGCTCCAAAGCGCTACGTTTTGACCAGATTGCTTTTGCGGCCTTCGAACTGCATATTCTTCAGCGCCCAGGCGCCGCAGCGGATTACACCGCAGAAGAACAACGCCAGGCGCTGAATTACTTCAATGCTATGAGCGATGCCGATATCGAAAAGCTGACCCGCAATATCATTGCCGGCCTGCCCGGTGCGGAAGAGGGCTATACGCTGGATCAGTTCCGTGCGCGTCTCGCTGAATATGACGGCATCAGCAAAGACGATCTGCGCGATAATATGGCGGTATTCCTGCGGGCGATTGTGCCTGTGGCGGAAGAAGTCGGCGTGCGTCTGGCTGTCCACCCTGACGATCCGCCGCGTCCGATCCTCGGCCTGCCGCGCATTGTTTCGACTATCGAAGATATGCAGTGGCTGAAAGAAACCGTCGACAGCATCAATAACGGTTTCACCATGTGCACCGGTTCCTACGGCGTGCGCGCCGATAACGATCTGGTGAAAATGATCGAAACCTTTGGCGATCGAATCCACTTCACGCATCTGCGCTCCACCTGCCGTGAAGATAACCCGAAAACCTTCCACGAAGGTGCGCACCTGCAAGGCGATGTGGATATGGTATCGGTGGTTGCTGCCATCCTGAGCGAAGAACAGCGCCGTAAAAAGGCGGGCGATTTGCGTCCTATCCCGATGCGTCCGGATCACGGACACCAGATGCTTGACGACCTGCACAAGAAAACCAACCCAGGCTACTCCGCGATTGGTCGCCTGAAAGGGCTGGCGGAAGTTCGCGGCGTTGAACTGGCGTTAAAACAAACGCAGTTCCGCGATCTGCTGTAAGGTTAACAACAGGGATTGTGCCGCAGGCGCGATCCCTGAAATTCATCAAGGCTGCGCTAGCGCCTGCTCCAGTACCGACAGCACCTTTTTGATCTGCTGTATCTGCAATCCGCCAAACCCGAAAAACATAACAGCATCGCTGTTCTCCCTACGCCATGCGGCTCCTGACCCATTTTCAATATCTGGCAGAGTGTCAAAGCGGATCCCTGCCAGCAGGCAGCGCTGTTGCAGCCTGGCTATCATATCTGGGTGTCTGTCAACGCGTAACGAGAGGTGCAGACCCGCCGTTGCGCCAGCGATTTTCCCTGACGGAAACAGAACAGAAAGGCCATCGCGTAACAGATTGAGGCGCGCCGCATAGTTGCAGGCCAGCTTGCTGATGTGCGAGTAAAACACCTGATTTTGCATTAATTCGGCTAAAAATTGCTGCAATAGCCACTGACTGCCGTTGTTGTTGAGCGCTTTCATATTCTTTACTGCCGGGAGCAGTTCATCAGGACAAATGAGATAGCCAAGACGCGTTCCCGGCCCCAACGTTTTGGAAAATGTCCCCATGTAGATAACCCGGTTGTGATAATCCATAGCTTTCAGTGCAGGAAGGGGGTTCTCGCCATAGGTAAAAACAGCATCGTAGTCGTCTTCAAGGATATAAGCGCCGACGCGCTGCGCCCACGTCAATAATGACTGACGGCGCTCCAGCGAAAGGACGCTTCCCATTGGATACTGGTGAGCCGGAGTCACATAGCAAAGCTGGGTTTCATATTCGGGTAATTTATCTGTTTGCAGCCCGTGGTTATCTACAGCAATTGACGTAATGTCTGCACCGTAATAATTAAACAGATGCCATGCGCCAGAATAGCAAGGGGATTCGGCCACAACGTGGCACTTTTTTTGCTGACTGACGGCATGATGAACAATAAATATTTGACTGAGCAGCGACAATCCTTCCTGAATCCCATTGGTAATGATGATGTTCTCCGCCCGGGTATTAATGCCGCGAGATAAATTAAGGTACCTGGCTAGTTGCTCACGCAGTGAAAATAATCCATTTGATGAATGATATCGGGTAAACAATTGCTCTTTAAGTACGCTTGGCGCGTTATTCCATTTTCGCCAGCTTGCCCAGGGAAAAGCATTGGGATCGGGGACGCCCATCCGGCAGTAGCACTCCCGCCCAGGCTCTGCGTAAACATCGGTAGAGACCCCGGCCGCTTTTGGTGTTACTGGCGGAGAGCCCTGGGGTACGGACACATGCGCTGGGGTTACACGTACAGGCGTGGTGAATATCACCTCATAGCCAATGCCGTGTCGGCTCTTAATTAATCCAGCCGCCACCAGCTTATCATAGGCCATCACCACCGTTATTTTGGCAATGTTCAATGCCTGAGCCTGCTCGCGAATAGAGGGGAGTTTATCTCCACACAGCAAATCCCCCCGCTGAATGGCCTGTAAATAAAATTGAAATATCTGCAACTGCAGCGGAGTCCGGCTTTCTCTATCGAGAGTCAGTTTGAGCATGATAAATTCCTTATTTATAGATGGTAATTATATTACGGACTTCTGCTCTTTACTATTTGACGAACCTCATAGAGTGGATGCTGTTCCTATAATCTGCCTTCGCTGTCTCTATTTTTGATTTTTATTATCCCTTAGCGTGTCGCTATTAAAAAAATGGAGGCAAGCATGTCGTGGATAAGAAAAAACGCACTATGGTGCGCATTCACCGGGGCGGTAGCAATGACCCTGGCTATTTGGGGAACGTGGCAAGGCGTTCATTACACCAGTTCTACCGAGTTTTGTTTATCGTGTCACTCGATGCGCACATCTGGCGAGGAGTATAAAACCAGCGTGCATTTTCGTAATGCTTCTGGTGTGCGTGCGGAGTGTAAGGATTGTCATATTCCGCCAGGCATCGTCCCAACGCTGGTTCGTAAAACGCAAGCCTTAAACGACCTCTACCACACCTTTATCTCTCCTTCGATCGATACCCCGGAAAAATTTGCCGCAAAGCGGGCGGAGTTGGCCCAGCGAGAATGGGCGCGCATGAGCGCGAATAATTCAGCGGCGTGTAAATCCTGCCATAGCTACGAGGCGATGGATCACGGCAAGCAATCGGCAAATGCAGCGGCGCAAATGACCGCGGCGGCGGCAAAAGACAGTAACTGTATCGATTGTCACAAAGGCATTGCCCATCACAAACCCGATATGAGCAGCGGTTTTCGCGATCGTTACAAGCAGCTGCAGCGTCAGGGAGAGCAGTTACCCACGGCGACGACGCTGTATTCGTTAGGCGAAAAATCACTGACTGCGACAGCAGAGAGTCCGGCAGGTAAAGCCATGCTGTACCCGGCAACGCAAGTGCGTGTGCTGAAAAGAGAAGGAAAAAACGTTCAGATAGAGCTGACCGGCTGGCGGGAAAGCAAAGGACGGGGACGGGTGATTACTCAGTATATGGGTAAACGCGTTTTTGCTGCCGTATTAGATGCCTCGCTGATGAGCAATGTGAAGGTTGAGCAAACTCAGGTTGATCCGGAGTCACATCAGGAGTGGCAGCAGGTCAGCGTGATGGCCTGGAGTTCGGCGGAGGGGTTTACCGACAATATTGACCCCCTCTGGCAATACGCCGATCAGATGTTGCAATCCACCTGTAGCGCTTGCCACAGCACGCCGCCGCCGACCCGTTATTCCGCGAATGGCTGGATCGCCGGACTGAAATCCATGTCCACCTACTACCGGCTTAATCCGGTGGAAGACCGTACGTTGTTGAAATATCTCCAGACTCACGCCAGCGATATACCTCAATCTAACAATCCAAAAGGATAATTTATGGATATTCATGATTTTAATCCGTCACGTCGACGGTTTTTAAGTGGAATGCTGGCAGTCGGTGCCGTCAGCGCTTTAGGGCCAAATCCACTGATCTCAAAGGTCTGGGCAGCGGGTGAAAACCCGGAGCAATGGATCCAGTCTGGCTCGCACTTTGGCGCTTTTGAAGCCAAAGTCGTGAACGGTGAATGGGTCGATACCCGCCCCTTCAAACATGACAAATACCCCTGCGATATGCTGAATGCGGTGCGTGAAGTGGTCTACAACCCATCGCGTGTGCGCTACCCGATGGTGCGGCTGGACTGGCTGCGCAAGCGTGAAAAGTCAGATCGCAACCAGCGCGGCGATAATCGCTTTGTCCGTGTGAGCTGGGATCAGGCGTTGGATCTGTTCTATGAAGAGCTGGAGCGGGTACAAAAGACCTACGGATCTTCTGGCGTCTTTACCGGGCTGGCGGACTGGCAAATTGTTGGCAAATATCATAAGGCCGGCGGCGCGATGGATCGGGGACTCGGCTTGCACGGTAGCTATGTAACGACCGTCGGCGACTACTCGGCAGCCGCAGCGCAGGTCATTTTGCCGCATGTGATTGGTTCGCTGGAAGTTTACGAGCAGCAAACGTCACTCCCGCTGGTTATCGAAAATACCCAAACCATCGTGCTGTGGGGCTGCGATCCTATCAAGAATCTGCAGATCGAGTTCCTGGTTCCCGATCACGATGCGTTTGGCTATTGGCAGCAGATTAAAGAAGCGGTTGCGCAGGGTAAGAAGCGCGTTATCAGCGTTGATCCGGTGCGTAGCAAGTCGCAAAACTATCTTGGCTGTGAGCAGCTGGCGCTGCGACCGCAAACGGATGTCGCGTTATTGCTGGCGCTGGCGCATACCCTGTTCGAAGAAAAACTGTATGACGTGGCGTTCATTAACGATTATACCGTGGGCTTTGAACAGTTCTTGCCGTATCTGCTTGGGGAAAGCGACAAGCAGCCGAAAAACGCCGAATGGGCGGCGGAAATCTGCGGTCTGACGGCGGAGCAGATCCGCGACTTCGCCCGCCTGCTGGTCAAAGGCCGGACACAGTTTATGGGCGGCTGGTGCGTGCAGCGTATGCACCATGGCGAGCAGTATCCGTGGATGCTGGTGGTGCTGGCCAGCATGGTTGGCCAAATTGGCTTGCCGGGCGGCGGAGTAGGGTTTGGCTGGCACTATAACGGCGGCGGGACGGTCACCTCTGTCGGTCCCGTCCTGTCCGGCCTCGGGAGCATCAACAATCCCCCGGCCGCGAAATACAAAGCGGATTTCCGCGGCGCTTCAGAGCATATTCCTACCTCGCGAATGATCGATTGTCTGCTGGCGCCAGGCAAAAAGATCGCTTTCAACGGTGAAACATTAACTTTCCCTGATATCAAAATGGCGATTTTCAGCGCCGCCAATCCGTTCCATGCGCAGCAGGATCGTAACCGCATGATCGAAGCGTGGAAGAAGCTGGAAACCGTGGTCGTTCTGGATCATCAGTGGACAGCATCCTGTCGTTTTGCCGATATCGTCCTGCCTGTGACCACGCGCTTTGAGCGTAATGACATTGAGCAGTTCGGTACACACTCGAATAAAGGGCTGATGGCGATACATCAGGTGGTTAAACCGCAGTTTGAAGCGCGACATGACTTTGATGTCTTTGCCGGTCTGTGCAAACGCTTTGGTCAGGAAGAGACATACCGCGAAAAGCGGGATGAAATGCAGTGGATAAAAGCCATTTATGATGAGGGCGCGAAAACGGGAGCGTCCCTTGGCGTGAGTATGCCGAACTTCGAGAGTTTCTGGCAGGGCGAAGGATACATTGAATATCCTGCCGGGAAGCCGTGGGTGCGTCACGGAGAATTTCGCGAACAGCCGGATATCAACCCGTTAGGAACACCCTCTGGTCTGATTGAAATTTACAGCAAAACCATCGCGGGCTTTGCCTACGAGGACTGCCCGGGGCATCCGGTGTGGATGGAACCCTTTGAGCGTACCCATGGCAGCAAAACAGATAAATATCCGCTGCATCTGCAGTCCTGCCATCCGGATAAACGTCTGCACTCCCAGTTGTGCTCAAGCGAGGCGTTTCGTAACACCTATGCGGTGGCAGGAAGAGAGCCGCTGTACATGAGCCAGTCGGATGCCCGCGCACGTGGCTTGAAAGCCGGGGATATTGCGCGCGTGTTTAACGCCAGAGGCCAGGTGCTGGCCGGGGTGGTGATCAGTCCGGATTACGCGCCTGGCGTCGTCCGGATTCATGAAGGCGCGTGGTATTCGCCGCAGGAAGGCGGGAAAGCGGGCACACTATGCACTTATGGCGATCCGAATGTGCTGAGTGCGGATATCGGTACATCACAACTGGCGCAGGGGCCTTCGGCGCATACGGTGCTGGTCGAGGTGGAGCGGTACCAGGAGAATGCCCCGCAGGTCACGGGCTTTGGCGGGCCGGAGGTTGTGAAAGAGGAGGGGGCAAGTGCAGCATAATCACATTCATCGACAGCGGGCGGCGGTGTACCAGTGGTTTTCGCAACTGCTGTTCCGCGAGCTGGACGAGGAGCAACTCATCCGTCTGGAAAGTGGGGAAAGCCGAAAGTGGCTGGCGTCGTTGACGGCTATCCCTGGGTTATCCGTTGATGTTAAAAACCTGGAACGTAGTCTCGTTCGGGCGCTGCGCCGGGAAAGCCGACAGCTGGAGCTGGCGGCGGACTATGCCTCGTTGTTTTTGCTGGCACCTCCCGGCGGCGTTTCTCCCTATGCGGGGCATTATCCGCATACGACCGCGCCTGATGAACGCAAGGAAATGAATGTGCTGTTAGTCGAGTATGGGCTGACCCCGCAGGACAACGAGCCTGCCGACCATATTGCTGTACAGCTGGCACTGATGGCGAGAATGGTTACCAAAAAGGAGACGTTATCGGCGCAATATTACTTTTTGCATCATCACATTATGTGCTGGGCACCCCTGCTACGGGAAAGTTGTTTACACCGGGACGAAGAGGGGGTTTATCCTCAGGCGGTTAACGTCATAACGCATTTTATGCGTGAGGATGAGCTGTATCTGGAATCTCTGTTGGTGGATGATTTTTACCTCAGCAGCCAGGGCTGAAAAGAACAAAGGGACAGCAAATGCTGTCCCTTTTCGCCGGTGTCGCAGCAGAAAAGTTAGTCTGCGCGGCCCATATAGCGACGTTCTTCGATATGAATACGGATTTTTTCACCTGCACTCAGATATTCAGGAACCAGGATAACCAGACCGGTGCTCATGGTCGCTGGTTTGTTACGCGCACTTGCTGACGCGCCTTTAATGCCCGGTGCCGTTTCAACGATTTCCAGGTCTACCGTTTGCGGCAGTTCAAGCGCCAGCAACTGACCGTCCCAGGTCAGTACCTGCATATCCGGCATTCCGCCTTCCGGGATGAACAGCAATTCTTCTTCGATCTGGTCTTTGGTGAAGGTATACGGGGTATAGTCTTCTTTATCCATGAAGACGTATTCGTTGCCATCGACATAGGAGAAATCAACGCCACGACGGCTCAGGGTGACGGTATCAACGATGTCATCACCTTTAAAGCGCTCTTCAACTTTAAGACCGGTACGAACATCAGAAAAACGCATTTTGTACAGCGTGGCGGCGCCACGTGCGGTTGGTGATTGAATATCAATATCTTTTACAATCAGCAGTTTGCCGTTGTAATTCAGTACCATACCTTTTTTAATTTCGTTCGCTCTTGGCATCGAAAAAATCCTGTAATGAGGAGTGTCTAAAATATCGCGTAAAACTACTCGCGCCGGGGCATTCAGGCAAGCGGAATTGATGCTTTTGCTGGTGCAAAAAAGGTGTTACTGTGCGCTTCCTGCACAATCCGATGGTTTACGATAAAGAGAGTACTGTATGGAATGCCGTCCGGATTGTGGTGCATGTTGCACCGCGCCTTCAATTTCCAGTCCCCTCCCCGGCATGCCTGATGGCAAGCCCGCTAATACACCATGCGTTCAGCTGGATGAATCCCTGCGCTGTAAAATTTTTGCTTCGCCTCTGCGGCCAAAAGTGTGCGCCGGTTTACAGCCCAGTGCGGAAATGTGCGGACAGACGACGCACCAGGCCATGGTCTATCTCATCGAGCTCGAGGCGCTGACCGCACCTTAAACGTCTTTGATGCGCGTCAGACACGCGACGGTGGCGACGATCATCACCAACGCAAACCAGAATACCGCGTGATAGTTCCAGATTTCAGCGGCAATACCCGCCAACGATCCGGCAATAATCCAGCCCACGCGAATGGTATTTGTATAGAGAGTTGTGGCTGAACCCGCTTGTCCCGGCATCAGATCCTGGAAATAGAGCATGCCAATCCCGCCGAGGATGCCGATGTAAATCGCGTTCAGCAGCTGTAAGCCAAGCAATATCGCCGGAGAGTGGGCCAACAGCATGCCGGCATAAAAGAAAAATCCGGCGACAACGGCGATTCTCATCAACAGGCGTTTGCCCAGACGCTTCGCGAAGTATCCGGCAATCAACATGGTTGGGATTTCCAGCCCCGCGGCAGTTCCCATCATTATGCCCGCCAGCTTTTCCGGCAGATGCAGTTCGTTGATAATAAACAACGGCATATTAATGATATAGAGACTGTTAGTCCCCCACATTAACGTGCAGATAACAAACAGCAGCAGCGTGTCGCGTCGATTGCGGCGCGGGGCTTCTACCGCGCCTGTCGCGAGAGGCACGTTTTTACTCATCGAGGGTAAGAACAGCCAGACCATTACGCCGCAGACAACAAACGCCACCGCCGCGCTGAGGTACATCACCGTAAAGCTAAACCCCATGGCCAGCGCGTAGGCCAGCGGCGGGCCAATCACCCAGGCCAGCGAAACCTGCGCACGTAATATCGAGCTGAACATGACGGCTTCCCGACCCGTACGGTCGGCGTGCTCGCGGGCGAGAGCAAACATTTGCGGGTTGGCGGTCGAACCAAAACTGCTGAGGAATACCCCGACAAACAGCAGAATAAAATAGTTACGGTTCCAGGCGAACAGCACGCAGGCCAACATCCCCAGCACGCAGCAAAACACAATCAGGTTTTTGCGATCGCCTTTTTTATCCGAACGTCCGGCCAGAAACTGACTCACCAAAATGCCGATTACGGCGCTACCGGTAAAAAAGAACCCGACCATGCCGGGACGGGCATGGACTTCATCCGTCAGAAAAAGGCTGAGCGTTGGCGTCTGCAACGCACCGGCGATACCCGTCAGAAACGCGACAAGCAGGAACGCCGAAGACGTTAAATCAAACGCCTTGGGTGTGGCGGCTACGGGGGTGTTGTGCATGTTTTGATATCAATAATGTGAAGAGACGCGGAGTTTACGCTGCTTGTCAGAAAATAAACAGGGAGCCAAATCAAAATCGGCATCAAAAATCAAAATAGCATTTCAGTCAGAGAACGCAGTTTGCTGACGCTGCTGAATCTGACAGGCTGACGCCGTTTTTGCGTCAGCAATTTTTTCTCCTCCGCGGAAAAAATGTGCGTTATCTCTAAATTCAGCAAGTAATTTGTCAACTTTACTTGTGTGCTGAAGAAAAAAGAGCAAGACTTCTTGAAACGTTTCAGCGTCATCTTGCCATAACTGATGGAGTCAGGTGACGCCTTTTTTCTCATGTTAGCTGAATCGTTTCAAATCAGCGGGAGAGGAGAACCATGTTCCAGTTATCTGTTCAGGATATTCACCCGGGCGAACAGGCCGGGAATAAAGAAGAGGCTATTCGCCAGGTTGCCGCTGCCTTAGTGCTGGCAGGTAACGTAGCGGAAGGCTACGTCGATGGCATGCTGGCGCGTGAACAACAGACGTCCACGTTCCTCGGCAACGGTATTGCTATTCCTCACGGTACGACGGACACGCGCGATCGGGTGCTGAAAACCGGCGTGCAGGTGTTTCAGTTTCCGCAGGGCGTGATCTGGGGTGAAGGGCAGGTTGCTTATGTGGCAATCGGCATCGCCGCCAGCTCTGATGAGCACCTCGGTTTACTGCGTCAGCTGACGCATGTGCTGAGCGATGACTCCGTCGCTGAACAGCTGAAATCTGCGACCACGGCGGAAGAGTTGCGCGCGTTGCTGATGGGTGAAAAGCAAAGCGAACAGCTGAAGCTTGATAACGAAACGCTGTCGCTGGACGTCGTTGCCAACTCGCTGGTCACGCTGCAGGCGCTCAACGCCGCACGGCTGAAAGAGGTCGGCGCGGTTGACGCCACCTTTGTGGTCAGAGCCATTAATGAGCAACCGATGAATCTCGGTCAGGGGATCTGGCTGAATGACTGTGCTGAAGGCAATGCGCGCAGCGCCGTTGCGGTCAGCCGCGCAGCAACAGCGTTCGATGTACAAGGTGAAGCGGCAGCCCTGCTGGTGACCGTCGCCATGAATGACGAACAACCGGTTGCGGTGCTGAAGCGCCTTGGCGATCTGCTGCTGAATAATAAAGCTGACCGTTTGTTGAAAGCCGATGCGGCAACGGTGTTGGCGCTGCTGACCAGCGATGATGCCTTAACTGATGATGTACTGAGCGCCGAATTTATTGTGCGCAATGAGCATGGTTTACACGCCCGCCCGGGCACCATGCTGGTGAATACGATTAAACAATTTAACAGTGAAATTACCGTGACAAATCTTGATGGAACCGGCAAGCCGGCGAATGGACGCAGTCTGATGAAAGTTGTGGCATTAGGCGTGAAGAAAGGACATCACCTGCGCTTTACCGCCCAGGGTGAAGATGCTGAACAGGCGCTGAAAGCGATTGGCGAAGCCATCGCGGCGGGTCTTGGGGAGGGCGCGTAATGAGCAGACGTGTTGCTACTATCACCCTTAACCCAGCCTACGATCTGGTGGGTTTCTGCCCGGAAATTGAACGCGGTGAAGTGAACCTGGTTAAAACGACCGGTCTGCATGCGGCAGGGAAAGGGATTAACGTCGCTAAGGTTCTGAAAGATTTAGGTATCGATGTAACGGTGGGTGGTTTCCTCGGTAAAGACAACCAGGATGGTTTTCAGCAGTTGTTCAGCGAGCTGGGTATCGCCAACCGTTTTCAGGTTGTACAGGGGCGTACGCGTATCAACGTCAAGCTGACCGAAAAAGACGGCGAAGTGTCCGATTTCAATTTCTCCGGCTTTGAAGTCACCCCGGCTGACTGGGAACGCTTTGTGAATGACTCGCTGAGCTGGCTGGGCCAGTTCGACATGGTGTGCGTCAGCGGCAGTTTGCCGACCGGCGTTAGCCCGGAAGCATTCACCGACTGGATGACGCGCCTGCGCAGTCAGTGTCCTTGCATTATCTTTGATAGTAGTCGTGAAGCACTGGTGGCCGGTCTGAAAGCGGCGCCGTGGCTGGTAAAACCAAACCGTCGTGAACTGGAAATCTGGGCTGGCCGTAAGCTGCCAGAAATGAAAGATGTGATTGAAGCTGCACATGCGTTGCGCGAGCAGGGTATTGCTCACGTGGTGATTTCACTTGGCGCGGAAGGTGCGCTGTGGGTTAACGCTTCGGGTGAGTGGATTGCTAAACCGCCGTCAGTCGAGGTGGTAAGCACCGTAGGCGCGGGTGATTCAATGGTTGGCGGCCTGATTTACGGCCTGCTGATGCGTGAATCCAGTGAACACACCCTGCGTCTGGCAACCGCTGTTGCCGCCCTGGCGGTAAGCCAAAGCAATGTGGGCATTACCGATCGTCCTCAGTTGGCCGCAATGATGGCGCGTGTCGACTTAAAACCGTTTAACTGACAGCAGGAGAGGCATAATGAAAACGCTGCTGATTATTGACGCTAATCTCGGCCAGGCTCGCGCTTATATGGCGAAAACCCTGCTTGGAGCGGCGGCGCAGAAAGCACATCTGGAAATTATTGATAATCCTAATGATGCCGAACTGGCAATTGTTCTGGGCGACACGCTTCCTGCCGACAGTTCGCTGAACGGCAAAAAAGTCTGGCTGGGCGATATTGGTCGTGCGGTTGCGCATCCTGAACTTTTCCTCAGCGAAGCGAAAGGCCACGCAAAACCTTATAGCGCTCCGGTTGCGACAGCGTCCGTGGCCAGTAGCGGTCCAAAACGCGTGGTGGCGGTGACGGCTTGTCCAACTGGCGTTGCCCATACGTTTATGGCCGCTGAAGCTATTGAAACAGAAGCGAAAAAACGTGGCTGGTGGGTGAAGGTTGAAACCCGTGGGTCTGTTGGCGCAGGCAATGCCATTACGCCGGAAGAGGTGGCTCAGGCGGATCTGGTGATTGTGGCGGCTGACATTGAAGTTGATCTGGCGAAGTTTGCCGGAAAACCAATGTACCGTACTTCTACTGGCCTTGCGCTGAAGAAAACGAAGCAGGAGCTGGATAAAGCGCTGGAAGAAGCAACGCCGTACCAGCCAGCCGGCAAAGCGCAGTCTGCAACCACTGAAGGTAAGAAAGAGAGCGCTGGCGCGTATCGTCACCTGCTGACGGGCGTATCCTACATGCTGCCGATGGTGGTTGCTGGCGGTCTGTGTATTGCACTCTCATTCGCTTTTGGTATCGAAGCGTTCAAGGAGCAGGGTACGCTGGCGGCGGCGCTGATGCAGATTGGCGGTGGTTCAGCTTTCGCGCTGATGGTGCCGGTTCTGGCGGGCTACATCGCGTTTTCCATCGCTGACCGTCCGGGTCTGACGCCTGGTCTTATCGGCGGTATGCTGGCGGTGAGCACCGGTTCCGGCTTTATTGGCGGGATTATTGCCGGTTTCCTTGCCGGTTATGTGGCGAAGCTTATCAGCACGAAGCTGAAACTCCCGCAGAGTATGGAAGCGCTGAAACCGATCCTGATCATTCCGCTGCTCTCAAGCCTGGTGGTTGGTCTGGCCATGATCTACCTGATCGGTAAACCAGTGGCGGGCATTCTGGAAGGTCTGACCCACTGGCTGCAAACCATGGGAACCGCGAACGCGGTGCTGCTTGGGGCAATTCTTGGCGGCATGATGTGTACCGATATGGGCGGTCCGGTTAACAAAGCGGCGTATGCTTTCGGTGTGGGGCTGCTTAGTACGCAAACCTATGCGCCGATGGCGGCGATTATGGCGGCGGGTATGGTGCCTCCGCTGGCCCTGGGCCTGGCAACGCTGGTGGCGCGTCGTAAGTTCGATAAAGCGCAGCAGGAAGGCGGTAAAGCTGCGCTGGTATTGGGCCTGTGCTTTATTACCGAAGGGGCTATCCCATTCGCTGCCCGTGACCCGATGCGCGTTCTGCCTTGTTGTATCGTTGGCGGCGCGATTACCGGGGCTATCTCGATGGCGGTGGGGGCTAAGCTGATGGCGCCGCACGGCGGTCTGTTCGTGCTGTTAATCCCTGGCGCAATCACTCCGGTGGTTGGATACCTGCTGGCCATTATTGCCGGTACGCTGGTAGCCGGTCTCTCCTACGCGGTGCTGAAACGCCCGGAAGCAGAGGTTGTGGCAAAGGCGGCCTGATTTAACGCTGACATCCGGGGCAGAGATTTCTCTGCCCCTTTTTTTATCCATTAAATCTGCCTGGCTGTGTTAAACCGGTTCAGGCAATCATTGGCGCGATGATAAAACCAAAGGCAACGCCAGCAATGATCCCGCCAAGCCCTGGCAACATAAACGGATGGTTTAAGACATACTTACCCACGCGCGTTGTCCCGGTGGTGTCGAACTCCATTGCCGCCAGCGAAGTCGGATAAGTTGGCAGAACAAACACGCCGGTCACTGCGACATAGGAAGCCAGAATGGCCCATGTAGGTACGCCGAGCGCGACGGCAAGAGGGATAATCAGCGGCGTGGTGGCTCCCTGCGAATAGAGAAGCGCGCAGGTACCAAACAGCACCAGCGCCAACAGCATCGGATAAGCCCGTAGAATATCGCCCGCGATATCCTTTATCTCCGTTAAGTGGGCATCAATGAAGGTTGTGCCCAGCGTAACAATTCCCAGAATCACAGCCAACGAACTCATACCCGCGCGAAACGTGGATGTCAGGACAATCGCGTCTGTTGATGTTTTGCATAGCACCACCATCAGACATGCGGCAGCTAGCATGCAGATAATGATAATATCCCGGGTATTCATTGCGTTACCTGCATCGAATCCAGGGCGCAATTGAGGGCATGCGGCAAGAATAACGATGACCACCGTTGCCAGCATAAACAGGGCGACTGACAGTCTGGCACCTGGCGTTGTGCTGTTTTGCCCTGCATATTTACGCACCAGTCCTTTTTGCAGGCGTTCCAGATAGACTTCATCATCCTGTAGCTCACATCCCTGACGTGAGGCGATAAAAGCGGCGACCATCGCGGCGACAAATGAGGCAGGCAGACAAACCGCCATGACCTGAATAAAGCTGATACCGTTGCCTTCCATAATAGTCAGCATAGCGGCCATTGCGGCACTGATCGGCGAACCGGATATCGCCACCTGAGAAGCGACTACGGAGCCTGCGAGCGTACGAGAAGGGCGAATTCCTGACTCTTTGGCAACTTCGGCAATCACTGGCAGAGTAGAAAAGACGATGAACCCTGTTCCCGCCATAATCGTCATCGACCAGGTGATAATCGGCGCAATAATATTGATATATTTAGGGTTACGGCGCATAAAATTACCGGCAATGCGAACCAGATAATCCATGCCTCCGGCGGCCTGTAGCGCCGATGCCGCCACCACCACCGTCATAATAATAAGAATAACGTCAACGGGTGGTGAACCAATTTGCAGCCCAAACCCCAGCGTTAAAATAGCCAGCCCCAGCCCGCCGCATAAACCAATACCAATTCCGCCAAGGCGGATACCGAAAAATATTGCGCCCAACACTACGATAATTTCTAGCCAAATCATAATGGCCTCCGCCAGAGAGTAATTTGTAATTAAAATGGGTTTTTATTTAATGCAACAATTAAACAGGTAGGGATATTCATTGCGCCAAAAGGTGATTTTTACCCACGCGTTTCTCGTACCATTTAATACCGGCACGAACCAACGAACCGGTTGAATCAATATATTTCTCAGGTGACTTGTTGACTGCTTCGGCAAGAATAACAGGAACTTCAGTACATCCGAGCACGATGACTTGTGCCCCGCGTGAGAAGAGTGCTTCAGCCTGTTCATTCATCAGCGTTTGTGCCCGCTTAGCATCACCAGCTTTTAAGCAATAGATGCTTTCCATCACTTTTTCCTGACTGGATGAGTCAGGGCTAATGCAGGTTAACCCAAGAGATTCTATGCCTTTTTGATAGAGGCCCATGTATAAAGTGGCGTTGGTGGCGAGTAATCCGATTTGCGATTTCCCGCAGTTTTTAACCTCATTGATGGTCGTTTCAACGATACTGAGCAGCTCTGTATGGCAGCACGCTTTTAATTCATTAAACCAAAAGTGGGCGGTGTTACAGGGGATCACAATACACTCGGCGCCAGCATCTTCGAGTTTATGCATATAATCGCGCATTGCCGGAAGTGGGGAATGACCATGATGCATTAACGCGTCGGTTCGGTCTGGAATGTCAGGAATAGATGAAATAATTAAGGGGATATGTTCCTGGTCACGTTGCGCAGCGGTAAAAGTGACGAATTTATTAAACAGATCGACCGTTGCAGCAGGTCCCATACCACCAAGCACGCCAATTAAACCTTTCACGATATATACCTCAATTCACCGATAATTAATATTCAGAGCCGGGTTGTGTCTGCTGATAATGTTTAACAGCAGTGAGACGTGAGGAGAAATGCAATAATGTATGGTTCAATGCAAAAACCGCATGACTGTTGTTTATTGTGTAACCTCAGCAGGCCGGTATTCGGCCAGAGGCTACGCGTTACGCGGCGGGCAAGCGGTCGTAACCGATAGGGAGAGAAGTATGTTAATGTTAAAAATGAAGCCTTGATGCAAAAAACGAATCACCAGGCGCTAATGATGAATGTCATCTCCGGAACTATTCAGGCATGATGCTTTAAGGCTAATAGGCATATTTAAATATCCGCGTGATAAGCATGAAAAATATTGAGACAAAATGGTTATACGACTTTCTGACGTTGGAGGCATGCCGTCATTTTTCCCAGGCAGCTGAGGAGCGTAACATATCCCAACCGGCATTTAGTCGGCGGATCAAGGCGCTCGAATCAGCCGTGGGTGTGCTGCTTTTTGATCGCACAACGAGCCCACTGCAACTCACGGAGGAGGGCAAGCTATTTCATTCGCAAACCCGTAGTTTGTTGCAACAGCTGGAATGTAATCTGGATGAGCTAAGCGGCCACAATTTACTGGGTGTACCCAATATCAAAATAGCGGCGGCACATTCTCTGTCGCTGACGATGTTGCCCAGATTGGTGCACTCAATGGCGGCCTGGGGTGAGGAGTTTGTCTATCACGTTGAAGCTATTGATGTTGTTCAGGCGGTGAATACTCTGCGCGAGGGGAAAAGCGATTTTATTATCTCCTTTCGGGATGAAGATTTAATGCAGTCACCTTTCTGCGGCTTGAAGGTTTTTGAGTCTGAACTGTACCCCGTGTGTGCAGTTGATGCGCAGGGTAAGGCGTTGTTTGATATCTACCAGTCGCAGGCGCCGATTCTGAACTATACCAGCACATCCTACATGGGAAGATTGGTAAACCGTCATCTGGCGGAAGTAGGCGGCATTTCAGCCCGAACGCTGTTTATGTCTTCGATGAGTGAGTTATTAAAAAATATGGCATTGGATGGGCATGGTATCGCCTGGCTGCCGGCGTGGACAATCGTAAACGAACTGCGCGAAAAGCGGCTGGTTTGTCTGCAGACGCCGGAACTGATGGTGCCTATTCAGGCTTATATTTACCGAATGGATACCCGGTTGAATAAAACGGCTGAGCACTTCTGGCGGATTTTGTACAACCATATGCCAGAGGACCTTGTTTCGCTCAGTTGATACGAACCGGATCGTCTGGCGCATCTGAAAAATCTCCGGTTATGCCGGAGTTAAACTCTTTAGACTGCTTGAATTGTGTACTACCTCTCATTTTCTCTTTCCTTTACAGACTGTATCTATAAAAAATTGTGATTCTGTTCATATCTATTGAGTTTAGATCTTGAATATGGATTTACTTTGTCAAAAACACGCTTACTATGAACATGTGTTTGATAGTGAACATGTGCTCTAATAACCTGATGTGTGGCGTTGGTTATTTTTAACGAACTCATTTGTGGCAAGTTAATTGCCAGGGGACGTGCTATGCGTGAAAAGGAATACATAGTAACTATTGGCTCGGCCAATATGGATGTTGCTGGGTATTCGCATGCTTCTCTAAATTATGCGGATTCGAATCCAGGAAAGATAAAATTCACCCCCGGCGGAGTTGGACGTAACATTGCACATAATCTCGCGCTGCTGGGGAAAAATTCATGGTTACTGACGGCGGTTGGTAATGATTTTTATGGACAATCGTTATTGGCGCAAACCAATCAATCCGGAGTTCATGTTGATAAGTGTCTTATCGTTCCCGGAGAGAATACGTCCAGTTATTTATCATTGCTTGATAACACCGGTGAAATGTTGGTTGCCATTAATGATATGAGCATTACCGAACATATTTCAGCTGATTTTTTATCACAGCATCATGATTTTATTCGGCAGGCGAAAGTCATCGTCGCCGATTGCAATATCAGCGAAGATGCCCTGGCATGGGTGCTGGAAAATGCCGGAGAGGTTCCGGTGTTTGTTGACCCGGTATCGGCATGGAAATGCGTCAAAATTCGCGAGCGGCTTGGACAAATTCACACTCTTAAACCCAACCGGCTTGAAGCCGAAACGCTAAGCGGTATTGCGCTTTCCGGGCGTGATGACGTGGGTAAAGTCGCCGCCTGGTTTCATGATCGCGGCTTAAATAGGCTGGTGCTCAGCATGGGCGGCGACGGTGTTTATTACAGTGATATTGCGGGGAGTCGTGGTTGGTCGCTGCCGATTAAAACTCACGTCATTAATGTTACCGGGGCTGGCGATGCGATGATGGCTGGACTGGCTTCCTGCTGGGTAGACGGCATGCCCTTTATTGATTCGGTTCGATTTGCGCAGGGTTGTTCATCAATGGCGTTAGCCTGTGAATATACCAATAACCCTGATTTGTCTGTTGCGAATGTAAGCTCATTAGTGGAGAACACAGAATGTCTGAATTAACTCTTTCCTCTGAATTATTACAAATATCTCCAGAAGTACAGGAAGCATTAAACAGTAAGAAGCCGATTGTTGCACTTGAATCAACCATTATTTCTCATGGTATGCCATTTCCGCAGAATGCCCAGACAGCGATTGAAGTAGAAGAAACTATTCGTAAACACGGTGCGGTTCCTGCGACCATTGCCATTATTGGCGGAATAATGAAAGTTGGTTTAAGCAAAGATGAAATTGAGCTGCTTGGGCGAGAAGGTCATAGCGTTACGAAAGTAAGTCGTCGTGATTTGCCGTTTGTGGTCGCGGCAGGAAAAAATGGTGCAACGACGGTTGCCTCAACCATGATTATTGCCGCCCTGGCGGGAATTAAAGTATTTGCGACAGGGGGAATAGGTGGGGTTCATCGTGGTGCTGAACATACCTTTGATATTTCCGCGGATCTGCAAGAACTGGCGCATACCAATGTCACGGTAATTTGTGCCGGGGCGAAATCTATTCTTGATCTCGGCTTAACTACTGAATATTTAGAAACCTTTGGTGTGCCGTTAATTGGTTATCAAACCAACGCGTTGCCAGCATTTTTCTGCCGTACCAGTCCGTTTGAGGTCAGTATCCGTCTGGACAGTGCGCAAGAGATTGCCCGTGCCATGGCGGTGAAATGGCAAACGGGTCTCGACGGCGGTCTGGTTGTTGCGAACCCCATCCCAGAGCAGTTTGCGATGGCCGAAGAGAAAATTAATGCGGCAATCGATCGGGCGGTAAAAGAAGCGGAAGATCAGGGCATCGTGGGCAAAGAGAGTACGCCGTTCCTGTTAGCGCGGGTTGCAGAGCTGACCGGTGGTGACAGCCTGAAATCAAATATTCAGCTGGTGTTCAACAATGCGGTACTGGCCTGTGAAATTGCGAAGGAGTATCAGCGCCTCGTCTGACAGAATTTCCCGGGCAGAATGCGGTCGCCCGCGAATATCAAACCTACCAAAACCTGGCGATAACGCCGGGTTTCCTGGCATGAAGGGAATTTCATTATGGATATAATGAGAAGTGTTGTGGGTATGGTGGTATTACTGGCCATCGCGTTTCTGCTGTCAGTAAATAAAAAACGTATAAGTCTGCGCACGGTCGGGGCTGCACTGGTACTGCAAATCGCAATCGGCGGCATTATGCTGTACTTCCCGCCAGGAAAATGGCTGGTTGAACAGGCTGCGCTCGGTGTCCACAAGGTGATGTCATACAGTGACGCGGGAAGCGCATTTATCTTTGGCTCCCTGGTTGGGCCAAAAATGGATGTGCTGTTTGACGGAGCCGGGTTTATCTTTGCTTTTCGGGTGCTTCCGGCCATCATTTTTGTGACCGCACTGATCAGTCTTCTCTACTACATTGGCGTGATGGGACTGTTGATCCGCATCCTCGGCGGTATTTTCCAGAAAGCGCTGAACATCAGTAAGATCGAGTCATTTGTCGCCGTAACGACGATTTTCCTCGGGCAAAACGAGATCCCGGCGATCGTGAAGCCGTTTATTGACCGCCTGAATCGCAATGAGCTGTTTACCGCTATTTGTAGTGGGATGGCCTCGATTGCTGGCTCAATGATGATTGGTTACGCCGGAATGGGCGTTCCGATTGACTATTTGCTGGCGGCATCGTTGATGGCAATTCCTGGCGGTATTTTGTTCGCGCGTATGCTGAGTCCGGCTACTGAAGAATCTCGCGTCACCTTTGAGAACCTGTCATTTACTGAAACGCCACCGAAAAGCATCATCGAAGCAGCGGCGAGCGGAGCGATGACCGGGCTGAAAATTGCTGCTGGCGTGGCGACGGTCGTAATGGCATTTGTCGCCATTATCGCGCTGATTAACGGCATTATTGGCGGAATTGGTGGGTGGTTTGGCTTTGGTCACGCCACTCTGGAAGGGATCTTTGGCTATGCGCTAGCCCCGCTGGCGTGGATTATGGGTGTGGACTGGGGCGATGCGACGCTGGCAGGCAGCCTGATCGGACAGAAGCTGGCGATTAACGAGTTTGTCGCTTATCTCAACTTCTCGCCGTATCTGCAAGCGGGTGGAACGCTGGATGTGAAGACCATTGCGATTATCTCGTTTGCGCTGTGCGGTTTCGCTAACTTTGGTTCGATTGGCGTTGTCGTCGGAGCATTTTCGGCGATAGCGCCACAGCGTGCCCCGGAAATCGCGCAGCTTGGCATGCGCGCGCTGGCAGCAGCAACGCTGTCAAACCTGATGAGCGCTACTATAGCCGGTTTCTTTATCGGGCTGGCATAGCGAAAATAATGCCGGATACGCGTAGCGCCATCCGGCATTACATTTAAGCAGTTTGCAGCAAATACAAGGCGTTATCTGCTGAGAGGGTTGGGTTGTTGATGCTGACGCTGGCTCGCGATAATGCCGCGCAGGCCATGGCAAAGTGAGCGCTTTCACGAAATTCACTACCTTCCAGAAAGCTGTACAGCAATCCCGCCATAAAAGCATCGTCGGCGCCAAAACTGTCTACAATCGTATGCTCAGGAGGCGTCAGTAAAAACTGTTCCCCGTCCTTTTCGCTGCAAAAAACGGATTCATCTTCCAGGCAAACAAAGATTCGTTTTACCCCTTGCTGATGGAGACTATTGACGGCCAGTACGCGATCGGCATCTGAATGAATAGGTTGACCCCACAAAATCGCCAGCTCTTTCTGCGTTGGTTTTAGCGTATGAATACGCGTAAACCAGGTCTTCATTTTTGCCGCTTTGAACTCTGAAACGGTGTCAATGAATACCGGAATATCATCAGCAATAGTAAAGACCCACTCAATGGCTTCGGCAGTCAGATTGCAATCTGCCAGTACGACACCGGAATGGCGGATCAAATCTCGCGAACTGTTCAGTAACTGCGGCGTCAATTGTTGCAGGATATGGGTATCGTTAATTGCCAGTACGGTCTCTTCCTGCTGATTAGCGATCGACAGGTAAGTTGAGGTGTTATGTCCATGCAGGCGTATGCAACTGGAAACGTTAACACCGGCCTGACGCGTTTGTTCCAGCAATGTTTCGCCATAGAAATCACTGCCAACAGCGGAAATTAAGTGGACGTCACGGCCCAGCAGCGCCAGGTTGTGGGCGATGTTGCGTCCCACGCCGCCTGCCGAGCAGTGAATGTTACCAGGGTTAGAGGCAGCCTGAGGATAGTGGATGTCAGCAACACCACGAATATCCATATTGATCGCCCCAACAACCACGCAATAATCCTGTTCGGTAAGGATATAACCTTTACCTTTGATCATGCCTTTACGCATCAAATCCATAATATGCGCAGCAACGCGTGAACGGCTGATCTGCAAAATATCGGCGATTTCATTCTGCTGAATCAACGGATTGCGACGCAGGATCTTAAGGATCTGCTTTTCCCTGTCGTTCATGATTATGCCACCGCTTTTTCTGTTTGCTGGGCTTTCAGCCAGGCAATCTCTTCTGCCCAGATATCCGGATTAATCGTTTCGAGCACCAGCGGAATGCCGTCAAAACGATTGTCCTGCATGATCCAACGGAAGGCATCGTGGCCAATATTGCCTTCACCTAAGCTGTGGTGACGGTCAACGCGACTGCCAAATGCGCTCTTGGCGTCGTTCAGGTGCATACCGCGTAGGTACCTGAAGCCGACAATACGCTCAAATTCCGTAAACGTCTTTTCGCATTCCTCGACGGAGCGCAAATCGTAACCGGCCGCGAAGGCATGGCAGGTATCAATACAGACGCCGACGCGGGACTTATCTTCGACGCCGTCGATAATGGCGGCAAGGTGCTCAAACTTAAATCCAAGGTTGCTGCCTTGTCCGGCGGTATTTTCGATAACTGCCGTAACGCCCTGGGTCTGAGCAAGGGCGATGTTGATGGATTCGGCAATGCGCGCCAGACACTCATCTTCCGGGATCTGCATCAAATGGCTGCCCGGGTGAAAGTTCAGCAAGGATAAGCCCAGCAGTTCACAGCGCTGCATTTCATCTATAAACGCATCACGTGATTTTTCCAGCGCATCGCTAACCGGATGACCGAGGTTAATCAGGTAACTGTCGTGAGGCAGGATCTGGGCGGCAGTATAATGATACTTCTCGCAGGCAGATTTAAAATCATCAATGATTTCGGTGGTCAGCGGCGCGGCACGCCACTGGCGCTGATTTTTGGTGAACAGGGCGAATGCGGTCGCTTCGATTTCTGCGGCTCGAATAGCGGCGTTAGCCAGACCGCCAGCGGCGCTTACGTGCGCTCCGATATATTTCATAAATTTAACCCGCCATACTCAAATACAAAAAGGGAGAGTATAGCGGGTTAATAGAGGTGAGTCGTGATCGTTTATGCCATCAGCGCGTGGATAGCGACGTTAATCGCACCGCCACCCACAATCAGCCAGACAAACAGCAGCAGGGCCATCAGTAACGGTTTGGCACCGGCTTTTTTCAGCGCGCTAACGTGCGTGGTCAGCCCCAGGGCAGCCATCGCCATTGCCAGCAAAATGGTGTCCAGCGTTACCAGCATGTTCACTACTGACTGTGGCAGCAGGTGGAACGAGTTAAAAATTGCGACCACAATGAACAGGATGGCAAACCATGGAATGGTTATTTTGCTCTTCTCACCGCCCGTGGCCGGAGACAGTTGTTTAACGCGTGCGGCCAGGAGGATAAGGAACGGTGCCAGCATCATGACGCGCAGCATTTTGGCAATAACCGCGGCGTTTTCCGCATCCGGGCTAATGGCGTGCCCGGCAGCCACAACCTGTGCAACTTCATGCATGGTGGAGCCAATGTAAATGCCGTAGGTTTCTGGGCTAAACCAGTGTGAAAGCAACGGATACATCGCCGGATACAGGAAGATAGCGATAGTACCGAAGATAACCACGGTGGCGACAGCGACGGTCACTTTACTGGCTTCTGCTTTCACCACTGGTTCGGTTGCCAGCACGGCGGCGGCACCACAAATGCTGCTACCCGCGCCAATCAGCCAGCTGGTGTGACGGTCCAGACCAAATACTTTCTGCCCCAGGAAACAGGCAATCATAAAGGTGCTGCTTAGCGTTAACACATCAATCACGATACCGCTGACGCCGACGTCAGCAATTTGCGCGAAGGTGAGGCGGAAACCGTAGAGGATAATCCCCAGACGTAATAAATGTTGTTTCGCGAACAGCACGCCGCCGTCACAGCTTTTCCAGATGTGCGGATAGACGGTGTTGCCGAGAATCATCCCCAATAAGATGGCTAAGGTGAGGGCGCTGAACCCGGCACCTGCGACGGCGGGAATAGATCCTCCCCATAAGGCGACCCCAGTGATAACTGCACTCAGGGCAAGCCCCGGAATAAAATGCCACGCTGTACGACGATGAGTCTGTAAGGTGAGTTCTGTCATATCCTTCTCCTTTATCTGGGTAAAAGAGTAAGGCGAAGTGGTTTAAAAATAAAATTGATTATATATTTATAATTAATCTATATAAGTGGTATACCCGTGATACTTCAAGTTGCATGTGCGTTGGCTGCGCTCGTTCACCCCAGTCACGTACTTAAGTACGCTCCGGGGGGATGCTCTCTCTTGCCGCCTTCCTGCAACTCGAATTATTTAGGGTATAAGTAACGGCTATCCGGTGGAAAACGACTATGCATATCACCCTGCGACAACTTGAAGTGTTTGCTGAGGTACTAAAAAGCGGCTCAACGACCCAGGCATCTGTCATGCTGGCATTGTCGCAGTCGGCGGTGAGTGCGGCGCTTACCGATCTGGAAGGGCAACTTGGCGTGCAACTGTTTGACCGTGTCGGCAAACGGCTGGTGGTTAACGAACACGGACGCTTGCTTTATCCGCGCGCGCTGGCGTTACTTGAGCAAACGACCGAAATCGAACAGCTTTTTCGCAAAGATAATGGCGCCATTCGGGTCTATGCCAGTAGCACCATCGGTAATTATATTCTGCCCGCCATGATCGCTCGTTATCGCCAGGACTTCCCCGATTTGCCGCTGGAACTTAGCGTGGGCAACAGCCAGGACGTGATCAATGCGGTGCTGGATTTTCGGGTAGACATCGGGCTGATTGAAGGGCCGTGTCACAGTACGGAAATCATCTCTGAACCGTGGCTGGAGGACGAACTGGTGGTGTTTGCCGCACCGTCGTCACCGCTCACAAAGGGGCCCGTTACGCTGGAACAGCTGGCTGCTTCGCCGTGGATCCTGCGTGAGCGAGGATCGGGTACGCGTGAACTGGTGGATTACCTGCTGTTGTCTCATCTGCCAAGATTTCAGATGGCGATGGAGTTGGGGAACTCCGAGGCCATTAAGCATGCGGTGCGCCATGGTCTCGGGATCAGCTGTTTGTCGCGTCGGGTCATTGCGGAGCAGTTACAGGCAGGGACGCTGAGCGAAGTTACCGTGCCACTGCCGCGTTTAGTGCGCACTCTCTGGCGCGTTCATCACCGGCAAAAACATATCTCCAATGCCATTACGCGTTTTTTATATTACAGCGACCAGGTTGAGTAGGGCGAATAGCGCGCTAACTCTCGTCAGGCCACCCTATCCATAATGGCTGTTACGTCTTAACCGCCTTGTGCCGCCCGTTTTCTGCTTTACTTATAATCCGCGGCCAGTCATGAAGGTCTCTTATAACAGCGCATTTGTGCCGGAAGAATGCCATTTCGTCTGCTACAATCGCGCCTCATTTTTTGGATGGATAGCATTTTCACATGGTTTCCGAAACTAAAACCACAGAAGCGCCCACGCTACGTCGTGAACTGAAGGCGCGTCACCTGACGATGATTGCCATTGGAGGCTCCATCGGTACAGGTCTTTTCGTTGCATCTGGTGCAACTATTTCTGCGGCGGGTCCTGGCGGCGCGTTGTTCTCTTATATCCTGATCGGTCTGATGGTGTACTTCCTGATGACCAGCCTCGGTGAACTGGCTGCCTATATGCCGGTTTCCGGCTCGTTCTCCACTTACGGTCAAAACTACGTAGAAGAAGGCTTTGGCTTCGCGCTGGGCTGGAACTACTGGTACAACTGGGCGGTAACGATTGCCGTTGACCTGGTGGCCGCACAGTTGGTGATGAGCTGGTGGTTCCCGGACACGCCGGGCTGGATCTGGAGCGCACTGTTCCTCGGCGTTATCTTCCTGCTGAACTACATTTCCGTTCGCGGATTTGGTGAAGCGGAATACTGGTTCTCGCTGATCAAAGTCACCACTGTAATTATCTTCATCGTGGTTGGCGTGATGATGATTTTCGGTATCTTCAAAGGCACTCAGCCGGTGGGCTGGAGCAACTGGACGACCGGTGATGCACCGTTTGCCGGGGGTTTTGCCGCTATGATTGGCGTGGCGATGATCGTCGGCTTCTCCTTCCAGGGAACTGAGCTGATTGGTATCGCGGCAGGCGAATCTGAAGATCCTGAAAAGAACATTCCACGTGCGGTGCGTCAGGTGTTCTGGCGAATCCTGCTGTTCTATGTGTTCGCGATTTTGATTATCAGCCTGATTATCCCGTACACCGATCCGAGCCTGCTGCGCAACGATGTGAAAGACATCAGCGTTAGCCCGTTCACGTTGGTATTCCAGCATGCGGGTCTGCTGTCAGCCGCAGCAGTAATGAACGCGGTTATCCTGACGGCGGTACTGTCAGCGGGTAACTCCGGGATGTATGCCTCCACGCGTATGCTTTACACCCTGGCATGCGACGGTAAAGCGCCGCGTATTTTCGGCAAACTGTCTCGTGGCGGCGTACCGCGTAACGCGCTGTATGCGACGACCGTGGTGGCGGGGCTGTGTTTCCTGACCTCGATGTTTGGTAACCAGACCGTGTACCTCTGGCTGCTGAACACCTCCGGGATGACGGGCTTTATCGCCTGGCTGGGGATCGCTATTAGCCACTATCGTTTCCGTCGCGGTTATGTGTTGCAGGGTCACGATGTGAAGGATCTGCCGTACCGTTCTGGCTTCTTCCCGCTGGGTCCGATCTTCGCCTTTGTGCTGTGCCTGATTATCACTCTGGGCCAGAACTACGAAGCGTTCCTGAAAGATAGCATTGACTGGGGCGGCGTGATGGCAACCTATATCGGTATCCCGCTGTTCCTGATTATCTGGTTTGGCTATAAGCTGGCGAAAGGAACTCATTTTGTTCGCTACAGCGAAATGAAATTCCCGGATCGCGTGAAGAAATAACAGTATAAAAAGCATAACAAAAACCCCGGCATGATGAGTGCCGGGGTTTTTTTATTGCGCCAGACTTAGAAGCTGTAAGTCAGGCCAACCGTGTAACGACGACCATCGAGAACAGTGTCGTAGGTATCGTAATCGATTTGCTTATCCAGCACGTTATACACGCCAGCGGTCATCAGCAGATCTTTGTTAGCATAATAGCGTAAACCAACATCGACCTGAGTATAGGACGGGGTGCCCTGCGCCATGGAGGTACGGCTCAGGTATTCAGACGTTTTCCCGCGCAGATTCAGACGGCTCCAGAAACCGAGATCCTGCGTGGCCTGCCAGTCCAGCGTGGTGTTGAACATATGCTTTGGCATTTTGTTCAATGGCTGACCGGAGAACTGACCGCTTTTCTGTTCAGATTCCGTGTAAGTGTAGTTCGCCGTCCAGTTGATGTCGGAAGTCATCTTCCAGCCGAAAGTGGATTCTACGCCGCGCATATTGGCTTTATCGACGTTAACGCGATCGCTGACGAAGTCATAGTGGGTATTGCCGATGGTACAGGCCGGATCGGAGCTGCTGTTACAGCGGCGCACTTCGGTGATTTTGTCTTTGAAGTCAGTATTGAACAGCGTGACGCCCGCGTTGAGATCGTTGCCGTTATCCCACAGTAAACCGATCTCTTCGCTGAGGCTTTTCTCCGGCTTCAGGTCCGGGTTGCCGACAATGATGCCGTTCAGTCTACCGCCGCCGGTGACCTGTCCCCAACTGGCAGACGACTGGCGCAGATCCGGTGCGCGATAGCCCGCTGAAACGCCGCCTTTTAAGGTCCATTGATCGCTCAGATGCCATACGCCATAACCGCGCGGCGTCCAGTTGTCGCCGTAGTTTTCATCTTTATCCATACGCAGACCGCCAGTCAGCGTGAAGGTATCGGTAACGGCCCACTCATCTTCAGCAAACAGCGCCCAGCTCCAGCGGGTCAGTTTGTTCAGTCCATCAGCAGCTTGCAGCTGGTTGCCGTTATCACTCAGTTTTTCATAACGGTATTGCCCGCCTAACGTCAGGGTGTGCGCCCCAAGGAAGACCTGGTTCTGGTTATTGAAAATCGTGTTGTAGGACTTCATCTGGCGACCTGGGTTTTCGGTCTCTTCCTGCTGGACATAGCTGGTGGAGTTGAAGTCGTCGTAATAACCGCTGTGGGTTAGTGAATACGTTGTGTGCACATACTTGTTTTCGCTTTTACTGTTGGGCTTGCAGCTTCCGTTGCGGCAGCTTTCCTCGGCCATGGATTTGCCTGGCGTGCTGTCGCGATCCTGCAGTTCACGTGCGTAATCGAAGTCGATGTCATTTTTATCATCTGGCGTAAAGTTCAGGGTTAAGCCCCCGTTACGCATACGCTGTTCATTGTAGCCATTGAGGATTTTGTCCTCCGCCCGATGAGAGAATAATCCGGTCACTTTTGCGCCGAGTAATCCGTCAATCAGTGGCCCAGACGCATAGGCGTTGGTCTGATAAATATCGCCGGAGTCTCTGTCTTCCTGGAAAGTGGCATCGCCGTGCAGAGAGCCGGTCCAGGCTTTGGTATTCGACACTTTCTTGGTGATGACGTTAATGACGCCGCCCATCGCATCGGAGCCGTACAGAGATGACATTGGGCCACGGATTACCTCGATACGCTCGATGGATTCCAGCGGCGGCAGCCAACCTTGCTCAATACCTGAGTTGTCGCTGTTAGGACGTGTGCCGCGTGTGCTGATGCGTTTACCGTTGACCAGGAAGAGCGTGTATTGCGAAGCCATACCACGAATACTGATATCGCTGCTGCTACCCCCGCCGGTGACGACGACGCCAGGGACATCTTTTAGCGCATCGGTAACATCGCGATAGGCTTTGTCCTCAATCTGCTGCTTGGTAATAACAGATATCGAAGCGGGAGCGTCCTGAATTTTCTGTTCGAAGCCGGTGGCGGTAACCACCACGGTGTCTTGTTCAGCGGCATGCCCGAGTGATGGGAGACTGGCGACGCATACTGCGGCAGCTACAGCCTTAACGTGAGGTATAGTCATTTGTATCATTCCATTTAAATGAATTTACCCGGCATACTTCAAGTTGCAGATGCGTGGCTACGCGCGTTCATACAACTCGAATTATTTAGGGTAACGATCAGCGCGTCATGTGAAAGGCCATGACAATTGTATGTATTTGTCTTTTAAGGACTCTTTTCAGTAAAGAAGCGAATGGATTGTACAAAAGTATGAATGTTTGTAAACACAAATGATAATCGAAATCATTTGTGTTTGATCTTGTTTTGAGGGTAATGCTTTTTAAATCAATAGGATAGTGGAGAAAGAAAAAAGGAGAAAAAGTGAAGGAATGATGGAGAAATGAAGAGGGCTGGCGCCCTCACTCAGGCGTTACTTCAACAAATACTGGGCATGGAAGCGCAGGTGATCCTCAATAAACGACGCAATAAAGTAATAGCTATGGTCGTAACCTGGCTGGATGCGTAGCGTCATTGGCCATGCGGTTTGACGGGCCGTTTCGGCTAGTACCGCGGGTTGCAGCTGATCGGCGAGAAACTGATCGCTGTCTCCTTGATCAATAAGCGTCGGAATCGCGTCTGCGGGCTTGCTGGCCAACATTAACTCGCAGCTGTCCCACGCGGCCCACTGTGATTTATCTTCACCCAGATACGCGCTAAAAGCCTTCTCCCCCCACGGAACGCGGCAAGGATTTACGATCGGCGCAAAGGCGGAAATGCTGGTGTATTTCCCGGGATTTTTCAGCGCCATAATCAATGCGCCGTGACCGCCCATGGAGTGTCCACTGATGGCGCAGCGATCGCTGACGTTAAACTGCGATTGAATCAGTGCTGGCAGCTCATCACGCAGATAGTCATACATGCGAAAATGCGTTGCCCATGGCTGTTGGGTGGCATTGAGGTAAAATCCCGCCCCCTGGCCTAAATCGTAGCCATCATCATTGGCAACCTGTTCGCCGCGCGGACTGGTGTCCGGCATCACCAGTACAATGCCCAGCTCAGCCGCGATGCGTTGTGCGCCGGCTTTAGTCGTGAAGTTTTCATCATTGCATGTCAGACCCGACAGCCAGTACAGCACCGGAGGCGGGGTGTTATCGCGCGGGGGAGGAAGAAAAATACTGAAGGTCATGGTGCAATTTAACGTGGCGGAGTCGTGACGCCAGCGTTGCTGCCAGCCTTCAAAACAGCGGTGCTCTTCAAGCATTTCCATGCGGGGCTCCTTGTTGTGTTGAACCTGAATATGTTTGCGAACTCACCATAATACAGATTATTCATGGCACTGTGAGCAACTTTCACTTCCGCATTGAGCAAACATACTTCATCATCTATATAACTTTACATTAACACTCGACGTCGCCGGGTAGAACGACAAGTGAAATCGCTACGCTGAAAGGCTGTACCAATTTCAATAATTATCGCGGTGAATACTGGATTATGTGCGCCGCCTCACGCACAATGTTCTGGCTGTGACACAGCCTAAAAACTTTGCCCCATGCAGGGCAGAGGCGCCCCACCTGCAGGAGAAGAAGAAATGTCATCACTCAGTAAAGAAGCGGCCCTGGTTCATGAAGCGCTGGTCGCGCGTGGTCTTGAAACGCCACTACGCCCGCCCGTGCAAGAGATGGATAACGAAACGCGCAAACGTCTTATTTCGGGCCATATGACCGAGATTATGCAGTTGCTCAATCTCGATTTGAGCGATGACAGTTTGATGGAAACTCCGCATCGCATTGCGAAAATGTATGTCGATGAGATTTTCTCCGGCCTCGACTACGCCAACTTCCCGAAAATTACCGTCATTGAAAACAAAATGAAGGTGGACGAGATGGTCACGGTTCGCGATATCACGCTGACCAGCACCTGCGAACACCACTTTGTTACTATCGATGGCAAAGCGACGGTGGCGTATATCCCGAAAGATTCGGTTATTGGTCTGTCGAAGATTAACCGCATTGTGCAGTTTTTCGCACAGCGTCCGCAGGTACAGGAACGTCTCACCCAGCAAATTCTCACCGCGCTGCAAACGCTGCTCGGGACGAATAATGTGGCGGTGTCGATTGATGCGGTACATTACTGTGTGAAAGCGCGTGGCATTCGCGATGCGACCAGTGCGACCACGACCACTTCTCTTGGCGGATTGTTTAAGTCCAGCCAGAACACGCGTCAGGAATTCCTGCGCGCAGTACGTCATCACAACTGATTAGGGCAGGGACCATGGAGCGTAATGTCACGCTGGATTTTATTCGTGGCGTCGCCATTCTTGGTATCCTGCTTCTCAATATTAGCGCCTTTGGCCTGCCAAAGGCGGCATACCTCAATCCCGCGTGGTATGGCAACATCACCTTATCCGACGCCTGGACCTGGGCGCTGCTCGATCTCTTTGCGCAGGTAAAATTCCTCACGCTGTTTGCGCTGCTGTTCGGTGCCGGTCTGCAAATGCTGCTCCCGCGCGGCAAACGCTGGATCCAGTCGCGGCTTACGCTGCTGGTTCTATTGGGTTTTATTCACGGTTTACTCTTCTGGGATGGCGATATCCTGCTGGCATATGGCTTAATCGGCCTGATTTGTTGGCGGTTGATCCGTGAAGCGCCGTCGGTAAAAAGCTTATTTAACACCGGCGTACTGCTTTATCTGGTGGGCGTTGGCGTATTGCTGCTGCTGGGGGTAATCTCCGGGAGTGAAACCAGTCGTGCCTGGACGCCGGATGCCTCAGCGTTGCTGTATGAAAAATACTGGAAAATAAACGGTGGAATGGAAGCCGTCAGCAATCGCGTGGATATGATGTCCAATAGCTTGCTGGCGCTGGGCGCACAGTACGGCTGGCAACTGGCGGGGATGATGCTGCTCGGCGCGGCATTGATGCGCAGCGGTTGGTTAAAAGGGCAGTACAGCTTACAGCATTACCGACGCACCGGTGTATTGCTGGTCATTCTCGGGATGGCGATTAACCTGCCTGCTATCGTCGCTCAGTGGCATCTGGACTGGGCATATCGCTGGTGTGCCTTCTTGCTACAAGCCCCGCGAGAGCTGGGCGCGCCGTTGCAAACCATTGGTTACGCCGCGCTGATGTTCGGCTTCTGGCCGCAGCTTAGCCGCTTAAAATGGGTCATTGCCATCGCCTGTGTGGGGCGCATGGCATTAACTAACTATCTGTTACAAACCTTAATCTGCACCACGCTGTTTTACCAGGTCGGCTTATTTATGAAATTTGACCGACTGGAGCTGCTGTATTTCGTCATTCCGGTTTGGGCCGTTAACCTACTTTTCTCCGTCATATGGCTACGTTTTTACCGCCAGGGTCCGGTGGAATGGCTGTGGCGTCAATTAACCCTGCGTGCTGCGGGGACATCATTGCCGCGTACATCCAGATAACGATCTGGATCACATTCATTAACAAAACGGATGTAAGCGCTTTCATTCCTGTGACATCTCTCACGCAGTGCGTTTCATTGTGCTGACAAAATACCCAGCCTGGGGTGTCTGCGGGCAACCGCAATCTAAAACAGGGCAGTGAATATGATCACCATACGTGATGTGGCACGACAGTCTGGCGTTTCTGTAGCCACCGTTTCCCGCGTACTGAACAACAGTGCGCTGGTGAGTCCCGATACGCGTGAAGCGGTAATGAAGGCAGTTACTCTGCTGGGCTATCGACCTAATGCCAACGCGCAAGCGCTGGCGACGCAGGTGAGCGACACGATTGGTGTTGTGGTCATGGATGTATCAGACGCCTTTTTTGGCGCGCTGGTAAAAGCCGTGGATATGGTTGCCCAGCAGCATCAGAAGTATGTCCTGATTGGCAACAGCTATCATGAGGCTGAAAAAGAACGTCATGCCATTGAGGTGTTGATTCGTCAGCGTTGTAACGCACTGATTGTACACTCTAAAGCACTGAGCGATCGGGAACTCGCCGAGTTTATGGATCAGATCCCCGGTATGGTGCTGATCAACCGTCTGGTGCCGGGGTACGCCCACCGCTGCGTCTGCCTGGATAACATCAGCGGTGCCAAAATGGCGACCCGAATGCTGCTGAATAATGGTCATCAACGCATCGGTTATCTGGCGTCAAGCCATCGCATTGAAGATGACACCATGCGCAAAGAAGGGTGGTTAACAGCCCTGAAAGAGCAGGGGATTGTTGCGGCAGAAAGTTGGGTCGGCACCGGTTCGCCCGATATGCAAGGCGGAGAGTCTGCGATGGTAGAACTGCTGGGACGTAACTTACAACTGACGGCGGTTTTCGCCTATAACGACAATATGGCTGCCGGCGCGCTGACTGCGCTAAAAGATAACGGCATCGCTATTCCATTACACCTTTCTATCATTGGCTTTGATGATATTCCTATCGCGCGTTACACCGATCCGCAACTGACCACCGTACGCTATCCCATTGCCTCCATGGCAAAAATGGCGACGGAGCTTGCGCTACAGGGGGCTGCAGGCACGTTAGACCTGGAGGCGACGCACTGCTTTATGCCGACGCTGGTCCGTCGCCATTCTGTGGCGCTTCGGCAGAATGCGGCACCGATCACTAACTCATAACGTTGCGCGATGTAACCGCTTTCAATATGTGAGTAAATTCACAGTATATTAACAATGCGATAGCTATGATGACACTGTTTGTTGCGCTGTAACTACTATGTAACGGTGAATAATCACTTTCACCGAGGTAAAGGTGCCTTAAACAAAAATTAAAGCCTGTTTTTGGAGCGTTGCCAGACACGGAAGAAATATTTTTTAAAAGTGAGCTTCGGCGTTCAGTAACACTTCAGTAACGTTCTGCCTGCCGAGCATTTATCTCAAGTACTACCCTGCATAATAAAACCGGAGATACCATGAATAAGAAGGTGTTGACCCTGTCTGCTGTAATGGCAAGCATGTTATTCGGCGCGGCTGCGCACGCTGCTGATACCCGCATTGGTGTGACTATCTATAAGTATGACGATAACTTTATGTCTGTAGTACGTAAGGCTATTGAAAAAGATGCCAAAGCGGCGCCAGATGTACAGCTGCTGATGAATGACTCGCAGAACGACCAGTCCAAACAAAACGACCAGATCGACGTGCTGCTGGCAAAAGGCGTTAAAGCACTGGCGATTAACCTGGTTGACCCGGCAGCGGCAGGCACGGTCATTGAAAAGGCACGCGGGCAGAACGTACCGATCGTGTTCTTTAACAAAGAACCTTCTCGTAAGGCGCTGGACAGCTATGACAAAGCGTTTTACGTCGGTACTGACTCTAAAGAGTCCGGTATTATTCAGGGTGATTTGATCGCCAAACACTGGGCAGCGAACCCGAACTGGGACCTGAACAAAGACGGCAAAATTCAGTTTGTTCTGCTGAAAGGCGAACCGGGACACCCGGACGCTGAAGCACGTACCACTTACGTGATTAAAGAGCTGAACGATAAAGGTATTAAAACTGAGCAACTGCAGTTAGATACTGCAATGTGGGATACCGCTCAGGCAAAAGATAAAATGGATGCGTGGATGTCCGGTCCGAACGCCAACAAAATCGAAGTGGTTATCGCAAACAATGATGCGATGGCAATGGGCGCAGTTGAAGCATTGAAAGCGCACAACAAAACCAGCGTACCGGTATTTGGTGTGGATGCGCTGCCTGAAGCGCTGGCTCTGGTGAAATCTGGCGCAATGGCTGGTACCGTGCTGAACGACGCCAACAACCAGGCGAAAGCCACCTTCGATCTGGCGAAAAACCTGGCTGATGGCAAAGGTGCGGCAGATGGCACTAACTGGAAAATTGAGAACAAAATTGTTCGCGTTCCGTACGTAGGTGTCGATAAAGATAATCTGGCAGAGTTTACCAATAAGTAAATACTCCGTCTTTGGGCGCAATGTCATTGCGCCCTTAATAACGCACTCTGCAAGGCCAACAAGGTATAATTATGGTCAGCACACATACTCAGTCGTCAGGCGAATACTTGTTGGAAATGACCGGCATCAACAAGTCCTTCCCCGGCGTTAAGGCTCTTGATAATGTCAATTTAAAAGTCCGCCCACATTCCATTCATGCCTTAATGGGGGAGAATGGCGCGGGGAAATCAACATTATTGAAATGTCTTTTCGGCATCTATCAAAAAGATTCCGGTAGTATTTTATTTCAGGGTAAAGAAATCGATTTTCATTCTGCTAAAGAAGCGCTTGAAAATGGTATTTCGATGGTACACCAGGAATTAAACCTGGTATTACAACGTTCTGTGATGGATAACATGTGGCTGGGACGCTATCCCACCAAAGGCATGTTTG
The DNA here is from genome assembly GCF_030336725.1 of Citrobacter sp. Cb031. Lineage (NCBI taxonomy): Bacteria > Pseudomonadati > Pseudomonadota > Gammaproteobacteria > Enterobacterales > Enterobacteriaceae > Citrobacter > Citrobacter sp. Cb031. The sequence continues at coordinate 438,073 of NZ_JAOWDA010000019.1, forward strand.
TCGATCAGGACAAAATGTACCGCGATACCAAAGCGATATTTGATGAGCTGGATATTGATATCGATCCGCGTGCGCGTGTTGGTACATTATCCGTTTCTCAAATGCAGATGATTGAAATTGCGAAAGCGTTCTCCTATGACGCAAAAATCGTCATCATGGATGAGCCAACGTCATCGTTAACCGAGAAAGAAGTTAATCATCTGTTTACCATTATCCGTAAGCTGAAAGAGCGTGGATGCGGTATTGTTTATATTTCTCATAAGATGGAAGAAATCTTCCAGCTATGCGATGAAATTACCGTGCTGCGCGATGGCCAGTGGATTGCGACCCAGCCGCTGGAAGGGCTGGATATGGATAAGATCATCTCCATGATGGTCGGCCGCTCACTGAACCAACGTTTTCCGGATAAAGAAAACAAACCCGGTGAAGTCATTCTGCAAGTGCGTAACCTGACCTCGCTGCGTCAGCCGTCGATTCGTGATATCTCGTTTGATTTGCACAAAGGGGAAATTCTCGGGATTGCCGGGCTGGTCGGCGCAAAACGTACTGATATCGTAGAAACGCTTTTTGGTATTCGTGAGAAATCATCGGGTACGATTACGCTACACGGCAAAAAAATTAATAACCATAGCGCAAATGAGGCCATTAATCATGGTTTTGCGCTGGTCACGGAAGAGCGCCGCTCAACCGGTATTTACGCGTATCTGGATATTGGTTTTAACTCGTTAATCTCCAATATCCAAAACTATAAAAACAAAGTTGGTCTGCTGGATAATTCCCGCATGAAGAGTGATACCCAGTGGGTAATTGACTCAATGAGGGTGAAAACGCCGGGCCATCGTACACAAATCGGTTCACTGTCCGGTGGTAATCAGCAAAAGGTGGTTATTGGTCGCTGGTTATTAACGCAGCCAGAAATCCTGATGTTAGATGAACCCACGCGTGGTATCGATGTTGGCGCGAAATTTGAAATTTATCAGTTGATTGCCGAACTCGCGAAAAAGGATAAGGGGATTATTATTATTTCCTCTGAAATGCCGGAGCTGCTAGGTATTACCGATCGTATTCTGGTGATGAGCAATGGTCTCGTTGCCGGAATTGTTGACACTAAAACAACAACGCAAAACGAAATCCTCCGTCTTGCGTCTTTGCACCTTTAAGATTAGGGGCTCCTCATGAGTGCGTTAAATAAGAAAAGTTTTCTTACTTATCTGAAAGAAGGCGGAATTTACGTTGTTCTTTTGGTTTTGCTGGCGATTATTATTTTCCAGGATCCCACTTTCTTAAGCTTACTGAACCTGAGTAATATTCTGACGCAATCCTCGGTGCGTATTATTATCGCATTGGGTGTGGCTGGGCTGATTGTTACCCAAGGGACAGATCTGTCGGCGGGACGTCAGGTTGGCCTGGCGGCAGTCGTGGCGGCAACCTTGCTACAGTCGATGGAGAACGCCAACAAGGTGTTCCCGGAAATGGCTACAATGCCAATCATCGTAGTCGTGCTGATTGTTTGCGTGATTGGCGCCATTATCGGTCTGGTGAACGGTATTATCATTGCTTATCTGAATGTGACGCCGTTTATTACCACCCTGGGTACGATGATCATCGTTTACGGGATCAACTCCCTGTACTACGACTTTGTCGGCGCATCGCCAATTTCTGGCTTTGACAGCGGATTCTCCACCTTCGCGCAGGGCTTTATTGCGCTGGGTAGTTTCCGCCTCTCCTACATCACCTTCTATGCGCTGATTGCGGTGGCGTTTGTCTGGGTGCTGTGGAACAAGACCCGCTTCGGTAAAAACATTTTCGCCATCGGCGGAAACCCTGAAGCAGCGAAAGTGTCCGGGGTCAACGTTGCGCTGAACCTGCTGATCATCTATGCGTTGTCTGGCGTGTTTTATGCCTTTGGTGGTTTGCTCGAAGCCGGGCGTATCGGCTCGGCGACTAACAACCTCGGCTTTATGTATGAGCTGGATGCGATTGCGGCGTGCGTGGTTGGCGGCGTGTCGTTCAGCGGCGGGGTAGGAACCGTGTTTGGCGTGGTGACCGGTGTGATTATCTTCACCGTCATCAACTACGGTCTGACCTACATTGGCGTGAACCCTTACTGGCAGTACATTATCAAGGGCGGCATTATCATCTTCGCGGTCGCGCTGGACTCACTGAAGTACGCGCGTAAGAAGTAATCGTATACCGCAAAAAGCCCGGTGCAGCGTAATCTGTACCGGGCTTTTTTGTCAGAGTTACAACGTTAACGCATGCTCTTTCTCACCGGATTTAAATTTCACCTCACCCAGCTCAATACAGGCTACCGGGCAAACGTGACCACACAGCAGGCATCCCACACATTTTTCTGTGTTGCAGTGCGGTGTGCGGGTTTCCTCATTCCATTCCATCGCCTGATGTCCGCCGTCATAACAGGAGATGTAGCAGCGGCCACAGCCAACGCATTTATCAAGATGAATGTTCGGGTAGACGATGTAGCTACGGTCAAGATCCTCCGCGGGGATGATATTGGCATTGGCAAGACCAACCATCTCCTCCAGTGAGTCAAACCCTTGATCGGCGAGGTAATGTGACAGCCCGCTGGTCATGTCCTCCACAATCCGGTAGCCATACTGCATGATCCCGGTGGTCACCTGCAGCGTGGCCGCGCCTAACAGTAAAAACTCGGCGGCATCTTCCCAGGTCTCAATTCCCCCGATGCCGCTGATCGGGAAATCGCGCAGTTCAGGGTGCATGCGCAGTTGTTGGATAAATCGCAAAGCAATAGGTTTAACGGCCTTGCCGGAGTAGCCGGAAATACTGGATTTACCGTTGACGATCGGCATCCCGATTTTTCGGTTCAGATCGATATTCGTGATGGATTTAACCGTATTGATGGTCGCGATACCGTCGGCACCTCCGTGTTTTGCTGCCAGAGCCACCTCACACATATCACCAATGTTCGGTGTCATTTTCGCCAGCATCGGCAGGGACGAGCCGCGTTTAACGGCCCGACAATACTTTTCAACCAGCTCAGGGCTTTGCCCGACATCGCTACCCATGGCATGTGAGGTCATTTGCGGGCACGAGAAGTTACACTCGATCATGTCTGCACCCGCGTCTTCAACCAGGCGGGCCAGTTCCTGCCATTGCTGCTCATTTTCCCCCATAATCGACGCAATCAGGACTTTGTCCGGGTAGTCCTGTTTCAGTCGGCGAATTGCGGCCAGATTCTCCTCCAGCGGATGCTCGGCAATTTGTTCCATGTTTTTGAAGCCAATAAAGCCGGTATCTTCTTTGGTGAGATGGTCAAAGCGAGGGGAGACTTCATTAGCAATAAAGAACCCGATCGTTTTAAAAACAATGCCACCCCAGCCGCTATCATAGGCTTTGGCGCACATTTCATAGCAGTTGCCCACCGGAGAGGAAGAGAGGCAGAACGGGTTGGGGAATTTGACGCCGCAAAAAGTAATAGAAAGATCTTTCGTTAACATGAGCAAGCTCCCTCTAAATAGTGATGAATGGCCTGAGCGGCTTCTTTTCCTGCTTTCACGGCGTAAACAACTGTTTTATCGCCTTTAACAATATCGCCCGCAGCAAACAGAGCCGGATCGGCGGTTTGATAATTGTGCGTATCGATAAGATTGCGCTGTGGCTTTAACGCGGCGAATTTATCAAGCTGAGCATGTTGGCCGACGGCGAGAATAATCTGTTCGGCTTCAAGCGTGAGTTCTCCAGGCTGACGTACGTGCTTAAAGGTGACTCGATTTCCGCTAACCGCCACGGGCGTGAAGCCGTCAATTATCGACACCCCTAAAGCCTGTGTGCTGCTGAATTCTTTGTCGCTGGCCGGGAAGTCAGCGAGTTCTTCACGCGCGACACAGGTGACTGACGGGCAGCCCAGCAGCTTCAACGTACTGGCGACATCCATCGCCACGTCGCCACCGCCGATGATTAATGCACTTTGTGCGACGGTAATATCGCCGTTGGATTGGCGGGCTCGTTGCAGAAAATCGACGGCGATTTCGACGTGATTCGCCCTCTCAAACAGAGGTAATGTTGAACCGTAAGACATCCCTACGGTAACCAGTACGGCGCGGTATTCTGCTTTGAGTTGCTCAACGGAAAGGGCATTGCCGACTTCACAATTGCACTTGATGGTCACGCCCATTTCAACGATACGGGCAATTTCAAGATCCAAAACTGCCTGCGGCAGACGAAACTCAGGAATGCCATAACGCAACCAGCCACCTGGCTGGGCCTGTTTTTCGAAGATTGTGACATCATAACCAAGATTACTTAGCGTTACGCTGGCCTGTAACCCTGCCGGACCCGCCCCGATGATAGCTACCTTGCCGAGCGTTTTTGTTGCCGGCTGATAGATTTTCATTGCGGTCTGCTGTTCAAAATCGGTAATAAAGCGTTGCAGACGTGCAATATCGATAGGTTTATCAATTCCTGAGCGCGTACATCCGCGCTGGCATAATTTTTCGGTTGGGCAAACCCGGGCGCACACCGCACCGAGCGCATTATTTTCGCGGATAGTTTCGGCAGCGCCTTTAAAATTACGAAAATAAATAGAGCGAATAAATTTCCCTGGGTCTGTTTGCGCCGGGCAATCATGACTACAGGGGGCGTCGTGACATAATAAACAGCGGGAAGCCTCTTTTATTGCTAATAATGGGGTAAAAGCAGGCGTGAGCTCATCCAGATAATTTTGTTGTGGCATATTTTCTTCCTTAATGCTTGAGTAAATTAAGGCAAACCGTTAATAACAAAATATAAAAAGTGAAGGCTATTCTTAAGGCTAAGCACTGCAGGAAGAGTATTCTGTGAAAGGATTCACAAATAGAAGATAGTCTGAGGGAAATGCTGGCGGGCAGCATTAATCCCTTACATTGAAATGGTAACTATTATCAAAATATTAGCTATTCTCAAATGCTAATATAAAGGAAAATTCTTTAGCGATAAAAGACTAAGTAAATAACCATCCCGAAGGATAAACATCCGCACCCGGCATAAACCAGCACATAAGACCAAAATTGCAGGGGCTCTTGATTGCGATAAGCGTAAACCGGTTCGCGTGCATTCTTTTTAATTTTATCTACGGCCCCAGAGCGCCAGCCTTTCCATGCTTCGCGAAAACAAAATACGGGAATGAGCAGAAAGGCCAACACGACGAAAAGGGTTTGTACATCCATGCTTATTTTCCTTGTTTCTTTTGTAATTCGAGTAGTTGTTCAGGCGTGACCGCCGGATATCCCTGTGCATCGTCCGGTACCTGATGCATGGTAGGGATGGGCACCAGCGGACCTAAAAAGCGGGGTTCACGTTTGAAAATATAGAGATCGGCCAGTGCGCCAAAGCGGGCGCCAAATTCACGTACCCGCACGGTGAGCATATCTTTTGGTGAGGGCACCGCATAGCACTGGGCCTGGATGCCCATATGCAGCGCAATAAACAAGGCGCGCTCACAGTGGAATCGCTGAGTAATAATGATGAAATCGTTGGTATCGAACACCTTGCGGGTTCGTACAATTGAATCGAGCGTCCGGAACCCGGCGTAATCAAGCACGATGTCAGCGGGATCGACACCTGCGGCAATCAGATCTTTACGCATCGTCATGGGTTCGTTGTAGCTTTGCTGTGCGTTGTCGCCGCTCAGCAGCAGATAGTTTACCTTTCCACTGTTATAGGCGTTCAATGCGCCCTGAATGCGGTAGCGGTAATACTGGTTGATGACGCCGGTGCGATAGTATTTCGCCGTGCCAAGGACCACACCGACCTGGCGGTAGGGTAAATCCTGCAATTCGTCGTAGATGTAAGGAGCGGTCTTCCAGCTCATCCACCTGTCGAGCCCAAGCACAGTCAAAAGCAGCAAGCCTACCAGGACTAACAGGCTGTAAAACACGCGCTTTAACATGCAGAAAACTCGTTATTTGGATGGAATTTCAATCAGGCTACTGTACCGGAAGACGTAGCGCAAGAAACAGCAATCTGATTGAGGGGATTTTCAGCAAAACGGCCCTGTTGGATGGTAGCAACAGCAAATCTGGCCGACAACCTGGAGCGATTGCAGGCCAGATAAGCGTAGCGCCAGGCAATTAACCGAGCAGCACGCGCTCAATATTATTGCAGCCCAGCGCTTTCAGGGTAGCGGAGGTCGCATCCCACTGAATCAACGGCGCATCGGCTTTTTCAGCCAGCACAGCACGCTGGATATCCGGGTAGTCATAACCGTTAAGGTTCAACAGGTTTAACGCGCCTTGCAGCGGCGGCAGGGTCGGGTTGAAGGCGGCATTTTCCGCATAGCTACCGCTAAAAATTCGACCATCTTTACATTCCAGCGCCACGCCGCTTGGGGAGTTGCTGTACGGCATATGACATCTGTTGGCGGCGGTGATAGCCGCTTGGGTCAACGCATCGCCCTGCAGCGCGAAGCCGTGATCCTGATCGTCCATCAGCAGCGTTTTAATCTCCAGATCTTTCGGTCCGAAGGCATCTGGCAGGTAATCGCGCAGCACGTGTGGCGCACGTCCCGGCAGATGAATACGTAAATCCAGTCCGCTGTTCAGTTCGTTCATAAACTGGCGACAGTGGCCGCACGGCGTGTAGTTGACGGTGATGGCGGCGAGCCCTTTTTCACCGCGCAGCCAGGCATGGCTAATGGCGCTTTGCTCGGCATGAACGGTTTGCTGCATGGTCGCCCCCAGGAACTCCATGTTCCCACCGAAGTACCAGGTGCCGCTGATGCCGCGAGAAATTGCCCCAACGTTGAAGTTGGACAGCGGAGTACGCGCGCAGGCCGCAGCCAGCGGCAGTAGAGCGAATGCCAGCGCGTCTTCGTCCAGTCCCGATTCGCGTTTCAGCAAAGAGACCTGCTCAGCAGTCAGCATGGCGGGGAAATGCGCATCCGCCAGAACAGGCGCCAGGGCTGATTGCAAGTTATCCGCGAGTTGGGCAAAAGCAGTTTGAAAACGTGGATGCATGGCGATGCCTCATAACAATGTAATGGAATCGTAGTTTACGGGCCTGTTACGGCTTTATATGTGATCCAAATCTCATTGTGTATGCAACTTATGAAACTTAAATTAAAAATGTGCAACGCATCGCAAATAATTAGCCAAAAATTGAAGGTTAACCGACCAGGGCCAGAATAATCGGGAACAGGAATGGGGCGACCAACGAGGTGATAATGCCGCAAATAACCAGCGCCAGAGAGCTAAACGCGCCTTCCTGATAGTCCAGCTCTGCACAGCGTGCGGTACCCAGGGCGTGCGACGCGGTACCCATAGCCAGTCCACGTGCGGCTTTGGTGCGAATACGCATCGCATTGAGCAAAGTATGACCAAACACAGCCCCGAGGATACCAACAAAAATGACGCACACGGCGCTGATGGCCGGAATACCACCAATACTGCCTCCCACTGCCATAGCGATAGGCGTGGTTACCGATTTCGGCATGATTGACGCAGCAATTTGCGGCGATGCGCCCATCAACAAGGCGATTGTTGTACCTGTGACCATCGCCACAAGGCTCCCCGCAAAGCAGATGGCAATAATTGATTTCCAGCGAGCGCGAATCTGGTGCAGCTGTTCGTATAACGGATAGGCCAGCGCGACCACGGCAGGTTGCAGTAAATCGTTCAGCACCTCACTGCCTTTGAAATAGTGATCGTAGGGAATTCCGGTCAGCATCAGAATGGGAATGATCACCACCATGGCGACCAGTAGCGGGTTCAATAGCGGCATTTTAAATCGTGCAGCCAGCTTACGTGCGCCAAAAAATACCGCCAGCGTAAGGGGTAACGACCACCAGATATACGACATCATTCTTTAGACCCTTTTTGCCCAACGATTTTGCGCTCACCGTGCACAATGTGAGAACTCCAGCTCACCACCAGGAAAACGACCAGCGTACTGATGGTACAGGACACCACCACCGGACCAAATTGCGCACGGAGCAGATCAAAGTACTGCATGATCCCCACGCCAATCGGGACAAACAGCAGGGCCATATAGCGAATCAGCACATAGCAGCCGGGGTTAACCCATTTTGCCGGTAGCACCTGCAAAGCCAGTAAGACAAACAGAATCAGCATGCCGATAATGCTGCCCGGAATGGTGATGGGGAGTAGCGATGCAAGAAAAATACCTGCATAGAGGCAGGCATAAATCAGGACGAATGCGCGCAAATATTGCCAGATAATGTTCAGTGCTTTGCTCATAGTTGAAACCCTTGACGAGACTGATTCATCATACAATTAAACTTCAAAACGTGCTACCGATCACATCATGAATTCTAAGCATAGAAGAAATAGATATCTGGAACATCGGGCGATGGCCCTAACTGTTCACGTTAAACCTGTGCCAGGTAATACAGAAAACGATTCAGGGCGGTCGTGGGTGTTTCATTGTTGCGCCAGAACACGCCTACGCTGCCTTTTTGTTCAATCTTCGGCAGATTCAGGATAGCCAGCTGTCCCTGGGCGGCATAACGCTGCGCCAGGCGTAGAGAAAGAATAGAGATCATGTCGCTACTTTGCAGCAGGTTGGTGCTGACGTTTATCGATGCCGACTCAATGATGTTTTCCGGTAGCATGACGCCGTTATCTACCAGCGCGTTGTCAATGCTTATCCGGATGGGCGTTCCCGTCGGCCAGACAATCCAGCGCCAGTTAGCCAGATCATGCCAGGTGAGCAGGGGATATTTTGCCAGCGGATGGTCGGGGCGCGCGACGAAACAGACCGGCTCGGTATACAGCACCTGGTAATTGAGCGGCAGCTGAAGCGCCCGGCCACCGACGCGTCCGACCACCACATCCACCGAACCCGCGAGCAGATCGTGCAACAGCGGGGTCATCACCTTCTCTTCAATATTAAGATGCAAGGTCGGCAGCTCTGTGAGCAAACCCAGTATCGCCTGTGAAACGCAGTCCGTCGCCACCGGCGAGCAGCCAATCTTCAGACTCCCTACCAGGCCTCCCTGCTTAAAACGGGCGATTTCATACTGTGAACGTTCCATATCATTGATCAGGCGTTGGGCATGCTGCAGTAGCAGCTTGCCGCCTTCTGAAGGGCGTAAGCCTTTGCTATGACGTTCAAAGAGTGTGATACCCATCTCATCTTCGAGCTGTGATAACCATTTTGACAACGCTGGCTGGGTGATATTCATCATTCGGGCGACGTGAGTCAAATTCCCCTGTTCGCCCAGCGCAATAAGCGTTTGCAGGTGGTGTAACTTAAGTTTCTGCGCCCAGTTAGCCATTTGCTATAACCTCCAGGTTATGCCTCTGCATGAAAAGCCATTGTACATTTCATCTCCAAACATACAAAGTCGCAACATACCTAAAACAAAACAGACATCTACTCTACCTGCACTGAGGCATTCACTATGACTCAACAACGTGATTTACAAGCACTGATCGATTCCGCCCCCGTCGGTAAGACCCAGTGGCGCGTTATCATTTGCTGTTTTTTGGTCGTCATGCTCGACGGTTTTGATACTGCAGCTATTGGTTTTATCGCGCCCGACATTCGCACCCACTGGCAACTGACGGCCGGAGATCTGGCGCCGTTGTTTGGCGCAGGCCTGCTGGGTCTGACCGCTGGCGCACTGCTCTGCGGTCCGCTATCGGATCGTTTTGGCCGCAAACGGGTGATTGAATTCTGCGTGGCGCTGTTCGGCGCACTGAGCCTGATTTCGGCTTTTTCCCCCGATCTGCAAACGCTGGTTTTTTTGCGCTTCCTTACCGGGTTAGGCCTGGGCGGCGCGATGCCAAATACTATCACTATGACCTCAGAATACCTGCCAGCGCGTCGGCGTGGTGCACTGGTCACAATGATGTTCTGCGGTTTTACCCTGGGCTCGGCGATGGGCGGGATTGTCAGCGCACAGCTGGTGCCGGTTATTGGCTGGCACGGCATCCTGGTGCTGGGAGGCGTGCTACCGCTGATGCTGTTTGTGGCTCTGCTTTTTGCGCTGCCGGAATCCCCGCGCTGGCAGGTTCGTCGTCAGTTGCCGCAAAACGTGATTGCCAGAACCGTCAGCGCCATCACCCGGGAACGTTATGACAATACCCAATTTTATCTCAACGAAGGCGCCGCGATTGCCAAAGGCAGCATTCGCCAGCTGTTCGTCGGGCAACAGTTGCCCATTACCCTGATGTTATGGGTGGTGTTCTTTATGAGCCTGCTGATTATTTATCTGCTCTCCAGCTGGATGCCAACGCTGCTTAACCATCGTGGAATTGACCTGCAGCATGCCTCATGGGTGACCGCTGCCTTTCAGATTGGCGGTACGCTCGGTGCGCTGGTGCTGGGAGTGCTGATGGATAAATACAACCCTTTCCGCGTGCTGGCAGTGAGCTATGCGCTGGGTGCGGTGTGTATTGTCATGATTGGTCTGAGCGAGAACGGCCTGTGGCTGATGGCGCTGGCCATTTTTGGCACCGGCATCGGCATCAGCGGTTCGCAGGTGGGCCTGAATGCCTTAACCGCCACGCTTTATCCGACGCAGAGCCGGGCCACGGGCGTCAGCTGGTCTAATGCGATTGGCCGCTGCGGCGCGATTGTCGGCTCGCTCTCCGGCGGCGTGATGATGGCGATGAATTTCTCATTCGATAACCTGTTTTTCATTATTGCCGTTCCGGCGGCCATCAGCGCGGTGATGCTTATGCTGCTGACGGTTGTTATCCGCCAGTCGGCCTCTGTCCCTGACGCGTTGTCACGCGTAGGCATCGTGAACAAATAAGGAGAATCTCTATGTCAGAACTTAATCAGGATGTTAAGAACAGCCGTCAGCAGTTTTACCAGCATATTTCCGGGCAGAATCTGACCCCTCTGTGGGAGTCGCTGCACCGCCTGGTACCGCCAACGCCGAACGCACATTGTGCTCCTGCGTACTGGAACTACCAGGAGATCCGCCCGCTGCTGCTGGAAAGCGGCGATCTGATTGGCGCGAAAGAGGCGATTCGTCGCGTACTGGTGCTGGAAAACCCCATGCTGCGCGGACAGTCTTCAATCACCCCAACGCTGTACGCCGGATTGCAGTTAATCATGCCGGGCGAGGTTGCCCCGAGTCACCGGCATAATCAGTCTGCGCTGCGCTTTATTGTCGAAGGGAAAGGGGCATTTACCGCGGTGGATGGCGAGCGCACCCAAATGCATGAAGGCGATTTTATTCTGACGCCACAGTGGCGCTGGCACGACCACGGCAACCCAGGCAGTGAACCGGTGGTGTGGCTGGACGGTCTGGATCTGCCACTGGTGAATCTGCTGGGTTGCGGCTTTGCGGAAGATTACCCGGAGGATCAGCAGCCGGTCACGCGTAAGGAAGGGGATTACTTACCACGCTACGCGGCCAATATGCTGCCGCTGCGTCATCAGAAGGGTAACTCATCGCCAATTTTCAACTATCGCTACGATCGCAGCCGTGAAGCGCTGCATGACCTGACCCGCATGGGCGACGCCGATGAGTGGGACGGTTACAAGATGCGTTACGTCAACCCGGTAACCGGTGGTTATCCCATGCCTTCAATGGGGACCTTTTTACAACTGTTGCCGAAGGGCTTTTCCTCGCGGATGGCGCGTACCACCGACAGCACTATCTATCACGTGGTGGAAGGAAGCGGGCAGGTCACCATCGGCACCGAGACTTTAAATTTTTCGCCAAAAGATATCTTCGTGGTGCCAACCTGGCACGGCGTGTCATTCCAGGCCCACGAAGATGCCGTCTTATTTAGTTTTTCGGACAGACCGGTTCAGGAAGCGCTGGGGTTGTTCCGTGAAGCACGTTATTAATTTGGGAGAGAGAAAATGACGCAATACGTATTCGAACCACAAGCGCCTGTTACCGTTCCGGTCGTTGGCAGTAATGAACAGTTTCCCGTGCGTCGCGTTTACTGCGTGGGCCGCAACTATGCTGCTCATGCACGTGAAATGGGTTTTGATCCGGATCGCGAACCGCCGTTCTTCTTCTGTAAACCTGCCGATGCGGTGGTCCCGGTGGCGGCCGGTCAAACCCTCGAGCTGCCATACCCGTCGCAGACCGATAACTATCACTATGAGATAGAGCTGGTGGTGGCGATCGGTAAAAAGGGCAGCGATATACCCCTGGAAAAAGCGCACGAATATATCTGGGGCTATGCCACTGGTCTGGATATGACCCGCCGCGACAGGCAGATGGAGATGCGCCAGATGGGGCGTCCGTGGGAAATCGGCAAAGCATTTGATCTCTCTGCCCCCATCGCGCCGCTGCATAAAGCCAGCGAAAGTGCGGATGTTAACAACGCCCCTATCTGGTTGCAGGTCAACGGCGACGATCATCAGCGTAGCGATATTCGCCACCTCATCTGGTCCGTTAATGAAACCATTAGCTATCTGTCCGGCTTTTTCGAACTACAGCCGGGCGATTTGATCTACACAGGCACGCCAGAGGGCGTGGGCGCAGTGGTGAAAGGAGATGTGATCACCGGCAATGTAGACGGTTTAACCCCCATCGCTGTGAAGATTGTCTGAGGTGGATGATGAAGCTGTACAGTTTCTTTAACAGCTCCGCGTCATATCGCGTACGCATTGCGCTGGCGCTGAAGGGGCTTGATTACCAGACGGTGGGTGTCAACATTCGCATCGGTCAGCAGAACGAGCTGGCCTACCGGCGGATGAACCCGGTAGGGCTTGTACCGACGCTGGTCACTGATGAGGGAGAATCACTCGGGCAGTCGCTGGCGATAACCGACTGGCTGGATGGTCACTTTCCGCAGTCGCCGCTGCTGCCAGCCGACTTCCCGGCGCGCAGCCGGGTGCTGGAAATTGTTTATGCCATCGCTTGTGATATCCATCCCGTGAATAACATGCGGGTACTGCGCTACCTGAGCGAAGAGCTAAAGGTCAGTGAAGAGGATAAAAAACGCTGGTATGCGCACTGGATCCAGCAAGGGTTAAGCGCGGTTGAACAGATGCTGCGCCAGAGTCAGTCGGGGACGTTCTGCGTGGGGGATGCGCCGACGCTGGCGGATTGCTGTCTGATCCCACAGTGGGCGAACGCGTTACGTATGGGCTGTGATCTGAGCGGGTATCCGCGCTGTAAGGCGGTATATGATGCCTGTACCCAGCTTCCGGCGTTTATCGCCGCCGCGCCCGAGAATCAACAAGACAAAATTCCAGCCTGATAAGGAGAACGACAATGGCTAAAGTGACACGCGCAATTATCGTGGGTGGCGGGATTGGCGGCGCGGCGACCGCGCTGTCGCTGGCCCGTCAAGGCATTAAAGTGATGTTGCTGGAGAAAGCGCACGAGATTGGTGAGATTGGTGCGGGCATTCAGCTCGGGCCGAACGCGTTTTCTGCTCTGGACAGCCTTGGCGTGGGTGACGTCGCTCGCAAGCGCGCCGTTTTTACCGATCACATCACCATGATGGATGCGGTAAACGCGAAAGAGGTTGTACGCATTGAAACCGGGCAAGCGTTCCGCGATCACTTTGGCGGTCCTTATGCGGTTATCCATCGGGTTGATATTCATGCTTCTGTCTGGGAAGCAGCACTGGTTCATCCCAACGTTGAGTATCGCACTTCAACTAACGTGGTTGATATTCGCCAGACAGAAGATGATGTGACGGTCTTTGATGAGCACGGTAACAGCTGGACAGCGGATATTTTGGTGGGCTGTGACGGTGTGAAGTCGGTTGTGCGTCAGTCTCTGATTGGCGATGCGCCACGCGTGACCGGGCACGTGGTCTATCGCGCGGTGATTGATTGCGATGATATGCCGGAAGATTTGCGCATTAACGCGCCGGTGCTATGGGCCGGACCGCACTGCCACCTGGTGCACTATCCACTGCGCGGCGGCAAGCAGTATAACCTGGTAGTGACCTTCCACAGTCGTCAGCAGGAGGAGTGGGGGGTGAAGGATGGCAGTAAAGAGGAAGTGCTCTCCTATTTTGCCGGTATTCATGCGCGTCCGCGTCAGATGCTGGATAAGCCGACCTCATGGCGTCGTTGGTCCACCGCTGACCGCGAACCGGTAGAGAAATGGGGGACCGACCGCATTACGCTGGTGGGTGATGCTGCGCATCCGGTGGCACAATATATGGCGCAGGGTGCCTGTATGGCGCTTGAAGATGCTGTCACTCTCGGTAAGGCGTTACAGCAGTGTGACGGCGATGCGGCTGATGCCTTTGCCTTGTATGAGTCGGTGCGTATTCCGCGTACTGCGCGCATCGTCTGGTCGACGCGCGAAATGGGACGTGTGTACCACGCCGCAGGCGTCGAGCGCCAGGTGCGTAATCTGCTGTGGAAAGGCAAATCTCAGGCGGAATTTTATCGTGGTATGGAATGGCTGTACGGCTGGAAAGAAGATAACTGCCTGTTGCCGCGCTGAGCCTCTTTAATCTCCCGAACGGAGGCGCTACCATAGCGCCTCTTTTTTTGCGGGTGACGATATGCGTGTTTTACTGGCGCCGATGGAAGGCGTGCTCGACTCACTGGTGCGCGAGCTGCTGACTGAAGTGAATGATTACGATCTGTGCATCACCGAGTTTGTGCGCGTGGTGGATCAGCTCCTGCCGGCAAAAGTATTCCATCGGCTCTGCCCGGAACTGCATAACAATAGCCGGACGCCATCCGGCACGCGGGTGCGCATACAGTTGCTGGGGCAGTATCCGCAGTGGCTGGCGGAGAACGCGGCGCGTGCGGTAGAACTGGGCTCGTTTGGTGTCGATCTGAACTGTGGCTGCCCGTCGAAGCTGGTCAACGGCAGCGGCGGTGGCGCAACGTTATTAAAAGATCCTGAACTCATCTACCGGGGCGCAAAAGCCATGCGCGAGGCGGTGCCTGCGCATCTCCCCGTGACGGTGAAAGTGCGTCTGGGCTGGGACAACAGCGACAGGCAGTTTGAAATTGCTGATGCCGTTCAGCAGGCTGGCGCCAGCGAGCTGGCGGTGCATGGCCGAACCAAGGAACAGGGCTATAAGGCCGAGCATATCAACTGGCAGGCGATCGGTGAGATCCGCCAGCGGCTTACCATTCCGGTTATCGCGAATGGCGAAATCTGGGACTGGCAAAGCGCCCAGGACTGCATGGCTATCAGCGGATGCGATGCGGTGATGATTGGCCGTGGGGCATTAAATATTCCGAACCTGAGCCGTGTGGTGAAATACAACGAGCCACGTATGCCGTGGCCTGATGTCGTGATGCTATTGCAAAAATATACTCGTCTTGAAAAGCAGGGTGATACCGGGCTGTATCACGTGGCGCGGATTAAACAATGGTTAGGGTATTTGCGTAAAGAATACTCAGAAGCAACCGCGCTGTTTCAGGAAATCCGCGCATTAAACAATTCACCGGATATCGCGCGCGCGATTCAGGCCATTGATATCGCTAAATTGCATTAACACATTAATCGGCCACCGGAGTGGCCTTTGTTTCAAAAAATCATCTTAAACACGCCAGTCACCACCAATAACCCAATCAGAAAAATAACTAAAATAATCCACAGTAAGATTTTCATCAGCGTTCCTTTTTTGGTGAGTTCAGGTTAAGTATAGGAAAGCCTCTGAAAATCTTCCTGTAATGACCTTACTCCGGTTTACGTGCGCTGAGCAGAAACACCATTGGCCGCTCTTTTTCTTCATCCAGCGCCGGGTTTTCAGCAATCTGTTCAGCGGACGGTCCCCATTCATCGACACAAACGATTTCGAATCCGGCGGCTATCAGCGCATTAATCCAGGTCGCCAGCTTACGGTGCTGTTTTTTGACACCCTCCGCGAACCAGTTACTGATGCGTGTGCCTTCCTGCTGATAATGATTGACCGGCCAGGACTGTTGCCCGGTTTTATCTTTTATCCAACCCTGGTTAAGCGGTGCAGTATAAATGGGATGCTCGGCAGAGAATACCAACATGCCTCCCGGTGTTAACGACTGATAAATCGTTACGAATAATCGCGCGATATCGCGCAAATAGTGCAGGGCAAGTGAGCTGTAAACCAGGTCAAAGGAATTTGGCGACAGGCAAAGCGTCTCGAGATCTTCACGGCGATAAACGATGCCATTACCCTGCGTCATGCTGTGCGCCTGGGTTAACATCTTTTGTGAAATATCCAGTCCCACTACGCTGGCCGCCTGGTTATCGCGCGCGTAGCGGCAAAACCAGCCATATCCGCAACCCAAATCGAGGATATTTTTTCCCTGTAGAGCGGGGAGCATCGCTTGTATTGTCGGCCATTCTGGCGCACCGTCGAGCCCTTTTACTGAACGGTCCAGTGTGGCATATCCGGCAAAGAACTCGGGATCGTCATAGATATTCTGTGACATAATGTCTCCATCCATAAATTATTAAAATTAATTAATCTAAATTATTTGTTGGGTGTATATTTTTCCGATTATATATTTTTATTGCCAAAGGTGTATTGCCACGCGTAACTAAAAAAGGAAACGCGACAAGTCGTAATCTCAGCACATCTTTTCTTACCTGTGTCTCTCCATGAATCGTAATTCTGCTTTTGTCACGACGGCATTGTTGCCGCTTTTTATTTTGATGTCAGGTTGCGCGCCGATGCATGATGACCGCCAGTCTCTGTCACAGCAGACCCCCGCTGCGAATGTCGATACCACATTGCCTGCGGCGTTAAAAAATGGCTGGCCGGACAGCCAATGGTGGAAGGCATACCATGACCCCCAGCTTAATGCGCTGATTGACAGCACGTTACGAAACTCTCCTGATATGCAGGTCGCGGAACAGCGCATTCAACTGGCGGAGGCGCAGGCTAAGGCTGTGGAGGCGCAGGATGGCCCGGAGATCGATTTCTCTGCAGATGTGGAGCGTCAGAGAATGTCAGCCGAAGGGCTGATGGGTCCGTTTGCCATTACCGATCCGGCCACCGGGACGACCGGGCCGTGGTACACCAACGGCACCTTTGGTTTAACTGCTGGCTGGAATCTGGATCTGTGGGGTAAAAATCGGGCCGAAGTGACGGCACGTATTGGGGCCGTTAAGGCGCGTGAAGCCGAGCGCGAGCAAACGCGACAGGTGCTGGCGAGCGGTGTGGCTCGTCTATACTGGGAATGGCAAACGCAGGCCGGGCTGAAAACCGTGTTGACGCAAATCGAAACCGAGCAGCAGAACGTCATTAACGTTGATCGTCAACTGTATCAAAATGGTCTTACTTCTTCGGTGGAAGGCGTTGAAACCGATATCGATTCCAGCAAAACAGAGCAGCAGCTGAACGATGTCAGCGGTAAAATGAAGGTAATTGAAGCGCGGTTGAGCGCGCTGACCAACTCGCAGTCCACAGCCCTGAAACTCCATTCGACCCCGCTGCCCGCGGTGGAAAGCCAGCTCCCGTCCCAGCTAGGTTATTCGCTGCTGGCCCGCCGACCGGATTTGCAGGCGGCGCACTGGTACATTGAGTCATCGCTGAGCAGCATTGATGCGGCGAAAGCGGCGTTTTATCCCGATGTAAATCTGATGGCATTTTTACAACAGGATGCGTTACATCTGAGCGACTTGTTTCGCCATTCCGCGCAGCAAATGGGCGTAACGGCCGGGCTGACGCTACCTATCTTTGATAGCGGCAGGCTGAACGCGAATCTCGACATTACTCAAGCGCAAAGCAACCTGACGGTGGCGAATTACAACAAAGCCGTGGTGGATGCGGTGAATGACGTGGCGCGTGCAGCATCGCAGGTAGAAACCCTGGCGCAGAAGAATCAGCATCAGCAGCAGATTGAGCATGATGCACTGCGCGTAGTGGGTCTGGCGCAGGCGCGCTTCAATGCCGGAATTATTGCGGGCTCCCGGGTCAGTGAGGCAAAGATCCCGGCATTACGTGAACGGTGCAACGCTCTGCTTTTACAAGGACAATGGCTGGATGCCTCAATCCAGTTGAACCGTGCGCTGGGGGGCGGCTACCACGCTTCGTAACGCACCCGCCCGGTAGACATCGCGCTATCGGGCCGTACTTTTGCTGCTGCGTTTTTTTAACCACCACCGAACGCCTGGCACCAGCACAATCACCAGAGCCAGCCATATCCAGTGCTTAATATGCTGGTCGAGATTGTGTAGCCACGGCGCAATGACTTCTCCCCCCACGTAACCCAGAGTGGTAAATATCAGCGCCCACGCCAGCGCCCCCAGAATATTCAACGGCAGGAAAATTTTAGGCGGCAAATGGCTTGCGCCAATCAGCAACGGGCCGATCACGCGAAAACCATACATAAAACGGGTGCCAATCACGAACAGATAAGGACGGCGCTGGATCATTTTCTGCGCCCGGCGGATTTTGTCGCGATGTTTTGAGAAACGACGCAAAATTTTTCCACCGTAACGACGCCCAAGCAGATACAGCAATTGATCGCCAATCATCCCGCCCAGGGCCACAGAGATAACCACCAGAGGAAATTTAAGTAATCCCTGATGTGCCGCCACGCCGCCCAGCAGGGTAATGGTTTCACCTTCGGCCAAACTGCCAATGACCAATGCGGCGTAACCGTAATGTGCAATAAGACTGTTTATATCCATATGTCTGGATGACCTCCCGACGTTAAGCATACACCCTGTGAATCATCGTGGGGTTTAAAAGCGCTGAATTAGCGGTTCGTCATTTTTGTTGTTGTACAAAAATTAATCCAAAGCTGAATTATACTTGAACTGTTGAGGTCCGGAGCTGACAAGAAGGGGGCGGTATGAACCATGTCTGGGGGCTGTTTTCCCATCCCGATCGTGAAATGCATGTGATCAATAGCGAAAACGAAAGCGTTTCGCATCACTATACCCACCATGTACTGCTGATGGCGGCAATCCCGGTTGTTTGTGCGTTCATCGGTACCACACAAATCGGCTGGGATTTTGGCGATGGCAATATCCTTAAATTATCCCTGTTGACTGGATTTGCAATGGCGATTCTGTTTTACGGGGTGATGCTGGCGGGCGTTGCCGTCATGGGCCGGGTTATCTGGTGGATGGCGCGTAACTACCCGCAGCGTCCGTCGCTGGCGCATTGTATGGTCTTTGCCGGATATGTCGCGACGCCGCTGTTTTTAAGCGGGCTGGTCGCACTTTATCCGCTGGTCTGGCTGTGCGCATTAGTCGGGACTCTCGCGCTGTTTTACACCGGCTATTTACTTTATCTCGGCATTCCGACGTTCCTGAATATCACTCGTGAGGAAGGGTTAAGTTTTTCCAGTTCGACGCTGGCAATAGGTGTGCTGGTACTGGAGGTTCTGCTGGCTATTACGGTAATCCTGTGGGGTTACGGCTATCGGTTATTCTGACGGATAAACCTGTCTACGCTGCGTTGTTGACGTAAAAGTCAGCAACGCAGCATTTCGAGACGATTCTCCTGTGGCAGCAAACCTGCCGGATCGCTATGATGCCTGAGCTAGCTTGAGATAATACTTAATCTCTGGCGGTGTGCGTTGTGACGTGCGTGAACCATTATCAGAAATCTCATCATGCTGAAATTCCGAGTTTCATTATTAAGCCTTGCCCTGGTGCTGGCCGTTCCTTTTGCACCCCAAGCCGTGGCGAAAACGGCAACTACCGCAGCGGCTTCTCAACCTGAGATAGCGTCCGGTAGCGCGATGATCGTTGATCTGAATACCAACAAAGTTATCTATTCGAACCACCCGGACCTTGTGCGTCCGATTGCGTCGATTACCAAATTAATGACGGCGATGGTGGTGCTTGATGCACGACTGCCGCTGAATGAAAAGCTGAAAGTCGATATTAGCCAGACGCCGGAGATGAAAGGCATTTACTCTCGCGTACGACTGAACAGCGAAATCAGCCGTAAAGACATGTTACTGCTGGCGCTGATGTCATCAGAAAACCGTGCGGCGGCGAGCCTGGCGCATCATTACCCGGGCGGATACAACGCGTTTATCAAAGCCATGAATGCCAAAGCGAAAGCGCTCGGCATGACTCAGACACGCTTTGTGGAACCCACTGGCTTGTCGATTCACAATGTCTCGACCGCCCGTGACTTAACCAAGCTGCTGATCGCCAGCAAACAGTATCCGCTGATCGGCCAGCTAAGTACCACGCGTGAAGATATGGCGACGTTTGCCAACCCTGCGTATACGCTGCCGTTTCGTAACACCAACCATCTGGTATACCGCGATAACTGGAATATTCAGTTAACGAAAACCGGGTTTACCAATGCGGCAGGTCACTGTCTGGTGATGCGCACGGTGATTAACAACAAGCCGGTGGCGCTGGTGGTGATGGATGCCTTTGGTAAATATACTCACTTTGCCGATGCCAGCCGTTTACGTACCTGGATTGAAACGGGCAAGGTGATGCCGGTTCCGGCGGCGGCGCTGAGCTATAAAAAGCAAAAAGCTGCGCAGATGGCGGCGGCAGGTTCGGCGAAGGGCGAGCAAACCGCGCAGAACGATTAAATAAGATGTCTTATCCGGCCTACGCATAGCGAATATAGCAGTAGGCCGGGCAAGCGAAGCGCCCCGGCAACATGCCCGGTAGCGCTTATCTTTTTCAGATTTACGATTCTTTCCAGAACTTCTGCTTACTCGTTTTCCCAATACCCGGATTCATGCTGTTGGTGGGGTCATTCTCACGGTAAAAACGGGTCAAGGTTTCCGGCGCCTGATACAGATGCCCGACGTTATGCTCTGCCGGATACTGCGCCCCACGCTCACGAAGGAGTTCCAGCATCTGCTCTTTGAGCGCATGCGCATCCACGCCTTTTTTCACGATGTAATCCTGATGGAAGACGTAACACATAAAGTGACCGTAATAGAGTTTGTGCACCAGTTGACTGTCGATCTCTGGGGGCAGATGCTCGTACCATTCGGTGTCGTTACGACGCAGCGCGATATCCAGCGCCAGAATATCTTCCACCTCATCCGCATGTACGGCCTGATAACGAATAGCCGCGCCAGCCGCCGCAAATCGGTGCAAAAACGCCTTGCTGCCTTCTTCCGCCGTACAGGCAAAGAAGTCGCCTTCAGCGGTTTTGAAATACTCGCTTAGCCAGTTTTGGGCTTCAGCCACGCCGCCACCGGCCATTTTTAACAGCAGGTGATGCTCGTACTTATCGCGCCAGCTTTTCATGCGCGCCGGTAAGTGGCTGGGGAATAAATGACCAAATTTCTGCATTGCCCGGTCGGTGAAGTGAGGACGGAAAATTTTCACTTTTTCCAGCATCGCATCGGTGCGGCCTTTTAGGGTGAAGAAGAACGGCATTTTGTCGGTGCCGAGCTTGTCGATCATCAGAAACGTATCTTTGCCGTATTGCTCAGCGATATCGTAAATATCGCGGTGCATATATTCACCGGCGACCGGCAGATGCTCGAATTTTGCCAGAATATGACGGCGGATCTCCGTCAGCACCTCTGGCTGGTTGGTGCCGATGTAAAAGACCTGCTGGTTTTTTTCGGCTTCGAAGGTGTCCAGACGCACGGCAAAGACCGCGAGCTTGCCTGCACAACCGGACGATTCAAACAAGCGATCCGGGTCGGCGTTATAGCGTGCGGGCGTGTCTGCGTCGATATCTCTGACACGGGTAACGTAGTCGTGATCGTGCGCGTGACGCCCGTCGTGGCGAACATCGTCATCTCTAATACGCTCGTCATCCAGTTTGCTCAGGATCTGCTCCGGGGTCTGGCCCAGTTCGATACCCAGATGGTTAACCAGCTGTAATTTTCCCTGTTCGTCAATACGCGCAAACAGCGACATCTCCGTGTAGGCCGGGCCGCGCTGTACCAGCGAGCCGCCGGAGTTGTTGCAAATGCCACCGATAACCGAAGCGCCGATACAGGAAGATCCGATGACCGAATGCGGCTCACGGCCAAACGGTTTGAGCGCTTTTTCCAGCGAATAGAGCGTGGTTCCTGGATAGGCCAGCACCTGTTCACCTTTGCCGATGACGTGCAGCTTATCAAGACGCAGGGTGCTGATAATGACAATCTCGCGGTCGTAATCATTACCGCTCGGCGTAGACCCTTCGGTCAAGCCGGTGTTAGCGGCCTGCATCAGGATAATTTTATCCGCGGCGACGCAGGCGCTCAAAACGCGCCACAGTTCTAAAAGCGACCCGGGGAACACGACGGCAAGCGCATCGCCCTGGCCGGAGCGGAATCCCTTGCGATAGCGGGCGGTTTTAGCAGGTTCTGTCAGCAGGTGTGAATGACCTACCAGACGGGTCAGTTCATTCAGGAAAGCTTTATTATCTGTTGTAATGGAAGACATTCTCCACTCCTTGTGGTGGGACTCAATATCAGGAACAAGCATAGCGCTTTGTATGACAATACGCTTTCTCATTCATATTGTCTCTGGTTCGTCTTTTACTGATTCGCGCTGGTTTCGAAAATTAGGAGAATAACCTTAGCTTTCTTTATCGCTCCCGTTTAGTCTTACGGCAAACTGCGGTTTTTGTTATATTTTCGCTGCCTCGTCGGGAAAAAATAAAGAGAGAATCAACATGAAATGGCTATGTTCTGTAGGTGTCGCGGTGAGTCTGGCATTGCAACCAGCGTTGGCGGACACTCTGTTTGGTAACCATCCACTGACGCCAGAGGCGCGGGATGCCTTCGTTACCGATTTACTCAAGCAGATGACCGTGGATGAGAAGATTGGGCAACTGCGTTTGATAAGCGTCGGGCCTGATAACCCGAAAGAAGCCATCCGCGAGATGATCAAAGACGGGCAGGTTGGGGCAATTTTTAACACCGTCACGCGCCAGGATATCCGCAAAATGCAGGATCAGGTGATGGATCTCAGCCGCCTGAAAATCCCTCTCTTTTTTGCCTACGACGTATTGCACGGTCAGCGTACCGTATTCCCGATAAGCCTCGGTCTGGCGTCCTCCTTTAATCTCGATGCGGTCAGAACCGTTGGTCGAGTGTCCGCGTATGAAGCCGCCGATGATGGTCTGAATATGACCTGGGCACCGATGGTCGATGTCTCGCGCGATCCGCGCTGGGGCCGCGCCTCGGAAGGGTTTGGCGAAGATACGTATTTGACCGCTACGATGGGCAAAACCATGGTGGAAGCGATGCAGGGTAAAAGCCCGGCCGATCGCTATTCGGTGATGACCAGCGTCAAGCACTATGCCGCCTATGGCGCGGTTGAAGGCGGCAAGGAATACAACACTGTCGATATGAGCCCGCAGCGTTTGTTCAACGACTATATGCCACCGTACAAAGCCGGACTGGACGCCGGTAGCGGTGCGGTGATGGTGGGGCTTAATTCGCTGAACGGCACGCCGGCGACTTCGGATGCATGGCTGTTAAAAGACGTGCTGCGCGATGAGTGGGGCTTTAAGGGCATTACGGTTTCCGATCACGGCGCGATTAAGGAACTGATTAAGCACGGCACCGCCGCCGATCCTGAAGATGCGGTGCGTGTGGCGATCAAGTCCGGCATCAACATGAGCATGAGCGATGAGTATTACAGCAAATACCTGCCGGGGTTGATTAAGTCAGGTAAGGTGACGATGGCGGAGCTGGATGACGCTGCGCGTCATGTGCTGAACGTGAAATATGATATGGGGCTGTTTAACGATCCGTACAGCCATCTGGGGGCTAAAGAATCTGACCCGCAGGACACCAACGCGGAAAGCCGTTTGCACCGCAAAGAGGCGCGTGAAGTGGCGCGTGAAAGCCTGGTGCTGCTGAAAAACCGTCTGGAAACATTGCCGCTGAAAAAATCCGCCACCGTAGCGGTTGTCGGTCCGCTGGCCGACAGCAAGCGTGATGTGATGGGCAGTTGGTCTGCTGCCGGGGTTGCCGATCAGTCAGTAACGGTGCTGACGGGGATTAAAAATGCCATCGGCGAGCAGGGCAAAGTGGTATACGCCAAAGGGGCGAACATCACCAACGACAAAGGCATTGTCGACTTCCTCAACCAGTATGAAGAGGCGGTGAAGGTTGACCCGCGTTCGCCGCAGGCGATGATTGATGAAGCCGTTAACGCCGCGAAGCAGTCTGACGTGGTCGTCGCGGTAGTTGGTGAAGCGCAGGGAATGGCGCATGAAGCCTCCAGCCGCACCGATATCACCATTCCGCAGAGTCAGCGTGACCTGATTACCGCGCTGAAAGCCACGGGCAAACCGCTGGTTCTGGTACTGATGAACGGTCGTCCGCTGGCGCTGGTTAAGGAAGATCAACAGGCCGATGCGATCCTCGAAACCTGGTTTGCCGGGACGGAAGGCGGTAACGCCATCGCCGATGTGCTGTTTGGCGATTACAACCCGTCAGGCAAGTTGCCGATGTCTTTCCCGCGCTCTGTCGGACAGATCCCGGTCTATTACAGCCATCTCAATACCGGTCGCCCGTATAATGCCGATAAGCCGAATAAGTACACGTCGCGCTACTTTGACGAAGCGAACGGTCCGTTGTATCCCTTTGGCTATGGCCTGAGCTACACCACATTCACGGTTTCTGATGTGAAACTCTCTTCTCCGACGATGAAGCGTGACGGGACCGTGACGGCCAGCGTGCAGGTGACCAACACCGGCAAACGCGAAGGTGCGACGGTGATTCAGATGTATTTGCAGGATGTTACCGCTTCAATGAGTCGTCCGGTAAAACAGCTGAAAGGTTTTGAGAAGGTGAATCTTAAGCCGGGTGAAACCCAAACCGTTAGCTTCCCAATTGATGTTGAAGCGCTGAAATTCTGGAACCAGCGTATGCAATACGATGCCGAACCGGGCAAGTTCAACGTCTTTATCGGCGTGGATTCTGCCAGAGTGAAGCAGGGCGAATTTGAACTGCTGTAATTGATATCATGCCTGATAGCGTGACGCTTATCAGGCCTGCGAAATCGTACCATCCGGTAAACTCACTTTGGGTTTGCCGGATTTTTTTTATTGTATTATCGCCTTAGCGCGAGTAACTCGCAGTGTTACTACCCAATTGCCAGGTTAAGGCTTGATTTTTCGACTATGCTTTTTCCTCAAGTCTCTGAAAAGGGCCGTAAAAGAATGAGGAGTGCAGCATGATAATTTCAAAAGTTTGGGTGGGTTCGCTGGCGTTATTAGCCGCGATCAGCTTGCCCTTACAGGCCGCGTCACCCGTCACGGTCGGTTCAAAAATAGATACCGAAGGGGCGCTGCTCGGCAACATTATTTTGCAGGTGCTCGAAAGTCACGGCGTGAAAACCGTTAATAAAGTACAGCTGGGTACCACTCCGGTGGTGCGTGGGGCAATCACCTCTGGTGAACTGGATATTTATCCGGAATATACCGGCAATGGCGCATTCTTTTTTAAAGATGAGAATGATCCTGCGTGGAAAAATGCGCAGGCCGGTTATGACAAAGTGAAAAAGCTGGACGCAGAGCAAAATAAGCTGATCTGGCTAACGCCTGCGCCCGCCAACAACACCTGGACCATTGCGGTTCGCCAGGATGTCGCGCAAAAGAATAAGCTTGAGTCCCTTGCCGATTTAGGCCGTTACCTGAAAGACGGGGGGACGTTCAAACTTGCCGCCTCTGCGGAATTTATCGAACGGGCTGACGCGCTGCCTGCCTTTGAAAAAACCTATGGTTTCAAACTGAATCAGAATCAGCTGTTGTCGCTGGCGGGGGGGGATACCGCGGTGACGATTAAAGCAGCGGCGCAGCAGACCTCAGGGGTCAATGCAGCGATGGCCTACGGTACCGATGGTCCGGTTGCGGCGCTCGGTCTGCAAACATTAAGCGATCCGCAAGGGGTCCAGCCCATTTATGCGCCAGCGCCCGTTGTGCGTGAATCGGTGCTGCAGGACTACCCGCAAATGGCAGAATGGTTACAACCGGTATTTGCCAGCCTGGATGAAAAAACGCTGCAACGGCTGAATGCCAGTATCGCCGTGGAGGGGCTGGATGCGAAAAAAGTCGCAGCAGACTACCTGAAGCAAAAAGGATGGGTGAAGTAACGGAGTTTGCAGCAGGTGGGTGTTTTGTCGAATATTTTAGTAAATCGGGTGCTGTTGCTGCTGGTGTTTCTGACCATCGCGGCGGCAGCGCTTCCTTTCATCAGCTATGCTCCCAATCGCCTGGTTTCCGGTGAAGGGCGTCAACTCTGGGATATCCAACCCGACATGGCATGGGGATTAGCGGCGGCCTGTGTGTTGCTGTTTCTTCTGTGCTTTGTACCGGGAAAATCCGGCAATATATTGACGCTTATCGTTAGCCAACTGTTGGTGATTGCGGTGCTGGTCATCGCCGGCACAACGGCAACGTATCTGGCTCAGACGGGTAGCCCGCTGGCCAGAACCAGCCTGGGCAGCGGGTTCTGGTTAGGGCTGGGACTGATGCTGCTGGCAGCCAGTGACGCCATTCGTCGCATCACCGAACGGGCGTCGTGGCGTTGGTTATTGCACGCACAAATATTCATTTTGCCGCTGGTGTTACTGCTCTCCGGTACGTTTAACGATCTTTCTCTGCTTAAAGAATATGCCAATCGCCAGGATGTCTTTAACGACGCGCTGGCGCAGCATCTGACGATTCTGTTCGCTACCGTGGTGCCCGCGCTGCTCATTGGCGTGCCGCTGGGCGTCTGGTGTACTTTTTCTGTCTCCCGTCAGGGGCCGGTATTCGCGGTACTGAACATCATCCAGACTATTCCCTCCGTCGCGCTGTTTGGCCTGTTAATTGCGCCGCTTGCCGGACTGGTGAAGCACTTTCCCTTGCTGGGTTCGCTTGGCGTAGCGGGAACCGGTCTGACGCCTGCGCTTATTGCGTTGGTGCTGTATGCGCTCTTACCGCTGGTTCGCGGCGTAGTGGCTGGGTTGAATCAGGTTCCACGCGATGTACTTGAAAGCGCCCGGGCGATGGGGATGAGCGCGCGTCAGCGGTTTATCTCGGTGCAGTTTCCACTGGCGCTGCCGGTCTTCTTGCGCAGTTTGCGAGTGGTGATGGTCCAGACGGTGGGAATGGCGGTGATAGCCGCGCTGATTGGTGCAGGGGGATTTGGCGCGCTGGTCTTTCAGGGATTGCTCAGTAGCGCCGTTGATTTAGTGCTGTTGGGCGTGATCCCGGTCGTTGTGCTGGCTGTGTTGATTGATGCGCTGTTTGATTTAGGGATCGCGCTGCTAAAGGTATCGAATAATGATTGAATTTCGCCATGTCAGTAAAACCTATGGCCAGCAAAAAGCCGTCGACGACCTGAACCTGCAGTTAGGAGAGGGCAGCTTTTCGGTATTAATTGGCACGTCAGGTTCGGGCAAGTCTACCACGCTAAAGATGATCAACCGGCTGGTTGAACATGACAGCGGGCAGATCCGTTTCGCCGGGGAGGAGATCCGCAGCCTGCCGGTGCTGGAGTTACGACGGCGCATGGGGTACGCGATTCAGTCTATTGGTTTGTTTCCCCACTGGACTGTCGCGCAGAATATTGCCACCGTACCGCAGCTGCAAAAGTGGTCACGTTCACGTATTGATGACCGAACAGATGAACTAATGGCGCTGCTGGGCCTCGAGGCGAGTTTGCGTCACCGTTATCCGCATCAGCTCTCCGGTGGACAACAGCAGCGGGTTGGGGTTGCGCGAGCGTTGGCCGCAGATCCGCAGGTGCTACTGATGGATGAGCCTTTTGGCGCGCTGGACCCGGTCACCCGCGGCGCGCTGCAGCAGGAGATGACGCGTATCCACCGTTTGTTGGGACGTACCATTGTGCTGGTGACGCATGATATCGACGAGGCGCTGAGACTGGCGGAGCATCTGATTTTGATGGATGTGGGAAAAGTTGTGAAGCAAGGCACGCCACTGTCGATGCTCACTGCGCCAGCGAATGATTTCGTGCAAACTTTTTTTGGCCGCAGTGAACTGGGCGTAAGGCTGTTGTCGCTGCGTACGGTAGGGGATTTTATCCGTCGCGGCGAACACTCAGACGGCGAGCCGCTGGTGGATGAGATGACGCTACGTGATGCATTGTCGGTGTTCGTGGCGCGTGGCTGCGATGTCTTGCCGGTCGTGACGCCGCAGGGGTTGCCCTGCGGGACGCTTCATTTTCGCGATTTGCTTTCGGAGACGCCGACCCGTGAAACGTCTTGCTGATCCATTGCTATGGCTTGTTGCGCTGTTTCTGATCCTGTTGGTGGGGTTGCCTCACAGTCAGGCCCTGTTTAGTTCGCTATTTCCGGCGCTGCCGCGTCCCGTGTATCAGCAGGAAAGTTTTACGGCGCTGGCGTTGAGCCATTTTGCGTTGGTGGGGATTTCAAGCCTTATTGCCGTCATCATTGGCACCGGAGCGGGAATAGCGGTAACCCGGCCCTGGGGCGCGGAATTCAGGCCGATGGTGGAAACGATTGCCGCCGTGGGGCAGACATTTCCTCCGGTCGCCGTGCTGGCGATCGCCGTACCGGTGATGGGGTTTGGGCTTGAACCCGCGATTATCGCGTTGATTTTGTATGGCGTGTTACCAATCTTGCAGGCAACTCTGGCAGGACTCGGCGGAATTTCTCCCAGCGTGATGGATATTGCCAGCGGAATGGGCATGAGTCAGGGCCAGCGGCTGCGTAAAGTGGAGTTGCCGCTGGCGGCACCGGTTATTCTGGCGGGAATTCGCACGTCGGTGATTATTAATATCGGCACCGCTACGATAGCCTCAACCGTCGGGGCCAACACGTTGGGCACGCCGATTATCATCGGCCTGAGCGGGTTCAATACCGCCTATGTGATTCAGGGGGCGCTGCTGGTCGCGCTGGCTGCGGTGATAGTTGACCGCGGGTTTGAGCGATTAGCGAGCCACCTTACCCGGCACGTAAAATGAATGTGTAGCCTGCCAGCATGACGCCGCCGATACCGCCGATGGCCATCAGCAGGAAGAGGGTAATGACACCGATTTTAGCTGCGCTCATGATGCACTCCTTATGTGAATCTAAGGATTGTACACGTTTGTTAACAGAATATTAAGAGCCGATCCTGGTTGGCTTTAAATACCGAGTGGATAAATATCGTGACCTAACGCGCGCCATTCGTTCAGTTGTTGCTGCTGAGCGGGCGTTTGGCTTTCGCCGCACCAGACCAGTAAGGTTCGGCCTTCAAACAATTCCGGTCGCAATTGGTTTAGCGAGTGGGCGAGGACGTCAACGCGCCATCCCTGCTGGCTGGCTACCCAACCCTCCAGCCATAAGCGAGTGGTATCATGAATGTTCCAGCCGACAACCAGGGCATCTTTACCCTGTTTCTTGCGCGCCGAGGCCAGACAAATCGCGATGTAGTTGATGAGGACACCGTCGAGGATCCCCAGTAACGCCTGCAGGATCGGCTGCTGACATTGCAGGCGGCGGCGTAACGGAATGAACAAATGGGTGTTGAGCGTTTGTGCGGGATAATCCTGACCGCGCTCTTTGATCCACATCCTGAGGCTATGCAGATTATTACTTTGCAAATAGCTCAACAGCGTCTCTTGCTGTTCGCGCCAGCCGTTATGCACATCAATGTTCTCATTACTGAGCAACATTTTTACCTTACTGACCTGAACGCCGTTATTTATCCAGCGTTTTATCTCACGGATCCGGTCAATATCCGCGTCGTTAAACAGGCGATGCCCGCCGTCTGTTCGCTGCGGTTTCAGTAATCCGTAACGCCTCTGCCACGCGCGTAAAGTGACAGGGTTGATATCACAAAGCAAAGCCACTTCACCTATTGTGTAAAGCGCCATCGTCGTCTCACTTATGCTCGCGAGGTCCCAGTTTTACTTTAGACGCTCTTTTGCGAACTAGGTAGTTTTGTCTGTTTTTTGATCAGCAAATGGGTGAATTTGTAGTCATGTTCGCGCTTTCGAGTGATCGTTCTCACAAATTCCTTTTTTTTTGCAACACTTCAAAGAAAGTTACGCGCAGCCCATGTATGTTACGCGCTTTTAAGTGATGTGTGGTTGGCAGGTATGTACGAGTTTAATCTGGTGTTGCTGCTGCTTCAGCAGATGTGTGTGTTTCTCGTTATCGCGTGGCTCATGAGCAAAACGCGTTTGTTTATCCCGCTGATGCAGGTCACGATCCGGCTTCCGCACAAGCTGCTTTGCTACGTTACCTTTTCCATTTTCTGCATTTTGGGCACCTATTTCGGGCTGCACATTGATGATTCTATTGCTAATACCCGTGCTATCGGCGCGGTGATGGGCGGGCTGCTTGGCGGCCCGGTGGTCGGCGGTTTGGTCGGCCTAACCGGTGGCTTACATCGCTATTCAATGGGCGGAATGACGGCGCTCAGTTGCATGATTTCGACCATTGTGGAAGGTTTGCTCGGCGGGCTGGTGCACAGTGTGCTCACCCGTCGTGGCCGTACCGATAAAGTCTTTAGTCCACTGACCGCGGGTGCCATTACTTTTGTCGCCGAACTGGTGCAGATGCTGATCATCTTGTTAATCGCCCGGCCGTTTGACGATGCGTTTCGGCTGGTCAGTAATATCGCCGCGCCGATGATGGTGACGAATACCGTGGGTGCAGCCTTATTTATGCGTATTTTGCTCGATAAACGGGCGATGTTTGAAAAATATACCTCTGCTTTTTCCGCCACTGCGCTCAAAGTTGCCGCCTCAACGGAGGGTATTTTGCGCCAGGGGTTTAACGAGGTTAACAGCATGAAGGTCGCTCAGGTGCTGTATGAAGAGCTGGATATCGGTGCTGTGGCAATTACCGACCGCGAGAAGCTGCTGGCATTTACCGGCATTGGTGACGATCACCATCTACCCGGAAAACCTATTTCGTCGTCGTACACCCAACGGGCGATAGAAACCGGAGAGGTGGTGTATGCCGATGGGAATGAAGTCCCTTACCGCTGTTCTTTGCACCCGCAATGCAAATTAGGCTCGACGCTGGTGATCCCTTTGCGGGGGGAAAACCAGCGGGTGATGGGGACCATCAAACTGTATGAAGCCAAAAACCGCCTCTTTAGCTCGATCAACCGCACGCTGGGGGAAGGGATCGCTCAACTGCTTTCTGCGCAGATTCTGGCCGGGCAGTATGAGCGGCAAAAAGCGATGCTTACGCAGTCGGAAATCAAACTCCTGCATGCACAGGTGAACCCCCATTTTTTGTTTAATGCGCTCAACACCATCAAAGCCGTGATCCGACGTGATAGCGAGCAGGCCAGCCAACTGGTGCAGTATCTGTCGACGTTCTTTCGCAAAAACTTAAAACGTCCGTCGGAGATTGTGACGCTGGCTGATGAAATTGAGCACGTTAATGCCTATCTGCAAATTGAAAAGGCGCGATTTCAGTCGCGCCTGCAGGTGACTTTAACGGTGCCAGATGCGCTTTCGTATCAGCAATTACCTGCCTTTACCCTACAACCTATTGTGGAGAATGCCATTAAGCACGGTACCTCTCAGCTACTGGATACCGGCGAAGTGTCGATTACCGCCCGCCGCGAAGGGCAGTATCTGATGCTGGATATTGAAGATAACGCCGGGTTGTATCAGCCAACGTCTGAGGCCAGCGGATTGGGTATGAATCTGGTTGATAAACGACTGCGCGAGCGGTTTGGCGACGATTTTGGCATCAGCGTAGCGTGTGAACCTGACCGCTTTACCCGAATCACTTTACGACTTCCTCTGGAGGAACTGGCATGATCAAAGTGCTGATTGTCGATGACGAACCGTTAGCGCGGGAGAATCTGCGGATCCTGTTGCAGGCGCAAAGCGACATCGAGATCGTCGGCGAATGTTCGAATGCGGTGGAAGCCATCGGCGCGGTACATAAACTGCGTCCGGATGTCCTGTTCCTTGATATTCAGATGCCGCGTATCAGCGGTCTGGAAATGGTTGGCATGCTTGATCCTGAGCATCGTCCGTATATTGTTTTCCTTACTGCGTTTGATGAATATGCGGTGAAAGCTTTTGAAGAACACGCGTTTGATTATCTTCTCAAACCGATTGAAGAGGCGCGACTGGAAAAAACGCTGAGCCGTTTGCGTCAGGAGCGCACGAAGCAGGATGTATCGCTACTGCCGGAGAATCAGCAGGCGCTGAAGTTTATTCCGTGCAGCGGCCACAGCCGAATCTATCTGCTGCAAATGGATGACGTGGCGTTTATCAGCAGCCGCATGAGCGGCGTGTATGTGACCAGCAGCGATGGTAAAGAAGGTTTCACCGAACTGACGCTCAGAACGCTGGAAAGCCGTACACCTTTGCTGCGCTGCCATCGGCAGTATCTGGTGAATATGGCGCAATTGCGGGAGATCCGTCTGGAAGAAAACGGTCAGGCCGAACTGATTTTGCGCAACGGGCTGACTGTTCCGGTAAGTCGCCGTTATCTTAAAAGCCTAAAAGAGGCGATTGGACTGTAAAACTGATACACTGCGCGCTATTGCATCACCGACAGTTGAAGGCTCTATGCTAAGTAACGATATTCTTCGTAGCCTGCGCTACACCCTGAAAGCGAACAATAACGACATGGTGCGTATTCTTGCGCTTGCTGACATGGAATCCACCTCCGCAGGTTTTGATACCTGGATGACAAAAGAAGATGAAGCCGGGTTTATTCGCTGCCCGGATATCATTCTCTCCGGATTTTTAAACGGTCTGATTTATCATCTGCGTGGTAAAGACGAGTCTGCGCCGGAACTGGCGCTTGAGCGTCGTGTTAACAACAATACGGTGCTGAAAAAGCTGCGTATCGCCTTTTCGCTGAAAACCGATGATATTCTGGCCATTATGACCGAGCAGAAGTTTCGTGTGTCGATGCCGGAAATTACCGCCATGATGCGCGCGCCGGACCATAAGAACTATCGCGAATGCGGCGATCAGTTTCTGCGTTATTTCCTGCGGGGTTTGACGTCGCGAGTGCACAAAACGAAAGCGTAAAACGACGCTGGCGACCACGATGAATATCGGGTCGCCAGGATGTTATTTCACTTCTTTAAAACCCGCCGATTCCATTACCGTTTGCATTTGCTTCATGCTGATATTTTTATCGGCTTTCTCAGAAAGCTTCATCCCGGAAATTGCCTGCAACGCTTTTATATCGACTTTTTCCATATCGATAGTGACATTTTCCTGCGCGTAGGTATCTGTATAGGTGAGCTTTTCTTCTACGCCTGCAATATTTTGATATTTGGCGCTTAACGCATCGAATACTTTTGCGGCTTCCTCTTTATTGCTGGCGCCGACAGACGCATAGCTGATTTTACTTTCGGAGCTTTGTTTCAGAACTTTGTCACCTTTATAGGTGTAAGAGACGGTGATATCCGAACCGTTAAGATTGGCATTGAATGTTTTCGTTTCTTCTTTATCACCACAACCCGCCAGGGAAAAAACCACAACCGATGCCACGGCGAGAGAAACTAATTTTTGTAACGCTGTCATGGAGACTCCATTTTATGAATATCGAAAGCTAAATAATAATTCTAATGAATATGATGGGGCCGGGCGGCCTTAATAGCAGAGCAGTATAGAATAAATCTAATAGCGATGGCTGAGCAGTCCGAAAATGGAGTGGGGGAGTGTGTTTAAGATTAAAGGTAAATCCCTCAGCAAAAAAAAAGCGCTGCAGTTGCAGCGCTCGAGATGTCTGATTTATTTCACCTGTTGGCCAGGTTTTGCGCCTTCGTCCGGGCTTAACAGGAAAATATCTTTCCCGCCAGGACCTGCCGCCATGACCATCCCTTCAGAAATGCCGAAGCGCATCTTACGAGGTGCCAGGTTAGCAACCATAATGGTCTGACGTCCAACCAGGGTCTGCGGATCCGGATAGGCAGAACGAATACCAGAGAAGACGTTACGCTTCTCGCCACCGAGATCCAGCGTCAGACGCAGCAGTTTGTCAGAACCTTCCACAAACTCGGCGTTTTCAATCAATGCCACGCGCAGGTCAACTTTGGCGAAATCGTCAAAGGTAATGGTTTCCTGAATCGGGTCATCCGCCAGCGGGCCGGTTACCGGTGCGGCAGCGGCCTTCACTTCTTCTTTCGACGCTTCCACCAGCGCTTCAACTTGTTTCATGTCGATGCGATTGTAGAGCGCCTTAAAGGTGTTGACCTTGTGACCGAGCAGCGGTTGCTGAATGGCATCCCAGCTCAGCTCGCTGTTCAGGAAAGCTTCTACACGTTCAGCAAGCGTTGGCAGAACCGGTTTCAGGTAAGTCATCAGGACGCGGAACAGGTTGATACCCATGGAGCAGATCGCCTGCAGGTCGGTATCGCGGCCTTCCTGTTTAGCAACGACCCACGGAGCCTGTTCGTCAACGTAGCGGTTTGCCACATCGGCCAGCGCCATGATTTCACGGATAGCTTTACCAAATTCACGACTTTCCCATGCTTCGCCAATCACCGCAGCAGCGTCAGTGAAGGTTTTATACAACGCCGGGTCGGCCAGTTCAGCAGCCAGTACGCCGTCAAAACGCTTGCTGATAAAGCCTGCGTTACGTGATGCCAGGTTGACTACTTTGTTGACGATATCGGCGTTTACACGCTGAACGAAGTCTTCCAGGTTCAGGTCGATGTCATCAATGCGTGAAGAAAGCTTCGCTGTGTAGTAGTAGCGCAGGCTGTCGGCGTCAAAGTGCTTCAGCCAGGTGCTGGCCTTAATGAAGGTACCGCGAGATTTGGACATCTTCGCACCGTTTACCGTCACATAACCGTGTACGAACAGGTTGGTCGGCTTACGGAAGTTGCTGCCTTCCAGCATTGCCGGCCAGAACAGGCTATGGAAGTAGACGATGTCTTTACCGATGAAGTGATACAGCTCGGCGTCGGAATCTTTCTTCCAATACTCATCAAAACTGGTCGTGTCGCCGCGCTTATCGCACAGGTTTTTGAACGAACCCATATAGCCAATTGGTGCATCCAGCCAGACATAGAAGTACTTGCCTGGCGCATCCGGGATTTCAAAACCGAAGTATGGGGCATCGCGGGAAATATCCCACTGCTGCAGGCCGGATTCGAACCATTCCTGCATTTTGTTGGCGACCTGCTCCTGCAACGCGCCGCTGCGTGTCCAGGCCTGCAGCATCTCGCTGAATGACGGCAGGTCAAAGAAGAAGTGTTCAGAGTCGCGCATTACTGGCGTCGCGCCAGAAACGACGGATTTCGGCTCGATAAGTTCGGTCGGGCTGTAGGTTGCGCCGCAGACTTCACAGTTATCGCCATACTGATCCGGAGATTTACATTTCGGGCAGGTGCCTTTAACGAAACGGTCCGGCAGGAACATGCCTTTTTCCGGATCGTAAAGCTGGGAGATAGTACGGTTCTTAATAAAACCGTTCTCCTTCAGGCGCGTATAAATCAGCTCAGACAGCTCACGGTTCTCTTCGCTGTGCGTAGAGTGGTAGTTGTCATAGCTGATGTCAAAACCCGCAAAATCAGTCTGATGCTCCTGACTCATTTCACCGATCATCTGCTCTGGCGTGATCCCAAGCTGCTGTGCTTTCAGCATGATTGGCGTACCGTGTGCGTCGTCCGCGCAGATGAAGTTAACCTGGTGGCCGCGCATTCGCTGGTAACGGACCCAGACATCAGCCTGGATGTGCTCCAGCATATGGCCGAGGTGGATAGAGCCGTTGGCGTACGGCAGCGCGCACGTTACCAGAATTTTCTTCGCGACTTGAGTCATAGTGGGCAATTACTTCTTTTGTAGTGAAAAGGGCTTTGATAGTACCAAAATGGTAATTACTGCGCCAAGCGATAAGGGCATTTATCCGTAAATGAATAATTGTTGCGGTTGGAGTAAACTACCTGGTGACTATTGTATTTTCAGAACAACAAAAAGGAGTCGGGATGAACGCACAATCCCAGGCCAAATCACCAGAGACCCTGCGCGCGATGGTTGCCGGGACGCTGGCGAATTTTCAGCATTCAACCCTGAAGCATAATCTGACGACGCTTAAAGCGTTGCATCACGTCGCCTGGATGGATGACACGTTGCACGTTGAGCTGGTCATGCCGTTTGTCTGGCAGAGCGCGTTTGAGGACTTAAAAGAGCAATGTAGCGCCGATCTGCTGCGTATTACTGGTGCGAAAGCGATCGACTGGAAACTGTCGCATAACATTGCGACGCTGAAACGCGTGAAAAACCAGCCGGGCATTAATGGTGTAAAAAACATCATCGCCGTCAGTTCGGGTAAAGGTGGTGTGGGTAAATCCTCAACTGCCGTGAACCTGGCGCTGGCGCTGGCTGCGGAAGGGGCGAAGGTAGGGATTCTGGACGCCGATATTTATGGCCCGTCAATCCCGACGATGCTCGGTGCGGAAAACCAGCGTCCAACCTCTCCAGACGGTACCCATATGGCGCCGATCATGTCTCACGGCCTGGCGACAAACTCTATTGGTTATCTGGTTACTGACGATAATGCGATGGTGTGGCGTGGCCCGATGGCCAGCAAAGCCCTGCTGCAGATGCTGCAAGAAACCTTATGGCCGGATCTTGATTACCTGGTACTGGATATGCCGCCGGGTACGGGTGATATCCAGTTGACGCTGGCGCAAAACATTCCGGTCACGGGGGCTGTTGTGGTGACCACTCCGCAGGACATCGCGCTGATCGATGCGAAAAAAGGCATCGTGATGTTCGAAAAAGTCGAAGTGCCAGTGCTGGGTATTGTTGAGAATATGAGTATGCATATTTGCAGCAACTGCGGTCATCACGAGCCAATCTTCGGCACCGGTGGCGCGCAGAAACTGGCTGAGCAGTATCACACCCAACTGCTGGGACAGATGCCGCTGCATATTTCTCTGCGTGAAGACCTGGATCGTGGTACGCCGACGGTCATCAGCCGTCCTGACAGCGAATTTACCGCCATTTACCGCGACCTGGCAGGACGTGTCGCTGCCCAGCTCTACTGGCAAGGGGAAGTGATCCCGGGTGAAATTGCTTTCCGCGCGGTGTAATTAATAGCGTTAAAAAGATTCACCGTATCAATAATGCATTGATGCGGTGAATATATTGGATGAAAAATCTCACTCAATTATTTATCCGGACTGTATAATTCATGTCTTTTTCTGAATAAACACCCTCAATGCATCATTTAAATTGATCAAATTGGTCGAATTAATCTACAATCTCAATTAGTCTTAGCGAGGCAGTTAATCCATAATCTACTGGAAAGACGGCTTGTGTGCTGTTTCCCAACCGATACAGGAATAATGAACGTAATGAAAAAAAATTTATTCTTGGGAGTTATTACTTTGGCTTATGGAATGAGCGCTTCTGCTTTCGCCACAAATACTGCCACCCTGAATATCAATGGTCGGGTAACTGAACCCACCTGTAGCGCTGATGTTGTAAATAACGAAGTGCAGCAACGCTGTGGCAATGCTATTTCCTTTTCAAACGTCAGAGCGGGTGTTTCCAATCCAACAAAAGGTGCGGTAACTGAAATTGTTACTATCACCGGTGACGCTACACGACAAATTGTGATGACGCGTTACGATTAAACGTCTTTTATCAGCCATGCATTATTATTGTGAATAATACGTGGCTGACCATTTCTCTGAAGAATTCCATTCCGACAGTTAATTTCGTAAATTTATTAATTTAAAAGAATAAAAAAATCGACTGATTTGTTTCTATTATATTGCGCTTTGCAATTTGTTTTAAATCAATAAAACAACGCGTTTACATTGCGGTAACGTTTCTGGTGTGCGAATTTAATTTCACGGGTTAAGTCCTCTTAACCAATAGAAATTAATTCATTAAGGAATATACGATGAAACGTTCAATTATTTCTGCTGCTGTTCTGTCCGCTGTAGTTATGAGCGCTGGAGCTTTTGCTGCTGATTCTGATCAGGGTGAACTGATTATTACTGGTAAGGTAGTAGGGACCACCTGTAAATTTACAGGGGATACCACTGCGACCATTGGTATGAACCAAATTGGTGCTGACAGATTAAATGCCTTAGGTGCTGGTGGTGTTTATGAAGGATACTCAAATAAAACTACCGTGCCATTGACGGTTGAATGTACAGGAAGTAAAGCACCAAAAATTACTTTCTCCAGCTCCCAATTTGACAGCGAAAATAAATATATTACACGAAATACCGCAGCAAATAATGGTGCTGGCTTCACCGTTTACTATGGTGATGATTTTACTAAACAGGTTAACCCCGATACAGGTATTGAGTTAACTAAAACTGCGGACAATAAATATACTCTGAACTTTAGCGCACGCTACGCGAAAATTGGTACTGCCGATGTCTCCGCTGGTGATGTGGCTTCTTCGCTGACGATGACGGTTGTTACTGATTAAGATGACTATCCTGTTTGTCGGCGGCTCCGGCCGCCGATTATTTCCGCAGTAAGGATAATTATAATGAAAAAAATACTCGTGTTTTTACTGGCCGGTACAGTAATGCCTGCGTGGGGCGGCATATACATTTACGGCACCCGTGTCATTTATCCGGCACAGAAACAAGAAATCACCGTGCAGTTAATGAATGAAGGCAGTCGCAGCTCGCTGGTTCAATCCTGGATAGATGACGGAGATACCGTTCTACCACCCGAAAAAATCCACGTGCCATTTGTAATGACCCCTCCTGTGGCAAAGGTCAGCGGAGGCTCTGGTCAACAACTGAAAATTAAGCAATTGGCAAATACCCTGCCGAAAGATCGTGAAAGCCTTTTTTTTCTGAATGTGTTAGATATTCCTCCTAATTCTGCGGAATCAGAAGGTAAGAACATGATTAAATTTGCTATGCAGAATCGCATCAAATTTATATATCGCCCGCAGGGTATCGCCGGTGTAGATGAAAAAAGCTTTTCTCGCTTAAGCGTCAGAGATGTCAGCGGTGGCATTAATATCAAAAATAATTCTGCCAACTGGATTACTATTCCTGAACTAGTGGGTAATTCAAAAATAAACAGCGAGACAGTATTACTTGCTCCGTGGTCAGATAAAAAGGTCATCACCACTGCTGTCGTTAATCATTACAAGGTTACTCTTATTGATGATCACGGAAACTACTTAAGTGAAAAAATAAAAACGGAAAGATAGTCAAGGATTGATTATGTCAACGATAAATTCTATTACACTGTCAATCCTGTCGGTGTTGGCTGCTTCATCTGCATGGGCTGAAGAAGACACGTTTGATACCCACTTTATGATCGGTGGTTTGAATGGTGAGAAAATCTCTCGCTATCAAATTGATGGCGATAAGCCAATGCCCGGTATATATGAAATGGATGTTTATCTTAATAATAAGTGGCGTGGTCGGTACGATATTGATATTAAAGACGATCCCGAACTGACATGTCTGTCCTGGGCACAATTGCAGCAAATTGGTATTCGCACCGGGAACATTAAAACGGATAAACAAGAAGGCTGCGTGCCGCTGCGTGCAGCAGTGCAGGGCGGCAGTGTTAGTTATGACATTGGGGAGTTTATTCTAAATTTAAGCGTACCTCAGGCGTATGTGGTTGAATATGAACCAGGATATATGCCGCCTGAAACCTGGGATCGTGGGGTGAACGCTTTTTATACCTCTTATTACGCCAGCCAGTATTACAGTAATTATAAACACGGTGGTGATGATAAAAGCAGCTATGTGAACCTGAATAGCGGGTTGAACCTGCTGGGGTGGCAGTTGCATTCAAGTGACAACTATACGAAAGGTAACGAGGGCAACGGCAAATGGAAGAGCAACACGTTATATGTGGAACGTGGTGTGCCGTCGATTCTTGGTACATTGCGCGCTGGTGACATGTATACCGGGGCAGATATTTTTGATGCCGTACGTTTTCGTGGTGTGCGTATCTGGCGCGATAT
The DNA here is from genome assembly GCF_030336725.1 of Citrobacter sp. Cb031. Classification (NCBI taxonomy): domain Bacteria; kingdom Pseudomonadati; phylum Pseudomonadota; class Gammaproteobacteria; order Enterobacterales; family Enterobacteriaceae; genus Citrobacter; species Citrobacter sp. Cb031. The sequence continues at coordinate 477,698 of NZ_JAOWDA010000019.1, forward strand.
GCAAATGTTACCAAACTCAAAACAGAATTTTACCCCTGTAGTTCGTGGGATTGCTCAGAGCAACGCCCTGGTAACCATCGAACAAAATGGTTTTGTTATTTACCAGAAAGAAGTGCCACCAGGCCCATTTGCTATTGATGATCTACAACTCGCTGGTGGTGGTTCGGATTTAGATGTCAGTGTGAAAGAGGCTAACGGTTCGATATCTCATTATCTGGTGCCTTTTTCATCTGTGCCAAATATGCTGCAGTCGGGCGTATCGAAATATGATTTCGCTGCAGGGCGAAGCCATATTGAAGGGGCTGGCAATCAGTATGATTTCCTGCAAGGTAGTTATCAGTATGGTCTGAACAATCTGCTAACGGTCTATAGCGGTACAATGCTGTCGCAAAACTATTCTTCATTTGTGCTTGGGACTGGCTGGAATACACCCATTGGCGCAGTATCGGTAGACGCCACGCGATCGCATAGCAAGCAGGATAATGGTGATGTTTTTGATGGTCAGAGCTATCAGGTTGCATGGAACAAATATGTCACGCAGACCGGTACGCAGTTTGCACTGGCAGCTTATCGTTACTCCTCGCGGGATTATCGCACCTTTAATGACTACGTGTGGGCGAATAATAAAAATAACTATAATCGCGATAAAAACGATGTTTATGACATTGCGGACTACTACCAAAACGACTTTGGCCGCAAGAACAGTTTTTCACTGAATATAAATCAAGCGTTACCCGAAAACTGGGGATCCCTGGCGGTTAGCGGCCTGTGGCGCGACTATTGGCAACGCAGTGGAAACGGCAAAGATTATCAGCTTAGCTACTCTAACGCCTGGCAGCGAGTTAGCTATACCGTTGCCGTGAGTCAAACGTACGATGAGGATAACCACGAGGATAAGCGTTTTAACCTGTATATCTCCATCCCGTTCTCGTGGGGGGACGGTATTTCCACTCCTCGACGCGATCTGTTCGTCTCTAATTCCGCGACGTTTGATAATGACGGCTTTCAGTCGAATAACACCAGCTTAAGCGGGGTGACGGGTCATCGCGATCAATTCAGCTATGGCGCCAACCTCAGTCAGCAACGACAGGGGAACGAGACAACGGCGGGCGTTAGCATGGTCTGGCGCGCGCCAGTGGCGACTGTAGGCAGTAGTTACAGCCAATCGAATAAGTATCAACAGGCCAGCGGCAATATTCAGGGGGGGATCGTGGTGTGGTCTGAGGGCGTGGCTCTGACTCCCCGGCTTTCAGATACATTCGCCATTGTTAAAGCGCCTGGGTTACAGGGTGCGGCTGTGCAAGGGCATCGTTACCTAACGACCAACAGTAAAGGTTACGCGGTTTACGACAGTCTGACGCCGTACCGTGAAAATATGCTGATGCTGGATCTTTCCGACACTAATAGCGATGTGGCATTACTGGGCAATCGAAAAGGTACAGTACCCTATCGCGGTGCAGTCGTGATGACGGAGTTTGAAACCGATCGGCGCAAACCCTGGTACTTCCTGGCCGAGCGTCCGGACGGCTCTCCGTTATCTTTCGGTTATGAAGTGGAAGATGATATCGGTAATAATATTGGTCTGGTGGGGCAGGGTAGCCGGTTATTTATTCGCACTAACGACATTCCCGCGTCGGTACATGTTGCAGTTAATAAACAGCAGGGACAGTTCTGTACAATTACCTTCGATAGGGTGATTGATGAGAATAAAGTCTATATTTGCCGATAAGGATGCAAGATATGAAAGGATACGTATTTTTGATATTTTTGCTGCTGTCATCCTTTGGCGCTGATGCCGGGTGTACATTTCAGACGAAAAATGGCGGGTTAGCGACAATTAATCTGGATATGACATCTGGAACGGCAATAAATCAAATTAATCTCAGTTCCAGTGGCAACATAGTGTGTACAGCCAACAGTGATAGCTTATATTATACAACACCGCTTAAGGATTACATTGTTGCAATTCAGGGGGCCAGCGGCAAGAAGGTTTTAATTAATATCAATCTGACCAGCAATGATTTTCCAGTAAGTGTTGGTAAGAAAACGGTTAGTGCCGGCGAAGTGCTGGATACCAAAAGTTTCACCATCTCAGCAAGATATGTAAATTCAGGGACTATTAAGCAGACAGTATCCGGTGATGCGTTTAGTCTGAGCGACCCGGCAGTAAGTATTACCTCTGATAATTCTTGTACTTCAAACTGGCTAGCTTATCTTTATTGCTGGGTTACCGGACGTTTATCGAGTAATTCAGCTTTTACACAGAATTTAAGCTTTACAGTAACGCATAAACCCACCACGTGTCAGTTTTCATTACCTCGATACGAAATTAAAATGCCAGATACCACATTAAATGAAATGCTCACGGTTAATAATACCAAATCGGGTTCTACAAATCTGGTATTGAATTGCGAAAGTATATATAACGTCACCACTAATCCCGTCACTTTTAAGGTGGTGCGCGGTGACTGGGATGAAAGCGGGAAAATACTAAAAAACACGATAGCGAATGGCGCCAAAGGGGTGGGGTTCCAGATATATAATGGCACCGCGACTTCTCCTCTAAAACAGGGGGATAATCTGATGAACAGAATGACCAAACTGGAAGCAATCAGTAATCAGTACACTTTCCCTATCACTGCGAAATATGTTCGCGTGACAGGGGAATCATTACTGCCTGGTGAAGTACAAAGTAAAGTGATATTTGCAGTATCTTATGACTAATTGATTTGCGGGTATTTCACGTACTTTCTTGCTGAAAGTACGTGTTTTTTCTATTAACGATGATAAAAAATCTCGCCGTCGTAGGCTTTAATGATCTTACCGTCAGCATCGTTGATCAGCACGTACGCACCACCCATGTAGGTCCAGTGGGTACCGGCGGTAGGGGCTGGCAGGTTGCGTTGGTTCCATTGCTTAATCGCATATTCGTCAGTACGGTACAGCGGTGGGACCGTGTCACCAGGTTTAAAATGGGTAAAATCGGCGATGAAACCGCTCAACTCATACTTATCAATTCCGGTGGGAGCAGCTGTTGCGGCCGGCGCGGCCCAGACGACGCTGCTTGCAAGCAGGAGTGCACCCAGCAACATTTTATTCTTCATACCCATCCTCTTTACCTGTTCGGGTCATCAACATCAGTCGTGTATCATTCCTGGCTTATAGGGCATCTGACAAGAACTTTTTTGTGATCACGCCAGTCATTTCGTAAAAAGTGTAAATGAATGTACAGAATAGCTGCAACCTTACCCCGTAATTTCGTGGAGGGCCATGGTGCTGCGCTAATTTACATCATCAAGCGTAGGCAGTATTCTGTTACCGAAACTTGTGTTTCAACGACTCGGGGTGCCCTTCCTGGTGAAGGCTGAGAAATACCCGTACCACCTGATCTGGATAATGCCAGCGTAGGGAAGTCTGACACTGCTCGTGTCCCTTCTTCGCGCGGGCAGGAGCTGAACCATGCAGCCTGACCTGCACAGCCGCACACTCGCGGCTCACACCTTACATCAATTTAGAACGCTTTCCCCTCTCACACACTGCATGACCAACGAGGTCGTGCAAAGCTTTACGGCCAATACGTTGCTGGCGCTGGGCGCATCACCTGCAATGGTAATCGAGCCTGAGGAAGCCAGTCAGTTCGCGGCTATTGCCAGTGCATTACTGGTTAACGTCGGCACCTTAACCCGGGAACGGGCTACGGCGATGCGTGCCGCAGTTGAGCGGGCACAACTTGCTAAAACCCCGTGGACGCTCGATCCCGTTGCCGTGGGGGCGCTGGAGTTTCGTCGTCGCTTCTGTCTGGATTTGTTGGCGCTACAGCCTGCGGCTATCCGCGGCAACGCTTCGGAAATACTGGCTCTGGCGGGTATGAACGGTGGGGGACGCGGCGTGGATACGACCGATACGGCAGCCGCTGCGCTTCCTGCAGCGCAGGCACTGGCTCGTCAGGTTGGGACTATTGTCGTGGTTACCGGCGAAATTGACTATATCACCGATGGTCAGCGTACCGTCTGCGTGAACGGGGGTGACCCGTTGATGACGCGCGCGGTGGGCACCGGATGCGCGCTGTCGGCAGTCGTTGCAGCCAGTTGCGCCCTGCACGGTGACCGGCTTGATAACGTCGCCTCTGCCTGTAGCTGGATGAAACAGGCCGGACAAATAGCCACTCAACAATCAACCGGACCGGGCAGTTTTGTCCCGGCATTTATCGACGCCCTCTATAACCTCAACGCGCAGGAGCAACTATGAAACGGATTAACGCATTAACCATTGCCGGAACCGATCCAAGCGGTGGTGCGGGTATTCAGGCCGATTTAAAAACGTTCTCGGCGCTTGGTGCTTACGGCTGCTCGGTTATCACGGCGTTGGTGGCGCAAAATACGCGCGGGGTACAGTCGGTGTATCGCATTGAACCTGACTTTGTCGCCGCACAACTGGATTCGGTGTTCAGTGATGTGCGTATCGACACCACTAAAATCGGTATGCTGGCGGAAACGGATATTGTTGAAGCGGTCGCCGAACGCTTGCGTCGCCATCGGGTGCAAAATGTCGTGCTGGATACCGTGATGCTGGCGAAAAGCGGCGATCCGTTGCTGTCTCCTTCGGCGATTGAAACGCTGCGTACCCATTTGCTGCCGCAGGTTTCGATTATCACCCCAAATTTACCCGAAGCTGCGGCGATGCTCGGGGCTCCCCATGCGCAGACTGAGCAGGAGATGTTAGAGCAGGGAAGGGCGCTGCGGGCGCTGGGTTGCGAGGCGGTGTTGATGAAAGGCGGTCATCTGGAGGATGCGCAAAGCCCCGACTGGCTCTTTACCCGTGATGGCGAGCAGCGTTTTACCGCGCCAAGGGTGATGACCAAAAATACCCACGGTACTGGCTGTACGCTATCGGCGGCACTGGCGGCGCTGCGTCCGCGCCATGACAACTGGGCACAGACAGTGCAGGAAGCTAAGTTGTGGCTTTCAGCGGCATTGGCGCAGGCCGACACCCTGGAAGTCGGTGAGGGAATTGGTCCGGTGCATCATTTCCACGCGTGGTGGTAATGAGTATACTGGCTGCAGAAACGGCTGCAGGAAAAAGATAAATGGAACAAGCGCATACCCAGCTTATCGCGCAACTGAATGAACGTATTTCCGCGGCAGATAACACGCCGCTGTATATGAAATTTGCGCAAACGGTGAAAAACGCTGTGCGCAGCGGGATTCTGGAGCATGGAAACATCCTGCCCGGCGAGCGCGATCTCAGCCAGTTGACTGGCGTTTCGCGAATTACGGTTCGTAAGGCGATGCAAGCCCTGGAAGAAGAAGGCGTCGTGACGCGCGCCCGCGGTTACGGGACGCAGATCAACAACATCTTCGAGTATTCGCTAAAAGAAGCGCGTGGTTTTTCACAGCAGGTGGTGTTGCGCGGTAAAAAACCAGATACGCTGTGGGTTAACAAGCGGATTGTGCCTTGCCCGGAAGAGGTAGCGCAGCAGCTGGCTGTTGCCACGGGGAGTGACGTCTTCCTGCTCAAGCGCATTCGCTACGTAGATGAAGATGCGGTTTCTATTGAAGAGTCATGGGTTCCTGCCCATCTAATTCATGACGTGGATGCCATCGGCGTTTCACTGTATGACTATTTTCGCAGCCAGCATATTTTCCCGCAGCGCACCCGCTCACGTGTCAGTGCCCGAATGCCTGACGCAGAGTTCCAGGCGCACATTCAAATGGACAGCAAAGTGCCGGTGCTGGTGATCAAGCAGGTAGCGCTTGACCAGCAGCAACGGCCCATTGAATACAGCATCAGCTATTGTCGAAGCGATCTATACGTGTTTGTGTGCGAGGAGTAACGCCTCGCGCGTAGGGGCGCAATCGCCCCCGCGATGCCCTACCACCCAGGACGCCACGGCGTTTCCAAGCAGTACAGCGTCAGCCAGCGACCAGCCAGACGCCAGTCCCGCCAGCATGCCGCCAGCGTGGCTGTCACCAGCGCCAATGGTATCAACGACCGCTGTCGCAAATGCCGGTATGCAACCGGAAGTTTGCGTGCTGAAATACCACGCACCGTCTTTATCGTGGCGTACCACCACCGGTGTGGCAAAACGTTGCACCCATTGTGCGCCAAAACCTTCTACATCCTGGCTTAATACAAACCGCTCGGCGGCAATTTCCGCCTCCTGCCGATTGAGCGATACCAGTGGACGGCAGGCCATAATTCTTGCCAGTAAGGGCTCGGGAATGTCGCCGATGCGTGGGCCAAAATCGATAAACGGCGTCACTTCCTCCAGCCCTTCCAGCCAATGCACCAGCAACTCACCACACGGAGAGGCTAACTGATAGCCCGAGAGATAAACCAGGCTGTGACGTGGGATCTCCAGCTGTGCCAGCCAGTCAGCGTTCCACTGATTTTCGACGCCACTAAAGGACATAAAGGTACGTTCGCCATCCGGCTCGACCAGAGCGAGACACCAGCCGTTATCGCCTGCGGCGTTATCGATCAGGCTGTGCAGTCCCTCTTTTGCCATCCGGTTGCGGATAATATCGGCCCACACCCCCTGACCCAGCGGTAAAGCATTACTGGCGTCGATACCTAACCGCTTGAGTGCTACGGCAATATTGAGCGCGCAGCCGCCAACGTTCACCCCTTGCTGTTTGAGTTCAATGTCACATCCGCGCCAGGGAAGGGCATACGCATCGGCAATGACATCAATCACCGCCGCACCCACCACCGTAACGGGTCGCTGTGTGCGTAACTGCGGGAGAAGTTGTTGCAGACGCGTGGTGCTCATAGTGCCTCCCGCTGCTCGCGCAGTCGCATCAATCCACTGGCGTAGCGGATAAAGTCCAGCTGATTTACCGCATCGAGCTCATGTTTCAATGCCGGATTAATCGCACTTACGCCGTGGAGCGCGCCACAAATGGCGGTTGCCATCGCCCCGATGGTGTCGGTATCGCCCCCGAGGTTCGCGCACAGAATGGCGCAGCGGTTAGGATCGGTCTGCGCCAGCTCAACCATAGCGATGGCGCAAGGCACGGATTCAATGGTACTGGTTCCGGCCCCTACAACCTGATACAACTGCTCGCAGGCAGATTCAATGCCGTCAGCGTTACGGACAATTTTCAGCGCCAGTTCAAGGCGTGCAGAGAGCGATGCGCTAAAGGTAGTGATCCTTTTTTGCTGCGCATGCCGGGCAATGGCTGGCAGCGCGTCGACAATCTCTGACCATTTTCCGCCGTCGATAGCGCGTGATACCGCCCATGCGACCACCACTGCGCCAGCGATAGCCAAATCCGATTTATGCGTCGGGCTGGAGGCTAATGCCACATCATCGATAAAGGCATCGAGATCGCGCGCGGGGAGCAGACATCCCAGCGGTGAAACGCGCATTGCCGCTCCGTTGGTAACGCCGTTATTTTCCAGTTCGGCGACAGGTTTGCCGTCGCGAATGGCTTTTAGGGCAATTTTTGAGGTCGGGCCGAGCACGTTTTTATTAAAAGCATCAAAACGTTCGGCCCAGGCCAGAATATTGCGGCCAATAACGTCGGGTACAATCTCTCCGTCGCACTCAAGCAGGGCATCAGCCAGACACAGCGCCATGGAGGTGTCATCAGTGAACTCCGCCTGGTTAAAATAGCAGGCGGCATTATTCTCCGCAGGGCCGGGTAAAAAACGGTCGATCCAACCGAAATGGGCTTTAACCCGGGTTCTTGGCCACAGTTCCGACGGCATACCCATCGCATCCCCTAACGCCTGCCCATAAAGAGCACCGAGAATACGTTCTGCTTTCATTTTACTTCCCCTTGTTTCAACGCTACATCGCGATCATCCACCTTAATGGCGGTGATTTCTTTATCTGACTCGCGAAAGAAAATCATAAACATTACGGCAATGACGGCGATCATGACCGCGCCAAATCCCCACATGCCAGCCCAGTTAAAGGTAAGACCATTCACCGGTTCCTGATAAGCAAACATTTTTTCCATCATCACGCCGCCCAGACGATAACCGAGCAGGCTACCGAATCCCTGACAACAGAGGGTGATAAGCCCTTGCGCCGCGGTGCGCATATGTACGGGCGCTTTTTTATCGACATAAATGTAGGCTGTGACGTAGTAGAAGTCGTAACTGACGCCGTGCAGCAGAATGCCGAGAAACAGCAGAGCGTAAGTGAAATATTCTTCCGCGCCGCCGTAAACGAAAAATCCGTAGCGGATAGCCGCAGTAATAAGACCAAGCAGCAATACCTTTTTAATGCCAAAGCGTTTGGTGAAAAACGGTAGCGCCAGCATAAAGAAGATTTCAGAGAACTGGCCCAGCGTCATCCAGCCGGTGGCGTTTTTCATCCCGACTTCTGTCAGATAACCGTTGGCGAAGATGTAATAGAACGCCAGCGGCATCGCGAACAGAAAAGAGCAAAAGAAAAAGACGAGGAAGTTCTTATCCCGCAGCAGTATCAGCGCATCCAGACCCAGCATGACCTTGAAATCCATTTTGCCGGTACTTTTCGGCGGCGTATCCGGTAAAAAGAACGCAAAGACGCCTAACAGAGCGGAGCTTCCGGCAGTGATAAGCAGAGGAATATTGGTAGGGGAGATGTCACTATAGCCAAGCATTTGCGGTAAGAAACCGCAGGCCAAACCAGAGGCGATCCAGCCAATGGTCCCCATCACACGGATGCGCGGGAAATCACGCTCAACGTCACTGACGTTGGCAAAAGCGATACTGTTGGTCAGCGCAATCGTCGGCATATAGGTCAACGAATAGGCCAGTAACAGCGGGAAAAATCCGCTGAAGGTGGTTTGCTGGGCGGCGAAGTACATTAAAATAGCGCCGACGAACATCAGCACCGCCAGCACTTTTTGCGCGGAGAAAAAACGGTCAGTGACAGAACCGACCAGGATGGGCGACAGGATCGCAGCAATCGCGGTACAGGCGTAGGACCAGCCGATCTCCCCGGCGCTAAAGCCACTTTTACTCAGCCACAGCCACAGCGGTACAAACCAGGCGCCCCAGATAAACCACTCTACAAACATCATGAACGACAGCTTAACTGTAGTTTTCATCTTTAAATCCTTCATGACAGGTAAGGTACGCACTGATAGTACCATTCGATAATACCTTTAAAATACCTTTGAGGTCTAAATTTGACCGCCTTAACATTATTTCTTCCTGAATCGAGCCAGCAGAAGTTGCTGAAAAGTGCGCTAAAGATGGAAAAAAAACGCAGTCGGTACCAGGCTTATTGCTGCCCGCAACAAAGCGGGTCAGGACAATCCACATTCCGGTTTCAAATCGGAACTTACGGGAGCATAGCTATGACTGATATTGCGCAGTTGCTTGGCAAAGATGCCGACAACCTTTTACAGCATCGTTGTATGACCATTCCTTCTGACCAACTTTACCTGCCTGGACATGATTACGTCGATCGCGTGATGGTGGATAACAACCGTCCGCCAGCGGTGCTGCGTAATATGCAAACGCTGTATAACACGGGCCGACTGGCTGGGACAGGTTATCTGTCAATTCTACCGGTGGATCAGGGCGTGGAACACTCCGCGGGGGCATCGTTTGCGGCTAACCCGCTGTACTTTGATCCGAAGAATATTGTGGAACTGGCTATCGAAGCAGGGTGTAACTGCGTGGCATCGACCTATGGCGTGCTGGCTTCCGTCTCCCGTCGCTACGCGCACCGCATTCCGTTTCTTGTAAAAATTAACCACAACGAAACGCTGAGCTACCCCAATACGTTTGACCAGACGCTGTATGCCAGCGTAGAACAGGCATTCAATATGGGCGCGGTTGCGGTAGGGGCAACCATCTATTTCGGTTCAGAGGAGTCCCGTCGCCAGATTGAAGAGATTTCTGCGGCGTTCGAGCGTGCTCATGAACTGGGCATGGTCACCGTGCTGTGGGCGTATCTGCGTAACTCCGCGTTTAAACAAGATGGCGTGGATTACCATGTTTCCGCCGATCTCACCGGGCAGGCTAACCATCTGGCAGCCACTATCGGGGCGGATATCGTTAAGCAGAAAATGGCGGAAAATAACGGCGGGTATAAAGCAGTCAACTTTGGCTACACTGACGATCGCGTTTACAGCAAGCTGACCAGCGACAACCCAATTGACCTGGTGCGTTATCAGCTGGCGAACTGCTATATGGGGCGCGCCGGATTAATTAACTCTGGCGGTGCGGCTGGCGGCGAAACCGATCTGAGCGATGCGGTACGTACGGCGGTGATTAACAAACGTGCTGGCGGTATGGGGCTGATTCTTGGACGAAAAGCATTCAAGAAAACCATGGCTGACGGCGTTAAGCTGATTAACGCCGTGCAGGATGTTTATCTGGACAGCAAAGTCACCATTGCCTGATCCCAGTTGGGGTGTCGTCGTGTTAACGCAGTAGTGGACAACCCGGCGGCAGTCTGCAACGTAGCGCTGCGGGCAGGATTTCAATATGAAATTCTTGTCCGCTAAGCGGTTCGCCATCGAGATTAAACGTAATTTCATGCGGGGCGCGGATATCAAACCACGATGATGCGCCTTCGATGATGTTAGGGTTGTCTTCGGATTGCGTTAACGCCGAAAGCAGCCCTGGCAGCAGCTCTTCGCCGGTAAATATACGCAGTTGCAGCAGACCATCGTTGATCAGGGCCGTCGGGCAAAGCTGTTGCCCACCACCGGCCTGACGACCATTACCGATACCAATGACCAGCGCCTTACCCTGCCAGTGAAAATCTTCCCCACGAATGTCGCAGATGTCGGGTTTGAGCGTATCCATGCGCATTAATCCGTGAATAAAGTACGATACGCCACCTAATGCGGCCTTGAGTTTTTCTGGCGTCTCGCTGGTGATGCGTGTGCCGAAGCCGCCGGTCGCCATATTGATAAAACAGGTTTTATCATTGACCTGAACCATATCGATATCAGTCGCATTTCCAGCGATAGCCAGTTTTAACGCCTTATCAAGGGCGTCGGGTATGCCTACGCTGGTTGCAAAATCATTCGCCGTTCCCAACGGTAAAATACCTAGCGCCGGGATATTGCCGCCCTGCGACTGGATCAGCGCCGTCGAGACTTCGTTAATTGTGCCGTCGCCGCCGCCGGCAATCACCGTTGCAACGCCTAACTGGCGAGCTTCATCAACGTAGCGTTGTGCGTCGCCTTTTTCCCAGGTAACGCGAACATGGATTTCCACGCCTTCATCGCGTAGCTCTGCAATGACATCACGCAGGGGGAGATTATCAGCACTTTTTCCGTTGAGGATCAGTAAACTGGCAGGGAACGCTATCATCCGTTTGCCTCACTTTTTTTCGTTTTAACAAGTGTACGCCAGGAATGGGTTTATGGCGTAAGAACTGACTGAAAGCGAAGTCGAAGAGATAAAAAAAGCCGCAGGATGCGGCTTTTCAGATTGGGTGGACGTTACTGTGGGAACCACTGATCGCTGATTTTTTGGTACGTGCCGTCAGCTTTGATTGCGGCCAGCGCGCTATTCAGTTTTTCCAGCAGGGCTTTGTTATCCGGGCGAACCGCAATGCCAAGACCAGTACCGAAGTATTGTGGGTCGGTCACTTTGTCAGTGGCCACGCCTAACTGCGGGTTGGTTTTCAGCCACTCGTTAACCACGGCGGTATCGCCAAATACGCCATCAATACGACCATTTTTCAGGTCGATAATCGCATTCTGATAGCTGTCGTAGGCCACGGTCTTCACTTCAGGGTGTTTGTCCTGCAGGTATTTCTGGTGCGTGGTACCGTTTTCCATGCCAATGCGTTTCCCTTTCAGGTCGGCAAAGGTTTTATAGGTGTCTTTTTTCGCAATCACCAGCGCGGAGTTTGCATAGTAAGGCTGAGTAAATGCCACCTGCTTGCTACGCTCAGGCGTGATGTCCATTCCGGAAATCACCGCATCATATTTTTTGAATTTCAGCGCGGGAATCAAGCTATCAAAAGCATGATTGGTGAAAGTACAGTCAGCCTGCATTTGTTTGCACAGTGCCGTTGCCAGGTCGATGTCAAAACCGACAATTTTATTGCTTGCATCCAGTGACTCAAATGGCGGATAAGTCGCTGATACACCGAAACTAATTTTATCAGCAGCTGAGGCGCCAGCGGCGAAAGTAGCAAGTAATGCGGCCAGTACTAACTTTTTCATGGTGGAACTCCCGTCTGTCAATCTTATGATTATTTACCGTGTCTGCGGCGTGAATTAACAATGCCATTTAATGAATTTATATGCAATAAAAATGATTAACTATTTTTATGGATATAAAAAAAGACGGACAATTTAGGTTGTTGTCCGTCTTTTTATTTTGGCTTTATGCATATTCACCGGAGAGTGTACAACGGAAGATGAATCGTAGCCTGATAAGCGTAGCGCCATCAGACATAAAAACCGATTTAATTCCGGTGTTCAAACGCCAGCGCTTTACGTTCGATCAAGCGCATCATCAGCGTCAGCAAACCGTTGACGATCAGGTAAATCACACCCGCCGCGCCGAAAACCATGACGTCATAAGTGCGACCGTACAGCAGCTGACTATAGCCCATGACTTCCATCAGCGTGATGGTGTATGCCAGTGAGGTACTTTTAAACACCAGCACCACTTCGTTGGAATACGAGGAGAGGGCGCGTTTAAAGGCGTACGGCAACAGAATCGCCAGCGTATCCTTCTTACTCATCCCCAACGCTCCACAGGACTGCCACTGGCCTTCCGGGATTGCGCGGATAGCACCGTAGAACAGCTGGGTGGTATAAGCCGCACTGTTTAACGATAGCGCAATTAAGGCGCACAGCCACGGTTCAGAGAGCAGGTGCCACAGTACCGGATACTCCTGTAGCGTCGGGAACTGCCCTGGCCCGTAGTAGATCAGGAAGATTTGCACCAGCAGCGGAGTACCGGTAAACAACGTGATATAGGCGCGAACCAACCAGACCACAATCGGCGTTTTTAGCGTCAGGATGACGGTGAAAACCAGCGCCAGCACCAGAGCAACCACGATGGAGGCGACCGTCAGCGTCAGGCTGGTATGCAGCCCTTTTAACAATTCAGGTAAATACTCAAGCATCAGCCTGGTCTCCGCTCAAATCGTGTCGCGCGCAGGTCAATGCGTTTGAGAATGTACTGACTCACCAGCGTAATCACCAGGTAAATAGCCGCCGCCACAATGTACCAGGTAAACGGCTCCTGGGTACGGGTGGCAATGCTCTTGGTTTGCAGCATCAGATCGTTCACGCTGATAAGGCTGACCAGCGCGGTATCTTTCAGCAATACCAGCCACTGGTTACCCAGTCCCGGCAGAGCGTGACGCCACATCTGCGGCATCACCAGGCGAAAGAAGATCGCGGCTTTAGACAAACCCAACGCCTGACCTGATTCCCATTGTCCGAGTGGTACGGCCTTCAGCGCGCCACGCAGCGTTTGCGACGCGTAAGCCGCATACAGCAATGACAGCGCAATTACACCGCACAGGAACGGGCTGACGTCGAAGTTTTCGATCTGCATCTGAACCGGGATTTGTACAAACCCGAGATTGATCGTAAAGCCATCGGCCAGCGTCAGCAGCAGCTGTGAAGAGCCGAAATAGATGAACAGAACCACCAGAATTTCCGGCAGACCACGCAGGATGGTGACCAGAGCTGAGCCCGTCCATGCTACCGGACGCCATTTTACTGACTCCCAGACGGCAAAAAACATGGCGAGCGCGAGGCCAATAATCAGCGCACAAACGGCAAGGCCGACGGTCATCCCGGCGGCGCTTGCTAAAGGAAAAAATTCATTCATCAAGTATTACTTCTGGAACCATTTGTTGTAGATGGTCTCGTAAGTCCCATCTTTCTTCACTTTTTCCAGCGCAGCGTTAAATTTCTGCTGCAGCTCGGTATTGCCCTGGCGCACAGCGATGCCCAGACCCGTACCGAAGTAATCTTTATCCGTCACTTTGTCGCCAACTGCGGCCAGCTTTGGATTGTCTTTCAGCCATTCGGTCACCACTGCGGTATCACCAAATACGCCGTCAATACGACCATTTTGCAGATCGAGTTTGGCATTCTGGTAGCTGTCATACGGTACGGTGGTCACTTCCGGATGTTTATCCATGATGAATTTCTGGTGCGTAGTACCGTTTTGTACACCGACTTTTTTGCCTTTCAGCTGGTCAATGCCGGTGTATTTACCCTGTTGGCCAACAAACAGGGCAGAGTTGTCGTAATACGGGGTGGTGAACAGAACCTGTTTTTCACGCTCTGGCGTGATGTCCATACCGGCCATCACCGCGTCAAAACGACGGAATTTCAGGCTCGGGATCAGGCTGTCGAAGGCCTGATTGGTGAAGGTACAAGTCGCGTCAATCTCTTTACACAGCGCATTCGCCAGATCAACGTCAAACCCTACGATTTTGTTATTCGCATCAATAGATTCAAACGGAGGATAAGACGCTTCGGTGGCGAAACGAATGGTTTGGGCTGCGGTAGCGGAAAGGCTAAAACCTGCGATTAGCGCGGCAATCAGAACTTTTTTCATTGTATTGTCCCGAATCTTAGTGAGAGAGATAGTTTTTAAACGCTTCGGTTTGCGGGTTGGCAAAGCAGCTCGCATCCCCAAACTCGACGATATGACCGTTTTCCATATACACCACACGGCTGGCCGTTTTACGTGCAACTTCCACTTCGTGGGTGACGATCACCTGAGTAATGTTGGTTTCCGCCAGTTCACGAATGATGCTGACGATTTGGGCAGTAATTTCCGGATCAAGCGCTGCGGTAGGTTCATCAAACAGCAGCACCTGCGGCTCCATCATCAACGCGCGGGCAATGGCCACACGCTGTTGCTGGCCACCGGAGAGATGCAGTGGGTAGCGATCGCTGTACGGCTTCAGGCGCAGACGTTCCAGCAATTTTTCGGCGCGTGCCAGCGCTTGATCTTTTGTCAGACCCAGTACGCGGCAGGGCGCTTCAATCAGATTCTGCACAACCGTGAGATGCGGCCAAAGGTTGTATTGCTGGAAGACCATGCCCACGTTCTGACGCAGCTCCCGAATGGCTTTGTCTGACGGGGTCTTCGTGAAGTCGAAACGGTTACCCGCAATAGAGAGTGTGCCCGAGCGCGGCATCTCAAGCAGGTTGAGTACGCGCAGCAGCGAGCTTTTCCCGGCTCCACTTGGGCCAAGTAACACCAGTGTTTCACCCTGAGGGCAATCCAGCGTGATATCGAACAGCGCCTGATGTGCGCCGTAGAAGCAGTTAATGCCGTTTAATTGAATACTCATTGACACTCGATACTGGCAGTCTGATAGCTATTGAAGCCGCAGATACTACCTTTGACAGAATAGTTATGCAATATTTATGCGTTAAAAGTTAAATGCAAACCGCATTCTTATCTAAACATAGCACAAAATAGCGGGGCCACCAGTGGGCAAGAATAATTGTCGGCATTCTATGCAGAATGCCAGACAATTTATGGGGGTTATGATTCAGGCGGGTGAATGGGGCGGTTAGCGGTTTTCGACAGACTGGCGCAGCGTCCCGGCTGGCGCGTGTACGCTGCCGCCCAGATAGCGGACATCGTCAACTACCCAGCACTGGCCTTCGCGGATCATCAGCACTTCATCACGCCAGCTTTGGTCACCCTGTTTAAGCTCTACGCGCAGCGGAATGTTGCGTGCATCACTATTCGGAATGGTCGATGCGCTGGCGACGCTGGCACTGTCCGGTAACGTGGCGCGACTAGAGAACGGATCGCTGTTAAACAGATCGCGATGCGCGTTATCACGGCTGGCATCGTTCAGCAGTTTCGCCAGGTTGTCGCTGAGGTACGGACGAAGGGGAGTAATGTCATTGTTTCGGTGCTGAATACGGTAATCATAGAATTGTTGAGCCACGCTGTCTGGCCCGCCTTCTACGCAAGAGCCGCTACGCGTGCCGTTATCTTTGTAGGCCGGCGTTACGGTAGTACAGGCGCTGAGAAGTAGTGCACATGGAACCAGCAGAGAGAGTTTCGAGTAGCGCATAATGATTTCCTTATTAGCTTTCTACTATTAGTGTTCTACGTTGATTTACATGTCATACTTCAAGTTGCTTGTGCGTTGGCTACGTGCGTTCACCCCAGTCACATAGTTATCTATGCTCCTGGGGATTCACTCTCTTGCCGCCTTCCTGCAACTCGAATTATTTTGTGTAAAGAATATATCCTTTCAATGATAGTGGATCGGTTCGATAATGCTTTTGAGATCGTGCTCTTAGCGCAAAAAGGAGATTAACCATGCAGTTTTCGACAACCCCTACGCTGGAAGGGCAGAGCATCGTGGAATACTGCGGTGTTGTGACTGGCGAAGCCATTTTAGGCGCGAATATCTTCCGCGATTTCTTCGCCGGCATTCGCGATATCGTCGGCGGTCGCTCCGGCGCGTATGAAAAAGAGCTGCGTAAAGCGCGTGAGATTGCTTTTCAGGAGCTTGGTGAACAGGCAAAAGCGCTCGGTGCTGATGCGGTAGTCGGTATCGATATCGATTACGAAACCGTAGGCAAAGACGGTAGCATGCTGATGGTGAGCGTCAGCGGCACCGCGGTGAAAACTCGCCGATGAAGCGTCTGCTGTCTCTGCTGGCATTAACGCTGCTGCTGGTAGGATGTGCTGGCGAAAAAGGGATTGTCGACAAAGACGGGTATCAGTTAGATACCCGTCGTCAGGCGCAGGCTGCTTACCCGCGCATTAAAGTGCTGGTTATCCATTACACGGCCGATGATTTCGACTCTTCTCTGGCTACGCTGACCGATAAAAACGTCAGCTCGCACTATCTGATCCCGGCAGTGCCGCCGCTCTACCATGGCAAACCGCGTATCTGGCAACTGGTGCCGGAAAAAGATCTGGCCTGGCATGCGGGGATTAGCTTTTGGCGCGGCGCTACGCGAATTAACGATACCTCGATCGGCATTGAGCTGGAAAACCGCGGCTGGCAAAAATCGGCGGGCAGCAAGTATTTTGCGCCGTTTGAACCCGCGCAAATTCAGGCGTTAATCCCCTTGGCGAAAGATATTATTGCCCGTTATGACATAAAACCACAGAACGTGGTGGCCCATGCGGATGTCGCACCGCAGCGCAAGGACGATCCAGGTCCGCTGTTTCCATGGGAAGAACTGGCTGCGCAAGGAATTGGCGCGTGGCCGGATGCTCAGCGAGTGGTGTTTTATCTTGCCGGGCGAGCGCCCGATACACCGGTAGAAACCTCATCATTGCTCGATCTGCTGTCGCGCTATGGTTATGAGGTAAAACCTGAAATGACGCCGCGTGAACAGCGGCGGGTGATTATGGCCTTCCAGATGCACTTCCGCCCGACGTTGTGGAACGGCGTGGCGGATGCAGAAACTCAGGCGATTGCCGAAGCGTTACTGGAGAAATACGGGCAGGGTTAACGCGGCAGCTTGCCGTGGTCACGCAACCAGGCCGCGGTACGCTCAATCCCTTCATCCAGCGTCACAACGGGCTGATAACCTAATTCTTCCTGAGCGCGGGTGGTATCCAGCGTAAAGTCAAAATTCAGCTTCGAGACGCCGTAATGCGTAAGCTTTGGCTCTTTCGCGGATTTATTGCCTAACCGCTCCATGCTGCGGGCAATCATGTCCAGCATCGGGTAGGGTACGGAGCGGATACGGCAATCAATATTTAGCTCGTCGATAAGTTTCTGCACAATACTGCGCAGGGTGCGATGCTCGCCGTTGGTAATGTTGTACGCGCGACCCGACGGCAGATTATCGCAGGCTTGCTGACTTGCCAGCCACATCGCGTGCACCGCATTCTCGTAGTAGGTCATATCCACCAGCGCACTTCCGCCGTGCGGCAACAGAATGCTGCCGTAGTGGTACATCATATGGGCCAGGCGTGGGATAAAGACTTTATCGTGTGGTCCGAACAAGCTTTGCGGACGCAATACCGTAAAACGGGTCTGCGGGTTGGCCTGTGTCAGCAACGCAATCACATCTTCGCCAGCCGCTTTACTGCGGGCGAATTCATTGGCGAAGCGTTGGGGGCGGAAGTCCTCTTTGATATCGCGATGGTGGTGATAATCAAAATAGAGCGACGGTGATGAGATATGAATGAAGTTACGAACGCCCCAGGCCACGGCCCACTCGCCCAGACGGCGGGTTGCGCGAACGTTGGCCAGATCGAAGGCTTCCTGAGTTCCCCATGGTGAGGTAAAACTGGAGCAGTGCCACAGCGTATCGATACCGGCGAGCATCACTTTTGCCTGCGAAGAGACCAGCTCGGTCAAATCGGCATGCACAAACTCTGCGCCCATTTTCTCCAGCAGCTTGCCCATCGCTTCGTTGCGACCGGTAGCTCTGACGCTGACGCCTTTGCTGCATAAAAACTCAACCGCGTTTCGGCCTAAGCCGCTGGTGGCTCCGGTAACCAGTACCTTCATATCAATCCACTGTGTTTAAAAAACGTCGTGCGCATTCTTCCGTGAATTTCGTCTGTATGCAATGGGAAACATGAAAGAATACAGGCTCTTTTTATCATGAGTCTGTGATTTGTTCTGCAAGTTTAGCAATACGCTTCGCCATCCCTCTGAAAATGAACAGATGCGCCGGGATCATCAGCAGCCAATAGAAGAGGCCTGGCATGCCGTGCGGATGCCACCAGGCGCGGACATCAATGCGTCGGTGGTCGCCTTTATCTTCCAGCGTGAAGCTCAGTCGACCCAATCCTGGCGCTTTCATCCCAAACAGCAGCGTCAGCTGTTTTTCTGGCTCAACGATGATCACTTTCCAGCTGTCAACGGTATCGCCAACCTGCAACAGAGAGTTTTGCGGTCTGCCTTTCGCCAGCTTATGGCCGACCAGCAGGTCCAACGCCGCGCGCGTTTTCCATAAAATATTGCCAAAGAAATAGCCTTCTTTGCCGCCGAGGCGATTCACCACCTGCCACAGCGCCTGCCGACTGGCCGAGGTTTCAACGCTAAAGCCAGCTTGTTTAGCGAAATAGCCATATTCGGGGCGCCAGCGGGCAAATGCCTGCGCGTCGTAACCCCAGTCGCTGGAATTGACCAGCTTCTCTTCTTCTTTCAACGTGCTGCGCACCGCGTCATCAAAGGCAATCAGCTTTTGCGGGATCAGCGTGCGTAATTCGGTGTCATCGGCCAGCAGGTCGTGTTTTAACCCCTGTATCAGCGCTTTTGCCGTGGTCGGCGGCACTGACGTTATGACGTTCAAAAACCAGACCGAAATCCAGCGGGTAGGAAAGGGGACAGGGATGAGCAGGCGATGTTTACCGCTGACCGCCATAAAATGCTCGAACTGCTCCTGATAGCTCAATACCTGCGGCCCGGCGGCTTCGAGTACGCGGTGTTGGCGTGTAGGATGGTCCAACAACGCCACCAGGTAGTACATTAAATTCTCCAGCGCGATAGGCGTGGTACGCGAGCGCACCCAGCGCGGAGGGGTGAGTACCGGCAGGTTGTAGACCATGTCGCGCATCACTTCAAAGGCGGCAGAACCTGCCCCTACGATAATACCAGCGCGCAATTCGGTCATTGGCACGCCTGATTCGCGCAGGGTGTCCGCGGTTATCTGTCGCGCACGCAGATGATCGGATTGTTCATGCCGGGGAGCCTGTAATGAGCTCAGGAAAATAAGCTGTTTGACTGGCGTATCACGTAGCGCATCGCGCACGTTCATTGCTACCTGGCGCTCATGGGCGATAAAATCACCGCCTTCTCCCATGCCATGGACCAGGTAATAGACCGTATCAACGCCGGTCAGCAGCGGCGTTAGGTTATCTGGCCAATTCAAATCGACCTTATGGCAACTGACGTTGGCCAACTGCTGCTTTTCCAGTCGCTCGATGCGGCGTGCCGCAGCCAGCACCTGATGCCCTTGCTGACTGAGCGCCTGTACCAGATGCTGACCAATGTAGCCACTGGCGCCAAGAACCAAAATCCGTTGCGGCACGCCCATCTCCTTAGCGGGTTAAAAAAGCGCGCCAGTGGGCGACGACTTCAGCAAGCTGTTCACGCGATACGTCCAGATGCATCACCAGACGCACAATCGGCGAGGCGTTAATCAGCACGCCTTGCGCTTTCATGTACTCGCCCAGTGCCGCAGCGTGTTCTTCGCCAACGCGAACAAACAGCATGTTGGTGTCGTGGCGCATGACGTCCGCTCCGGCTTCGCGCAGTTGTTCCGCCATCCAGGCGGCGTTGTCATGGTCTTCTTGTAAGCGCGACACGTTATTTTTCAGCGCATACAGTCCGGCCGCCGCCAGAATACCGGCCTGACGCATTCCGCCACCGGTCATTTTACGCCAACGAATGGCGCGCTTGATGTACTCGTGGCTGCCGACCAGCAGTGAGCCTACCGGCGTTCCTAAACCTTTGGAGAGACAAATGGTGAACGAATCGCAGTATTGCGTGACATCTTTTAACTCACAGCCATAGGCGACGATGGCGTTAAAAATACGCGCGCCGTCGACATGCAGCGCAAGATTGCGCTCACGGGTAAATTCCCAGGCCTCTTTCAGATACTCGCGTGGTAGCACTTTGCCGTTGTGGGTGTTTTCCAGGCTGAGCAGACGCGTGCGGGCAAAATGGATATCGTCCGCTTTGATTTTTGCCGCCACTTTGTCCAGCGGCAAAGAGCCATCCGGCATGGCGTCGATAGGTTGCGGTTGAATGCTGCCGAGTACCGCTGCGCCACCCGCTTCGTAGAGATAGTTATGTGCGCCCTGACCGGCGATATACTCTTCGCCGCGCTGACAATGGCTGAGGAGAGCCACCAGGTTCGCCTGAGTGCCTGTGGGTAAGAAAATTGCGGCTTCTTTGCCAGCAAGCTCGGCTGCGTATTGCTGGAGGGCATTAACGGTAGGGTCATCACCGTAGACGTCGTCCCCGACCGGGGCGGCCATCATCTCTTCGAGCATGGCGCGACTTGGTCGGGTGACGGTATCACTGCGTAAATCAATCACGGGCATTCCTTTTTAAGTGAGGTAATGCCCTCTGTTTTACCTGAGCCAGTTAGTTTTCGCCAGTTCGATCACTTCATCACCGCGCCCGCTGATGATTGCGCGCAGCATATACAGGCTAAAACCTTTAGCTTGTTCGAGTTTGATCTGCGGCGGGATCGCCAGTTCTTCTTTCGCGACGACCACATCGACCAGCACCGGACCGTCAATCGACATCGCCCTTTGCAGCGCTTCATCAACCTCTGAGGATTTCTCCACGCGAATGCCCGTGATGCCGCAAGCCTCGGCAATCCGTGCGAAATTTGTATCGTGCAGTTCGGTGCCGTCGGTCAGATAACCGCCAGCTTTCATCTCCATCGCCACAAACCCCAACACGCTGTTGTTGAAGACAATAATCTTCACCGGCAGCTTCATTTGCACAACCGACAGAAAGTCGCCCATCAGCATGCTAAAACCACCGTCACCGCACATTGCGACAACCTGACGTCCCGGTTCGGTCGCTTGTGCGCCGAGCGCCTGGGGCATGGCATTGGCCATCGACCCGTGGTTAAACGAACCGATCAGACGGCGTTTACCGTTCATTTTCAGATAACGTGCTGCCCACACCGTTGGCGTGCCAACGTCGCAGGTGAAGATGGCGTCGTCAGCGGCAAAGTGGCTGATCTGCTGCGCCAGATACTGCGGATGAATGGCTTTATCGCTGGGTTTGGCTAAATCATCCAGCCCTTTACGCGCCTCACGATAGTGTTCCAGCGCTTTATCCAGGAACTGCCGATCGGTTTTTTCTTCCACCAGCGGCAGCAGGGTGCGGAGTGTGGATTTAATATCGCCTACCAGCGCCATATCAACTTTACTGTGCGCGCCAATGCTTGCCGGATTGATATCGATCTGAATAATCTTGGCGTCGGTGGGGTAGAACGGGCGATAGGGGAACTGGGTACCGAGCAGGATCAGCGTGTCGGCATTCATCATGGTATGGAAGCCGGATGAAAAGCCAATTAGCCCGGTCATGCCCACGTCGTAAGGGTTGTCGTACTCAACATGCTCTTTACCACGCAGGGCGTGCACAATCGGCGCTTTTATTTTAGCAGCAAACTCAACCAGTTCTTTATGCGCACCGGCGCAGCCACTGCCGCACATCAGGGCGATATTGCTGGAGTAGCGTAGCAGTTGCGCTAGTTTTCTGAGCTCTTCTTCTTCCGGAGTGACCACCGGGAGCGGCGCATGATACCAGTGAGTGCTGGCGCTTTCAGGTGCTGGCTTCAGCGCAACGTCGCCGGGTAATACCACCACGGAGACGCCGCGGTTGAGCACCGCTTTACGCATGGCAATTGCCAGCACCTGTGGGATCTGTTCAGGGCTGGAAACCAGCTCGCAATAGTGGCTACATTCGCGAAACAACTCTTGCGGGTGGGTCTCCTGAAAATAACCGCTGCCTATCTCACTGGATGGAATGTGTGCAGCAATTGCCAGCACCGGGACGTGGTTGCGGTGGCAATCAAACAGGCCGTTAATCAGGTGCAGGTTGCCTGGCCCACACGAGCCTGCGCAGACGGCCAGTTCTCCCGTCAACTGCGCTTCAGCTCCCGCGGCGAAGGCCGCAACCTCTTCATGACGTGTTGGCATCCAGTCAATCGTTCCCATACGATTCAGACTGTCACTAAGGCCATTTAGCGAGTCACCCGTCACACCCCAAATGCGTTTAACGCCAGCTTGTTCGAGTGTTTTAGCAATAAAAGCGGCAACCGTTTGTTTCATGGTTTTCCTTCTCCTTTAATGTGATACCGGTTACAAGTTTAGATGAAGATAATAGTTATGCTTATCATTACCTCTTATTTCCGGCAGGTTTCATTAAGCCTGTATTAAGCGTAGTTTGTTATTGGACATGGTGAAACAAGGAATAAATTCAAATGGTTATAAAACTATTAAATACAGTTAACCGGGTACTGACTCATGAAGATTTTGGCAAGTTTTTGTTACGTATTGCCGTGGGTGGATTAATGCTGTTTCATGGGCTGCATAAACTGTTCGCGGGTATTGATGGCATCAGTGGCATGCTGATAGCGAAAGGTTTTCCTGGCTTCATTGCGTATGGCGTTCTGCTGGGAGAGGTTATGGCACCTTGCCTGATTATTCTTGGGATCCTGACGCGTCCGGCGGCGTTGGGGCTGGCGTTTACGATGGTGGTGGCATGGCTGATGGTCGGGATGGGTGAAACCTGGTCACTGGATAAAACCGGCGCATGGGCAATTGAAAGTCTGGTCTATTTCTTCATCGGCGCTCTGGCCGTGGCATTTTTGGGCGCGGGGCGTTTCTCCGTTGCCGGAAACTCGGCCTGGCGATAGTTTGCCATCCGAGAATCAAGACAGAGGCGGGGATGCGTTAACCTATCTCCGCCTCGCCATTAACTCTGGCCGCTAATCCATGTCGTCACTGCTCCACAGTTTGTGCCGACGTTTCAGTGCTCGTTGCGTCAATGCCTTTGCCATCGCCGCACCTATTTCAGCGCTAACCACCAGCCCCTGAATAAAGGGACGGTCGTGCATCAACCACGGCAGTCCGCCAAAGGCGATGCGGTTGCGGGCGTTTTCCGGTGCTTGCAGCGTGTAATCTTCGCCGATATCCGGGATCTCATCGCCACAGGCCAGCAGTTGATCGCGTAGCGTTGGGAACGGAATATCTTTGCTCTGCAATGCCCGTTGTCCTCGGGCGTCAATAAATACATCAAATTCACTGCGTTGACCGTGGTGGTAAATGACCGTCCTTTCCTGCTTATTTGTACGCTCATAATCCTTGCCGAGTGCGAGGATCTCAATCAGCCCGGCATCGTGCAGAGCCAGCAATCGGCGGATAGATTCAGACGGGATCGCCGCATAGTTATCAATAAAGACGCGCGCCAGTCCGTGCCTGAAACGTTTTTCGTCGCGAGCATCAAGATGAGGAACGATCTCTTCAATAACCTCGTGGAGGCGCAATAAGGTATAGCGCCAGGCGACGGTATGTTGTTCCTGCTTGTTGCGTTCAACCTCCACCAGGTTACGCCTCGCCCAGTCAAAAGGGTCATGCTTGAGCCTGTCGGCAAAATAGACCTCGGGGAATGTGTCGGCGTTAAGCGTTGCAAGTGCAACCTGTTGGCACCACCCAGGGGCCGCGTCTTGCAGTTGTTGCACAATAAGCCGGAAGATGCGGTCCAGTAATCCGTTTTGGCCCTCGGCAATGGCGTTTTCAATCGCTTCTTGCGTCGCGATATTCAGCGGTTCATAGGGAAGAGGGCAGTAAAAATCCGCTTCAGGCAGCACACCGCTGCGCGACATCAGGGTCAGCTTCAGGTTTTGGCTGTCGGGGTTACGCGTGAACTGCAGTGAACGGTCGGTATTGGTGGTGAAGGTACCATGCTGACTGACCACGGCCATCGCCGCGTCGATAGCGCTTAGCGAGGTGCCCAGAATACCCACCCTGCAAGCGCTAATCTGCGCCTCCATCAGGCCGGTCCACGGACTGGGGAAAAACTTGCGTGCTTGAGCATCAGTTTCTGGCCACAGATGACCGCTGGCGATAGCGGCGAAATCCACTTCGACGGGCTGTGACGCGTGATTGATCCACAGGGAGACCCCAGTCGGGTTTGCTTGCAGGTCGGTGACTTTACTTGATTCATATACGCGAATTGTGAACCCGGATCTTTGCGCTTTATCGACGATGGCTAAAAAACGATCGCGATAATAGTCGCCGAGGATCACGCGGGGCAAAAATTGCCGCTCATGCAACGATGTACGTTCAAGCCGAAACTGCGCAAGGTATTCATCGCTTTGATTCTGTAGCCACGTCAGATAACTGATATAAATCGGCGGGATCTCAATGCTGGCTATATTGGCCAGCATGTGGTCTGCGTTGTTGTCGCTGTTATAAGGCATGCCTACGCCAGCTTCCTCAGCTTGCTCATAAAGCTGTATCTCCAGCGGTTCACCGCGCTCAACGAGGGCATGAAACGTATAAATTCCGGTGGGACCTACGCCGACGATGGCCACTTTTTTCATGGGGATCCTTTGTAGAACGTTCGACGTGGTAGTCGGGGTTTTGCTTAACCTGTGCCAGGTAAGTGTGGTCGATAATTCGCAGGAGGTGGACGGTATTTTGCCTCGGAGGGTGAAAAAATCGGAATTTTGCAGCGTCTGACAGCATAAAAAAAGGCCACCCGATATAACCGGGTAGCCTTTTGCACATCAGATATCGGCCAATTACGCCAGCACTAAATCACCCTGCGGATGACAGGAGCAGGCCAGCACATAACCTTCAGCAATTTCTGCGTCGGTCAGCGTCATGGTGCTACTGACCGTGTAGTTACCGTCAACCACTTTGGTTTTGCAGCAGCCGCAAACGCCCGCACGGCATGCGGCGACAACCGGCACTTTATTGCTTTCCAGCGCTTCCAGCAGCGTACTGCCTACCGGCGCATAAAACTCTTTTGCCGGCTGCAGTTTGGTGAACTTCAGACCGCTGGTGGCGGCTTCAGCTACCGGGGTGAAGAACTGCTCTTTAAAGAAGCGTGTCACGCCCAGCGCGTTGACTTCTTTCTCGACCAGATCCATATACGGCGCCGGGCCGCAGGTCATCACGGTGCGCGAAGCCAGGTCCGGTACGCTTTGCAGCAGTTCGGTGGTCAGTCGGCCGGAAACAAAACCGTCAGTGGCATTGTTTTCAGCAACTAAGGTCACCGGATACTCGCGCCATTCGTCGGCAAAAATGACATCTTGCGGTGAACGGACGTTAAAGATCACCTGCACATCTGCCTGTGGGCGGTATTTTGCCAACCAGCGACGCATTGACATGATTGGCGTGACGCCACAGCCAGCGGCTAGCATCAGGAACCTGTCTTCCGCTTTATCTTCACAGGTGAATTCACCCATTGCATCGGACAGCCAGATATAGTCGCCGCGCTTCACGTCGCGGGTTAACCACTGTGAGCCTGCGCCATCGTCAATGCGGCGGATGGTCAGCGTGATATATTCGCTAACGCCCGGCGTTGAAGAAAGGGTGTAAGCACGCAGCGTGTCCGCTGAATTACGTACGCTGACCAGTGCATACTGCCCGGCGCGGTACGGATAATAGTCGTGGCACAGCAACGAAATTGTCCATACATCCGGCGTTTCCTGATGGATGTGATGAACCTGCATCCGCCATGGGCACTGATGAGTTGGCATTGTCATTCTTTACTCCTTACGCGCTCAGCAGTTGCTTCATGTCTTCTTCAACGGTGGTCACGGAACGCAGACCGAACTTCTCGTTGAGAACTGCCAGCAGGTCCGGCGTGAAGAAGCCAGGCGCAGTCGGGCCAGTGACGATGTTTTTCACGCCCAGAGACAGCAGGGTCAGCAGAATGACAATCGCTTTCTGTTCGAACCAGGAGAGCACCAGAGACAGCGGCAGATCGTTCACGCCACAGCCCAGTTTCTCAGCTAGGGTTACCGCCAGGATGATGGCAGAGTATGCATCGTTACACTGACCTGCATCGACCAGACGCGGCAGGCCTTCGATATCGCCGAACTCCAGTTTGTTGAAACGGTATTTACCGCACGCCAGAGTCAGGATCAGGCAGTCGTCCGGCACGCTGGTGGCGAAGTCGGTGAAGTAGTTACGTTCGCCACGCGCGCCATCACAACCGCCAACCAGGAAGATGTGACGCAGTTTTTCGCGGCTTACCAGGTCGATCAGGGTATCAGCAGCGCCCAGTAGAGTCTGACGACCGAAACCAACGGTGATCAGGTGCGGAATTTCGCTGTATGGGAAGCCCGCCATCTGCTGAGCCTGAGCGATTACCGGAGCGAAGTTGTCGCCTTCGAGGTGGCTTACACCCGGCCAACCGACGATGCTACGAGTCCAGATACGGTCATCGTAGGCGCCAACGGTTGGGTCGATGATGCAGTTAGAGGTCATTACGATTGGGCCCGGGAAGCGGGCAAATTCAACCTGCTGATTCTGCCAGCCGCTGCCGTAGTTACCGATCAGGTGTTTGAACTTACGCAGTTCCGGGTAGCCGTGCGCCGGCAGCATTTCACCGTGGGTATAGACGTTAACGCCGGTACCTTCGGTCTGCTCCAGCAGGTTGTACAGATCTTTCAGGTCGTGACCGGAGATCAGGATGCACTTACCTTCGGTTGCTTTGACGTTGACCTGAGTTGGCGTCGGGTGGCCGTATTTAGTGGTTTCGCCAGCATCCAGAATGCTCATCACTTTGAAGTTCATCTGGCCGATTTCCATTGAGCACTCCAGCAGAGCGTTCATATCGGAAGGCCAGGTTCCCAGCCATGCCATGATTTTGTGGTACTGAGCGTAGATGTCGTTGTCGTACTGACCGAGAACGTGCGCGTGCTCCATGTAAGCTGCCGCACCTTTCAGGCCGTACAGGCACAGCAGACGCAGGCCGAGAATGTTCTCGCCAATGGCTGCTTTGTCTTTGTTCGGGGTAAATTCAGCGGCCTGACGTTGCAGGTCGCCCAGATCGTCGCTGACCAGTTGCAGATCGGCCATCGGGTTAGCGACCGCTGCGTTCGCGTCGATGTTCAGGCATTGCGCTTTCAGGGCGTCGCGCATGGCGATAGCTTCACGGGCATAGCCAACAATACGCGGGGAATCGAAGTTAACGTTGGTCAGCGTGGAGAAGAATGCACGCGGCGCAAAGTTATCAACCTCATGGTCGATGATGCCGTATTCACGTGCCTTAACAGCCCATGCAGACAGACCTTGTAGGGAAGCAATCAGCAGATCCTGCAAATCGGAGGTTTCAGCCGTTTTACCGCACATACCCTGCGCGTAAGAGCAGCCGTTTCCTGCCGGAGTACGGATGGTTTGTTCACATTGCACACAAAACATGGTCACACCTTTTAAAGTTATATTTAATATACATGTTTAAGGTTATGCCTGTGCGCGAAGGGATAAAAGGGATTTCTGCTACAACTTGCAGGGAGATTGATTTAGCGCAATTTTGGCGGTAGATGACTACCGCCAGAGAGGTATTTGTCCTGACTTCAGGCGGAGAAAAACGCCATCAGCAAAGGCACTAACAGACTCAGAATAAAGCCGTGGACGATGGCTGCCGGAACCATCTCCAGACCGCCGCTGCGTTGGAGCACCGGTAAGGTGAAATCCATTGATGTCGCGCCACATAGCCCCAGCGCGGTTGAGCGACTGCGGCCCACCATTCCAGGAATCAACATAATGGCAATCAGTTCGCGGGCCAGGTCATTAAAGAAGGCGGCGCTACCAATCACCGGCCCGAACGATTCGGTTAACAGAATACCGGACAGGGAATACCAGCCAAAACCAGACGCCATCGCCAGCGCGGTTTTCAGCGGCAGGCCGAGGATCAACGCATTAATAACCCCCGCCAGCATCGAACTGGCGACGACGACCACCGCAACAATCATCCCCCGGCGATTCAGCACAATTTGCTTTAAGGTCATACCGCTGTTGCGCAGTTGAATCCCGACCAGGAACAGTAAAAAGATTAACGTATATTCGCTGGCTTCGGTGGCGTGCTGCAGAATAGGAAGACCGGTGAGGCCGAGCAGAAAACCCACGACGACGACGCCACAAAGCTGGAGCGACTCAAGCGCCATCGCAATTCGCGAGGGTAGCTTTTCTTGCTTGTGGTTATGTCGCCAGGGCAGTGAACGCTCCAGCCAGAACAGCGCCGCGATATTACACAGCAGAATGACCGTCACGCTGACCGCAGAATAATGAAGAATGGCTAACAGGTTGCTGGCGAGATTATCCAGAAACGCCAGGCTAATACCCATAAAAAAGAGAATAAGGTAGACGATCCAGCTCAACAGGCGATTGATGAGTTTTAATGCAGCCCTGTGCCGAAGCGGAATAAGGTAGCCCACAATAAGGGGAACCAGAATGATTAACAGCCCTGAAAACATGAAAACCAGATCCTTGCTGAGAGTAAGACGAAATGCGCCAGCACACACTACTCAATGCAAAGAAGGGAGTAAAGTTGCAAATAAAAGGAAATATAGCGGGGAAAAAAAGACCTGACTTGCGCCAGGCCTTTTTTGTTATCGATTAATCGCGTTTTTCCAGCAGAGTGCGGTAAATAAGACCGCCGAGGACCCCACCGATAATCGGCATAACCCAGAAGAACCACAATTGCTGCAATGCCCAGCCGCCCTGGAAGATGGCTACGGCGGTACTACGTGCCGGGTTAACGGAGGTGTTGGTAACCGGAATACTGATCAAGTGGATCAGGGTTAACGCCAGACCAATCGCAATAGGTGCAAAACCTGCCGGAGCATGTTTATCGGTCGCACCGTGGATCACTAATAAGAAACCAGCGGTCAAAATAATTTCAATTACGACGGCAGACAGCATTGAATAGCCGCCAGGTGAATGTTCACCAAAGCCGTTCGAGGCAAAACCACTGGCAGTTGCGTCAAAACCAGCTTTACCGCTGGCAATAAGATACAGTGCCGCTGCTGCAACAATACCGCCCACAACCTGAGCGATAACATAACCAATAACGTCTTTTGCCGGGAAGCGACCGCCCGCCCATAAACCTAAGGTCACCGCCGGGTTAAAGTGTCCGCCGGAAATATGACCTACGGCGAATGCCATGGTTAATACGGTCAAACCAAACGCCAGCGCGACACCGGCAAATCCAATACCCAACTCCGGGAATGCTGCGGCCAGAACTGCGCTACCGCACCCACCAAAGACGAGCCAAAACGTACCGAAGAATTCGGCTGCTAATTTCCTGAACATAACCACCTCAATTAAAAGTTCCGGGTTCGTGTTCCTTACCCGGTAATTCATCGCTAAAAGGGACGATGATGAAAGAGCCGGTATTTTAGAAAAAAACATCATCCCTTCGCCAGTTAAATTGATGAAAAAATTTGATTTAAGGCAATATGTTGTGATTCCTTTTTGAATATTGGATGAATGAAGCATAGTTCAATTAGCAAAACGGCGATGATTGAGTTCTGAAATAATATTCCGGGGAAAACATAAGAAGAATATTCTTATATTTTTTGATTTCTGCGACTAACCTCCTGATCATATCGGGTGTCCTGAGCGCCCGCTTGCCGTTATACTCCTGATAACTTGAAGGAAAAAGTTAGCATTTCCGGAGGCTATATGATTCTCGAACGCGTTGAGATTGTTGGATTTCGTGGTATTAACCGTCTGTCGTTGATGCTGGAGCAAAGCAACGTGCTGATTGGGGAGAACGCGTGGGGTAAGTCCAGTCTGCTGGATGCTTTAACCCTGCTGCTGTCGCCGGAAACTGATTTGTACCACTTTGACCGCGAAGATTTCTGGTTCCCGCCGGGCGATATTCAAGGCCGGGAACATCATCTGCATATCATCCTGACGTTTCGTGAGTCTCAACCAGGTCGCCACCGCGTGCGCAGGTATCGTCCCCTGGAAGCCAGCTGGACGCTGTGTCAGGATGGCTATCACCGCATTTTCTATCGGCTGGAAGGTGAATGTGCGGACGACGGTAGCGTTCTGACGTTACGCAGTTTTCTGGATGGCGAGGGCCATCAGCTTCCCCTCGACGACATTAACGATCAGGCGCGGCACCTCGTGCGTTTGATGCCAGTACTGCGCCTGCGCGACGCGCGTTTTATGCGACGGATCCGTAACGGTACGGTGCCGGATTCGGCGGATGTCGAAGTGACCGCGCGGCAACTGGATTTTCTGGCACGTGAACTGGCTACCCGACCGCAAAACCTGACAGATGGGCAGATACGTCAGGGGTTATCGGCCATGGTACAGCTATTGGAACACTATTTTTCTGAGCAGGGTTCCAGTCAGTCCCGCTATCGTCTGATGCGTCGACGTTCCAATAACGAACAACGTAGCTGGCGCTATCTGGATATTATCAACCGTATGATTGATAGGCCGGGCGGACGCACGCACCGCGTGATCTTGTTGGGATTGTTTTCGACGCTGTTACAGGCCAAAGGTACGCTGAGGCTCGATAAAGACGCCCGGCCGTTACTGTTGGTAGAAGATCCTGAAACGCGTTTACATCCGATTATGCTGTCGGTTGCCTGGCACCTGCTGAATTTGCTTCCACTGCAACGGGTGGCGACCACCAACTCAGGTGAGTTACTGTCCCTCACCCCCGTGGAACATGTTGTCCGCCTGGTGCGTGAGTCTTCCCGCGTCGCCGCCTGGCGGCTTGGGCCAGGTGGGATCAGCGCAGAAGATGGTCGGCGTATTGCCTTTCATATTCGTTTTAACCGTGCATCGTCGTTGTTTGCCCGCTGTTGGCTGCTGGTGGAAGGCGAAACGGAAACCTGGGTCATTAACGAACTGGCCCGCCAGTGTGGGCACCACTTTGATGCGGAAGGTATCAAAGTCATTGAATTTGCCCAGTCCGGCCTTAAGCCGCTGGTTAAGTTCGCCCGCCGGATGGGTATCGAGTGGCATGTGCTGGTTGATGGTGATGAAGCCGGGAAAAAGTATGCCGCTACGGTGCGGAGTTTGTTGAATAACGACAGAGAAGAAGAGCGCGATCATTTAACCATGCTTCCCGCGCTGGACATGGAACACTTTATGTATCGCCAGGGGTTCGCTGACGTTTTTCACAGGGTGGCGCAAATCCCCGAAAACGTGCCCATGAATATGCGCAAAATTATCTCGAAGGCGATTCACCGGTCGTCAAAACCAGATTTAGCCATTGAGGTGGCGATGGAAGCCGGGCGGCGCGGCGTTGACGCGGTGCCAACGCTGCTGCGAAAAATGTTTTCCCGCGTGCTGTGGTTGGCACGCGGCAGAGCGGATTAGTTGCGAAACATCGACGACAGCTGCGAGTGGATGCTGTCCAGTAACTGGTAGCGACGGCGGTATTCCGCGCGTTTTTTGCTGGCAATGTCCGCTTCGCTTTTTCGCGCCATTGTGCGTGGGATATGGTAATAGCCGTGACCGTCGCACTCACCGCCAACCGACTCCCAAAATGCGTTGTAGTCGGAAAGTATCACCTTGTTTTTATCGTGGTAACGCGGGCTGCGAAAGATATGCTGTTCATTACTGACAGCCAGAATTTGTTTAATATTCAATTGTTCTGCAAAACAGCAAATGGCTTCCATCACAATACGTTTAGGGAAAATTCCATAGCATGATTTGGTCGCTTTTTGAATTTCTTCATGTGGCAGTAATCGACTGCCTCCCTGTAACCCGCCAATAAACAGTGTGCTGCTTCCTTGATAATTGCACAGCGTAAACGTCATTTCCGCTAAAGTCTCGCCAGCGCTATTGCGTACCAGAATGGTACTTTCACCTTCTTTATCCAGTGAGATAAATGAGCCCAGTATTACGCTAAATATTTCGCTATTTTTGCCTTCAATTTGTGCCAGTTGTAATCCATCCGCACTTAAATAAGCTTTATATTCCGTGGCTGAAAAAGAGCTGCGGATAGCATTGTAATGAAAACGCACAGCATCCAGTTTCATTTTCCGATCAAGGTTTTGTGCGAGATAGGCGCGATGTAGGCGAACCGGCAGACGAGGCTGGCGTGCCAGTACGCTATCGAGATCAGGCCATTGCGCCAGTTCAGTCATCCATTCATGCATTAATCGTGGCATAAGCGCTGAGCGCAACAAAAACTTACGACGAAAGCTACGCTGATGCCAAAATTTTCCAGGGCGCCAATGTCCGGTCATCAGGCTACAAAAGAGGCTAAAACTTGTGGCGGGTTTTGAAGAATGAAAAGTGCTGTCAGTTAGCTGGCTCATAATAACAATCCGATGGATACTCTGGTACTAATTTCAACACAGCGGATCTTAACCATTCATCAATAACTCTGTTATTCTTGCGTTTTTCAACGGCTATTTATTTAACGTTGATGTTTACCACTCCACTCTGGTGGACGTATTGGGGGAAATTGGGACATTTATGAAGCTCAAGGGAAAAATCAAAAAGCGCTATTTTCTCTTCGCCATCATCATTATTGTGGCGATAATTGCACTTTGGCGAACGCTTAATGCGCCTTTACCTCAGTATCAAACGTTAATTGTTCGTCCGGGCGATCTGCAGCAAAGCGTACTGGCAACCGGCAAACTGGATGCGTTGCGTAAAGTTGACGTCGGGGCGCAGGTAAGCGGGCAGTTAAAAACGCTGTCGGTCGCGATTGGCGACAAAGTAAAAAAAGATCAACTGCTTGGCGTTATCGATCCTGAACAGGCGCAAAACCAGATTAAAGAGGTTGAAGCGACGCTGATGGAATTACGCGCTCAGCGTTTACAGGCTGAAGCCGAGTTGAAGCTGGCGCGGGTAACGCTTTCCCGTCAGCAACAGCTGGCGAAAACCCAGGCTGTCTCGCAGCAGGATCTCGACACGGCGGCCACTCAGATGGCGGTCAAACAGGCGCAAATCGGCACAATTGATGCGCAAATTAAGCGTAATCAGGCCTCTCTCGATACGGCAAAAACCAACCTTGATTACACCCGCATCGTCGCGCCAATGGCAGGCGAAGTCACGCAAATTACTACCCTTCAGGGGCAAACCGTTATTGCTGCCCAGCAGGCGCCTAACATTCTGACATTGGCAGATATGAGCACCATGCTGGTGAAAGCGCAGGTTTCCGAGGCGGATGTGATTCACCTGCATCCCGGGCAAAAGGCCTGGTTTACCGTTCTGGGCGATCCTCAGACGCGCTACGAAGGTAAGCTCAAAGATGTTCTTCCGACGCCAGAGAAAGTGAATGATGCGATTTTCTACTATGCTCGCTTCGAAGTTCCCAACCCGAAAGGGATCCTGCGTCTGGATATGACCGCGCAGGTCCATATCCAGCTCACCGATGTGAAAAATGTCCTGACGATCCCGCTGTCGGCGCTGGGCGATCCTATTGGCAACAATCGTTATAACGTCAGGCTGCTGCGTAACGGCGAAACCCGTGAACGCGAAGTGGTTATCGGCGCGCGTAATGACACCGATGTGGAGATCGTGAAAGGGCTGGAAGAGGGGGATGAAGTCATCACCGGTGAGGGCAACGCTGGAGCGCCAAAATGACGGCATTGCTTGAACTGAGCAATATCCGCCGCAGCTATCCGTCAGGCGAAGGTCAGGTCGAGGTATTGAAGGACGTATCCTTGAGCATTCAGGCCGGGGAAATGGTAGCGATTGTCGGGGCGTCTGGCTCGGGTAAATCGACGCTGATGAATATTCTCGGCTGTCTGGACAAACCCACCAGCGGTACGTATCGGGTTGCCGGGCGCGATGTCTCCACGCTGGATAGCGATGCGTTAGCCCAGCTGCGTCGCGAACATTTCGGTTTTATCTTCCAGCGTTATCATTTGTTGTCGCATTTAACCGCCGCGCAAAACGTTGAGGTGCCTGCGGTCTACGCTGGCACCGAACGTAAGCAGCGCCTGGCCCGTGCCCAAGAACTCCTGCAGCGACTGGGTCTGGGCGACAGAGTCGACTATCAGCCTTCCCAGCTTTCCGGTGGTCAGCAGCAGCGGGTTAGTATTGCGCGTGCGCTGATGAACGGGGGACAGGTTATCCTCGCCGACGAACCCACCGGCGCGCTGGACAGCCATTCAGGCGAAGAGGTGATGGCGATTTTGCATCAGCTGCGCGATCGCGGGCATACGGTGATTATCGTCACTCACGACAGCCAGGTCGCCGCGCAGGCCGAACGCGTCATTGAAATTCGGGACGGCGAGATTGTGCGCAATCCGCCGTCGCACAAACCCTCTACCGGGCGCGATATCGCGGAGCCGACGGTGAAAACGGCGTCCGGCTGGGGGCAGTTTGTCAGCGGTTTTCGCGAAGCGCTCACTATGGCCTGGCTGGCAATGGCTGCGAATAAAATGCGAACGCTACTGACCATGCTTGGGATCATCATCGGTATTGCTTCGGTGGTGTCGATTGTGGTGGTAGGCGATGCGGCTAAACAGCTGGTGCTGGCAGATATTCGCGCTATTGGCACCAATACCATCGATATCTATCCTGGCAAAGATTTCGGCGACGACGACCCACAATATCAACAGGCGCTGAAGTATGACGATTTAACGGCGTTACAGAAGCAGCCTTGGGTCAGTTCGGTGACGCCTGCGGTGTCGAAAAACCTGCGGCTACGCTATGGCAATATCGACGTGGCCGCCAGTGCTAATGGCGTTAGCGGCGACTATTTCAACGTCTATGGCATGACGTTTAGCGAAGGGACCACTTTTAACGCTGAACAACTGGCGGGGCGCGCTCAGGTGGTGGTGCTCGACAGCAATACCCGCCGTCAATTGTTCCCCAACAAAGCGAAAGTTGTCGGCGAAGTTGTGCTGGTGGGGAATATGCCTGCCACGGTGATTGGTGTTGCAGAAGAGAAACAGTCGATGTTTGGCAGTAGCAAGATCCTGCGGGTCTGGCTGCCTTACAGCACCATGTCCGGGCGAATTATGGGGCAGTCGTGGCTGAACTCGATCACCGTGCGGGTGAAAGACGGTTTTGATAGTGCCCAGGCCGAGCAGCAGCTCACCCGACTACTGACGTTACGCCACGGTAAGAAGGATTTCTTCACCTGGAATATGGACGGTGTCTTGAAAACCGCCGAAAAGACCACACGTACATTACAACTCTTCCTGACGCTGGTGGCCGTGATTTCGCTGGTGGTCGGTGGGATTGGTGTGATGAATATTATGCTGGTTTCGGTAACCGAACGAACGCGCGAGATTGGTATTCGTATGGCGGTTGGCGCCCGCGCCAGTGACGTACTGCAGCAGTTCTTAATCGAAGCGGTGCTGGTGTGTCTGGTTGGCGGCGCGTTGGGCATTAGCTTGTCGATGCTGATCGCCTTTACGCTTCAGCTATTCCTGCCTGGCTGGGAAATAGGTTTCTCACCCGTAGCCTTATTGACGGCGTTTCTGTGTTCGACTGCGACCGGGATTTTGTTTGGCTGGCTACCGGCGCGAAATGCGGCGCGGCTGGATCCGGTAGATGCTCTGGCGCGGGAATAATACTATCGAGATAAAAATGCCAGCCGCAAAGGCTGGCATTTTGACTGCGGGATGTACACAATGAAACAGAAGAGCTATGCGACAGCTTCTGCTTCAATGACAGGCACGATGACGCTGGCATGATTGCCTTTTGGCCCCTGGTGGACATCAAACTGGACAGACTGCCCGGCTTTTAGCGTTCTGTAACCATCCATCTGAATGGTGGAGTAATGGGCGAAAATATCTTCGCCGCCGCCTTCGGGGCAGATGAAACCAAACCCTTTGGCGTTGTTGAACCACTTAACAGTACCCGTTTCCATGCTTCGACATCCTTCGTAAATCTTATATAAGTAAGATGGAATGAACCGGTGGCGGAGTGGGGGCTGTTCAAAACCTCGCCAACTCTCGAAACTACAATTTAGAGAAATCAGGCGAGGCGTCAAGCGCCAGGCTGACGGAATAGGGTAAAAATGCATCAAAATTTGAAGCAGTTAACGCTATTGTCGGTTATGTGACAGATGTCGCGGATGGCACTAATAGATGATAGTTATCTAATACTTGAGGTAGATTGATTGTGCGCATAGGCTGCTTGTCAGCGGCAAGATTTTCTGCCGGAAACCGTAACTGAAGATGACGACTGACAATGGGTAAGACTAACGACTGGCTGGATTTCGATCTGCTGGCGGAAGATAAATTGCGCGACGCGCTAAAACCGCCATCTATGTATAAAGTGATATTAGTCAATGATGATTACACTCCGATGGAGTTTGTTATTGACGTGTTACAAAAATTCTTTTCTTATGATGTAGAACGTGCAACGCAACTGATGCTTGCCGTTCACTATCAAGGTAAAGCGATTTGCGGCGTATTCACTGCCGAAGTGGCTGAAACCAAAGTTGCGATGGTGAACAAGTATGCGAGGGAGAACGAGCATCCGTTGCTGTGTACGCTAGAAAAAGCCTAAATGCAGGCATAAATATTGGGGGAGGTGCCTATGCTCAATCAAGAACTGGAGCTCAGTTTAAACATGGCTTTCGCCAGAGCGCGCGAGCACCGACATGAGTTTATGACCGTCGAGCACTTGCTACTGGCATTGCTCAGTAACCCATCGGCCCGCGAAGCGCTGGAAGCGTGTTCTGTGGATCTGGTGGCGCTGCGTCAGGAACTCGAAGCCTTCATTGAACAAACCACACCCGTATTGCCTGCCAGTGAAGAAGAGCGCGACACGCAGCCAACGTTGAGTTTTCAGCGTGTGTTGCAACGCGCGGTCTTTCATGTTCAGTCCTCCGGGCGCAATGAAGTTACCGGTGCTAATGTGCTGGTCGCCATCTTCAGCGAGCAGGAATCTCAGGCGGCTTATCTGCTGCGTAAGCATGAAGTGAGTCGCCTTGATGTGGTGAATTTTATTTCTCATGGCACGCGCAAAGACGAACCAAGTCAGTCCTCTGACTCTGGTAATCAGCCGAATAACGAAGAGCAAGCTGGCGGGGAGGACCGTATGGAGAACTTCACGACTAACCTTAACCAGCTTGCCCGTGTGGGCGGAATTGATCCGCTCATTGGACGGGACAAAGAGCTGGAACGCGCCATTCAGGTACTGTGCCGTCGTCGAAAAAATAACCCGCTGCTGGTGGGTGAGTCTGGCGTCGGTAAAACCGCTATTGCGGAAGGCCTCGCCTGGCGTATCGTCCAGGGCGATGTGCCGGAAGTGATGGCTGATTGTACCCTTTACTCTCTGGATATCGGCTCGCTGCTGGCGGGTACCAAATACCGTGGCGATTTTGAAAAACGCTTTAAGGCGCTGCTGAAACAACTGGAACAGGATACTAACAGCATTCTGTTTATCGATGAGATCCACACCATTATCGGCGCGGGTGCGGCATCGGGCGGCCAGGTGGATGCAGCTAACCTGATCAAACCGTTGCTCTCCAGCGGTAAAATCCGTGTGATAGGCTCCACAACCTATCAGGAATTCAGCAATATCTTTGAAAAAGACCGCGCGCTAGCACGCCGTTTCCAGAAAATCGATATCACTGAGCCGTCGGTAGAAGAGACTGTGCAGATCATCAACGGTCTGAAGCCGAAATACGAAGCGCACCATGACGTTCGCTACACCGCCAAAGCGGTGCGTGCAGCGGTCGAACTGGCGGTGAAATACATTAACGATCGTCATCTGCCGGACAAAGCGATTGACGTGATCGATGAGGCGGGCGCGCGGGCGCGTCTGATGCCGGTCAGCAAGCGCAAGAAAACCGTCAACGTGGCGGATATCGAGTCCGTCGTAGCCCGCATTGCGCGGATCCCGGAGAAGAGCGTTTCGCAGAGCGATCGCGATACGCTGAAAAACCTGGGCAACCGTCTGAAAATGCTGGTATTCGGACAGGATAAAGCCATTGAGGCGCTGACTGAAGCGATCAAAATGAGCCGTGCTGGTCTGGGACACGAGCATAAACCTGTCGGTTCGTTCCTGTTTGCCGGACCGACTGGCGTAGGTAAGACCGAAGTCACGGTGCAGTTGTCTAAAGCGCTGGGTATTGAGCTGCTGCGG
Organism: Citrobacter sp. Cb031; assembly: GCF_030336725.1. NCBI lineage: Bacteria > Pseudomonadati > Pseudomonadota > Gammaproteobacteria > Enterobacterales > Enterobacteriaceae > Citrobacter > Citrobacter sp. Cb031. The sequence goes on from NZ_JAOWDA010000019.1 coordinate 516,122, forward strand.
TTTGATATGTCCGAGTATATGGAACGTCACACCGTCAGCCGCCTGATTGGTGCGCCTCCGGGATATGTCGGTTTCGACCAGGGCGGTTTGCTGACAGATGCTGTCATTAAACATCCGCATGCGGTACTGCTGCTGGATGAAATCGAAAAAGCGCATCCGGACGTCTTTAACCTGCTGCTGCAGGTGATGGATAACGGTACGCTGACCGACAATAACGGGCGTAAAGCGGATTTCCGCAACGTGGTGCTGGTCATGACCACTAACGCCGGCGTGCGTGAAACTGAGCGTAAATCGATCGGGCTGATTCATCAGGACAACAGTACTGATGCGATGGGCGAAATCAAAAAAGTGTTTACGCCGGAATTCCGTAACCGTCTCGACAACATTATCTGGTTCGATCATCTCTCTACTGAGGTGATTCATCAGGTTGTTGATAAGTTTATCGTCGAACTTCAGGTTCAGTTGGATCAGAAAGGTGTCTCTCTGGAAGTGAGTCAGGAAGCCCGCGACTGGCTGGCTGAGAAGGGCTATGACCGCGCAATGGGCGCACGCCCGATGACGCGCGTTGTCCAGGATAACCTGAAAAAACCATTGGCTAACGAACTGCTGTTCGGCTCGCTTGTGGATGGCGGTCAGGTGACCGTTGCGCTGGATAAAGAGAAAAACGAGCTGACTTATGGTTTCCAGAGTGCGCAAAAGCACAAGCCAGAAGCAGCACATTAATATCTAATCACCTAATGAACCGGGCGTAATGCCCGGTTTTTTTCGCCTGAAAGTCGTGATTTGAATAGCGGGAGTTAAACGGCAGGCAAAAAATAAGCCTGCGTAAGGGCGTTTTTCAGGGTAGGTAACATGGGCTTTCAGCGGTGCAATGCGGGTTTGTGCGGCACGCAAGACCACTGAAAGCCATAATAAACTACCCTACTGTGGACACAGTGTGGACACTCTGGGAGTCAACACCACCACGTAGCGGATTGAGTGAAACAGCATCCTGAAGATACTCCGGGGCAAAGTGCGCATAAACCATTGTCTGCTCTATCCGTGAATGTCCCAGTATTCTCTGCAAGGTGATGATACTCCCGCCGTTAATCATAAAGTGGGTAGCAAAACTGTGACGCAATGCGTGAGTTGCTTGCCCGTCCGGTAGATCTGGTTTTACATCTTTCATTGTTCGCCTGAACTTCGGGTATGAGGCATCAGGGAACAGATAACCTTTACCCGCAATCATTACAGCCACTTCCTCAGAGATAGGGACAGTACGCGGTTTGTTCGTCTTTGTTTTAACGAACGTCACCCGATTCTGTATTACGTTCTCAGCTTTCAGTTTCGCGGCCTCACCCCATCGAGCGCCGGTACTTAAACAGAGAATCGCGATTTTCTTGTTGTCCCCGTCAAGATTGGCAAGTAACAATGTTATTTCTTCCTGCGTCAGATAGCCTGTTTCTGGTTTCTGTTCCTTGAGCTTTTTCATCCCTCTGAAAGGGTGTTCGCCAAAAAACAACTCCGCATCAATTAGCGCAGTAAACATACCACTCAAGCAGGTAAGATCGCGGTTAATACTGGCCGGTTTTATGCCTTGCCCTCTGCGAGTCATGCTGTACTGGCTAATAAGCGCTTTGGTTATCTGGAACGCGCAAGGGTCATCAGTGATCCGGGTAAAGATTTCAATCTTACCCAAATTAGATTTTCCGTGTTCTTCATGCTTGCCTTTCAGATCCCACCAGACTTTCGTTAATTCAGACAGATGCCGCTTATCTGTCGGTTTAGCCAACCATTCTTTATCGTGATGGTTGTATTGAGTGTGTTTCTCAAAAGCTACAGCCTCACTTTTCTTGTCAAATTTCCTGCGGATGCGCTTTCCGTTGCGCCCTGCAGGTCTGATGTCCACTTCATAACGACCATCATCGAGTTTCTTAATTGTCATAAGACCCCCAAATGAATGGTGCTAGGTTGTGTTTTCTTTGCTGCTGTTAATTTTCCCTTGCGCTTAGATTTCACAAACTTGTTGTGTTTGTTGTATTTGGCAACAAGTAAACAAATTTTGTAATAAAGATGCGCCTGGTGAATGGTTAACCAATCTTTTGGTCTGAGTGCTGCGATGTTGTTACATCTTGCCCAAAGTGTGCGAGGGCCGGTGCTATCTGACCGGCTTCGGGAGCAACCTGATCGGTCATAAACCACAACGTGTATTTGCTAAATCTGGGGTGCTGGAGAATTTTCATTGTTACGTCAGTGGGGGGCGTAGTTCTTCCGCTCTCATAATAAGTTAGAGAACTGTAAGGAACTCCTGTTATTTCAGCGAATTGCTTCCGGTTTAGTCGCTCAGACTCACGAACTAACGCTAGTTTTTCGCTTATGGGCGTTGACATGTTATCAAGATCCTCTAATATTATCGAAACTCTCTAATGTGGTTTTAGATGTTGTCAATGTGCATCAAAGCCCATTAAAGAACTTTGAAACCCATTGGTTAGATCTAGATACGAGGTTAGCAGATGAGCAAACAAGTTGTCAGTATTAGTGATGCTGTCCCGTACCAGGAGTTTGCAAAACTGATCGGCAAAACACCGGCAGCAGTAAGGGGAATGATTGAAAAAGGAAAGCTACCCGTAGTTGAGATGACTGATCCGCAATCAACTTCAGGGCGGGCAGGTGAGTACTGGGTCTACCTCCCAGCCTGGAACAACGGAATGAAAATGGCGTATGAGAGCCGTCCCAAGGAAATTAGGGAAGGGTGGTTAATGTGGTTGGGTCTGGGCAATCCATCATAAGCAACTTACAGGGCTGAATAAAATGGACACGGCAAAAATCTTTAAGCTCTCAGATAGTCATACAGCGTTATCAAATGTATTTATACGGATTAAGGACAAAAGAACGCCTTGCGGTAATTACTTTTTCCGTTTGGATAAGTTGGACTGCGTTTCTTTAGCAGATAATTCAGGGCTAACACCGTTAATTGAGGTTACTGGTGGGTATGTTGAACCCAGCGTCACTTATGAGCAGTTCATGAGTTTTCTTTTTCAGGTATTTGATGACGTATCAAACGGTGATAACAGCATCAGAATTTATGAGTTGATGGTTGATGAAGAAACCGTGCGAGATGTTCCACCTCGCACAAGAAAAACGATAACGCCGCAGTGATGGATTATTTGAACCATTTACTGGATGGGTGAATGTCACCAATGTGGTGCGTTTCCTCGAAAGATTTTGAGAAGTGCATACCGGGGATAGCGACATCGGCTTGATCCAGAATAGGAGCGTCGATAATGGCATTAATAAAAAACTGGGCACTTTGCTTTGCTAATTCTAATGAGTCAAAGCCATTACCTGAACTTTCGGTAACTTTAGACAGTTGTCCATTTTTTGAGATAAATAATTCCCAGCCCCATAGCGATTCATGCTGTTTTAAAGAAATAACTACAGATGGACAGTTTTCTGTATCGCCAGAATTAATATCGTCACCAGCCTTAATAAAAATTGGCGATTCCATAAGGCCTACAAAGTTCTCAAGGTCATCAATGGCTTTAGGTCTTGTTTCAAATAGTGGACTTTCAAAGAGGGGGGAACCATCAGAAAGTACCCAGTGTGATCCGTGGTCTTTTTTAAAAAACACATTGAATTTCATTACAACTCCTTCTGTGTTGGTGATTGTTATGCCTGATTCACTGCTCAAAGTTACACAGGCATAGCGATGTTATCACAGGAAACACGTGCCGGGCGTGGGGTTATATCCCGGCATCTTTTCAATATGACGGAGATCAACATGGACTTAACACAGTGCCCTTCACTCGCCAGCCTGCTCACCCACGGCCAGCAGATCACCCACCGTCAGCATCAACGCGGCTGGATTGAAACCCCGGACGGGCGGTTCTTCCAGCCTAAAGCGGCAGATGTTCAATTTGTTAAAAACTGCCGTGTACCGTTTATGTCGCGCCCGCGTAATAAGCGCCGCTGGTTTTCCCGCTTAATGGGCATCTTTGCGTAGTTCGGGGAGGTGGTTATGTTGATGGATAAGACAGGACAACAGCCAGGTCGCCGCCAGTTCTTAGAGCAACGGGCTCGACTGCAAGCAAGTTTGAACGTCTCACGCGTGAACGACACTGCAACCCGTTTTAACCGCCTGGATGATGCCTGTAAAAAGGTGATTTTCATCCTGGCAAACGATGCGTCCAGATACATAGCCGGAATGCCGAAGCTGACCGCCAAACAGCTGGGTTGTACTTACGAAAATCTAACCGAAAAGGAGCAAACGTGCCTTTTGATGGGCATTAAGCGCCTTTCCGAATTTGCAGCATCAATGCCGTGGGAATTTGAGGACTACGCCGCACCACGCGCCGAAATTCAGGCGATACGCGACAAACCACCCGCGCCAGATAACGCAGTAAATTAACAACTAACTACCCACAAAAAAGAAACAGGCGCTAACGCGTCGGGCTTCTTGCACCCTGGAGAAAGTAAAAATGATTCGATCTCTCGTTAAATGGCCCGGTGGTAAAGGCCGCGTTATGCCTGATTTGCTGCCGATTCTGCCGAAAGCCGATTGCCTGGTGGAACCGTTTGTCGGCGGTGCTTCTGTTTTCCTCAATACTGAATATCGCCGTTATATCCTGGGTGATATCAACCCAGATTTAATTAACCTGTATCGCCAGATAACCCGCTGGCCTGATGCGGTGATCGACGCTGCTCGCCCACTGTTTAAAGTGTACGGCGATAAAGACGGCTATAAGTGGATCCGCGATGATTTCAACGCCCGCGCCCGTGACCTACTGTCATTGCGCAGTGTGTTTGAAGATGGGCCGGACGCGGGCAAGATTCTTCGTGCAGCACAATTTCTTTACCTGAACCGTCACGGATATAACGGCGTAGTACGCTACAACCAACAGGGTGGATATAACGTTCCCTTTGGGCGTCACAAAACCCCGCCTTACTTCCCGGAAGAACAAATCCGTTTATTCTCTGAAAAAGCTAACGACACGAAAGCTATTTTCGTGTGCTGCGATTTCCAGAGCACGTTAAAAATCATGATTGGTAGTGACGCGGTTATCTATTGCGATCCGCCATACCTGCCAACAAGCGAAACCGCTAATTTCACCCAATACCACACCGCCCCGTTTGGCATTAAAGAACATCGCCAGTTAGCTGCCGCCCTGCTGGATATTAACCGCCTTACTGGTTCGCCGGTGATCCTGTCCAATAGCGACACCCCAGCCACCCGCGAGATTTATCGCTGTTTCAACTTCCAGGAAATCAGCGTTAACCGTTCTGTTAGCGCGAACGCCATTACCCGAGGGGCCGCCAGTGAAGTGATCGGCGTCCTCAAATTGTGTAGCGGCTGCGGTCGTGCCGGTGGTGGAGGTTGCCCTGATTGTGGCCTTGTAATGGGTAACGCGACCTATAACGAAATGCTGGCAACGGCTGCGACCTGTGGCGTGGAGTCTCAGCGGTGACAGACTCCGCGTTTGTTCGGCCGACTAACAATCGCCGCCAGTTAGTTGGCGGCAGGGGTATGTCTAATTCTGCTGCTGATATCAATTACGATTACGAGTGGCAAAAGCCTAATGCCGCTATTTATGTTGATAAGACTCCTGTTGTTGATCTATTCGAATTGGGTCAAGAACAAGAGTTTTTGTCGTGGGTGAAACTTACCCTTTCGAGACTTCCTCGCTTTATACGCCTGCGCTTGGCTTCTCGAATTGACAGTATTCACACGATGAAGGGCCGACATATTGCCCGTCAGGCAGTAAGAGACATCATCCGCAGAGAGCTGCCGCCCATCAATATGGTGAATGCTCAATACGCAATTGCGATGACCGAAGACGCAAAATCACAAGCTGAAACAGCATTCAAAAAGTTAAACCCGCTTTACCATGTATTTGATGCCCTTAACGGTTTAGTTGAGAGATTCAACAGGCTGCCGGACTTCACGCCGGAAGATGTTGAACTTTTAGCGCAGGATATTGCGATCTATATGCGGTCGGTGCTGAGCGAGGTACACGAAACGGTAGAGACGCAAAGTGATCGCCGGTATGCCGAATACCTTTACACCGAGGCGGCACAACTTGCGCGTCTTTTCTTTCTGACGCCACCGAACTGGGAAAAGTATTGCCGGGGTAAATTGTTTATTAATGAGGCGACGACCGGTATCAGCAAGATGCTGGATGATCGCTACTGGCACCGAAATCTTAAAAAGTACGGCACGCGCTGGCGTGAACATCTGCACATCGCTTTTGGTGATGTGAAGCGAGGTGCTGCGCCATATTGCAGTAAGCATCATGTTGAAGAGTGGGACACTAGGCGGAAACGCAGCCGGGCGATTATGGCTCGGCTTGAGCTGGAAGATCAGGAAACCAAAGAACGCATTTCACTCATTGAGCAAATAGATAAGAGCATATCTAACCCGGCTTTGCGCCGCGTTGAGCTTATGACTCGCATCGGTGGCTTTGAGAAAGTCGCTACCGAAAGTGGCTATGCAGGGCAGTTTTTCACCATGACAGCACCTTCCAAATATCATGCCTATACCGTCTTCGGTCATCGTAATGGCAAATGGAACGGGGCCAGTCCAAGAACCACGCAACGTTATCTTAATCGAGTCTGGCAACAGATCCGCGCTGAGTTGGCCCGCCGCGATATTCAGGTGTTTGGGCTTCGCGTGGCTGAATCTCACCACGATGGAACGCCACACTGGCATGGTCTTCTGTTTTCCTTACCAGAACATTCAGCTGAATTGTTGGAAGTGATGAAGGACTACGCCACCCGCGAGGATGAGGACGAATTGCAGGGTAAGCATGGCATTCGCCCACGTTTCGAAATGAAGCCTATCGATCATGAAATCGGAAGCGCCACCGGTTATGTGGTGAAGTACATCAGCAAGAATATTGATGGTTACGCGCTCGACGGTGAAACAGACGACGAGAACGGCAGACCATTAAAAGAAACCTCAAAACATGCGACGGCCTGGGCATCATGCTGGGGTATTCGTCAATTCCAGTTCCTTGGTGGTGCGCCTGTTTCAGTCTGGCGCGAGCTACGTCGATTCCGCAATCAGGAAAAGGCAGATCAGATTAACCCGTTGTTTGCCGAGCTGCACCGTGCAGCGGATGCTGGCGACTGGCAGCAATACACCCAATTGCAGGGTGGGGCGTTGGTTGCCCGTTGTGATCTGCCACTGCGCATCTGGTATCAACAAAAAGATCAGCCAAACGATCACGGTGAATACCAGACCTTAATTAAAGGACTGGTGATGCCTCACATCTTCATGCCGCCAGTTGAAACCCGCCTACATTCTTATCGGATTGTGCGCAAGAAACCGGAGATTATTAACGATTCAGGCAAGGCCGTTGACCTTGCTGTTGACCTTAAGGGCGCGTCTGCGCCCTCTAGGACTCGTGTCAATAACTGTACTGAGTACGAAAAACAAACAGATTGCCCAGTTGTTTATCGGCCAGATCTGACTTTGCCGACTAGGGATGAATCTCCAGAGCAATTTGAAATCGGCAAATTAAGGTGGGAACAGAAAAAAGAGATTGTTGAAGGCCTGAAAATCTACAAACAAACGCAGCGTGTTTCAGCAGCAGATGAGTTTGAGTCACTTGCGTACAGTATCACTGTGGGTGAGTGCACCGAATATAACCGAGCTAGAGCGGAAAGCTACTTAAAAGCCGCGTATGCGCTCCGCCAGGAAGAAAGCGTAGTAGATAAGAACGTTACAGCCCTAGTTGCTCAGGTACTGGATTGGGCGAAGTTAAGAAAGATCCAAATCACCCCTGTGCAAGTGCTAAAGCTGGCGCAAGGGAGAGAGGTGACTGCGCTTGATACTACTTACCGTGCCAACCAAATTACAGGGGAATTGATTGTGACCGGTGCGGATATGAACTGGCGTAAAACGCTGGCAAGGCATAGAGTAGAGGAGTTGCTCAGTCGCTGGAGAAAGGCGATAGAGTAATTTTCAAATATAATTGATATTGATTCAACGAAAGGTTTGAATAATTATATTTCATAATGCGCTCTGCATATCACAAAATAAGTTAATGCTGAGCGCGTTATTCTAATATAAAATATTTTTTAAATGTAAACTCCAGATAGTTGTAAATAACACACTTTAATACCATTATTATCCTTATCCCAAGGTCGAGCTAAAGAAAATCTAATAGGTGTGCCAGGGTTTATTCTACTAGGGAGTCTATTTATATCAAGTTCGCCAACATATTTAACTTTGCGCGGATTTAATGAGCCGAACTCTTGAAAGTCAGTTCCATTTCTAACTAGGATTTTATTAATCTTTGCTATTTGAACGCTAAATTCCGGAGGGTCTGACTCCAAAGCATATCCCTTGGAGTTTTGCCAGTGAAGTTTTCCAGAGAAGAGTTCACTAAGATTGTTATATGTACCAGAGTGTTTATGGACGATAGTATCTAGATCTACTTTATTAAAGCTTTTCGCTAAGCTGTAGTCATATACAGCTACATCTTCAACATGTGGGGCTGCTACTTGATACCTTTCAGCAAACTCTATTGAGTATGTTTCGCCAATACTATATGGATAAGCTGAAGTCAAAGCGCTTGCTCTATTATCCAATAATCTTAACATCTTCCCACTATTAAGATCTAATCCACCTACGCAAATTTTATCTCCAGACATTTTTGTTCTGGAAAGAATTATTACATCAGTATTCATCTCAATATCCTTTATTCAGCGATACGACTTTCTTGATTTTAATTTTTTGGTGTTGTCCGGAAATAGGTCCAATTCACCATTTGAGCCGAGCACTTCCTTCATTACGTCATTTTGTGAACTAATATCTCCTTTCTTATCTATATGCTGCATTTCTATCCCGAGTGATTGCAAGTAATCACCAATTAATTTACTTCTATGACAATCGCAAGGGGATAACTCGCTACACATGCATGCAATTTTTAAATTTTTTGAATGAGCCGTTTTTATTCTCTCTATTCCCTCATGGAAAAAAGCTTTGTTTTTTATTTTTTCGTAATCAACACGTCCGTCTTCATCGTAACATTGATTATCTTTAGGAATACCACCTAATTGTTCTCCCATGAATACGTATCGAATGCCTGCCTCTTTCAAATGAAGAGTCAAAGCTTCACGATTAAAATGTGGGTGAAACCTAGATCTGGGTTTTGAACGAACGTCTATAACATATCTGATATGATATTTTTTCAACAAAGCTATAAATTCTTCTAGCCTGCGAGCACCATGCCCAATGCTAAAAATTGTCTCGGTTTGAATGTTCATAAGTGTCACCCGTTGCGGAGCATACTGCACAATGCCATTTTGAACTAATCATAAAAGTCTATGCACTGATGATCAACATGAAGACTTTTTATACTGCACAAAAATGCACAGAGTGTTTGAGTTCGAGTTCTGTCAATAACTCTACGGAAGACGAAAAAAACACCGATTTTTCGCCTGATGTGGAGGGCATGACAGAAGATTCAGAAGAGGAAATCGTCGATTTTGAAAACATGGACCAGTCAACGCGGCGCAAATTGATGCGGCGACTACGTGAAACACCATTCAAAAGGCAGCAAAGCGGATCATCTTATGAGCCTGGGAGCGAATTAGATGCCGCCTGGCGTTCTGCCGTGGAAAAAAACGAGGCCAGATCGGGGGCTGAAAGAGCCAGACGGGCGGCACTTGCCCCTGCGGTTGCCAGCCTGCTGGCTGATGCGGAGTTGTATTCAGTTGAGATTGCAGAGATTAAGGCCGTTTCGCTATTAATGGGGAGCCGTCTGGAGATAGACGGCAAAGTTTATCAGGCCAGCGCTGACGGCCAGTTGATAACGCGTCAATTACCCGACGAGTCAAGGACGGTAAAATTTTTTAAGTCAATCAATTTACCCTCCCATTTTGTTAATGAATGGGAGGGGGAGGGGTTAGTCTCTACTGAATAGATCGTTAATATAACTTACGCTATCGCTATGTTGCGTAGAACGAGGCATTTCTTTATTATCATCATAATAATCATGGTCATAGCCATAATCTGGGAAATGTGAGGATACGTCAATGTTATCCATCATCGACTCAATATCTCTTTCATCAAATTCGAAAGGGTATTCATCGAGCAATTCATGAAGATAATTCAAAGCGATATCTTCCGCCTTGTCAAAATCATCAGGGTCTAGATTTTGAATTTTAGCGGAGTCCCCTAAAATTTCATCAAACCCTGACTCCCAAAAATCTATTATATTTTCCTTAAGTTCCAAAAACTTATCTTCATTTTCAATGTCAGGATAAAATGTTATTAGTTTTGCTAGGGGAAGATAGTCCTCATGATATAAAGCGTATTTTTGACTTGAGGAAAGAGCATAGTCAATAAAATCAATAGCAAAGTTTTTAGAAAAAAGATGTGGTTGTTTATCAATTGCCCATATAAGGCATTCTCCAACTTCAAAATCATAAGATACATGACTTTCCATTATACTAACAAGTTTAGAGGGAGAGATTTTTTCTAATTTGCTAATGTTAGGTATGTCAGACTTCAAGATACTATAATAAAGGTGTATCACATAATCATTAATTATCTTGGTTTTTTGATTGGATAATAAATTATCTATAACTGAATTGAATATGTGCTCGCCTAACTTTTCATTATTTTTTAAAGAGAATAAGGTATTAATAGATTGAAATGTATCCAGTGCTCCAAAATATAATGAAAGAGTTGTGTCATCTTTTGATAAACGATTTATGATGTAGTCAGAAATTGATGGATTGAAAGGGGATATAGTTGCAACTTTGTGTGACTGATTTAAACGTATATTCCTATTGAGAGTTGATTTTAATGATTCTTTAATAAAGTCATCTATCTTATTAACTTTGGTATAAAAATCACTTGGATATTTTTTATTAAAAACTTGCTTTAGCGCCTTTTTACATTTAGGTTCTTCGATATTACCGCCATTTAAGACCACAATGCTTACGAGATCATAAATTTCTTCAGGTATTTGTTTCTTAAAGTATAAATCCCAGATGATTTCTGGGTTGTTTAGTGCATCTTTTATGTAAGGCCAATACTCTTCTTTTGACATTCCCGATAGCCTATCGCTATCAGTTATAATTGATATTAGTCGAGGGTTAAAATTCTTGTGTTTTATTATTTCCCAATAGTTTTCGTTCTGAAAGTACACGTCTGAAAACTCAGTTGTAAGTGAGCTATGCCAAATGTGATTGTATAAAATATCAGCTTTTTCGGTTTGGGTGAGTTCAGTTACACTTATTTCATATTCACGTTTTTCTATTTTTTCGAAATTAAAAACTTCGCTAATATTTTTTGCTCGATTAAGTATATTTGATCTTGTAGTTAAGACTAGTCTCTTTGTGCTATCTAATGATATTCTTCGAATGAAGTTCATTATTTTTGAATCGAAATTCCCCTCAATAACATCTAAGTAGTTTGCGCCAAGAAAGTCATCAAAATAGAAAAACTGTAGTTTGTCTGGATAAAAACAAGACTCTGCTTCATTAATTGAATCTTCAATATGATATATTTCATATTTATTATTTGAATGAAAAAGAGCTAATTGTTTAGCTAATGTAGTTTTTCCAACACCGGGAGAGCCAGTTATAACAAGTACATGCTTTGTCTTTAATATATCTAAAGATTCATCAAACTGCTTTGTCTGAATATATCTAGCTGATTCATCATGTGCAGATTTAATGAGAAATTTGCTTTTTTGCATAATCCCATTATTTAAAATGTTAATTAAAACATTAGAGCTTGAAATCCAAAGTTTATAAAAATTGGTCTCAACGGATGGATATTTTATTAGTAAGTCATTAATGCCTTCCTTTCCGTATATATCCGTTGTGCTTAATATATAAGGGTGAAGTGCGGTTTTTATGCTTGCTTTATTCGATGGGGTCAGTCCAACACTGGTAACTAATATATATCTATTTGGACTTAATTTTTTTATTTTAGGTAATTCATCATTTTTAAGTTTCGACAGTAGCCCGTTAAAACCTGTTTTAGCGTAATGCTTTGCTTGAATTATTACAGTGTCATCTGCAGATGAATAAAAACGCCCATCTATCCCTTGATCTCTTCCCGGGGTGAACCGTTCAACTGATGCGTTTTCCCGATGACTTATGAGTTCAACAGCTAGTTTTTCAAATTCTTTGTCGTTGAGAACACTAAAATCATAATCATTCATTTCGTTTGTCTTCGTAGATTGCTAAACAATTAATGATTGCATAAGTTTCTCGGTGTTTGAAGGAGTTAGTGCACAATCTCTTTAGTTCATTCTTGTCTTTTTCGAGTACGTCTGGTGCTGGGTGAGTTCAGAACTGAGTCTGTACAATAAACACACCATTATCGTGTGTAGGTGAGGGGGGCGGGAGAGGGAATCCTCAAATATTGGGAAGTCGCCGCAATTTAGACGTACTGCGGCGTGATGTAAGAATGGTGAGACGTTTAGTGCGTCGAATGGTACTGGTGACCCGTGCGTCAATTGTGGCTGGAGGGTTTTATAAGTTTTGTCCGCTGAGCAGGTCCAGCGCGAATTGACGTTCTTCGGGCTTGAGCCGATCAATTAGAAATTTAACCAGCTTGTTACCGGTCAGCCCGCTGGGGCTGAGAGTATGTGAAAACTGGGCGTTAAAAACAAAGGTGTGGCCGCATTCAACTTCCGTGCAGGCGCAGTATAAATCGGCCAGTTTTTTATCTTTCCAGTCAGATTTGCGAATGATGGCCGGTGAGCCGCATTCAGGACATTTAATTTTAAAAACTCGCATGTTCACCATCCCGCACGCCATTGCTAACAATGGGGATGATTTTAACTTAATTGCGCTCATTTTTCGCCCTTTTCGGCGGTGATTGCCGGGATATCTACATCAAAATGCAGGTGTAAATGTGGGGGGATCTCCGGGTCATTGTTGACGCCGTTCATTAGCTTGCGCTGCAACGGGATAACTTCATCCTTGCGATAGGTTGTGCGGGCGGTTTCAGGGTTGCCCATTACCGCGCCGTTGGTCGGGATAATACCCGCCAGACCTGCGGGGAAACGGTGAGCGGTAAAGATATCCTGTGCGGTGATCCCTTTGATGTTGGCAAATTCGTCCTTTGCGCTGACTTCGCCCACCGGCAGGATTTTAACCCCTTCCGGGTCGCCCTTCGGGATGTTGATAAACATATTTCGGAAGTTACCCAGCCCTTTGGACTGGGCGATCTTCTCTTTGATTTCGTTTTCCATTTCCAGCGTAAGATTGGGATCGCTGGTATAGAGAATAAAGCCCATGTGCGCCCCGTTATTGTAGTAACGGCGCCGGAAGATGGTTGCCTCACTGTTGAGTAACACCGAATGGATGCCGCCGATATAGTCAGGCAGGCCATATACCTGCTGGCGCGGGTCGTACATTTTAAAGAAGACGATGTCTTCCGGGTCATAAATAAGCGCTGGCCCTTCCTGCAGGACAGCAAACGAGCCGTCTTTCCGGCAGCGCAGATACAGCGACGGCAGCGGCAGCAGGTCGATCACTTCCCCGAATACGTTACGAATTTTCAGGATAGCGACGTCACCAAACAGCAGGTAATCAAAGACAGCCTGTTCGACCTGGTCAGGTGTCAGGCCGCCGCCAATGTAGCCACCGGCAACCATATTGCGCCGCGCATACAGTACCCCACCGTGCTGGCCGTTAAGGTTCGGCAACTGGGCCAGCGCCAGGCGATCAATCGGGAGTCGCCAGTGGTCATATTCATTGTCATACCAGATATTGTGATAATCCGTGCCGGTCGTCAGGATGGGTTCGGGTTCGCCAAATGTGATCACGCTTCCGCGCCCTGGCGTGAAGGTTTCAACCTTGCTGCCGGTCATGGACCTGAATTTTTTATTATTACGCTGTATCTTTGTCATGCTGCTTTCCCAAAGTACCAGCCCGATGGGCGGTCATATTCGTGATCGATAGGTTCGTTAATTACGGCGTGCGAGATAGCGAAGAAAACATCTGCATGGCCGGTCGCGTCTGAACGTTCGGCAACAAACGTCAGCGCGTTGCCGCTGTTGGTTGTCGTGCGCCGGATAGCCATAAAGCTGGCCGGAATTTCGACGCGCTCTTTGTTCGTTTCGTCTACGGCGTCTTTTGCCCATTCGATGCGCTTACGCTCGACAACGTCGATCATCTTCATTACCAGACGGTTTTTGCTTTCGACGCTGTAAAGAATGGGTGTGGCTTCGCGCGGTGCAAACTTGCTGACCAGGTCATAAACGCCCTTACCAATGCCGGTTGTATCGATCCCGATGTAAGTGATGTTAAAGCGGCGCATAAGTTGCTTTATCTGGTCGGCCTGCCAGCTGAAGTTAAAGCCCTGCCATTGCCAGACGGCAAGCACGCGGAAGCGCTCGCCGTCCTCTATGGGGGGCGCGATTAAAACAAAGGTGGAGTTGTCGCCGGATCGTGACGGGTCAAAGCCTGCCCATACTTCGCGATTGCCGAAGGGCCGCGCAGCGGTCAGATCAAAGTCGCCCCATGTAGCCCGGTCCACTTCGCAGCCGACAAGCGCGGAGAACTTGAACACCGCGTCCTTACTGTCAACAAACTGGCACATGTAGAGCATGGCGAACGCGGTCGGGCTGTATTTGTTGCGCAGCCGTTCAATATCGACAAGCGCACCGAGGCCACCTTCGATAGCGTCTTCCATCGTGATGATGTAGCGCCAGATCTGGTCCGGGCAGAGAATACCCTGGCGCATTTCGCTGTCGTTCGGGAACTTCACACCTTTGCGTTTCGGGTCGTCCCCGCGCCAGGCTTCGCCAGTCCATACCGGGTAAGCCTGGTGCGTTTTCGCGCTGGGCGTCGAAAAGTAGGTCGTCCGGTATTTGTTATGCGTTGCCATTGCGCTGGCAACTTCATGCAGGCGCGTGAATTTCGGGATCCAGAAAACCTCATCGCCATACAGGTGGCCGTTAAAGCCCTGCGCGGTGCTGGCGTTCGTGGACAAAAAGCGCAGTATTGCGCCGTTGCTGAGGCGGATATTTTTACCCGTCAGCGTCACACCGAAATGGTTCTGGGCGATCTGGACGATGTATTCACGGAAGATTTCAGACTGGGAGCGGCTTGCAGAGAAAAAGACCTGGTTATCACCGGTAATGACAGCATCTTCGAATGCCTCCCAGGCGAAATAATAGGTCATGCCGACCTGTCGGCTTTTCAGAATGAAGCGCCAGTCTTCGCCTTTATGTTCGCGGCAGTGCAGCTGGTACTCGAAGAGATGTTCCCGCGCCCAGGTGTCGAGCATTTCCGTTGTAATACCGGAAACGTCGTTTTTCTTATACCGGCGCTTTCTTTCCCCTGGTTCCCCGCCTGCGCTGCTGAGGCAGTACCCTTCACCATCATAAGCCGCTTTCTGGGCCTGAATTTCTGCCAGCTTTTCGGCGTGCTTGTTGCGCTGCGCCATGAGTTTCACATGGTGGGCAATCAGATCGCGCAGTTCTTCCAGTTCCAGCGCTGTTTTTTTCTCGCGGCGGGAGAGCTGGTCGATACGGCGGGCGATGACATTTTCCACCGATTCAACAGGCAGCAGTGATGCCCACTTCCCGACGTCAGCCCAGTGGTAAATTGTACGCGGTGGAATATTCAGTTCCTGCGCAATATCTTTCGGCGTCCAGCTTTTTATATAAAGCGTGCGGGCCGCTTCTTTTAATTCATCGGAATATTTAGCCATGCGGCTATTATGGCGGGATTATTTTGCAGAATTGATAATTAAATATCGGTAAAAAGTGGCTATGTATTTATAACCGAACACATAAGAAATAAAGCGGTCGCGCTGTTTTAATCAATTCGCAATACTGACCACCACAAACGAATCATTGTTATTTAAACTCATTATTAAAGGTCAGTTATGCCGCAATCTCATTACCGCACGGATTGGCTATGTATTGCCACATCTGGACAGGCTGTGGACGGTCGCACCATTGAACCGCAATGGTTGATTGATGCGGCAGAAACCTACACCCGCAAAACCTATACCGCCATGATTTGGCCGCACCACCCGCAATATGATATCGGCGAGCGTGAATTTACCTGCAACCTAGGGGAAGTAGACGCGCTGAGAGTGGAAACGGAAGGTGACGTCACGAAGTTATATGCCCAGTTAATCCCGAATCAATTTTTAATTGAAGCCAACCAGCAGGGACAAAAGTTATTTACATCAGCCGAATTTGTCACTGATTTTGCTGGCAGCGGTCGTGAATATCTTTTCGGGCTGGCTGTGACAGATATTCCGGCAAGTCTGGGAACGGAAAAAATTAAATTTGTTTTAGCCGGTGAAGAAAAAGACGCCGAGCGCGGAAGTCTGGAAACATTCAGCTTAGGAGCATTGCAGACAAGTAACCCGGATAAAAAAGGTTCTTTCTGGTCGCGTTTATTTTCGACCAGTAAAGATTTTACGCCAATGCCAGAGCCAAACACTGATAAGCCCACCGAGGGCGACGGAGAAAAAATGGAAGAATTAAAAGCGCTCATTCAGCAAATGCTGGATCTGCTTAAAAGCGGTAAAGACGCCGCAGCGGGTGACGCTGACACGGTCGATACGCCAGAACAGGCCGCCGATGTGGTGGCAGATGTTGCTGCCCAGATCGCTGATGCTGCTGACGAGGTGGCCGAGCTGGCGCAGGACGTTATCGAAAACCCGGAAGACGAAGTCAAAGCGGAAGAATTCAGCGCCGCCAAAGCCAACCTGGCAAAAGTCATGAAGTCATTCAATGTGACGCCATCGAAGCGCCCACGCGCCAGCCGTCGCCGCGACTTTTCCGCCCGTCGCCAGGAAGCTGGCAACCAGATGGACAACCTTACCACGCAGTTGACTACCGTCCTGACTAAGTTGTCAGCGATGGAAAACGGCAATACGCGCCGCCCCGACAGTGCCCCTGGCGGCAGCAAAGAACCGTTTGAGTTTGTTTAACAGCCATTCTTTTCAGGAATAAAAGATTATGCAATTAACCCCAAAAGCAGAGCAGATGCTGCGTAAGTTTGCCGCAGGCCTGGCGAAAGCTAACGGCCAAGTGGACACGTCGCGCTACTTTTCGCTGACCAATCCGAAAGAAACCCAGCTGCGCAATGCCCTGCTGCAAAGTTCTGAGTTCCTGCGCCTGCTGCCCAATGTGCTGGATGTGGACCAGATCACCGGTCAGGTGGTCAGCACCGGTAAACCGGGTATTTACACCGGGCGTAAAAAAGATGGTCGTTTCTCCCGCGCCCTGGGCGTGTCCGGTAATGAGTACAAGCTGGTAGAAACGGATTCCGGTTCGTATCTGCCTTACTCCCTGCTGGTTGTCTGGGCGAACGCGGGCAGCGAAGAGGAGTTCTTCCAGCGTATTCAGGCATTCAGCAACGAATCTTTCGCGCTGGATATGCTGCGCGTGGCGTTCAACGGTACGAGTGTTGCAGAAGATACAGACCCGGAAGCCAACCCGAATGGCGAAGACGTCAACATCGGCTGGCACAAAATCGTCAAAGACCGTTCATCTGAGCAGATTATTTCTGATGCCGTCACTATCGGCGCGTCGGGTGCTGACTTTATTGGTCTGGATGCGGCAGTCACTGACCTGGTTCACACCTGCATTTATGAGCCATTCCGCAATGACCCGCGCCTGGTTGTGCTGGCTTCCGCTGACCTTATCGGCAACGACGCCACCACCATGATGAATAAGATTGATCGCCCGACTGAGAAAGTCGCCGCGCAGCTTATTGGCCGCCAGATTGCTGGCCGTACCGTGTACACCCCGCCGTTTATGCCGGAGGGTCGCCTTATCGTCACCACGCTGGACAACCTGCATATCTATACCCAGCAGGGCACACGTAAGCGTAAAGCGGAATGGAACGACGACCGCAAGCGCTTCGAGAATAACTATCTGCGCATGGAAGGTTACGGCGTCGAGCATGATGAGCTGTATGCGGCATTCGACAAAATCACCCTTGCGACCGGCGAAGTTGCACCGGGAGGAGGCGCGTAAAAATGGCCATGACCCCGTGTCAGCGACACCGAGCACGCGTGAAAGCCGCAAAGGCGCTGGATAAGTGCGAAGCCCTGACGGCATCGCCGGTCAGCTTTCACATTCAAATGCTGGAGCTGGAAAGGGATGTTGAACGGCTTCGCAGTCTGACGCGTGCAGAACGCATGGACATGAAGCGCGACGTTCTTTTGCCGCGCTGGATGCCGACCGTCGAGGCATATCTCGCCGGTGATGCCCGCTTTGCCAATCCGGCCCTGGTTTACTGCGTGATCTGGCTGTTCGATACGGGGGAAATGGGCAAGGCGCTGGACTGGGCTGACGTGGCTATCAGTGAGAGCCAGGCCACGCCGGAAAACTTCAAAAGCAACCTGCCTGCCTTTGTGGCCGACACGGTGCTGGAGTGGGCGATCATGCAGGCGGAAGCCGGTCACAGCATCGAACCCTATTTCAGCCGCACGTTTGAAAACATCCGCGAAAAGTGGCGTTTGCACGAAGACATTAACGCGAAGTGGTTCAAGTTCGCCGGTCTTTACCTGCTGCGCGACGAGAAGGGGCTGCCGCGTGCTACTGCTGTGGATGATGTGAACACGCTGGAGCAGGCCGACGCCCTTTTGGCCCAGGCGGCGGCGTACAACAAAAGCGCCGGAGTTAAGACCATGCGCGAAAAAATCCGCGCCCGGATTAATGGCCTGACCCAGCTTTAACGACTCCCGCAAGCCGGGACGGGCGCGGGGGAGGCATCAACCATGCGGTTGTTGGCCGTGGAACCCGTTAGCCCGTTTCTATTGTAAAACCGAGGTGCGCCAATGAGTGGCCCAAGTTTCAGTATCAGCGGCAAGCCGGTGACGGTGACGCCAACAGCGATCACCAACGGCGTGACGTTCTGGCCCGATCTCGATCTGGCCGAGTTTCAGAAGGTGCGCACGCTGCCCGCTGACCTGCCGCCAGAAACGGCAGGCGTGGCCCTGCTGGCTGCTATTGCGGAGGTAAACGACGCGCTGGCCGACGTGGTGACGTACTGGAACGCGAAAGCCTGCGAGCGGGCCGCAGATGTACCGGGTGCAAAGATGGGCGACGAAACCCAGTTAACAGCCCAGTACAAAAAAGCGGTCTACGCCCGCGCAAAGGCCGATTTACTGGGGGAATTCGCCACCATCGGGCGGCGTGAATCGCATCCGGGGCAGGAAAGCCAGGACACCCGCGCCAGCCTGCTGGCCGAGGCGGCCAACGTGATGCGAAACATGCTGCGACAACCACGCGTGGGGGTGCATCTGATATGAGCCAGCTTGAAAGCCTGACGGCGTTTATTACGGCAAATCTGCCGCCTGATGCCATGCAGATGTTTTCCAGTGTGATGGAAGATTGCGAGCTGACACGTAACGCCAAAGCGATGGGAAACAACCAGCGCCGGATCGGAGTGCTGACTTACACCGGTCGTTTGTCGTGGGATAACTTCCCGTTTCGCAAGTATTCGCCCGCGCTGATTTATGCCCTGGTGCTGGCCTGGGTGGATGAGTTTGCCAACGAGCTGCGCGAAGAGCTGAGGCTGGACGATCCAAAAGTGGACCCGGAGTTCGACGACGAAGGGTCATGTATTCTGGATGTGGTTGTCCCGCTGGTTGATCCGCTGGTCCTGCGTGAAGCGGAAAACGGCCCGATCCCCTACAAAGGCAAGCGCTGGGAAATCGTGGACCCCGAAATCTGGGAGGCGTCGCAACTGGAATTTATCGTCCAGCGTGGTGACGCGTCGTGATCCGTGGGGAGCTGAACCAGCAACAGCTAAAGCAGATGCGGGAAACGCTGGCAAAAGCTGACCTTCCCCCGCGCAAGCGCCAGCGCCTTTTATGGCGTATTGCAAAGCTGGGCATTGTTGCAGCGGCAAAACGTCACCAGCGCCAGCAGGCGGCCCCGGACGGTACGCCGTGGGAGCCGCGCAAGCGTGGCAAAGGGAAGATGTTAAAAGGGCTTCCCAAACTGCTGGCCGTGCGTGAAATGCCGGAGATTCAGGGGGTAAGAATTTACCTCAAGGGCGGGAACTACCGGAACGGGACGAAGCCCATTGCGGCGGGTCTGGTCGGTGCGGTCCAGCAGGATGGCGCAAGGATCCAGATGAAAGCCAGTAACGCCCCGCGCAAGCCGCAGGCTGACAAGCCCGCGCTACCGAGACAGGCCAAGCGCCTGCGGGCGCTGGGCTACAAAACCCGCAAGGGCAAGCGCTGGGTTAAACCGTCCAGCAGGCAAATCATGGAAACCATGAGCATGGCCCAGGCGGGATTACTGATTCGAAAACTGAAAGGCACACCCTCAAAACGCACATGGACCATTGATATTCCTGGACGCGTTTTTCTGGGGGTGAGCGATGACGAATTTAACCAAATTATTGCGCGGCAAATGCAGGCAATCGGCTTCGGCTGGGACGTCAACGCGCAGCAAATCAGGGGGTAAAAATGACCTGGCCGAATGTCAACGTCAGTCAGAAAAACCGCTTCAACGGCACAACGAACGACGTCGAGCGCGTCATCCTCTTTGTGGGTTACGGCGACACTAACATCGGGAAAACCCAGTCGCTGAATACCGGCAGCGATCTGGATAAAGCCCTGGGCGACAAAGACAGCCCGTTAAAAAATATGGTGGCCGCAGCGGCCAATAACGCCGGTCAGAACTGGTTTGCTTACGTGCATGTGCTGGCAGAACCAGACAAGGAAGCCGAGGGCTATAAACCAGATGAAGACTGGATGAACGCGGTCAAGATGGCCCAGAGCGTGGCATCCGTGGAAGGAGTTTTCCTGGTATTTGATACCGACGAAGTGGCAACCATCAACCGTGCAACGGAAATGCGTATCACCTTGCAGGCTAATTATGGGCGATTTATCTGGTTTGGCCTTGCGATAGGCGGGCCGAAACAGGGCGAAGCATGGGCCGATTATGTGACGCGCCTGGCACAACTCCAGGACGGTATTGCGTCACCGGGTGTGCAACTGGTCCCGCGTCTGTGGGGCAATGAACCCGGCGTCCTGGCCGGTCGCTTGTGTAACCGTTCGGTGACGGTGGCAGACAGCCCCGCCCGCGTTGCAACCGGCGCAGTCACCGCGCTGGGGCGTGACAAACTGCCGGTTGACGGGACGGGAGCCGAAATTGATCTGGCCGTGTTGCAGTCTTTGCAGGCGAACCGCTACAGCGTGCCGATGTGGTATCACGATTATGACGGCATCTACTGGGCTGATGGTCGCACCCTGGACGTTGAAGGCGGTGATTATCAGGTCATTGAAAATGTGCGCGTGGTTGATAAAGCATCCCGCCGCGTCCGTCTGCGTGCAATTCCCAAAATTGCCGATCGTTCACTGAACAGCACACCGGGCAGCATCGCCGCGCATGAAACCTATTTCGGCAAGCCACTGCGTGAAATGGCGATTTCAACCCAGATCAATGGCGTCGAGTTTCCGGGTGAAGTGAAGCCACCAAAAGACGGTGACATCACCATCACCTGGACCAGTAGCGAAGCGGTGCAAATTTACCTTGTGGTTCGACCGTATGAGAGCGCGAAAGAAATCAGCGTCAGCATCGAACTGGATACCTCACTGGAGAGCTAATCAATGACTGAACGTATTAGCGGCGGATCGTTCGATGTGAACTACGACAGCATCATGATTCACGTCGAAAACGCCACCGTCACCATTACGGATAACAGCGCGGTTGCGCAGTCGCGTGGCATCCCGAACGGCCACACGAAAGGGTCAGTTTCGGCGGATGTGGAAGTCGAAGTCGATTCCCAGAACTTTAAAAAGTTTACCGCCGTTGCCCGCGCTGCAGGTTCCTGGCGGGCCATTCCGGCAAAGGACTTTTTGTTCTATGCCAATGCGGGGGATGACGAAGAAAAAATCGAGGTGTTTGGCTGTGTTCCGACGCTGTCCGACATCGTCAACATCAACCCCAACGAGGCCAGCAAAACCACGAAAAAAATTAAATTCATGGTGACAAGCCCGGACTTTGTCGCGATTGACGGCGTGCCGTACCTGTCAGCCCGTGACACTCGAGATCTGAAAGGCTGACACGATGATGAACGGAGAAACGTCACTGCTTGAAAAGCTGTTGCTTATCGGGGCCGTGATCGGCCTGGGGCAACTGATGGTCAGCAATGAGCGAATCACAACCCGTCTGCTGGTCGGGCGGATGATTCTGGGATCTGCGGTCGCACCGCTGGCCGCAATCCCGCTGCTGAAATTCCCCGATATGCCGGAACTGGTCGTCATTGGGCTGGCCTGCGCCCTGGGCATTCTGGGAAGTGCGTTTATTGAGGCGGGGCTAAAGCGCTGCCTGGACATGTATATCAAGCGATGGGGGAGCAAGCGCAATGAAACTGAGTGAAAAACAGCAACTTTTTACGGTGATGATCGCCAGCCTGATTCATTTTGCCCAGGAAAAAGGCTATCGCCTGACGTTTGGCGAAGCGTACCGCACGCCGGAACAGGCCGCGCTTAACGCAAAAAAAGGGAGCGGCATTACTAACAGCCTGCATACCCAGCGCCTTGCGGTGGATTTTAACCTGTTTATTAACGGCGAATACCAGACCGACAGCGCCGCATATCGCCCCCTGGGCGAATACTGGGAATCTATCGGCGGATCGTGGGGTGGACGTTTCAGTAAGCCGGACGGGAACCATTTCAGTCTTGAGCATAACGGGGTTCGCTGATGCGCAATTTGCTGGGTCTTTTGCTGATTCTGGCCGCTGCAATGTCAGCGGGCTGGCAGGCGCATGACTGGCACGACGCAAAGCTGAAACTCGCTGCCAGTGAAGCGGCAGAACAAACACGCCAGATTGTTGTTGAGGTGACACAGCAGTCTGGTGAAGCGCTGGAAGCAAAACTCGCGGAGCTGAGGGCCAATGAAATTCATACGGAACGGGTTATCCGCACGGAAACCATTAAACCGGTTTTTAGCAATGTTTGTGCTTCTGGTGATTACGTCCGGTTGTTCAACGAAAGTGCAGATCAAGCCGAACGAAAATTATCAGGAAAACCAGCTGGCACTTTGTCCGGTCACGTTGCCACGTCTGGCCGGACCGACCGGAAGTGACTTTGACGCGGCGCTGAAAGCCTACCGGCTGATGTATACCGACTGCGCCGCCAGACATAACGCCCTGGTGGGCATCATTCGACAACGTAAGGAATTAGCACAATGAGCAAATCGAAAAAAATCGCCATGACCGTGGCGGGCGTAAATCTGAGCTTTGAGCCGAATAAAACCGCGTTCAACAACCTGCTTAACGAAATGACCATGACCAATAAAGTTGCCCCAATGGTGACGTATCTGGGCCGCATTGTTGATGCCGAGTGTAAAGAGGCGCTCAACAAGCTGATGGAAGATTATCCGGGTTGCGAAATGCAGATCGTCGAGAAGATTAACGAAATTTACTCCCCAAAACTTGAGATCGAAGTAAAAAACTGACGGCGCGGGTAGCGGCCATTCGCACGAATGCCCTGGAACAATACCTTGCCTTGCGCCGCTATTACCTCCCGCACGAAGACGACGACGAAGAAAGCATCGCCCGCGCCCTGTGGCTGGATGAATATTTCGCCCAGACCCGCGCCAGTAAGACGGCGGAAGGGATAGCAATCGCATTTAACGGAAACTGATATGAGCCACCTGGATTTTACCCTGAGCCTGATCGATAAGCTGACGCGGCCATTAAAGACGGCTCAGTCTTCGCTGTCTGGTTTTGCTGAAAAATCGCAGGAGTCTTTTACAAAAATCGGGATTGGTGCGGCGGCTGGCTGGGGCGTGGCGCAGTCCATCGCGGGCGTGGTGGGTCCGGCGTATGAGATGAACGCCGCGCTTGCAGAAGTGGGTTCCAAAGGCGTGGCAGAGGACGCGCTGAAGCGTCTGTCCGGCGAAGCCATGCGATTCAGTATGCGCTACGGCAAAGGGGCCGTTGATGTGGTCCGGTCAAGCTACGCGATGAAAGGCGCAATGGCGGGCCTGTCCGATCTGGACCTGCCCCGCGTTACCATCGCGGCCAATACCCTGGCCGCAGGCGTCAAGGCCAGCGGCGAAGAGGCAGGCGAATACATCGGCGCGATGGCGTCACGTTTCAACGCGGAATTGTCCAGTCTGGGGCATGTGCGTTTTGCCGAAGAGCTGGCAGGAAAAACGGCGTACATGGTGCAAAACTTCGGCGTGAAAATGCAGACCATGCAGGAGCTTATCGAGGGGACGAAAAGCGCCGGTGCTGACTTTGGCGTCAGCCTGGATGAACAGTTCGCCGTACTGGGTACGCTTTCGCGCACGCTGGGTACTGAGGCCAGCGGGATCTACGAGCAGTTTTTACGCAGCGCCCCGGCTGCCGCTGAAAAGCTGGGTATGAGCTTTGTCGATGCCACCGGAAAAATGCTGCCGATGGGCGACATTCTGCAAAAACTCCAGAACAAATACGGGCAGAGCATTGAAGGGAACGTCAAGGCACAACAGGCGCTGGATGCCGCGTTCGGTGGTGGTGCTGACGTTATCAAAAAGCTGTACGGCCAGCAGGATAAATTAAACCGCAGCATCACCGAGCTGGGCCGAAATGACGGGATGAAACGCGCCCAGGAAATGGCCGAACGAATGGCTGAGCCGTGGGAACGTATCAAAGCGACATTCTTTGCCATTCGCGTGGCGATTGGTAACACGCTGATCCCTATCCTGTCGCCGCTGATGAACCGTATTGCCGACGTGGGGACAAAATTTGCCCGCTGGCTGGATATGTTCCCGAATATTGCCCGCTGGCTGGGTTACATCACCCTGGGTGTGCTGTCCTTCGGGTTGGCCGGGGCGGCGGTCAATATCGTGATGGGGGTCTTTGGCTTCACCATGACAGGGCTGGCCGCAATTGCAAAAGTGCTGGGAGGGGCATGGAAACTCCTATTATGGACGCTCAACCTGTTGCGTCCGTCCCTGCTGACGACGCGCATCGGTCTGGCTGCATTGTGGATCCAGTCAAAATTACTGGCGCTGTGGACAGGCGTCTGCCGCATCGCGCTTGCTGCATGGAATATCGCGTTAAAGGCCGGAGCCATTGCCATGCGGGTTTACGGTGCGGCGACCATGTTTGCCGGGGCGGCAATGCAACTCCTGATGAGTCCGATCACCCTGATCGTTGCCGGGCTGGCACTTCTGGCCGTGGGCGTCTGGTATGTCATCACCCACTGGGAAGAACTGGCGGCAGCAATCATGGATACGTCGGCTTTTGCCTGGGTGATGTCGGTCGCTGAACAGGTAGGCCAGGTGTTTGCGCAGGTCTGGCAGTCCATCACAGACGGCTGGGCCGTGGTGGTTGATTTCTTTGCCGGTCTTTCCCCGCTTGCCACCTTTGAAGGGTTCGCACAAACCATCGGCGGGGTATTCAGCAAACTTTTTGACCTCCTCAAAAATACCTTTGCGTCTACCTATAACTGGATTGTTGAGAAGTTAAACAAGATCCCCGGCGTAAACATCGACCTGAAAACCGTTTCGCCACCGGCAGCGGCTGCCGTTCCGGCAAATGCGGTCATTCCTGACAGTGCTGCAGGTTCATCGAAGCTAAACAGCCCGTCCGTGCTGACGGGGAACCGAATTAATGCAGGCATCCCACGCGGCGGCCTGATGAGTCAGGTTAAAAACGACAGCAAAACCGCTGTTGATAACCGTAAAACGTGGGGCGATACCTACATCAACGCCCCCAATGGAATCACCCCGGCCCAGCTGGCTGAATGGCAGGAGCTTAACGCAGGATGAGTACCGAACCGTTATACATCGACCTTTTGATCACTGACGGCGATTTCACGCTGGACAGCGGCAACGAGCCGCGCCGTTGCGATAACCGCGACAGCATCACCCAGGACATTATTCACAGCATTCTGGAAAGCGGTATCACCACCCGCCTGATCGGTGAACGCAGCCCGACAATGCGCGGTGACGTGCTGACGCAACTGTCCTTACTGGTGGAAAGCGACGAACGTCTGGTCCCAGGAACCATAGTGATCACCGAAGAAACCCTTTCGAGGTTGTATATCACGGCGGAAACCTACGATTTCGGCCCTGTCAGTACAGAGGTTAACTATGACTGAGAAACCCGACGTTGATTTCGAAAAGGTACTGAATGACAGCGGGATGCCCGCGACAGAGGCCGAAATTACGGCAGCATTTAAAGCCACCGTGCAGGCGGAAGGGTTCGTCACAAACACGTCGAGAATGTCACCTTTCTGGCGGCTGATTTCGAAGATTGTCACCACGCCGGTGTTATGGCTGCGTGCGGCGCTGATCGATGTGGTTCTGCGCAATATGTTTGTTGCGACTGCCACCGGTCCCATGCTGCGCCTGCTGGCCTGGGCGGTTCATATCGAGCCTAAACCGGCCAGCGCTGCCGCTGGCGTGCTGCGATTCTTCAAGCTGAATGCGGCGGATGTGGTCGTCGTGCCTGCCGGAACACTGGTGCAAACAGAGCGCATTAACGGCGTGGTTTACGTGCTGGCCGTGAATGAAGACGTGACACTGCCTGCCGGGGTTGAAAGCGGGCTGGTTCCCGTCACGGCGACCGGCACCGGCAGTGGCTATAACCTTGCGCCAGGCTATTACCGGATCTTACCTGTTGCAGTAGCTGGAATCGCCAGCGCGGTCAATGAGGACGAATGGCTGATTACGCCAGGGGCTAACGAGGAAAGCGACGACGAGCTGCGCGACCGCACCCGCAACCAGTTTAATCTGGTGGGGAATTACCACTCTGACGCTATCTACCGCAGCATGATTGCCAGCGTGCTGGGCCTGAGCATTGATCGCATCTACTTTTTGCACGATGCCCCGCGTGGGCCGGGTACGGCAAATGCTTATCTGTTACTGGACAGCGGCGAAATATCACAGCCCTTTATTGATGCGGTTAACGATTATGTGAATACCCAGGGCCACCACGGACACGGTGATGATCTGCAGTGTTATGCCATGCCGGAAACCAGTCACACCCTGGCGGTTACTGTCTATGTCAAAAGCGTGGAAAACATGGAAGCGGAAGACCTGAGCGCGTTAAAAACCGGTATTACCGACCTGATTCGTTGCGCGTTTCGCGAGAACGCCAATTACGACGTTAAAAAGACGCAGCCCTATTCGCGCTATTCCTTTTCGAATCTGGGCCGCGAGATCCACAAGGCCTTTCCGGTTGTCGATTCACTGCATTTTTCACTGACGGATATTGTCAGCGAACTGTCGGTCCCGCGCCTGTCAGGGTTAACGGTGGAGATTGAAAATGACTGAGTTTTCGAAGTTGCTTTCCGGTCTGAAATTGCCGTCGTGGATGAACAAAGGCGACCCCGCCAGGCTGCTGCGTGCCTGCGTAAAATTCTGGTCGCAGGTGTACGGGTGGATCACCTGGCCGTTAAAGCAGTTTGACCCACTGGTCTGCCCCGAGCCGCTGTTGAACCTGATTGCCTGGGAGCGCGACATCGATCGGTTTAAGGGGGAGCCGCTCGACATCTTCCGCAAGCGGGTGAGTTACGCATTTATCAATGCGCAGCAGGCCGGAGAGGTGGCGGGCTTTATTGCCATTTTTGAGCGACTGGGGATTGGTTACGTTGAATTACTGGAACGGCAGGACGGACTCGACTGGGACGTGATTGTCGTTCGAGTGACAAGCAGCCAGGTTGCGGAAAATGGCGATCTCCTGCTGGAAATCATTCGCAAATATGGGCGCACATGCCGCCGTTACCAGTTTGAAGTAATCGACACCCTGCCACTGAATATCAATATTGGCTGGTATCAGGGGGAATATATTTGCTGGCCTGCCACCCTGGGCGATGTGAATAACCAGTCAGAAGCAACATATAGCGCAAGTTTGAAGTAGAGGGAATATTAATGTCACAGGCCGTCATTACAAAAGCATTTGCAGAGTGGAAAGCCCAGCAGGCAATTAATAACCAGCCCGTCACGCTGGATGAGTTTATTTTTGCTTATATTCCGGGGCTGGATGCTGACAAGCCGATTAATAATACTGAAACAACGCCAGCGGAAGATAAAATAGTTTGTCGTCAGGCGGTGAATAAAGCCGGTGTTGTGAATGAAAACTCTGTCGTTTATTCCGTTACCCTGGGGGCGGATGTGGGCGATTTTGATTTCAACTGGATCGGGCTGGCAAATAAGGCAACGGGTACACTGGCGATGATTATTCACGCCCCGACCCAACGAAAAATTAAAAACGCAGACGGTCAGCAGGGAAACGTTCTTGTTCGTTCCATGCTGATGGAATACAGCGGAGCCAGAGAAGCGACCGAAATTACCACCCCGGCAGAGACATGGCAGATTGATTTTACTGCCCGACTGGCGGGAATGGATGAACGCCAGCGCCGGGAAAATATCGATCTGTATGGCGCAGCGGCATTTTTTGATTCGGGCTATCTGGTCGCAAAGTCCGGCAATCAGTTTTTTGTCTCAAAGGGGGCGGGATATGTCGCCGGATTGCGTGCCGAATTGCCCGCAAACTTCAATATCACAGTATCCGCGAAACCGACAAAAATCTGGCTTGATGTGAGCTGGACCGGGACGTTAACAAGCGAATGGGCTGTACAGAGCAAAATTACTGTTGCTGCAGATCTTGCCGATTATGTGCTGGGCGGTGTGCAGCATTATGTCTTTGCGGTGGCGAGTATTGATGCTGCCGGAAATATCACTGACCTGCGCCCGAAAGGCACGCTAAATGACCAGGCGGCCAGCGATGCGCTGAAAAAGCATGAACAATCCCGAAATCACCCTGATGCATCAACCAGTGAAAAGGGTTTTGTGCGGTTAAGCAGTGAAACGAACAGTGATTCCGAAGCGCTGGCCGTCACGCCAAAAGCATTAAAAGCGGTGAATGAGAATGCAAATGGCCGCGTTCCGGCATCACGAAAAGTGAACGGTCACGCCCTGAATGAAGATATCAATGTCACTTCACAGGATATTTTTGACGGGCAAGTTGTGGGGATTGGTGAAAATCAGGATCTGGATGATTACCAGGTGCCGGGGCTTTATTTTCAGGGAGCGAACGCCAATACCAGTGCGGCACTACATTACCCGGAGAATAATGCAGGTTCTCTGATGGTACTGCGAAGCGCCGGAGTGACACAGATTTACCGCGTGTACAACTCATCCCGCAGTTATACGCGTAGCAAGTATTCAACGCAGGCATGGACGCCGTGGATGCCGGAAGATTCTTACCCTGTCGGCGCACCTATCCCCTGGCCATCGGATGTAACCCCGACTGGGTACGCCTTAATGCAGGGACAACCCTTTGATAAAGCGGTCTATCCATTGCTTGCGATTGCCTATCCTGCGGGGGTTATCCCGGACATGCGAGGCCAGACGATTAAGGGTAAACCGAACGGTCGCGCGGCACTCTCGTATGAACAGGATGGTGTTATATCGCATACCCACGGAGCCAGTATTTCCGATACCGATTTGGGGACGAAATACACCAGCTCTTTTGATTATGGTTCAAAACCAACAACCAGTTTTGACTACGGCAATAAATCCTCCACTGAGGGTGGGTGGCACGCACATAACTTTCGTTATTGCTCAACGTCTGCATACCGGGATACCCCCGGTCAGGGGCTGGGGATGCATTCGTCAAATGTTTCATGGGCGGCGGGAGATCGCATTGAGGGAAGCGGTAATCATGCTCATGTGACATGGATCGGCCCTCATGATCACTGGGTGGGTATTGGTGCGCATAACCATTATGTGGTTATGGGCTATCACGGACATACAGCGACCGTTCATGCCGCAGGAAATGCGGAAAATACCGTTAAAAATATTGCGTTTAACTACATTGTGAGGCTTGCCTGATGACTTTTGAAATGACCGGAGAAAACCGGACAATTACCATCTATAACCTGCGTGCTGATACAAATGAATTTATCGGGAAAAGTGATGGTTTTATCCCTGCTAATACCGGTTTACCTGCTAACAGTACCAATATTGCGCCACCGCCGACGAAAGCCGGTTTTGTCGCTGTATTTAATTCTGCGTTAGAAAAATGGTCACTTGTTGAAGATCATCGCGGGAAAATTGTTTACGACATTCTCACCGGGAAATCCATCACGATTGATGAATTAGGTCAGTTACCTGACGACGTTGTTTCCGTTGCGCCGGAAGGCCATTTTGTTAAATGGAATGGTAAAAAATGGATGCATGATGCTGACGCAGAAAAAACGGCACAGATTACACAGGCTACACAGCAAAAAGACAGTCTTCTGGCGCTGGCTGCATCAAAAATTGCCCCATTACAGGATGCTGTTGATCTGGATATTGCAACGGAAGAGGAAACAGCGCTTTTGCTGGCGTGGAAAAAATACAGGGTTTTGATTAATCGTATTAAGCCAGAAGATGCGCCAGATATTGACTGGCCGGAGGTTCCGGGCGATGTGGCGTGAGTCGGTTATAAAGATTGCTGATGATATGGGGGCGCTGGCCTGTTCAATTGTGCCAGCGCATCCCTGGGTTTACGGTCTGGGACAGAACACCGATTCAGGCGGTTATCTCAGTCCGGCCAATGCGCTGGGATACCTTGCTAAAAAGCTGTTATCCGGTGGCGGTAGCGGTAGCGGTGATGTCATCGTCATGATGGTGGCGGAGAATACCCACGATGCTTTTATGCGGGGACTGAATAAACTGTCCACCGTATTTCCGGCCCCGGTATTTACGCAGGTAAGCCGTATGGCCGCAGCCGCCGCAGAACTCAGCACGGTAAAAATGCAGTTGCCGGTTAAAGCCGATGTATTGCCAGCCAGTGCGCCGTTATCAGTCTCAACCAACCGGCTGGCGCTGAATGCCCAGCGTGTTGCCGCCGCGCAGCTGGCCGCCGCAGTCAGTACCACCACAACAGATCTAAAAAACCAGGTGACGGGATTTATTCAGGAACGGGCCGGTTTGCTGTCCTCGCTCAGCCAGGGACTGGACGACCTGAAAGCCGCCAGTGCGAATATTTTTTCATTCAGTTACAGCGGAAGTTATGCCGTTGCTGCCGCTGAATTGCTGAAAGGCATCCCGCAAACAACGGCAGTACATACCGCCGCGATGATGTTTATCGGGGATTCGTTATCTGACTTAGAGAAGATGCTACATGAGCCAGACCGCATTACTCGCGCTTGATGGTGAAGGGATCGCCATGCAGAACATGCTGGTTTCACCTTCCATGCAGTTTCAGGAAAAGGACCAGTCGGGACAGACATCGAGCACGGCCAATGCTGAACAGGGTATCAAGGCCAAAGAGCTGCGCGTATCGGGTCTGGTGACATTCGACGACGAAGCCGTCTTACAGCGGCTTTTCCAGCTGGCATCCGCGACCGAAGCCAGCGGCGCACTGAAAAAGTACCGCGTCGCCAATGCGACGGCGACGGCTATCAACCTTCGTGAAGCCACGTTTACCGGTCAGATTGATGCCGTACCGCAGGAGGATCGCCTTGCTTGGCAGGTAAGTTTCACCCTGCGTGAAAAAGGCAGCGTCCCAGAAAAACGACAGGCCCGAAAAGGCAACGCGACGGCCAGCACCAAGCAAACAGGGGCAAAGGGCGCGGGTCCGGCTGCCGGAGCTGATGAGCCAGCCGACAAAATGAGCTGGTTTGAAGAAAAGGTCTTAAAGCCGGTCAACGATGCGCTGGGGTAATTAAACGATGAAACCAATTAAACGCCTGTACCTTTCCTCTGATCCGGTCCATCTGATTGACTGCAATATCGTGCTGGAGCTGAACGCGTGCGGTCGGGGGTTTATTACGGCAGGGACTGAGACAGATTACACCGGCAAAATGGTTCGGATCGATGTTGGCTATGATGGTCTGGTCCTGCGCTGGTTTACCGGGTACGTTGAACGGTCACAGCCTGCTGATAATGGAACATGCCGATTATTCGTGCGTGAGCTGGTTGGCATCTTTGACAAATTGTGGCCGTGTTCTTTCCAGCATCCAACGCTGCGCCAGATTACTGACTGGATAAGTGAGCAAAGCGGGCTGACCGTCACAACGCCGGTCGGCGCTGCTTATGCAGATAAACCGATCCCCCACTTTACGCACAGCGGCACGGGCTATCAGCTTCTTGCCAGTCTGGGCCGTGCATTTTCAGTGACGGACTATCTTTGGTATCAGCTGCCGGACGGGGATGTCTTCGTCGGCGCCGCGGAGCATAGTCTTTTTGCGGGAAAACCAGTGGAGATCCCGCACGAATTTAGCCAGGAATCGGCAGGCGGAAATTCAATGGTTGTGCCAATGATTCAGAGCCTGCGCCCGGGTGCGGAGGTAAACGGCCAGCGGCTGAACCAGGTCCGGCTAAATAACGATGACATGGCAATCACCTGGCAGCCCCGCAACAAAGCCAACGGCCAGCCATTGCAAAAATCACCCATTCAGCGGCAGATTGAAAACGCATTCCCGGAGCTGGCAAGCGGCCTGCATCTTCCAAAATTCGCCAGGGTGGAAGCACCAAGCGAGGATGTTTCCGGGGGGAATATTGCCGAACCATTCCGCCCGCGCTATGCCGTGGATCTCCAGCTGCTTGACGAAGACGGCAAGCCAGCCGCAAATACGCCGGTTTATTCTGCCGTTCCGCTACCTGTACCAATGGCGGGCAGCGAGTCGGGAATGTTTCAGTTTCCGCCCCCTGGCACGCTGGTTGAAGTTGGGTTCACTGAGGGGCGGCAGGATAAACCCTTTGTGCGTCAGATTATGGCGGAGGGTCATAACCTGCCAGCGGTTAAACCCGGTGAGCAGTTGCAGCAACAGCGCGATGGTGTATCGCAGCGCGTGACGGTTGCCGGAGACTGGGAACGCCAGACGGACCAGACAATCCGCGAGAACTCCATGACTCGCGAAGTCACCACCGACGAAGAGATCCGCAAAGTGGTTGTCCGTGAAACTACGGTCCAGGCAACGGATAAAACAACCGTTCTTGGCACGGCCACACTTCTGGCCGGGGCGGTCGTTCATATCAGCGAGGGGGATTACAGCGTCGGCACATCCGGCAACCTGACAGTAACCTGCAGCAAGGACAATTCCGTCAGTGTTGGCCGGAACGTGAAACGGGATGTCGCGGGCAATGTTACAGACGACGTGAAAGGGGATGTCACGTCAAACGTCAGCGGCGCACTGACTGAAAAAATCAGCGGCATTCGCCGAAGTGTGGCCCAGGCGCAACAACTGATTGCCCCGGTGGTAAAGCTGGGAAGCGAAGAGATTAACGTCCTGACACTGCTCACCGACACCCTGGACGTGGTGAGGGAGCTGGCAGAGACTGCCGCATCACATACTCACCCCAATACGGGGGCCAGTGGGCAGGCGGCGCAGTTCACCGCAACGGCCACTAAAACCGGCACATTGAAAAGTAAATACGGCCCCCTGATAGCCTGACAAAAAAGCGGCATAACCGCACGCCTCACCAGACACCACAGAACGCGCCACAGCAGGCGCAAGCATTAAAGGTCGCCACCGTGCGGCCTTTCTTTCGTTCGTTCAACAGCGGCCCACAGCGTAAGCGACAGCAGGCAGACGGAAGCGGATCCAGGACGGAAACGGCGCTACACCGCACCCGCCTGCGCAGTTTGGATCATAAAAATTTTGCAAAAGAAATTTTGTGCAAAGCACCCCGCCAGCCTGCGCCGCTGCTGGGCTTTTGAATCCTGCGGGCGTTTGCACGCTGCGCAAATATTTGCAGCACTCTGCAAAAGTCACCGCGCCGCCAGTTGCTAACCAACTGGATAACATGATGTTTTTAAAAGGATCGTTTTAGATTCCGTCACGATCAAAATGATTCGGGTTCATCCGGGGATTTTTGGGCGCGGGTATGGCGAAGCCTTGCGCGGCGCGGGCTGGAGGCTGGTTTGCTGTGCTCTGGGTTTTGCAAAATGATGCATGAAGTTTTAATAAAAGGATCTACAGCGAAGGGGGAGGGGAAAGTATTAAAAAACCCCGTTTGTGGACGGGGTTTGTTTGATGTGGTCAATGTGTGGACATTGTAAGAAACAAATCCATTTATTTCAGTAGATTACAGGCAAAAAATAAGCCTGCGTAAGGGAGATTACGCAGGCTAAGGAGGTGGTTCCTGGTACAGCTAGCATTTATGGGTTATGTTTTTCAGCGGATGGGATAATAACCTTAATGAACGAAGCGGTATGTGATCGATTTCTAAGAATCTTCCGAACGCTGAAAAATAACCGTAATTAACTACTTAGCATGTGGGTTGCGCGTGGACTCACCGGCAAAATTACGCATCAACAATGCATAATTCAGATCGATATCCTCCGGTACAGGCATCCACACGGTGTAACCATCGCCCGGCGCAACCGGCATCGCTTCGCCTTTCGCGTTTTCCATCTGTTCGAGGGTAAAGTTGATGTTGCCCTGTGGGGTCATCAGCTCCAGGCTGTCGCCGACGGTGAATTTATTTTTCACCAGCACAGCCGCCAGTTCACCTTTACGTTCGCCAGTGAATTCGCCGACAAACTGCTGACGCTCGGAAACAGAGAAGCCGTATTCGTAGTTCTGATAGTCGTCATGCGTATGGCGGCGCAGGAACCCCTCGGTGTAACCGCGATGCGCCAGACCTTCCAGCGTTTCCAGCAGTTGCGGGTCGAACGGTTTACCGGCAGCGGCATCATCAATGGCCTTGCGATAAACCTGCGCGGTACGTGCACAGTAATAGTATGATTTAGTACGGCCTTCAATTTTCAGCGAATGCACGCCCATCTGAGTCAGGCGCTCAACGTGGGCAATGGCACGCAAATCCTTCGAGTTCATGATGTAAGTGCCGTGTTCGTCTTCAAACGCGGTCATGTACTCACCCGGACGCTGGGCTTCTTCGATCATAAAGACTTTGTCAGTCGGCGCGCCAATACCCAGCGTCGGCTCAACATTTTGTACCGGGATAGGCTCGTACTTATGCACGATATTGCCCACCACGTCTTCTTTGCCTTCCTGCACGTTGTATTCCCAGCGGCAGGCATTGGTACAGGTACCCTGATTTGGGTCACGCTTGTTGATGTAGCCAGAGAGCAGGCAGCGGCCGGAGTAAGCCATGCACAGCGCGCCGTGAACAAAGATCTCAATTTCCATATCCGGCACCTGGGTGCGGATTTCTTCAATTTCTTCCAACGACAGTTCGCGGGACAGGATCACTCGGGTCAATCCCATCTGCTTCCAGAATTTCACCGTCGCCCAGTTTACGGCGTTAGCCTGTACTGAAAGGTGAATGTCCATGTCAGGGAAGTTTTCGCGCACCAGCATAATCAGACCGGGGTCGGACATGATCAGTGCATCCGGCCCCATTTCCACCACCGGTTTCAGGTCACGAATGAAGGTCTTCAGCTTGGCGTTATGCGGGGCAATATTAACCACCACATAGAATTTTTTACCCAGTTCATGGGCTTCATTAATGCCTAGCTGCAGGTTTTCGTGATTGAATTCGTTGTTGCGTACGCGCAGTGAGTAACGCGGTTGGCCCGCATATACAGCGTCTGCGCCATAGGCGAAAGCGTAACGCATGTTTTTCAGCGTTCCCGCCGGGGAAAGGAGTTCCGGTTTAAACATAATTTTCTCGTTCTGATGACAGGTCAGACTCGCCTCACTCAATGAGGCGGTTAGGGGAGTGCCCCCATATTAAGGGCGGGCATTGTAGCGCTGTGGGGAAGACAGGTAAAGAAAAACGCCGGGCGACAGCGTGGCGTTACCCGGCTGAGCGAGTCATTATCAGGTTTTATCTTTTATCGTCTGAGTTACACCATTGGTCTTAACTGAAGCAATACCGGTCTCGCGCGACTGTTCATTCGCATACAGTTGACTGCTACCAATAATCTGGTGGTTTGCTGCTTTCAGATTGAAATGCAATTTGCCATTAGCTGCCGTTTTTTTCTCGTAACGCTCGGCCAGAGGGCTGTTAGCCTGGACAGATGCGATCCCTTTTTCTGCCGCGCCTTTTGTCGTGTAAAGCTCACTGGTAAGGATAGTTTCCCCGTTTCCAGCCTTAAGAACAAAGCGGTACTGATCATCGCTACTCTTGCTTAATTCAAACCAACCAGCCATATGAACTCCTTGATTAAAGTTTTATATCAAACAGTTATTGACGACAGTGTTGCCACAAAGAGTATGAGCGATATTTGGAGAGTTGCTAGTCAACAGGACTCCACGAAGCCGCGGAGTCCTGCAGGACGGGAGTGTTTACACAATCCGACAGGCGTCGGCTTCCCAGCGATACCCTACGCCATAGACCGCGCGGATAAACGACTGCTCCGCATCCAGCGATTCCAGCTTGCGTCGCAGGTTCTTGATATGGCTGTCGATGGTTCGGTCGGTAACGACACGGTAATCGTCATAGAGATGATTGAGCAACTGTTCACGGGAGAACACTTTTCCCGGTTCATGCGACAACGTTTTGAGTAAGCGAAATTCAGCAGGCGTTAAGTCGAGCATTTTCCCACGCCAGGACGCCTGAAAACGACCTTCATCGACGATCAACGGGCTGTCAGCATCCATCTGTTGCAGTTCGCGCTGCGGCTTGCAACGGCGCAGAATCGTCTTCACGCGAGCAACAACTTCACGCGGGCTGTAGGGTTTGCAAATATAATCATCCGCACCGATCTCCAGCCCCAGCAGGCGATCAATTTCTTCTATCTTGGCGGTTACCATCATGATGGGGACTTCAGAGAATCGGCGGATTTCCCGGCACAGAGTCAGGCCGTCGGTACCAGGCAGCATCAGATCCAACAAGATCAGGTCGGGCGGCGTCTGACGCACGTAAGGAAGAACCAGATCGCCGTGGCTGATGAGCGTAGGAGCGTAGCTTGCCGCACGCAGATAGTCGATAAGCAGTTGCCCCAGCTTGGGCTCGTCTTCTACGATCAGAATACGCGGCGTGTTTTCATCAATGGGTAACTCAGTCATACATCTCTCTGTAAATCGCGTTCCAGCGGTAATGCTACTGTAATGCTAACCCCGCCAAAAGGCGAATGGGCGGCGCGAATCAGACCATTATGCGCCTGTACGATATTGACGCAAATTGCCAGCCCCAGCCCGGAACCACCGCTGGCGCGGTTACGCGAGCCTTCGGTGCGATAAAAGCGTTCAAACAGCTTCTGTAACTGGTCGTCACTTACGCCGGGAGCGGAATCAGCGAAGGTTAATAAAACCATACGCTCGCGTTGTTCGGCGCTGATGTGCAGCCCGCCGCCGCTGTCGGTGTAGCGCAGACTGTTTTCCAACAGATTGTTGAACAACTGCATCAGACGATCCCTGTCGCCAAATACCGTCATGCTGTCCGGGAGTGAAAGTTGTATCGTCAGTCCACGGCTGGCAAAGCGTTCACGAAATGCGCCACTTGCCACTTCCAACAGCGGGATGAGATCCAGCGATATTTTCTGGTAGGCCAGCGCGCCTTCATCGGACATGGAGAGCTGATGCAGATCGTCCACCAGCTTGGTGAGCGTACCCACTTCAGCTTGCAAAGAGGCAACGGAGTCAGGGGTGAACTGGCGTACGCCATCCTGAATGGCCTCCAGTTCACCGCGCAACACCGCCAACGGCGTGCGCAGTTCGTGAGAAATATCGGCCATAAAGTCACGACGCATCTGCTGGTTTTTTTCCAGCGTACTGGCAAGCTGGTTGAAGTCCTGCGCCAGCTTGCCCAGTTCATCCGTACTGGTCGGCGCAACGCGAGTGGTGAAATCGCCAGCCGCCAGTTTGTGCGTGCCTTCCACTAACCGCTTGACCGGGGCCAGCAGGCTGCGCGCCAGCGTAAACGTTGCCAGCGCCGCCAGGATCGTGGAGAGCGCGACGATGAGCCAACTGGAACGTCTTTGCTGCATGTCGAAATTGATATCCGTATTGCGCGTTAAGCGTTCCACGGGAGAGGCAATCACGGCACCGACTTCGCTACCGTTGACGCGGATCGGATGGCGCATACCGTCACGGGGGACCGGAGCACGCGGACCGACCAGCACGCGGGCATTTTGGTCGACAACCCAAAACTGCGTACGCCAGCCGTGCGGCGGCATGCCGGGGCCGGGTTTATCATCGTCGTTGTCGTGTTCAAAAGAGCGCAGGATCTGAAAAACAAACCGATCGTTATTGCGTAAGAATCGCCAGTTGCCGTGCTGTTCATACTGCTCGCTTAATGCGTCGCTGAGCATTTGCAGCCGCTGTTCGTTACCGTGCTTGATATAGTCAATAAAACCGCGTTCGAAGCTTATGCGTACGGCCCAGTGCATGCTGATCAGCAATACGATGCAGGTGGCGAAAATCGCCAGAAACAGTTTGCCGGTGATACCGGGCCGCCAGAACTTCATCAGGTGCTCCTCTTGCGCCGTGAAATCACCGCGTTGGTTTGCGTGTCGTTCGGCACGCGGGCAAAAATAATGGCGGGCAGCGCGATAATGAATGCGATGCACAGCCAGGTATACATAAAGACGGTATGCGTACTTCCGCTGTCGATGACGCTATGCTGCTGACCGAACATGCCTAGCAGCAGTCCCGCGATGGTCACCCCGATACTCATCGACAGTTGCATGATCATTGACAGCAGGCTGTTACCACTGCTGGCGAGATCGTCAGGCAGGTCTTTTAACGTCAGGGTGTTCATGGATGAAAAACGCGTTGAGTTGACCATTCCCTGTAAGAACAGTACGAAGGGCAGGGCGTAATACCAGCCGAGCAGCGCGGTGGTCATCAGCAGCAGACTGACCAGCGACAGGCCAAGCGTTGTAGCGACCAGTACGCGACGGTAGCCAAAGCGGTTAACGACCTGCACCACAATGCGCTTCATGCCCATACTGCCGAGCACCATCGGGATCATCATCAGCCCGGCATGAAAGGGGGAAAAACCGAGGCCTATTTGTAAAAACACCGGCGTCATAAACGGCAGCATACCGCTACCGATGCGTCCGGCAAAACTGCCGAAAAGACCCAGCGAGAAGGTCGGTGTGCGAAACAGATTCAGGCTGAACAGCGCGCGTGGATTACGATGGGCGTGTTTCAGATACAGCGCAATAGCCAGCATTCCGCAGATAACCAACGCTGCCAGCGAGATACTGGAGATGCCGGTTCCTTTACTGCCATCAAGTGCCAGCGTCAGTACCGCCATGCCGACTGCCAGCATCGCAAATCCGGAGAGATCGAAGCGTCGGGTTTGCATGGTGTAGTTGGGCATCAGCATTAACGTCGCTATTGCGCCGACAATACCAACCGGAATGTTAATCAAAAATATCCAGTGCCAGGAGGCGTACTCAACCAGAATACCGCCTAATGCCGGTCCCAGTAGCGGGCCAATCTGACCGGGCAATGTGACAAACGTCATCGCCGCCATATATTGCTCACGCGGGACGATTTTCATCACCGTTAGCCTGCCGACCGGCACCATCATCGCACCGCCAACGCCTTGTAAGATGCGCGCCATCACCAGCTCGTTGAGTGTGCTGGACCCGGCGCAAAACAGCGAGCCAAGCGTAAACAGGATGATGGCGGTGAAGAAGATATTACGCACGCCAACTTTGTCCGCCAGCCATCCGCTGGCGGGCAGCATCACGGCAACGGTTAAAACATATGACACAATGACCATATGCATGTGTAACGGGCTTTCCCCGAGGCTTGCCGCCATCGAGGGAAGCGCAGTATTCACGATGGTGGTATCCAGCGACTGCATAAAAAAGCCGAATGCCACAATCCAAAGTTGCCAGCGGGTGCTGTCGGGAAGTTCTGTCATAACTCTGCTACCGGTTTGCTGTTTTTACGCGAAAAACGCAGACGCAGACGGTCGAAAAAGAGATAGACCACAGGCGTGGTGTACAGCGTCAGGAGTTGACTCACGACCAGCCCGCCGACAATGGTTATCCCCAAAGGTTGACGTAGTTCGGAGCCATCCCCGGCGGATAACACCAGCGGCAGCGCGCCAAATAACGCCGCCAGCGTGGTCATCATGATTGGGCGAAAGCGCAGCAGGCAGGCCTGGAAAATGGCTTCTTCCGGCTGCAGCTTGCCGTTTCTCTGCGCTTCCAGCGCAAAATCGACCATCATGATGGCATTTTTCTTCACAATGCCAATTAATAGCATTATCCCTATCAGGGCGATTAGGCTGAACGGGGCATTGAACAGCTCCAGCGCCAGCAAAGCCCCGACGCCAGCTGAAGGTAGCGTGGAGAGAATGGTCAGGGGATGAACATAGCTTTCATACAGCATACCCAGAACGATGTAGACCGTGGCAATGGCGGCGATAATCAGGATCACCTGCGAGTTCATGGTGTCCTGAAATACCTGTGCCGTGCCGGCAAAGCTACCGCGAACCGTGGAGGGGACGCCGAGCTGGGTCATGGTTCTGTTGATAGCCTCTGTCGCCTCAGACAGTGAAGAACCTGTTGGCAGGTTAAACGACACGGTTGAGGCAGCGGACAAGCCCTGATGGTTTACCGACAGCGGGGCATTCGCCGGTTGCCATTTGGCAAAGTACGATAGCGGGATTGCCTTACCTTCATTGTTGATGACGAACATTTTATCCAGCGCGCTGATGTCCTGGGTGTAACGTCGATCGACCTCCATCACCACTTTGTACTGGTTCATCGGTTGATAAATAGTTGAAATTTGCCGTTGTCCAAAAGCGTTGTTCAACAGGCTGTTAGCGGCTGCAACGTCGATCCCCAGACGAGACATGGTGTCGCGATCGTAGACCAGGTTCATTTCCGCGCCATTGTCCTGCTGATCTGAGTTGACATCCGCCAGTTGGGGCAGGGCGGCAAGCGCCTTACGGATCTTCGGTTCCCACTCGCGCAGCGCCGCCAGATCGTCGGAAAGCAATGTGTATTGATAGCTGGCATTGGCCTGGCGACCGCCGACGCGAATATCCTGCACCGCCATCAGAAACAGATTCGCGCCAGGCTCTTTTGCAAGCGCGACGCGCAGGCGGTCGATCACCTGCTGAGCGGTTTCACCGCGCTCATCGCGTGGCTTGAGGGTGATAAACATCATCCCGCTGTTAACCCGGGAACC
This sequence comes from Citrobacter sp. Cb031, assembly GCF_030336725.1. Lineage (NCBI taxonomy): Bacteria > Pseudomonadati > Pseudomonadota > Gammaproteobacteria > Enterobacterales > Enterobacteriaceae > Citrobacter > Citrobacter sp. Cb031. The sequence continues at coordinate 557,067 of NZ_JAOWDA010000019.1, forward strand.
GCCGGTAAAACCGGTGACGTTATTCACCGCCGGGTCGTCGCGGATGATCTTCATAAAGTCCTGCAGTTTGCCGCGCATCGCCTGGAAAGAGATGCTCTGGTCGGCCTGAATCCCCCCCATCAACACGCCCGTATCCTGCTCCGGGAAGAAGGTTTTGGGGATGGAAATATAAAGCCAGATATTCAGCGCAATGGTGCCAAGTAACACCACGCCTACCAGTCGCGTATGGCGCAGCACCCATTTAAGCGAAGTGCCGTAACTCTGTTGCAGTGCCACCAGCACACGACCAAAACCTCGTTTACGAGACTGTTCACGCGGGGCGCTGGATTTGAGCATCCAGCCACACATCATTGGCGTTAATGTCAGCGACACCAGCAGCGAGATACCGATAGCAACTGACAGCGTGACGGCAAATTCGCGCAGCAAGCGCCCAGGCAATCCGCCCATTAACAGCAGCGGGAGGAACACCGCTACCAGCGACAGGCTCATTGAGAGCACCGTGAATCCCACTTCGCGCGTACCTTGTAGCGCCGCCTGCAGTGGCTTCATTCCCGCTTCCAGGTGGCGGGCAATATTTTCCAGCACCACGATCGCGTCATCAACGACAAATCCCGTGGCAATGGTCAACGCCATTAATGACAGGTTGTTCAGGCTGAACCCGCACAGATACATGGCGGCAAAGGTACCGATCAGCGAGACCGGAACCGCTACCGCAGGGATCAGGGTCGCGCGCCCGGAGCGCAGGAAAACAAAGACCACCAGGATAACCAGCACAACGGAGATAATCAGCGTCTGTTCGACTTCCTCCAGCGAGGCGCGAATGGTCGGTGAACGATCCTGGGCAATTTGTAGATCGATGGCGGCCGGGACCAGCGTTTGTAACTCCGGTAATTTGGCCCGAATGCTGTCTACCGTCTGAATAATATTGGCTTCTGGCAACTTGCGGATCATCAGCAGGATAGCCGGTTCTGCGTTGGTCATCCCCGCGTTACGTACGTCCTGCACCGAGTCGCTCACAGACGCAACATCGCCCAGCCGCACCGCAGCGCCGTTATTGTAGTGGATAATAATCGGCTGGTACTCGGCGGCGGTTTTCAGCTCATCGTTGGTTTGTACCTGCCAGCGGTGGGTATCATTCTCGATAGCTCCCTGAGGCTTACGCACATTGGCGTTAGCAATCGCGCTACGCACGTCGTCCAGCGACACGCCCTGATTAAACAGCGCTTGCGGATTAAGCCCTACGCGCACGGCAGGCAGAGAGCTGCCCCCAACGTCGACGTCACCCACGCCGTCGATTTGCGCGATGGTCTGTGCTAATTGGGTTGATGCGAAATCGTACAGTTCACCCTGCGAGTAAGTGTCCGACGTGAGCGTCAGGATCATGATTGGCGCATCGGAAGGGTTGGCTTTGCGGTACGTGGGGCGGCTTGGCATACCGCTGGGTAGCAGGCTTTGCGCTGCGTTAATCGCGGCCTGAACATCCCGCGCCGCGCCATTGATGTCACGGTCGAATTTGAATTCAAGAATAATGCGCGTACTGCCAAGGGAACTGCTCGAGGTCATTTCGTTCACGCCCGCGATGCGCCCCAGTGAGCGCTCCAGCGGGGTGGCTACCGAAGACGCCATCGTTTCAGGGGAAGCGCCCGGTAATGATGCGCTGACCATGATCACCGGGAAATCCACCTGCGGCAGCGGAGCTACCGGCAGCAGACGAAAGCCCAGTATCCCGCACAGGGTGATGGCCACCGAAATGAGAATGGTCGCCACCGGACGATGAATGAAAAGCGCGAAAAATTTCATTTACGCTTCCTCTTCCTGGCGCGGGAAGCGGCTTTTCACGTACAGCGACAGACGGTCAAACAGCAGATAAATCACCGGGGTGGTAAACAGGGTTAATACCTGGCTTACCAGCAGACCGCCGACCATACCAATTCCTAATGGACGACGTAATTCGGCCCCCACGCCGGTACTTAACATCAGCGGCAACGCGCCGAGCAGTGCCGCCAGCGTAGTCATCAGAATCGGGCGAAAACGCAGCAGACAGGCCTGGAAAATAGCGTCGCGTGGGGTCATGCCCTGTTCGCGCTCCGCGGCAAGGGCGAAGTCGATCATCATGATGGCGTTTTTCTTGACGATACCGATGAGCAAAATAATGCCGATAATCGCGATGACGTCCAGTTCACTGCCGGCAATCATTAACGCCAGGAGGGCGCCAACGCCCGCCGTGGGTAGCGTGGAGAGAATGGTAATCGGGTGAATAAAGCTCTCATACAGCACGCCGAGAACGATATACATCGCGACAACCGCAGCCACAATCAACCAGATGGTATTACCCAGCGCGGCCTGGAAAGCGAGCGTACTGCCCTGGAACTGGGTGGTAATATTTGCTGGCAGATTGAGCGTTTTTTCGGCATCCAGAATTGCCTGCACCGCATCGCCCAGCGAATGACCGTCCGGTACGTTGAACGAGATGGTGGTGACCGGGAACTGATCGAGGTGGTTAATCGACAGCGGAGCGAAACGCTGTTCAATGCTGGCGATTGCGCTGAGCGGAACCACGCCGCCGTCGCTGCTGGTCAGACGGATAGTGTCCAGTGCAGCAAGCCCCGGCGTACTATTGGTGTCATGTTCCAACACGACGCGATACTGGTTGGCCTGGGTGTAGATGGTTGAAATCAGTCGCTGGCCGAAGGCGTTGTACAGGGCGTTATCGACATCCGCCATGCTGATGCCTAAACGGCTGGCGCTATCGCGATTGACGTTCACATACGCCACCAGCCCTTTGTCCTGCCAGTCGCTACTGACATCGGACAGTTGCGGTAGCTGGTGTAGTTTTTCTAACAGCTGTGGAACCCAGGTGCTGAGGGCGTCAAGGGACGTTGCTTGCAGCGTAAACTGATATTGCGTCCGGCTGACCTGGGTATCAATCGTCAGGTCCTGGGTGGGCTGAAGATAGAGATCAACGCCGGGTACTCTGTCAACTGCGTCCTGTAGGCGTGCGATCACTTTCTGCACGCGATCGTCGCGATCGTCCAGCGGCTTAAGGTTGATTTGCAGACGCGCGCTGTTCAATGCCGGATTAGTACCATCCACGCCGACAAAAGCGGTCAGGCTCTCGACCGCCGGATCTTGAAGGATGACATCGGAAACCTGGCGCTGGCGCTCGGCCATGCTGACAAATGAACTGGACTGCGGCGCCTGCAGCGTACCCTGGATGATGCCGTTGTCCTGGATTGGGAAGAACCCTTTGGGGATAAAGACCCATAACATAACGCTCAGTGCCAGCGTGCCGAGCGCCACGCCCAGCGTGAGCCACGGATGGTTCAGCACTTTTGCCAGCCAGTGACCGTACCCGGCAATGACGCGATCGAACATACGCTCCGAGGCGCGGGAGAAGCGGTTCTGCTTGCGTAACGAGGCCTGATTAAGCATGCGTGCGCACATCATCGGCGTGAGGGTGAGCGAGACGACGGCGGAAATCAGAATTGCCACGGCCAGCGTAACGGCAAACTCGCGGAATAATCGGCCAACGATATCACCCATAAACAACAGCGGGATCAGCACGGCGATTAGCGAAAATGTCAGAGAGATGATGGTAAAACCAATCTCACCAGCCCCCTTCAGGGCGGCAGTCAGCGGTTTTTCGCCTTTTTCGATATAGCGAGAAATATTCTCGATAACCACGATAGCGTCATCCACTACGAATCCTGTCGCGATGGTTAGCGCCATTAGGGTCAGGTTATTGATGGAGAAATCAAGAAATACCATCACCGCGAAGGTGCCGATGAGCGACAATGGAACGGCGACCGCAGGAATAATCGTCGCCGGAATATTGCGCAGGAACAGGTAGATGATCATCACCACCAGCGCAATCGCCAGCATTAGCTCAAACTGGGTGTCTGCAACGGACGCACGAATATTGGTCGTACGATCCGAAAGCACGCTGACCTTAACTGATTTGGGCAGGCTTTCGGTGAGCTGCGGCAGCATTTGACGGATACTGTCTGCCGTGGAGATGATGTTCGCCCCAGGCTGGCGCTGAACATTCATCACAATGGCTTGTTGCTTATTGGCCCATGCGCCCAGCCAGCTGTTTTCTGCCCCTTGTTCGACGGTGGCGACATCGCCCAGACGAACCGGCGCACCGTTTTTATAGGCCACGATGAGCTGGCGATATTCGTCTGCGGACTGCATCTGGTCGTTGGCGGAAAGGGTGACAGCACGCGTTGGGCCATCAAGACTCCCTTTTGCCGAATTGACGTTAGCCCCGGTAATGGCTGTACGGATGGTTTCGCTGGTCAGACCGAGTGCGGCAATAGCCTGTGCGTTAAGCTTCACGCGGACCGCCGGCCGTTGCCCGCCGGAAAGTGTTACCAGACCGACACCGGAAACCTGAGAGATTTTCTGCGCGACGCGGGTTTCGACCATATCTTCCACCTGCGTCATCGGCATGGCGCTGGACGTGACCGCCAGCGTCATGATCGGTGGATCTGCCGGGTTTACCTTGCTGTAGACCGGCGGATTGGGCAGATCGCCCGGTAATAAATTGGTGGCGGCGTTAATCGCAGCCTGAACTTCCTGCTCGGCAACATCCAGCGGCAGCGTCAGTTGAAACTGCAACGTGACGACCGATGCGCCGCCGGAACTTTGCGAGGACATCTGTTTTAAGCCGGACATCTGTCCGAACTGACGCTCAAGCGGCGCGGTTACCGCCGAGGTCATGACGTCCGGGCTGGCGCCCGGGTACAGCGTAACGACCTGAATCGTGGGGTAATCGACTTCCGGTAAGGCGGCGATCGGCAGGAAACGATAACCGATAATACCGGCAAGCAAAATCGCGACCATCAGCAGCGTGGTGGCGACAGGTCGCAGAATAAACAGGCGTGATGGCCCGCCTGTGTTGTGCGGAGGTAACACCTGCATCAGGAGTTAGCTCCTTTTTTGCCGTATCCGCGGGGCGCAGTTTTCTCATCCTGAGCAGAGGCGTCATGCGCCTCTACGACTTCTACTTTTGCGCCTTCCGTCAGGCGGTCAATACCGTCGGTTATGACCCGATCGCCTGCGGACAACCCGGCGGCGATCACTACTTTTTGGCTATCCTGAATACCTGGTTTAACCAGATGTTTGCTCACTTTATTCTCGCTGTTCAGCACCCAGACAAAATGGCCCTCATTGCCCATCTGCAGGGCGGCCGTTGGGATCACCACGGCGTTTTGTTCCGTGTCGACCAGCATGCGGGCGTTAACGAACTGGTTAGGGAATAAAGCATCATCCTGATTGTCAAAACGGGCTTTAACTTTGATGGTTCCGGTCGTAGCGTCAATCTGATTGTCCAGACTGAGCAGGACGCCTTCGCTCAGTTTTTGCGAATTGGTTCGGTCCCAGGCTTCGACCTTTAACGGAGTCCCCGATTTTTGCGCCCGCAACACGGTGGCAATGTCGTTTTCAGGCAAGGTGAATATCAGGTCGATAGGATGGGTTTGCGTAATGACGACGATTCCGGTGGTATCGCCGCTGGAAATTTGGTTACCGACATCGACCTGTTTCAGACCGACACGCCCCTCTACAGGCGCGGTTATCCGGCTCCAGTCAAGCTGCAATTGGGCGCTGGCGACGCTGGCTTCATCGGCTTTGATTGTCCCTAACGTTTCATTTACCAGCGCCTGCTGGGCATCCAGCTCCTGGCGGGAGACCAGATTAGTTTTCACCAACTGTTGATAGCGGGCAAGATCGCGACGGGCATTTGCCAGCGTGGCTTTATCTTTTGCCAGTTGGCCTTGCGCCTGAGCCAGAGCAACTTTGAACTGGCTGGGATCTATCTCTGCCAGCAGGTCGCCGGCTTTTACCTGCTGTCCTTCCTCGAAGTGTAAGGCAATGAGCTGACCATCCACCCGGCTACGTACCGTGGCGGTATTTGCGGCAGTAATGGTACCCAGTCCTGTCAGGTAACGCGGAACGGCTTCCATGGCGGCGGTGGCAGCCTGAACGGGAGCCAACGGCCCGGAGCGCATTCCACGCCGTCCCGAACCTGGCGTGTGCTGCGCTGGTTTGGTCGCGCCCGGTGCGTTTTCCTGGGCGTCGTTACGGCTTTGCCAGAACCAGATGGCGGCGACGGTGGCCACAACGATCGCGATTGCTAGCACCCAGCGGGATTTTTTACTGCCTTTCATTGTTATAAGTTTCTCATCCTGAAACGATTCGCGGAATGATACTAGTTTAGCCAGCGAACAAGGGAGAAAAATGGAGGAATTATGAAACACTGTCGGGATTCGTCTGAATGCTGATGCGGCTTTGCGAAGCGTTACGCAACAATCGGTGGTGAAGATAGCGAATACGTGATTGTGCGTTAGAGTGCTGACAAGGCAAAAAGGAGGAAAGCCAGAGATTTCAGCGGGACGCTGGAACGGAAAAGCCCCTCCCGAGGAAGGGGCCAAAATAGGGAAAGGGTTATGATGAAGCAAGTCATCATACTGGTGATACTCTTAGTGATTAGCTTACCGGCTTACTAAGACACCAGGGGGGAGGGGAAGCCCTCCCTAACCCTCACTCTTGAAAGTAAGCCACAGCAATGGTGATGTCAATACGCGTACTTTTCAGCATGTGAGCCGCTTAGCGGAAAACAACGTCAGCCCAGCGGGCCAGTCCGGCAGTAACGGAACCGAAATCATCACCCCCCGCGATCGGAATCCCGGGAAGTTGCTGGGCGAGGGCTTTTTTAATCAGCGGCGAACGCGCGCTACCGCCGGTCAGGTAAATCACGTCCGGTTTTTCCTGCGCGTTTTCCAGCGCCAGTTGAACCTGCTCCAGAATGCGCGCCAGGGGCTGATTGAGCGCAGCTTCCAGCCCGTGTTGACTGATATCGGTTGCCAGCGTGTCGCTGATAAACGGTATCGCCGCCGTCACAATGGTCTGATCGGAAAGCGCGATTTTGCTCTCTTCTGCGCTGCGCACCAGGCGATAGCTCAGACGCTCGCGCCAGACTTTAAGCAGTAGGGCGACTTTATCGGCTTCTTTCGCGTCACGGACAAGATCGTTGAGCAAGCGACCGTTGGCGCTACTGTAGAAGTCACTTTGCGCGGGAACATCGTTGATCGCGACCGCGTTCCACCAGGGCAGAATAGGTAAGGCGATCCCTTTTTCCGTTTCTCCCCCCATACCGAGCAGCGGCATCAGATGTTTAAACGCTAGCGCAATATCCAGATCGTTCCCGCCAACGCGGCAGCCGCTGTGCCCCAGCAGGCTGTTTTCGCGATCGGCGCGCTGATGCCATTGCGGCCCCATCAGCAGCAGTGAACAGTCGGTTGTACCCCCGCCAATATCCACCACCAGCACGCGTTTTTCTTCCTGCAGCGTGGCTTCGTAATCCAGACCAGCCGCTACCGGCTCGTACTGGAAGACGACATCCTGAAAACCGGCGCGTTTAGCCGCACGTTCAAGAATACCCTGCGCCTGGGCGTTGGCGTCATCGCCCCCTAACCCCTGGAAGTTGATGGGACGACCAATAACGGCCTGGGTGATGGCTTCCGGCAACTGATTTTGTGCCTGGTTGCGTATGTGCAGCATCATCGCGCAGACCAGATCTTCAAACAGCGCAACCTGCTGCGGCTTCAGACCGCTGGCACCCAAAAATGATTTTGGCGATTTAACGAAGTACACCTCTTCCGGGTCTTCAATATATTGACCCAGCGATGCCAGACCGAACTGCACGCTGTTGGCGTTAACGTCGATGTCTTCTTCGCGGTTATAGCGCATCGCGCGGCGAAGCAGCGCCTGCGTTTCGTCGTCCGTGGTTGGGATGTCGTGATGGCGATACAGCCACTCGCTGACCGCTTCGCGCGTTGGCGCGCACAGCATTGAAGGCAGAAGCGTGCTGTTATTTTCCATTTTGAGCAGGTGAGGCTGCCCGTCACGCATAACGGCCACTGAACAGTTTGCCGTACCGTAGTCAAAACCAATAAACACCGTAAAAATCCCCATGCCAGTGAAGAAGGGGCGTGACTTTAACGAAATGTTGACGCTCCGACAACTGGAATATGAAAGCAAGGCGCATCGATTGAATACCGTTTATGCTGTAGGTTTGCATAAAAAGGAAAACTGAATGTTCACGCTGAGCTGGCAACCGCCTTATGACTGGCCCTGGATGCTGGGATTTCTTGCCGCCCGTGCGGTTAACGGTGTCGAAACGGTGGAGGAACTGAGTTATACCAGAAGCCTGTCCGTAGGGGATCATCGGGGTCTGGTGCGCGTCGTACCGGATTTGCACGCCAATATGCTACACGTGACGTTAAGTTCGGGATTACAACCCGCCGCCTCCGAGTGCCTGGCGAAAATAACCCGTTTGTTTGATCTTACCTGTTGCCCGCAGCAAATTGTCAGCGCGCTGGGAAGCCTTGGTGCGGCGCGTCCGGGACTGCGCCTGCCGGGATGTGTCGATGCTTTTGAGCAAGGGGTACGGGCGATTTTAGGGCAGTTAGTCAGCGTGGCTATGGCGGCAAAACTGACGGCGAAAGTCGCCCATGCTTATGGCGACACGCTGGAGGATGCGCCAGGGTATGTTTGTTTTCCCACGCCTGAAGCGCTTGCTGACGCCGAACCGTTGCACCTGAAAGCGTTAGGGATGCCGCTCAAACGCGCTGAAGCGTTGATTCACCTGGCGCGTGCAACACTTGAAGGAACGCTTGCGACAGTAGCGCCTGACGATATTGAGCAAGGCGTTAAGCAACTACAAACGTTTCCCGGAATAGGGCGCTGGACCGCCAACTATTTTGCGCTGCGTGGTTGGCAGGCGAAGGATGTTTTTTTGCCGGATGATTATCTGATTAAACAGCGTTTTCCCGGCATGACGCCAGCCCAGATCCGGCGGTATGCAGAGCGTTGGAAACCCTGGCGCTCCTATGCACTCTTGCATATCTGGTACACGGATGGCTGGCAGCCGTCAGTTGATGGCGAAATTACTGGTATTCAGTAGCAGATCCAGCGGTTGGGCGTTGGCAATAATGTCGCCATAAATCATATCAATACCGATGCCGGAAAGCGCATCCATAATAAGCGGCAACTGCACCGGACCGGCGATGCTTTTAATGTCCAGACGCTGGGCATGGCCCTGGATAATGGACACCCACATCTCGTCAATCAGGTCTCCGTGAGCGCTGGCGCTTAGCTCGCTGTCGAGCAAAAGGTAATCGACAATGTGGTATTTCAGATTGTCAAAAAGCTCTAAATCACGACCGACCTGACTTAACACAATTCGACAACCGAACTGACGTAGCCGATGCAGGGCGGATATCGCCTGCGTTGGATTCGTTTTGATGACGCTGGCCGGAACGGTCAGGTGCAGCAGCCGCGGCGGTAACGGACTATGTTGCAATTGTTCCAGCAGCTCATCAACAAGTTCTGAATTGAGCAGCCCGGCGGCGGAAAGGGGGAGCGCAACACTGAGACCCTTGCTGGCGACTGCCGGGGCAGCATTCTGGAAGAATTCGCTGAATACCCGACGGTCGAGCGCTTGATTCAATGTGGGATCGACCAGCCCGGTACGGAATGTTTGCTCTTCAATCACTTCGCCTTCAGCGGTCCCTAAGCGTAGCGATATAAGCCAGAAGCTAAACGTCTCAGGTATACGTGGAGAAGCCACGCCTCTGGCGATCATCAGCATGGGGCTGTGCATAATGGTATGCTTTTGTTCGTCCAATGACAGTTGGCTACGCGTGGCATGCGCCTGGCTTTGCTGGGGTTCATAGACGCAGACACGCCCACGTCCGCTGTTTTTCGCCGCGTAGCAGGCGATATCCGCCTGAGACATGACGTCAGTCGCAACATGGTTTTTGTCATCAATCAGCGTAATTCCCGCACTGGCGCCAATGCGGTGCAAGCGGCCATCCCACATGAAGTGGTAATCGTTAATAGCACTGATGATGCGACCTGAGATGAAGCGGGCGCTTTCGATATTACAATCCGGCAGCAACAGACCAAACTCGTCGCCGCCAAGGCGCGCCAGCATATCGCTGGACCGCAGCATGCTTAGCATCAGTGAAGAGAGTTCGCGCAGCAGGGCATCGCCTGCAGCATGACCTGCGCTATCGTTCACCGCTTTAAAACGATCAAGATCGATAAAAACCAGCACATGACTCTGGTGCGCGTCGTGCACCGTATGCAGCAACTGTTTGAGATGGTTTTCAAAGCTGACCCGATTGGCCAACTGCGTCAGGTCGTCATGCGAAGCGCTGTAGCTAAGCTGGCGCAGCATCTTACGTGACTCGGTGACATCCTGAATGACCAGCACCGAGCCAATGCTGCCGCCATCAAGGGTGCTGAGGGGCGTGATGCTGTACTGAATGTCATAACTGTTGCCGTTGCGACAATGCAGGACGACTTCTTGTTCCATTGCCTTACGCGACATGTCGGCGCTGTAGATATTTTCCATCAGCGGACCGTTATCGCCGAAAGTAATACGCAGTACTGTCAGGAGCGGAATGCCAATTGCGTTTTCCTGTTGCCAGCCGCTCATTTTCTCAGCGACTGGATTCATAAAGGTCACATTCATGTCGACATCAATACAAATCACCGCCTCGCCGATGGAGTCCAGTGTAATATGCAAACGCTCTTTTTCTTGAAACAGCGCTTCGTTGAGCTGCTTCACCTCGGTCATATCCATATTGATGCCAAGTAAGCGTTCAACTTCACCGTCTTTATTCAGTACCCGGTTGGCCAATGAGCGGATATGCCGTATGCCACCTTTTACCGCGATACGAAACTCAAGCTTAAACGGGGCTCGTGCGGCCAGCGAATCGCGAATCACATTTTCGGCGTGTTCGCGATCTTCAGGCACAACGCATTCATACCAGACTTGCCAACTGGGCTTGATATGTGCCGGGACTTCATAGAGATCGAACATACGCTTATCCCAACTGATCACATCAGGCTGCAGTTCCCATTCCCAAATGCCGATCCCCCCGGCTTCATTAGCGAGCGTAATGCGCTCCATCAGCCGTTTGTTCATCCACTCGGTGTGCTTCAGATCGTTAATATCCTCAATCTGAGCAATAAAGTAGAGTGGGGTGGTGTCGCTATGGCGCACCAGCGAAACGGCCAGCAAAGCCCATACCACCTCGCCCGCGCGCGTGTAATAGCGCTTCTCCATGGAATAGCTGTTAATTTCCCCGCGCGCCAGCATGTTTAACTGTTCGAGGTCATTGTTCAAATCTTCCGGCCAGGTTAATTGCTGGAAGGTGAGCGAACGTAGCTCCTCCTGGCTATAGCCCAGAAACTGGCACAAGGCTTTATTGGCCTGTAGCCATTGCCCCTCGGTCCCGACCAGCGCCATGCCAATTGCGGAATACTCCATAGCATTGCGAAAGCGCGCTTCGCTTTCTGAGATGTGCTTGCGTTCAGCCCGAAACGCGTACATCACCATGGTCATCATATTGGCTGGCAACAGGATCATCAAAAACGGCAGCCACGGTATGCTGGTCATCATGTTCTGTTTGGGGGTGTAGAGCAGCGAAGGGTCAGCGGCCAACATCAGCGAAACCATCATCACGGTGCTGAGGAAAATTAAAAACGCCTCCATACGCGGCAGACGGACAGCGCTCCACATCAACAGGACAATAACGCAGGTAAACGGCCATGGAATGAACATCATCGACAGCCAACTGAACGTTAACGTCACCAGAAGCGTAATCAGAGTTTCAAGCAGTAATCGCGGATTGCGGTGGCGCAGCAGATAATGTGGCTTAAACAGTAAACCTAATGGTACCAGCGCCAGCGCGCCGATGGATTCTGACAGCACCCAAATGAGGAAGGTATTTAACGACGTTTCTTGCGGTAATAATAACCAGAGTAATACGCCGCCCAGCAGCGGAGGGACCACTGCGCTGCCGAATGCCAGGCGCGCCCAGTCGTTGAGATTTTGTAAAGGATTGTACCAGGGCAGCAGTTTGCGCAATAACATTGCCCCCACGACAGCCTCAATAATGTTGATGGCCGTGTAGGTAAAGCTAAGCGACTCTCCGGGGAAGAAGAGCAAAGAACCCGCGATGTTACCCAATGAGCACGCCAGCGCGATCCCCGGCCACATTTTTCCCGCATGACGGTAAAAAGCCACCATCATGATTGAGGTCGGAAACCACAGCGGCGCCAGCTGCGCCCCGAAACGAGACAGTTCCAGCGAGAACAGCGTAAAGATGAAAGCCACCAGACCTAAACTGGCCAGGCGCAGTAGAGGATGAGGTAAGGTAACTAAAACATGTTGGGATTGTTTACTCATTACCACTCTACCCAAATAGCCGTTGTCGCCCAGTAGAGATGCCGGACGGATCACATTTAATCTGGGTTTATGCTAGTACAAATAATTTACAATTTATACGCCAGCTGCTCATAAATTAACACTCTCAAGCTATTAATTACTAAGGCTGGCGAATAAATGTAGCGCATGCTTTAAATATGACCGTTTTAATTTGCGACAGGGAAGGCATTGGTGCAGCCTGGGCTGGCGTCGCGCCGCTGAAATCCCTATAATTGCCGCGTTTGGCGTTTCGGCGCCGCCCTTCCTAACATCCAGGTTAATCAGGTCGCTAAATTTATGACTGATCAGTCCCATCAGTGCGTCATTATCGGCATTGCCGGCGCATCGGCTTCCGGCAAGAGTCTTATTGCCAGTACTCTTTATCGCGAATTGCGTGAACAAGTCGGTGACGAACATATTGGCGTTATTCCCGAAGACAGCTATTACAAAGATCAAAGCCATCTATCGATGGAAGAGCGTGTAAAAACCAACTACGACCATCCGAACGCGATGGATCACAGCCTGCTGTTCCAACATCTGCAAACGCTGAAACGCGGTAGTGCCATTGAGCTGCCGGTGTACAGCTACGTTGAGCACACGCGCACGCAAGACACTATTCATATCGAACCCAAGAAAGTCATCATCCTGGAAGGCATTTTGCTGCTGACGGATGCGCGTTTGCGTGATGAGATGAACTTCTCTATTTTTGTTGATACCCCGCTGGATATTTGCCTGATGCGCCGTATCAAGCGCGATGTGAACGAACGTGGTCGTTCAATGGATTCAGTGATGGCGCAATATCAGAAAACCGTCCGTCCAATGTTCCTGCAATTTATTGAGCCTTCAAAACAGTACGCCGACATTATTGTGCCGCGCGGGGGTAAAAACCGCATCGCCATCGATATTCTGAAGGCTAAAATCAGTCAGTTCTTTGAATAAGTTCAGCGAATTGTGTACCGTTCAGTGATAACCTGGTTCACCCTTAATGCACCTGGCATTAAGGGGTTGAAGCACGAAAGGAGAAAGTGCCATGCGTTTATGTGACCGAGATATTGAAGCCTGGTTGGATCAAGGTCGTCTGTCGATCAATCCACGCCCTCCTGTCGAGCGAATCAACGGCGCCACGGTAGATGTGCGCCTTGGCAACAAATTCCGTACGTTCCGCGGGCATACGGCAGCGTATATCGATCTGAGCGGACCGAAAGATGAAGTCAGCGCCGCGCTGGATCGCGTGATGAGTGATGAAATCGTCCTCAAAGACGGCGAGGCATTTTTCCTGCATCCGGGCGAACTGGCGCTGGCAGTGACGTTCGAATCCGTGACGCTGCCTTCCGATCTTGTGGGTTGGTTAGATGGCCGCTCTTCGCTGGCGCGTCTGGGACTGATGGTACACGTCACCGCACACCGTATCGATCCGGGCTGGTCTGGCTGCATCGTACTGGAGTTTTACAACTCCGGAAAACTACCGCTGGCCCTGCGTCCTGGCATGCCGATCGGCGCATTAAGCTTCGAACCGCTTTCCGGTCCGGCGGCGCGACCTTACAACCGTCGTCAGGATGCAAAGTATCGCGATCAGCAGGGCGCCGTTGCCAGCCGGATCGATAAAGACTGAGTATTTTCAGTCCATTGGGGATAGCATGAGACGATTTCTGACGACGCTGATGATTCTACTGGTCGTGCTGGTGGCCGGTTTTTCTGCGTTAGTACTGTTGGTTAATCCGAATGATTTCCGCGCATATATGGTCAAGCAGGTTGCTGCGCGTAGCGGATATCAGCTGCAGTTGGATGGCCCTCTGCGTTGGCACGTATGGCCACAGCTGAGTATCCTCTCGGGGCGCATGGTGTTAACGGCTGAAGGCGCCAGCGAACCCCTGATTCGTGCCGACAATATGCGTCTTGACGTCGCGTTGTGGCCGCTGTTGAGTCACCAGCTCAGCGTGAAGCAGGTGATGCTCAAAGGCGCGGTGATTCAACTGACCCCGCAAACTGAAGCGGTGCGCGGCGAAGATGCGCCCGTTGCCCCAAAAGACAATACCTTGCCCGACCTGGCTGAAGACAGAGGATGGTCGTTTGATATTGCCCGCCTGCGTGTTGCCGATAGCGTTCTGGTATTCCAGCATGAAGACGATGAACAGATCACGGTTCGCGATATTCGTCTGGACATGGAACAGGATAATCAGCACCGCGGCACGTTTGATTTCTCCGGGCGCGTTAACCGCGATCAGCGTGACCTCGCGTTATCCTTCAACGGCAGCGTTGATGCCTCCGACTATCCGCATAACTTATCCGCGAATATTGAGCAGCTAAGCTGGCAATTGCAGGGGGCCGATCTACCGGCGCAGGGGATCAAAGGTCAGGGACAGTTTCAGGCGCAGTGGCTGGAAGAGAAAAAACAGCTCGCGTTTAGCCAGATTCATTTGACCGCTAACGACAGCTCTCTCGCCGGGCAAGTTCATGTGACATTGTTGGAAAAACCAGAATGGGCTGTCGACCTGAAGTTTGGTCAGCTCAATCTGGACAATCTGCTCGTACAACGTGAGGCTGTGACGACGAACGGTGAGGTTCAGCAAGGTCAGAGTCAGTCAACGCTGGCGCGCCCCGTCATTGCTTCTCAGGTTGATGCCGTTTCGTATCAGGGACTGAAGGGATTTTCGGCAGACATCGCGTTGCAAGCTGACAAAGTGCTGTGGCGGAAAATGGCGTTTGACAATGTCTCGGCAAAAATTGACAACCAGTTCGGCTTGTTGAATGTTACGCAGTTGCAGGGGAAAAGTGACGGTGGGCTGGTGTCGCTTCCTGGTATGCTGGATGCCAGAAAAGGACAGCCGCGAGCGGTCTTCCATCCGCGCCTGGAAGGCGTAGAAATTGGTACTATCCTGAAAGCCTTCGACTACCCCATCGCCCTCACCGGTAAGCTGTCACTGGCAGGGGATTTCTCTGGCTCAGATATTGATGCCCAGGCGTTTCGTCATAGCTGGCAAGGGCAGGCCCATGTCGAAATGAGCGATACGCGAATGGAAGGAATGAACTTCCAGCAGATGATACAACAGGCCGTCGAACGTAGCGGTGGGGATGTTAAAGCTCAGCAAAACCTGGATAACGTGACCCGGTTGGATCATTTTGTAACCGATATGACGCTGGATAACGGCGAGGTTACGCTGGATAACATGGCGGGTGAGTCGGCGATGCTGGCGCTGACCGGCAAGGGAACGCTGGATCTGGTGAAGCTGAATTGCGACACGCTGTTTAACATTCGCGTGCTGGGCGGCTGGGATGGCGAAAGTAAGCTGATTAACTTCCTGAAGGCTACCCCGGTTCCTCTCAGAGTCTACGGTCAGTGGCAGGCGCTAAACTACAGTCTGCAGGTCGACCAGATTTTGCGTAAGCATTTGCAGGATGAAGCAAAACGTCGCCTTAACGACTGGGCCGATCGCAATAAAGACTCCCGCAACGGTAAAGATGTTAAAAAGTTGCTGGATAAACTCTGATTCATATTGCCGGATGGCGGTTGATGCCGCCCCCGGCTCGTGATTTACACCTCGTAATCCATCTCTTCTTCACTGTGCAGCGGTATCAGTTGGACTTTTTGCACGCGATGATTTTCCACCTGCAGGGTTTTTAGTCGATAGTCGCCGACCTGAACTTCCTCCCCGGTTTTCGGGATGCGCTGCAAATACTCCATTAACAGTCCGGCAATGGTGTGATATTCACGCTTATCATCTAACGGGATAGGCACGTACTGCACCAGATCTTCCAGCGGCATGTGTCCGTTTGCGGTCCATGAACCATCCGCGTTTTTCTGAATGTCATGACGGGCGTCAATCTCCTCTACCTCATTTGGCAGGTTACCGGCGATGGTTTCCATCACGTCACTGAGCGTTACAATCCCTTCAACTGACCCAAATTCATCGGCCACAAAAGCGAAGTGCGTCCGGGCGTTACGAAACTGTTCAAGCGCCGGAAGCAGCGGCAGAGTTTCCGGGAACACCAACGGCTGGCGAATCAAGACGCGTAAGTCGAGCGGCTCGCCGCGAAGAGATTGCTGCAACAGGTCGATGACATGCACCACGCCCAGCAAGTCTTCCTGCTCATCTTCGCCGGTGACCACCAGACGCGTATGCTGGTTTTTTTCCAGCAAAGCGCGGATTTCTGTTTCCGGCGCATTGAGGTCGATGTGCTCAATATCATGGCGCGAGGTCATGATGCTGCTGACCGTACGCTGATTAAGGTTCAGCACACGTTCAATCATCCGCCGTTCCTGAGGGGCAAAAATTTGGCCTTCATGATGGTCTGCCAGCATTGCCGCGGTTTCGGCATCCAGTTCGGCGTCTTCTTTTTGCCCGCTCAGCAGTCGCATTACCGCCTCGGCGGTGCGCTGGCGCAGGGTATGGTTGGCTGACAGGAAGCGACGGCGGTTAAAGATAGCTAACTGGTTCAATGCTTCTATCATGACCGAGAAGCCGATGGCGGCGTACAGGTAACCTTTCGGAATATGGAAACCAAACCCATCGGCGACCAGACTGAAACCAATCATCAGCAAGAAGCTCAGGCACAGAATGACGATAGTGGGATGGCTGTTGACAAAGCGCGTCAGCGACTTGCTGGCAAGCACCATCAGGCTGATGGCAATAATCACCGCAGCCATCATTACCGCCAGGTGATCGACCATCCCCACGGCGGTAATGACGGAATCCAGGGAGAAGATGGCGTCCAGCACGACTATTTGCGCGACGACGCCCCAGAACTTAGCGCCTTTACGCTGGGTCGGGTTCTCGCTGTCTTTGCCTTCCAGCCGTTCGTTTAGCTCCATGGTGGCTTTAAACAGCAGGAAGAAACCGCCGAACAGCATGATCAGATCGCGCGCGCTGAAGCTCAGGCCGCGAATGCTGAACAGCGGCGTGGTCAGCGTTACCAGCCATGATATTGATGCCAATAGCAGCAGGCGCATGACCATCGCCAGCAGTAGCCCGGTAATACGCGCCTTATCCCGCTGGGCAGGAGGCAGTTTCTCCGCGAGGATGGCAATAAAAACAAGATTATCAATGCCAAGAACAAGTTCGATCACGATTAGCGTGACGAGTCCGGCCCAGATTGACGGATCGGCAATCCATTCCATAGTAAATGCTATACCCATAGTTGTATGACAATTGTCACAATTCGATCATGGGTAAAACTGGCGAAAAATGCAATGGCGAGGAGGGATTTCTCTGTAGCCTATTACAATCAAGTACGGGATATTAGCCTTAATGTAACTAAAGGAAATAATATTATTAATCCAAAGCTCTTTAAGAAATATCGCAGGTGGAATATTTCTATATTAATGTTGTCAATATCAATAAAATCCTAAAAATATACAAATTCAACGCTTAATATTAATCTTAAAAGCAAGTTGTCGGTAACTTGTTACCTTGCCTGATATTCGCTTAGCTGCAACAATTCCTCCGGTAATAATCAAAAGATAAATATTTCCTTATCAACCAGCGGCGCTATTCCTGATGCGTTCCCGTTGTGAATGTGATGAAAATAAAGAGGAAGATAAAAATTTAAATTAATCAGTGCATTGGTAGCTAATGAAGCCAGGGGCGGTAGCGTGTCTGGTCGCCTGAGACGAGCCTAAATTATTCTGTCAAGAGACCGCAGATGAATTCATTTTTTTTAGGACAGATGCCAGTTAAATTCCTTTTCAATTAACGGCAAGGTAAATACGTACAGGCGAAGTCGCTATTTAGAACGCACGTGATAATTACTCTGCCAAAGTGATAAATAATCAATGATGAAATCCAAACTTAAATTGATGCCTGTATTGGTATCGGTAATCTTGATAAACGGTTGTACCGTGCTTCCGGGCAGCAATATGTCTACGATGGGCAAAGATGTGATTAAACAGCAGGACGCTGATTTTGATATCGATCGCATGGTGAATGTTTATCCACTCACCCCACGACTGGTCGAACAATTACGTCCCCGACCAAATGTTGCGCAGCCTAATATGTCTCTCGACCAGGAGATTGCCGGGTATCAGTACCGGGTCGGCCCGGGCGATGTCCTGAATGTTACCGTCTGGGATCATCCTGAACTCACCACGCCGGCCGGGCAGTATCGTAGCTCAAGTGATGCCGGCAACTGGGTGCAGCCTGATGGCACCATGTTTTACCCCTACATCGGCAAAGTTAGCGTGTCAGGGAAAACGTTGGCCGAAATTCGTAGTGATATTACCGGGCGCTTGGCGAAGTACATTGCTGACCCGCAGGTGGACGTTAATATCGCCGCTTTCCGTTCGCAGAAGGCCTATGTCTCCGGGCAGGTGAACAAATCCGGCCAGCAGGCCATCACCAACGTGCCGCTTACCGTTCTCGATGCCATTAACGCCGCAGGCGGTCTCACCGAGGCGGCAGACTGGCGCAACGTTGTACTGACTCATAAAGGGCAGGAGCAACGCATTTCACTGCAAGCGCTAATGCAAAATGGCGACCTGAGCCAGAACCGTCTGCTCTATCCTGGCGACATCCTGTTTGTTCCGCGTAATGACGATTTGAAAGTCTTCGTGATGGGGGAAGTGAAAAAACAGAGCACCCTCAAAATGGACTTCAGCGGCATGACGCTCACCGAAGCACTCGGCAACGCGGAAGGTATCGACCTGACCACCTCCAACGCCAGCGGCATTTTCGTTATTCGTCCATTGAAAGGCGAGGGCGGGAACAACGGCAAGATTGCCAATATCTATCAGCTTGATATGTCCGATGCGACATCGCTGGTGATGGCGACGTCATTCCGACTCCAGCCATACGATGTGGTGTACGTCACTACCGCGCCGGTTGCTCGCTGGAACCGTTTGATCAATCAGTTGCTGCCGACTATTAGCGGTGTTCGCTATATGACGGACACGGCCAGCGACCTTCACAACTGGTAATCGTCATGTTTAACAAAATATTAGTTGTCTGTGTGGGGAACATTTGCCGCTCTCCGACGGCAGAGCGCTTGTTAAGGCAATTTCACCCGGCGCTGACGGTCTCTTCTGCCGGCCTCGGGGCGTTGGTAGGCAAAGGCGCGGACCCGTGCGCCATCAGCGTGGCGCAGGCGCACAACCTGTCACTGGAGAATCATTGTGCCCGGCAGATCTCGGGACGAATGTGCCGGGAGTATGACCTGATCCTGACCATGGAAAAACGCCATATCTCTGCCCTGTGTGAAATGGTGCCGGAGATGCGCGGCAAAGTGATGCTGTTTGGTCACTGGGACAGCGAGCGCGAAATTCCCGATCCGTATCGTAAAAGCCGTGATGCGTTTGACGCGGTGTACGCATTACTTGAACGGTCTGCCCGCCAATGGGCTCAGGCATTGAACGCAGAGCAGGGAAAACAATGACAGAAAAAGTAAAACAGTCTGCTGCGCCGGTAACGGGCAATGATGAAATCGATATTGGTCGTCTGGTGGCAACGGTGGTGGAAGCCCGCTGGTGGGTGCTTGGTATTACTGCGGCATTTGCATTATGCGCAGCGGTCTACACGCTGTTTGCCACTCCGATCTACAGTGCGGACGCGCTGGTGCAAATTGAGCAAAATACCGGAAATTCACTGGTGCAGGATATTGGCTCGGCGTTGTCGAACAAACCTCCGGCCTCTGAAGCGGAAATTCAGCTCATCCAGTCACGGCTGGTATTGGGGAAAACGGTAGACGATCTCAACCTGGATATCGCGGTTACCAAAGATACGTTCCCCATTTTTGGCGCGGGTTGGGATCGGTTGATGGGTCGCCAGAACGAAACGGTTAACGTGACGACTTTCACGCTGCCAAAGGCAATGAATGAACAGACCTTCACGCTAAGCGTGCTGAATGACAAAAGTTATCAGCTGGTGAGTGACGGGGGTTTTAGCGCCCAGGGGCAGGTTGGGCAGGTGCTGAAACATGACGGCGTGACGATACTGGTCGAGGCTATCCATGCCAGCCCTGAGAGCCAATTTACCGTCAGCAAATTCTCCACGCTGGGCATGATCAACACCTTGCAAAATAATCTGATGGTGACGGAAACCGGCAAAGACACTGGCGTACTGAGCCTGACCTTTACCGGCGAAGACCGTGAGCAAATCCGCCAGATCCTTGACAGTATTACCCGCAACTATCTGCAACAAAACGTGGAGCGTAAATCTGAAGAGGCCGCCAAAAGTCTGGCGTTTCTGGCAAAGCAGTTGCCCGAGGTGCGTAACCGACTGGACGTTGCCGAAAACAAGCTGAATGCCTTTCGTCAGGACAAAGACTCCGTGGATTTGCCGCTGGAAGCCAAAGCGGTGCTGGATTCCATGGTGAATATTGATGCGCAGCTTAATGAGCTGACCTTCAAAGAAGCGGAGATTTCCAAGCTGTTCACCAAAGCGCACCCTGCGTACCGCACCTTGTTGGAAAAACGCCAGGCGCTGGAAGATGAGAAAAGCAAGCTGAATGGGCGCGTAACGGCGATGCCGAAAACGCAGCAGGAAATTGTCCGCCTGACGCGTGACGTGGAGTCCGGCCAGCAGGTCTATATGCAGTTGCTGAACAAGCAGCAGGAGCTGAAGATTACCGAGGCCAGTACGGTCGGAGATGTGCGCATCGTCGATCCCGCGATTGCCCAGCCAGGCGTACTGAAGCCGAAAACGACGCTGATTATTCTCGGCAGCATCATTCTTGGTTTGATGCTTTCAGTGGTGGGTGTACTGCTGCGTTCCCTGTTTAATCGCGGCATTGAAAGCCCACAGGCGCTGGAAGAGCATGGCATCAGCGTGTATGCCAGCATTCCGCTATCAGAATGGCAAAAAGCACGCGATAACGTGCAAACCATTAAAGGCGTGAAACGCTACAAGCAAAGCCAGTTGCTGGCAGTGGGGAATCCGACGGATCTTGCGATAGAAGCGGTCCGCAGCCTGCGTACCAGCCTGCACTTTGCCATGATGCAGGCGCGCAACAACGTCTTGATGCTGACCGGCGTCAGCCCGTCGATTGGTAAAACGTTTGTCTGCGCCAACCTGGCGGCGGTCGTTAGTCAGACCAACAAACGCGTGCTGTTGATCGACTGCGACATGCGCAAAGGCTATACCCACGAGCTGCTGGGGACCAATAACGTTAACGGTCTGTCTGAGATCCTCATCGGCAAGGGGGATATCTCATCCAGCGCGAAACCGACATCGATTCCACATTTCGATCTGATCCCTCGCGGACAAATTCCCCCCAACCCCTCCGAGCTGCTGATGAGTGAACGCTTTGGCGAACTGATTGCATGGGCCAGCTCGCACTATGACCTGGTGCTGATCGATACCCCGCCAATACTGGCGGTGACCGACGCGGCTATCGTGGGTCGTCACGTTGGAACCACGCTGATGGTGGCGCGTTACGCGGTCAACACGCTGAAAGAGGTGGAAACCAGCCTGAGTCGCTTTGAGCAAAACGGCATTCAGGTGAAAGGGGTGATCCTGAACTCGATCTTCCGCCGCGCCAGCGGGTATCAGGATTACGGTTACTACGAATACGAGTACACCTCGGATTCGAAATAGGTAACGAACATTGCCGGATAGCGGCCCACAAAAACATATTTATACCCTAAATAACTCGAGTTGCAGGAAAGCCAACGCAGATGCAACTTGAAGTATGACGGGGATATCTGGGAAACGAAAATGACGACAGACAACCCGCTAATTTCAATTTATATGCCCACCTGGAACCGTCAGCAACTGGCCATCCGGGCGATTAAATCGGTACTGCGCCAGGACTATCCTCACTGGGAGATGATCATTGTGGATGATTGCTCTTCCTCGTATGAGCAACTGCAGCAATTTGTTGAAGAACTCAACGATCCGCGTGTGTCGTATACGCGTAATCCCACTAACTCCGGAGCCTGTGCGGTGCGTAATCAGGCCATCATGCAGGCCAGTGGGCAATATATTACGGGTATTGATGATGATGATGAATGGACGCCGAACCGCCTGAGCGTATTTCTCAATTATCGCCATCATCTGGTGACGCGGGCGTTTCTGTATGCCAATGACTATGTCTGTGAAGGCGAAGTATATTCGCAGCCGACCAGTTTGCCGCTCTATCCGAAGGCCGTTTATTCACGCCGTAAATTTTACAAGCGCAATATTATTGGTAATCAGGTATTTACCTGGGCCTGGCGGTTTAAAGCATGCCTGTTCGATACCACGCTGAAAGCGGCGCAGGATTATGACATTTTCCTGCGTATGGTGGTGGCGTATGGCAAACCGTGGAAGGTAAAAGAGGCAACGCAGATCCTGCATGTGAATCACGGTGAAATGCGTATTACCTCATCCCCGCATAAATTCTCCGGCTACTTTCAGTTCTACCGTAAGCACAAAGGCAAATTTGACCGGGCCAGCAAGAAATACCAGCTGTTTACCCTCTACCAGATCCGCAATAAACGGATGAACTGGCGCACGTTGCTGACGCTGCTTTCTGTTCGCAATAGTAAGCGCCTGGCCGACGGACTGCGAGGACGCTAAGTATGCTGGAAGATTTACGCGCGAACGGCTGGAGTCTGCGACCCTGCTGCATGGTGGTGGCCTATCGGATTGCCCATTTTTGCTCCGTCTGGCGTAAAAAAAATGTCTTGAACAACCTGTGGGCGGCGCCGGTGCTGGTGATGTATCGCCTTATCACTGAATGCGTGTTTGGCTATGAAATCCAGGCCGCTGCATCTATTGGTCGTCGTTTCACCATCCATCATGGCTATGGGGTGGTGATCAATAAACACGTGGTGGCGGGGGATGATTTCACCCTGCGCCACGGCGTCACCATCGGCAATCTTGGCGGCAACGATCTGTCCTGTCCGGTCATCGGTAACGGCGTTGAGCTGGGGGCCAATGTCACTCTGCTTGGCGGCGTTGCCATTGGCGATAACGTGACGATTGGCGCCGGGAGCGTCGTCGTGGATAGCATCCCGGACAATACGCTGGTCGTGGGCGAGAAGGCACGGGTGAAGGTAATAAAATGAAAATATTACAGTTTAATGTGCGGCTCGCAGAAGGCGGGGCGGCAGGCGTAGCGTTAGATTTGCATCTGAGGGCGCTGGAAAAAGGGTTGTCGTCGCGTTTTGTCTACGGCTATGGCAAAGGCGGTAAGAAAAGCGTCAGTCACGAGAATTACCCGCAGGTTATCAAACATACGCCACGTCTGACGTCGGCGGCGAACATTGCGCTGTTTCGTTTCGCGAACCGCGACATGTTTGGCAATCTCGACAAGTTGTACCGTACGGTAACCCGCACTTCCGGCCCGCTGGTACTGCATTTTCATGTGTTGCACAGCTACTGGTTGAATCTGGAAGAGGTGGTCACCTTTTGCCAAAAAGTGAAGGCGCATAAACCGGATATCACCTTCGTCTGGACGCTGCACGATCACTGGAGCGTGACCGGGCGCTGTGCCTTTACCGATGGTTGCGAAAGCTGGAAAACGGGCTGTCAGAAATGTCCAACGCTCAGTAACTATCCGCCGGTAAAAATCGATAAAGCCCATCAACAGTTGCCTGGTAAACGGCAGATGTTTCGCGCCATGCTGGCACTGGGCTGCCAGTTCATCTCGCCCAGTCAGCATGTGGCCGACGCATTCAACAGTCTGTATGGCGTCGGTCGTTGCCGCATTATTAACAACGGCATCGATGTGGCAACGGAAGCCATTCTTGCCGAACTTCCCGCTAACCATGAAGAAAGCGGCAGACCGAAAATCGCCGTGGTGGCCCATGACCTGCGCTATGACGGAAAAACCAGTCAGCAACTGGTGCGAGCGATGATTGCGCTCGGAGACAAAATTGAGCTGCATACCTTCGGCAAATTTTCTCCGTTTGTCGGGGATAACGTCATCAATCACGGGTTTGAGAGCGATAAGCGCACGTTGATGAGCGCGCTTAACGAGATGGATGGGCTGGTGTTCAGCTCGCGCGTTGATAACTACCCGCTGATTCTGTGTGAAGCGCTTTCCATCGGCGTACCGGTTATTGCTACGCATAGCGATGCCGCGCAGGAAGTGCTGGCGAAATCGGGCGGCAAAACGTTCAGCGAAGCGGACGTTTTGCACCTGGTGCAACTGAAAAGATCAGACATTGCGCAGGCGGTATTTGACACGTCGCTTGCCGCGTTCAGCCAGCGCAGCCGGGTGGCATACAGTGGACAACAGATGCTGGAGGAGTATGTCTCGTTCTATCAGAATCTGTAGCTATCTGGTGCTACCGCTGCTTTATCTGCTGGTTAACGTCAAACTCGCCCAGCTTGGCGAGAGCTTCCCGATAACTATCGTCACGTTTTTGCCCGTTCTGCTGTTGCTGTTTGTCGAGCGCATCAATATTAAAAAATTAATGATTGCGCTGGGCGTGGGGGGCGGACTGACGGCGTTTAACTATCTGTTCGGACAATCACTGGATGCCAGCAAGTACGTGACGTCCGCAATGCTGTTTGTCTATACCGTGGTGATTATCGGTATGGTGTGGAGTATTCGCTTCAAAACCATTTCGCCGCATAACTACATTAAGATCTTGCGTTTTTTCTGGCTGGTTGTGGGCCTGGTGGTGGGGTTAGCTGCGGTGGAAATGGCGCAGATAATTCTTAGTGGCGGCAGCAGTTTAATGGAAGTTATTTCGAAATATCTTATTTACAGCAATAGCTATGTTCTGAACTTTATTAAGTTTGGCGGGAAGCGTACCACTGCACTCTATTTCGAACCGGCATTCTTCGCTCTGGCGTTAATCTCAATTTGGCTCAGTATCAAACAGTTTGGTATCAAAACGCCTAAGTCCGATGCTATGATTCTGGCAGGGATAATATTATCAGGATCGTTTTCAGGGGTAATGACATTTATTTTGTTTTACCTCCTGGAGTGGGCGTTCCAGTATCTGAATAAAGATGCGATAAAAAAGAAGTTGCCGCTGGCGATAATCTCATTAAGCGTGTTTGTTGTTGGTGTGATATTTGCGTTTCCGTACATCGCGACACGGCTTGGAGATTTAGGAACTGAAGGCTCATCATCGTATTATCGTATCGTGGGACCATTAGTAATGGTCGGTTATTCATTACTTAACGTTGATGGGGTAGTGAGATTCGGCTCACTTTATGAATATGTTGCGTCATTCGGAATTTTTAACGGTGCAGATGTTGGTAAAACGATAGACAATGGCTTGTATCTGCTGATTATTTATTTCTCATGGTTCGCGGTGATATTAGCCCTGTGGTACATGGGGAAAGTCATGAAGATGATGAACAATGCGTTTGGTGATAATCAGAATTATCGGGTGCAGCTTTATCTTTTTACGCCGCTGTCGCTGTTTTTTACAGGTTCAGTATTTAGTCCGGAATACGCATTTTTAATTGTATGTCCGTTTATTTTGCGCAAGGCGCTGAATATAGCGAGGTAGAACGCATGCTGCTCAGTATTATTACCGTCGCCTTTCGTAATCTGGAAGGGATCGTCAAAACTCACGCGTCGTTAGCTCATCTGACGCAGGCGGGTGATATCAGTTTTGAGTGGATTGTTGTTGATGGCGGCTCCTCTGACGGTACCTCGGCCTTTCTTGAAGGGCTCAGTGGAGAGCACCGGTTACGGTTTGTCAGCGAGCCGGATAAGGGCATCTATGATGCAATGAACAAAGGTATCGCTATGGCGCGCGGGCGGTTTGCGCTGTTCCTCAACTCCGGGGATATTCTGCATGCAGATGCGGCTCATTTTATCCGCCAGCTAAAAACGCAGAGCGATAAAGCGATGGTCATTGGCGATGCGTTGCTGGATTTCGGTAATGGTAACAAAATTAAGCGGCGGGCCAAGCCGGGTTGGTATATTTATCACAGCCTTCCCGCCAGCCATCAGGCAATCTTCTTTCCTCTCTCTGGACTGAATGTCTGGCGCTATGATTTGCAATATAAGATATCGTCTGATTACGCACTGGCAGCCAAATTATACAAGTCAGGTTACGCGTTTAAAAAGCTGAGCGGGCTGGTGTCAGAGTTTTCCATGGGTGGGGTGTCAACGACGAATAATCTGGAATTGTGCCGGGATGCAAAAAAGGTACAGCGCCAGATATTACACATGCCAGGTTTTTGGACCGGGTTGTCAGAATATTTACGTCTGCGCACAACCGGTAAAACAAAAACCTTATATGGAAAAGCGTAAGGGTACATTATGCAGGATTTAAGCGGCTTCAACGTGCCGGGAGGTTTTCGCGGCGGCGGTGCCATTAAAGTGCAATTATGGTGGGCAGTGCAAGCCACATTATTTCGCTGGTCCCCACAGGTAATGTATCGCTGGCGTGCGTTTTTATTGCGAATGTTTGGCGCAAAAATAGGAAAAAACGTAGTTATTCGACCTTCAGTAAAAATTACTTATCCGTGGAAATTAACCCTGGGAGATTATTCCTGGGTGGGTGATGACGCGGTTTTATATACGCTGGGTGATATTACGATTGGTGCGCACGCGGTTATTTCGCAAAAAAGTTATTTATGCACCGGGAGTCATGATTATGCCAGTCAACATTTTGATATTAACGCCACACCAATTGTAGTTGGTGATAAATGCTGGCTGGCGACAGATGTCTTTGTCGCGCCTGGCGTGACGATTGGCGATGGCACCGTCGTCGGAGCACGCAGCAGTGTATTTAAATCGCTGCCAGCCAATGTCGTTTGTCGGGGAAATCCCGCAATAGTCACACGCGAACGCGTCGAGAAAGTTACTCCCTGAGGGGATCATTTAAGAGGTAATTACATGTCAAAAGTCGCTCTCATCACTGGCGTAACCGGGCAGGATGGTTCTTACCTGGCAGAGTTCCTGCTGGAAAAAGGGTATGAAGTACACGGTATTAAGCGCCGCGCTTCATCATTCAACACCGAACGAGTGGACCACATCTATCAGGATCCGCATTCGGGCAATCCCAAATTCCATCTGCACTATGGCGATTTGACGGACTCCTCCAACCTGACCCGTATTTTACAGGAAGTGCAACCGGATGAGGTCTATAACCTCGGCGCCATGAGTCATGTCGCAGTGTCGTTTGATTCACCGGAATACACCGCGGATGTCGATGCTATCGGCACCTTGCGTTTGCTGGAAGCTATCCGCTTCCTCGGGCTGGAAAAGAAGACCCGTTTTTATCAGGCTTCCACCTCTGAACTGTACGGTCTGGTACAGGAAATCCCGCAGAAAGAGAGCACGCCGTTCTACCCGCGCTCGCCGTATGCCGTTGCTAAGCTGTACGCCTACTGGATAACCGTCAACTACCGCGAATCTTACGGTATGTATGCCTGTAACGGCATTCTGTTTAACCACGAATCTCCGCGCCGCGGCGAAACCTTTGTCACGCGCAAAATTACGCGTGCGATCGCCAACATCGCGCAGGGGCTGGAGTCTTGCCTGTACCTGGGCAATATGGATTCGCTGCGTGACTGGGGGCATGCCAAAGATTACGTCAGGATGCAGTGGATGATGCTGCAGCAGGACAAGCCGGAAGATTTCGTGATTGCCACCGGCGTGCAGTATTCCGTGCGCCAGTTTGTGGAAATGGCCGCCGCTCAGTTGGGGATTAAATTGCGCTTTGAAGGCGAGGGCGTGAATGAGAAAGGCATTGTGGTTTCCGTAACCGGACACGACGCGCCGGGTGTGAAACCTGGGGATGTCATGATTGCCGTTGACCCGCGCTACTTCCGTCCGGCAGAGGTGGAAACGCTGCTGGGCGATCCGGCCAAAGCACATGAAAAACTGGGCTGGAAGCCGGAAATCACGTTGCGCCAGATGATCTCGGAAATGGTTGCCAACGATCTTGAAGCAGCGAAGAAGCATTCCCTGCTGAAGTCGCACGGTTACGAGGTCGCCATCGCGCTGGAGTACTGAGGATGAAGACACAACGTATTTTTGTGGCGGGCCATCGCGGGATGGTGGGGTCCGCCATCGTCAGACAATTGTCGCAGCGAGATAATGTCGAGCTGGTGCTGCGTACCCGCGACCAACTTAACCTGCTGGACGCCAGTGCGGTGCAGGCGTTCTTTGCCACTGAACGTATTGACCAGGTTTATCTGGCAGCGGCTAAAGTTGGCGGGATCGTGGCGAATAATACTTATCCTGCTGATTTTATTTATGAAAACATGATGATTGAGAGCAACATTATTCATGCTGCGCATTTGCATAACGTGAATAAACTGCTGTTCCTCGGATCATCCTGTATTTATCCAAAGCAAGCCACCCAGCCAATAGCCGAAAGCGAGCTGTTGCAGGGGCAGCTGGAACCGACCAATGAGCCGTATGCGATTGCCAAAATTGCCGGGATCAAGCTGTGCGAATCGTATAACCGCCAGTATGGCCGCGATTATCGCTCGGTGATGCCGACCAATCTGTATGGGCCGCATGACAACTTCCACCCGAGTAATTCGCATGTGATCCCGGCGCTGCTGCGCCGCTTTCATGACGCTCGCGAGCACAATACGCCGGATGTGGTGGTGTGGGGAAGCGGGACGCCAATGCGTGAATTTCTGCATGTTGACGATATGGCAGCGGCCAGTATCCACGTGATGGAGCTGGCTCAGGAAGTCTTGCAGGAATATACCCAGCCGATGCTGTCGCATATCAACGTGGGCACCGGCGTGGACTGCACCATCCGCGAACTGGCGCAAACCATCGCGCAGGTCGTGGGTTACAAGGGGCGCGTGGTGTTCGACGCCAGCAAACCGGATGGAACGCCGCGCAAATTGCTCGATGTTACGCGTCTGCATCAGTTGGGCTGGTATCACGAGATATCACTGGAAGCGGGGCTTGCCAGTACCTGGCAGTGGTTCCTTGAAAACCAGCAGCGCTACCGGGGGTAAGCATGTTTTTACGTCATGAGGATTTTGCCACCGTAGTACGTTCAACTCCGCTGATTTCCATCGATTTGATCGTGGAAAACACCCACGGTGAATTTCTGCTCGGTAAGCGTCTCAATCGTCCGGCGCAGGGTTACTGGTTCGTGCCCGGCGGTCGGGTGCAAAAAGATGAACCGCTGCACGTGGCCTTTGAGCGGCTTACTGAAGCGGAGCTGGGGTTACGTTTACCGCTGTCCGCTGCGGAGTTTTACGGTGTCTGGCAGCACTTCTATGACGACAACTTTTCTGGGGATGATTTCTCAACGCATTACATCGTGCTGGGATTTCGTCTGCGGGTGTCGGAAAACGACTTGCAACTGCCTGATGTTCAACATGATGCGTACCGTTGGATGGCGGCTACACAGATTCTGGTCAGTGACCACGTGCACGACAACAGTCGGGCTTACTTCTGTAAAACAAGTCAGGCCGGAGTACCCGGGCTATGAAGATCCTCGTGTATGGCATCAACTATTCGCCGGAGTTGACCGGTATCGGCAAATACACCGGTGAAATGGTGGAGTGGATGGCGCAGCAGGGGCATGACGTTCGGGTGATCACCGCGCCGCCTTATTATCCCCAGTGGAAGGTAAACGGCAGTTATTCATCCTGGCGCTACCGTCGCGAAGAGGGCGACGCCCTCGTCTGGCGTTGTCCGCTGTATGTGCCTGAGCAACCCTCAACGCTCAAGCGCCTGCTGCATTTGGGCAGTTTCGCCCTGAGCAGTTTTTTCCCGCTACTGGCGCAACGTCGCTGGAAGCCGGATCGCATTATCGGCGTAGTGCCGACGCTGTTTTGCACGCCGGGCATGCGCCTGCTGGCAAAGCTTTGTGGCGCACGTACGCTATTGCACGTTCAGGATTACGAAGTCGATGCCATGTTGGGGCTAGGAATGGCGGGCAAAGGCACGCGCGGTATGGTGGCAAAACTGGCCAGCGCCTTTGAGCGCAGTGGGCTGTTGAATATGGACCATATTTCGACGATTTCCCGTTCCATGATGCACAAAGCCATGGAAAAAGGCGTTGCGCCGCACAAGGTTATTTTCTTTCCGAACTGGTCAGAAGTGCCGCGTTTTCGTGATGTGAGCGACGCCGATGCCCAGGCGTTGTCCCGGCAACTGGGATTGCCTGCCGATCAAAAGATCGTTCTTTACTCAGGCAATATCGGTGAAAAGCAGGGGCTGGAGAGCGTGATAGACGCAGCGGTCGAGTTGAGCGAACACCCCTGGCTGTTTGTGATTGTCGGGCAGGGCGGTGGTAAAGCGCGGCTGGAGAGCATGGCCAGCGAACGCGGCCTGAACAACGTGATGTTCTTTCCGCTGCAATCATATGACGCGCTGCCGGCGTTGCTCAAGATTGCGGATTGTCATCTGGTCGTGCAAAAGCGTGGTGCGGCTGATGCCGTACTGCCCTCCAAATTGACCAATATCCTCGCTGTTGGTGGTAACGCAGTTATTACCGCCGAACCAGAAACCGAGCTGGGTCAGCTTTGTGACGCTCACCCTGGCATTGCGGTGTGCGTGGAGCCGGAGTCGGTAAACGCGCTGGTTTGCGGTATTAAACGGGCATTGATGATGCCAAAAGTAAACACGGTGGCACGTGATTATGCCGAACGCACGCTGGATAAAGAAAACGTGCTGAGTCAATTTCTTGCAGATATACGGGGTACATGATGAGTCAAAGCAAACTCTTTCCGGTGGTGATGGCCGGTGGCTCGGGTAGCCGTTTATGGCCACTGTCCCGCGTGCTGTACCCAAAGCAGTTCCTGTGCCTGAAAGGCGATCTCACCATGCTGCAGACGACGATTTGCCGTCTGAACGGCGTGGAGTGCGAAAGCCCGGTGGTTATCTGTAATGAACAACACCGTTTTATCGTAGCGGAACAGCTACGACAGCTGCACAAGCTGACTGAGAACATTATTCTCGAACCTACCGGGCGTAACACGGCACCAGCGATAGCGCTGGCCGCGCTGGCGGCAAAACGTCAAAGTCCGGGTGAGGATCCGCTGCTGCTGGTCTTGGCGGCCGATCACATGATTGCCAACGAAGAGGCATTCCGCGAGGCGGTTCGCAATGCGATGCCCTATGCCGGAGCGGGTAAGCTGGTGACGTTTGGTATCGTGCCGGACCAGCCGGAAACCGGCTATGGCTATATCCGCCGGGGGGAGGTCTCGCCGACGAATACCGACGCCGTGGCTTTTGAGGTGGCACAGTTTGTTGAAAAGCCCAATCTGGAAACCGCGCAGGCTTACGTGACGAGCGGCGACTACTACTGGAACAGCGGCATGTTCTTGTTCCGGGCCGGACGTTACCTGGAAGAACTGAAAAAGTATCGTCCCGATATTCTTGAAGCCTGTGAGAACGCCATGAGCACGGTCGACCCCGATCTCGATTTTATCCGCGTTGATGAACAGGCGTTTCTCGCCTGCCCGGAAGAGTCTGTGGACTATGCGGTAATGGAACGTACCGCCGATGCGGTGGTGATGCCAATGAACGCAGGCTGGAGCGATGTTGGCTCCTGGTCATCGCTGTGGGAAATTAGTGCCCATACCGCTGAAGGCAATGTGCATCACGGCGACGTCATTAGCCACAAAACGGAAAACAGTTACGTGTATGCCGAATCCGGCCTGGTGACGACCGTCGGGGTGAAAGATCTGGTGGTGGTGCAGACCAAAGACGCGGTGCTGATAGCCGATCGCAACGCGGTGCAGGACGTCAAAAAAGTGGTAGAGCAAATTAAGGCTGACGGGCGTCATGAGCATCATATTCACCGCGAAGTTTATCGTCCGTGGGGCAAGTACGACTCAATTGATGCCGGAGAGCGTTACCAGGTGAAGCGAATTACCGTCAAGCCTGGTGAGGGATTGTCTGTGCAGATGCATCATCACCGGGCTGAACACTGGGTTGTGGTTGCCGGTACCGCGAAGGTGACAATCAATGATGATATCAAGCTGCTTGCGGAAAACGAGTCTGTCTATATTCCGCTGGGGGCGACCCATTGTCTGGAGAACCCCGGGAAAATCCCGCTCGATCTGATTGAAGTGCGCTCCGGATCTTACCTCGATGAGGATGATGTGGTGCGGTTTGCGGATCGCTACGGGCGCGCGTAACACAACATCATCGTTGCCGGATGGCGGCGTGAACACCTTATCCGGCCTAAAAACTAACGGCTAGTCATTTTGGGAAAAATATCTCCAGTCAGGAGAGGGCTAACTGTTGCCTGAAGAAGGGGAAATCATGACGAAATTAACCTGTTTCAAAGCCTACGATATTCGCGGCAGGCTGGGCGAAGAGCTGAATGAAGAGATCGCGTGGCGCATTGGCCGCGCTTACGGCGAGTTCCTGAAGCCAAAATCTATCGTTCTGGGCGGCGATGTGCGTCTGACCAGCGAGACGCTAAAGCTGGCGCTGGCGAAAGGGCTGCAGGATGCGGGGGTGAATGTGCTGGATATTGGCATGTCGGGCACCGAAGAGATTTACTTCGCCACCTTCCACCTTGGCATTGACGGCGGTATTGAAGTGACCGCCAGCCATAATCCGATGGATTACAACGGCATGAAGCTGGTGCGGGAAGGGGCGCGGCCCATCAGCGGTGATACCGGTCTGCGCGACGTGCAGCGCCTGGCGGAAGCCAACGACTTCCCGGCGGTTGATGTGACAAAACGTGGGCACTACCAGCGTATTACTACCCGCGATGCCTACATCGACCACCTGCTGGGTTACATCAATCCCGGCAGCCTGAAACCGATGAAGCTGGTGCTCAATTCCGGCAACGGTGCGGCAGGTCCGGTGGTTGACGCCATTGAAGCCCGTTTTAAGGCGCTGGGTGTGCCGGTCGAGTTCATCAAAATTCACAATACGCCGGATGGCAACTTCCCCAACGGTATCCCCAACCCTCTGCTGCCGGAATGCCGGGCCGACACGCGCAATGCGGTGATTGAACACGGTGCGGATATGGGGATTGCCTTCGACGGTGATTTTGACCGCTGCTTCCTGTTCGATGAAAAAGGTCAGTTCATTGAGGGCTACTACATTGTCGGCCTGCTGGCAGAAGCGTTTCTGGAGAAGAATCCGGGGGCGAAAATTATCCACGACCCGCGCCTGTCCTGGAACACTGTGGACGTGGTGACGGCGGCAGGCGGTAAACCGGTGATGTCAAAAACCGGGCACGCGTTTATCAAAGAGCGGATGCGCCATGAAGATGCCATTTATGGCGGTGAAATGAGCGCGCATCACTATTTCCGTGATTTTGCTTATTGCGACAGCGGAATGATCCCCTGGCTGCTGGTGGCGGAACTGCTGAGTCTGAAAGGACAGGCGCTGGGTGAACTGGTCCGTGACCGGATGGTGGCCTATCCGGCGAGTGGGGAAATCAACAGCACGCTGGCAGAGCCGGCGGCAGCGATTGCGCGTGTGGAGCAGCACTTTTCCCGTGAGGCGCTGACGGTGGACAGAACGGACGGTATCAGCATGGCATTTGTCGACTGGCGCTTCAATTTACGCTCTTCCAATACCGAACCGGTGGTGCGCCTGAACGTGGAATCGCGCGGAAATATTCCGTTGATGGAAGCGCGAACGCGCACTCTTCTGGCGTTACTGAATCAGTAATGCCGGTGCTTCCTTTGCCCGCTTATGGGCAAAGGGTGACTAACAGGAACCACGATGACACATCTAAAAAAGCGCGAACGCGCCAAAACCAATGCGTCGTTAATTTCGATGGTGCAACGCTTTTCAGATATCACCATCATGTTTGGCGGGTTGTGGGTGATCTGCGAATTAAGCGGTTTGCCTTTCCTGTATATGCACCTGCTGGTGGCGCTGATCACGCTGGTCGTTTTTCAGATGCTCGGTGGCATAACGGATTTTTATCGCTCCTGGCGCGGCGTCAAAATTTCCACTGAGCTGGTGCTGTTACTACAAAACTGGACGCTGAGTCTGATTTTTAGCGCAGGTCTGATCGCCTTTAATAACGATTTCGATAACCGTCTCGCCGTCTGGCTGGCATGGTATCTGCTTTCAAGCGTCGGCCTGGTGTTGAGTCGTTCGTTTATTCGCTACGGTGCGGGGTGGCTGCGTAATCGTGGTTACAACACCCGCCGGGTGGCGGTGGCTGGCGACCTGCCCGCCGGACAAATGCTGCTGGACAGTTTTCGCCATGAACCGTGGCTGGGATTTGAAGTGGCGGGGGTCTATCACGACCCAATCCCTGGAAAAAACTCCCGCGACTGGGCCGGTAATTTGCAACAACTGGTGGACGACGCCAAAGCTTCACGCATTCATAACGTTTATATCGCCATGTCGATGAGCGATGGCGCCAGCGTAAAAAAACTGGTGCGTGAGTTGGCCGACACCACCTGCTCGGTGATCCTCATTCCTGATGTCTTTACCTTCAATATTCTGCATTCACGGATTGAAGAGATGAACGGCGTTCCGGTAGTGCCGCTGTATGACACGCCGCTTTCGGGGATTAATCGCTTGTTAAAGCGCGCGGAAGATATCGTGCTGGCTTCACTGATCCTGCTGCTTATTTCCCCGGTGCTGTGTGGTATTGCGTTGCTGGTAAAACTGACCTCCAAAGGTCCGGTGATTTTCCGCCAGACCCGCTATGGCATGGACGGGAAGCCGATCAAAGTCTGGAAGTTTCGCTCGATGAAAGTGATGGAGAACGACGCGGTGGTAACGCAGGCGACGCAAAACGATCCGCGCGTTACCCCTGTGGGAAATTTCCTGCGCCGGACGTCGCTCGATGAACTGCCGCAGTTTATTAACGTCCTGACCGGGGGGATGTCTATCGTCGGGCCACGTCCGCATGCGGTGGCGCATAACGAACAGTACCGTCAACTGATCGAGGGCTACATGTTACGCCATAAGGTAAAACCGGGCATTACCGGCTGGGCGCAAATCAACGGCTGGCGCGGTGAAACCGATACGCTGGAAAAAATGGAAAAACGTGTGGAGTTTGACCTCGAATACATTCGCGAGTGGAGCGTGTGGTTCGATATCAAAATTGTTTTTCTGACGGTATTCAAAGGCTTTGTGAACAAAGCGGCGTATTAACATGAGCTTACGAGAAAAAACGCTTAATGGCGCAAAGTGGTCGGCGATTGCTACGGTGATCATTATTGGTCTGGGGCTTATCCAGATGACCGTCCTGGCGCGGATTATTGATAACCACCAGTTTGGGTTGTTAACCGTGTCGCTGGTGATCATTGCGCTGGCCGATACGCTGTCGGATTTCGGTATCGCCAATTCAATTATTCAGCGCAAAGACATCGGTTATCTTGAGCTGACGACGCTGTACTGGCTCAACGTTGGGCTGGGTATGGTGGTATGTGTGGTGATGTTTCTGCTTAGCGGGACGATTGCCAGCGTGCTCAATAATCCCGAACTGGCGCCACTCATCAAAACCTTATCGCTGGCGTTTGTGGTGATACCGCACGGGCAGCAGTTTCGCGCGCTGATGCAAAAAGAGCTGGCCTTCAACAAAATTGGCATGATTGAAACCAGTTCGGTGTTGGCCGGTTTTACCTTTACCGTGGTCAGCGCCCATTTCTGGCCGCTCGCGCTGACGGCCATTCTCGGGTATCTGGTGAACAGTACGCTACGAACGCTGCTGTTCGGCTATTTTGGTCGCCGGATTTACCGTCCGGGGCTGCATTTTTCGCTGGCATCCGTTTCGTCGAACCTGCGTTTTGGTGCGTGGCTGACGGCAGACAGCATTATCAATTACCTCAATACCAACCTTTCCACGTTGGTTTTAGCCAGAACGTTGGGCGCAGGTGTGGCGGGCGGATTCAATCTCGCCTGGAACGTGGCGGTTGTCCCTCCGATCAAACTGAACCCGATTATTACCCGTGTCCTGTTTCCGGCGTTTGCAAAAATTCAGGACGACAGTGAAAAGCTACGGGTGAATTTTTACAAGCTGCTGTCGGTGGTCGGGATCATTAACTTTCCGGTACTCCTGGGATTGATGGTGGTGTCGAACAACGTGGTGCCGCTGGTATTTGGCGAGAAGTGGAACGGTATTATTCCCGTTTTGCAACTGCTGTGCATTGTTGGACTGCTGCGCTCTGTGGGGAATCCGATCGGTTCACTGCTGATGGCGAAAGCACGGGTCGACATCAGCTTCAAATTCAATGTGTTCAAAACCTTTCTGTTTATTCCCGCCATTTTCATCGGTGGTCATCAGGCCGGGGCGATTGGCGTGACGCTGGGCTTTTTGCTGGTCCAGGTGATTAACACGATCCTCAGTTACTTCGTGATGATCAAACCTGTTCTTGGCTCCAGCTACCGCCAGTACATGCTCAGTCTGTGGCTGCCGTTATATCTCTCTTTACCTACCCTTGTGGTGAGCTATGCGCTGGACGTAATGCTGCGCAGCCAACTGTCGCCAGGTGCGTTGCTGGGGATCCAGGTAGCGGCAGGAGTGCTGGCGTTTGCGGCGATGATTGTGGTGTCGCGCCATCCGTTAGTGGTGGAAATAAAACGCCAGCTCTGCCGCAGTGAAAAAATGAAAACCTTGCTTCGTGCAGGATAAGAACAACGCTTTAAGAGGTCATAATGAAACTATTAATTTTAGGCAACCATACCTGTGGGAACCGTGGGGATAGCGCGATTCTGCGCGGTTTGCTGGATGCCATTAACGCGTTGCGTCCTGAGACTGAAGTGGATGTTATGAGCCGTTATCCGGTGAGTTCTTCGTGGTTACTGAACCGCCCGGTGATGGGCGATCCGCTGTATTCGCAGATGAAGCAACACAATAACGCCGCGGGCGTTATGGGACGCGTGAAGAAGGTGCTGCGTCGTCGCTATCAGCATCAGGTGCTGCTCTCGCGTGTCACCGATTCCGGTAATCTGCGCAATATCGCGATCGCCCAGGGGTTTACCGATTTTGTTCGTCTGCTGTCGCGCTACGACGCCATTATCCAGGTCGGCGGATCGTTTTTTGTCGATCTGTATGGCGTACCGCAGTTTGAACATGCCCTGTGTACGTTTATGGCGAAAAAACCGCTGTACATGATTGGCCACAGCGTGGGGCCATTCCAGGATGAGCAGTTTAATCAACTGGCGAACTACGTTTTTGGACATTGTAATGCATTGATTTTGCGTGAATCCGTCAGTCTGGATCTGATGAAGCGCAGTGCAATAAACACGGATAAAGTCGAAACCGGGGTAGATACCGCCTGGCTGGTAAATAACCATGATGAGGATTATGAGCCTGGTTATGCCGTACAGCACTGGTTACACATGGCGGCAAAACAGAAGACCGTTGCCATTACTCTGCGTGAGCTGGCTCCTTTTGATAAGCGTCTGGGGACAACGCAGCAGGCCTATGAGCAAGCCTTTGCCGGGGTAGTGAACCGCATCCTTGATGAAGGTTACCAGGTGATAGCGCTGTCAACCTGTACCGGTATTGATAGTTACAACAAAGATGACCGCATGGTGGCGTTGAACCTGCGCCAGTATGTTAACGACCCGGGCCGTTATCACGTGGTGATGGATGAACTCAACGACCTGGAAATGGGGAAAATTTTGGCTGCATGCGATCTGACTGTGGGGACTCGTTTACACTCGGCCATCATCTCGATGAATTTTATGACGCCAGCCATCGCCATTAATTATGAGCATAAATCGGCAGGGATCATGCAACAACTGGGGTTAGCAGAGATGGCCGTCGATATTCGCCATCTGCTCGATGGCAGCCTGGAAGGGAAGGTCGCCGATGCTCTCGGACAGTTACCTGAGCTGAACATACGTCTCGGCGACGCGGTTAGGCGTGAGCGTGAACGTGGGGTGAACATGGTGCAATCGGTTTTAACGCGTATTGAGGGGGAAAAATGAAGGTTGGCTTTTTCCTGCTTAAATTTCCGCTCTCCTCCGAGACCTTTGTACTCAATCAGATTACCGCATTTATCGACATGGGCTACGACGTGGAAATTGTCGCGTTGCACAAGGGCGATCTTGAAAATACCCATGCTTCATTTAATACCTACCGTCTGGGTGAAAGAACGCGCTGGTTACTGAATGAGCCGAACAGCAAACTGGCGAAGCTTAAGTATAGGGCAGTGGCGGCCCTGCGCGGTATTACCCGCGCAGCCACCTGGAAAGCGCTGAATGTTTCACGCTATGGCGATGAGGCGCGCAATCTGATTTTGGCGGCCATTTGTGGCGCGAACCCGCGGGCGTTTGAAGCGGATGTGTTTATCGCTCATTTTGGGCCCGCAGGCGTAACGGCCGCCAAGCTGCGTGAGCTAGGGATGATCCGCGGCAAAATCGCCACGGTATTTCACGGCATTGATGTTTCGCATCGGGATGTGCTTGCCCACTACACCCCTGAATATCAGCAACTGTTTGAACGTGGGGATTTGATGTTACCCATCAGCAACCTCTGGGCCGGACGTTTAAAAAATATGGGGTGCCCGCCGCAGAAAATCGCGGTCTCGCGCATGGGAATCGATATGACGCGCTTTACGCCCCGCCAGTTGAAATCGCCAGCCGCACCGCTGGAGATTATCTCTGTCGCCCGGTTAACTGAGAAAAAAGGACTGCACGTTGCCATCGAAGCCTGTCGTCAGTTGAAAGAGCAGGGCGTCGCATTCCGTTATCGCATCCTTGGCATTGGCCCCTGGGAGCGTCGTCTGCGTACGCTAATCGAGCAATATCAACTTGATGATGTGATTGAGATGCCAGGCTTTAAACCCAGTCATCAGGTGAAGGAAATGCTTGAGCAGGCCGATGTCTTTTTGCTGCCCTCAATTACCGGAAGGGATGGCGATATGGAGGGGATCCCGGTGGCGCTGATGGAGGCGATGGCGGTGGGCATCCCGGTGATTTCCACCGTCCATAGTGGGATCCCTGAACTGGTCGAGTCGGGCAAGTCTGGCTGGCTGGCACCGGAAAACGATGCGCAGGCGCTGGCAGAGCGATTAGCGGCATTTAGCCTGCTCGACAGTGAGCAGGTGCAGCCGATTGTGCAGTGCGCGCGAGAAAAAATTGCAACTGAATTTAATCAGTTAGCGATCAATAAACAGTTAGCCGGTCTGCTGCAAACGATGTAAATCGAGGTTGTATGTCAGAGAACAAACTCTCACGCCGTACTTTTCTGACGGCAAGTTCTGCGCTCGTCGTGCTGCATTCTCCCGTTGTTCGGGCGTTAGAATCACCGGGCAGCGTCATCATTCAGGATTACAACCCACAGGATTGGGTGGCTTCTTTCAGGCAGGCGTTCAAAGAAGGACAAACGGTAGTCGTACCAAATGGACTGGAATGTAAGGATCTCAATACCGCAGTTGTTATCCCGCCTGGCAAAACGCTACACCTGCAAGGCAGAATCAGCGGCAATGGCCGTGGGCGCTTTGTTCTGCAGGATGGATGCAAGGTGATGGGCGAGCAGGGCGGGAGCCTGAGGAACGTTACCCTCGATGTGCGGGGTTCGGACTGTGTGATAAAAGGGATTGCCATGAGCGGTTTCGGTCCGGTGACGCAAATCTATATCGGCGGTAAAACCTCGAGGCTGATGCGTAATCTGACTATCGATGATATTACCGTCACGCGCGCTAACTATGGCATTTTGCGTCAGGGTTTTCATAATCGAATGGACGGCGTAAAGATCACGAACAGCCGTTTTAGCGATTTACAGGGTGATGCTATCGAGTGGAATGTGGCGATAAACGACAGCAACATCCTCATTTCTGACCATGTCATTGAACGTATCAACTGTACCAACGGCAACGTGAACTGGGGCATCGGCATCGGTCTGGCGGGGAGTACCTATGACAATACCTATCCCGATGAACTGGCGGTAAAAAACTTTGTGGTAGCGAACATAACCGGTAGCGACTGTCGACAGCTAGTGCATGTGGAGAACGGCAAACACTTTATTATTCGTAATATTACCGCGCGAAATATCACTCCGGATTATAGCAAGAAAGCGGGCATTGATAATGCGACGGTCGCTATTTACGGATGTGATAATTTCGTAATTGATAATATCAATATGGAGAATAGTGCAGGTATGCTCATTGGTTACGGCGTAATCAAAGGGCGTTATTTATCCATTCCACAAAACTTTAAGTTAAATAATATCCATCTGGATAATACGAAACGTGAATACAAATTGCGCGGTATTCAGATCTCCTCTGGTAATGCGACTTCATTTGTGGCGATTACCAATGTGGAGATGAAACGTGCCACGCTTGAGTTGCATAACCAACCACAGCACCTTTTTTTACGTAACATCAGGGTGATGCAGCAATCCGCGACGGGACCCGCGCTTAAGATGCACTTCGATCTCCGTCAGGATGTGCGCGGCAAGTTTATGGCTAAACAGGACACATTACTCTCGCTGACGAATGTCCATGCGGTAAACGAAACCGGGCAAAGCTCAGTTGACATCGACCGGGTAAACCATCAGGTGGTGAATGTCGAAGCGGTGAATTTTCGACTCCCGGGACGGGAGCGGTAACTTTGCGACCATTCCTGGCTAAAGTGACACTCCCTGGGATTAAGATTACTGCATTGCGAAGTTAAGCGGCGTAACATACGCTGCATCGGAGTAATGTAATTCATACTGGCTAAAACAAGCTAAAAAGCTATAATTCAGCAACAATTGAATAGGTGAATGACTTAATGATTAATTTGAAAGCAGTTATTCCGGTAGCAGGTCTGGGGATGCACATGTTGCCTGCCACGAAGGCAATCCCTAAAGAGATGCTACCGATCGTAGACAAGCCGATGATTCAATACATTGTCGACGAAATTGTAGCTGCAGGTATCAAAGAAATCGTGCTGGTGACTCATGCGTCTAAGAACGCGGTTGAGAACCACTTCGACACCTCTTACGAACTCGAATCGTTGCTTGAGCAGCGTGTTAAGCGCCAGCTATTAGCCGAGGTGCAGTCTATCTGTCCTCCAGGCGTGACTATTATGAACGTTCGTCAGGCTCAGTTACTGGGTCTGGGTCATTCAATTCTTTGTGCTCGCCCAATTGTTGGTGATAACCCTTTTGTCGTCGTATTACCTGACGTCATTCTTGATACAGCGAGCGCGGATCCGCTGCGCTACAACCTGGCTGCCATGGTTGCTCGTTTTAATGAAACCGGGCGTAGTCAGGTGCTGGCTAAGCGTATGGAAGGCGATCTGTCTGAGTACTCTGTTATTCAGACCAAAGAGCCTTTAGATAATGAAGGCAAAGTCAGCCGTATTGTTGAATTCATTGAAAAACCAGACCAACCGCAGACTCTGGATTCCGATCTGATGGCAGTAGGGCGCTACGTGCTTTCTGCTGATATCTGGGCAGAACTGGAGCATACCCAGCCAGGTGCCTGGGGGCGTATTCAGTTGACGGATGCTATTGCTGAGCTGGCGAAAAAACAGTCTGTTGACGCCATGCTGATGACGGGTGACAGCTACGACTGCGGGAAGAAGATGGGGTATATGCAGGCGTTTGTTAAGTACGGGCTGCGTAACCTGAAGGAAGGGCCGAAGTTCCGTAAGAGCATTGAGAAGTTGCTCGGAGAATAGGCAAGACGAAAGATTAATTATATTAGTAATACTTCATGATAAATGGCAGGGGAAGACTCATGATGCTATCAGTATACAGGCATGTCTTCACTGCCTTTTTTATGATAAAAATCAAGTAGTAAAAAGATCAATGCTCTACCTTTTCTTGTAGCAAAAATCGATTTCTTCTTGTTTCTTAGTTAGATTAATACGACAATATTTGGGATGTTTTGGGGCTAAATGTGTCAAAATGTAATCAATAATTGATAGGCTAAGCCCCCTCAAAAATTGGAGTGTACAGTACACTGGTAGCTGTTGAGCCAGGGGCGGTAGCGTGTTTTTTATTATGCAATACTAAAGTAACATCTTCTAAAACCCTATAAAAATTGTTATAGGGACTCGTTATTTCTTAAATAATAACTTGACAAGTTATTATTAAGAAAATTAGGCTCAACTTCATTAAATATGGAAAGGTTAACGTGAGAATTTTGATTACCGGTGGTGCAGGTTTTATTGGTTCTGCTGTTGTTCGTCATATAATCAATAATACTAATGACAATATCATCAATGTAGATAAACTCACCTATGCTGGAAATCTTGAATCGCTGAAAGAGGTGGAAAACAACGAACGCTATAC
The DNA here is from genome assembly GCF_030336725.1 of Citrobacter sp. Cb031. Taxonomy (NCBI): domain Bacteria; kingdom Pseudomonadati; phylum Pseudomonadota; class Gammaproteobacteria; order Enterobacterales; family Enterobacteriaceae; genus Citrobacter; species Citrobacter sp. Cb031. The sequence goes on from NZ_JAOWDA010000019.1 coordinate 599,333, forward strand.
ATTCTTTAAAGCTGACATCTGTGATGGCGAAGCAATGGCGAGAATTTTTCAAGAAACACAACCTGATGCTGTGATGCACCTCGCAGCTGAAAGTCATGTTGACCGTTCTATCACAGGACCAGCGGCATTTATTGAAACAAATATAGTCGGTACTTACACTTTGCTGGAAACCACAAGAAGATACTGGCAAGGTCTGGACGAAGCGAATAGGAACAGTTTCCGATTCCATCATATCTCCACTGATGAAGTTTATGGCGATTTACCTCATCCGGACGAATTACCGGAGGGGGCTGAGTTACCATTATTCACTGAAACTACCTCTTACTCACCGAGTAGCCCTTACTCTGCCTCTAAAGCATCAAGCGACCACCTCGTTCGTGCTTGGAGACGTACCTACGGGTTACCTACTGTAGTGACTAACTGTTCTAACAATTACGGTCCCTATCACTTCCCTGAGAAATTGATTCCATTAATTATTATCAATGCACTTGCGGGTAAATCTCTACCAGTTTATGGCAATGGCGCGCAAATTCGAGACTGGCTGTTCGTTGAGGACCATGCTCGCGCGCTATACAAAGTGGTCACAGAAGGTGTTGTTGGCGAAACTTACAATATTGGTGGCCATAACGAGCGTAAGAATTTGGAAGTCGTTAAAACAATTTGCGAAATTCTGGACGAGGTTGTGACATCTAAACCTGCTGGAATTGCTAACTTTGCTGATTTAATCACTTATGTAACCGATCGTCCTGGCCACGATCACCGTTATGCAATTGATGCCAAAAAAATAAAAAATGATTTGGGCTGGGTGCCAGAAGAAACATTCGAAACAGGCATTAGGAAAACAGTTAATTGGTACCTGAATAATAAAGAATGGTGGAAACGGGTCATGGACGGTTCTTACGCTGGTGAACGTTTGGGTTTGGTAAAATAAAGGTCAAATAATGAAAGGTATTGTTTTAGCTGGTGGTTCTGGGACTCGTCTATATCCTATCACACTTGGAATATCGAAACAGCTGTTACCCGTGTACGATAAGCCAATGATATTCTATCCAATTTCGGTTCTAATGTTGGCAGGTATACGTGATATTTTGATTATTAGTACTCCTGACGATTTACCCGCATTCAAGCGCCTATTAGGGGATGGTTCCCAATTTGGTGTGAAATTCAGCTATGAAGAACAGCCGACGCCAGATGGTTTAGCGCAAGCATTTATCATTGGTGAAGAATTTATAAACAATGATTCTTGTGCACTTGTGTTGGGCGATAATATTTATTTTGGTCAGAGTTTTGGTAAGAAGTTGGAGGCCGCATCACAGCTAAAATCAGGTGCCACAGTATTTGGTTATCAGGTTTTGGATCCGGAACGTTTTGGTGTTGTTGAATTTGATGAGAATTATAAAGCTCTCTCAATCGAAGAAAAACCACTTAAACCCAAATCTAACTGGGCTGTCACTGGGCTTTATTTCTATGATAACAACGTGGTAGAAATGGCTAAGCAGGTTAAACCATCTGCACGCGGTGAACTGGAAATTACAACCTTAAACCAGATGTATCTCGAACAAGGTAACTTGCAGGTTGAATTACTCGGTCGTGGTTTTGCTTGGTTGGATACTGGTACCCACGATAGCCTGGTTGATGCTTCACAGTTTATTCATACTATTGAAAAACGCCAGGGCATGAAGGTTGCCTGCCTCGAAGAGATCGCGTATCGCAATAAATGGATTAGTAGAGATCAACTTTTTGAACAGGCTAATAAAATGAGTAAAAATGGATATGGCCAGTATCTGAAGATTATTGCTGGAGAGAACCAATGAAAGTAATTGATACTAAAATTAAAGATGTAAAAATCATTGAGCCGAAAGTCTTTGGTGACGAACGTGGATTTTTCTTAGAGACCTTTGAGAAAAATAGATATCAAACCATGCTCAATATTGACATGGATTTTGTTCAGGATAACCATTCTCGTTCAAGCAAAGGTGTCCTGCGTGGACTGCATTTTCAGCGTAACAATCCACAGGGCAAACTTGTTCGCGTAGTACGTGGTGAAGTGTTCGATGTTGCAGTTGATATTCGTAGGGACTCTCCAACATATGGTACTTGGGAAGGCGTAATTCTTTCTGAAGCTAACAAAAAGCAATTCTGGATACCACCTGGACTTGCCCATGGCTTCTTAGTGCTGTCCGATATTGCTGATTTTGAATACAAATGCACGGATTACTATGATGCAAGTTCTGAAGGCTGTTTGATCTGGAATGATCCGCAGGTAGCTATTGAGTGGCCTGAGATTGATGCTGAGATTAAGCTTTCAGTGAAAGATGCTGTTGGTAAATCATTACACGATCTATAGCATGATTGTAAGGCATAGATAATATCTATGCCTAATAATTATAAGAGGTTTATGTGTTTAATAGTTTTTTTAATGATCTAGTTAAATATAAAACTGTCCTTGGGCAGCTCGTTAAACAACAAGTTACTCTCCGCTACCGAAGAACAATTTTTGGGTTTTTATGGACATTACTAAACCCATTATTAAATATGATAGTTATTGCCACGGTATTTTCTATAGTACTAAAGTTTCAAATAAGAGACTATAGTATTTTTTTATTTTCAGCAATTATTCCATGGACAATGTTTTCGAATACAATTGCTCAATGTTCGCAGTCTCTCATAATGAATGAGAGTTTAATTAAGAAAATATATCTACCGAAGCAATTATTCATTACGGCAAATGCATTCTCAGTGCTGATTGATTCATTCTTAAGTACTATCTGTTTATTTATCATTGCATTATTGTTTGGTGCTAAATTATCTTTTGCACTTTTATTTTTGCCATTTTCTTTCTTTATTCTTTTCTTTTTTACGTTTGGACTAGGATTGATTCTGTCCATATGCTCCGTATTTCTTCGAGATATGCAATATTTAATCGGGGTGCTATTGCAGGCGCTTTATTTTATCACGCCAATAATTTATCCGATTAGTGCAGTGCCTGAAGAATTTAGATGGGTATTCTCTTGGAATCCAATGTTTTATTTTGTGGAGTTGTTTCGAGATCCTATTTACAATAATGTGCTGCCATCATTCGATTTAATAAAAACCTGTATTGTATTCTCAGGTGTCGCCTTTGTAATGGGCGTGTATATATTTAAATCCAACGAACATAAAATTGTATTTAGGTTGTAAAATGGAATCTAAAATAGTGTTTGACAGCGTATCATTATATTTTAATGATCATAAAAACTCTCGGGTAACTTTTAAAGAGTTATTTGCTAATATTTTTAAGTCTAGAGCTAATTTACCGAATTACACCGGTAAACATTTAGCCCTTAATAATGTAAACATAACCATTAGACATGGAGAAAGGTTAGGTGTTGTTGGTAGAAATGGTGCTGGTAAGAGTACCTTTCTGAAAACGTTATGCAAAATATATGCACCGTCTTCAGGCCAGATCAGAGTAAACGGCAATATTGCCCCATTATTGGAAATTGGTGCTGGATTTAATCCAGAGTTAAGCGGCCGTGAAAATATATATCTTAATGGGGCTATATTAGGACACTCAATACAAAAGCTGAAGACACTGGAAGATGAAATTATTGATTTTTCTGAGTTAAATGAATTTATTGATATACCTGTAAAATACTATTCAACTGGAATGTATCTCAAATTGGCATTTTCAATTGCTACGGCAGTTAAGCCAGATATTTTAGTTTTAGATGAATTATTTGCTGGTGGGGATGCGGAGTTTATTGCAAAGGCAAAACTCAGAATGTCAAAATTCATTGAAGACTCAAGTATTATGGTCTTTGTTTCTCACCAGTTAGAGCTTTTAGAAGAATTGTGTACCCGTGTAATTTGGATCGATAACGGAGAAGTTATTGCAGATGGTAAGCCAGAAGTAATTATCAAACAATATTTAAATAAATGATAAATGATAAATGATAAATGATAAATGATAAATGATAAATGATAAATGATAAATGATAATATGATAGATATAGTTATTGTTAGCCATGGTAATTATGAAGACTTAGTTAATATTTTTAATGAATTATCTGGTTGCGAGCAATGTAATATTTGGGTTAGAGATAATCTTTCAGAATACAAAGTTAGAGAACTGTGCTCACAGTACAGTATTAATTATAGTCCAGCTTTACGATGTGAAGGATTTGCTCTAAACAATAATATTATAGTTGAGGAGATTATTAGGAAGTATAATGCGCTTTGTACAAATAATGAATCACACTATGTGCTTTTTATGAATCCAGATGCCTTTATCACTAAGACTGCTCTAACATTACTGAATGAAAAGGTGCTCCAAAACCAGCCTGATATGTTTACTATCGATTTATACAAAGATAAATCATTTACAGTTAGAGATCCTGCAATAAGACGTTTCCCAACTGTAGCTACTTTCTTATGTTCATTCTTGATGAATAAGAATAATAGTATTTTAGATCGCAACAGTTTAATCGAAACTAGTAATCCTGATTGGTGTGCAAGTTCATTTTTCGGTATAAAGTTAAATCATTATATTGATTTGAATGGTTTCGATTCCCGTTTCTTTATGTACTGTGAAGATGTAGACCTCTGCTATCGTGCAAAGCAAAGAGGGCTAAATTTAACTTACTATCCTGATATATGCGGCATACATCGAGCAAATCACGGTAGTAAGAAAATTTTTTCTCAGAATTTTCTATGGCATTTTTCAAGTGCCATTCGCTATATCTGGTACAGAATAAATGAGCACAGATAATAAAACGATAGTTTTAGGTATTCAACAAAACTATAAAATAGCAGCAGCGGTGTTGATAAAATCTCTAATCAAGAATAACCAAAACTCTATTTTTGATATTTTTATTCTAACAGATGCAGATCTGTCAGAGTATTTCAATAAATTACATTTACCTAACTGTACGATAAATATTAAAGTTATTGATATAAGCGAAATTAAGAATATCGACTGTGGTCGTTTTGGACTTGGTACATTATATCGACTGTTAATGGATCAATACATACCTACAAACTTAGATAAGGTTTTATATTTAGATTCCGATATAATTGTTAATGGTAGTATCGATGATTTATTTGGAATTGAATTTAACGAACATGAATTAGTGGCTGCTGTGGAATGTAGTATATCCAAAGAACATATAAAAAAAATAAAAGTTAAAAGTAATAAAATATTTAATGCTGGAGTTATATTATTTTCATTTAATAGAGCATGCAATGCTGAGGTTTTCTCTCAAGCGCGAGATTATGTGATTGAAAATAATACCAGTTTCAATGATCAAGACGCATTAAATACTGTGCTCGATGGAAGAGTGAAATATATAAGTCCTAAGTGGAATTATGAATTATTTAGAGCTAAACGTGATCTGATTTATAACAAAGTTGATGCGTCTAAAATCAATATGATTCATTATACCGGGAAAGATAAACCGTGGGATTACTATGATATAAACCCTTATTCCTATCTTTATCGTTTTTATTACAAAGAGTTATTTGGTGAACTCATGAAATTTAATAATGTTTCACCATTTGCCAGACTAATAAAAACGCTCAAGTTGTATTTATATAAAAACTTCTTAACATCTCGTATGTATATACTCTTACAAAACATATTTAGAACGAGAGCTTAATGAAAATCTATGCAATATCATATGGGCATTATAAAGGTTGCTACAATGATAAAGTCGTGATTCCGATTCAGGCTGGGAGCGTTCTTGTGGATACAGATAAAATACAAATAAAAGACGCTGGACTGATAAATATTTCCGATAAAAATAGCACATATAATGAATTAACTGCTATTTATTGTGTCTGGAAAAATCCTGATCTTCAGTCGCCATTTGTAGGAGTCTGTCATTATAGAAGATTTTTCGTTAGTGCAAAAGGCATGGATTTTTTTTTCTTAAGATTGTTAAGGAAAATACAACTGCCAAAGTGGTTGCTGAAAAAAACGTATAGTTATTTTCTTTCAAAAACGACAGCAACCCTTCTTGATAAATCAAATGATATTGATGCTATATTTCCATCAAAAATTAAACTTAAAATATCACTCCGAGAGCATTATTGCTTATTCCATGATTCAACTCATTACGAGGCTATGATGAAAGTCATCAAAAGAGACTTTTCATACCTTTATGATACAGCTGAAAAATGTAGTGATTCATGCTCAGGATACTTTTTTAATATGAGCATCCTGAAACAAGATTTATTTAATGAATACTGTCATGAGCTTTTTAAATTTGCATCTCTAGTGGAAGATGAACTGTCTTATAATTTGCCAGATAAAAAATCACGCTACATTGGGTATTTAAGTGAACGTTTTAGTAGTTTTTACTTTTACTATCTAATTAATCAAAATAAAATTTCTTATACGGAAATGAATGTTATGCTTATTAAAAGTGAGGTGTATTTGTGATAATTAATATTCAACCAATAATTATTCCAGATAGTGAAGTATGTAATGTTCGGTCTCTTTTTTTTAGAAGCGATGACTTGGTAGAATATGCGTCAGGTAAATTTACACCATTAATAACTTCATTAAGTTCAAAAATTTCGTTTAATACCTATTTTAATAGTTTTTCTGCTGGTAAATGGATCAAACATACAAATATTGAAAAAGCATTTCTTCAATTAAACGTCTATGGTAAGGGTTTAATTAGAGTTATTAAATCTAAATTAGATTTAGATTCTATTAATGAGTCCACGGTAAATGAATATTTTTTCGAAACGAAAGAAGAGAAAGTTCTAAAAATTGATCTCCGACTTGATGATCTAACTTTTAAAGACACGATCAGCTTTGAAGCTTTCTTTACAACAAATGAGTCGTATATTAGTGAAGCTGGATATTGGGGCGAAATTAATGAAAGTAACATTAAACCTGTTAGCTTGGCGCTTGCTTCATGCACTTATAAAAAAGAAAAATATATAAATAAAACACTGTCTCTCATTGATAGATATATAATTGATTTACACCCAGATTATGATATAAAAACTTATATTGTCGATAATGGTGGTACTTTAGATTATGATATTTGTGAAAAATATAAACGTACCACTCTTGTGAAATCAGATAATCTGGGAGCTAGTGGTGGTTTTTCTCGTGCATTATATTGTGCTATTCAGAATAATGATACACACGTAGTATCACTAGATGACGATATTCTTCTAAATCCATACTCGGTGAGTTTATTATATAATTTTTTACAATGCCTTAAAACTGAATATAGTGACTATGCTATTGCTGGTGCTATGCTAATGTATGATAAACAGTATATGCAACATGATTCTGGCGCATATATTGAAAAAAATCGTTTGCATGGAATACATAGTAATCTCGATTTACGTAGTTATTACAATTGTTTATTGAATTCTGTACAAGAGTTTCATGATAAAACATTTAATGGCTTTTGGTTCTGTTGCTATCCTGTCCATTTATTAAGCTCCAAAGGGTTGGCATTTCCTTTCTTTATGAAAGGTGATGATGTCGAACTTGGGATTAGAATTTTCAATAAAAAAATGCTGTCATTGAATGGTATTTGCACTTGGCACGAAAGTTTCTATAAAAAATTTACGCCTGTTTATAGTAATATATATGAATTGAGAAATCTTCTCATAATTTATAGCACTCAGTTTAAAAATTATTCGGCTGTTGATGCCTGCACTTTATTTGTTAAACGCTCTTTAAAGGAATTATTCTTTTATAGATATAAAGGAGTGGTACTTAATTGCAAAGGAGTCGAATTATTTTTAAATGGTAGTGAAGGTATTAAAAATATCGACAATGCCACTATTGTAAAAGAGAATCAGATATACAAATTATTAGATCCGATTGATAGTGATTACAATTTCTCATATGAAGCCTACCTTCGCTCAATTTGTCCAAAGAAAGAGCATTTCGCAAAAAGAATTTTGCGACTTGTGACATTTAACGGAAATCTCCTTCCTAGTATTTTCTTGAAGAAGAATATTATCGTACCAACTGTCACCGCCTCAATGCGTAGTGTATTTGGATACCGTAATATTATTCATTACAATGCTGAAGAACATAAAATTTATGTTACTAAAAACTCTAAGATTGAGTTTTTAGGCGCAATATGGAATATTTCTAAGATAAGTATAAAAATTCTACTAAACTATAGGAAAATTAAAATAGATTATCTTGCTAACTTTTCTCAGTTGACTGCTATAGAGTCTTGGGAAGAAAAATTCAAACAGAGTGACAGGAAATAAGATGGCTGTTAAATACGATTATGTCATTATCGGTTGTGGTCTTTCCGGTATTGTATTAGCAAATAATATTGCTACTAAACTGAATAAAAAAGTACTCATAATTGAAAAGCGTGATCACATAGGTGGAAATTGCTATGACTACTATGATGAACATGGTGTTCTTGTCCATAAATATGGTCCGCATATATTTCATACAAATTACAAAGATGTATTTGATTACTTAGATCAATACACTGAATGGTTTGTTTATCAATTTCAGGCGCGTACTTTAATTGATGGTAAGAAGACTTACTTACCGTTTAATTTGAATACGATGAAAGATATTCTCGATGAAAACTTATATGGTGAAATTTCTCAAAAACTCATCGAAACTTATGGTTATGACAAAACGGTTCCAATCTTTGAGCTTAAAAAATCTAAAGATAAAAAATTCAATGGTTAGCTGACTATATTTATGACAAGGTTTATGTCAATTACATTGCTAAACAGTGGAATCTCAAACCTGAAGAGCTTGATAAAAGTGTTCTTGAACGTGTTCCTGTTTATATTTCCCGTGATAATCGGTATTTTAAAGATAAATATCAGATTATGCCACGAGATGGTTACACGGTTATGTTTAATAAAATGCTGGCTAATAAAAATATCCATGTTTTGTTAAACGCAAATGCTGATGATTTCATCACTCTTACTGACGATAATCAGATTCAATATATGGGGGGGCGATTTGACGGTAAATTAATTTATACAGGTCAAATTGATCATCTTTTTGGGTATAAATATGGTGAACTTCCTTATCGTTCTTTACGGTTTGATTTCGTTAATTATACCAAAGAGTTCTTCCAGGAAGTCGCTATGGTAAGTTATCCAAATAACTACGATTTCACTCGAATTACTGAAAGTAAACACTTAACTGGTCAGGATTGTAAAACTACAACAGTAGTATATGAATACCCTCAAGATTATGATAAGAATGATCCTGATAAAAATGTGCCATATTATCCTGTACCTCGTGATGAAAATCATCAACTTTATTCCAAATACTCAGAGTTAGCATCCAATTATAAATCGTTGATATTGGTTGGTCGCTTAGCTCAATATAAATATTATAATATGGACCAAATGATTAAAGTTGCTCTTGATACGTTCGTAGAAATTCAGGCTGGAGAGAAATAGTGAAAAATATTCTTATTATCGGTGGCTCAGGTTTTATGGGGGCCAATTTTACTGAGTATTTTCTTGGTAAAGGTTACAAAGTAATCAGTTTTAGTCGTTCGCCAATCCGTATTCAGCATGAAAATGTCATTAGCATTTGCGGCGATAGTCGCGATGCAGCTAAGATTGAGGAAATCTTTACTAATTATGATATTGATCTTGTAGTCTTCACTCTTACCAGTTTTTGGGTTGTGGATGGTGTGAGTTCTTATCAGGATTTGACGGCTATCAATTTAGCAGCTTTTATTGATGTTCTTAATATTATGAAGCGTAATAACGTAAATAATATTATTTACATTTCTTCTGGAGGCTCTATCTATGGTCAATCGGATAAACCGATTCCTGAGAATGCACCTCTTTGCCCTGTGAGTTTCTATGGCTGGATTAAAGAAGCCGCAGAGAGTTATCTTAAATATGAAGCACGAATTAATCCTGCCCTTAACTATTTGATTTTTAGGCCTTCAAATGTCTATGGTAAGTATCAGCAACTTAATCGTATTATCGGTGTGGCTCTGAAAAATACTTATCTTGGAATACCAATGAACATCTTTGGTGGTGCGGATACTAAGAAAGATTATATTTATATTGACGATTTCTGTGAGATCATTTTTGAAACAATTAATAAAGGTGTTTGGAATGAAACCTATAATATAGGTTCTGGTGTGGGTACCAGCATAAGAGATATTCTTGAGCTTGCACAAGAGGTTGTTAATAAGCCACTTTCAGTGGAGTACGGGAAGCAAAAAGAAGGTGACATTAGTTATAGCGTTCTAAACGTTGATAAAGTTAAAATGATATCAGGTAAGAATAACTTCATCAGTGTTAGAGATGGTATGGCTAAAATGTATCCATATGTTGTCGAAGAATTAGCTCGGTTAGAGCAGAAAAAATAATTTTTTGTGCCTTAAAACACCAATAGCTAAACGGTAAACTAGTTCTCTTATCGTTTGTTGGAGTAACATGTGATTTCAATACCAAGGCAGTTTGGCTACTTACTGCCTGGAGCTTACACCTGACAGGAGTTTTACATGTCTAAGCAACAAATCGGCGTCGTTGGTATGGCTGTGATGGGGCGCAATCTGGCGCTCAACATCGAAAGCCGTGGTTATACCGTGTCCGTTTTCAACCGCTCGCGTGAAAAAACGGAAGAGGTTATCGCCGAGAATCCGGGGAAAAAACTGGTTCCTTACTATACGGTAAAAGAGTTTGTTGAATCCCTTGAAACGCCTCGTCGTATCCTGTTAATGGTGAAAGCAGGCGCTGGCACTGATGCTGCTATCGACTCCCTGAAGCCATATCTGGATAAAGGTGACATCATTATTGATGGCGGTAATACGTTCTTCCAGGACACTATCCGTCGTAACCGTGAGCTCTCAGCTGAAGGATTTAACTTCATCGGTACCGGCGTCTCCGGTGGCGAAGAAGGTGCGCTGAAGGGACCATCTATTATGCCTGGTGGCCAGAAAGAAGCTTACGAGCTGGTTGCCCCAATCCTGACCAAAATCGCCGCTGTTGCAGAAGATGGTGAACCGTGTGTGACGTATATCGGTGCCGACGGTGCTGGTCACTATGTGAAGATGGTACACAACGGTATTGAGTACGGTGATATGCAACTGATTGCTGAAGCTTACTCATTGTTGAAAGGTGGTTTGAACCTAAGCAACGAAGAACTGGCTAGCACCTTCACCGAGTGGAATAACGGCGAACTGAGTAGCTACCTGATCGATATCACCAAAGATATCTTCACTAAAAAAGATGAAGATGGTAAATATTTGGTGGATTTCATCCTGGATGAAGCGGCGAATAAAGGGACGGGTAAATGGACCAGCCAGAGCTCTCTGGATCTCGGTGAACCACTGTCTCTGATTACTGAGTCTGTGTTTGCACGTTACATCTCTTCACTGAAAGATCAGCGTGTTGCTGCCTCTAAAGTCCTGTCCGGTCCTAAAACTCAGCTTGCGGGTGATAAGGCAGAATTTATTGAGAAAGTACGTCGTGCGCTGTACCTCGGTAAGATCGTGTCTTATGCTCAGGGCTTCTCTCAGCTGCGTGCCGCATCTGACGAGCATAATTGGGATCTGAACTACGGCGAGATTGCAAAAATCTTCCGTGCGGGCTGCATCATCCGCGCGCAGTTCCTGCAGAAAATCACCGATGCCTATGCTAAAAACGCTGGTATCGCGAACCTGCTGCTCGACCCGTACTTCAAGAACATTGCTGATGAATACCAACAGGCACTACGCGATGTTGTAGCGTATGCCGTGCAGAATGGCATCCCGGTACCGACATTCTCTGCGGCTGTCGCTTATTACGACAGCTATCGTGCCGAAGTGTTACCTGCAAACCTGATTCAGGCCCAGCGTGACTACTTCGGTGCGCATACTTATAAACGTACTGATAAAGAAGGTGTTTTCCATACTGAATGGATGGAATAAGTCTTCTGACATTCACTGGCCCGGTTTTTTGACCGGGCTTTTTTTTATCCCAAATCTTATTGATTTAAGTTGATTGCTTAATCTTTACTTAATATTTCTAGCGTACTCTGATAAAGAAAATCTGAATTGTTTTAACCTTCGTTGACACAACATTCAACAAAACGTTAAAACATTATTCTCTTATCAGGATGTACGACATCATGATTAAATATTAAGATAATACTGAGAGCATGAAATGAAAATCACCATTTCTGGTACCGGATATGTTGGCCTGTCAAATGGTCTTCTTATTGCCCAACATCATCAGGTCATTGCTCTGGACATAGTTCCTTCCCGTGTCGAGATGCTAAATAATCGGATATCTCCGATAGTTGATCAAGAAATTGAACAGTATCTGCAATCAAAAGATATAACATTCAGCGCTACCCTGGATAAGCACAAAGCTTATCAGAACGCAGAATTTGTCATTATTGCTACCCCAACAGATTACGATCCCAAAACTAATTATTTCGATACTAGCAGCGTCGAGTCAGTTATACAGGATGTTATTAAAATAAATCCAGATGCAGTAATGGTAATAAAATCGACGGTTCCTGTCGGTTTTACTCAATCGATGCGTCAAAAGTATAGCTCAGACAATATCATCTTTTCCCCAGAATTCCTGCGAGAGGGTAAAGCGCTATATGACAATTTGTACCCTTCACGCATTGTCATTGGTGAACGATCTTCCCGTGCTGAAACGTTTGCTGCACTGCTACAGGAAGGGGCTCTGAAGAAAGATATTCCGACCCTATTTACAGATTCAACTGAAGCCGAAGCTATCAAGCTCTTTGCAAATACCTATCTGGCGATGCGTGTTGCCTATTTTAACGAACTTGATAGCTATGCAGAAAGCCTGGGGCTTAATGCTCGACAGATCATCGAAGGGGTTTGTCTGGACCCGCGTATTGGTAACCATTACAACAATCCCTCATTCGGTTACGGTGGATACTGTCTGCCAAAAGACACTAAGCAATTACTCGCCAACTATAAATCTGTACCCAATAATATTATTTCAGCAATCGTTGATGCTAATCGGACGCGAAAAGACTTTATTGCTGATGCAATTATTTCACGAAAGCCAAAGGTCGTCGGTATTTATCGATTGATTATGAAAAGTGGCTCAGATAATTTCCGGGCATCGTCTATCCAGGGTATTATGAAGCGTATTAAAGCGAAAGGTATCCCGGTCATAATCTATGAGCCTGTATTGCCAGATGATAGTTTTTTCAATTCGCGGGTTGAGCGTGATCTGGCTAAATTTAAAAGCGAGTCCGATGTTATAATCTCTAACCGGATGGCCGAAGAACTGTTGGATGTAGCCGATAAAGTCTATACCAGAGATTTATTCGGAAATGATTAAACGCTCAATTAAATAAAGATACCGGCATAGTGCCGGTATCTGTCTATTACTGATGTCTTTTGCGTAAATTCTCAATCACCGTCGTCAGGTCGAGGTCCTGGTCCTGCAGCAGAACCAGCAGGTGATACATCAGATCAGAGGCTTCATTGGTCAGTTCAAAACGATCGTTCACGGTTGCGGCCAGCGCGGTCTCTACGCCTTCTTCGCCTACCTTCTGGGCAATACGTTTAGTGCCGCTGGCATACAGCTTCGCAGTGTAGGAGCTTGCCGGGTCAGCGGTTTTACGTTCGGCCAGTAGTTGCTCCAGTTGATACAGGAACAGCCACTGGTGGCTGGCATCGCCAAAGCAGCTTGAGGTGCCTTTATGGCAGGTCGGGCCAATCGGGTTAACCAGTACCAGCAGGGTGTCGTTGTCGCAGTCGGGCGCGATGCTCACCACGTTCAGGAAGTGACCAGAGGTTTCACCCTTGGTCCACAGGCGCTGTTTGGTCCGCGAGAAAAAGGTCACTTTGCCGCTTTCAACCGTTTTATCCAGTGCTTCCGGGTTCATATAACCCAGCATTAGTACCTCACCGGAAACCGCATGCTGCACGATGACTGGCATCAGTCCGTCGGTTTTTTCCCAGTCCAGCTCGCGGCATTGTTGCTTCGTTAACATATCCTGATCTCCACGCCCTGTGTTGCCAGGTACGCTTTTAATTCGCCAATATTAATAATTTGCTTGTGAAAGACGGAAGCGGCAAGCGCGCCGTCAACGTCGGCGTCCCGGAATGCTTCAAGGAAGTGTTCCATGGTGCCCGCGCCGCCGGAGGCAATCAGCGGTACATGGCAAACGTCGCGCACTTTTTTCAGTTGCTCCAGGTCATAACCGTTACGCACGCCGTCCTGGTTCATCATGTTCAGGACGATTTCGCCTGCGCCGCGTTTTTGTACTTCCTGCACCCAGTCCAGCGTTTCCCACTGCGTGACGCGGGTACGGCTTTCATCCCCGGTATATTGATTAACATGATATTTGCCGGTTTCAGCGTCATACCAGGTATCAATGCCTACCACGATACACTGCACGCCGAAGCGGTCCGCCAGGCGGGTGATAAGCTCCGGTTCAGCCAGCGCCGGGGAGTTGATAGAGATTTTATCCGCCCCGAAGGAGAGGATGCGCGCCGCATCGTCGATGGATTTAATGCCACCGGCAACGCAGAACGGAATATCGATCACTTCCGCCACGCGAGATACCCAGCTTTTATCCACTACGCGGCCATCGCTGGAGGCGGTGATATCGTAGAACACCAGTTCATCTGCGCCTTCATCGGCATAGCGTTTTGCCAGCGGGACAATGTCACCAATAATCTCGTGATTGCGAAACTGGACGCCTTTTACCACCTGTCCATCACGAACGTCCAGACAAGGAATTATGCGTTTTGCCAGCATTGAATGGCCTCCTCAACGGTGAACTTACCTTCCAGCAGGGCGCGTCCGACGATCACGCCGCGTACGCCGGTTCCACGCAGGGCTGCTACGTCCTCGATCCCGCCAATGCCGCCAGATGACTGGAATGCTACCTGCGGATATTTGGCGCACACTTCTTCATAAAGCGCGACGTTTGAGCCAGCCAGCGTACCGTCGCGGGAGATATCGGTGCACAGCACGTGCTTCAGGCCGACGGGTAAATAGGTCTCAACCAGTTCTTCCAGAGAAACCCCGGAATCTTCCTGCCAGCCGCTAACCGCTACCTGTTTATTACCGCGCTCGTCAATACGAACGTCCAGCGCCAGCACCAGCGCGTCGGCGCCAAAACGGGCAAACCAGCCCTTGACTACCTCGGGGGATTTTACTGCCGTCGAACCTACCACCACGCGCGCCACGCCTGCGTCAAGCAGCGCCGCAACGTCCGATTCAGTACGCACGCCACCGCCAACCTGTACCGGAACATTGACTCCAGCGACCAGCGTTTTAATCAGCGGGATCTGCCGCTGCGCCGGGTCTTTCGCGCCAGTTAAATCAACCAGGTGCAGTACTTCGGCACCCTGAGCTGCGTAATCCTGTAAACGGGGGAGAGGATCGTTGCCATAATCACGTTGCGTTGCGTAATCGCCCTGATGAAGACGCACCACCGTGCCGTCGATTAAATCTAATGCCGGAATAATCATTACATCTCCAGAAAGTTTTTCAGCAACTGCGCCCCAGCCGCGCCCGAGCGTTCAGGGTGAAACTGCACGCCAAAGAAATTGTCCTTTTGTACTGCCGCGGTAAATGGTTCGCCGTAATGGCACTGGGCGATGGTCCACGGGTTCACCGGCATAGCATAGCTGTGTACAAAGTAGAAATATGCGCCATCTTCAATGCCCTGGAACAGACGATTTCCCGCCTGCGGATAGACGCGATTCCAGCCCATATGCGGCAGCGGCAGACCGAAATCGGTCATCTTCGGAACGTCCTGCTCAATAATGCCCAGCAGAGAGACACCGTTACTCTCTTCGCTGCGGCGGCCAAGCAGTTGCATGCCTAAGCAGATCCCCAGTACCGGTTGCGTACAAGCTTTAATCAGTTCAATCAGTTCACGCTCGTGCAACTGGTCCATAGCCGCCTGAGCGGTACCGACGCCCGGCAGAAACAGTTTATCGGCACGCAGCACTACGTCCGGGTCACGGCTGACAACCGGGTCGTATCCATGGCGTGCGACGGCGGATTTCACCGAGTGCAGGTTGGCGCAGCCGGTATCAAGGATCACCACGTTCATTACAGCACTCCTTTTGAGGAGGGCAGCGTATCGCCTTCTACGCGAATAGCCTGGCGCAGCGTACGACCAAAGGCTTTAAACAGGCTCTCCACACGGTGGTGGTCATTTTTCCCTTTGGTTTTCAGGTGCAAGGTGACACCCATGGTGTAAGAGAGTGAACGGAAGAAGTGTTCAATCATCTCTGTGCTCAGATCGCCAACGCGCTGGTAGGTAAACTCCGCGCGGTATTCCAGGTGCGGACGCCCCGAGATATCCAGCGCGCAACGTGCCAGGCACTCGTCCATCGGCAGCACAAAACCAAAACGGTTGATACCGCGTTTATCGCCTAATGCCAGCTTTAAGGCTTCACCCAGCGCCAGACCGGTATCTTCAACGGTGTGGTGATCGTCAATATACAGATCGCCTTTGACGGCAATCTCCATGCGAAAACCGCCGTGGGTGGCGATTTGATCCAGCATGTGGTCAAAGAAGCCAACGCCGGTATTGATTTTGCTACGGCCTTCGCGGTCCAGCCAGACTTTGACGTCAATCTGCGTCTCTTTGGTATTACGCTCAACGTGCGCGTAGCGGTCTCGCTTGGTCAACTGCTCGCCGATCATCACCCAGTTCAGGGTGTCGCGGTGGTAGCGTAATCCGCTAATGCCCATGTTTTCTGCGAGCTGAATATCGGTCGCCCGATCACCAATGACGTAGCTGTTTGCCACATCCATGGCCTGTTCAACCAGATACTGCTCAACCAGTTTCATTTTTGGCTTACGGCAATCACACGCGTCCGCTGGCAGGTGCGGGCAGATCAGCACCTCATCAAACGCGACGCCCTGAGAGGTGAAAATTTGCATCATCAGGTTATGCGGACCGTCAAAATCGGCCTGCGGGAAGCTCTGCGTACCGAGTCCATCCTGGTTAGTGATCATCACCAGCTTAAAGCCGGCTTTTTGCAGCTTCAGCAAAACGGGAACGACGTCCGGCTCGAAGGCGAGTTTGTCAAAGCGATCGACCTGAAAGTCACTTGGCGGTTCTGAAATCAGGGTTCCATCACGGTCAATAAAAAGATACTTCTGGTTCATACTTGCTCCGCACGTAAGGCGTCAATGACGCGCTGGCTCTCTTCGCGGGTTCCGACAGTAATTCGCAGGCAGCCGCTTAATGAAGGTTGTTTATTCTGATCTCGTAAGATAATGCCCTGATCCCACAAAGATTTAAATACGCTGCTTGATGCGGTGAAGCGCGCCAGAACATAGTTGGTTTCAGAGTCGAAAACCTGCTCTACACAGCGAATGGTTTTCAGGTTCTCCACCAGATACTGACGCTCTTGCAGGATCTGCTCTACGCGTTGGCGCATGGCGGAAATCCCTTGTGGCGTCAGCGCCTGGGCGGCGATATCCGCTACCGGGGTAGAAAGCGGGTAGGGAGCAATCACCTTTAACAGCAGATTGATAACCTCTTCATTCGCCAGCGTAAATCCGCAGCGTAAACCGGCGAGAGCAAATGCTTTAGACAGCGTACGTAATACTGCCAGATGCGGATACTCAGACAGCCAGCCTGCCAGCGTAGCCTGCGGACAAAACTCAATATAGGCCTCATCAGCGACCACGATGGCTTTACCCTGCGTCATTTCGAGCAGTGAACGTAGGTCCTGCGGATTTATCAGCTGGCCGGTTGGGTTATTGGGGCTGCATACGTAGACCACTTTCACGCCATCAAGCTTGTCCGCGATGCCTTGTAAATCCAGCTGCCAGTTATCCAGGGTCGGGACGGTGCGGCATTCAACGCCAATCGTTTCGGCGCTGACGCTGTACATGCCGTAAGTCGGCGGACAGTAGAGAATTGCATCTTTACCGGGTTCGCAAAAAGCGCGCACCAGCAGTTCGATCCCTTCATCTGCACCGCGGCTGACCAGCACCTGCTCTGGTTTGACGCCAGCATACTGCGCGTAATTCTCAATTACGGTTTTCGGCTGACACTCTGGATAGCGGTTCAGCGTCTGCTGGCGTAGCTGGAACTCAACGGCGGTTGGGTACTCATTCGCGTTGAGCCACACGTCCCCGTTACCGCCAAGACGACGGGCAGACTGATAGGGCGTTAACTCGCGAACATTCTTACGGGCTAAATCAGTGACGCTGAGAAAGTTGTCAGTGCTCATGCTTGCTCCTTCAGGGCGTTAACGCGCAGGGTGACGGCATTTTTGTGGGCAGTCAGTCGTTCAGCAGCGGCCAGTGTTTCAATGGTGGAGGCCAGGGCAGAGAAACCTTGGGGGGTTAATTCCTGTACCGTCATCCGTTTCTGGAAATCAGCCAGCCCAAGGCTTGAGCAGGTTGCGGTATAGCCGTAGGTCGGAAGAACGTGGTTGGTGCCGGAAGCATAGTCGCCAGCCGACTCAGGAGACCAGTCACCCAGGAATACCGAACCAGCGCTGGTGATATCGTCAACCAGTTCACGCGCGTTACGGGTCTGAATAATCAGGTGCTCTGGGCCGTAGGCGTTAGAGATGGCCACGCATTGCTCAAGATCTCTGGCGACGATCAGTCGACTGGCGGCGAGCGCCTGACGTGCGGTGTCGGCGCGGGAAAGCTCGGCAAGCTGGCGTTCAACGGCTTTGGCCACGCCTTCGGCCAGCGTAGCGTCTGGCGTCAGCAGGATAACCTGCGAGTCGGGGCCGTGCTCGGCCTGAGAAAGCAGGTCGGAAGCAACAAAGTCAGGCGTCGCGCCGCTGTCGGCGATAATCAGCACTTCAGACGGGCCCGCAGGCATGTCGATAGCCGCGCCGTCAAGACGTTGGCTGACCTGACGTTTGGCTTCGGTCACATACGCATTGCCTGGCCCGAAGATTTTATCGACCTTAGGAATAGATTCGGTACCCAGCGCCAGCGCGGCAATGGCCTGCGCGCCGCCCACGTTGAACACCTCTTTTACGCCACACAGTTGCGCGGCGTAGAGGATTTCATCGGCAATCGGCGGCGGTGAGCAGAGCACCACTTTTTTGCAGCCAGCGATACGCGCCGGGGTCGCCAGCATTAATACGGTAGAGAAGAGCGGTGCCGATCCCCCAGGAATATACAGCCCCACGGAGGCGATAGGGCGAGTAATCTGCTGGCAGCGCACGCCAGGCTGAGTTTCAATATCCACCGGCGGCAGAATTTGCGCGGTGTGGAACGCATCAATATTACGCACCGCCGCCTGCATGGCTTGTTTCAGCTCGTCGCTCAGGCGGCTACTGGCTTGCTGAATTTCTTCTTCGGTGACGCGCAGCGCGCCGACCTCGGTTTTGTCAAACTTAGCACTGTATTCACGCAGCGCCCGGTCGCCGTTATTTTTGACGTTCTCAAGAATCTCGGCCACCGTGCGGCTGATGCTTTCAGAGGCGGATATCGCCGGGCGCATCAGCAGTTCGCGCTGCTGCTCGGGGCTACAGCTATTCCAGTCGATCAGGGTATTGAAGCTCATGGCTATCACTCCATCATCTTCTCAATCGGCAGCACCAGAATGGAGCTGGCGCCGAGCGCTTTCAGTTTTTCCATCGTTTCCCAGAACAGGGTTTCGCTGCTGACCATGTGCATGGCTACGCGCTGCTGGTCACCCGCCAGTGGCAGAATGGTAGGGCGCTCAGCGCCTGGCAGCAGGGCGATGACTTCGTCCAGACGTTCGCTCGGCGCGTGCATCATGATGTATTTTGATTCACGTGCCTGAATGACCCCCTGAATACGGGTCAGCAGTTTGTCGATCAGTTGTTGCTTGGCTTCGGCCATTTCGCCGTCGCGCTGAATCAGGCAGGCTTTAGAGCGGTAAATCACTTCCACTTCACGCAGACCGTTGGCTTCAAGCGTGGCTCCGGTTGACACCAGATCGCAAATCGCATCAGCCAGACCTGCGCGGGGAGCGACTTCTACAGAGCCGTTTAACAGACAGGATTTAAACGACACCCCTTTTTGGTCAAGATAACGTTTAAGCAGGTGTGGGTAAGAGGTAGCGATACGCTTACCGTTCAGCGCTGCCGGGCCATCCCAGGCTTCATCAACCGGGGTAGCCAGCGAAAGACGGCAGCCGCCGAAGTCCAGACGACGCAAGGTAAAATAGCGTGGATCTTCACCCTGTGCCCGGCGGTTGAGCAGTTCCTCTTCGAGAACGTTTTCCCCGATGATGCCGAGATCTACGACGCCGTCCATCACCAGACCCGGGATATCATCATCACGCACGCGCAGAATATCGATCGGCATATTCTCAGCCATCGCGATCAGGCGCTGGGTGTGAAGATTAATTTTAATGCCGCAACGGGCCAGCAATTCGCGTGAATCATCGCTTAAACGACCTGATTTCTGCATAGCTATGCGTAAACGGGTGTTATCTAACATTCTTTATTCCTCGTTATCCTGTCTGAATCAGTTTGGGTCACGCACAAAAAAAAGCCCCCGGAAGAAATCTTCCGGGGGCTTTCTCATACGCTCATGCACCGCTGGAAGATTTAAATGTCTCCCAGCACACATCGCCTGAAAGACTAGTCAGGATGATGGTGATGATGGTGTTTGAATTGAGCGCGTGTCATAAATTTTCTCGATGAATGTTTATTCATTTGATGTCTTTTAACCTAAACCACTTTAGCTACGGAAAGCAAGGGCTTTTTTTGATCATTAATTCATTTCATATTGATACTATGAATTGTCAGCCACTGTGGGCTAGCGTAGCCTTGCGTTATAGGCCAAAAGTCAGGAGAGAAGGCATGAAAAAGGTCGCAATTGTCGGTTTGGGTTGGTTAGGCATGCCGTTAGCTATGTCGCTGGCGGCGAGAGGCTGGCAGGTTACCGGCAGCAAAACCACATTGGATGGGGTGGAAGCGGCCCGCATGAGTGGTATAGAGAGCTACTCGCTGCGCCTGGAGCCTGAACTGGTCTGTGAGACAGACGATCTCGACGCACTGATGGACGCCGACGCGCTGGTTATTACGCTACCTGCGCGCCGTAGCGGTCCGGGGGAGACATTTTACCTGCAGGCTATGCAGGAGCTGGTCGACAGTGCGCTGGCGTACCGTATCCCGCGGATTATTTTTACCAGTTCGACGTCGGTCTATGGCGATGCACAAGGCATCGTGAAAGAAGGGACTCCGCGTAACCCGGTCACGGCAAGTGGTCGCGTATTGAAAGAACTTGAAGACTGGTTGCACAATTTACCCGGCACTTCGGTGGATATTTTGCGCCTGGCCGGACTTGTCGGCCCGGGAAGACATCCCGGTCGTTTTTTCGCTGGCAAGACGGCGCCAGATGGACACCATGGCGTCAATCTGGTGCATCTGGATGATGTGGTTGCCGCCATCTCTTTGCTGCTGCAAGCGCCAAAAGGGGGACACATCTATAATATATGTGCGCCTATGCATCCGGCGCGCAATGTGTTCTATCCACAGATGGCCCGCCAGTTGGGGATGGAGCCGCCGGAATTTCGTGGCAATGAGGATAACGGTAAAGGTAAAGTCATTGATGGCAACCGTATTTGTAACGAGCTTGGGTTTGAGTACCAGTATCCTGACCCGCTGGTGATGCCGATGGAGTGACAGACCAGCAGAGTGCCGCTGATACCGCCAGGGGGCGAGTATGAAACCACTGCTGGACGTTCTTATCATCCTCGATGCGTTGGAAAAAGAGGGCAGTTTCGCTGCGGCGTCGGCAAAATTGTTTAAGACGCCGTCTGCGCTTAGCTACACCGTCCATAAGCTGGAAAGCGATCTTAATATTCAGCTACTCGATCGCAGCGGACATCGGGCTAAGTTTACCCGTACCGGGCAGATGCTGCTGGAAAAGGGGCGGGAGGTGTTGCACACCGTCCGCGAACTCGAAAAGCAGGCGATTAAACTTCACGAAGGCTGGGAGAATGAACTGGTTATTGGCGTAGATGATACGTTTCCCTTTTCGCTGCTGGCCCCTCTCATCGAATCTTTCTATCAACACCACAGTGTGACGCGCCTGAAATTTATCAATGGCGTGCTGGGCGGCTCCTGGGATGCCCTCACTCAGGGGCGGGCAGATATTATTGTCGGCGCCACGCATGAGCCGCCTGCCGCGAGCGAATTTGGCTTTGCGCAGCTAGGGGTTCTGGAGCAGGTGTTTGTGGTTGCGTCGCATCATCCGCTGGCGCAGGAACAGGAGCCGTTGAATCGTCGCACTATTCGGCGTTTTCGCGCGATTGTGGTGGGCGACAATGCACAGCATGCCAACGTCTCCGGCTCTCAGGTGCTCGACGATCAGGAAGCCATCACCGTTTTTGACTTCAAAACCAAGCTGGAACTGCAAATCAGTGGTCTGGGATGCGGCTATATTCCACGCTATCTGGCGCAGCGATTTCTGGAGAGCGGCGCTCTGATTGAGAAAAAAGTGGTCGCACAAATTATCTTTGAACCCGTGTGGATAGGTTGGAATGAACAGACTGCCGGGTTGGCCAGCGCCTGGTGGCGAGATGAGATTTTAGCAAATAGTGCTATTGCGGGGGTGTATGTTAAAACGGCTGCTGATAAATCAATCAGTTAAGAAAAAATATTCTTTTGTAGTAGCTTCAATCTCTTGTTATTTCTCTCCAAATTAGTGCAAAATACGCCGCTTGCAAAAAATGACATTAACCGACGTTTTAATACGCGTCGGTTATTTTTTTGCATCAAACCAATCATTCATAAAAGAGGCCGGGCTTCGTACCGGATAGATACTTACTTAAAAATCGACAGTTGTTGTCGCTGAGGATTAACAAAAAATGGGGCAATTTTTTGCTTACGCGACGGTTTTCGCCGTAATGGGGGATAACCATGTCGCATAACGCTACTCCAAACACCTCTCGCGTGGAATTACGTAAAACGCTTACGCTGGTTCCGGTTGTCATGATGGGCCTTGCCTATATGCAGCCGATGACGCTGTTCGATACATTCGGTATCGTATCAGGAATGACCGATGGTCACGTCCCGACAGCTTACGCCTTTGCACTGATCGCCATCCTCTTTACCGCACTTAGCTACGGTAAACTGGTGCGTCGCTATCCGTCTGCAGGCTCTGCCTACACTTACGCCCAGAAATCCATTAGCCCGACCGTTGGCTTTATGGTGGGTTGGTCATCACTGCTGGACTACCTGTTCGCACCGATGATCAACATTCTGTTGGCGAAAATTTATTTTGAAGCTCTGGTGCCGTCGATACCGTCATGGATATTCGTGGTGGCGCTGGTGGCCTTTATGACTGCCTTTAACCTGCGCAGCCTGAAATCTGTTGCGAATTTCAACACCGTCATCGTGTTGTTGCAGGTGGTGCTGATTGCAGTGATCCTCGGCATGGTCGTTTATGGCGTGTTCGAAGGGGAAGGTGCCGGTACGCTGGCGAGCAGCCGTCCGTTCTGGTCAGGTGATGCGCATGTGATCCCGATGATCACGGGAGCGACTATCCTGTGCTTCTCGTTCACCGGTTTTGACGGTATCAGCAACCTGTCTGAAGAAACCAAAGACGCTGAACGTGTGATCCCGCGGGCGATTTTCCTGACCGCGCTGATTGGTGGCCTGATCTTTATCGTCTCCACCTATCTGTTGCAGCTGTACTTCCCGGATATCTCACGCTTCAAGGATCCGGACGCTTCGCAGCCGGAAATCATGCTGTATGTCGCTGGTAAGTTCTTCCAGGTCGGCGCGCTGATTTTCTCTACCATTACCGTACTGGCGTCAGGTATGGCGGCGCATGCAGGCGTAGCGCGTCTGATGTATGTGATGGGGCGTGACGGTGTGTTCCCGAAAAGTTTCTTCGGTTATGTCCACCCGAAATGGCGTACTCCGTCCATGAACATCATTCTGGTTGGTGCGATTGCTCTGCTGGCAATTAACTTCGACCTGGTGATGGCGACGGCGCTGATTAACTTCGGTGCGCTGGTGGCGTTTACCTTCGTTAACCTGTCGGTGATCTCCCAGTTCTGGATCCGTGAGAAGCGTAACAAGACGCTGAAAGACCACTTCCAGTATCTGTTCCTGCCAATGTGCGGTGCGCTGACCGTTGGTGCGCTGTGGGTGAACCTGGAAGAGAGCTCAATGGTTCTGGGTCTGATCTGGGCCGCTATTGGTCTGATTTACCTGGCTTGCGTGACCAAAAGCTTCCGTAACCCGGTGCCACAGTACGACGAAGATATCGCGTAATAACTGTATTTAGATAAAAAAAACCGGAGACATGTTCTCCGGTTTTTTTATACGTGGGAGTTATACAATCTCTTGCGCATACTGCCAGAGTGACTTCAGCAGCATCAGTTTCCCTTTGTTATCTGCATATTGCTGGCTCAGCATCTGCAATTCATTGGCGTAATTTTGCAAAAACTCCGGCGTGAATATTTGACGACGATGGTCCAACCAGCGCTGCTGTTCGGCTTCATCCAGCGTGCCGGGAAAGTTACGTGCGCGGTAGTTAAACAGCAGCTTTTCAATGCGCTTATCGACAAAGGAGATATCCAGCGCCGGTAAATTGCGCGGCTCAGTTTCCAGAACGATTTTCATCGCGGCACGATCGGCATCGCTGAAAAAACCATTGTACAACTGTGCGTCTACGTTATCTGATGGCGTAAAGGGTTCCGCATCGGCGAAGATGGCCACCACTTTGTCGCGAACCTGCGGGTTTTCGCGCAGTATTTTGAGATTATCCAAACAATGCTGGCGGTTAATGCCAAGGCGATCGGCATCTTCCGGGCGCAAGGTATTCGCCTGTGCCAGTACCGGGCATTTGTTGATGTGCACCAGTTTAACCGGCACGGCTGGGTTATCTCCCAGATCAGCTTTAGCAGTGTAGAGCCGCTCACGCAGCGCGTCGCTGTCCAGTTCGAGCAGCGGTGAAATATCACCGGCTAAGTCGACCATAATCACGGCGTTGCGATTCTCAGGATGCCAGGCTAAAGGCGCCACCCAACTGGTGTTGCCGCGCCATGCGCCGAACATCCCCGAAACATGGACCAGCGGCTTCATTTGCGGGACATCAATCAGTGCGGCCAGTTTGTGCTTATTGCGATGGCTGTAGAGATAATCAAACAGGCGCGGCTGGCGCGACTTCACTAATTGCGCCATCGCAATTGTGGCGTATACGTCGGCCATCGCATCGTGGGCATTGGCATGTTCAATACCGTTGGCTTTGGTCAAATGCTCCAGGCGAAAGCTGGGTAAGCCGTCGTCGTTTTCCGGCCAGTTAATTCCTTCAGGACGCAAGGCATAGCAGGCGCGCATCACATCCAGCAGATCCCAGCGTGAATTATCGTTCTGCCAGCTCCAGGCGTAGGGATCGTAGAAATTGCGATACAGGATGTTGCGCGTCACTTCATCATCGAAGCGCACGTTGTTATAGCCCAGGATACAGGTTTTAGGCACGGTGAACAGGGCGTGGATGCGCGCAGCAAAGGCGGCTTCATTTTCTCCTTTTTCACGCGCTTCCTGCGGTGTGATACCAGTTATCAGCACCGCCTCAGGCTGCGGCAGATAGTCGTCTGCGGGTTTGCAATAAAAGACTTCAGGTTCACCGATAATGTTGAAATCGCTATCTGTGCGGATAGCCGCAAATTGCGCGGGTCTGTCCAGCGCCGGATGGGTACCAAAGGTCTCGTAATCGTGAAAGAGAAAACCAGGTTGCTGCTTGCCGTCATTCATTGTTCAGTTATGTCCGGGATCAATTTAGCGCTCGTCCAAGAATACCAAAAAATAGCGAGGTAATCAGCAAAGCGATTATCAATGCTGAATGATGTACGCAATAAAATTGAGATGAACAGGCTTTAATAGAATTGATTAATAAATTTTGTACTGTTAAGGGAAATTACTGGAATAAATTTTCTGAAATCTATGAGCTGATAAATAATATAAATGAGAACCATTATTGTTATTTAGTGCTGATTTGTTGTGTTCTGGAAATTTTAAAATTCTTTTATAAACAATGGGTTTTTATTTTGGTGGTTAGCTGCTCTATATTCTAATGAAATGTGAGTGAGGTTAAAAATTAATAATTTAAACACCATATAATAATTGGATATATCTAATAACAGGAGGTTATATGAGCATTAGTCGGCGTAATTTTTTGCGAGGAGTGGGTATCGGTTGCTCGGCCTGCGCGATAGGCAGTTTTCCGCCAGGCGCACTGGCGCGAAATTCTCCAGAGAGCATTAAGGGGAAAACATCTCTGACGCCAAGCTTGTGCGAAATGTGTTCTTATCGTTGCCCAATACAGGCACAGGTAATTAATAACAAGACGGTTTTTATTCAGGGGAACCCTAATGCGCCTCAACAAGGCACGCGTGTCTGCGCGCGCGGAGGCAGTGGTGTTAGCCTGGTCAACGACCCGCACCGTATTGTCAAACCCATGAAACGCACAGGGCCTCGCGGCAGCGGAGAATGGCAGGTTATTAGTTGGGAACAGGCTTACAAAGAAATTGCCGAAAAAATGATGGCAATAAAAGCGCAGCATGGTCCTCAGGGGGTCGTATTCTCTTCCAAATCCGGTTCGCTTTCGGGTCATTTATTTCAACTGGCAACGGCGTTTGGATCGCCAAACACCTTTACGCATGCGTCGACATGCCCTGCCGGAAAATCGATTGCCGCCAAAGTGATGATGGGCGGCGATTTGGCTATGGATATCGCCAATACCCGTTATATGGTCTCTTTTGGCCACAATCTCTATGAAGGTATTGAGGTTGCCGAAACGCATGAACTGATGACCGCGCAGGAAAAGGGCGCAAAAATGGTCAGCTTCGATCCCCGTTTGTCAGTTTTCTCCAGCAAGGCGGATGAATGGCATGCGCTCAAGCCGGGCGGCGACTTGCCGGTGTTAATGGCCATGTGTCACGTCATGATTAATGAACATCTGTATGACGCGGACTTCGTAGCGCGCTACACCACAGGGTTTGACCAACTGGCCGAAGCGGTACAAGAGACCACGCCGGAATGGGCGCAAAAGCAGGCTGACGTGCCTGCTAATGTCATTGTTCGGGTCACCCGCGAAATGGCCGCCTGTGCGCCTCATGCTATCGTCAGCCCTGGCCATCGCGCGACGTTTTCGCAAGAAGAAATTGATATGCGGCGTATGATTTTCACCCTCAATGCGCTGCTGGGAAATATTGAGCGTGAAGGGGGCTTGTACCAGAAAAAAGCCGCGGCGACCTACAATAAGCTGGCTGGAGAGAAGGTCGCTCCGGTGCTGGCAAAACCTGATGCCAAATTGCCCAAGCCAACGGCGCAGCGCATCGATTTGGTTGCCCCACAATTCAAGTACATCGCGGCGGGTGGCGGCGTAGTGCAAAGCATCATCGATGCCGTGTTAAACCAGACGCCGTATCCGGTGAAGGGATGGATTATGTCCCGCCACAATCCTTTCCAAACTGTGACCTGTCGGCCTGATCTGGTCAAAACCGTCGAACAACTCGATCTGGTGGTCAGTTGCGATGTCTATTTAAGCGAAAGCGCGGCATATGCCGATTATCTGTTACCCGAATGCACCTACCTTGAACGCGATGAAGAAGTCTCTGATATGTCGGGCCTGAATCCGGCCTATGCCCTGCGCCAGCAGGTTGTAGAGCCGATAGGGGATGCGCGTCCGAGCTGGCAAATCTGGAAAGAGCTGGCCGTGCAGTTAGGTCTTGGGCAGTTCTACCCCTGGCAGGATATGCAGACGCGGCAGCTGTACCAGCTTAATGGTGATCATGCGCTTTCCGCTGAACTGCGTCAGAAAGGATATCTGGAGTGGGGGATTCCGCTGCTGCTGCGGGAACCTGAAGCAGTGCGTCAGTTTGTGGCGCGTTATCCGGGCGCGGTGGCGGTTGACGGCGACGGTACCTATGGCGAGCAACTGCGCTTTAAATCCCC
Organism: Citrobacter sp. Cb031; assembly: GCF_030336725.1. Taxonomy (NCBI): domain Bacteria; kingdom Pseudomonadati; phylum Pseudomonadota; class Gammaproteobacteria; order Enterobacterales; family Enterobacteriaceae; genus Citrobacter; species Citrobacter sp. Cb031. Next base: position 627,181 of record NZ_JAOWDA010000019.1, read on the forward strand.
GTCTGGAAAAATTGAACTCTACTCTGAAGAGCTGGAAGCACTTTTGCCTGGCTACGGTATTCCGCGCGCCCGCAATTTTGCCCTCAAAGGCGACAATGAACTCTATTTTATTCAGGGAAAAGTTGCGGTGCATACCAACGGCGCGACGCAATATGTACCACTGCTGAGTGAGCTGATGTGGGATAACGCGGTGTGGATCCACCCGCAAACGGCCCGTGAAAAAGGCATCAAAAACGGCGATGAGATTTGGCTGGAAAATGCGACCGGTAAGGAAAAAGGCAAAGCGCTGGTTACTGCCGGAATACGACCCGATACGCTGTTCGTTTATATGGGATTTGGCGCCAAGGCGGGAGCTAAAACCGCGGCGACGACGCACGGTATTCACTGCGGTAATTTGCTTCCGCATGTTACCAGTCCGGTTTCCGGTACGGTGGTGCACACCGCTGGCGTCACGCTTCGTCGGGCATGAGAAAGGAGAACATCATGAATCAATCAACAAACCCTTATGTCATGCTGCATGACGAGAAACGCTGTATTGGCTGTCAGGCGTGTACGGTTGCCTGCAAGGTACTGAATGACGTGCCGGAGGGATTTAGTCGCCTACAAGTGCAGATCCGTTCACCCGAACATGAACCCGAAGTGCTGTCCCACTTCCAGTTTGTTCGCGTTTCCTGTCAGCATTGTGAAGATGCGCCGTGCGTCAGCGTCTGTCCTACTGGCGCTTCATTTCGTGACGAAAATGGCATTGTGCAAGTGGATAAGTCTCGCTGTATTGGTTGTGACTACTGCGTTGCCGCTTGCCCGTTCCATGTCCGCTACCTCAACCCACAAACGGGGATTGCCGACAAATGTAACTTCTGCGCCGATACTCGCCTGGAGGTCGGACAATCGCCAGCCTGTGTTTCCGTTTGTCCGACGGATGCGCTGAAATTTGGTCGTCGCGATGACCCGGAAATTCAGCACTGGATTAATCAAAAAGAGGTTTATCGCCAGCAGGATACGCGTAGCGGCCCGGTAAGTGTCTATCGGCGTAAAGAGATCCATCAGGAGGGTAATGTATGAATTCTATCTGGGGAGCAGAGCTTAACTATGCGCCGGACTACTGGCCGCTGTGGCTCATTTATGCAGGCGTCGTTATTGTGCTGATGATTGCGGGCCTGGTCACGCACGCGCTGTTACGTCGGATGCTGGCGCCCAAAACGGCAACCGGGGAAGAACATCGGGACTACCTCTATTCGCTGGCGGTCCGCCGCTGGCACTGGGGTAATGCGCTGCTCTTTATCCTGCTTCTGCTGAGCGGCTTGTTTGGCCACTTTTCTGTCGGACCGGTGGCCTTAATGGTGCAGGTACATACCTGGTGTGGCTTCGCATTGCTGGCCTTCTGGATTGGCTTTGTGTTAATAAACGCAACCAGCGGCAACGGCTGCCATTATCGTGTGAAATTTAGCGGGTTGATATCACGCTGCCTGCTGCAAACACGCTTTTATCTGTATGGCATTATGAAAGGTGAGCCGCACCCGTTTGCCGCAACGGCAGAGGATAAATTTAACCCGCTGCAACAGCTGGCCTACCTGGCCATCATGTACGCACTGGTTCCACTACTGATCATCACCGGGTTGGTATGTCTCTACCCGCAGGTGGTAGGGGCGGGGCCGGTGATGCTGGTGCTGCATATGGCGTTAGCGATTGTGGGCTTACTGTTCATTTGCGCGCATATTTACCTGTGCACGCTGGGTGACACACCGGGGCAAATTTTTCGCAGTATGATCGATGGTTATCACCGCCATCGCAGTCATCACGCAGAGACCGTGCCGCGTAAAGGGTAGTTCCGGCGAGATTTGTCTCTGAAACCCTTTCCTGATAGCAAGAAAATGTGCCTTATGTCACATTTTCTTGCAATTTATCCATGTTTGTTCGACAGAACTTCCGTAAAAAGAACGGCTATTTCTCCCTTTCCTGAGGACATGCTGTTGAAACGCCGTTTGTTTATTGCCGCTTCACTATTAACGATGAGTTTTTCGCCCGCCTGGGCGAGCGATGCCGTGAGCTTCGCCCCACAACCTCCTGCGATTACTGCCGGGGCATGGGTGTTAATGGATTACACCACGGGCCAAATCCTGACAGCCGGTAATGAACACCAGCAGCGCAATCCTGCCAGCCTGACGAAACTGATGACTGGCTATGTTGTCGATCGCGCAATTGACAGCAAGCGTATTAGTCCGACAGATATTGTGACCGTCGGGCGCGATGCATGGGCAAAAGATAATCCTGTATTTGTCGGTTCATCCTTGATGTTCCTGAAAGAAGGGGATCGTGTTTCGGTACGCGACCTCAGTCGTGGGTTAATTGTTGATTCCGGTAATGATGCCTGCGTGGCACTGGCGGATTACATCGCCGGAGGGCAGCCGCAGTTTGTCGCGATGATGAACAACTATGCGCAAAAACTGAACCTGCAGGACACCCATTTTGAAACGGTACATGGTCTGGATGCGCCGGGTCAGCATAGCTCCGCGTACGACCTGGCCGTGCTGTCCCGCGCTATCATCCACGGGGAACCGGATTTCTACCATATGTACAGTGAGAAAAGCCTTACCTGGAACGGCATCACACAGCAAAACCGTAACGGCTTGTTGTGGGATAAAACCATGAACGTAGATGGCCTGAAGACAGGGCATACGTCCGGTGCCGGGTTTAACCTGATTGCTTCCGCCGTCGATGGTCAGCGCCGCCTGATTGCGGTGGTGATGGGCGCGGAGAGTGCGAAAGGGCGCGAAGATCAGGCGCGTAAACTGCTGCATTGGGGGCAACACAACTTCGATACAGTGCAGGTTTTGCGTAGCGGTAAGCAGGTTGGCACTGAACGCATCTGGTATGGCGATAAAGAAAAAATCAGCCTCGGAACCGAGCAGGATTTCTGGATGGCCTTGCCTAAAGCAGAAGTCCCTAACATCAAAGCAAAATATGTCCTTGATAAGAAAGAGCTGGTTGCTCCCATCGCTGCGCATCAACGTGTGGGGGAAATTGAACTCTACGATCGGGAAAAGCTGGTGGCGCATTGGCCTCTGGTTACGCTGGAATCCGTCGGCGAAGGCGGCGTTTTCTCGCGCCTGAGCGATTATTTCCACCACAAGGCGTAGTTTTTCCTGATGCGTCTGACTGGCAAGAGTGCGAATCTGCTCACATAATAATCACTATTTCCTTGTGGCCGACATAGCCAGAAATTACACTGTATATAAATACAGTGTAACAGTGGAGGTTGTATGGAGTACGAGATAAAGCTGGTCGAAAAACGCATGATTGCCGGTTTCCATATGGTTGGACCGTGGGAACAAACGGTGAAGCAGGGGTTTGAGCAATTAATGAAGTGGGTCGACGGTAAACAGATTGTGCCGTTGGAATGGATTGCTGTTTATTACGACAACCCTGATGTTGTTCCTGCGGAAAAATTGCGCTGTGATACCGTGGTTTCTGTGCCTGAAGGTTTTGAAATCCCGGAAAACAGCGAAGGGGTGATCCTCACCGAACTGGCGGGTGGCGACTATGCTGTCGCTGTTGCGCGCGTTGAGAATCACGATTTTGCGACGCCTTGGTATCAGTTCTTCGAGCGCCTGTTGCAGGATACAACTTATACGATAGCCGCTAAACCCTGCTTTGAAGTTTATATGAACAATGGCATGGAGGACGGTTACTGGGACATTGAAATGTACGTGCCAGTGCAGACGAAGTAACTGTTTGGGGTGTAAATCAGGATGATCTTTTCACGCTAAAAACAGGTACAATTCGCTTCTTTGCTATTCCCTGACGGAGTGCATGAGTGCGTGCAGACAAATCGCTGAGTCCTTTTGAAATTCGTTTGTATCGTCATTATCGTGTGGTGCATGGTATTCGCATTGCGCTGGCGTTTCTCCTTACTTTTCTGTTGGTACGCCTGTTAAACATTCCCGAAGGTACATGGCCTCTGATCACGCTGGTGGTGATTATGGGGCCAATATCTTTTTGGGGTAACGTTGTTCCCAGGGCCTTTGAACGTATAGGTGGCACGATCCTGGGCTCGGTCCTGGGACTGGTTGCCCTGCGTCTGGAACTCTTCTCGCTGCCGTTAATGCTGATATGGTGCGCGGTAGCGATGTTTCTCTGCGGCTGGCTGGCGCTGGGTAAAAGGCCGTACCAGGCGCTGCTGATTGGCATAACGCTTGCCGTGGTCGTGGGTGCGCCTGCCGGAGATATGAATACCGCGTTATGGCGCGGTGGTGATGTTATTCTGGGGTCGTTACTGGCGATGCTGTTTACCGGCATCTGGCCGCAGCGGGCCTTTATACACTGGCGTATCCAACTGGCGCATTGCGTCACGGGGTACAATCGGGTGTATCAGGCCGCGCTATCCCCCAATCTGCTCGAGCAACCGCGGCTGGAGAAGCATTTACAACAACTGTTGAGCGACGTTGTCAAAATGCGTGGGCTCATCGCTCCTGCCAGCAAGGAAACCCGCATTCAAAAATCGATCTTTGAGGCTATTCAGACGGTGAATCGCAATCTGGTCTGCATGCTCGAGCTGCAAATTAATGCGCTGTGGGCCAGCCGTACCAGCCACTTTGTCATGTTGAATGCGCATACGCTACGTGAAACTCAGCTCAGGACCCAGCAGGCACTACTGACAATAACCCACGCCTTGTATGAAGGTAATCCGCAGCCGGTGCTTGCCAATACGGAAAAGCTCAATGACACCGTGGCAGAGCTGCGTCAGCTTATTGCTGAGCATAAAGGCGATAATGTCGCAGAAACGCCCATTCACGGCTACGTTTGGTTGAACATGGAGATGGCTCGACAGCTGGAGTTACTTTCACATTTAATCTGTCGCGCACTGCGCAAATAAAGAGCAGATGAGGGGATTGGTTCTACTGCTGCTTCGATTCAGCAAAGATTAGAGGTATGATACTGAAAAAGGCTAAAACCATTGGTAACTGCAATGGCTTTACCCTCGATAACTCAGGTTTCAACCATGCATTGTCGATGCAGATGCAACTTGAAGTATGGCGGGCATGAAAGTAATGTTGACCCACTTTAGCCGTTGTTTTAACGAATCCGAATCTCACATTATCAGGGGTGTAAAAATGGAAACTACCAAGCCTTCTTTCCAGGACGTGCTGGAATTTGTTCGTCTGTTCCGTCGTAAAAACAAACTGCAACGTGAAATCCAGGACGTTGAGAAAAAGATCCGTGACAACCAGAAACGCGTTCTGCTGTTGGACAACCTGAGCGACTACATCAAGCCTGGTATGAGCGTGGAAGCGATTCAGGGCATCATTGCCAGCATGAAAAGCGATTATGAAGATCGTGTTGATGACTACATCATCAAAAACGCCGAGATCTCTAAAGAACGCCGCGATATCTCTAAAAAGCTTAAAGCCATGGGCGAAGTGAAAAACGGCGAAGCGAAAGCCGAGTAACGATTTTATGCTTGTCCGGGTCGCTGCCGTGCGGCGACCCTTATTGCAGTTCGACCCCGCCCGTTACCATGCGTAACAAATGCTGTTCTGGCCAGTGAATCGTAAGTTTTTTCTGCGTCAGCATCCATTTAATGTAATCCACATCATGACGATTTCTGTCCAGCATCAGTCCGACTACGCTGCCGCTGTGCGCGACGTTGACGCCGTATAAATCACATTCTTCCACCAGTGCTAATAGTGAATCAAAATCCGGCTTTGGTAACAGCAATTGGCTGGCGATTGCGCTAAGCGTAGCCGCTTCTCCCAACCGGTAAGGATTTTGGCTAATACAGGCTTCCTGTACTTTTTCCCATGCCCGTTGGAGGGCCGCAGCTCCCGCCTGCAAGCCGGAATGACGTGGAATACGGTGATAATCTGCGGTACGCAATGTTTCAGGGCTTTCGAGAACCAGCAGATCGAGTTGAGGCTGAGCTTCACAACCAATTTGCGTGGAAGCGTTGTTATGATCGAAAAGGGTTAGCTTACGAAAAACGGTGCTATCGGTTGGCTCCAGAGAAACGCAAAGCTGTGCCAGTGTTGGCTCGTCCAGTTGATGGCCCAGATAATGCGCTGCGGCGATGGCCGTGGCGGCAATATCCGCAGTGCTGCTGGCCATTCCTTTCGCGATGGGAATGGTTGACTGAACATCTATCCGGATATCCTGACTGAGATGCGCCGGGTACTGCCAGTGCTGTAATAACCTGTCAACCATTGCCCGAGAAAGTGGACGTTCATCTGTCAGCGGTGAGCCTGAAGTAACCTCAACGGTGCTATACCATTCGACCGGGCAGGAGACCAGTTTCTCACTGCCCAGAATCCAGCCCTGGATAAGTTCTCCGCACGATGCGGGACATTGCGCAACAGCCACGTCTTCACCTTTGTGTTCAGCAATCCTCGGCGCATAGTGTCATGGCGATCGCGCTATTACCATGATTTGCCGCAATTTGCGGTGCGGCAATATCAGGCGGGAATGCCCAATGTCACAGTTTCTGATATCGCTAAACGCATAACGTCCTGGGCTATCATCAGCTCTTCATTGGTATTAATCACCGCCACTTTAACTACCGCATTTTCCGTCTGAATAAAGGTGGCGTTACGCTGATTTTTTTCTTCATCAACGGCCAGACCTAAGAAATTCAGGTTGTGGCAAATCGCGGCGCGAGCACGCGCTGAATTTTCACCAATTCCCCCGGTAAACACCAGCGCATCCAGACCACCCATCTGCATAATATAACTGCCAATAGTGGCGCGAATCCGCTCGGCAAAAAGCGTCAATGCCAGTGCAGCCTGGTGATTGCCCGTATCTGCGGCATGTTCAACATCCCGGTAGTCGGGTGATACACCAGAAACTCCGAGTAATCCGGACTCATTGTTGAGCAATTGGTTGAGCTGCTGCGGGGTTTTGCCTTCACGCAGGGCAATCCACGGCAGAATGGATGGATCAATATCGCCACTTCGCGTGCCCATCATTACGCCAGACTGCGGCGTAAATCCCATGGAGGTATTCACCGAATGTCCGCCTTTGATAGCGCAGATGCTGCTGCCGTTGCCCAGATGACAACAAACAACCCGCAGGGCGCTGAGCGGCACGCCCAGCTTTTCAGCAAGCTGAGCGCTGACATACTTGTGGCTGGTACCATGAAAACCATAACGACGAATACCGAGCTCTGAGTAGTAGCGCCAGGGCAGGGGATAGATGAAAGAAGGCTCATCAAGGGTCTGATGAAAAGCCGTGTCAAAAACCGCAACGGCTGGCGTTTTCGGCAGTAGCTGGCGAAATATCGCAATCCCCAAGGCATTAACCGGGTTATGAAGCGGTGCCAGTTCCGCAAGGCGTTCGATTTCCACCAGTGTTTCATCAGTTACCCGCGCGGAATCTTTGAAGGATTCTCCACCGTGTGCGACGCGATGGCCAACGCCGTCGATCTCTTCCAGACTGCTGATAATATTGTGGCTGAGCAGTTTTTCCAGTAGCAGCGTTACTGCTTCACGGTGATCGGCTACGGGCAAAGTCTCCTGCCATTTTTGCGCTGGTGCTTTTAGGGTGACCTGCGCATCAGACATACCGATACGCTCGATCAGTCCCTGGCAAATCATTTCACCCTGCGGCATCGCCAGGAGCTGAAACTTAAGCGAGGAACTACCTGCATTAATGGCCATTATTTTGTGAGACATGAAGGTTCCTTTGCATTCAGAAAAATGAACATCTCATCGACCCCGGTATTCTCCAGCGCGCTGGTGACAAATACTTGTTGCGCGCCAGCCTGAACTAACCAACTCTCCACGAGAGAAATACGCTGCGGGCTGGCTAAATCGGCTTTGGTGACGAGGCCGATAACGGGTCGGTTCATCGGGCCAGTAAAACCTGGAGAAAAAGGTGACCACGGCGCGTCAGCATTGAGAACCAGCGCGATGATGTCTGCTTCACAGGCGCTGGCCAGCAGCGCGCTGTACAGGCAGCGGTTTTCGAGATATTCACCCGGTGTGTCTATCGTTGTGGGAGACCAGACAATGGCCTGGGTCTTCTGATAGTGAAGCGCCTCTCCCCGCATGCACTGCGTGAGTGACGTTTTACCGCACTGGCTGGGGCCAATTAGCATTATGCGTTTCATGAGATTATGTCCGGGTGATGGGACAGGCGGTAAAACGCATCATTTCGCCCAACGTCCGGGTTACCTGTTTCAGCGCGTACTCAACGGCGGAAACATCGCCCGTCAGTACCACAGCGCCGGTAAAACGGTCGAGAAAACCAATCTCTACCGCCCCGGATTTCGTGGCGATATCACAGGCGATGATTGAGGCTTCGCTGGGGGTAATCGTCAGAATACCGATTGCGGAAACCGATTCTGGTAATCCCAGTTTCTTGAACAAATCTTTACCCGGATTAGCGATAAGATGCGCCAACGTAACCTGCTTGCCAGGAACATATTCCTGAATCATACGATCCGTGGTGGGTTGTCTTTCCATTATCCCTCCACCATCTGTCGCCACATGCTTTCATGCGGACGAGGGATGACCGAACGGTAAACCAACAGACCTTTTTCACCCGCACTTTCACTGGCAACTGTCACTGCGTTATTCACATCAGACACATCGCCAGCGACAACCATGTAGCACTTGCCGCCAATACCAAATGCCATATGGACGCGTACCAGCGTGACATTGGAGGCTTTAACCGCACGGTCGGCGGCGCAGATGCAGGCCGCAACGCTCCATGTTTCAACAATGCCAACGGCCTGACGCTTATCCACGCTGTTAAGTCCACTGATCGCAGGAAGTACGCTGGCGTGAATGTTGGGTAGTACCAGACTATCAACGAGCATATCGCCAGCAAGAGAAGTTCCGGTGGCGATCGCCTGTTGTATTGCGCCTACGTCACCACCGAGCATGAGCAGAAATTTGCCCGGGCAGATGGTCTTGCTGACCAGTAAATTCACATTCGCGCTTTTTAACATGGCATCGCCCGCTTCCATTCCTTTGGCAATGCTGGTGAGTTCTAAAATCCCTATAGCCTGAGACATGATTAACCTCTTATTACCGTGATGGATTGCTCAGTAATTTCGCTGACAATACCGTCAATACTGGCGTGGACAGGTGCCCCTAATGCACCGGACGGCACATCGGCAACGCATTGACCGCGAACAACGTGTTCGCCCTGCAGTACACATGGGATGGCGCTGGCACCAATATGTTGGCGTAGCAACAGCGTCGTTTTATCCGTGGGATAATCAGTCTCAGTTAGTGGCGCATCGTGATACCAGTCGCTAAGGCCCAGTTTGGTAATAAGGCGCTTCACCGGAATAAGCCGATACTTCGCCATTTCATCCTCAGGATTTAACGGCCCTTCATAACGATGGTTGAGCGCCCGTAGCTCGCGTTTAAGCATGCGGTTAATTCGCATCGGTGAAATCCCAACCGGACAGGCTACGCTTTCACATACATTGCATTCTGAACAGGTCAGGGCCGTGAGCAGTAACTGCGGTGTGGCCGCCTGCTGATAATTAACCGCGCGAACCAGCAGGTGCGGCGATAATTCATGGCCGATCAAATGTCTTGGGCACAAATCCGTACACAACCGACACTGCTCGCAAACGGTTTTTGCGACGGAAAGCACGGTGCGTTCATCCTGCATCCGCCGCTGAATCAACGCATGAGACTTTGGTAAAACCAGCAGTCCCCCGGTGGTCTTGCTGACTGGGGTATCCAGTGAGGTAATCAGGCCGCCCATCATCGGACCACCGTTAATAAAACCGGGATCGTCAACGGTAGCACCACCGGCCAGCGCCAGAACCTCACGTAAAGACATTCCGATAGGGACGGTAAGAGTGATTGGTCTGGCGACCGCGCCATTAACGGTCAGGGTACGGCGCGTAACCGGATACTGCTGCTCAACGGCTCTGGCGATGTTGAGTACAGTCTGGACGTTATTGACCACCACGCCGACGCTGACCGGCAGCGCGGCAGGCGGAACTCTCCGGCCCGTTGCCATCCAGATGGTCAAAACCTCGTCACCAGCCGGGTAGACATCAGGCAAAATATGTAAGCGGATCCCGGCAGGCAGAAGGGGCGTTAACGCATTGATAGCCTTTTGATATTTCTCTTTGAGCGCAATAATACCGGCCCTGGCCCCGGTAGCCGTCATGGCATATTGAACGCCACGGATAAGTCGCTCAGCCTGAACGGCCATCAATTGCTGGTCAACTTTCAGCATCGGTTCACATTCTGCCGCATTGACCAGAAACGTATCGACCTGCGCTAGTAATTTTACGTGAGCAGGAAAGCCTGCGCCTCCGGCCCCGACAACACCCGCTGCACGAACGCGTTCGCGAATTGTCTGCGCATCATAAAGCGTGGACTCTGCCGTCATGGCTGTCTTCATAATAATTCCTCAAGCAGTTCCTGCATGGCGCTGGCGTCGGCAACACGAGGATTGGTTTGCAGCGTGACATCAGCCAGCGCGGCCTGAACCATCGACGGTATACGTTGTGACCAGGCTTGCTTTCCGTCTTTAAGCGCGTCAGCAAAAGAAGGTAACGCACACTGTTTTTTGAGTAGCTCTATATGACGAATTAGCGCATTCAGTGCCGCCGTATCGTTCGCGTTATCCGGGCATAGGTGGCAGGCTTTAGCGAAACGGGCGTAGCGCTTCGCGGCCCGCGGATCATGGGCATTAAAATGAATGACATGGGTCAGCAGCAGCGCATTGGCAAGTCCGTGGGGCAGATGAAACTGGCCGCCCAACTGATGGGCAATCGCATGATTGATACCCAGACCAGCCTGACTGAATGCCATTCCCGCGAGCGTTGACGCGTTGTGCATTTTTCCTCTGGTTGCCAGGCAGTCGCCTTTGCTGACGGCGACAGGCAGGTACTGGAAGACAATTTGTGCCGCTTTTTCAGCCAGCGCATCGGTGAAGTCGCTGGCTTTCGTGGACACGTAAGCCTCCAGCGCATGCGTTAATACGTCCATGCCGGTATTCGCGGTTATGGCTGGTGGAACGCTGACGACCAGCGTCGGATCAAGGATGGCCATGTCCGGATAAAGCGCATTATTAAATAATGGATACTTAATGCCTTTATCCGGATCGCTAATCACGCAGGCGCTGGTCACCTCCGATCCCGTGCCGCTGGTGGTGGGAATTGCAACGCAGGTTTCAATCTCAATACCGAACTGTCGGCTGAACCAGACGATGGCTTTTGCGGCGTCCAGTGCAGAGCCACCGCCAAAACCAATTACGACGTCCGGTTGTAGGGACTGCATTTGCGCAATCCCTTGTACTACCGTGCTAATGGTGGGATCGGGGGTGATATCGCTGAAAATGCTGATGCGGTTATCCGCTGGCAGCGCGTCGCGCAGCTTTTCAATCAGGGGAGAGCGCGCGAGAAAACCATCGCAGATAATCCAGATATGCTTATTCGTGAAGCGCTTAAGCACATCCAGGCTTCCCTGGCCGCTGTACAATCGAGTTTGCAGTGAAAAGCTTTTCATAACGGCCCCATTAGCGAATAGAAAAACCGTTTGTCAGCACGCAACGACGAGAGCGTGCGAAAGTGCGCGCAGATGTCGTTCCTTCACCGGTCGGCGTTGCGATGGTGAAGGTGGTAAAGCCTTCACCACCAACGCCAATCCCAGCATAAGAGGGGCCATTTTTCACAAAAATGGAGGTCTGAAGCGTGCGCGCGGCAAGGTTCAGACGTGACACATTTTGCGAATGCATAATGGCGGTGTGATGCAATCCCTCTTCAACCTTCAGGGCCAACGTTAACGCGCTGTCAAAATCGCTCACCGTTACGATGGGTAGCATTGGCATCAGTTGCTCGCTGGTAACCCATGGGTCGTCAGCCTTGACGATACCTATCAGTAATCGAGGTGCTTTTGCCGGAACCGGTATTCCCGCGGCTTCCAGTAAGGTTGCCGGGCTTTTCCCTACCAGTTGTTTATTGGCTATTCCTTCTGGCAGACAAACTGCGCGCAGTTTGTCTATCTCTTCGCTATTGAGTCGCATCGCGCCAAAAGACTGCATTTGTTGAACCAGTCGTTCGGCAACGGCATCAACAACAATCAGGCTCTTCTCAGCAATGCAGGGGAGGTTGTAATCAAAGGATGCGCCATTAATGATATCTTCCGCCGCCTTAACCAGGTCGGCTGTTTCATCAACAATGCAGGGAGGATTGCCTGCGCCTGCGCCAATGACTTTTTTCCCGCTTTTCATGCCCATAGCAACAATGCCTGGACCACCGGTAATCGCCAGAACTGCGATTTTAGGGTGCGCCATCATCTGCTGGGTAGCCTCAAAAGTGGGTTCTGTGACCGTGACGACAAGATTCCGAATCCCGCAGCAGCGAAAAGCAATATCTTCAATCATGGTAATCAGCTTCAGTGAGACCGCTTTTGCACCTGGATGTGGGCTAAAATAAACGCTATTTCCCGCAGCCAGCATACTGATGCTGTTGTTAATAATGGTTTCCGTCGGGTTGGTGCTGGGGGCGACGGAACCAATCACGCCAAAGGGTGAATACTCGAATAACACCATGCCGCCGTCACCGGTAAGCGCCGTAGTGGTGAGATCTTCGATACCCGGGGTATTATCCAACGCAGCTTTATTTTTAAGGAACTTATCCTCTTTGTTGCCCATTCCCGTTTCGGCAGCGCTTTCAGCAGCCAATGAAGCAAGGTGAGGCGTCAGCTCTTCTCGCAGGGCGTTAATGATGGCGCTGCGGGTTTTCAATGGACATTGCTGATAACGCAGAAAAGCCTGATGAGCGGCATCGATCGCTTCGCTAACGGACGGAAAAATTCCATTACCCTTAACTTCTGCTTTGGCCGGGGCAAGTTGCTCACTCAAAATGTTACGAATAAGGGTTTCAAGTTCTGAAGTGTTCATTGATGTGTTCTCACGTTAATTGCCGCAATGGCCGTTTCTGCAATGTCCATATCCTGCTCAACGCTTCCCCCGCTGATGCCAAGACCCCCAAGGAGTAACCCCTCACGCCATAATGCGTACCCGCCACCGAAGGTGACGACTTTTCCCTGCATATGGCTTTCCAGACCGTAAAGCGCGGCGCCTGGCTGCACTTCCGATGTCAGCTCGTGCGTGGCGGTTTTCATTGCCACGGCGGTCCAGGCTTTTTTCGGTGCCAGTTCGCTACTGACGAGTAATGCGTCAGGCATGCGCCAGGTCACCGTTTGGGTCCCATTCGCATCAACAATGCTGATGACGACCGGAACCTGAAGTTCTTCTGCTCTCGTTACCGCAACGCGAGTGAGTTGGTGGAGTTCCTGAAAAGACAGAGACATAGCCGGCTCCCTGGTGGCTGATGTACGGATGGCTGCGAGATAACGCTCCGCCACTTTCTGAATAATGTTGTTTTGATGGGCGTCATGATCTTCTGCTCGTGCAAGCGCATATAAGCAGTCGGAGAGGCGATTGATATAACGCATCAGCACGTGTCTGACGGAAATCTCGGTGGAGAGTTCGACCAGTCGCCTCTCTGCGCGGCGGGCCAGCGTGCGGGCAAAGTGCAGACGGCTGGCGGCTTCGCTGCGGCCAGGTAAAATAAAGCTGCGTAGGGGGGGCACTCTCCCCATCGCGGTATCAATGGCGGCTTCCAGCGCGGCAATTTCTTCTGAGCTGATGTAGCGCTGCTCTGGCGCTGGCTGTTCGCTTTCGCTTGCCAGCTCGGCGCTGAACCAAAAAAGCTGCAGTTGAATGTTTTCGAGTAACTGGCGGTGCTGCGGGTTTTTCGCCGCGCAAACACACAGGCTAAGCGCCGCATTAAGTTCGTCCAGCGTACCGTAAGCCTCGACGCGCGGGTGCGTTTTGCTCACGCGTTGCCCGGTAAAGAGGGCCGTTGTGCCGGCATCGCCAGTGCGGGTATAAATCGCCATAGTTCCTCCTAACGAGAAAGCGTGTCGACAATGCCGACGATAGCCAGATCGATGGCCTCATTAGGGCCGGAAAAAACGTGTCTGGCGCTGGAGCCACTGCTGAGTAATACCAGTTCTCCAGTTCCAGCGCCGACAGAATCAACCGCGACTTCATCTCCACTCACAGGGGACGCGGGAAGCTCTCCGTCCGCACTCACCCGACGTACCAGCAACAGTTTCTTCCCCACCAGTGATGGGGATTTTTGCGTGGAAACCACAACGCCTGTAACCCGTGCCAGATGCATAGCTCACTCCTGCTTAATTAATTGGACATTTCGCGTACCGACGGCGTCCTGAGCCAGAGCCGTCACGACACATCGACGACGTAGCACCAGAACGCCGCCCTTCAGTTGGGCGACGTCGGCATAGCTGAGAAGTTTGTCAGGATGCAAAACGATGATTCGCCCCAGCTCGTCACTGAACTCCAGAGGCAGACGCGCAAGTTTTCTAATGGGGATTGCGGGTAACAATCGGTGTTGTAGTGAAATTTTTACGCGGACTCCGCATGCCAGCGCTTCGTGGATCGTTACCACCGACATGTTGTCCGCGCAGCCCTCGGCAATTTGCTCCAACAATGGCAGGTCCGCCTGCAGGAGGTGGAGCGACGAGTACTGGCAGCACAATGTCCGTGGTTCGATTTCCCGTAACTGCGCGACGCTAAGCGAGAGCGTGCTTTCCGCGCGTTTTTTTAATCGGGAAACAACCTCCTCGATAATGCGTTGCAGCAGTTCGTTGTTCATCGTGGGCTCACCAGTGTGGCAAATGCCTGCGGATTATCTGCGCCCGCAGCATTGGCTTCGTCGGTATCGATATGCATTTCAAGGCGCATATCCGGCGAAACGCGTACGGCGACGTTATCGAAAATCAGTCGACGTTCATCGCCATTAATGGCAACAGAGACTTTATCGCCATGGGAAACGCGCAGGATTAGGGCATCGAGCGGCGACATATGGATATGGCGTTGGGCGACGATTACCCCGGATGCTAAGTCCAGTTCAGCAAATGGACTGATAAGGCGAACGCCTGGCGTGCCCTCGATACTGCCTGACATCCGTAGTGGAGCAGCAATTCCCAACGTACGAGCGTCGGTACGAGAAATTTCGACCTGACTGGTGCTACGCAGTGGGCCGAGTAAGCGCACATTTTTTAACTGACCTTTTGGTCCCACCAGTGTGACGGTCTGGTCTGCTGCATATTGTCCGGGCTGCAGCAGCTCTTTTTTCTCACTAATAGGGTGATTGGGAAACAAGCGGTCGTAATCTTCAGCGCATAGATGAATATGACGATTAGAGATCCCTAGCGGAATAGGGCGCTCACGCATTTCATCCAGAACTTTGGTGACCGTTGTCTCCAGTTGCTGTTTATCCATCACGCTTCACCTCGTTTGCCTGAGTGCAGACAAAGAGAGCGCGGCTCGCCCTTTTGACGGGGGCAGGCAGGGTCAAGACACAGATTGCAGCTAATCAACTCTGCATCTTGCGGCACTTCGGGCGCTGCATGGTCCTCAGTCATCTCTTCATGTGGTACGACCGGTGTCGGGGCGGGCGCTGGCTCAGACTCCGGGGTGACGCTATGTGACAGAATGCCATCCCCTGGTCTGGATATGACTTTATGAGCCACCAGTCCATCTCGCTGGTCAGCGAAACTGACACCGGTGGAAATGGCCGCCTGGACGGAGGCCACATCCCCGATTATCTTGATCACCATCCAGCCTGAACCGTTGGTTTTTTCGAGGCCCACCAGCGTGATGGAGGCGGCTTTCGCCATGACGTCCGCGCAACTGATGGCTAATGCCAGACCACTAACTTCAAGTAATCCCAGTGATTGCTTCACGCTGTGCTCCTTGGTTGCAACGATTTATGCGGATTTAGGTAAAATGGCTTCAACGTCGCTGTGCGGACGCGGGATAACGTGGCAGGATTTCACCTCGCCAACGGCGCTTGCTGCAGCGCTTCCTGCATCTACGGCAGCTTTCACTGCGCCGACATCGCCGCGAACCATAACGGTGATAAGGCCTGAGCCGATTTTTTCGTAACCAACCAACTGCACGTTTGCGGATTTCACCATGGCATCAGCGGCTTCAATAGCGCCGACGAGCCCTTTTGTTTCAACCAGTCCCAGTGCGTTATTCATACTGCTTTTCTCCTGTGGGTTATGAGTGGCATTCCCGAAACGGAATGCCTTTAACCAGCCGCGCAGCGTTATTACCAATGCTGCGTCGGGCATGGTTATCTTGTTGATACGTCAGCGTAAATAGTGGCGCTGATGTGGGTAAGTTTTTATAGTGCACGACCAGTTTTTCGCGACTGCAGCCAATGCCAACCAGCAGTGGCGATTGGCAAGCCGCCAGCCATGCGTTGTGGATAACGTCAGTTGACGGGCTCTCCTGAATCACAAAGGGGATCCCTTCTTCTTCAATACCCAGCAGCACATCACTCCAGACGTCAGTGCATCCAGCAGTGGCGAAGATAACGATGGCTGGCGTGGTGAGATTACTTTCCATGAGCGAATGCCTTGTACCAGGAGAGAATCAGCCCTGTCGCGACCGCGTTGCGCGGACCTTCGGTGCCACGAATGTTGCCGCGCCCGGCAACCAGGCGATAGTGTGCCAGTGCGTCGGTGACCAGTTGCGGAACTTCAAAGTCCAGGGATGAGCCGCCAACCAGCACCACAAAGGGAATATCCCGAATGTTCCCGGTCGGACTCACCTGACGTAGCGCTCTGAGTGCGTTGGTGACGAAAACGCGTTCCTTAGCGCTGCGGCGAATGGCCCGGACTTTCTCCAGCGCCAGTTCGCCTGGCAGTGGCACCAGTTCATCGGGTTTTACTACGCATACGCGGGCAAAAACCGTTGGCGGGAGAGGTGTAGGGAAGAACTGGACGCTGCCATCTTCGTGGCGAAGATGGAACAAGCTCTCGACTTTCGCCAGCGGGTACTTTTTGATCTCTTCAGCGAGATAACGGTCTTCCAGCCCCAGTTCACGGGCAATAATCATCGTGACCATATCGCCCGCACCCGCCAGGTGCGTGGCAATAATTTCGCCTTTCGGGTTGATGATGGAGGCATCGGTCGATCCTGCACCGAGGTCCAGAATAGCCAGTGGCCGCGTCGTGCCGGGGGTGGTTAAGGCCCCCAGAATGGCAGCTTCGGCTTCGGCGCCGCCAACCTGGACGTCAATGTTGAGCTTTTGCGTGATTTCCTGAGCAATCATCGCCATTTGCAGGCGGTCTGATTTCACCATGGAAGCAATGCCGACAGCCTGTTCCAGCGAGAACTCACCGGCTAGTCCGCCGGTCACGCTGACGGGAACCGAGGTATCGACTGCCAGCAGGTCCTGAATAAAAATTTCGTGGCTGGGTTTGTTGGTTAATTCAGCCATTGTCTGGCGCACATGCTCCAGCATGCCGCCAATATTGGTGCCAGCCTCTCCGGTGACGTTATCCAGTTTCGGGCATTCGCCAACCGCTTTCATAATCGCTTCAGCGCCAGCTGCAACGTCGACCCGTACGGTACGACCCTGCGACTGTAGCTCCAGATTTCCGGCAGGAATGGCTCGTGCTTTCACATCACCTGATGGCGTTTTCACGACCACGGCAGAACGGTTGCCGATCAGCGCCCGCGCCATCGGGACAATGTTTTTAGTCTCGTCGGCGTTGAGGCCAAAAACGGTCGCAATTCCGTAAGGGTTAGAAAGCGTTTCAATGACTTTTCCTGGAATTGCGACCTCAATGGCAGCCAGCATACCTAACGGGATGCGGTCGATATGAAGGACTTCATCGACGATAGGCAGGGGGTGGGTCAGACGATTACTGACCAACACGCCATCGTCCTGCTGCAAAATAACGCCAGTTAACTGGTATCCGGCGCGGACGGAGGCATTAATCATCGTGGCGACATCGGCGAAATCAAAGGCCGATGACACCACCAGAATATAGGGCGTATCCGCCGGACGGCTGAGCAGGTCTTCCGGCGTAATAGTGACGCCAACGCCTAATCCGACGCCGCCCGGCGTTTTAGGGTTATGGCCGATCATGGTGGATTCAGTGATGATGGTTTCGGTTATCGTTTCCATCGCGACGTCGCCAATGACCGGGGTGGCTTCGTTAATACGGATGAGCGAAATATCGCTGACATTAATACCGGCGTTTTTTGCTGCCAGCGAAAGTGCCTCCTGAATACCAAACACATTACGTAATGTGCCTTTAATTCCGGTGGTTTCTGCCAGCGCACTGCCGGTGATGCTCAGTGCGCCAGACTCATCGAGGGTAGCCAGAGCGACTTCCGTTGATGAGTTGCCTATGTCAATGCCAGCTATATATCGCATGATCCTGTCCCTGAGTTAGTCGTCGCCTTTGAGTTTTTTACGCTCAACGTACAGCGCTGCCGCTTCACGAACGAAAGCTGCACAGATCTTTGCCTGATAACGATTTTCGAGATCGTCGGCGATGGCCATCAGCTCGTCTTTCGTTGAGCGGTATGGGCGCAGCGCGTTGTAGATCTCAAGAATGCGATCGTCAGGTACAGCGGTTAGCTCAGCTGCACGCTCGAAGTTCATCGCCAGTCTGTCACGTCCGGCATCTTTGGCGATTTCCGCCTGAAGGCGCAGCGTTTCAGGGGTGATGCGCATGTCCTGCGCCGTCACTTTGTTGCTCAGAACATTTTCGAGCGTGAAGTCATCCAGAGTTTTGTTGGTTGCGGTTTTTACCCACTCAGGATGTTTATTCGCGAGAGGGTAATCCGTGACTTTCGCGGTATGTGCTGGTGAACTCGCCGCGGCCGGCGTCACGGGCTCGTCTTGCAGGCTGTTCATCCGGCTCAGCACATCCCGAACCATCGATTCAATTGCGTCGGTATTCATGGAGTTATCCTTTATCAAAGCGCCACGCGCAGTTCCTGCGGGTTTTTGCCCGTCACGACGTATTTGGTCTCTTTAATGTGCAGAATGGCCGATTTCGCCTGGTACTTAGGACGAGCCATCTGGTCATTCAGAGTAGGGACCGGTTGCGGAGATTCACGCTTGGCATAACGCGCGGCGTTTTTACCGATCTGACGATAGGTTTCCAGCGTCAGAAGCGGTGCCTGAGGGAACAGCTCCAGGTTAGAAAGCGGCGGTAACCCCTGCTGGTGGATAACCGTGGTACCTTTTGACTGGATGCCGATAGAGATCCCGGAACCGCTCAGACGGTTACCTTCCACGGCGACAAATGCCACATCGGAAGATTTAAAGCAGCGGATAACGCGCGCTTTAATGCCTTCTTCTTCAATACCCGCAATCACTTCGCGCAAGATGTTCTTATGCGGGATCCCTACGATATTGACGGTTTGCGACAGTCCAAACGCGGGACCTACGGCAATAATCACTTCGTCCTGCTGCTGGCCTTGTTTGGCTTCGCCAATCTCGGTCAGAAAGCTGTCGCCCTGCACCGCTGCAGCCTGTGGAGCGCTAGCCGCTGTCGATGCACGGAATGAGACGGGTTTGTCGCTGGTTTGCATTTCAGACAGTACGTCTTCAATAATCTGGCGCAGCAGCTTTTCATTGATTTCCATTTTTCACCCCTTAGCCAAGTTCGTTGGGATCAAGTGCGCCAGGGATGTTTTTGATCTCTTCCCAGCGTTCGCCTTGTAGGCGATAACCTGTTGCCGGACCGGCATAGTCATTGACGTCATTTACTGCGGATAGCACCTGTCCGTCGCCAACGATAATGGCGGAGGTATGCAGATAATCCCCGGTTAACTTGGCTTTCTGGATGTTGAGCATGTCCTGAGCGACATCGGTAAACCCGCCCTGAGCAAGGGCTTTCACCACTTCCAGACCGTTACGGTTTTTATTGATGATCTCTTGCGCAAACTTAATGTCTTCAACGATGTTTCGCTCCGGCATATCTTTCGAACCGTGGGCGTAAGTCGCCGCTTCCACTTCTTCATCAGTGATTGGCGGTAATCCCATCCCGGCAAAGACGGCCTGCAGTGCGCGCGCCGCTTTATTACGAATGGCGATAACGTCTTCTTCACGAACCGGACGCAGACCCCCATCTACCTTGAGGTCTCGCTGGAGAACGTTGTAGTCGTCAAAATCTTCGGCATCCTCGTTCGAACCCGCAAACATGTTGTCGTAGTTCGGTACAGCGGAATAACCGGAAGAGATGAAGTCAGTACCCGGCAGGAATTGCATCAGCAGGCGGGCAGTACGACGCATATCCGAGTGGGTAAAGGTTTGGTCGTTGCTGGAGGCACACTCCAGATCCAGGGAGGAACAGATCAGGTTTTCAGCTAACACCGCACGAATGCCTGACGGCACAGCGGAAGGCACGCCGATGCAGCTTACTGAGCCATTTTGTAAACCCTGTACGCCAGCGGCTTTGGTGATGTAAATACAGCGGGCTTCGAGGTAAAGCATCGATTTACCTTCGGCGTAACCCATCTGAACTTCTGAGCCAGAGCCGGAGGTAAAGCGCATTTTCAGACCGCGTGAGGCGTAGGAAGAGGCGAGGAAACCTTTCGACCATGGCGTGTCATCGCCGTCGGTAAATACGGGTTCAGTACCATAGACAGAGATGGTTTCCGCGTAACAGGTGTGGCCTAACATACCGAGTTTAAGTTCGGTCGCTTCTTCCAGCGAGCACTGGGTTAATACGCCAGGGCGCCCAACCTGTGAGCCGACTAACAGCGCAATGGCGTTAAAGGGTGCATAACGCGCAACGGCAACCGTCGTTTCCTGTTCGTCAAATCCGCGCCAGGCGCCTTCAGCCGCATCAGCGGCAATCTGCACCGGATTATCTTTAACGTTAGTGACGTGCGCCTGCTGAGACGGTGTACGACGAGCACGCATTTTCTGCATGGCCATCATCATCTCAACGACGTTCATATGGGACACCACTTCGACAATTTTTGCCGGGGTCATTGCGGTAGTCAGCGGCACAATGTCTTTGCGCTTCACGTTAGGATCGCAAAGCATATTGGCAAGTTTTACTGAGTCCATCGCCATGACTTCTTCAGCGCGCGCCAGGTTAATGCCATAGCGGGCAATGAAATGGTCAATTAAGTCAAATTCACTGGCGGATTTTCCGTCCAGTTCTGTGACTGTACCGTTGACGATTTTAATCGACGGTTTAGGGTCGTTCGGGCTTTCCATCGCAATGAAGCCTTCTTCGATCCACTCCTTAACGAAGCCATCCTGGTTCACAGGGCGCTTCGCCAGTGCTTCAAATCTTTTCGATCTCATGAATCAGCCTCACTGATATCAGATGTAGGACGGACGATCGTTTTTCGGTTCTGAGCCGAGGGTCCCGAGTACGGTTTTACCGATTTCGCGGGCGGAGATAACGGCCTGACGCACAGCGCCGGAATCGCCTGAAATGACCAGAATG
Source organism: Citrobacter sp. Cb031 (assembly GCF_030336725.1). Taxonomy (NCBI): domain Bacteria; kingdom Pseudomonadati; phylum Pseudomonadota; class Gammaproteobacteria; order Enterobacterales; family Enterobacteriaceae; genus Citrobacter; species Citrobacter sp. Cb031. Next base: position 648,462 of record NZ_JAOWDA010000019.1, read on the forward strand.
GCTTCGTTACTGAAGCTGGTGCCATGGGCAGGGGAGCTGTAGGCCACAACTTCCACGTTGGCGGATTTCAGCGCAGTATCAGCCATCAGGACACCAACGGATGCCGGGGCGCCGACGATCACGCCACAGGCACGGCCAATCGGTGCACCAAAGGCTTTTTCCAGCGCGTAGCTGGCGCGTGCGGTGTATTGCATCTCGATGTGACCGGCTTCGTTGGCATACACATCGCCAAAGGTGCGATCCAGTTCTTTCAGCGCAACCTCGATTCCGCGTTTCACGTCGGAAACATCGTTGCCGCCGAGAATAATCAGCGAACCGTGACCCGCGCCGCCTTTGGTATCACGTGGCAACTCAATACTGACGACTTCAGTATTGGTGGCTTTTACCGCTTCATCTGCGGCCATGATGTGCGGGCCTGCACCAGTACGCGCGCCAAGGATGCCAATGGAGCGATACCGTTTTTCAAGTTTCATTGCGTCCAGTAGGGCGCTGTCCACGTTGGCGATTACCAGACCGACGGTGTCGCCAATCGCAGTACCGACAAACTCCGTTAAACTGCAGCTTTTCTCTGCCATAGCCGTTTCTCGTGTTGGAGGATTATTTTCAGGGATAGCCTGCTGTTCCGGCGTTGCCACGCGAGCAATCACCTGCGCCATGATCTGATCAACCAGCTCATTGCTGCTCATTAGCTAATTCCCTTCGGTAAGATTTTTTCTACATCGGTGTGAGGGCGTGGGATGACGTGTACGGCTTTCACTTCTCCCACATTACGTGCTGCGGCGGCACCTGCATCTGTTGCTGCTTTGACTGCGCCAACATCGCCGCGGACAATGACTGTTACCAGCCCCGAACCAATTTTTTCGTAGCCGACCAGCATTACATTGGCTGACTTCACCATTGCATCTGCGGCCTCTATGGCTGCAGTCAAGCCTTTGGTTTCTACCATTCCTAACGCTTCTTGTTGCATAAAGACCTCGCCTGGGTTGTCCCGATGTTCATGACTATAAAAAGAAGCGAGGAAAAAGAATGGCTGACTTGAAATTGAGAGTGAAAAAATAATAGAGGTAAGGTGATATAAAATTGCTATTAATTATTTTAACTTATTGTTTTTAATGGCTATATTAAATTTTATTGATGTGATTATTTAGTTATGTCAGTTCCACATTTACACTTTTTCTGGTGACATTATAAATATCATTTGCTATGCGAAAAAAATGAAATTGTGATGGTGGTTTGAAAACGGATTTCTGCTAATAGCAATATTTTATTGTTTTGAAAATGTCCGTGTAATACGCGTAATCCCGATTGTCTCTAATGTTTTAATAAAGTGCGTAGCAAGAATTTGCTATTGCACCACGATTTTAAAGGGCAAGCTATCCGCAGAATGCCAACAATTTGCTGATACGGCCTTTTATAGTAAGCCTCGAAGTATTCTACTTGCCAGTAAGGAGTCCGCTGGTAAAGACACGAACTCTGCTTAGAAGGTGTCACAATGAACGATTCACTAAAAGCGCAATGCATTGCTGAGTTTTTGGGTACCGGGCTGTTTTTGTTTTTTGGTATTGGCTGCCTGAGCGCTCTGAAAGTCGCAGGTGCCAGCCTGGGATTGTGGGAGATCTGCATCATTTGGGGTCTGGGGATCTCGCTTGCAGTCTACCTGACGGCCGGGATTTCTGGCGCGCATCTCAACCCTGCTATCACCATCGCACTGTGGCTGTTTGCCTGTTTTCCGGGGCGCAAAGTTTTACCTTACACTGTGGCGCAGGTCGCGGGGGCCTTTGGTGGCGCTTTGCTGGCTTATTTGCTCTACGGCAGTCTGTTTACCGAGTATGAGTCGGCCCACCAGATGGTGCGCGGCAGTCTGGAAAGCCTGCACCTTGCCAGTATTTTTAGTACTTATCCTGCGGCGGCGCTCAGCGTCTGGCAGGCAGCGTTGGTCGAAGTGGTGATTACCTCCATTCTTATGGGGATGATCATGGCGCTGACTGACGACGGTAACGGTGTGCCTAAAGGTCCGTTGGCACCATTGCTGATTGGTATTCTGGTTGCTGTTATCGGCGCATCCACCGGTCCGCTCACCGGATTTGCGATGAATCCGGCGCGTGATTTTGGTCCTAAATTGTTTGCCTGGATGGCCGGATGGGGAGATGTTGCGATGACCGGCGGGCGTGATATCCCTTATTTCATTGTACCGATTGTGGCCCCTATCATCGGCGCGTGCGCGGGTGCAGCAATTTATCGTTATTTGATTGGCAAAAATTTACCGTGTAATACGTGTAAGCTGGACGAAAATGAGAGCTAGCTTCACAGAAGAAGTTTATTTTTGAAAAGTAAAAACTGTTTTCGTGATCCGGTATCCTGAACTGCCCAAAAAGTCTCCCAAGAATGGGAGACTTTTGTTATGTTCAATTACGACTTTCATCAATGCTCAGGATGGCAGGGTGAAAATGAATGTGAATAATATGTTTTATTTATAACAATAAATTAACTGAGAGGTTTTATCATGATTTCTGCGAGTGCCCTGAACTCAGAACTCATTAATAAAATCGCACAGGATTTTGCGCAGGCCACCAGTCTGGCCGTTGTGGTTGTCAATATTCACGGTGATGAAATTTCTGAGCTTTTTAATTTCACCCCTTTTTGCCAGTTGATGCGTCAGCATCCTCAGCACAGTACCCGTTGTCGTATGAGCGATCGCTGTGGAGGGCTGGAAGCCTCTAAATCCGATCAACCCTGCATCTATCGCTGTCACGCCGGACTTACCGATTTCTCAATTCCGCTGGTCATTGCGGGGCACCTGGTAGGGTTTGTGCTTTGTGGCCAGGTACGCTTAAGTAACGATGTTGGTTTGGTTGATATTCTGAATGTAGATGACCGCTGGCAAGCCGATCCCGAACTGGTCAACGAGTTTCGTAATGTACCGGAAATGGACTATTCGCGAGTCATCGCCTCAGCGGATCTGCTGAAGCTCATCGTAGAAAATTGCCTTAAGAAACAACTTAATTTTGTGGTTATCAAAGATAACCCGCAGCAGTCAGAGCCGGTACGCGCTAACCGCAGTACCAATCCTCATGACAGCAAAATGAAAAAAGCACTGCGCTATATTGATGCGCATTTATCAGACGAATTGCGTCTGGAGGATGTCGCCTCTCATGTTTACCTTAGCCCTTACTATTTCAGCAAATTGTTCAAAAAATATCATGGGATCGGTTTTAACGCATGGGTAAACCAGCAGCGAATGGCCAGTGCAAAAGAGCTGCTTTGCCACAGTGACTGGAGCATAGCCAGCATTGCGCGTAATTTAGGATTTTCGCAAACCAGTTATTTTTGCAAAGTTTTTCGTCAAACGTATCAGGTCACGCCGCAGGCATTTCGCCAGCAAATAAATGTCATTTCACGTGGCGAATCCGCTTAAATGGCAATATTTTGCTATTGCCGATTTTTGATATAGGGCGCTATGCCAGTCATTATAAAATGAAAAGTAGCGACAGCAGTCAATAAATTGTCATAGCGCAACAAAATAATAGTATTAGAGGGATAAACTGCACCAGTTTTTATTTTTGTGATGAGATACAGTGTCTCTGTGAATGACTTTCTTTATTCTTTGTTGGCACTTTCATTCAGAATGCGAGCATATGAATAAGTGGGTTTATGCCAGGTAATTGGTTGAATGAACCCGGCAAGATATTAAATTGAATTATTGTCATGAGGTCGTGAATTTACCTCATAACAGAGAGCTTAATTAATCAGGCTCTTGAACTGACAGGTTTGCCACATTTGTGGTAGGGAAGGGGGTGAGAATCCCCCGCAGCCCCCGCTGCTGTGATGCTGACGACCCCGTATTGACCACTGATCGCAAGATTGGGAAGGACGGGTGAGGATGACGCTAAGCCAGAAGACCTGCCTGTCAGTGACTACCAACAACTTCGGTGGGAAGTGGGTGGTTCAGATGCATACAGTCGAGAGACTGGGTATCTTTACACCCCTACCACCCTGAACAGGATCAGGGTATGGCGGCCAATTTTCACGCTTTTGTTCTTGCAGGTACCGGAAGCGGCTGTGGTAAAACCACGGTGACGCTGGGCTTGTTGAGCTTGTTGAAAAAACGCGGTTTACGCGTCCAGCCTTGCAAAGTAGGCCCCGATTACCTTGATACCGGCTGGCATACCGCGGTATGCGGCACTGCTTCCCGCAATCTTGATAGCTTCATGCTTCCCGTCCCCACCCTGAATGCTTTATTTCGCGAGCACATGCAACATGCGGATATCGCCGTTATTGAAGGCGTTATGGGGTTGTATGACGGATACGGCACCGACCCAAACTACTGCAGCACCGCCGCGATGGCCAAACAGTTAGGCTGTCCGGTTATCCTACTGGTTGATGGCAAAGCCGTTTCCACCTCGATCGCCGCGACGGTAATGGGGTTTCAGCATTTTGATCCAACCCTGAATATTGCCGGCGTTATTGTTAACCGGGTTAACAGCGAAACGCATTACCAGCTCCTGAAAGTGGCGATTGAGCGTTACTGCGCTGTACCCGTCTTAGGCTACGTTCCCCGTATGGAAGGCGTTGCGCTTCCTGAGCGTCATCTGGGGTTAGTTACCGCGCGTGAGTCGGTTATCAACCAGCAGCCGTGGCAGGCGTTTGCCGCGACGCTGGAGCAAACCCTTGATATCGACGCGCTGCTGAGATTAAGCCAGTTAGACACGCTTCCTGCGGGTGAATGGCCAGCGCTGCCCGCCGCAGACGCCGGGGCAGGGCTAACGCTTGCTATCGCCGATGACGAAGCGTTCAATTTCTACTACCCGGACAACATTACGCTACTGGAGCGCACGGGGCTTAAGATTGTCCGTTTTAGCCCGTTGCACGACACCTGTTTACCCGACTGTCAGATGATCTGGCTGGGGGGTGGCTATCCTGAGTTACATGCTGCGGCGTTGGCCCGTAATGTTGCAATGCTTAACCAACTGCGGGCGGTGCACCAGCAGGGTGTCGCGATTTATGCCGAGTGCGGGGGGCTGATGTATCTCGGCAGTTCGCTGGAAGACAGCCAGGGTGATACCTGGCTGATGACGGATATCATTCCCGGTCACAGCAAAATGGGAAAACGTCTGACCCGATTTGGCTACTGCGAAGCGCAGGCCGCGCAGCAAACGTTGTTGGCTGCAGAAGGCGAAGTGCTGCGCGGACATGAATTCCACTACTCCGATTTTACCCCTGAAACTCCCGCGGTGATGAACTGTCGCAAAGTGCGCGATGGCAAAACGCTGCAAGCCTGGTCCGGCGGCTGGCAGGTGGGAAATACCTTTGCCAGCTATCTACACGTTCATTTTGCTCAACGTCCGCAGATGCTTAACCACTGGCTGGCAGCCGCGAGGAGCGCACTATGACCATCCTCGCGTGGTGTGTTGCCTGGCTGCTTGATTTTATCATCGGCGATCCGCAGAACTGGCCGCATCCGGTGCGCTGGATTGGCAATCTGATTTCTGCGGTGCAACGGGTTGTTCGGCGTTACTGCCATAGCGACCGTGCGCTACGCATCGGTGGCGCGGTGATGTGGATTGTGGTGGTTGGGCTGACCTGGGCTGTGTCCTGGGGAGTACTGGCGCTGGCGCACTCTATTCATCCCTGGCTTGGTTGGGTGGTTGAGGTCTGGATGATCTTTACCGTGCTGGCCGGGCGCTGCCTGGCAAACGCCGCGCAGGATGTCGAGCGTCCGCTACGTGCCGGTAACCTTGCTGCAAGTCGGGAAAAGCTGTCATGGATTGTAGGACGTGATACCTCGCAATTACAGCCACAGCAGATCAATCGCGGCGTAGTGGAAACCGTGGCAGAGAACACCGTTGATGGCATCATCGCGCCGCTGTTCTTCTTGCTCCTCGGCGGTGCGCCTCTGGCGATGGCCTACAAAGCGGTAAACACCCTTGACTCCATGGTGGGCTACAAACATGAAAAATACCGCGCTATCGGTATGGTCAGCGCTCGTCTGGACGATGTCGCAAATTATATTCCCGCGAGACTAAGTTGGCTGCTGCTGGGCGCAGCGGCATTTTTATGTCGCCAGGACGGCGCGCGTGCTTTGCAGATTGGCTGGCGCGATCGCTACAACCACAGCAGCCCAAACTGCGCGTGGTCAGAAGCGTCCGTAGCCGGGGCATTAGGAATTCGTCTGGGTGGTCCTAATGACTACTTTGGCGAGCGCGTTGAGAAACCGTGGATCGGTGATGCACAACGCGACATTTCGGTAGACGACATTTCCCATACGATTCGATTGATGTGGGTGGCATCGATGCTGGCACTGGCGCTGTTTATTGCGCTGCGGTGGCTGCTGGTCGGTGTGGCCTGAGGACAACACAATGCAATATATCCAGCAACCCCAGGCGATTGAGGCCAAAAGTTTCGACATTATTGGCGAGATCATCCGTGAAACCCGCCCGGACTATCAGTTTGCCAGCCCGTTACATGAAGCCATTATCAAGCGGGTCATTCACACGACAGCGGATTTCGACTGGCTGGACATTCTGTGGTTTTCCAGTGATGTACTGGAGCAGTTCTGTGCGGCGCTTAGCCGTTCGAGCGTGATTTATACCGACACCACTATGGCCCTTTCCGGGATTAATAAAACGCTGCTGGCAAAATTCGGTGGCGAATGCCGCTGCTACATCAGCGACCCGCGGGTCGTGCGGACGGCAAAAGAGCAGGGCATTACCCGGTCAATGGCGGCCGTTGACATTGCGGTGAAGGAAGAGGGTGAAAAGCTGTTTGTGTTTGGCAACGCGCCGACAGCGCTGTTCCGCCTGCTTGAGCATGATGTGGCCGTCAGTGGCGTAGTTGGCGTACCGGTTGGGTTCGTCGGTGCAGAAGAGTCGAAAGATGCACTGACCCAAAGCAATCTACCCGCCATTGCTGCGTTAGGTCGTAAAGGGGGAAGTAACGTCGCCGCCGCGATCGTCAACGCCATGCTTTATCACATGCAGGGGGCGCGATGAGCGAGTCCTTCGATACGCCTGTGTGGCACAACGGTAAAGCGCTGCGTAAAGGATATACCACGGGATCGTGCGCGACGGCGGCGGCAAAAGTGGCGGCGCTGATGGTATTGCGCCAGCACCTGATCCATCAGGTTTCTATCGTGACGCCATCAGGTGTGACGCTGTGTCTGAACGTAGAGTCACCGCATATCGAAGGACAGCAGGCGATAGCCGCCATCCGCAAAGACGGTGGCGATGATGTGGATGCCACCCACGGCATGCTGATTTTTGCCCGCGTGACGTTAAACGATAGCAAAGAGATAACCCTTCAGGGCGGGGAAGGCGTTGGCACGGTAACCCGCAAAGGGATCGGCCTGCCGGTGGGCAGTTCGGCGATTAATCGCACACCTCGCCAGACCATTGAGTCTGCGGTTCGTGAGGCGATTGGTCCGAATCGTGGGGCGCAAATTGAAATTTTCGCGCCGGAAGGCGAAGAGCGGGCACAAAAAACCTACAACTCCCGCCTTGGCATTCTGGGCGGCATTTCGATCATTGGTACGACTGGGATCGTCACGCCGATGTCAGAAGAAAGCTGGAAACGTTCACTGTCGCTGGAGCTGGAAATTAAGCGAGCGGCGGGGCTGGAGCGTGTCGTACTGGTGCCAGGAAACCACGGCGAACGTTTTGTGCGTGAGCAGATGGGGATCGACACCCAGGTTGTGGTCACCATGAGCAATTTTGTCGGCTACATGATTGAAGAAGCCGTACGTCTGGGGTTCCGACAAATTGTGCTGGTGGGACACCCTGGTAAGCTTGTCAAAATTGCGGCGGGGATCTTTCATACCCACAGCCATATTGCCGATGCTCGCATGGAAACGCTGGTGGCCCACCTCGCGTTACTGGGTGCGCCGCTGGAACTGCTCACGCTGGTCAGCGACTGCGATACCACCGAGGCGGCGATGGAACACATAGAAGCATACGGTTTTCAGCACATTTACAACCATCTGGCTAAGCGCATCTGTATGCGCGTCCTGCAAACGTTGCGCTTTACCAAAAATCCCCCGACCTGTGACGCCATCATGTTCTCTTTTGATAATCAGGTGCTTGGAAGTAATCGCCCGGTCGCAGAGATTGCTGAGGAGATGCAATGTTAACCGTTGTAGGGATGGGACCAGCCGGTTTGCATTTGATGACGCCTGCGGCGCGTGAAGCGGTCGCAACGGCTGATGTTCTGGTCGGTGGAAAGCGGCATTTGCAGCAATTCCCGGATTTTACCGGTGAACAGTTTGTTCTCGGCGCCAATATTCTCGAACTTTTGAACTGGATTTGCGCGCACCAGGAGCAACGCGTTGTGGTGCTGGCATCTGGCGATCCGCTGTTTTACGGCATCGGGACGCGCATGGTGGCGCATTTCGGTATTGAAAATGTGCGCATTATTCCCGGTATTAGCGCGGTGCAGTACCTGTGTGCGCAGTCCGGTATTGATATGAACGATATGTGGCTGACCAGTAGCCATGGTCGCAGCGTCTGTTTCGATGAACTGGCGCGACATAACAAGGTGGCGATGGTGACAGATGCGCAGTGCGGCCCGCGTGAAATTGCGCAGCAGCTCATTGCACGAGGCAAGGGACATCGCTGGATGGTGATTGGCGAAAACCTGGCAATGGAAAACGAACGGATCCATTTCCTGCCTGTGAACGAAGTTAACGCCGACTATGACATGAATGCAGTGGTGATCCTTGATGAAAGATGAGCTGTTTTTACGTGGAGAGAAAGTGCCGATGACCAAAGAAGCGGTACGTGCACTTGCCCTCTCAAAACTTGAATTACACCGCGCCAGTCACCTGATTGATATTGGCGCGGGAACCGGCAGCGTGTCGATAGAAGCCGCGCTGCAATACCCTGGATTGCGCGTGACGGCAATCGAGCGTAACCCGGCGGCGCTCAGGTTGCTGGATGAAAACCGCCAGCATTTTGCCTGTGCAAACATCGACATTTTTCCCGGTGTTGCGCCGATGACCATCGCTGAAAAAGCCGATGCCATTTTCATGGGTGGCAGCGGTGGCCATTTGACTGAACTGATTGACTGGTCAATGCGTCAATTGCATCCCGCAGGGCGGCTGGTGATGACATTCATCCTCCAGGAAAACCTCAACACCGCGCTGGCACATCTGGACCATCTTGGCGTACCGGGAGTGGATTGCCTGCAGCTACAGGTTTCCTCGCTTACCACGCTTGGCAGTGGTCACTATTTCAAACCGAATAACCCCGTATTTGTTATCGCCTGTCAGAAGGAAGGAAACCATGTCTGAGATTTTTGATCCCCGTAGCGTGTGGTTTGTTGGCGCAGGTCCTGGCGATCGCGAGCTGATTACCCTCAAAGGTTACCGGTTGCTACAGCAGGCGCAGGTTGTTATCTACGCCGGATCGCTGATTAACACCGAACTGCTGGAATATTGTCCTGCTGGTGCTGAATGCCACGACAGCGCTGAACTGCATCTGGAGCAGATCCTTGATCTGATGGAAGCCGGAGTGAAAGCGGGTAAGACCGTGGTGCGTCTGCAAACCGGCGATGTTTCGCTGTACGGTTCCGTGCGCGAGCAGGGCGAGGAACTGACCAAACGTGGGATTGACTGGCAGGTGGTGCCCGGCGTCAGCGCATTCCTTGGTGCGGCGGCGGAGTTGGGCGTTGAGTATACCGTGCCTGAGGTCTCACAGAGCCTGATCATTACCCGCCTGGAAGGACGCACGCCGGTGCCGGAGCGCGAACAGCTGGAGTCATTTGCCAGTCACCAGACATCTATGGCGATTTATCTGTCCGTTCAGCGTATTCATCGTGTGGCCGAGCGTTTGATTGAAGGCGGTTATCCGGCGACCACGCCCGTGGCGGTGATCTACAAGGCAACCTGGCCGGAAAGCCAGACTGTGCGCGGTACCCTGGCGGATATTGGCGACAAGGTTCGTGATGCGGGCATCCGTAAAACGGCCCTTATTCTGGTCGGTAATTTCCTGGGCTCGGAGTATCACTACTCCAAACTCTATGCGGCGGACTTTAGCCATGAATACCGTAAAGCCTGAGTCAATTGCGCTTTTTTGCCTGACCCCGGGAGGCGTTACGCTGGCAAAACGTCTGGCGGCCATGCTGCCGGTCACCTGTTTTACCAGTGAAAAGCTGCTGGAGGAGGGATTTATTCCTTTCGAAAACGGCTTTGCGAATACCGCCCGCGAAGCGTTTGCGAATTACTCGGCGCTGATTTTTATCGGTGCGACCGGCATTGCGGTGCGCGTGCTGGCCCCGCTGGTCAACGACAAATTTTGCGATCCGGCGGTAGTGGTCATTGATGAACGCGCCCAGCATGTCATCAGCCTGCTCTCCGGTCACGCGGGTGGTGCCAATGCGCTGGCGCGGTATCTGGCGGGCATGTTGGGCGCCGATCCGGTGATCACCACGGCGACGGATGTCAACGATATGGCGGCACTGGATACGCTGGCATTTCAACTGAATGCCCGGATGAGTGATTTCCGTTCGGCGGTGAAGATCGTTAATCAGATGCTGGTCAGTAATAAGCGGGTAGGGCTGTGGTGGGATGATGAACTGACGCAGGATGTCAGTCATTGTGACCGGCGCGGTTTTATCACGGTAACCGATCTCAATCAGCTTCCTGAACTAGATGCGCTGGTGTGTATCACCTTACGCACCAACTTACCCGATCTGCCTGTTCCGCACTGGAAGCTGGTGCCGCAGCGTGTTGTGGCCGGAATTGGTTGTCGTCGTGACACGCCGTTCCCGTTGCTGGCCGCGCTGCTTGCCAGGCAACTCGAGGCCCAGCAGCTCGATCCGCTGGCGCTTAAAGCGATTGGCAGTATCACGCTGAAAAAAGATGAACAGGGACTTATCCAACTGGCATCGTGCTGTCGCGTTCCTTTCGAAACCTTTACTGCTGACGCGCTGCGTGAGCATGAACACCGCTTCCCGGCCTCATCGTTTGTTCGCAAAACGGTGGGTACAGGAAGCGTTTCCGGTCCTGCAGCCTGGCTGCTGAGCCACGGAAAACTGTTAGGCGAGACCCTGCGAGAACAGGGCGTCACTATCACTTTGGGAGTTTCACACTGATGTTAAGCGTAATTGGAATTGGCCCTGGCTCGCAGGCAATGATGACCATGGAAGCCGTTGAAGCATTGCAGGCAGCGGAAATCATCGTTGGCTATAAAACCTACACCCACCTGGTAAAAGCGTTTACTGGCGACAAGCAGGTGATCAAAACCGGGATGTGCAAAGAGATTGAACGCTGCCAGGCGGCGATCGAACTGGCGCAGGCAGGTCACAATGTGGCGCTGATCAGCAGCGGTGATGCAGGGATTTACGGTATGGCCGGGCTGGTGCTTGAGCTGGTCAGCAAGCAAAAGCTGGACGTTGAGGTCAGGCTGATCCCAGGAATGACGGCCAGCATTGCCGCCGCCTCTTTGCTGGGCGCGCCGTTGATGCACGACTTCTGCCACATCAGCTTGAGCGATCTGTTAACTCCGTGGCCAGTTATCGAAAAACGCATAGTGGCTGCCGGCGAAGCAGACTTTGTAATCTGTTTCTACAACCCGCGCAGTCGGGGTCGCGAAGGACATCTGGCGCGCGCATTTGAGCTGCTTTCTGCCAGCAAGAGCGCGCAAACGCCGGTGGGTATTGTGAAGTCAGCCGGACGTAAAAAACAGGAAAAATGGTTGACCACCCTGGGTGAAATGGACTTTGAACCGGTTGATATGACCAGCCTTGTGATCGTTGGCAACAAAACAACCTATGTTCAGGACGGCCTGATGATCACGCCACGAGGTTATGTGCTGTGAATTACGGTGATGTGTTGGTCATGGGCGGTACCAGCGATGCGCGCATGCTGTGCCAGCAACTGGACGCAGCCAATGTGGCCTACACCCTGTCAGTTGCGACCCCAACGGGGAAGCAACTGGCGGGAGATATCAAAGGTCAGGTGCGCTGCGGGCGTCTGGAGCGCGAACAAATGATTGCCTGGCTACAGGAAAATCAGACGCGCTGGGTGATAGACGCCTCGCATCCGTATGCCGAGGTGGTGAGCCGCAACATCATGAACGCCTGCGAAGCGGCGGGGGTACTGCTGAGCCGCTATCAACGTCCTGAGCAGTTGAGCGGTTTAACCCACCCGCAGCTTTATACCGTACAGAGTATTCAGCAAGCCTGCGAGGTTGCGCGCCGCTTCGGTGACCGCGTGCTGCTGACGACCGGCAGTAAAGATCTGGCTATCTGGCGCGAAGGGTTGCCTGAAAAAACGCTGCTGGCGCGCGTCCTGCCTGTACCCGAGGTTATTCAGCAATGCGCGGACCTGGGATTTGGCGTCGGTGAGATTTTTGCATTGTGCGGGCCGTTTAGCGCCGAGTTCAACGCTGCGTTTTATCGCCAGTGTCAGGCTGATGTGGTGATCACTAAGGCATCCGGTGCGGAAGGTGGTTATCAGGAAAAAGTTCAACCCTGTCTGGATGCTGGTATCCCCTGCATCGTGATTACACGTCCGGCACCGTTGGTGACGGGAGAAGAGTTACTGGAAAGTCAGGCCGCCTTTGGGGCGCGTTTAACGCGCTGGCTGGCCGCTGCTTAAGGAGTTAGAGATGAAAAAGGCGCTTCTGGTGGTCAGCTTTGGCACCAGCTATCACGACACCTGTGAGAAAAATATTGTGGCTTGTGAGCGCGATCTCGCAGCCAGTTGCCCTGACCGCGACCTGTTTCGGGCGTTTACCTCCGGGATGATTATCCGCAAGCTCAAGCAGCGCGACGGCATTGAGATCGACACGCCGCTGCAGGCACTGCAAAAGCTGGCGGATCAGGGGTATCAGGACGTGGCTATTCAGTCGTTGCACATTATCAACGGTGATGAATACGAAAAAATTGTCCGCGAAGTGCAAAGCATGCGCCCGCTTTTTTCTCGCCTGACGCTGGGTGTTCCGCTGCTGAGCAGCCATGACGATTACGCCCAGCTGATGCTGGCGCTGCAACAGCAAATGCCGGTGCTTGGCGAAAATGAAAAAGTGGTGTTTATGGGACACGGTGCCAGCCATCATGCCTTTGCCGCCTATGCCTGCCTCGACCATATGATGACGGCACAGCGCTACCCGGCGCGGGTTGGAGCGGTGGAAAGCTACCCAGAAGTCGATGTGCTGATTGAAAGTTTGTCTCAGGAAGGGGTGACGGCGGTGCATCTGATGCCGCTGATGTTAGTTGCTGGCGATCATGCCATCAATGATATGGCCTCTGACGAAGAGGATTCGTGGAAAACATTGTTCAATGCGGCCGGGATACCGGCTACGCCGTGGCTCAGTGGTCTGGGTGAGAATCCGGCGGTTCGCGCTATGTTCGTGGCGCATTTACAACAGGCGCTTAATGTGGCGCTGGAGGAAGCAGCATGAGCGGAAAACTGTATGCATTAAGCACCGGGCCAGGCGCTTCCGATCTTATCACCGTGCGGGCCGCACGCACGCTGGGTACGCTGGATATTCTCTATGCGCCCGCCGGGCGTAAAGGTGGCGACAGTCTGGCGCTGTCGATCGTACGTGAATATATCGGCGAGCAGACCGAAGTTCGCTGCTGCCATTTTCCTATGAGTGCTGACAGCGCCGAAAAAGAGGCGGTATGGGATGACGTTGCGGCCGCGCTAGTTCAGGAAGTCGAAGCGGGTAAGCAGGTGGGCTTTATTACACTCGGCGACGCCATGCTGTTCAGCACCTGGGTTTTTTTACTCCAGCGTATTGGCTGTCCTGACTGGTTAGAAATCGTCCCGGGCGTGACCTCTTTCGCTGCGATTGCCGCGCGTTCAAAAACGCCGCTCGCCATGGAGCAACAGTCACTGGCCGTGGTCTCCTGTACCGCGCCGGAAGCGGAAATCCAGCAGGCGTTAAAGCAGCATGACAGTCTGGTGCTGATGAAGGTATACGGTCGTTTTGCGCGCATCAAAGCGCTGCTGCAACAAGAGGGTTTGTTGGGCTGTGCATTGATGATGTCTGAAGCCACGCTGCCGGGTGAACAGTGCTGGCGTCATCTCGATGAGGTGAGCGACGATCAGCCGCTGCCTTATTTCTCGACCATTCTGGTCAATAAACAGTGGGAGTATGCACAATGAAGCTTGAACAACAGCTAAAACAGCTGTCTTTCAGCGGGTTGGCTGCGGCGCTATTACTGATGGTTGTTCCTGAACAAGCGTTCGCCATGCACATAATGGAAGGTTTCTTGCCGCCGATGTGGGCGCTGGCCTGGTGGCTGCTGTTTTTGCCGTGCCTGTGGTACGGGCTGGTGCGGCTGCGCCAAATCGTGCAGGAAGATAGTCACCAAAAAGTGTTACTGGCTTTGTGCGGCGCGTTTATTTTTGTGCTGTCGGCGCTGAAAATTCCTTCTGTTACCGGAAGTTGCTCGCACCCTACCGGGGTAGGCCTGGCGGTTATCCTGTTTGGACCGGGCGTGGTGGCAATCCTCGGGGCAATCGTCCTGCTGTTCCAGGCGCTGTTGCTGGCGCACGGTGGTTTGACAACGCTTGGCGCTAACGGCATGTCGATGGCGGTGATTGGCCCGGTAGTGGGTTACATGGTATGGAAAATGGCCTGCCGTGCGGGGTTGCGTCGTGATGTTTGCGTCTTCCTGTGCGCGATGCTGGCGGATCTCGTCACCTATTTCGTGACCTCGGTGCAACTGGGCGTGGCGTTCCCGGACCCATCCGCCGGTGCTACGGGTTCAATCATCAAGTTCATGGGGATTTTCTGCCTGACGCAGATCCCAATTGCGATAGCGGAAGGTCTGCTCACCGTAATGATTTATGACCAGTTAACCAAACGGCAGTTGATTACCGCTCAAGGACATTAACGATGAAAAAGACGCTGATTTTGTTAGGGATGGTAGTGGCGCTGGTGATCCTGCCGTTCTTTATCAACCATGGTGGAGAGTACGGCGGCTCAGACGGTGAGGCGGAGAGTCAGATTCAGGCAATTGCCCCACATTATGAGCCGTGGTTCCAGCCGTTGTATGAACCGGCAAGCGGTGAGATTGAAAGCCTGCTGTTTACGCTCCAGGGATCGCTGGGCGCAGCCGTGATTTTCTACATTCTGGGTTACACCAAGGGCAGGCAACGTCGTGATGACCGGGCTTGACAGGCTTAGCTATCAAAGCCGCTGGTTTCATGTCTCACCCGTGCGGAAATTTCTGCTCTGGCTGATGATGATGATTCTGGCGTTTACTCTGCCCCCGTTGGGGCAGGGTATTGAGCTGTTACTGATTGCCGCGCTGAGCTGCTGGCTGCTGCGCATTTCCTTCTGGCGCTGGTGTCGCTGGATGGCATTACCGTTTGGTTTTCTGACGGTCGGCGTCGTGACCATTCTGTTTAGTTTTAGCCGCGATCCGCAGACGCTGCTGGCCAGCATCCCCGTTGGAAGCTATTGGTTAGGCGTTAGCGCGCCAGGGCTTGTCACCGCCAATGAAACCTTCTGGCGCAGCCTGGCTGCGCTGGCGGCAACGTTCTGGCTGGTACTGAATCTGCCGTTTCCGCAATTGATTATCTTACTCAAACGCGCGCACGTTCCTCGCCTGCTCACTGAGCAGATCCTGCTAACCTGGCGCTTTATTTTTATCCTGTTAGACGAGGCGCTGGCTATTCATCGCGCACAAACGCTACGTTTTGGTTATCGTAGCTTGCCGTTGGGCTATCGCTCGCTGGCGATGCTGGTGGGATTGCTGTTTACTCGCGTGTTGATCCGCTACCAGCAAATGACCACCACACTGGATATAAAACTGTATCAGGGTGATTTTCACCTGTAAGGAAAAGTATGCTTGCCACTTCAGCGCTTTGGTTTCGCTATCAGGATGACCCAATCCTCAAAGGGCTAACGCTGGATTTTTCAACGCATGCCGTCACCGGGCTGGTCGGTGCTAATGGCTGCGGGAAATCCACGCTGTTTATGAACCTGAGTGGTTTACTGCGCCCGCAGGAAGGCGCGGTGATGTGGCAAGGCAAACCGCTGGATTACAGCAAGCGCGGCCTGCTGGCGCTGCGTCAGCAGGTGGCAACCGTATTTCAGGATCCCGACCAGCAAATTTTTTATACCGATATCGACAGCGATATTGCCTTCAGCCTGCGCAACCTTGGGGTGGATGAAGCTGAAATCTCCCGCCGGGTGGATGATGCGCTCACGCTGGTAGATGCCCAGCATTTTCGCCATCAGCCAATTCAGTGTTTAAGTCACGGGCAAAAAAAACGTGTGGCGATTGCCGGGGCGTTGGTGTTGCAGGCGCAGTATTTGCTACTGGATGAACCTACTGCGGGCCTTGACCCATCAGGCCGCACGCAGATGATTGAGATAATCAAACGCATCGTAGCGCAAGGAAACCACGTGGTTATCTCCAGCCATGATATCGATCTTATCTATGAAGTCAGCGATGCAGTGTACGTTTTACGCCGGGGTGAAGTGCTAACGCACGGCTCGCCGGGTGATGTGTTTGCCCGGACGGATCTTATTGAACAAGCGGGATTAACTCAGCCCTGGCTGGTGAAGCTGCATACCGAGCTGGGCTTCCCGCTGTGTAAAACAGAGGCTGAATTTTTTAGCTGTATGCGAGAGAACGCACTGAAGGAGGCGTCATGACGCAGGCAATAATGTTGCAGGGAACGGCATCTGATGTAGGTAAAAGCGTGTTGGTCGCCGGTCTGTGTCGAATTTTTTATCAGGATGGACTGCGTACCGCACCGTTCAAATCGCAGAACATGGCGCTGAACTCTGGCATTACGCCAGAGGGCAAAGAGATGGGCCGCGCGCAAATTTTTCAGGCTGAGGCCGCCGGTATTACGCCAGATGTGCGTATGAATCCGGTGCTGCTTAAGCCGACCAGCGATCGTAAAGCGCAGGTTGTGCTGATGGGCAAAGTGGCAACCGATATGGATGCGGTGAGCTACCACGAGTACAAACCTAAACTACGGGATCAAATCCAGTCTGTTTATAACAGTCTGGCGCAGGAGTTCGATGTGCTGGTACTGGAAGGGGCGGGAAGCCCGGCTGAGATTAACCTGCGCGATCGCGATATCGTCAATATGGGTATGGCTGAAATGGCGCAGTGCCCTGTCGTTCTGGTGGCGGATATCGACCGCGGCGGGGTGTTTGCCTCCATTTACGGCACGCTGGCGCTACTGCACGACCATGAACGCGCCAGGGTAAAAGGGGTGATCATCAATAAGTTTCGCGGTGATGTGGCGTTGCTGTATTCCGGGATTGAGCAAATTGAAGCGCTGACCGGCGTTCCGGTCCTGGGCGTCATGCCATGGCTGGACGTTGATCTGGAAGATGAAGATGGCGTTGCGCTGCAAAAGGGCAAATATTTGCGCACAGACAAACGCGACATCGATATCGCCGTTGTTCAGATACCACACATTTCTAACTTTACTGATTTCAATGCGCTTGCCGCACAGCCGGATGTGCGCGTGCGCTATGTTCGCCAGCCTGAAGAGTTGGCGGGGGCCGATCTGGTGATTCTGCCCGGCAGCAAAAACACCCTGGGCGATCTGGTGTGGCTGCGTGAAAGCGGGATGGCGCATGGCGTGGTGCAATTACATCGTAATAACGTACCCGTAGTGGGGATTTGCGGTGGCTATCAAATGCTCGGCGAAACCATCATTGATGAAGTTGAGTCAGGACTCGGTACGTTGCCGGGTCTGGGCTTGCTCAATACCGTAACGCATTTTGCCCAGCACAAAACCACGACCCTGGTTGAGGGGCAAATGTCCTCCTCGCTGCCTGACTGGCTGGCGGGTACCGCGGGATTATCCGTTCGCGGTTATGAAATTCATATGGGTGAAACGGCATTAACCGAGGAATGCCGGTCGGTGATGACGCTGCGTAAAGACGGCGGTAACGTGGCTGATGGCGCGGTCACTGCCGATGGCCTGGCGTTCGGCACCTATCTTCACGGTCTGTTCGACAGCGATGAATTTACCCGTGCGCTGGTTAATGGCTTGCGAGAACGTAAA
Organism: Citrobacter sp. Cb031; assembly: GCF_030336725.1. Taxonomy (NCBI): domain Bacteria; kingdom Pseudomonadati; phylum Pseudomonadota; class Gammaproteobacteria; order Enterobacterales; family Enterobacteriaceae; genus Citrobacter; species Citrobacter sp. Cb031. The sequence continues at coordinate 666,448 of NZ_JAOWDA010000019.1, forward strand.
GGGTTAGCGCCGCTGGATTCCACCTTCCATTACGCGCAATATAAATCGCAGCAGTTTGATCTGCTGGCGGATGCGATGCGGCAACACATCGATATTGAGAAAATTTATACCATCATGCAGCAACACCGGGAGCCAGTATGATGATTCTGGTGACTGGCGGCGCGCGAAGCGGCAAGAGTCGGCATGCGGAAGCGCTGATCTCAGACTCTCCAAACGTTTTGTATATTGCGACTTCGCAGATTTTTGATGAGGAGATGGCTGCGCGAATTCAGCATCATCGTGACGGACGTCCTGCGCACTGGCGGACAGCCGAACGCTGGCAACATCTCGATGAACTGATTACGGCAGCAAACGATCCACAAGAAGCCATTCTGCTGGAGTGCATCACCACGATGGTGACTAACCTGCTGTTTGCGCTGGGCGGTGATAGCGACCCGGATAGCTGGGATTACGCGGCGATGGAGCAATCTATTGAGGATGAAATTCGTTCGCTGATTGCGGCCTGTCAGCGTTGTCCGGCGAAGGTTGTGCTGGTCACTAACGAAGTCGGAATGGGGATTGTTCCGGAGAACCGTCTGGCACGGCATTTTCGCGATATTGCAGGACGCGTGAACCAGCGACTGGCGGCGGCGGCTGATGAGGTCTGGCTGGTGGTATCAGGAATTGGAGTCAAAATTAAATGAGTAAGTTGTTCTGGGCAATGCTCTCTTTTATTAGTCGCTTGCCCGTTCCTGCTCGCTGGTCGCAAGGACTGGATTTCGAGCACTATTCACGTGGCATTGTGATGTTCCCGCTAATTGGCGTGGTGCTGGGAGGGCTGACGGGGCTGGTCTTTATGGCGCTGCAGCCCTGGTGTGGGGTGCCGTTGGCGGCCCTGTTTGCAGTTCTCACGCTGGCGTTATTGACCGGGGGATTTCATCTCGACGGTCTGGCGGATACCTGTGACGGTATTTTTTCGGCCCGTCGACGCGAGCGGATGCTGGAAATCATGCGTGACAGCCGCCTGGGGACTCACGGTGGACTGGCGTTAATTTTCGTGTTGCTGGCAAAAGTGCTGGTGGTGAGCGAACTGGCTTTGCGGGGTACACCGATGCTGGCGGCGCTTGCAGCCGCTTGTGTCGCCGGGCGGGGTACCGCTGTTTTGCTGATGTATCGACATCGCTACGCCCGCGAAGAAGGGCTGGGCAATGTCTTTATCGGTAAAGTCACCGGGCGTCAAACCTGCGTCACGTTGGGATTTGCGGCGATCCTGGCTGCTGTGCTTCTTCCTGGCATGCGCGGCGTGGCGGCGCTGGTTGTTACGATAGTGGCGATTTTTATTCTTGGGCAGTTATTAAAACGCACGTTGGGTGGGCAGACCGGCGATACGCTGGGCGCAGCCATTGAACTTGGCGAGTTGATTTTCCTGCTGGCTCTGCTCTGAGTCAGCCAACATACTGGAACCCTTATGCAGACTTTAACCTCTTTACTCCACGCAATCCCTTCACCTGATAGTGCTGCGATGCTGCGTGCACAGCAGCATGTCGATGGCTTGCTTAAACCGCCAGGAAGTCTTGGTCGACTCGAGTCGCTCGCCGTGCAACTGGCCGGAATGCCGGGTCTGAAGGGCGTACCGCATGTGAATGGCAAAGCGATGCTGGTGATGTGCGCCGATCACGGTGTATGGGATGAAGGGGTTGCTGTTTCGCCTAAAATCGTCACGGCTATTCAGGCTGCTAATATGACGCGTGGGACGACAGGCGTTTGTGTGCTGGCCGCTCAGGCGGGGGCAAAGGTACATGTGATTGATGTCGGCATCGATGCTGAGCTTATCCCTGGCGTGGTGAATATGCGTGTGGCGCGCGGCTGCGGCAATATTGCACAAGGCCCGGCAATGAGTCGTTCGCAGGCCGAGGAGCTGCTGCTGGAGGTTATCCGCTATACCCATGAGCTGGCCAAAGATGGCGTAACGCTGTTTGGCGTCGGTGAACTTGGTATGGCAAATACGACACCAGCGGCGGCAATCGTCAGCGTGCTGACCGGCAGCGATGCCGAGGATGTGGTGGGTATCGGCGCTAACCTGCCGCTTTCAAGAGTAGGCAATAAAGTCGATGTTGTGCGGCGAGCAATTGCCGTCAATCAACCGGATCGTAATGACGGTATCGATGTGCTGGCTAAGGTAGGCGGGTTTGATCTGGTCGGCATGGCGGGGGTGATGTTGGGGGCGGCCTCCTGCGGCCTGCCGGTCGTGCTGGACGGTTTTCTCTCTTATTCCGCCGCGCTGGCGGCCTGCCAGATTGCGCCGCAGATTAAACCTTACCTGATCCCGTCACATTTCTCCGCCGAGAAGGGGGCTCGCACCGCGCTGGCGCATCTTGAACTGGAGCCGTATCTCAATATGGGGATGCGTTTGGGCGAAGGCAGCGGGGCCGCGCTGGCGATGCCGATTGTTGAAGCCGCCTGTGCAATGTACAACAACATGGGGCAGCTTGCCGCCAGCAACATTGTGCTTCCGGATGGTAAGGAAGCATAGTTTTCGGCCACGCTGAACTTCGCCCCATGGTGCAATACCGTTCAGTTAAGCCTGTATGGAAATGTTTTGCTTTGAATCAGTTTCGTTCACCTTATGTGCGTTGCTTCTCTGATAACGTTATACCTGTGAACGCGCAAGGGAGGCTCACCGCCGCCTCCCTTGCATCCCTGGCTCCCGGCGGGAAAATCGTCGCTGCGCGATTCATTCGTCTTATGCCGT
>NZ_JAOWDA010000020.1:0-6471 GCF_030336725.1 Citrobacter sp. Cb031
TGTAAATAGACCCGTTTTAGTTCCATGCATTTTTTGAGAGCCCGGCCAAATAATGGTGCTGTCGGTATTCCTCCGGTGTCATATTGTTCAGTGATTCATGCGGGCGTTCACAGTTATATTCTGACAACCATTTTTCCGTGATTTCCCGCACTTCACTCAGCGTTCTGAACAGATAAAAATCGAGTATTTCTGTACGGTATGTCCGGTTAAAGCGCTCAATGAAAGCGTTCTGCGTCGGCTTACCTGGCTGGATAAACTCCAGTTTTACTGCATGTTTCTCTGCCCATTCGGCCAGTGCCAGAGAGATAAATTCCGGACCATTATCCATGCGCAGCATGACCGGATACCCGCGATTTGCCGCGATCCTGTCGAGTACACGGACCACTCGCTGAGCTGGCAGATTCAGATCGATTTCAATCGACAACGCCTCACGGTTAAAGTCATCAACGACATTGAACGTGCGAAAACGACGGCCACAGACCAGGGCATCATGCATAAAATCGACAGACCAGCTCTGGTTCAGCGCTTCCGGCGTGGCCAGTGGCGAAGGATTACGCACCGGCAACCGCTGTTTGCCCTTACGGCGAAAATTCAGTTTCAGCAGACAGTAAATACGGTGGATCCTTTTGTGATTCCACGGGTGTCCCTGCCGCCTCAGAACCTGAAAAAGTTTCGGAAAACCGTATCGTGGGTATCGCTCGGCCACTGCCTGCAACGCGACAATAACGGGTTCGTCACGCGTGGTGTCCGGACGGTAATGGTAAACCGTTCTGCTCAGGTTAAGACTCCGGCAGGCCTGACGGATACTGAGTCCAAATGTCGTTATCAGATGAGAGACCTGCTCACGCTTAAAGGCTGGTTTTAAAGCTTTTTTTCGATAACGTCTTTCAGCGCCCGGTTCTCAAGGCTCAGGTCGGCAAACATCTGTTTGAGACGTCGGTTCTCGTCCTCAAGATCCTTGATCTTTTTAATATCAGAAGCCTCCATGCCGCCGTATCTGGACTTCCAGTTGTAGTAGGTGGCTTCAGAGATACCGGCCTCCCGGCAGACATCGTTAACAGTTCGTCCGGCTTCAACCGACTTAATCACAGCGATGATCTGATGCTCAGTAAAACGGGCTTTACGCATAGCGATCTCCTTCGTTGGCAGATTGATTATGCCGGATGATCTCTAAATGTGGATGGCACGATTATGCGGGATACTTACACAGCGTGCCGCCTTATCCGGCCAGCGTCTGTTATTACCGGATACAGCGCCTGTAAACCTTATTCTGCCTGTGATTGCAGCCTCATCGGTTGCAAAGCAACATCCTAAGCTTCCATAACACAAGCCATCCCGCTGCATATACGGTAAACTAAGCGCGATTTTGCATCAGGAAAGCGTCTATGAATCACTCCCTTAAAGCCTGGAACACCTTCGGTATCGATCAACAAGCTAATGTGCTTGTCTGTGCTGAAAATGCGCAACAACTACTAAATGCCTGGCAATCAGCCAATGCATCACATCATCCAGTGCTAATCCTGGGCGAAGGGAGTAACGTCCTGTTTCTTGATGCCTTCCATGGAACGGTGATCGTCAACCGTATCAAGGGAATAGCGATTACAGAACAACCTGATGCGTGGCATTTGCACGTAGGCGCTGGTGAAAACTGGCATCATCTGGTAGAGCATACGCTGCAGCAAAGCATGCCCGGACTGGAAAATCTGGCGCTGATCCCCGGCTGCGTGGGTTCATCGCCGATCCAGAATATTGGTGCCTATGGCGTAGAACTGCGGCGCGTCTGTGAATATGTGGACTGCGTAGAGCTTTCGACCGGCAAACATCTGCGCGTCAGCGCCGCAGAATGCCGATTTGGTTACCGTGACAGTATCTTCAAACATGAGTACCAGGATCGTTTCGCGATTGTAGCTGTTGGTCTGCGCTTACCTAAACAGTGGCAACCCGTTCTCACATACGGTGACCTGACGCGTCTTGATCCTGCCACGGTAACGCCTCGGCAGGTTTTTGATTCTGTTTGCCATATGCGCACCACAAAACTGCCCGATCCAAAAGTAAACGGGAATGCGGGGAGTTTCTTTAAAAACCCGGTTGTCACCGCGGACATTGCGCAGGAGCTCCTGGTGAAATTCCCGACTGCACCTCATTACCCGCAGGCTGATGGCTCTGTGAAACTGGCTGCTGGCTGGCTTATCGATCAATGTCAGCTAAAAGGCATGCGCATTGGTGGCGCAGCGGTACATCAGCAGCAGGCACTGGTGCTGATCAATGCAGGCCATGCGACGAGTCAGGATGTGGTGCAACTGGCGCATCACGTACGCCAAAAAGTCGGTGAGAAATTCAATGTCTGGCTTGAACCGGAAGTCCGGTTTATTGGCCCACTGGGTGAAGTGAATGCCGTGGAGATCGTTGCATGAAGGATAATACCGTCCCCCTGACGCTTATTTCATTATTAGCCGATGGCGAATTTCACTCTGGTGAGCAACTCGGTGAAAAGCTGGGAATGAGCCGTGCGGCAATCAATAAACATGTCCAGACGCTACGTGACTGGGGTGTTGATGTATTTACTGTCCCTGGTAAAGGATACAGCTTACCTGAACCTATCCAGCTATTAGATTCATCACTTATTTATTCTCAGCTGGATGGCGGGAATATAACGGTCCTGCCGGTTATCGACTCAACCAATCAGTACCTTATGGATCGAATTGGTCAACTGGAGTCAGGGGATGCCTGCGTCGCTGAGTATCAGCAGGCCGGTCGTGGTCGTCGTGGACGTAAATGGTTCTCTCCCTTTGGCGCCAATCTGTACCTTTCAATGTTCTGGCGACTGGAACAAGGACCGGCAGCCGCGATTGGCCTGAGCCTGGTGATTGGTATTGTCATGGCTGAGGTTTTACGCGATCTGGGCGCGGATAAAGTACGTGTTAAATGGCCGAACGACCTCTATTTGCTCGACCGTAAACTGGCAGGGATCCTGGTTGAACTCACCGGAAAAACGGGCGATGCCGCACAGATTGTTATTGGGGCGGGTATAAACATGTCTATGCGTCGGGTTGAGGAGAATGTGGTTAATCAAGGCTGGATTAATCTGCAGGAAGCGGGTATTACCATTGACCGCAATACTCTGGCTGCCCGGCTGATCCGAGAGCTGCGCGCTGCCCTGGTACTGTTTGAGCATGAGGGCCTGGCGCCGTATTTGTCCCGCTGGAGGGCGCTGGATAACTTTATCGACCGTCCCGTTAAACTCATTATTGGTGATAAAGAAATATTTGGCGTATCTCGTGGAATAGATGCGCAAGGTGCATTACTACTCGAACAAAATGGCGTGATAAAAGCCTGGATGGGTGGGGAAATATCGCTTAGAAGCGCTGAATAATAAGAAGGGGAGCTATGGCTCCCCTTTATTTTTTATTTTCGTAATCTGACTTGCTCAACGGCATGATTGGCGCTTTTCGTCATGATTAAGCTGGCTCGCTCACGCGTTGGTAAAATATTCTGTTTTAAATTCAACCAGTTGATTTCTTTCCATAGCGATGTAGCAGTGTTGATTGCCTCGTCTTCCGACAATTTCGCATAGTTATGGAAATAAGAGTCTGGGTTGGTAAAGGCCCCTTCGCGGAATTTCAGGAAGCGGTTGATATACCACGTCTGGAGTAATTCTTCTGGCGCATCAACATAAATAGAAAAGTCGACAAAGTCAGAAACAAATACATGATGTGGATCGTGAGGATAGTCCATCCCGCTTTGTAATACATTGAGCCCTTCGAGGATTAATATGTCGGGCTGGGCAACGGTTTTGTCGCCATCAGGGATCACATCATAGATCAGATGAGAATAGACCGGTGCTGTAACGTTGGGGACGCCAGACTTTAAATCGGAAACGAATTTAACCAGACGGTGCATATCATAGGACTGAGGAAAGCCTTTCTTCTTCATGAGCCCACGATCTTTCAACACCTGGTTAGGATGAAGAAAACCGTCAGTAGTGATCAGCTCAACCTTACGATGCTCGGGCCAGCGACTCAGCAACGCTTGCAACACACGTGCAGTCGTACTTTTGCCGACGGCGACGCTGCCAGCAATGCTAATAATATAAGGAATACGCTCGCCGTTGGTGCCTAAAAATTGCTCCAGCACAGCCTGACGCCGCAGGTTCGAACTGATGTAAAAATTTAGCAAACGCGATAATGGCAAATAAATCTCAGCAACTTCTTCCAGCGATAAGTCTTCGTTAATGCCTTTCAGACGAGCAATCTCTTCCTCGGTCAGAGTCATCGGCACGGAATCACGAAGCGCAGCCCACTGGTTGCGATCAAACTGTAGGTAAGGCGACGTTAACGCTTGCTCTTTTATACTCATACGCATGGTCTGGCTGTCATTGCTATATCAGGTCTGCGGTAAAAAACGAAATCATCCCCGGTACGCAATGGCACGCACATTTCAGTTAATTTGGACAATGGGCAGGAGGGTAACACCAGATGGGAGGGAATAATAAGAAAAAATCGTCCCCTGAAACGCAATGTGACGGCTATTCCAGATGTATAAAGATGCACTTTCTCTCTATTGATAACGGCATGCTGGAGCAAAATGCCTTCTGGGAGCGCGGCTGACGTTGGAAATTTGTTCAATTCGAAGAAGGAATAGATTATTTATCGGTCGTATAGCGCAAAATGTGAGCGATAGAACATTTTATGCAATTTTTTAGTTGCATGAGTGCGCATGTCTCCATAAAATGCGCGCTACTTGATGCCGACTTAGCTCAGTAGGTAGAGCAACTGACTTGTAATCAGTAGGTCACCAGTTCGATTCCGGTAGTCGGCACCATCAAGTCCGGTGGGGTTCCCGAGCGGCCAAAGGGAGCAGACTGTAAATCTGCCGTCACAGACTTCGAAGGTTCGAATCCTTCCCCCACCACCACTTTCTGGCAGCGTTATCGCCGCCTGAGTTGGTTAAAAAATTAATCAGCTCGAATAAAAAAGAGAGAAATCTCTTTTTTATTACAGAAAGAACTGGGTAGCCGAGTTTCAGGATGCGGGCATCGTATAATGGCTATTACCTCAGCCTTCCAAGCTGATGATGCGGGTTCGATTCCCGCTGCCCGCTCCAGACGTGCTGATATGGCTCAGTTGGTAGAGCGCACCCTTGGTAAGGGTGAGGTCCCCAGTTCGACTCTGGGTATCAGCACCACTTCACTTCTCCTTCCCGTTTCTCTCTGTTTACTTTTAAAAGCATTCAACAGCTCAGGCATATGGCCTGGTTGATGTGGTGATATCACCGATTTATCCGTGTCTTAGAGGGACAATCGATGTCTAAAGAAAAATTTGAACGTACAAAACCGCACGTTAACGTCGGTACTATCGGCCACGTTGACCATGGTAAAACAACGCTGACCGCTGCAATCACTACCGTACTGGCTAAAACCTACGGCGGTGCTGCTCGTGCATTCGACCAGATCGATAACGCGCCGGAAGAAAAAGCTCGTGGTATCACCATCAACACCTCTCACGTTGAATATGACACCCCGACTCGCCACTACGCACACGTAGACTGCCCGGGCCACGCCGACTATGTTAAAAACATGATCACCGGTGCTGCGCAGATGGACGGCGCGATCCTGGTTGTTGCTGCGACTGACGGCCCGATGCCGCAGACTCGTGAGCACATCCTGCTGGGTCGTCAGGTAGGCGTTCCGTACATCATCGTGTTCCTGAACAAATGCGACATGGTTGATGACGAAGAGCTGCTGGAACTGGTAGAAATGGAAGTTCGTGAACTTCTGTCTCAGTACGATTTCCCGGGCGACGACACTCCGATCGTTCGTGGTTCTGCTCTGAAAGCGCTGGAAGGCGAAGCAGAGTGGGAAGCGAAAATCATCGAACTGGCTGGCTTCCTGGATTCTTACATCCCGGAACCAGAGCGTGCGATTGACAAGCCGTTCCTGCTGCCTATCGAAGACGTATTCTCCATCTCCGGTCGTGGTACCGTTGTTACCGGTCGTGTAGAGCGCGGTATCATCAAAGTTGGTGAAGAAGTTGAAATCGTTGGTATCAAAGAGACTGCTAAGTCTACCTGTACTGGCGTTGAAATGTTCCGCAAACTGCTGGACGAAGGCCGTGCTGGTGAGAACGTTGGTGTTCTGCTGCGTGGTATCAAACGTGAAGAAATCGAACGTGGTCAGGTACTGGCTAAGCCGGGCTCTATCAAGCCGCACACCAAGTTCGAATCTGAAGTGTACATTCTGTCCAAAGACGAAGGCGGCCGTCATACTCCGTTCTTCAAAGGCTACCGTCCGCAGTTCTACTTCCGTACTACTGACGTGACTGGTACCATCGAACTGCCGGAAGGCGTTGAGATGGTAATGCCGGGCGACAACATCAAAATGGTTGTTACCCTGATCCACCCAATCGCGATGGACGACGGTCTGCGTTTCGCAATCCGTGAAGGCGGCCGTACTGTTGGTGCGGGCGTTGTTGC
>NZ_JAOWDA010000021.1:0-629120 GCF_030336725.1 Citrobacter sp. Cb031
GGCTGGTCCGGCTGAAAATTGCCGACGTGTTTCCGTAAGGCCGGGAGAACCCGCAGGGATGCGGGTTCAGGGCGCGTTTTACAGGGAAGTTTCCTCGCGCCCGGCCCGGTAGCCTGGAGGAATAAACGGAGGGGACCACGAAGTGGCAATTTTCCCGCCGGGAGCCGGGATTGTTAAAGGTACGGCGATAGTACCCTTAACACGTTCACAGGGAGGATCGTTTCAGAGAAGTGACAAACATAAGGTGAACGTAGCAATATACCGGAGGCAACAGATTCATTACCTCCGTATGTGCCACTCATCCTCGTTAACTGACAAGCATGACTCCGGTAACGGGGCCTTTTTTATGGAGCCAGAGGGAAGCATGAAACGAATCGTACTGACATGTGCAGCGCTGCTGTTGAGCGGCCAGGCGCTGGCGGATGACTGCGCCAACGCGAACACTCAGATTGAGATGAACACCTGTGCGGCAGAGCAGTTTAAGGCGGCCGACACCAAACTTAATGACACTTATCAGAATGCGCTTAAGCGCGCCGCCCCGACCCAGCGCGATTTACTGAAAAAAGCGCAAATCTCATGGATAACCCTGCGCGATGCGGACTGCGCGTTAATCAGTTCCGGCACCGAAGGCGGTAGCGTCCAGGCGATGATTTCCAGCCAGTGTCTGACGGATAAAACCAACGAGCGTGAAGCGTTTCTCGCCTCACTCTTACAGTGCGAAGAGGGCGATTTAAGCTGTCCGTTACCGCCAGCCAGTTAACGCACGCGGATCCCTTCAATAATCATCCGCTGCACGCTCTCCACCGTTTGGTTAAAAAAGGCTTCATCACGCAGCGTTGCGCCCGTTACCGCCTCTACCTGTGGGGCAAAGTCGGCGTAGTGCTGGGTTGAAGCCCAAATCATAAAAATCAGATGATGCGGATCGACCGGAGCCAGTTTCCCACTTTTGATCCAACCGGCAATCAGCGCCGATTTCTCATCAATTAGCGTTTTGAGATCGCCCGTTAATTCAGCCATCAATAAAGGCGCACCTGCCAGCATCTCCATACAAAACAGTCGTGAAGCCTGAGGGTAATCGCGCGACACTTCCAGCTTAAGGCGAATGTATTCTTTAATGGCCACCAGCGGCGCAAAGTCTTCGCGAAAAGCCTTCAACGGAGCCAGCCAGACGTCGAGGATTTGCCGCAAAACGGCAATATAGAGCACCTCTTTTGACGGGTAGTAATAAAGCAGATTCGTTTTTGACACACCCGCCTGCTCAGCGACCTGTTCGAGACGCGTGCCGTGGATCCCATATTGGGAGAAGATATTTAATGCCGCGGTTAATATGGCCTGGCGTTTTGCACTGACGGCCTGCGAGCGCTTACCTGTTTTTTTCTCTGCGCGTTGGACCATGCGCCCTCTCCTTCTTGTGAGGGCGTCAGCATACCAAATCACGCGGTGAATGGTTAAATTAAAGCGACTCCGGCGGTGCCTCTTGCACTACCCCTTTTTTCTTTTTGAACTTCAGTTCGCTGACCAGCACGCCAACAATAATGAATGCTGCGCCGAGCAAAGCCAGTAGCGGTAAGCGTTCCCCCGCCAGGCGACCAAAGATCCCCGCCCACACCGGCTCACCGGTATAAATGACCGTCGCGCGCGTCGGCGAAACGCTGCGCTGTGCCCAGTTCATGGTAACCTGAATAATCGCACTGAAAATCCCCAACCCCAGCGCCACCACCAGCAATCCCGTAGACATCGGTGGTACGGTCTCTCCGGCCGGTCCCATCGCAATAAACGCCACTATCGAAGCGGTTGCCAGTTGTACCACCGTTACCCGCCGCACATCCACTTTTCCCGCCCACGCGCTAATCAGGATAATTTCTGCCGCAATCGCCACCGCGCCGGCGAGTGTGATCCACTCTCCTTCACCTAAAGCCAGCAAATTGCCTCCTGGTCCGGCGAGAAAAATCAACCCGATAAAGGCCAGCACAATGCCGACACACGGCATCAGGCCGGGCATACGCCCCAGACACAGCCATTGTAAAAGCGGGACCAACGGCACATACATCGCGGTAATAAACGCCGATTTACTGCTGGGAATAAACTGTAGCCCCCAGGTTTGCAGACTATAGCCCAACGCAATTCCGATACCGATCGCAACGCCTGCTTTGACTTCCAGCCACGTCAGTTTATGCAATGTGCGTAGTGACAAAAGCGCGACCGCCAGCGCAGCGGTGGCAAAACGCACGCCGACAAAGAAAAAAGGTCCGCTCAGGGTAACGGCATATTGCACTGCCAAAAACGTGCCACCCCAGAACATAGTGATCACAATGAGGATCGCTTCCTGAGGTTTAACAGAGAAGGAATAACGAGAAAGTAATGACATGAGACACCCGATTAACTGAATGTCGTTAGTCTGCGTTGCGTTTTGTTACAGTTCAACCTTGCAGACAAAAAAAACCGCCGGAAGAAACCGGCGGCGGTGGGTGGCTACGTAACGTCTGACTCTGATCCTCAGCCGTCACGGCATATCTGACAGCTAGCCTGGCAATTACGATTTGTTGTTGCCGTGGCTATTTTTGCCCCCTTTTTTGCCTGCCTCTGAAGCGCGTTGCGGGTCATTCTTAAAATTGCCCCCGCTGTGCTGGCCACCTTTTCGACCTGCTTCTGATGCTCTTTCGCGATCTTCCGCAAAGTTGCCGGAACCGCCTCGATGGTTTGCCATTACTGACCTCCGTCATTGATTAGACATCATATTGCATAGGTACTGAGGAGTGATACCTCACGCAGCGTTACGGGCGATACCCTGAAAATAACTGCGTGGGATTAAGCATAGTGAAGCGTGGCCTGAGCAGCCGCTAACTGTAATATCCTGCAACAGGATTGGTGGTGATAGAGAAATAATCACAGCGAGAAATCAATAAGTCTTTCTTATGACTACCAAATTCCACCCGGTTAAATATGTATCATTTTGCAACAAGAGAAGTTGTTATAAAAATTGTTATAAATCAAAGAAGTGATTGTGAAATTTGCACTCCTGACAGTACGTCATATCTTTAAAGGTAGGTAGCGAGTCGCTACGGACACGGTTAACTCGAGGAGTAGTGTAAAATGGCAAAAGTTCTGGTGCTTTATTATTCCATGTACGGACACATTGAAACTATGGCCCATGCAGTCGCAGAAGGCGCAAATAAGGTAGATGGCGCGGAAGTAATTATTAAGCGTGTACCAGAGACCATGCAGCCGGAGATTTTCCTCAAAGCTGGTGGCAAAACACAAAACGCACCAGTCGCAACCCCGCAAGAACTGGCAGATTACGATGCCATTATTTTTGGTACCCCCACACGCTTTGGCAATATGTCCGGTCAGATGCGCACCTTCCTCGACCAGACTGGCGGGCTGTGGGCTTCAGGCGGCCTGTACGGCAAACTCGCCAGCGTATTCAGCTCGACAGGAACCGGCGGCGGTCAGGAACAAACCATTACATCAACCTGGACTACGCTTGCCCACCATGGAATGGTGATTGTGCCTATCGGTTACGCGGCGCAAGAGCTGTTTGATGTTTCTCAAGTTCGCGGTGGTACCCCTTATGGCGCAACCACCATCGCCGGAGGCGACGGCTCTCGCCAGCCAAGTCAGGAAGAATTATCTATCGCCCGCTATCAGGGTGAATATGTCGCAGGTCTGGCAGTAAAACTCAACGGCTAATCTTCAACAGGAGGATTCGAATGCCAACTCAAGAAGCGAAAGCCCATCGCGTCGGCGAATGGGCAAGTCTGCGCAATACATCGCCGGAAATAGCCGAAGCCATTTTTGAAGTCGCGCATTATGACGAGAAACTGGCGGAAAAAATTTGGGAAGAAGGTAGCGACGAGGTGCTCATCAAAGCCTTTAAGAAAACAGACAAAGATTCGCTCTTTTGGGGTGAACAGACTATCGAACGCAAAAACGTCTAGCGCTCAGACTCCCCCGCGAACACGGGGGAGTTTTTCTTTTACTTAGCCGCCTCATTCAACACGCTGTCGAACTTATCTATCGGGCAAAAGCCATCCGCATCTATCGGACACCCTTTCAGCTCCAGCGTTACGCGCTGCGCCGGGGATTTCAGAGTCAAAACGTCTGCATTACGCAACTGCTGTGAGCTCTGATACACGTACTCGATTTTCATCAGATCACGATTCGCGTTGCTGTCATGCCAGCGCTGGAAGACAATCTTCCCGCCAATCGGCGTACGCTCGTTCTGATCGTGAAGCTGGTACGGTTTGAAATCCAGCGCGGTGAGCAGCGATGCGATGTTTGAGTCATGCCCCACCAGCACGGTTATTTTTGGCGCTTTTACGCGTTCAGTAACCAGCGCATTATCAATATACTTCACCAGCGGTTTGGCGACGTTCTGCGCCACTTCCGGGGAGGTGAACAGGCTGTCCTGATAGCCATTTTTCAGCTTCGACAGAACCTTCCACTGTTGATCGGATTTAATCTCGCCCCAGGCGACCTTATCCATCGGGAAGCCTTCGTAATATTGCAGCGTGAAGGCATCAACCAGCGAATTCCCGACCTTCAGCGGCCCCGAAACCCCAGGCTCCTGCTGGTATTTCGCGCTAAACGTATCTTTGGCATCGGTCAGGGAACACTGCTGTTTTTCTTTGCAGGACGGAGAGTCTTTGTAGTCGGTCATTTGCTCAAGCAACTGATAGCTGTCGTTGAGCTGCATTTGGCTACGCTCTTTCTCCATTGCCTGAACCGCCTGCTGGCTGAAGGCGGCGGAATCATCGGTGATCACCGGGTTAAAGGTGGGATCCATGGTGCCCATTTTTTCCTGATGATGGACCGGGACGTCGCAACCCGGGAAAGCACCGGTGACAAAGAACTGCGCCGTCGCGACCGTACGCTGCAGGCTGTTAGCATAGGTATAGACCGTACCCGGCGCCGGACATTCGCCCGATTTCACCATCCCCTGCTCTGCCAGCCACTCTCGCATATAGTGGCCCATATAGATTTCCAGCACGCCGCCTTTGGTGGTGAGTTGTCCGCCGGGGACATCCCATTCTGGCCATTGTTTGGGGGTGGACTGCTCAAGAACACTGCCATTATTGGCTAAAGGTGCACGTAAGTTATGCCGACTCATCATCAATACTTGCTGAAGCTGATAGCCTTCCGGCGCGGTCTGCGCCTGCGCGGCGGTTGACATTAATACAGCCCCTGCCACGGCTGCGGCGATTAACGATTTATTCATCCCTACGACCTCTTGTTGTTATCAATCACAACAGAGTGTGACAGAAATATGACATATTTCCCGGAACGCTTTCGCAAAACGCACCATCTACGGTGTCGTTTTAATACCGAACTCGGTTTCTAATTTGCGAATGCCAAGCGGGGTGAAGGTGACGCGGCGACCACTCAGCTCCGTTTTTATCCATCGTTTTTCAATCAGCCAGCGTAGCAGCGATGCGCCAAGCACGCCGCCGGGATGGTAACGTCGTTCACTCCAGTCCAGACAACCGCAGGTTAATTTCCGCCGCGATGCGCTCGCAGCCAGGACAATCCCCATTTGTGCCAGTTTTTCCTGCCCAAGAGAGGTCAGCGTTTCACCATCCGGCGTTAACCACTGACGGGAAACCAGCGTATCGAACAGCCTCACCGCCACCTCGCCAGCGAGATGATCGTAGCAGGTTCGGGCATGTCGTAAGCCTGGCGGCGTCGTGATTTTTCGTGGCGTAGATGTAGCCCACGCCACGCCCATCAGGCGCTCCAGCAGTTCAGCGATATCGGAGCCTGCAAGGCGAAAATAACGATGCCTGCCCTGCGCGAGCGCCACAACAAAACGTTGTTCGCACAGACGCGCCAGATGCGCACTGGCGGTCGACGCTGACACATCCGCCACTGCGCTGAGTTCGGTCGCGGTCCAGGCGCGGCCATCCATCAGGGCGCACAACATTCGCGAGCGCGATTTATCGGCCATCGCCGCCGCGGTGAGCGCCATTCGTGACTCCAGAGCGCCCTCTTCCTCACTTAACATCACTGATGCCATAGCGACCTCTTTGACACTGAATGTCTGAATTAACGATGCCATGAATGCGTTCTAAAGTCACCGCACAGGTCACACCGCACGCAGCATCATCTCAATACCCAACCCGACCAAACAAAACAGAAAACAGCGTTTAAACACGAGCGGAGAAATAACCCGTCGTACACGGGTTCCTAACCACTGACCAATCAGCGCAGGAACAATGGCCAAAGCCGATAAGCTCAACGACTGTACGGGCAGCGCGTTGTGCCACCACAGACCAAGCGCCAAAGCCAATGTCGAAAACGTAAAAGAGATCCCGAGCGCCTGAACCAGTTCATCTTTCTCAAAACCCAATGACTGGATCCAGGGCACGGCGGGCATCACAAATACACCGGTTCCGCCAGTCAATAAGCCAGTAACAAATCCTATGATGAGGGAGTACGGTTTTTCATGCTGCGGAGCCACTGCAATTTTCTTTCCGGCCAGCGTCCAGATAGCGTAAGCCACCAGCGCCACGCCGAGCGCAAACTGGGTACGGGTGGTATCGCCGCCGGTAATCCAGGCGCTGGCAAGCAGTGTCGCCACCACCACCGTCAATAACATTGGCCACAGTCGTTTGACTAATTGACGCGTATTTCCGCCACCGCCAAACTGAAACAGATTGCTAATCAGCGAAGGCAACAACAGCATGGCCGCCGCCGCAACCGGCGAAATAAGCGATCCGAGGATCCCCATAGCCACGGTGGGCAATCCCATACCAGTGACGCCTTTTACCATCCCGGCGAGGACAAACGTGGCGGCAATCATCATCACCAGAGCGGGCCCAAACGCTAACGAACTCGTCATGCTGCACTTTCCTGAAAAAGAGAAGATGACCCATTCTGGACGTTAATCGCAATGCTCGCTTCGCCAGGCAACGAAATATGTCTTCCCGCTTACGGGTCATAATATAAAAATGCCGGGTTTCCCCGGCACATTATCAGAACGTTTTTGCCCACCACAGCCGCAGCTTCATGCCCCAGTAGCTGGTCCAGCCGCTGGTTGTTGACACCACCCGACCTTGTGACACTACCACCAGCGTGGGCGTGACGCTAATCGCCCAACTGCGGGAGATTGCCCCGTTCGCATCATTGATGACCGGAAAGTCCACGCCTTTACGCGACAGCCAACGAGACACCTCAGCTTCACTGCCGGAGCGTAACGCAATGGTCATCACGTTTTCCCCTTCCGAACGCAGCCTGGCGACTTCCGGCGTTGTGAAGCGGCAAACGCCGCACCAGCTCGCCCAGAAATAAAGCAGCACCGGCTCGTCTTTGCTGAGCGCCGCCAGCGTGACGGTTTCACCATCCAGCGTTTGCAAAGGCGTGCTGTCAAAAGAGCCAGGGAGCTGCGGCGCGCGCCAGACATCCATCAGCAGCATCGCCCCTGCCAACAGCGCCAGTAAGATCAGCCCTTCGCGCAGCCAGCGGCGCAGTTTACTGAGCATTGGCCGCCGCCAGCTTTTCTTTGACCACTTCCTCAAGGGTTTCCCACGGCACCGCACCGGGAATAAGCTCATCACCAATAATCGTTGCGGGGGTGCCCTGCACGCCCACCAGTCGCGCCAATTGCAGGTTAGTGCTTAGCGTTTCAGCACTTTGGGCATCCAACGTCACCGGACTGGCTCCCGATTTTTCCTGCGCCTGTTTGATACTGACATCGGTATGGTAACCCTTTTTCTGCATCAGTTTTTCATGTAGCGCCAGAAACTGCTGCGGATGCTCAAGCCAGGTAGTCAGCACGGTCCGCGCCGCCAGTTCCGAACTTTCCCCTTTAAACGGCAGCGGTTTAATCACTACCGCCACGTCAGGATATTTCTGCACAATTTTTTCCAGCATGGGATCCAGTTGCTTGCAGTACGGGCAGTTGTAATCGGTGAAGTTTATCAGGGTCAGTTTCGCCTGCTTAGCGCCAATCCGCGGGCTGTTGGGATCGTTAAACAGAGCCTCCTGGATTAATGCTTCAATTTGCTTTTCCTGTTCCGGGGTAAACGGTGCAGGCTCTTTCGCTACGCTGACGGCAGAAAACAGGGTTAACAGCAGAACAATCATTATTTTCATGGGGTTACTCCTTTGGCATCGGTCAACGTTTGCAATACCGCATCGCGGGTCAACAACGTTGGTAACGCCTGGCCTTCCGGCAGACCGGGGCCATAAATTTGGTTATACGGCACAGCAACCTGGCCGCGTTTTTTCAGAAATTCGGTGATGGCTTCAGAAGGGAGCGTCCAGTCGCCGCGCAGCGCCACTACATCCGGCTGTTGCAACGCGGCCTGTACGTCATCTTTATGCAACACGTTGTATTTGTTCACCTTACAAGTGATGCACCAGTCGGCAGTGACGTCAATGAACACACGCTTATGTTGCGCCAGCGCATCCTCAATCGCCTGCTCGCTAAGCGGTTGCCAGTTCACGCTTTCTTTAGCGCTAGCGTGTCCGGCCAGCCCTAAATGCGGGAGCAGCAACGTCGCAAGCCAGATAGCCGAACCCAGCATCATGACACCGAGAAGACGCCGCAAAATATTCATCCAGCGTCCCGGACGCGGCAAACGCAGCGCCAGACCGGGACGCAGAGCCACCAGCAGCCACGGCAAGCTCATCCCCAGGCCGAGTGCGATAAACAGTCCCCACAACGTTGGCAGCGAAGCGGTCAATGCCACCGCTACCGCCGTTCCGAGAAACGGGGCGCTGCACGGCGTGGCGAGCAGGGTCGCAAATGCGCCTTGCCAGAAATGTCCCGACAAGCCGTTACCACCGCGAGTCGCCAGCGTGGTGGTCATCGCCGAAGGCAGGCGGAATTCAAACCACCCGAACAGGCTGGCGCTGAACGTCAGCATCACCACGACCATGACGCCAATGAACCACGGGTTCTGAAACTGGATCCCCCAGCCCAGCGCCTGATTGGTTAAACGTAGCACTGTCATCAATAGCGCCAGGGCCATAAAGGAGACCAGGATCCCGGCTACCGATGCGAGGAATTGACGGCGGATCTGGCGACGGCTTTTTTCCTCAACCAGCAAAATAGAGCCCAGTTTCATGCCGAGAACCGGTAACACACAGGGCATCAGGTTGAGGATCAAACCGCCCAGCAGCGCCATTAGCACCACCTGCCACAATGGGAGTGAGGCGTTCTCAATAACCGGGGCTTCGCCAATCGCAAGACGACTTTCCTGGGCAACACCGTTATCTGCCAGCACCAGCGTGACCGACTTACCGCGTAAATCCGGTGCGCCTTCCCCCCAACCGTCATGAACGGGTACCGTGGCGCGTAACGTCTCACCTGCGACGTGAATTTGCGGCATGCCAAAATCAGCATCATCAACGGCGTCCAGATACAGCCCAGGCGCAGTCCAGCCTCCCGCGCGGTGAGCCTCGACGACCAGCTCGCCGGCCCGTGCGCCAGCGCGCAAAGTATCGGTCAGGCCGCTGGCAAGCGGGATCTGCCCCATTGCCTGCGCATAGTCATGCGCAAAAGTCGGGTCCTGGGTCGTGGAGGTCACGGAAAAAGGAAAATCCGTCAACAGGCAAACGTTGCTACAGGTGGATAGCGTCAAAACACCGCTAAGCGTGGCGGGCGATCTGCCGCGCACAACCATCGGGAACGTCACATTATCGTGATAGCCCTGGGTCGTGATATTAGCGACCTCAAAGCGTGCAGGGGTTGGCCAGAACCAGTCGACCGCAGGTATTTCCCCTTGCCAGGCGATAGATGGCGCGACGCCTCCCTCGCCCGGCGAACGCCAGTAGGTTTTCCAGCCGTCCTCCAGTTTAACATCCAGCAACAGACGAGTTTCGCCGCCTGAGGACGTATCAGCGCGTAACCGTACGCTGGCGTGATCGTTATCGGGTGAACGCAGCCAGCCGGGTTCAGCCGCCCAGGATACGGGCAGCCATAGCAATAACAGACAGAACAGCGCCTGCCTGAAAACAGTCATCATATATTTTCTCCGTGAATAATTATCTAACAGTCAGCAACGGCTGTTCTGTCATTCACGGAAGACGCAAAATCGCAGATGTACCCTTAGCGTGGGCGGCGAGATGGCTCGCGGTGGGAAAAAAGGCAGACGAAACGCCCGCACTGGCGCCAGCAGCGACAGCAGCAGACACAGCACCAGAATAGCGCCTTCGAACAGTACCGGGGGCGCCGCCAGTAATGACTTCGCGCTCAGTTCACAAGGGGTAACGGACGAGGCCTCATCGGTCTGCGCTTGTGCGCTTACGACCACGCTTGTGGCAACGGTGTCCATCTGCAACGCGTGCAGACCCGCCATGCGTTGTGCGGTGCAAACCATCACCACAACACATGCCAGACAGAGGAACCACCATCCCATCCGTTGACGTTTCGCCATTATACCCTCACTGATTGATGCGAGTTATCTTAACCACTCACCAGGTTTTGGCAACCTTTGCGCTGTAAAGTTATGTCCTGTCATCAGCAGGATATACCGCGATTTCAATCAGATTGAGATCGGGATCTCTGACATAAACCGAGCGAATCGGTCCCATCGCACCGGTTCGTGCAACCGGTCCCTCAACAATATCTACCCCGTGCGTTTGAAACGTGGCTATCACCTCTTCCAGCGCACGCGTGGTGATAAAACACAAATCCAGCGCCCCCGGCGTTGGCGCGTAAGCTTTGGGTTCAAACTCTTTTCCCCGAATGTGGAGGTTAATTTTCTGATTGCCAAAGACGAAGGCTTTCCGCCCTTGCGCGAAGGTTTCCAGCCTCATCCCTAAAAGTTCGACATAAAAACGAACGCATGCCTCTTCATTATTGGAGGTCAATACCAGATGATCCAGGTGGTCAATCATAGCGATATCCATTTTGGTTGCTCATCTCAGACACTTACCCTATTCATTCACACGCTACAAGAAAAAGAGAATCTTACGGCTGCGTTGACAGAACATAGCGCAAGGCGTTGCGGCTCACGTTTTATAAATCAAATGATTATTAATCATATTTCCGTTTTTATTTATTACAATATAACATTGCCAAAGTAATTGCGAAAATATCACGGAAGTGATCATTCACTATTTACGAAGAGTACCAAAGGATATTCGCAGAACAGTACATAAATACAGTCCCGCTACGTATTGATGCGTAAATGAAAGTAAGGGTCAGCGCATTTTTAGGTGATTATCGTATTATAGCCCGACGCAATGAAGATCGTATTCATTCGCAGAAAATTTGTTTATTGAATGTTATTTAGAGTATATGGAAATGAAAAAATATTTATTACCCCTGATTGGGTTACTTTTTACCGTTAGCGCTCAGGCAGCACCATTTACCGACGGCAAAGAGTTTATCTCACTGGAAAAACCCGTCGCTTCAGCCCCGGCAGCGCTGAAGTTTTTCTCATTCTATTGTCCTTCCTGCTATCAGTACGATGAAGTTTTTGAAATCACTGATAACGTGAAAAAAGTTTTGCCTGCTGACGTCAAACTCACCGAATACCACGTCGACTTTTTAGGCCCTCTGGGGCAAGACATGACGCACGCCTGGTCCGTCGCCATGCTGTTGAACGTGCAAGATAAAGTCAAACCGTTGCTTTTTGATGCCGTGCAGAAAAAACAAACCATTAAATCGGCGGACGATATTCGTAACGTATTTATCAGCGCGGGCGTCAGTGCCAGTGATTATGATGCCGCATGGAATAGTTTTGCCGTAAAATCACTAACCGCCAAACAGCAAGAAATGGCTAAAGCCGTAGATTTAACCGGGGTGCCCGCCATTTTTATCAACGGTAAATATATGATCAATCCGAAAGGACTGAAATCTGATGACCTTAACGCGTTCGTACAAAACTATGCTGATACGGTCCGCTTCCTGATCACTAAATCCTGATGTTTAGCTAATCTCACTATTCGCACCACACAACAGACGCCATAACGTTAAAAAGCGCTGTTGGTGGTGCAATGCCCGCATCGTTTATAGCAATATCCTCCCTTCCCGGTTGGCATTCTCCGTTATCAGGATTACCCTAAACTTAGCGGTGATACCTGTTGTCAGGGTTCACCTTCTGCAAGTGTTGATTTACACGAGAGAACGCTATGGAATTAAAGGATTATTACGCCATTATGGGCGTGAAACCGACAGACGATCTCAAGACAATCAAGACCGCCTATCGTCGACTCGCCCGTAAATATCATCCTGATGTCAGCAAAGAGACTGACGCGGAGGCCCGGTTTAAAGAGGTTGCTGAAGCCTGGGAAGTCCTGAGTGATGAACAGCGACGCGCCGAGTACGACCAGTTGTGGCAGCACCGCAACGACCCACAGTTCAACCGTCAATTCCAACAAGGAGAGAATCAACGCTATAACGCCGAAGATTTCGACGATATCTTCTCCTCCATTTTTGGTCAGCATGCGCAACAGTCTCGCCAGCGTCATGCCAGCCGCGGGCACGATATTGAAATTGAAGTCGCCGTATTCCTCGAAGAAACGCTTACTGAGCATAGCCGCACGATCAGTTACACCCTGCCGGTTTACAATGCGTTCGGCATGGTCGAACGTGAAATTCCTAAAACGTTGAATGTGAAAATTCCGGCTGGCGTCGGTAACGGTCAGCGTATTCGTCTGAAAGGCCAGGGCACCCCCGGTGAAAACGGCGGGCCAAACGGTGATTTGTGGCTGGTGATTCATATCGCGCCACATCCGCTGTTCGATATCGTTAATCAGGATCTGGAAGTGGTCGTTCCCCTGGCGCCGTGGGAAGCCGCGCTGGGCGCGAAAGTAACCGTTCCGACGTTAAAAGAGAGCATCCTGCTGACCATTCCTGCGGGCAGCCAGGCCGGGCAGCGGTTACGCATTAAGGGCAAAGGTCTGGTAAGTAAAAAACATACCGGCGATTTGTATGCGGTGATCAAAATCGTCATGCCTCCGAAACCTGACGACGCCAGCGCCGCCCTGTGGCAGCAGCTGGCGGATGCACAAAAGACCTTTGATCCGCGCAAAGAGTGGGGGAAAGCATAATGGCTAACGTCACCGTCACCTTTACCATTACCGAGTTTTGTCTGTACACCGGTGTGTCAGAAGAAGAGCTACATGAGATTGTCGGCTTAGGGGTGATAGAACCTCATGAAGACGAGACTTTTGACGATCATGCGCTGAACGTCATGCGTCGCGCGATACGCCTGCGTCAGGAGCTGGAACTTGACTGGCCGGGAATTGCCGTTGCGCTGACATTGCTGGAAGAGAACGCTCAACTGCGGCAGGAAAACCGCCTGCTGCGCCAGCGATTGTCTCGCTTTATCAGCCATCCTTAGTGTGTCAAGGCCAGCATGGTGCTGGCCCTTTTATTATCCGCAACCCGCTCTTAATGACATTGCGCAGCAGATGGCATACAGTCAGCGATAAGAATTATCTCAAACAATAAGACGTTGAGCCATGCAGCTTAAGCCCCTCACAAAAGGTCGTTTTCACAATATCTGGCAGCAAGATGATGCCTTAATTGAGAAGATATTCCAGGAGTTGCTCTCTGAAACACAGATTATCCAGGAAGATGACTATCTTTACCGCCAGGGACAGGTAGTCGATCGACTTATCATGGTGCAGTCAGGAAGAATTTCTCTGCGTTATAGCGCGGAGAATGGTCGCCGTTTTCAACTGGGTGCAATGGAATGTGATGAGCAACTGTTTGGCGAAATGGAGTTTTTTACCGGGTATCGTTGCCAGCTTGATATCGTAGCCGAAGAACCGCTGACCGTGGCGGTATGCAACTGTGACCGTCTGGAGGAAGCGCTGAACCAGCACCCCAGACTGGCGATATTTTTCGCCAGCGCAATGGCCGTTGATTATCAGGATATGCTGGAAATCTTCCTGCACCGGATGCTCTACCCTATCGTACATAACGTAGCGTATGACCTGTATCGCCAGCATCAGGACAAGCAGCCAATGGATGGTTTTCATAAAAAATACCAGGAAGCTGAGCGATTCGGCACCACCGACCGGGTCTATCGGCGGGCGGTGAAAGCGCTGACGGATGCCGGACTGGTAACGCGCACGAAGCAAGGACTGGAAATTAAGGATCTGGATGGGCTGCGTAAATTTCTCGGCAATGACATCATTGACTGACACACCAACCCTGGCAAACGGAGCATTGGTGTGTCATTTCAGCGCAATCAGAACTTATAGGTGAGGTTGAAATAGTGACCCAGTCCGGTGGTACGCCCTGCTCCACCGTGGTTTTCCATCAATGCCATGTTGCGGAAATATTTTAAGCCATAACCTACTGCATAATGCTCTGAATGCCAGTAGATGCCGTTATACCATTCAATCGCGTTATTGCTATATAACGGCTGGTTAGCAATCTTGTTCGCGGCGAACTGGTAGTCAAAGTAACCCTGATAGTTCAAATAACTGCCGTTGGCGAATGTATAGAACGGCGTCGACCAGTTGGTCGAGAACATGTAACCATCCCACTTGCCTTCGTTATCCGCACCGTAATTTTCACGTACATAGTGCGCATAAATGTTCATTCCCACCAGACCAAACCACGGCACTTTAACATCCGTGCCGAGACCAACGTAATGCTCGAATAATTCCCGGTCGCCAATGTTATTTACCGTTGCGATATAGAATTCGTTAAATGGCCCAACGGATAAATCTTTATTAAAAATGGCGTCGAGGGAAAAACGTGGAGATATCTTGGCAAAGAAGTTATCCCCCCCGTGACGATCGTCCTGCTCGCGATCCAAAATATCAAAGAAATCCACATAACCATACAGATCGATAATCCCGGATCGTGCGCCAAACTCCAGCTCAAGATAGGTGTCATTACGAATACCATAAGGCACTTTCGCATCCACACTTTGCATTAAGTTCATCTGCATCCAGTTAAAATCATTTTTGCGGATGTTGCCATCGGCATAATCAGCCGCAAGCGCTTGCGTACAGCACATCGCAATTACCGCACCCAGAACTGTTTTTTTCATCATTGATTTATTTTTCTTCAACATTTTCAATTCCTTTGAGCAAAGTTGAGTGTCGCCCCACCAGTTAAATGGCGTGACGGCGGGCTATCTAATTAAAGAGGTAAGCGTTATTACTGTGTTTAATTACGTTTGAGTTTTAATGTACCCATCAACATAATAAAGATAATTAAATACAACACCGGTATTGCATACATAATTTTCTGCAATCCCATAGTTTTTTCCATTAGCGCACTGATCGCCGGACTAAACATGGCGCCAGCACTACCGCTAATTAAAATATAAGAAACGTTCTGGCTACTCGCGCGCTTCACGAAAGAAACCCCGTAGGCAATAAAGGAGTTATACAGCGCTGCGCAGACAAACCCGTAACTATAGGCCAGATAATCAAGCCCGGAGATATTTTCCTTCGTGACAATGATGGTAGTAATAACGCAAGCTAACAAAATAATGCTAAGCAGAAAATAATGTATCTTTACGCGGGAAACAATAACGGTTGAGACTAACGCGCCGACCAGCGCAGCACCCCAGTATTGCGTAATAATATTACCTGCTTCTTCGAAGGGAATACCAAATTTGTTCTTCACAAATAATGGTGCCCAGGTCAGGAAGGTATACAGCGCCAACATACCTAAGAACAGGCCAATGCCTCCGCTGATAATCCCTGGATTCCACTCGGATTTCACCGGGTCTGCGCTATCCGCTGCAGGGGCCGCTTCACAGGCGGTAAAGCGGGTGAGAGCCACAACGCCCAGCGTGAGTAAGGCCACTATGCCTACGCTCAGATAGCTGTAACTCCACGACATATTGTGCGTCAGGGCGAAGGTGGTAATCAGCGGGAAAACTACGCCCGCGACGTTAAAGGTGGCGTCCTGCACCACCAGCATCGTACTTTGAATGCGATCCTGCCAAACCGAAACCACGATCGTTCCCGCCACGCACAGACCAATCCCGCCGCAGAAACCCACCAGGGTCATGGCGACCATCACCGGCCATAAGCCAGAGCTTAAGTGCATTGCCAGAGCGCAGAGGAACACTATCGAATAGATAATGAGCGTCATACGCTTAACGCCGATTTTCTCAATCAGG
Organism: Citrobacter sp. Cb031; assembly: GCF_030336725.1. Taxonomy (NCBI): domain Bacteria; kingdom Pseudomonadati; phylum Pseudomonadota; class Gammaproteobacteria; order Enterobacterales; family Enterobacteriaceae; genus Citrobacter; species Citrobacter sp. Cb031. Next base: position 16,050 of record NZ_JAOWDA010000021.1, read on the forward strand.
AAAAAGGCGGCGATGGTCCCGGCTAACGCCCCACCGTTAAGCAGCGAAAATATCGAGGCGACGGTATTCACATCGGCACTGTAGCGTACTGCAATCGGTTCAATCAGCATGCCAAACTGACTGGCAAATCCTGCCATAATAAAATTTGCCAGAAAACTAATCAGCGTAAGTGCTATTTTATTCTTCATATAATGCCATCTCTGATTGGTTCATTTAAATGCTGATGCTAAGCCGTAACAGCTGTATTTAGCGCCAGCTCTATCATATTTTTAAAGGTTAACTGTCGTTCTTCCGCCGTTGTTTCTTCTCCTGTCAGGCAATGATCGGATACGGTTAATATAGCCAACGCTTCAATATTAAACTGATGCGCTAAAGCGTATAACCCTGCCACTTCCATATCCACACCCAGCACACCAAACTTTTCCAGTGCAGGTATTAAATTTTCGTCAGGATCGTAATAAAGATCGCCACTGAAGACATTGCCGACTTTAACGTCAATACCTGCCTTCTGCGCCAATGCCCACGCCTGCTGCAATAATGGGAAATGGGCAGATGTCGCCATCGCGTAGCCCGCGCTACGTTTTAAATTTGTGACGGAATCCGTTCCGGCGGCGATGGCAAGAATAATATCTCGCATTTTGACATGATGTTGTGTTGCCCCCAGACTGCCGACACGAATAATTCGCTGTGCACCGAAGTCATGTACCAGTTCATGAGCATAAAGCGTCATTGACGGAATACCCATGCCATGTCCCATCACCGAAACAGGTTGCCCAAAATAAAGACCGGTATAGCCCAGCATATTGCGTACATTGGTGACTTCGCGGTAATCCATTAGATAATTTTCGGCAATAAACTTAGCGCGAAGCGGATCGCCCGGCATAATAACGGTTGGCGCAAAATCACCCGCTTTGGCATTAATATGTGCAGTCATAACAATTCCTGAATTATGGGTATTGAAGATATGCAGGGATTGTAACCAGCGGATTGCAGAGGATTGAGGACAAAAGTCCTGCTCAGAGGATCGGCCTCTCATTTCTGAGAGTTAGTGTTGCGGGCAGATGGAAAAGCAGAAAACGGCGTCCCCGCCGCGCAGGCAGGGAAAACGCGCAGGACTATCAGGATTTATCGTTCTGTCTGAACAATAGAGCGGTGTAACGAGTATTCACTTTCCCGCTACGCTTACCATCTGGCCCGAAATAGCGATCGTTTCTACACAGACGCTCGGTGCCAGTCTGGTTAGTCCGGTCGTTGCTGCGTATGCTGACAATGGCAAAACGCTCATCGCTAGCAAGATGCTAACTTTTGTCATCGTGTTGTCCTTATCTCATTTTGCTTTCGCCGGATAACAGTCCCAACAATGACATATTAAACTAAAGAGTTGTAAATATTTCGGTAAGATTAAATTTTTTATATGCTTTTTCTTTTATAGTGCCATTCGATATCAACGTGCTCATTTCAGTGACAAAATTTATAATATCATCACACTTGCTGTTATCAGGTAAATCGGTGTAATTATAGTTCCACCATTTTATTTTTAACAACTGTTCAATAATATCTGACTCAAATCTGTATTTGATAATTTTCGCAGGAACCCCTGCGACAATAGCATATGGAGGCACATCTTTAGTAACAACGGAATTTGCTGCAACAACAGCACCATCATCAATTGAAATACCACCTTTTAAAACGACATCATTGCCAATCCAGACATCATTGCCAATCGTTGTATTTTTAGGCTTTGTAATAAATGGTTTCAACACCCAGTTTTGTCCGAACTCGTTGGCAGCATATTTATCAAACTCGCCATTATAAGTAAGCATATGAGTTGTAAAACGATTCATAGGATGGTTTCCTCCCATGATTTTTACGTTTGATGCAATACTACAAAATCTTCCGATATTTACATTACCCGGAAAATAACAGGTTGGAAATGAAAACGCACCAACGCTAGAAAAACTTTTTACTGGCATTGTGGAATATTGTTCAGCAATAACATCAGCTTCAATTCTAATTTTGTCACCTTTCGAGAACAGTAACAAATTTCTTTCTTTATAAACTTTCTTACCTCTATGATTCAAAAAGATATCGTTATCCATGCAAAATTCATAGTGCTTCCGAGTCCATCTAAAAACAAAAATTTCATTTGTGTCTTCTGAAAAATTATAGAGTCTGGTTTTCATACTGTTATTGTCTGCTTTTATTTGAAAATCTACGATTAGATTAAAGATACTCTAAACCCTAACCTTAATCAACTATTACAGTATGAAATAATACATATTGTAAATCACCTTGTTGTGACATTTCCTCTTACCACTCATAATTTAGTTTCTATAATATTCTGCTTAGAGAATGAATACAGATATGTTTTGAGACGTCGTTTTCAAAAACAAAATGTCAGATGCTTTTCTATAAGGGCACTTCAGGTAATGAAGAAAAAAATGCAGCCCCAGTTGCAAATGCCTGGCAGCCCAATAAGATGCAATTCTTTTTTCTATCCCAAGAAGACGCTGAAAACCTTAGTTCTCGCGACAGCCTGACCTTCTGCGCGAAGAATTTTGTTAAGTGTTTCTGCCTGATTTCACTCTGTGGTGGCCGCCCAAACACCCATTTATAACCCGTAATGAGAATAGCTCCGTATGCAATTGCGAGTCTGTCTCTTACTGCTCAATATTGTTTTTAAAGTGGTCTTATTGTTATTATCATTTTCCGTTCTAAATTTGAGTTATGCTGCCATGATCCCATTTAGGTTTAGTGAGATGACTCCCGCCGATATTCCTGCTGTTCAGTCGTTTCTTGTTGAGCATCTTAATTTATACTTCAATGCCGGTAGAGCCATGCCTTCTGCCGAAGAAGATCTCTTTGATCTCGCACAACAGTATATCTTGCAGGAAAGGAATTTATTACTTTGCGCGTGGAGTGAAAACCAGGAATTAATCGCTACACTGGGGGTATGTCAATATGATGATCGTATTACTGAACTACGTGGTCGCTATAACTTGTCTGAAACGGCGGAAATTTGTCGTTGCTACGTAGGTGAGCGCTACCGCAGACAGGGGATCGGAAGTCAGTTGTTTGCTTTAGCTGAGGTATTCTGTCAGCAACATCAATATAAGACTTTGTATCTTCACACACATCATTTTTTACCCGGAGGGTATTATTTCTGGTTGCGTAACAATTTTAACGTGATTATGGATATGCAGGATGAATGGCAATTGGTACATATGGAGAGTACACAAAAAAAGAGTCAAGCGCTGATATGCGGAACTTTTGATGGTGATCAATATGTTTCATACACAGAATTTTCAGCATGCGTGTAATTTGATCAATATCAACCAATTCTCATTTAGCTTCCTGTTGTTATTTTCATTTACAACATCGCAGTAACCAACAAAACCATAACTCACTGTATTAAATGAGTATTTTTTCTACACCACTACCTTTTATCTCTTGCCCTCTATGGTTGACCTTGTTAACAATTGCCGCTAGAGTCGCTTTCGACAGCATTTCATTACATTTTTGTATATGAATAGGAATATGGTGAGAATTATTCAATTCAATTCCATAACTGCCCCCGCAACTGTAGGCGGATGCAGAATATCCCTGTGTGGCTCATAAACCACAGGTCACTGTAAAGTTCATCTTTATGGGAAGGCCGATATTCTGATTACCGTGAGTCAGGAGACCTGCTGTCAAAGGTATATGCCATTGAGTGGACGGGATGGTCCATGGGATGAATTATTTGACGCAAGCGGTAGTGTATTTATGAATAAGATTTTGGCTGAGTAAAGCTTATTTGCATTTTTTGCATATCTTCATTCTTAAATTTCACGATTCAATGTCATCTATCTTCATGTCTCCTCCCGATATATGGAATGAAATAAGCCATGACCAGACCTTAAGATTCTGGCATCAACGGGACGATGATAATGCACGCTAATTCTACCTTTTACTTCTCTAAAAAAACGCTTCTGGCTATTTTTGGCACGACTGCTCTCCTGCTTACTTCCGGTTTTTCCGAGGCAGCAAAAACCGAATATCCTCTGACGATTAAAAACTGTGGCCGCGATATTACCTTCAATCAGGCACCAACGCGCGTGGCGACGGTGGGTCAGAACAGTACCGAGATTCTCTATTCACTGGGGCTGGCCGATCGCGTCGTGGGTACTTCGCTGTGGTTTGGCCCGGTACTGGAGGCTTATAAAACAGCAAATGAAAAAGTCGCCGTTATCGCGCAAAATATTCCAAGTTTTGAAGGGATCGTGGCGAAAAAACCGGATCTGATCGCCAGTCAGTTTGAGTGGCAAATCGGCCCTGCTGGCACGGTTGCCTCTTACGAACAGTTTAGTGAACTGAAAATTCCCGTTTACACCGCGCCAGCTGACTGTGCGAAAGATAACGAAGATGGTGGTGACGGTGTCCGTAAGGGCATGTTTGATATTGCCATGGTGTATCAGGAAGTCGCCGATCTGGCGAAAATCTTCGATGTTCAGGATAAAGGCGAGGCGCTGATTGCCAGCCTTAAAGCACGTGAAGCCGCAGCGAAAAACAAAATTACCGGAATGAATGAGAATGTTTCCGCCGTGTTCTGGTTCTCAAGCGCCGACCTCCAGCTTGACCCTTACGTTGCCGGGAAGTTTGGTCCGGCGGCATGGATCGCCCAAACGCTGGGAGTGAAGAATGTGATTGATTCTGCTGAAGAGTGGCCAACGGTGGGTTGGGAAACCATCGCAAAAGCGAATCCTTCACTCATTGTGCTCGGTGAAATGAGCCGTCGCCGCTTCCCGGCGGATGACTGGAAGGTCAAGATGGAATACCTCAAGTCCGATCCTGTCGCCAAACTGGTTCCTGCCGTCAAGGAAAACCATCTACCGGTCATTGACGTACAGACCATGAATGCCGGGATCAGAACTATTGATGGTGTGGAAAAACTGGCTGATGCCCTTGTTGAATATGGCTTAGCACATCCGCAGGCTGCTCATTAATCTACGTTTTGCGCTATATCCTCACACGGTATAGCGCATCTCCGTTACTCAGGAACGCAGATAATCATGAGTGATTCACGCAGGATGCGTCGCGCTGTTGGTCAGCTTGCGGTGAGAGTCAGTGGACATGCCGTTTGGGTCAGTGCGCTAATGTGTGGCGTACTGCTGGCGGGGATTTCCATCGGCGAAACGCTTATCCCCTGGCAGCATGTTCTCAGCACGCTGGCAAATCATCTTTTTGATACACACTATCCTGTCGATGCGCTGGATGCAGGGATCGTCTGGAACTACCGCCTGACCCGAGCGCTGGTCTCGGCCAGTTGCGGCGCGTGCCTGGCTGTTTCCGGCGTAGTGTTACAGTCGCTGCTACGCAATGCGCTCGCCGAACCCTATCTACTGGGGATTTCTGCCGGAGCGTCCACCGGAGCGGTGCTGATTGCTCTCACTGGACTTGGGGCTGGCATCATCAGTATGTCATTGGGCGCTTTCATTGGTGCGCTGACGGCATTTCTGTTCGTTGCGCTATTGGCGATGGCCGCTGGCGGTAGACAAGGTGGGGGGGTGACAACCCAAATCATCCTTGCCGGGATCGCCAGCTCCCAGCTTTTCAATGCGATTACATCGCTTATCATCACCCGCTCAGCAAACGCCGAGCAAGCACGCGGTATTATGTTCTGGCTGTTGGGCAATTTGAGCGGTGTACGCTGGCCCGATGTAGTCTTAGCCATTCCTACCGCTCTGGTCGGTATCGCGCTGTGCTTCTGTTATGCCCGCCATCTTGATGCTTTCTCCTTTGGTGCGGAGTCTGCGGCATCGCTGGGCATTCCGGTAAAACGTACCCGTGCAGTACTGATTGCCGCCGTCACCGGCATGACGGCGATTATGGTCTCCATTGTGGGTGCGATCGGCTTTGTCGGTCTGGTGATCCCTCATGCTGCTCGTCTGCTGGTCGGCAACCAGCATCATCGACTGCTGCCGGTTAGTGCGCTTACCGGAGCTATTTTCCTCATTATCGCTGATGTTATTTCCCGCACGTTACTACCCGGTCAGGTACTCCCAATAGGCGTGATCACGGCTCTGGTTGGCGCTCCTGCGTTTTCAATCATTTTGATTAGAGGAAACCAGAACAAATGACGGTGAATCTTGTACAGCCACTCGTTGCCTCTGCGCAAGTCGTTATTGAAGCCTGTAATTTGTACTGGAAGGTAAAAGGTAAGACGATTGTTGAAGATATTTCACTCAGCGTAACGCCCGGCGAGTTTGTCGGCATCATCGGTCCCAACGGCTCGGGCAAAACGTCACTGATTTCACTGCTGGCCGGTTTGCTGAAGCCAACTTCCGGGCGTATCGCCCTGCAGCAAAAGGCGCTCCAGCATTATTCGCGGCGTCACCTTGCGCAGCGGGTGGCGTTGGTCGAACAACAGGCAGAAACCAGCGAGCGTCTTACCGCTTTACAAGCCGTTTCTCTGGGGCGCACGCCCTGGCTTAGCCTGCTCTCGCCCTGGTCCGCCAAAGATGACGATATCGTGCAAACTATGCTGGAGAAGGTCGATCTCCGTGAATTACAGCACCGATGCTGGCATACCTTTTCCGGGGGAGAAAAACAGCGCCTGCATATCGCCCGGGCGCTGGCGCAGCAGCCGCAGTTGTTACTGATGGATGAACCCACCAACCATCTCGACATTCAACATCAGATTGGCCTGCTTAGTCTGGTTAAACGTGAAAAGCTCACGGTCATTGCCGCTCTGCACGACCTCAATCATGCCGCGATGTTCTGCGATCGCATCATCGTCATGACATCCGGGCATATGGAGATGCAGGGGACTCCTTGCGCCGTGTTTACCCGTGAAAACCTCCATGCCTGGTTTGGTATCGACGCCATTGTTGAACATGAAACAGGCGCTGAAAACTGTTTTATCCGTTATCAAAGACCTGATGAATTTTAAGGAAGAATCGATGAAATATCTCAAACAGAGTCTGAAAGTTTTATGTTTACTCGCCCTCGCCTCTTCAACCTTCGCACAAACTCACGACGTTTTGATGAAAAATCGTGGGTCTGCGGGACCAATGGTCTATGAGCCGGATTATCTGGAGATCCAGCCCGGGGATACGGTGAAGTTTATCCGTAAACATAAGAGCCACAACGCGGCTTCAATCGCTGAATTGTCTCCGGCTAACTATCCCGGTTTTATGGGAAAAATAGATGAAGAGATCGAAGTAACTTATGACAATGCCGGATTTTACGGCATCAAATGTACACCACATTACGCTCAGGGCATGGTGATGCTGATAAAGGTTGGAGATGCCAAGTTACCAGCAAGCTATCGGGCATTCAAAGCGCCGGGTATTGCTGATAAGCGCTTTCAGGAAATTTACGCGCGTATCGACAAACGTTAATCCGCGATACTCAGGGAGAAATACGAGGTGACAGAGAATAAACTTGCAGATGGCGAAATCCAGGAACAGCGCCGGGAATGCCTGTGTAAACTGACAAAATTCGTCGGTGCGGCAGGCGTCGCTGCTGCCGTCTGGCCGCTGGTTTCGGCCCTGGGCCCGGATGAGAAGACTCTTGCGGAAAATGAACCGATTGATGTCTCTCTTGCGGGGGTTGCTGCTGGACAAACCGTCAGACGCGTATGGCAGGGAAAGCTGATTCTTATTCACCATCGCACCCAGGATGAGATTATTACTGCCAGAAGTGCCGACTGGCATACGCTTATCGACCCACAACCGGACAGCGAGAGGGTCTCAGCAGCTCATCCTCAATGGCTGGTGGTTCAAGGGTATTGTCCACATGCCGGGTGCGTACCCAACGCCCGACCTGGAGGCGTGGGTTGGATCTGTCCGTGCCACGGCTCAGAGTTTGATACCTCCGGGCGCGTGACGCGCGGCCCCGCGACGACCAACCTGGCAATCCCGGACTACGTTATTCATTCGGATGGTCAGGCCGTGCGTATCGGCACGAAGGAAGCCTGAAATGAGGAGTGAGCGCGTCTATTCGCTTCGCTGGCGTATCCCGTTTCCTCGCTCGATTGCCGGACTCTGGGTATTCGCAATCGGCGCCATCCTGCTGGTTATACTCGGTGTGCAGATCCTTACGGGTATCGTGCTGGCAATGTTTTACGTGCCGACGGCCGAGCTGGCATTTGACTCCATTATTCATATTATGCGTGCGGTTCGCCATGGAGAACTGTTACGCAACATGCATGCTATTGGCGCGTCGCTCTTTTTCTTTGCCTGTTATCTGCATATTTTTCGTGGCATGTACTACAGCGTTTACCGCAAGCCCTGGACGACAATGTGGATGATTAGCGTTACGCTGTATATCCTGCTGATGATGACCGCATTTCTTGGTTATAGCCTTATCTGGGGGCAAAAAAGCTACTGGGCGGCCACGGTAATTACCCGCTTTGCCCAGGCCATTCCGCTGGTGGGTGATACCCTTTACGCATATTTAGTCGGCAGCCATACTCCGGGAACGCCGATGCTTGGCCGCTTTTTTGTTCTCCACTTTATTCTTCCCTTTGTGATTGTCGGAGCAACGGTTTTTCATATTCGCACCGTACAGTCGGCGTTTGCGCAGGCGATGAAAAAGAGGTTTAGCGAGAAAGAGTCCAGGAGCCTGCTGTTCGATTACAAAATTACCGATCTTGATGTCATCAAAATCATCCTTTTTTTGATGATCTTCGCCTGGTTCTTATTCTTCGCGCCGCACTATCTGAGCAGCGCCGATAATTTTATTCCTGCGGATCCAACAGTTACACCCGCGATTGTTGCGCCGGAATGGTATTTTCTTCCCTTCTTCTCCATTTTGCGTTGCTTCCCAAATGAATTCGTTGGCTTAGCCGCAATGTGCAGCTCGGTACTGATTTTCTATTTCCTTCCCTGGCTTGATACTTCCCGGGCTCGTTTTCGCCATTACAGCAAACTGGTTAAATGCGGATTCTGGCTGTGGGTCATTAATGCCTGCTTTTTAGGCTGGTTAGGATCGAAAGCGCTGGTTGGCCCCGATCTTATTGACGGTTTCCGTAACGAAGAGGGCTGGATCCGTGCCGCATCGCAGCTTTCGACTCTGATTTGGTTTGCCTGGTTTTTAATCGTATTACCTTGCCGTCGTTTTCTGGAAAAACAGGACTGATGATGAAACAACTATTGAAAATCAGCATTCTGTCCTTTTCTCTGTTGGGACTGGGTTCCTCCTATGCGCAGGAAGCCACGCCTGAACGGCAGGAATGGAGCTTCAGCGGCATCAATGGCCAGTATGATAAAGCGCAGCTTCGGCGTGGCCTGCAGGTTTATGAAGAGAAGTGTCGCGCTTGTCACGGCATAAAGCACCTTAGCTTTCGGTCGTTGACCAGGCCCGGCGGTCCGGAACTCACGGCTGAAGAAGCAAGAAGTATCGCCAGCGGCTATCAGTTTCCTGAGCTTCAGGATGACGGCCAGATTGGCGAGCGAGACGGGACGCTAAATGACAGCTTCATCTCGCCGTATCTAAACGAGCAGGAAGCACGATACCTTAACAATGGCGCTTCTCCCGTTGACCTGAGCTATATCGTGCGTGCCCGCTCATACGATCGCGGATTCCCGCAATTTCTGTTGGATGCTTTTCTGCCCTACACGGACCAGGGAGCAGATTACGTCTACGCACTGCTAACCGGTTATCAACCTGCCGATCCCGAACTGAAGGCTAATCGCTATTTTCCCGGTGGCGTGATTAACATGCCGAAACCGCTGACCAGCGGAGAGATTCAATGGCGCCCAGCGTCGCTACAAGCTGAAACGGAGGAGCAATATGCCAGGGATGTTACCGCCTTTCTGGCATGGGCGGCCGACCCAACGCTCGCAGAACGAAGACAGCATGGATATTACGTTATGGGCTACCTGGCCTTTATGCTGGGGCTGCTATGGATATTACGACGAATGAAAAGACGTTCGCTCATGTAGGCATTGCCAGATATGAAGATGATTCAGTTCGTCAGCTTTCCGCCGGGCAGCAGCGCTGAGTTGCACTTGCGCGACTAAGGCTGGAGAAAGATGGCATGACATAAACTGCACAAAACGAAAAAACCCCGAGCTATTAAATAGCTCGGGGTTTATGTTTGGCGGAAGCGTAGAGATTCGAACTCTAGAACCCTTTCGGGTCGCCGGTTTTCAAGACCGATGACAATTTCAATAAAATCAATGATATGATATTTGTTCTTAGTAAATTGTACGAACTTTGCACCCAGAAAAAACAACATGTTAGGCACAACCTTGAAGATAGTATACCAACACTTTCAAAGAAATCTGCCTTCCATGGCTATCAATTCCGGTTCATCATAATCACCATCATCAGGTGGTGTTCCCGGCATTGGCGGCCGGGGATGTATTAGTGCCACTGCCCCCCCCTTTTTCTTAATCCCCTCACCAGCATTCCCAGTAAATCTTTTCCATCCTGACTGCGTAATAAATCCGGCTGCACAGTAATATTTTCAGCCACAAATTTTAAATCATCGCCGGGCAGAGATTCTTCAAGAACGGCAATAATTGCCTGCATGGGTTGCGGCGCCTCTGGTTGGCGCTCCTGAATGTACCTGTCGACTTCAGTTCGGATACTCTGCACAAAATGATCGTTTTTCTGAGACTGCATGGCTTTTCGCCCCATATCCTGTGAGGCCTTAAAAACACGGTTGGTTACTTCATCCAGCGTTTCATTTGCTTTGACGGCGTTAACCAGTTTGTTGCTTAATTCAGTCCATGCGTTTCGTATTCAACAACTACGTTTGCTGATAAGGTAGTTGCTACCTCTGATGCAGCGGTGCTTAATTTGCCAAATGAGGCACTGACTTTTTTTACGGAATTATCTGTTTTGCCAAAACCCGACTGCTTTTTTTTGTTCGCGCTATCAACCTCTTTTTGTGCGATCAATAAAGGGGCTGTCTGGGCATTTACTGTGTAATAAATGCCTCCCAGGTCTTCTGACATGATTTCCTCCGGGCAATAAAAAACCCCGCCGGAGCGAGGTTTTAGTTATTTAAAATTATTATCTATTTAGCGTTAAAACACCCTGGCAGGGTTTTATCCAGTATCAGGTTGCCTTCAACCGTAAACCCCTGAACACCAAATAAAAATGCGTACATATAGTGTTCGACAACAACATTAGTTAATCCCACAGCGCAACGATCTTTCTCAATAGCCTTGTCCGCTGCTTCCTTAACATTTGGCATACCGAGAGGGAAAATAACTATCGCGGAACTATCCTCCCCGGTAACACGATTACCGGTGACAAATTGTCCTCCGTTCATATTGTAATTTTTAGTGCTTGCCACCGTCAGATCAGCAACGCGCTGACTGCACCCCGATAAAAATAACACTCCCAAAATACACATCGCCACTCGTTTCATTTTACAACTCCATGCCTGGAAAAATCGCACCGTATCACTACGCGCGAACAGTGCCAGAGCGAATCCGTGATTTTAACAACTTTAGGAATTTATAAAAATTAACTGAAATTATTCATTAGAAGTAAACATTCACTGCAATAGATGATCTTAATAACAGTGATTTTTATCACGATGAGTTATTTACGGATACTAATCTATTAGTCTCTTCGTTTAAAAGTGCTGTTGGCGCGGAATACATTCGGTACCGGCGGTGAGTTTGTTGTGACGACAAACAAAGGCAGTCGTGTGATCCCGAAAACGTTAAATAACTGGTGGACGATGCGAAACGAACTGCAGAGCAGAAAGCCAGCGTTCCGTTCGACCGCAAAGTGAAGGTGACGCCGACGTTGGACGCTCCATTCATTGAAAAACAACACCGTTGCATTTAGATCAAATTTAGACTAAATTAAGACTCCCATAACTGATAAAGGACAGTGCGATGCGAATTGAGACTATTAGCTTCGTTAAGAAAAACGCAGCTTCTCTCAATTTATCTGAGCCGATCCTAGTAACACAAAATGGCACTCCCGCGTACGTTATCGAGTCTTATGAACAAGTGCAGGAGCGGGAAAATGCTATTGCTCTTCTGAAGCTACTCACACTGTCTGAGAAAGATAAATCTGACGGTAAGGTACTTTCGAAGGAGCAGTTACTGGATGGGCTTATATGAGAGAATACTGATATAAGGATCCTGTAATGGAAAGCGTCAAAATCGAATACACGCATACAGTCAAAACCTGCATTGATGACATTGCCAACTATCTGCATCACGTTGACGTGGAAGTGAAGCCCGTGATTACCGACATTCTTGAGCAGTTTGAGAAACAGGTCAGCCAGTTTCCCCTCGGTTGCCAAGTTTGCCCGGAGTTGATCAAGATTGGGGTTGCAAAGTATCGTGAGTGTAACACTGCAGGTGGTTATAGAGTTTTGTATTCGGTAGATGGTTCAACGATTACGGCACATGCAATTTTATCACACCGCCAAGACGTCAAACAGTTGCTGTTTAAACGACTAATCCAAGCCTAAAAATCTCCCGCTTCGGCGGGATTTTTTTCGTCTAAGTTCTGACAGATGAGGAAAATATTCCAGTAGCCAAAACAACAAGGGGCTACCTTTCGGTAACCCCTTGTTTAATTTGGCGGAAGCGTAGAGATTCGAACTCTAGAACCCTTTCGGGTCGCCGGTTTTCAAGACCGGTGCCTTCAACCGCTCGGCCACGCTTCCAATGAGGCGCACTATAAACATCCCGAACGGACCTGTAAAGCACCAATGCGTTCGTTTGCCTGAAAAACAGCCAAAATATTGTTAATCGACTGAAATAACAACAGATTGACCGTTTATTCAGCACAAATACTGGCTACAGCGCTTAATGTTTTTTGATGAACATATCTTTGGTGTAGTAATTTCCCCGGTTATCTGGCGCAAATCCTCCCACCCACGGCTTCACAAGATGCGTGCGGACATAGTGGTAAACCGGAATCGCTGGCACATCCTCTTCTAAAAGGTCTTCAGCCTGCTGGTAGTATTTGCCTCGCTCCTCCAGCGAAGATGCTTTCGCCGCCTTGCGCATCGCGTCATCAAAAGCGGGATTGCTGTACCTGGTGGTATTCTCGCTATCGCCGGTACGGAAAATATTGAGGAAACTTGAGGCATCATCATAATCGGCGATCCATGCGTAACGCACGACGTCAAAATTACCGGTGTGCATGGTATCCAGCATGGTTTTCCATTCCTGATTTTGCAGCTTCGCCTCTACGCCGAGGTTTTTCTTCCACATTGACGATGCGGCAATGGCAATACGCTGGTGCGTTTCGAAAGTGTTATAGAGCAGATTTAGGCTAAGCGGATGCTCAGGGCCATAACCGGCTTCAGCCAGCAGTTTCTTAGCTTCGGCAATGCGTTTTTCGAGCGGCCACGCCGCATATTCCGGCGCATGCAATTGCACTCCCCCTATTTCCGGCTGGCTGATAACCCACGCCGCGCGTTGCCCCTGCCCCATCACCTTTTGTGCGATGATGTCTTTATCTAACGCCATATTCAGCGCCCGGCGCACGCGCGGGTCATTAAACGGTGCTCGAGTCGTATTGAACTGATAGTAATAGGTTGAAAGCTGAGGTGAGACATGGAGTTCATCGCCCATCGTCTTTTTCAACTGCGCGAACTGATTGACCGGGACGCTATACACAATGTCGATTTCGCCGGCCTTATAGCGGTTAACGTCTGCGGACTCTGAACTGATGGGCAAATAAGTGACCTTATCAATGACGGTGTGCCGATCGTCCCAATAATGCGGGTTACGCACGGCAACGATGCGCTCATTGACTACCCACTGCGATAACTTGTACGCCCCGCTGCAGACAAAATGTTCTGGCCGGGTCCACTTATCACCAAAACGGCCGATCAGCACTTTATCCAGCGGAACCAGTGACGGGTGCGCCAGCATCGCCAGAAACGCCGCCGTTGGCTGCGTCAGGGTAATTTCCAGCGTGCTATCATCCAGGGCTTTGACCCCGATATCGGCAGGATCTTTTTTCCCTTGGGCAATATCGAGGGCGTTTGCTACGTGCATATTGCCCAGATACGAGGAATAAGGTGAAGCTGTTTGCGGTGAGACCAGACGCTGCCAGCTCCAGACGACATCCTGTGCGGTAATGGCAGACCCATCTGACCAGGTTATGCCCGGACGTAAATGAAAGGTCCAGACGGTGTTGTCTTTGTTCTCCCAGGACGCGGCAAGCCGGGGTTCGATAGACCCATCCGGCTTAACCGCCACCAGTCCGTCGAACATATCGCTGATTAAATTAAATTCAACGTTGCTTTCGACTTTATGCGGATCCAGCGACGCTGGCTCACTGCCATTGTTTCTGACCAGTTCCTGTTTTTCTGCAAGAATTGTTCCTGCGGGAACATTTGCCGCCATCGCCGCGCCGTTGATAGACATCAAACAGACAGTCAACAGCGTAAACGTCAATATCTTCGATTTATGTTGAATCATTCCCTTTACCTTATTGCTCTGTTTTATGTAGACACCGCTGTCACTGTCAGAGAGAAACAGGAATAACGCAATATTTTTCAGTTACCTGGCAGATATCTAACAGGCATTTTTACACATATAGTGCTAACATCTGATTCGGGAGCTTTTGTTGAAATAATATGCTTAAGCCTGGCGGGTTAAAATGCGTAAAGATGGGTAAAACCGCTGTGTCATTCCCCTTGATTTCATTATCCTCCATCATTAATTACATCTGTCATAAGAGAGTGACTCATGGATCGTATTATTAGTTCTTCACGCGATCGTACATCGCTACTCAGCACGCATAAGGTGCTGCGCAATACCTATTTCCTGCTCAGCCTGACGCTGGCGTTTTCGGCGCTCACTGCGACTGCCAGTACCGTACTGATGTTGCCCTCTCCGGGGCTTATCCTGACGCTGGTGGGTATGTATGGTCTGATGTTCCTGACCTATAAAACGGCGGATAAACCGGTTGGTATTCTGTCAGCTTTCGCTTTCACCGGCTTCCTGGGCTACATTCTGGGACCGATCCTGAACACATACCTGTCTGCGGGCATGGGTGATGTTATCGCCATGGCTTTGGGCGGTACGGCGCTGGTCTTCTTCAGCTGCTCAGCCTACGTGCTGACCACGCGGAAAGACATGTCCTTCCTCGGCGGTATGCTGATGGCAGGGATCGTGGTGGTGCTGATTGGTATGGTTGCGAATATCTTCCTGCAGTTGCCGGCTTTACATCTGGCGATCAGCGCGGTGTTTATTCTGATTTCTTCAGGCGCAATCCTGTTTGAAACCAGTAATATCATCCGTGGCGGTGAAACCAACTATATCCGTGCCACCGTCAGCCTGTACGTTTCGCTGTACAACATCTTCGTCAGCCTGCTGAGCATTCTGGGCTTCGCCAGCCGCGATTAATCAGCATCACTGATACGAAAAAAGAGAATGCCATTGGCATTCTCTTTTTTTATACCTTATTGACCCCGGCAGATATAGGTAGGATAGCGCCGGTCCTGAATAAGCCACACAGCAGGTGAAAGTTCAGAGATCGTCAGGTAGTAGCGTGAGGTCGGATAGGCGAAACTCCCCCATTGGGCATTCGGCGTATTGTCATTGTGGCGAAGCCAGGTTTTGGTGTAGGTCAATACAATGACGTTGTCATCGTCCCGCTGCTCCCACGTAAAGTCTACATCCCTGTCAACGATAAAATTTTGCCCGCCAGCTCTTGCCGCACCTTTATAGGTGGTCAACCCTGTACCGTCCCGATGAAAATAGAACTGAGCAAGGGCATTTACCTTCACCTCACTTGCTTTCCCTTCATTGCGCGTAAAGTTAAATTCAGTGCTGCAGGCCAGCACATCGCTTTTTCCCGTCGCGCCGCAATAGTAAAACAGCGCCAGCGCGCCGCCGACCAGGGCTCCGCCCAGTCCAAAAAGAAGCCTTATTTTCATTTTCCAGCCCCGTTTTTATAGCGAATGGTCTTGCACAGACGGCTTTTATTGACCGGGCAGGCCCCGATAAACAGTTCATCAGCAGTTGCAAGCGAAAAACGGGCGCTGAAAAAATAAATAGCATACTCCTCGCGCTCGCAAGCCACGTCATTGGCCTCCAGTCGCTCAGCTAATTTTGATAGCACTAACGGCCGTCCATGATCTTCGATGACCCAGATACTACAACGCGCGATTTTTTCCTGGACCGGCTTTAATTTCGCCGGAACAGTTATCTCCTGCGGGCGGCTAACGTAAAAGATCGCTCCCAACGGCACGGCAATCAATGCCCCTATTCTGAACCACTTTTTCAGGGATACTCGCCGGGGCAGAACGTCTTGTTGCGCTGAGGGGGGGTGCGGATCAACGGCTTGAATTTTCTCTCCAGGCTGAAAAATCACATCAGCATCAAAACGGAAACCATAGCGCGGGACAGTGACGATCAATTCGTGCCCCTCTCCCAGAGACTGGAAGCTTTTACGCAGTTCGCTTACCGCTTTATTGAGATTATTTCCTGATGGCGTAAAGCCAAATTCTTCCCACACGCGAGCGATCAATTCCTCCCGGCTTAAGTCGCGTCCTCGGTGTTTAATGAATTCCTGTAAAAGACGAACGGCTGGCGCCGAAAGTGTTAATACAGACTCGGGTTGTCCAACAAGACTTATTGCATGTGCTTCAGGATCAAATAACAACGAATTATTGCATATAAAAAACATCTTTTATTCTCGGCTGTTACCGCATGCTTTTTATTCCCTGGTACGTCGATATGAAAACCGCCCCCTGATCTGCTTATTTTTTCATCAGAAGGAATTTTCCTCCCATCCTTGGCCGCGGTATTTTCGCTTAACTATACAACCTTAAAGCCAGAAAAGCAGGATAAAAAACTGTATATAACGAGTTAACTAATACAAATTTTCACAAATCGCTGTTCTGGTTAAAGTTTCCCTGCCCTGAAGCGATACGAAAGCAGACGGTGTCCTGGTGTTAACGCGCCGCCTTTAAACTCAGAGCAGGCAGACTGATTGTGAAACAGAAAAAAAGAGTGAGCATGACAACCGCCTTTTATGTCGCCGCGCTGTCATTGCCATTTTTCTCAGAAATGACAATGGCCAATATGAGCGTGTATCCCATGGAGCTGAATGTAGACAGATCCGGTGCGGCGCAAATTAAGGTGGCTTCAAAAACGGATGATATTCAGTTCATTCGGGTGAGGCAAAAGAAAATTCTTAATCCCGGAACAGCCCAGGAAAAAGAAATTGACGTCGCTTCGTGGAAAGAAGGTGGCGTGGTGGTTACGCCCGAGAAATTTGCTCTGGCTGCAGGCGCGATGCGCGTTGTTCGTCTGGTATCGCTTATACCGCCGAAAAAAGAGACCACCTGGCGTGTCTATTTTGAAGGGGTAAAACAACCTGACAGCATTATTCCGGGCAAGGCAGAAACCTCTGCAGCAATGGCGACATTAGGTGTCAATGTGATCTGGGGCGCACTGGTCCACATTGCTCCAGAAGAAAACGTAATTTCACTGTCGATTGACCCTCGCCGGGGAACGTTAAAAAACAACGGCACATTGCGTGTGCCGCTCAGAGAGATTGGTATTTGTGATGCTGTTTCATCGTGTAAATGGATAAAAGAAGACGCGACGATTTATCCGGACACTGAACGGAAATTAAAAACGCTCACTATGAAACAGGGTCAGAAATATAAGTTCCGCTACTTCAACTGGGTGAATAAAACCGCTGAAGAAGCTGATTTACCCGTCGTGCAATAACACGACGGCACAGTAAAAACCCACGTAGTTTGTTTAAAGAGCCAAGGTGCTCATTTGTAAATATGGAGATATCAATGCGTAACTATATTAAACCTCTGATGATTGTTGCCGCGATGGCCTCGTCCTTTAGCGCGCTGGCGATTCAAAAAGATATTACCGTCAACGCCAGCGTTGACTCACAGTTGGATATGACTCAAGCCGATAACACGCCACTGCCGGCCAGCATCGACATGCAGTACCTGCCAGGTCGTGGGCTGGAAAGCTACCGCCTGAACACCAAGGTGTGGTCGAACTCCGCCACCAGCAATGTCAAAGTGCGCCTCGTTAGCGCAGCTAAGCTCACCAATATGGATGGCGACGAGACTGTACCGATGACGGTGATTCTGGGTGATAAAACACTGTCTACCACCGATGCCGAATTTACCGGAACTGAACTGTTCCCAGGCAGCATTGAAAACGGTTCAGCGGTACTGCCACTGACCATTTCTCAGACCACCAAAGGCATTCTGAAAACCGGTCAGTACAGCGGCGTTGTCAGCCTGATGCTGACGCAGGCGACGACCACGGAAGGCGGTGCGTAACACCACAGTACATAAGGGATAACGTCAGAGGGTGCCCACCCTCTGACGTCAGGATGATGTCGAGGCTTGGTCATGGCGTTTCACAGAAATACTCTCCTCTTAGTTGCTTTATTACCCGCATCCATCCAACTCGCCTGCGCCGAGATGGCCGTCCCGGCAGGTTTCGAAGATCTGGCGAAAACGCAGCGTCTGTGGATAGAGGTTAACCTCTATGGCGAATCGCTTGGCCTTTTTGAAACGGATATCACACTTGAATCGGTCAGTTTTGTCGCACCCGAAACCGTGGTCGCGGCTATCAAACGTCAGTTTAATGACGCTCCTACCCTCGTCGCCACTGTGTCTGCAGCTCTCGCCGTTCCACTTGCCCGTAACGGCAACCTGGCGTGCAGCAGCAATGGCTCCGCAACGGGATGTGATCACATTGATACCCATCGTGCGGCCATTATCTATGATGAGAATAACGCGCGCATTAGCCTGTTTTTGGACAAGAAATTTCTGCCTAAACAGACCACAGAAAACCAGTGGTATCAGCCTACGCAGGGCACTGAGAATGCGTTGATCCATCAACAGAATATCAATTTTGTTGCCGACAGGGATTACCAGTCAGCCACCGTTCAGGGCAATGGCGCGCTGGCCATGACGCAGGACGGCTACTTTAATCTCGACTGGACCTGGCTGGGGCAGCGTTCAAGGCACCAGCAGCAACAAGAAATAACCGTCAACAATGCCTGGTTTCGCCAGGATATCTGGCGTCAGTACTATATTCAGTTAGGCGAGATGGATACCCGCGATCTGTTCAGTAATGCTGGTGGGAATATCAACCTCAGCCAACTGCCGCTGGGCAAAATTCGCGGCCTGCGCACAGGCTCGACAAGGGCATGGATCAATCCGGTTCAGCATTCAAAGGGTACCCCCATCACCGTGCTGCTTTCCCATGATGCGCGTATTGACGCCCGCCGGGGCAATCAGCTGCTGGCCAGTTTTTATCTCAATGCCGGGGCTCAGACCCTGGACACGCGATCGTTCCCCGATGGGAGCTATACCGTGACGCTGTCCGTCTATGAAAATAACCGGCTGACACGTACCGAGCAGATACCGTTTACCCGCACCGGTATTACGCCGTTTGACCGCGTCGAGTGGTTCCTGCAGGCGGGCGAAACCGACAATAACAATCAAAACGATGAACGTAGCGCGGTCGCGCAGGCGGGTGTCCGCCTGCCTGTCACTCCAACGCTGGCACTCACCAGTGGCGCAGCGATAAAGAAAAACCAACGTTTTCTGGAAAATGCACTCGACTGGAGTCGTGGTTTCAATGCGGGTCCGATCGATGGCGTACTCTCGACCCGGTTTAGCTACCTTTACGGCAGCGAAGGACAACGCGGCAATATTCAGCAAATCAGCTATAACGACGGCTTTTCACTGAGTTTCTATCGCAACGCGTTATCAGCGGAAAACTGCAATACCCGAAGCGCGGGATATGACGCCGTAAATGGCTGTTATCGAAGCCTGTCGGTGATGTTCTCCGTCCCTGTCGGCACCTGGTACGCGAGCCTGGGATATTCGGATAACCGCAACGAAGGACGATACGTTTCTCGTCGGGAACTCCCGGACAGTGACGATCGCCACGATGCAGGCTTGCCCTGGGAGTCGGTTTATATGACCCGCTCACGCACGCGGGCCTGGCAGGGTGGCTTAAGTACGGCTTTCAGCACGCGCGGTCTGAACATCAACAGCAGTATTAACCTTTTCATGCGTAACGATGACTCGCGCGAAGGCAGGGATAAAGGCGGCTACCTGAGCGTGAGTCTGTCAATGGCGCATAACCGTCAGGGCAATGCGACAAGCTATACCTCTCTGGGCGCGACATGGCAGCACCAGCAGCATGATAAAAACCAGCTGAGCTATAACGTGGCGCACAACTGGTATGCCGACGCACGTGGTGAAAATGAGTATGGACTGAGCGCATCAGGTATTAACAGCGATTCACTCAATACCTCTGCCTACACGCGCCAGGGCGGACGATATGGCAACGGGAGCCTGACAGTCAGCGATGTCTGGGATCGTCAGGATCGGCGCCATACCCTGAGCAGCAGCGGCAATTACAACTCCACGCTTGCGCTGTCGCGCTCTGGTCTGTGGCTGGGCCGCTGGAGCGACGGACGTCCTGCTTCAGCCATCGCGGTTAACGTTGCCACACCGGAAGATTCCCAGGATCCGAGCATTGCCGTGTCGCTGGATAACGGCGGCAGTGCAGACATTCCAGGCAATAGCCGCGCCCTCTTCGCCGTGCCGGGCTATCAGCAGACTACGTTGACGATTAACGAATCGCTGGATGTCTCGCGGGGTGCCAGCAGTGAAATCACACAAGGTTCAGGCAGCAGAACGCTGTTTATGGTGCCAGGCAAACTGCTCCGCCGGGACGTGCAAACCACGGCAAGCTACACCTGGCTCGGCCAGTTAACTGACGAGCAACATTTGCCGTTTATCGGCGGCGTGCCACTGAACGTTAACGGCTGGAGCGACCTTGGCAACGGCGGGTTTAGCGCTCAAAGCGACGCTCTGCTGCATAACCTCTACCTGGTGCGTCAGCAGCAGTTTTATCAGTGCGAGCTGAATGTAAAGACTATGCGCGACGTCGTGCGTTACGTCGGGTCGATCCCTTGCCGGGAATTAACCTTCTCTGCCCTGCCGAATACTGTCCAGCAACAGGCACAGCTGATGCTCGCCGGACGATCGGTACCAACGGGTCCAACTGCCATGAATGCAGACAACGTCACAAAAGGGAAATGATGTGAACAAGCACTTAATTATTTTACTTTTTTTAAGCCTGTGGGCGGGCCAGACCCAGGCAGCGGCCCCTGCCGGAAGAAACACCAGCGTCGGTATCAGCTTCGATCGCATGGCCCCCCCCGCGCGCTTTGATATCTGGGTTCATGAACCGAGCGGCTATGATACCGCTAATCCGCAAAAGTGGGGACGTAATACTCTGACGTGTCTGTCCCGTACCGACTCCGCAGTGGGCGCCTGCATGACCGCCCCGGTCTGGTTCACGGCGAACCCGGGGACACCTTATGCCATCAATTTACGTTTTACGCATGCCCTTACCAGCAAAACGGTGGATCTTAAGGTTTATGGCGACCACTACATGTTTATCAATAATAAAGTTTTTACCTATGCCAGTTTTGTCACGGGAGGGACAGAGATTGTTGCAAACTGGAACAGAGAACCTTACTTCGATTTCTATATCGTGAAAAGCGAGCTGGAAAAGCTCGCTCTGCCGGGTATCTGGACCGCAACGCTGAAGCAGAACCTGCGTGAATGGGATACTGCCAACTGCGGCGGGAACTTCAACGACGTCAATACCGGATGTCCAGGCTATCGCGCCATTGCTAGCTGGCAGGCCACGATGCGCATTGAGGTTGTCGATCCGGGTAATCAGCAGATTTATCTGCCGGCATTTCCGCACTCAACGCCTGTCGTTAACCTCAACCTGACCAACTTCCCGGGGCGGCCGGGTGGCAGTGAAATCCAGGGTGAAAACACGCTGGATATGTGCCTGTACGACGGCAAAAACAGTACCAGCACCCGCACTTATCTTCGGTTTGAGGACGACGGACTCCCCTCAACGGACCGTGCTGAAGAGGCATTTTCAATCCGGCGACGCGGCGGAAGTCAGACCGATGCGCGGGATCGTCTCGACTATCAGGTTTTCGTCACTAATCCCGTCACGGGCGCAACCGAAACCGTCGCCAACGGTAAAACCCTGGTCTGGCAAGGCACCAACGATCCGCAGCATCTGCGTCAGGTCGTCCTGCCCGGCGGACGTGAGAGCGTACTGTGCGTACCAGCCCCTATTGTTTTGAAAACCCCTGCGTTTGCAGCCAGCAGTAAAAACGCCGGGGATTACACCGGCACGCTACGCATCATCTACACACCCAGTACGTTATAAAGAGGCCGCCGTGAATTACGTCATTCTTGATAATAATCGTTTTTATGCCGAAGGGTTGCGCTACGCCCTTCTGCGCCGTAACGCTCACACTCAAGTTGAGAGCGGCGCGTTACAGTGGCACCGTTCGCTGTTGGCCTGCGACACTCTCGTTGTGCGTTGCCGCTTTTCCGTCGCGAGGACGCATCTGGCGCTGGTCGACATTCTGCTTCAACTGGAGGCCAGGCGCTGGGCGGGAACGGTTTATCTGGTGTGCAATGAAAAAGGCTGGGCACTGGCCACGCATTTACGAAAGCGTTTTGCCACGCTGACCTTACATATCATTGATGACAGAATTGCCGTCGTGGATGCGGCGTATCTGCTTGCTAAAGAGCCCCGTCGGGTACGCAGTCTGAATTGCTGCCTGACTGGCATGGAGTTCAATGTTCTCGACAGGCTGGTTAACGGTCAATCGGTAAAACATGTTGCGCATATGACGCAGATTAGCGAAAAACAGGTTTCGACGTATAAATGCAACGCACTGAAGAAGCTTAATGCCAACAATCTGCTACAGCTTCTTCTGTAGGTCGAGGTTTCTCACGCCGCCCCTTATTTGCTAGACTAAGGACGGTTTTTACTTTATCGACAGAGCACTATGTTCATTTTTGCAGGCCATGAAATTGAGACCGATAGCGAAGGTTATCTGAAAGACACCACGCTATGGAGCGAGCCGCTGGCGGAGAAAATCGCCGAAAACGAAGGTATCGTTCTCTCCCCCGAACACTGGGAAGTGGTGCGTTTCGTTCGCGAGTTTTATCTGGAGTTTAATACCTCCCCCGCTATCCGCATGCTGGTAAAAGCGATGGCCAACAAGTTTGGCGAAGAAAAAGGCAACAGCCGTTATCTCTATCGCCTGTTTCCGAAAGGCCCAGCTAAGCAGGCAACTAAAATTGCCGGCCTGCCGAAACCGGTGAAATGTATTTAATAGCGGATACTAAATCCCTTTAGCTCGTCGCCAGGGCGGTGCGGTTCGCTGAGAACCCGATCAACCCTGGCGCTGCGCGGTCCCCCGGCTTTCAACCACTTCATCAGTTGTTCCACCCGCTCGCTTTCACCACAGGCGACAACTTCTACGCTGCCGTCATCCATATTCTTCGCATAGCCGGTCAACCCCAGCCGTTGCGCTTCATGCTGGGTGGTGTAGCGAAATCCTACCCCCTGAACCCGGCCATAGACCCAGGCGATGATGCAGACTTTCGACATTGCGGTTCTCCTTATCAACATAAATGAAAGAACAGGTACCGATGGACAGATGACCGGCAATCTCCTGAGCTGTCCATAGATTAGCAGGGGATAACTGAATAAGTTGTCGCACCTGTTCAGTGAGATTAAACTGTCGCTCGATAAGCAGAGGTCCCGCCATACCATCATGCAGTAGCGCCAGACGCTGATGATTGACCTCATCATCTGTGCTACTCTACGCGCCATTTTATTTTAATGGTTTCAGGTTGGTACTTTCATCCAACCCGCGTCACTGTTTGTGAGAGGTTGCTCCGCATGACTGAATCTACAATTCCACATTATCCTCGTTTAGTGTTAGCCAAGGGGCGCGAAAAATCATTACTTCGCCGCCATCCGTGGGTATTTTCCGGTGCTGTCGCACGTATGGAAGGTAAAGCCAACCTCGGTGAAACCGTTGATATCGTTGACCACCAGGGGAAATGGATAGCGCGCGGTGCGTTCTCTCCGGCGTCGCAGATCCGTGCGCGCGTCTGGACCTTCGATAAGTCTGAATCCATCGACATTGATTTCTTTACCCGTCGTCTGCAGAAGGCGCTGACATGGCGTGACTGGCTGGCGAAAAAGGACGGTCTGGACAGCTACCGTCTGATCGCCGGAGAATCCGACGGCCTGCCGGGTGTCACTATTGACCGCTTCGGCAACTTCCTGGTATTGCAGTTGCTCAGCGCGGGTGCTGAATACCAACGCGCCGCGCTGATTAGTGCTCTGCAAATTGTTTTCCCGGACTGCGCTATTTATGACCGTAGCGATGTGGCCGTGCGTAAAAAAGAAGGTATGGCGCTGACCCAAGGGCCCGTCACGGGCGAACTGCCGCCTGCTCTGCTGCCTATCGAAGAACACGGGATGAAGCTGCTGGTTGATATTCAGCACGGTCACAAAACCGGCTATTACCTCGATCAACGCGATAGCCGCCTGGCAACGCGTCGTTATGTGGAAAACCAGCGTGTCCTGAACTGTTTCTCCTATACCGGCGGCTTTGCGGTCTCCGCATTAATGGGCGGATGCAGTCAGGTGGTCAGCGTCGACACCTCTCAGGAAGCACTCGATATTGCCCGCCAGAACGTGGAACTGAACAAGCTGGATCTGAGTAAAGCCGAGTTCGTACGTGATGATGTGTTCAAACTGCTGCGCGCCTATCGCGATCGCGGTGAGAAATTTGATGTCATCGTGATGGATCCGCCGAAATTTGTCGAAAACAAAAGCCAGTTGATGGGCGCCTGCCGCGGTTATAAGGACATCAATATGCTGGCTATTCAGTTGCTGAACCCAGGCGGCGTACTGCTGACATTTTCCTGCTCCGGGCTGATGACGACCGATTTATTTCAGAAAATCATCGCTGATGCCGCAATAGATGCTGGTCGTGATGTACAATTTATAGAGCAGTTCCGTCAGGCCGCCGATCATCCGGTGATCGCTACCTACCCGGAAGGGCTGTATCTGAAAGGGTTTGCCTGTCGCATCATGTAACTTGAAAAGTGGAATATTACCCTTACATAGAGGGTATCTATTTCCCGGGAGGTGACTATGATTGCCAGCAAATTCGGTATCGGCCAGCAGGTCCGCCATTCCCTGTTAGGTTACCTCGGAGTGGTCGTGGATATCGACCCGGAATATTCGCTTGATGAGCCGTCAGCCGATGAGTTGGCGGTTAACAGCGAACTTCGCGCCGCTCCCTGGTATCACGTGGTGATGGAAGACGATAATGGTCTGCCAGTGCATACGTATCTGGCCGAAGCACAACTGAGTAGCGAGCTACAGGAAGAACATCCGGAGCAACCGTCAATGGATGAACTGGCGCGCACAATCCGTAAACAGCTTCAGGCTCCGCGCCTGCGTAATTGATACTAACACAGGCCCGATGGCGCTTCGCTTATCGGGCCTGTGCGTTTCATCCGGCGACAGTCAAACTTTACTTCGCCAGTCCCAGTCGCGGGATCTCAATGGCCGGGCAACGATCCATCACCACCGTCAGCCCCGCATCACGCGCCAGCACGGCCGCCTGCTCGTTAATTACGCCAAGCTGCATCCATAGCGTCTTCGCGCCAATGGCGATAGCCTCCTGAGCGACGCCCCACGCCGCTTCAGAATTACGGAAGACATCGACCATATCCACTTTCTCTGGCACATCCGCCAGCGTTGCATAGCCCTGCTGACCCAGCAGCATTTTCCCGGCAACCTTCGGTGAAACGGGAATAACGTGATAGCCCTGATCGAGTAAATACTTCATCACGCGATAGCTTGGGCGATCGGGTTTATCGCTTGCGCCAACCAGTGCAATCGTACGAGTAGATGTCAAAATGCCAGCAATATCGGTCTCTTTCATCGTTTTCCTCCAGGCTGTTTAACAAAGTGTACGACAAACCTGCCCCCGCAACCATTCATCCCATACTGGCGTATGAGAGCTAAACTCAAAAATATGTCTATATGTTAGTAAACGTGATTATCGAAAAATTTAGATACATGTTTGCAGCTATTTTCTGGACAGGAGAAACCTATGAAAGCCGGCATTGTGACAGCCTTAATTGCCCTGTGTTTGCCGGTAACCGTTTTTGCTACCTCATTACGCCTGTCTAATGATATTGACCTTTTGGTGCTGGACGGAAAAAAAGTCTCCAGCTCATTACTGCGTGGCGCCGACAGTATCGAGCTGGAAAATGGTCGCCACCAGCTCGTATTTCGCGTAGAAAAAACCATTCGCTTGTCCAGCCACGAAGAACGTCTGTATATTTCGCCTCCGCTGGTCATCAGCTTTGATACGCAACTCGTCAGCCAGGTTAATTTCCACCTCCCGCGTCTGAACAATGAGCGGGATACAGCGCATTTTGATGACGCTCCACGCGTGGAATTGCTGGATGGGGACTCCATGCCTATCCCCGTCAAGCTGGATATTCTGTCAATCACATCCACAGCAAAAATCGTGAATTATGAAATGGAAACTGAACGCTATAACAAAGCGGCTAAACATGCGTCATTACCGCAGTTTGCTACGATGATGGCCGATGACAGCTCGCTGCTTTCCGGGGTATCTGAACTGGATCGCGTGCCGCCTCAGTCGCAAACGCTGACCGAACAGCGCTTAAAATATTGGTACCAGCAGGCCGACGCACAAACGCGAAGTAACTTTTTGCAATGGGCTCAGAAACAGCCTCCTTCATGACATTTATGTTCGCATACGCATTTTTTTTGTCTTTCTCTTGCAGCGTCAAGAGCTTCCAGTACTCTGTAACCAGGTTAACTTGGGAGCTGTACTATGGAATTAACAACTCGCACATTGCCAGCGCGTAAACATATTGCGCTGGTTGCACACGATCACTGTAAAAAGATGTTGATGAGCTGGGTGGAACGCCACCAGCCGTTGCTGGAAAAGCACGTTCTGTACGCCACAGGAACAACGGGAAACTTAATCCAACGCGCAACGGGAATGGACGTCAACGCCATGCTGAGCGGTCCGATGGGGGGCGACCAGCAGGTGGGCGCGCTGATTTCAGAAGGGAAAATTGATGTGCTGATTTTCTTCTGGGACCCGCTTAACGCCGTACCTCACGATCCTGATGTCAAAGCCCTGCTGCGTCTGGCGACGGTATGGAACATTCCGGTTGCCACCAACGTGTCGACCGCCGATTTTATTATCCAGTCGCCAAACTTCAACGATGCAACGGACATCTTGATCCCAGATTACGCCCGCTATCTGGCAGAGCGCCTCAAATAAACACCGGGCAGGCGGCAATTGCCGCCTGCTATTCAGGGTTTTCTTGCTACCGGAACATCCAGTTGTTTAAGCTCATCAACAAAGCACGACGGTGTTTCTTTATTAAACAGCAGCCATACCCGATGCCGTGCACGCGTTAGCGCCACATACAGCAAGCGTCTCTCTTCAGCATCCGGGAAATCCTCCACCGCCGGAAGCAACGCCTCTTCCATAATCGACTCGCGGGCCGGGGCGGGAAAACCGTCATTCCCATCATGAAGCCCCACAACAATAACGTAATCTGCCTGCTGTCCTTTACTGGCATGGATAGTCATGAAATCCAGCTGTAGCTTAGGCCAGCGGGTAGCTGCTTTCTCCAGACTGGCAGGTTTCAGATGATGGTATCGCGCCAGCACCAGAATTCTCTCTTCTGCCTTCACAAATCCCGACAGCTTATCCAGTAGCAGATCCAGCTGGCTTTCATCGAGCAACGTGACGGCTTTTTTATCGCCTGCCATCAGACTGTTGAGCGGTTTCGTAAGCTGATGAGGGTTTTGCTGGATAAACTGGTTTGCGACTTCACCGATGCGGCTATTAAAACGGTAAGTCGTATCCAGATTACAACGGTCGCCCTCGCCGAAGTTTTGCTGGAATGCGGTGGTCAACGAAAGCTGTGCTCCGCTGAACCGGTAAATTGCCTGCCAGTCATCCCCTACGGCGAACAGCGTAGTGTGTGAGTTTTGCTTGCGCAGTGCGGCTAACAGGGCGGCACGCTGAGGAGAAATGTCCTGAAATTCGTCGACCAGAATGTGTTTCCACGGACTGATAAACCGGCCTTTTTCCAGAATGACAATGGCCTGATGAATCAGCCCGGAAAAATCGACGGCATTCTCATCCTTCAGGGCGCCCTTCCAGGCCTTGAGCAGGGGAGACATCAGCTTAATGCGTTTACTGAACAGATCGCGAATCTCCTCCGGAGCATTGGCGATCATCTCCGCCTGCGCTCCGCCATGCATACGCATCAGGCTAACCCAACGATCCAGCCGGGAAGCCAGCCGGCGCTGTAATTTTTCGTCATCCCAGAAGTTACCTTCGGGTACAGACCACTGCATCTCTTCTTCTAACCATTGCCGCCAGCCTTTGGCTTGTGCTTTTTTCTCACTGCACTGCTGACGCCAGGTCGTGATAAAAAGTTTGCTACGCGCGGCAACATCATTTTCCAGCTTGCTAACCGTCGGGACTTTTTTGCTCCCCTGCGAAATAATGTGCAACGCCAGTGAATGAAACGTCCTCGCGGTGATCTCTTCCGTATGCAGACGTTCACGGATGCGATCGTCCATCTCCTGGGCCGCTTTGCGTCCAAACGCCAGCAGCAGGATTTGTTCGGCCGCCGCTTCCCCTCGCGCAAGTAGCCAGCCCGCACGGGCGACCAATACGGATGTTTTGCCGCTTCCGGCCCCCGCAAGAACCAGTAATGATTGTTCGCCGTTCACCACCGCCCGCGCCTGGGCCGGATTCAGCGGCGAGGACTCAATTTGCTGGAAAAAATCGGCATGTTCTTCCAGCATGGCATCGGTATACGCCTGGTTGTGCTGCAAGCGACAAGCTTCAATGTCCTTCAACCATGCCTGGCATTGACGTAACGCCTCACGGCAATTTTCAAATTCTTCCAGCCGGTTGATCGGGAGCGGCAATGCGGCAAAGGCGCGGCGGATCTGCTGCTGTAGCCCTGACGTCTGTTCGCGCGTCAGCCATTTATTCTCACTGGTGCGGGTGGCGATCGCCTCCAACTGCTGCTGTAAAACTCCCGCAGCGACGTCGCTCATTTCCTGACTCCACTGCTGCCAGAGCGAATTCAAATGGTGATGGAAGCGCTGGGTTTCTGCCCATTCAGTACCGTGAAGACGTACCACCTTATCATCCGGGAGCACAAACTCCAGCTCACCCCATACCAGGCCGCGTTTACAATGAATAGCCAGTAACTGATTGAAGGGAATAAGATACTCGTGACGATCGCCGGAAACCTTAATCCCGGCATTGAGAATAACGGCCCGATCGTAAGGGTGTTGTGCCAGACGTTTTCCAAGAGAAGTTGCTTTCAGTTCCATAAGACTCAAGCGGATCCACACGAAGAGGTTTGCTTATCAGTGTAACCGCCAGAGAAAACGTGCTCCAGCCCAAAAAAACGTTACAATTGCCGAATTCACAGAAAACCAGAGTTAACCGAGGGTTTATGCGTACTGTTCTGAATATTTTAAATTTTGTGCTCGGGGGATTCGCCACCACCTTAGCCTGGTTACTGGCTACGCTGGTCAGTATTGTGCTGATTTTTACTCTCCCCCTGACCCGCTCATGCTGGGAAATAACCCGACTCTCGCTGTTTCCCTACGGTAACGAAGCGATTCATGTCGATGAGCTTAATCCAGCGGGCAAAAACGTCCTGTTGAATACCGGAGGCACCGTGCTCAATATTTTCTGGCTGATTTTCTTCGGCTGGTGGTTGTGCCTGATGCACATTGTCTCCGGTATTGCCCAGTGCATTACGATTATTGGTATCCCGGTTGGCATTGCGAATTTCAAAATCGCGGCGATTGCACTGTGGCCGGTGGGTCGCCGGGTAGTGTCAGTTGAAGTTGCTCGCGCAGCGCGTGAAGCCAACGCGCGTCGTCGCTTCGAATAATCAGGACCGATGGCCTTTATGTTAAGTCCTCTGCTCAAACGCTATACCTGGAACAGCACCTGGCTGTACTACGTGCGGATTTTTATCGCGCTTTGCGGCACAACAGCGCTGCCCTGGTGGCTGGGTGACGTTAAGCTGACCATCCCGCTCACGCTGGGTATGGTCGCAGCCGCGCTTACTGACCTGGACGATCGTCTTGCAGGTCGCCTGCGCAATTTGATCATCACGCTGGTGTGCTTTTTCATTGCCTCGGCCTCGGTCGAACTGCTCTTCCCATGGCCATGGCTGTTTGCCCTTGGGTTAACGCTTTCCACCAGCGGCTTTATACTGCTGGGGGGATTAGGGCAGCGCTATGCAACCATCGCCTTTGGCGCGTTGCTGATCGCCATTTACACGATGCTCGGCACCTCGCTTTACGATCAGTGGTATCAGCAGCCAATCCTGCTGCTCGCGGGCGCCATTTGGTACAACCTGTTAACCCTGACCGGACATCTTCTGTTCCCTATTCGCCCGTTGCAGGACAATCTGGCGCGTAGCTATGAACAGTTAGCGCACTATCTGGAACTGAAATCGCGTCTTTTTGATCCCGACATAGAAGATGAAAGCCAGGCGCCGTTGTATGATTTGGCTCTTGCGAATGGGCAACTGATGGCGACCCTAAACCAGACAAAGGTGTCGCTGCTGACCCGCCTGCGCGGCGACCGCGGACAGCGAGGAACACGTCGCACGCTACATTACTATTTTGTGGCGCAGGATATTCACGAACGCGCAAGCTCCTCGCATATTCAGTACCAAACGCTTCGCGACCATTTCCGCCACAGCGATGTGATGTTCCGCTTCCAGCGCCTGATGTCGATGCAGGGGCAAGCTTGTTCGCAACTGTCTCGCTGTATTTTATTACGCACGCCTTATCAGCACGATCCGCACTTTGAGCGCGTCTTCACCCATATTGATGCTGCACTTGAGCGCATGCGCGCGAGTGGTGAGCCTGCCGACCTGCTCAACACGTTGGGATTTTTGCTGTCAAACCTGCGGGCCATTGATGCCCAGTTGGCTACCATTGAGTCCGAACAGGCTCAGGTACTTTCGCGCAATGAGTCTGAAAATCAGCTTGCCGATGACAGCCCGCATGGGTTCAGTGATATCTGGTTGCGTCTGAGCCGTAATTTCACGCCTGAGTCCGCCCTGTTTCGTCATGCTGTTCGCATGTCGCTGGTGCTCTGCGTCGGCTATGCCATTATCCAGATAACCGGAATGAACCACGGGTACTGGATCCTGTTGACCAGTCTGTTTGTCTGCCAGCCAAACTACAACGCCACCCGACATCGTCTGGCACTAAGGATTATCGGCACATTAGTCGGGATCGCCATTGGGTTACCGATCCTGTGGTTTGTACCTTCTCTCGAAGGGCAATTGATCCTTCTGGTGATCACCGGCGTGTTGTTTTTTGCCTTTCGTAACGTCCAGTACGCGCATGCCACCATGTTTATCACGCTGCTGGTGCTGCTGTGCTTTAACCTGCTCGGTGAAGGTTTTGAGGTTGCACTTCCGCGCGTCATCGATACGTTGATCGGCTGTGCCATCGCCTGGGCTGCTGTCAGTTTTGTCTGGCCAGACTGGCGTTTTCGGAATCTGCCGCGAGTGATTGAACGGGCCACTGACGCTAACTGTCGTTATCTTGATGCTATTCTCGAACAATATCATCAGGGGCGTGATAATCGTCTGGCATACCGTATCGCCCGCCGTGACGCGCACAATCGTGATGCGGAACTTGCTTCGGTGGTGTCGAACATGTCGAGTGAACCGGATGTCACGGCCCAAACACGCGAAACGGCGTTCCGCTTGCTGTGTCTTAACCATACGTTTACCAGCTATATTTCCGCCCTCGGCGCACATCGCGAGCAGTTAACCAATCCTGACGTCCTGGCATTGCTGGATGATGCCGTCTGCTATGTAGATGATGCGCTTCACCATCAACCTGCTGATGAGCAGCGCGTATACCAGGCGCTGGAAGATCTGAAGCAGCGAATTCAGCATCTCGAGCCACGTCCGGACAGTAAAGAGCCGCTGGTCGTACAGCAAGTTGGGTTACTGATTGCCCTGCTCCCGGAGATTCGGCGATTACAGCAACAAATTGCTGTGCTGCCATCTAATACCCCGGTTCCGGCGTAAGAGAACTCACCCACTCCACCAGCTCCTGGCGACGCGTCGCCGGGAGCGCGGCTTCATGCACCCCGTCAACCGCTCCTTCAAGGGCATAGAGTATTTTTACCGTTAAGGCAGGGTTATTTTGCCGAAGTTTCAACCAGCACATCTGAGCTCCCAGCGATCGCAATGTCCCCTCATCCTTAATTCCTGCTTCATTTAGCAAGGTCTCCAAATGAAACGTCATATTCGGTAATTCCCGCAGGCGATGTTGTGCAAAGCGACTCTGTTTTTCCTTAACGGCTGCATCGAGTGAAAATTGTGATAGCGATACTAACTGCTGCTGGTTCTGCCACAGGGTATCGTTCACCTGGTAATAATTGAGTACAACCGGACGCCCGCGCTTGATAAATGTTAGCCAGACAGGAGAATTTTTTACACAGTACTGGGCGCTCTGCTCACAGGCGCGAAGATATAACTCACCGCTGGCAACCATGGCAAAGACCGTATCACCAACCGTCAGACTATAGCCGCCAAACAGTGAGCGGTAGTGAATTGTTCCCAGAGAAGCCAGATATTCTTGTGATTTATAGATTCTTGCATAAGACTTTTCTTTCATAAAAATCCTTTTAAATCATAACATAAGCAAATAATTTGCAGTAGCAGATCCGTTAATGACGAAAATAGGCAACTTATGCGTATGGGGCAAGATGAATTTTATTTTTCCCGTGATGATGACTAAAAATTGCGAACCTGTTTCCGAAAATTAGGTTGATCTTTATTGATGGCGGGGTTACTGTATATTCATACAGTAACTCACAGGGCTGGATTGATTATGTACACTTCAGGTTATGCAAATCGTTCTTCGTCGTTCTCTTCCGCATCGAGCAGCATTGCGCGCGTTTCAGCAGAGAACGCTACCGCTGGGCTTATCAGTGAAGTGGTCTATCGCGAGGACCAGCCCATGATGACGCAGCTCCTGCTGCTTCCCCTGCTGCAACAGTTAGGGCAACAATCACGCTGGCAGCTGTGGCTGACGCCTCAGCAAAAATTAAGCCGTGAGTGGGTGCAGTCGGCCGGGCTTCCATTGACCAAAGTCATGCAAATCAGCCAGCTCTCCCCCTGCAATACGCTAGAATCGATGGTTCGTGCGCTGCGCACGGGTAACTACAGCGTCGTCATCGGCTGGTTGACAGAAGAATTAACCGAAGATGAACATGCCGAGCTGGTAAAAGCGGCAGATGAAGGTAATGCGATGGGATTTATCATGCGTCCTGTTCGCGCTCAGACACTTGCGGGGAGACAGCATTCCGGGCTAAAAATTCACTCGAATTTGTATCATTGAGTAAAATTAGGAATTATCCTGGAATTTTTTTTCATGTTTTAATTTGCCATTGAGCTGTAACGCGTTTTCCGGCTGAAGGCCTGTCTGAAGCGGTTTTCAGGAAATCCTCAGTACATTTATTCATCTATAAATGTTAAATAATGTGTACACAAGCCTTTTTTTTTCATATGCCTGACGGACTTCACACTTGTAAGTTTTCAACTACGTTGTAGACTTTACATCGCCAGGGGTGCTCGGCATAAGCCGCAGATATCGGTAGAGTAACTATTGAACTGGTCCCCGGGTGAAGGATTTAACCGTGTTATCTCTCTTCGGAGATATTCATGGCGAATTTTGGATGATAACGAGGCGCAAAAAATGAAAAAGACAGCTATCGCAATTGCAGTGGCACTGGCTGGTTTCGCTACCGTGGCGCAGGCCGCTCCGAAAGATAACACCTGGTACACTGGTGCTAAACTGGGCTGGTCTCAGTACCATGATATTGGCAACAACCAGATCAACAACTCCGGTCCTACCCACGAAAGCCAACTGGGTGCTGGTGCATTCGGTGGTTACCAGGTTAACCCGTACGTTGGTTTCGAAATGGGTTACGACTGGTTAGGTCGTATGCCGTACAAAGGCGCCACCGATGCTACTCACAATAATGGCGCTTTCAAAGCTCAGGGCGTTCAGCTGACCGCTAAACTGGGTTACCCAATCACTGACGATCTGGACGTTTATACCCGTCTGGGTGGTATGGTTTGGCGTGCAGACGCTAAAAACAACCAAGGCTTCAAAGACCACGACACTGGTGTTTCCCCAGTATTCGCAGGTGGCGTAGAGTATGCAATTACTCCTGAAATCGCTACCCGTCTGGAATACCAGTGGACCAACAACATCGGTGACGCGAACACCGTTGGCGGTCGTCCGGATAACGGTCTGTTGAGCGTTGGTGTTTCCTACCGTTTCGGTCAGCAGGAAGAAGCAGCTCCAGTAGTTGTTGCTCCGGCTCCGGCTCCAGAAGTACAGACCAAACACTTCACTCTGAAGTCTGACGTTCTGTTCAACTTCAACAAAGCAACTCTGAAACCAGAAGGCCAGCAGGCTCTGGATCAGATGTACAGCCAGCTGAGCAACCTGGATCCGAAAGACGGTTCCGTAGTGGTTCTGGGCTTCACTGACCGCATCGGTTCTGACGCTTACAACCAGGGTCTGTCCGAGAAACGTGCTCAGTCCGTTGTTGATTACCTGATCTCTAAAGGTATTCCTTCTGACAAAATCTCTGCACGTGGCATGGGCGAATCCAACCCAGTTACTGGCAACACTTGTGACAACGTGAAAGCTCGCGCTGCACTGATCGACTGCCTGGCTCCGGATCGTCGTGTTGAGATCGAAGTTAAAGGTATCAAAGACGTTGTAACTCAGCCTCAGGCTTAAGTTTTCGTCTTATGAAAAAACCCCGCTTTGCGGGGTTTTTTTTTCACTTTTTATCAATCAAAGCACGCCTGTACACAACACATTTAGCCATTCTGTGGTTATTCTTTTCCCAGCAGCGCCTGTAAATCCTGCTTCAATGTCGACATTTTATTCGCGTACTTCTCTTTATGCTCTGCGTCTTCAATCAGTTGCACAATGGTTTCAGAAAGCGTTTTGCCGCGCCGCTGCGCAAGCCCCGCTAAGCGCTGCCAGACCATAAATTCCAGATCGATAGATTTCTTTCGCGTATGCTGATGCTCCGCGTTAAAGTGCCGCTTACGCCTCGCCCGTATGGTTTGTTTCATACGATTTAGCAGCGCAGAGTTCATGTGTTCTTCAATCCAGGTATTGACCCGAACCGGTTCATTTTCGAGGGTTAGCAACAAATCAACGGCTTCTTCGGCAGCGCTGGCCTCTACGTAACGGGTGATTAATTCCCCCTCACGATGCTTCTTCACCAGATACTTCCATTTCCAGCCGCTTTCAAGGTTTTCAAGTTGTTGATATTTCATTGCGATCTCAATGTTACCGTGTAACTCTTATCAGAATATCAGCTTTTTCGGCATCTGAAGAAAAGAATATCCAGCCTGTGAACTGTCGCGCGTCATCGCATTCGTTTCACAGCGCTTTCCACGTGTGCAGTGATGATGGTTACGGTATAATCTCGTTTTTTACAACAGACTAAAAAACATCAACTTTGACCATTACGAAACTTGCATGGCGTGATCTGGTTCCTGACACCGATAGTTATCAGGAAGTATTTGCACAGCCGCACGTCACTGACGACACCGATACCTTACTTAGTGATACTCAGCCACGTTTACAATTTGCGCTGGAGCAGCTTCTTCAGCACTGGACGACGTCTTCGTTCATGCTGGTAAAAGCACCGGAAGAGCTTGAGTACATCAACCTTATTGCACAGGCCGCGCGGCCTCTGCACTCGGATGCCGGAAGTCTCACCGGAGGTCATTATGATATCTCCGGTCACACTATCCGCTATCGTACAGCTGAGACAGCAGAAGACAATTTTGCGACATTAACCCAGGTAGTCTGCGCTGACTGGGTTGAAGCCGAACAACTGTTTGGCTGTCTGCGTCAGTTCAACGGCGAAATTACCCTACAGCCAGGCCTTGTGCATCAGGCCAACGGTGGTGTGCTGGTTATTTCGTTGCGCACGCTACTGGCCCAACCGCTGCTGTGGATGCGCCTGAAAGCCATTGTCAGCCACGAGCGTTTTGACTGGGTAGCTTTTGATGAGTCTCGCCCGCTGCCCGTCTCCGTTCCACCTATGCCGCTTAAACTCAAAGTGGTATTAGTCGGTGAACGTGAATCACTGGCAGACTTCCAGGACATGGAGCCGGAGCTGGCTGAGCAGGCTATTTATAGCGAGTTTGAAGATAATCTGCAGATAGTGGATGCCGAAACCATGACGCAGTGGTGTCAGTGGGTAACACATACCGCTACGCGCAACAATTTGCCCTACCCGGCCCCTGATGCCTGGCAAGTGCTGATCCGTGAAGCCGTTCGTTATACCGGCGAACAGGATACATTGCCGCTTAACCCGCTGTGGATCACCCGACAGTTCAAAGAAGTGGCCCCGTTATGCGAGGGCGAAACCTGCAACGCTGAGCAGTTCAGCCTGATGCTAACCCAGCGTGAATGGCGGGAAGGTTTCCTCGCCGAACGAATGCAGGATGAGATCCTGCAGGAACAGATCCTGATCGAGACGGAAGGCGAGCGTATTGGCCAAATCAACGCCCTGTCGGTGATTGAATTTCCTGGTCACCCCCGCGCGTTTGGTGAGCCTTCTCGTATCAGCTGTGTGGTTCATATTGGCGACGGCGAATTTACGGATATTGAGCGCAAAGCCGAGCTTGGCGGAAATATTCATGCGAAGGGTATGATGATTATGCAGGCGTTCCTGATGTCGGAACTCCAGCTTGAACAGCAAATCCCCTTCTCTGCCTCGCTGACCTTTGAGCAATCCTACAGTGAAGTGGACGGCGACAGCGCGTCCATGGCAGAACTTTGCGCATTGATTAGCGCCCTCGCCGACGTTCCTGTTAATCAAAGCATCGCCATTACCGGTTCTGTCGATCAGTTTGGTCGGGCACAACCTGTTGGTGGTCTGAACGAGAAAATTGAAGGCTTCTTCGCCATCTGTCAGCAGCGTGAGCTGACAGGCACACAGGGCGTTATCATTCCTTCAGCGAATGTCAGACACCTGAGCCTGCAGCCTGCTCTGCTACAAGCCGTAGAAGAAGAAAAATTCACTATCTGGGCGGTGGACGACGTGACCGATGCGCTGCCACTGTTATTAAATCTGGTGTGGGATGGTGAAGGCCAGACAACGCTGATGCAAACTATCCAGGAGCGTATTGCTACGGCAACGCAGCAGGAAGGTCGTCACCGTTTTCCCTGGCCGCTACGTTGGCTGAACTGGATTATTCCGAACTGATCGGACTTGTTCAGCGTACACGTGTTAGCTATCCTGCGTGCTTCAATAAAATAAGGCTTACAGAGAACATGGTAGATAAACGCGAATCCTATACAAAAGAAGACCTTCTTGCCTCTGGTCGCGGTGAGCTGTTTGGCGCAAAAGGGCCACAACTGCCTGCACCAAGCATGCTGATGATGGACCGTGTCATCAAGATGACCGAAACCGGCGGCAACTTTGACAAAGGTTATGTTGAAGCTGAACTGGATATCAACCCGGACCTGTGGTTCTTCGGATGCCACTTTATCGGCGATCCGGTGATGCCGGGCTGCCTGGGTCTGGATGCCATGTGGCAGCTGGTTGGATTCTATCTCGGCTGGCTGGGCGGCGAAGGTAAAGGCCGCGCGCTGGGCGTAGGCGAAGTTAAATTCACCGGCCAGGTTCTGCCGACTGCGAAGAAAGTGACTTACCGCATTCACTTCAAACGCATCGTTAATCGTCGCCTGATCATGGGCCTGGCTGATGGTGAAGTGCTGGTTGATGGTCGTCTGATCTATACCGCAAACGATCTGAAAGTGGGTCTGTTCCAGGACACTTCTGCGTTCTAATCCAGGTCAGCGTAGCAGCCAGACATTAACGTTTATTCGTCTTGTCTGGTGGGCAAAAAGGCGAAACCTCCGCTCTGCGGAGGTTTCTTTTATCTAAAGAGACAGAATCAGGCCATTAAAACCCTATCCCCCATGGCTTCTCGCCAGCCTCCCAGCCAGTATGACCTCTGATTCAGCGTCTGATAGGGACACATTTCTTTTGAGCGTCCGGCAATGCCGGCCTGATATCCACGTTGATGTGCCCGTTCCAGGCGATCTCGTTTTTGTCTCTTCATGCCTCGTTTCCCTCATCTTTGGGTCTGGTGGAAAAGAAAACAGTGATTACTAAGTGTGCAATCACAATAAAACGAATACCCCTAAACATCAGGCTCGTCAATGCGCAAAATTCACGCCAGTGTCATATTTGTGAGCTACCCGCAAAATCATTTGTACAAAAATAGTCTGTCAGAACAGCTATCTCCACGGCTAAAAAAATAAAAAAAACCGCCCCGGGCAATGAACCAGGGGCGGCATAATTTACAATTATTTAAGCTTAAGGGATGCGTTTCAGCTCCTGAGCAATTGCCGTCGCTTCCTGGCTCCAGGCGTTGGCCAGAACCTTCACCATCTCATCGTAGCCGTCTTTAGTCTGTACAGCTTCGATGTGGAATGGACGCTTGATCAACTGCCCCTGGTGATTCAGCAGCCATTCACCGCTCACGATGACCTTACCATCGTACCGACCGTGGAAGCCGGTCACGGTAACGTTCAACGTGTCCTGAGTGCTTCCCAGCGGCTGCGAAGCGACAACCCAGCCAGGCAACTGCATACTGAGGTTCGTAACCAGGGTATTGCGCAATTGCTGATCTAATGGGCTGGCCCAGAGATTATTATTCGCTATCACATATTGCACATCGCTGGTCTGGTAAACCACCCCATTACCCGCCAGATAGTCCGGGACCGCAATCTGTTCAACCCACAGCAGACGGTTACCCTGGTTAGCTGAGCTCTGTACGCCCCCTTGCGCGATAGGAAGCTGGTAATAGCTTTTATTTTCTCCGCTGGAGCTGCATGACGTCAGCCAGACCGCCATCATCGCCACTAGCCACTTTTTCATTGTTTCGCCCTCTTCGGCTCTGGATCTTTTTTGTCCTTCGCTTCAAATACCAGCGCATTGCTCTTATCGTTCAACGTTTTCAGTACCGGTTGCAGTTCTCGCAGCACCTGATCAAGACGCTGCATATCCGCCACCATCTTGTTGTAGGCGGCGGAACCCGGCTGGAAGCCCTGCATACTACGGTTCAGTTCGCGCAGCGTGTTCTGCATATCCGCCGGAAGATCCTGCATCGACTGACTGGACGTGATCTTATTCATGTTGTCCAGCGTGGTTTGCAGATGCTTCATCGTACGCTGGCTTTCCGACAACGTATTGGTCGCCTGCTCAATCATCGGGTTCAACGGCAGATTGTTAATCTTATCCAGCGCTTCCATCAGTCGCTGCTGGATCTGCGCCAGACCACCGCTCACGGTCGGAATAATTTGATAACCGTTAAATTCGCGCACACCGGTAATCGGCGGTTCTTTCGGGTAGAAGTCGAGATCGACATACAGAGCGCCAGTCACCAGGTTCCCGGTTTTCAGCGATGCCCGTAAGCCGCGTTTAAGCAATTCTGCCAGATGAGCGCCAACATCAGTATCTTCTCCCAGCTGTGCCTTCAGACGTTCTGGTTCGATACGTACCAGCACCGGAATGCGGTAATCATTGTTGAAGACCTGACGCATATTCGGTGAGAAGAAAGGTACTTTACTTACCGTACCCAAACGGATGCCACGGAATTCCAGTGGCGCGCCGGGCTGCAGGCCACGAATTGAATCTTTAAAGAACATCAGGTAATCAATATGATCGGTATACAGTGAATCCTGAATACTTTTTTGGTCGTCATAAAGATTAAACGCAGACTGCTGTGCGACCGGTTCGCCTTGTTCCAGCCCTTCTGGCACATCAAAACTTACGCCACCGCCAAACAGCGTGGAGAGAGAGCCCATTTCCACGCGCATACCTGCCGAAGTAAGATCCACGGCGATCCCACTGTCCTTCCAGAAACGCACATTGCTGGTCACCAGACGATCGTTAGGCGCATTGATAAATAGCTGGTAGCTAATCGTACGCTTTTGCGCATCA
The DNA here is from genome assembly GCF_030336725.1 of Citrobacter sp. Cb031. Lineage (NCBI taxonomy): Bacteria > Pseudomonadati > Pseudomonadota > Gammaproteobacteria > Enterobacterales > Enterobacteriaceae > Citrobacter > Citrobacter sp. Cb031. Next base: position 56,046 of record NZ_JAOWDA010000021.1, read on the forward strand.
AATGTGCTGGTTTCAACCGAACCTACACGATAACCACGGAACAGAACCGGGTCGCCCGGGCTCAACTGACCGGCTTTTTTGCTGTCCAGAATCACACGGATCCCTTTCGCATCTGGCGGCGCCAGCGGCGGTGAATCCAGCAGTTGGTAATTTTCCAGCTTGCTGCCTTTATTGCCAGGCTGCAGTTCAATATAAGCCCCGGACAATAGCGTGCCGAGCCCACTGATACCTTCACGTCCAACCTGCGGCTTCACCACCCAAAAGACAGAATCTTTATGCAGCAGCTTTTCCATTCCGGAGTTAAGACGAGCTTTAATTTCCACATGGGTCAAATCATCAGTCAGGGTTGCGCTCTCGACGATACCGACATCCACGCTGCGGCTCTTAATCGTCGTTTTGCCCCCTTCAATACCTTCGGCATTGGTGGTAATCAGCGTGACTTGTGGCCCCTGATGACTGTAGTGATAAAACAGGACCCACGCGCCAATGAGGGCAGTGACTATAGGGAATATCCACACGGGCGACCAGTTTTTTACCTTTTGCACTTTGGCTTCCCCACTTTTAGATTCCATGCTGTCAGGACTCCTCATGATCTGGTTCACGGTCCCACGACAGACGGGGATCAAATGTCATCGCAGAAAACATTGTCATAATGACGACTAAAGCAAACATCAAAGCACCCATTGCAGGATAAATGTTCATTAACCCTCCCATGCGCACCAGCGCAGAGAGTACGGCAATTACAAAAACGTCGATCATTGACCAGCGACCGACAAATTCTACAACCTCGTAAATTAAATGCATTCGTTCACTGTCGCGTTTGCCGTGCCCTTTGGCATCCCAACACAGCCAGGCAATGGCGATCATTTTCAACGTCGGCACCATAATACTGGCGATAAAGATAACCGCAGCCACCGGGTAAGAGCCTTCGCTCCAGATTAAAACCACGCCCTCGAGTATCGTTGAAGGCAGCTTTGACCCGAGCAGATCGGTGATCATGATCGGCAGAATATTGGCAGGAAGATAAAGCATGATCGACGTAAACAGTAATGCCAATGTCCATTGCAGACTGTTTTTACGCCGCACATAACCTTTCGTCTGACAGCGTGGGCATACCAGCTCGTCTGCCGGAAGAATAGCGGTGCAGCAGGAACAGGAACGCAATCCTTGTCGGATGCCGGGCACACCAGGCTTTAATTCCTGCTTAATGGCTGGCATAGGGGCAATATCATCCCACAGCCAACGGCGATCCACACACTGAAAAGCCCGCAACTGGAGCATACAAAACATGCACCACGGGATGAAGCTGCTGCCCACACCGATATCGCCGTAGGCCATCAGCTTAACAAAGCTCACCAGCACGCCCGCGAGGAAAATTTCTGCCATTCCCCAGCTTTTTAACTGAAACAAAATACGCGCCAGCCATGTTTTAAGCCGCTCAGGCATATGAACCCGATTCACCAACAGCAAAATGGTCAACAAGCAAAAAGCGGGAACCAACTGAACGAATAAGATAAAGAAGGTACCGAGGCTGGCGTAATCTTCCGAAAAGAGAACGCTGGGAATTTGCAGCAGCGTCACTTCGCTGCTCACCCCCGCAACATTCATATTCACAAAGGGAAAGAGGTTTGACAAAAGCAGCATAAATAATGCTGCTAACACATAGGCGGTAGGACGCTGCCGTGGCGCGTCCCACTCAACCGTTAACGTAGTGCCACATCGTGGACATGCCGCTTTCTGACCATGCTCAAGGCGAGGTAACGCCACCAGCATGTCACACTGCGAGCACAGAATATGCTTCGCGGCATGGTGATGTTCGCACATATGTGCTCCTTTAAATTATGCGCCGTTCTTCAAAGACTCAAGATACTCCCAGCGCTCAAAGGCTTGCTCAAGTTCTTGTTCAGCTTCGTTCAGATTAGCTAATACCTGTTGCGTTTGCTCATGCGGCTGACTGAAAAAAGCGGCGTCAGCTACCTGAGCTTGTAATGCTTCCAGTTTAGCTTCCAGTTCTTCAAGCAGCGCGGGGAGCAGCTCCAGTTCGCGCTGCAGTTTATAGCTTAGTTTGCTCGTGCTGCGTTTGACAATTTCTGCTTTAGGAGCAACGGTTTCCTCTGTTTTTTTCGCAACTGGCTGTTTAAACGCCACATACTGCGATTGCTGGCTGCGGGCATCATGATAACCGCCGACATAACGACCAATTTTACCGCCGCCTTCGAAGATCCAGCATTCGGTTACGGTATTATCCACAAACTGACGGTCGTGGCTCACCAGCAGCACGGTGCCCTGGTAGCTATCAATCAGCTCTTCAAGCAGTTCCAGCGTTTCGACGTCCAGATCGTTCGTTGGTTCATCGAGAATCAAAAGATTACTGGGTTTGAGAAAAAGACGCGCCAGCAGTAGGCGATTGCGTTCCCCACCAGAGAGCGCACGTACTGGCGTCATCGCCCGTTTCGGATGGAACAGGAAATCCTGGAGGTAGCCCAGCACATGGCGAGGTTTACCGTTAACCAGCACCTCTTGCTTACCCTCAGCAAGGTTGTCCATCACAGTTTTATCCGGATCCAGTTCGGCGCGGTGCTGATCGAAATACGCCACTTCCAGCTTCGTGCCGACGTGAATGCGTCCGCTGTCAGCCTGAAGCTGACCTAACATCAGCTTCAGCAGCGTTGTTTTACCGCAGCCGTTAGGTCCAATTAGCGCAATCTTGTCGCTACGTTGCACCTGCGCGGAGAAATCTTTTACCAGTTGCTTTCCATCAACCTGGTAATCAACATCCTCCATTTCGAAGACAATCTTGCCAGAACGGCTCGCCTCTTCGACCTGCATCTTCGCCGTGCCCATCACTTCGCGACGTTCGCCACGCTCGCGACGCATGGCTTTCAGCGCCCGCACGCGGCCTTCATTACGGGTACGACGCGCTTTGATGCCCTGACGGATCCAGACTTCTTCCTGCGCCAGCTTGCGATCAAATTCCGCATTTTGGAGATCTTCCACCCGCAGCGCTTCTTCTTTATCCAGCAGATACTGATCGTAGTTCCCCGGATAGGTCACCAGCTTGCCGCGGTCGAGATCGACAATACGCGTCGCCATATTGCGAATAAATGAACGGTCGTGGGAAATGAAAATAATTGTCCCATTGAAGGATTTCAGGAACCCTTCCAGCCAGTCGATAGTTTCAATATCCAGGTGGTTAGTTGGTTCATCCAGCAGCAGTACGCGCGGGTTGCTCACTAACGCGCGGCCCAGCGCCGCCTTACGCAGCCAGCCGCCCGAAAGCGAAGAAAGCGCGGCGTTAGGATCCAGTCCCAGTTGCGCCAGCACTTCATTAATGCGGCTTTCGAGCTGCCACAGATTATGGTGATCGAGCATTTCCTGAACCCGCGCCATTTCATTCAGGTTTCTGTCGCTGGGATCGGTCATCACCAGGCGCGAAATATCGTGATAACGCTTCAGATATTCAGCCTGTTCCTCAATACCTTCGGCAACGAAGTCATAGACGCTGCCCTCAACATTACGCGGCGGATCCTGCTGCAGACGCGCCACAACCAGGTCCTGCTCATAAATAATACGCCCGTCGTCAAGACCCTGTTCACGGTTGAGGATCTTCATCAGCGTCGACTTACCTGCGCCATTACGGCCAACCAGACAGACGCGTTCGTTATCTTCGATATGCAGTTCTGCATTATCAAGAAGCGGCGCATCGCTGAACGACAGCCATGCACCATGCATACTGATCAATGACATTTATTTATCCTTTCAGGCTGCGGTAATCAGCCAGCAATTGTGGATCTGGCGGTTACGGGCAAAATCCTGGGAAAGCGTTTTTTGGGTGATTTCTTGTGCTTTTAATCCCAGTTCAGCCAGACCGTCGAGATCCATACGGAACCCACGCTTGTTGTTGGAGAACATGATCGTGCCGTCTTTACGCAGCAGACGTTTCAGATCTTTCATCAGCGCCAGATGATCGCGCTGTACATCAAAAGAGTCTTCCATACGTTTTGAGTTAGAGAACGTCGGCGGATCGATGAAAATCAGATCAAACTGTTCATTGGCATCGCGCAGCCAGCCCAGGCAATCAGCCTGAATTAAACGGTGAGCGCGACCACTCAGGCCGTTCAGGCGCAGGTTACGCTCAGCCCACTCCAGGTAGGTACGCGACATATCAACCGTCGTGGTGCTACGCGCACCGCCCAGTCCGGCATGAACGCTGGCACTGCCGGTGTAGGAGAACAGGTTAAGGAAATCCTTACCTTTACTCATCTGGCCCAGCATACGGCGCGCAATACGGTGATCGAGGAACAAACCGGTATCAAGATAGTCTGTCAGGTTGACCCACAGGCGCGCGTTGTACTCGCTTACCTCAATGAATTCACCCTTCTCATTCATCTTCTGATACTGGTTCTTCCCTTTCTGGCGCTCACGGGTTTTCAGCACCAGTTTATTTGGCGCGATTTCCAGGACCGACAGCGTTGCGGCAATGATATCGAACAGACGTTGACGTGCTTTTTGCGCATCGACCGTCTTCGGCGGAGCGTATTCCTGAACCACGACCCACTCACCGTAACGGTCCACTGCAACGTTGTATTCCGGCAGGTCAGCATCATACAGGCGATAGCATTCAATTCCTTCCTGACGCGCCCATTTTTCCAGCTTCTTGATATTCTTGCGCAGGCGGTTGGCATAATCTTCCGCGACCGTGGCTGGCTTGCTGTCCGCAGTGGTCTCTGCAACGTGATAGTTTTTCTGTACGCAATCCAGCGGACCGTTTTTCGCTTTGAACTGCTTGTCAGCACGCAATTGCAGGCTGCTGAGCAAATCCGGAGATGCGCTGAACAGCGACAAATTCCAGCCGCCAAATTGGTTTTTCATCGTACGGCCCAGCAAGCTATGCAGGGCAATCAGCGCCGGTTCGCTATCCAGACGTTCGCCGTAGGGCGGGTTACTGATCACCGTACCATACGGTCCCTTCGGCAGTGGATTACTCAGTTTGGCGACATCTTTAACGTCAAATGTCATCAGATCGGCAATACCTGCGCGGCGGGCGTTACTACGCGCTTTTTCAATCACCCGCGCATCGCTGTCGGAGCCATAGAAGTGCGAAGTATAGTCAGCAAGCCCCTTACGCGCACGCACCTGAGCTTCGGCTTTAACCTCTTGCCAGACGGCTTCATCGTGCTGTGCCCAACCGCTAAAGCCCCAGTACCCGCGATGCAGGCCCGGCGCGCGATCGGTTGCCCACATCGCCGCTTCAATCAGCAGCGTGCCGGAGCCGCACATCGGATCGAGTAACGGTGTGCCCGGCTGCCAGCCAGAACGCATAACAATAGCGGCGGCCAGCGTCTCTTTAATCGGCGCCTGACCCGCGCGATCGCGATAACCGCGCTGATGCAAACCGTCACCGCTCAGATCGAGCGCAATGCTGGCGGTATCTTTGTTCAACCAGACATTGATTCGCAGATCCGGAGATTCACGATCCACATTCGGACGCGGCAGATTTTTGCGGGTAAAGGCATCGACAATCGCATCCTTGACCTTCAGCGCGCCGTACTGGCTGTTACGAATGGTCTCGTTCAGGCCGCTAAAATGGACGGCAAACGTAGCACCAGGATTAAATATCTCTGTCCAGTCGATTGCCTGAACGCCGAGGTACAGATCAAGATCGCTGTAGACCTTGCACTCTCCCATCGGCAGGATAATGCGCGAGGCCAGGCGGCTCCACATCAGGCTCTGGTAAACAAGCCGCGTGTCGCCCTTAAAATGGACCCCACCCTGAACGACCTGACACTCCAGCGCGCCGAGGTTTTCCAGTTCAGTTTTTAACAGCTCTTCCAGCCCGCGGGCCGTACTGGCAAACAGAGAATTCATAATGTCACTTTTACTCCTAGAAAATTGCTGCGCATTATAGCTAATATGGGCTGTATGTCATAAAGTTGAAGGCTTATTTTCGTTCAAGGGGCTGTGCAGTGGTAACGTTGACCCGACTTTTTATTCATCCGGTTAAATCAATGCGTGGAATTGGACTCACGCACGCCCTGGCAGACGTGAGCGGTCTCGCCCTGGATCGTATATTTATGATTACCGAACCCGACGGGACGTTCATTACCGCCCGACAGTTCCCGCAAATGGTCCGCTTTACCCCTTCCCCTTTCCACGATGGACTTCATCTCACGGCTCCAGACGGCAGCAGCGCGCTCGTGCGATTCGCAGACTTCGCCACCCAGGATGCGCCGACTGAAGTGTGGGGAAACCATTTTACCGCGCGTATTGCGCCAGCGGCTATCAACCTGTGGCTGAGCGGCTTTTTCTCCCGTGACGTGCAGTTGCGCTGGGTGGGTCCGCAACTGACACGCCGGGTGAAGCGCCACGCTGATGTTCCTTTGTCCTTCGCCGATGGTTATCCCTACCTGCTGGCCAACGAAGCATCTCTGCGCGATGTGCAACAGCGCTGTCCGGCAAGCGTCAAAATGGAACAGTTTCGCCCCAATCTGGTAGTTTCGGGGGCTGACGCCTGGGCAGAAGACACCTGGAAAGTGATTCGCATTGGCGACGTCATTTTTGATGTGGCAAAACCCTGTAGCCGCTGCATTTTCACTACCGTTAGTCCAGAAAAAGGCCAGAAACATCCGTCTGGCGAGCCGCTCGCCACGCTGCAAACCTTCCGGACAGCGGTGGATAACGGCGACGTTGATTTCGGCCAGAATCTTATCGCACGCAACAGTGGCGTTATTCGCGTCGGCGATGAGGTAGAGATTTTGGCAACCGGTCCCGCCAGAGCTTACGGTGCGACGGAGTCAGACGATACAGCACTGGAACAACAGCCCGATGCCACGGTACTTATTGACTGGCAGGGACAGACCTTTCGCGGAAATAATCAGCAGGTATTGCTTGAACAGCTGGAAAACCAGGGTATCAGGGTGCCCTATTCATGCCGGGCAGGAATTTGCGGATGCTGTCGAATTCGACTGTTGGAAGGCGAAGTTAGTCCGCTGAAAAAATCAGCGATTGGGGATGACGGGACGATTCTGTGCTGCAGTTGCGTTCCCAAAACGACAATCAGGCTGGAGAGTTAAACCGCCTGTTCAAGGCTGAAACTGTCGGCAATAACCTGCGGTTTCAGTCGGTCATTCATTATTTTAATCGCGTCGCCAAGTTGCATTGTTCGCCCGGCAATAACCACACCAGGTTGTGCAAGCAGACAAAGCGCGGCATTTTCACCCGGTTCAACCACTAACAGGTTTACCTGTTCATCGGTATCGCTTAAATCCACACAAGCAGCATCCCCCACGACTGGCGACCAGTTAATACCGTGTGCGACAAAGTGCCAGCTTTTTGGCATTTGCGGTTTAAGGTAACGAATCGCTACCAGCGCATTAAGCACCAGTTCCGCCTTTTGCTCTTTGGCTAAATCCAGGTAGCGACATTTTTCTTCAAAGGAAAAATAAAGCGCGGCGTCATCAACACAAAAACCCGACGGAGAAAAAGCATCCGGAGTGAGCATTTTACGAGCAAAACGCGAACGGAATAACATGCCATTGGCTAAATCGAGCATCATACGATCGTGCTCTTCATCATAATACCAGCGCCAGTTATCGTCGGGTTTAATTCGCATCAGTTTCTCTCCTTTCCTTAATCATCACCATTACGACAGTATCCTTTTGCCGCTTCGTTTATTGCCTTAATAATAAAAGCTCAGAATGTTTAAATAAGCAACAGTAAAGGAATATAAAACAACCAGGGCCAGAAATAAAGCCCTGGATTGTGATTAAGGTAGCATTCAGATATTGGTGACGATTTCTTTAATCAACGGTGGGCCTTTAAAAATAAAGCCCGAATAAATCTGTACCAGGGAAGCACCGGCAGCTATTTTCTCACGCGCCGCGATTACTGAGTCGATACCACCAACCCCAATAATCGGCAACTGACCTTTTAATTCCTGAGACAACTGGCGAATAATTTCTGTACTTTTTAATTGTAACGGTCGACCGCTGAGGCCGCCCATTTGATCGCAATTTTTCATTCCCTGAACGAGAGAACGATCGAGAGTGGTGTTAGTCGCAATTACGCCATCAATATTATGACGAACTAAACTGTCAGCAACCTGGATCAGTTCTTCCACAGAAAGATCCGGGGCGATCTTAACCGCCACTGGAACATATTTATGGTGGATCGCTTGCAGATCATTTTGCTTATTTTTAATTGCCGTCAGAAGATCATCCAGCGCCTCACCATATTGCAGCGTACGTAATCCCGGCGTATTCGGTGAAGAGATATTAATCGCGATATAACCAGCATAAGCATAGACTTTTTCCATACAAATCAGATAGTCATCTTTGCCGTTCTCTACCGGAGTATCTTTATTCTTACCAATATTAATCCCCAGAATACCGTCAAAATGCGATTTTTTGACGTTCTCAACCAGGTTATCAACCCCCAGGTTATTAAACCCCATGCGGTTGATCAAACCTTCTGCATCGACCAGACGAAACAGACGTGGTTTATCATTACCCGGCTGAGGACGCGGCGTCACGGTACCAATCTCAATGGAACCAAATCCCATCGCGCCGAGCGCATCAATGCACTCCCCGTCTTTATCCAGTCCGGCAGCAAGCCCGAGTGGATTTTTAAACGTCAGCCCCATACAGGTAACCGGTTTTGCGGGTACTTTCTGGCGGACAAGCGCTTCGAGCGGCGTGCCGGTAATGCGACGTAATTGCTGGAATGTCAATTCATGAGCGCGCTCTGGATCGAGCTGGAAAAGGGCTTTACGAACGAAGGGGTAGTACATGAACTCTCCTGGATTCCCGGTGTGCAAACCGGGGGCGTATTATGTGCGATCGCGAGCAAAAAGGGAATTGACCTGCGGCAATAAATAGCAATCGTTTTCCTGCTTCCTCCTTTTTATTCATTTTTCAACTTTTCTATCCCGTATAAATCATTTCGATAAACAAAGTCTCTCTGCCAGACTGCACAAATTGTTATCAATGTTAATCAAAAGCAAACAATTGGTTATAAGGGGAGAATGAAATTATGCGCGTCATCACTCTGGCGGGAAGCCCACGCTTTCCCTCTCGCTCCAGCGCGTTACTGGAATATGCCCGAGAAAAATTGAACGGCCAGGATGTCGAAGTCTTTCACTGGAACCTGCACAACTTTGCCCCGGAAGACCTGATCTATGCCCGTTTTGACAGTCCGGCACTGAAAACATTTATCGAACAACTGCAGGATGCTGACGGGCTGATTGTCGCAACGCCGGTCTACAAAGCCGCTTACTCTGGCGCACTGAAAACGCTGCTCGATCTGCTCCCCGAGCGGGCGCTGGAAGGAAAAGTGGTTTTGCCGCTGGCGACCGGCGGCAGCGTGGCGCATTTACTGGCCGTCGATTACGCGCTGAAACCGGTGCTGAGCGCGTTAAAGGCTCAGGAGATCCTGCACGGCGTGTTTGCCGATGATTCGCAGGTCATCGATTATCAGCATAAACCGCAGTTTACGCCCAACCTGCAGCAGCGCCTGGACAGTGCGCTCGACACTTTCTGGCTGGCGTTGCATCGTCGCGATGTCCAACTCCCGCAACTGAACGCCCTGCGAGGTGCCGCCCATGCTTAATCTGCTCAAGCGTCACACCCCATGGCTGGCATTAACCGGGCTGCTGTCCCTGTCATCCTTGGCGCATGCCGCAGAATCGGCTCCGGATGCCCTGCGCATTGGCTACCAGAAAGGAAGCGTCAGCATGGTGCTGGCAAAAAGTCATCAGCTACTGGAGAAACGCTACCCACAGACCAAAATCTCGTGGATTGAGTTCCCGGCTGGACCGCAAATGCTGGAAGCCCTCAATATCGGCAGTATCGATCTCGGCAGTACCGGTGACATTCCGCCAATTTTCGCCCAGGCCGCCGGAGCCGATCTGGTTTATGTGGGCGTCGAACCCCCCAAACCGAAAGCCGAAGTGATTCTGGTGCCGAAAAATAGCCCGATCCAGAGCGTTGCGCAGCTCAAAGGACATAAAGTCGCCTTCCAGAAAGGTTCCAGCGCCCACAATTTACTGCTCCGGGCGCTGCAACAGGCAGGGTTGAAATTTACCGATATTCAACCGACTTATCTGACCCCCGCCGATGCGCGAGCGGCCTTCCAGCAAGGAAACGTCGATGCGTGGGCTATCTGGGATCCTTACTATTCGGCCGCATTACTGCAAGGTGATGTGCGCGTGCTGAAAGACGGCTCAGACCTCAAGCAGACCGGTTCGTTTTATCTCGCTGCACGTCCTTATGCCGAAAAAAATAGCGCTTTTGTTCTTGGCGTACTGGATACCTTTAGCCAGGCGGATGCGTTAACTCTCAGCCAACGCCAGCAAAGCATTACTCTGCTGGCTAAAACCATGGGCCTGCCCGAGCCGGTAATTGCGTCTTATCTGGATCACCGTCCGCCAACCACCATTACGCCCGTCAGCGCCTCTGTTGCCGCCCTACAACAACAAACCGCGGATCTGTTTTATGACAACCGTCTGGTGCCGAAAAAAATCGATATTCGCCAGCGTATCTGGCAACCCACTCAGCAGGCAGGAGAAAAATTATGAGTCTGAACATGTTCTGGTTTTTACCCACCCACGGTGACGGTCATTATCTGGGGACGGAAGAAGGTTCGCGCCCGGTCGATCACGGTTATTTGCAACAAATTGCGCAAACAGCCGATCGTCTGGGATTTACTGGCGTTCTGATCCCAACCGGTCGCTCCTGTGAAGATGCCTGGCTGGTCGCCGCGTCGATGATCCCAGTCACCCAGCGATTAAAGTTTCTGGTCGCGCTTCGTCCAAGCGTAACCTCGCCGACGGTCGCCGCCCGCCAGGCCGCGACGCTCGACAGACTCTCTAACGGCCGGGCGTTATTCAACCTGGTAACTGGCAGCGATCCACAGGAGCTGGCGGGTGACGGCGTGTTCCTTGATCACACCGAGCGCTATGAAGCCTCTGCTGAATTCACTCAGGTCTGGCGGCGTTTGCTGCAAGGTGAAACCGTGGATTTCAACGGCAAACACATTCATGTCCGGGGCGCGAAACTGTTTTTCCCTCCTGTACAACAACCCCGGCCACCGCTTTATTTCGGCGGTTCGTCTGATATTGCACAAGATCTTGCTGCCGAACAGGTTGATCTCTATCTGACCTGGGGCGAGCCGCCTGAACAGGTGAAAGAGAAGATTGAACAGGTGCGGGCCAAAGCGGCGGCGCTCGGGCGCAAGATCCGCTTTGGTATTCGTCTGCATGTGATCGTCCGGGAGACAACGCAAGAGGCGTGGCAGGCAGCGGATCGTCTGATAGCCCATCTGGATGACGACACCATTGCCAAAGCCCAGGCCGCCTTCTCAAGAACGGATTCGGTTGGTCAGCAGCGAATGGCTGCACTGCACAACGGTAAACGCGACAAACTAGAAATCAGCCCGAACTTGTGGGCAGGAGTAGGACTGGTGCGCGGTGGCGCGGGTACCGCGCTGGTCGGAGATGGTCCGACGGTCGCGGCGCGTATCAACGAGTATGCCGCACTGGGAATCGACAGTTTTGTGTTGTCCGGGTATCCACATCTGGAAGAGGCATACAAGGTTGGCGAGCTGCTGTTCCCACATCTGGATGTCGCTATACCAGAAATTCCACAGCCGCAGCGCCAGCATCAACAAGGTGAAGCGGTGGCAAACGAATTTATCCCACGCAAAATCGCGCAAAGCTAAGGAGCCTGCTGATGGCAACGCCGAAAAACAGGTGGTTACTGCGCCTCGCGCCCTGGTTTTTACCGGTTGGGTTGGTCGCGCTCTGGCAGCTCGCATCATCAATGGGCTGGTTGTCCACCCGCATCCTGCCCTCTCCGGAGGGCGTTGTCGAAGCCTTCTGGACGCTTTCCGCCAGCGGCGAGCTTTGGCAGCATCTGGCGATCAGCTCCTGGCGCGCGCTGGTAGGCTTCTCCATCGGCGGATCGATTGGCCTGACGCTGGGACTGATTAGCGGTCTTTCGCGGTGGGGAGAACGCCTGCTGGATACTTCGGTGCAGATGCTGCGTAACGTGCCGCATCTGGCACTGATCCCACTGGTGATTTTGTGGTTCGGCATTGATGAATCCGCCAAGATCTTTCTCGTCGCGCTGGGCACGCTTTTTCCGATTTACATCAACACCTGGCATGGGATCCGCAATATCGATCGCGCTCTGGTAGAGATGGCTCGCAGCTATGGGTTGTCTGGTTTTTCACTATTTATTCATGTGATCCTCCCCGGCGCCCTGCCCTCGATTATGGTTGGCGTGCGTTTTGCTCTCGGGCTGATGTGGTTAACGCTTATTGTCGCGGAAACCATTTCAGCCAATGCCGGCATTGGTTACCTGGCAATGAACGCCCGCGAATTTCTGCAAACCGATGTGGTCGTGGTGGCCATTATTCTCTACGCCCTGCTCGGCAAACTTGCCGACGTCAGCGCCCAATGGCTGGAGCGGATCTGGCTGCGCTGGAACCCGGCTTACCATGTGAAGGAGGCTACCGTATGAATACCGCTCGCCTGAACCAAGGCACGCCGCTTTTACTGAGTGCCGTGACGAAACAATACGCCGCCAATACGGTGCTCAATCAGTTAGATTTGCACATTCAGGCCGGACAGTTTGTTGCCGTGGTTGGCCGCAGCGGAGGAGGTAAAAGCACGTTGCTGCGTCTGCTGGCTGGGCTGGAGTCTCCCACCTCAGGTGCATTACTTGCCGGAACCACCCCGCTGGCAGAAATTCAGGAGGATACGCGAATGATGTTTCAGGATGCGCGTCTGCTGCCCTGGAAGACGGTTATCGATAATGTGGGTCTGGGTCTGAAAGGTCACTGGCGCGATGCGGCCCGGGACGCGCTGGCCGCAGTTGGGCTGGAGAATCGTGCTCAGGAATGGCCTGCTGCCCTGTCCGGTGGACAAAAACAGCGCGTGGCCCTGGCGCGGGCATTAATTCATCGTCCCGGTCTGCTGTTGCTGGATGAACCCCTCGGTGCGCTGGATGCCTTAACCCGCCTTGAAATGCAGGAGCTGATTGTCTCTTTATGGCAAGAGCACGGCTTTACCGTACTGCTGGTCACCCATGACGTCAGTGAAGCGGTGGCAATGGCCGATCGCGTGTTGCTTATTGAAGATGGAAAAATCGGACTGGATTTAACGGTGGATATTGCGCGACCACGCCGGATTGGTTCGGTGCGTCTGGCAGAGCTGGAAGCAGAAGTGTTGAACCGGGTAATGCAGCGTAGCGAAACGGAACAGCTGATCCGCCGGCATGGATAAGCATTCAGAAAAATCAGGCCCAGTAAGCGCAAGCGCCACCGGGCCTTTTGCCGGATAGCGGCGTTACCGCCTAATCCGGCTTACAAAACGACAGGTCAACGTTTCAGGCTAACGCTTTGGTTACCTTCTCGAACAGATCGCCGGAGAGATTCTCCAGACCTTTCAACTGCTCCAGCGCCGCGCGCATCTGCGTCTGACGTTTTGCATCATACCGTTTTAAGCGAATCAGCGGCTCAATCAGACGTGACGCCACCTGAGGGTTACGGCTATTGAGTTCAGTCAGCATGTCGACCAGGAACTGATAGCCGCTGCCATCTTCCGCATGGAATGCCGCCGGGTTGCTGCCCGCAAAGGCGCCAATCAGAGATCGGATTCGGTTCGGGTTACTCATACTGAAGGAACGGTGCTTCAGTAAGCCACGTACCGTTTCCAGCACGTTTCTCGCCGGGCTGGTGGATTGCAGGATAAACCATTTGTCCATCACCAGACCGTCATGATGCCACTTATCGTCATACTCCTGCATTAGCGTGTCGCGGCAAGGCAGTTGCGCCGCGACTGCCGCGGACAGCGCCGCCAGCGCATCGGTCATATTGTTTGCTTCACGGTACTGCTTGCTGACCAGCGTGTCGGCCAGATGGGTTTCGCCAAAGGCCAGGAAACGCAGGCAGGCATTACGTAGCGTACGCTTGCCAATATCGGCATGCTCAACGCGGTACTCATCAAGATGATTAGCGTTATAGATGGCGAGGAATTCATCCGCCAGTTCGGCCGCCAGCGTGCGAGTTAACGCTTCACGTACTTCCGTTATTGCCACCGGATCGATGATGTCGAACAGTTCAGCAATTTCATTCACCGAAGGCAGCGTCAGAATCTCTGCCGCCAGTGCCGGATCGATTTTTTCATCCAGCAAAATCGCCCGGAATGCATCGGCCACGTGTACCGGCAGCGACAGCGGCTGTCCCTGCTGATGGCGGGCTACGTTGAGCTTAATATAGGTCGCCAGCAAGCTTTGCGCCGCGTCCCAACGAGAGAAATCGTTACGCGCATGACGCATCAGGAAAGTCAGCTGCTGATCGCTCCATTTGTATTCCAGTTTTACCGGTGCGGAGAATTCGCACAGCAGTGCCGGAACCGGCTGGAAGTAGACGTTATCGAAGACAAACGTCTGCTCAGCCTGAGTGACATTGAGTACGGAATTCACCGGGTGCCCGCCTTTTTGCAGCGGGATCACTTTCCCTTGGTTGTCATACAACTCGAGGGCGAAAGGAATATGCAGCGGCTGTTTTTCGGCCTGATCCGGCGTGGCCGGCGTGCGCTGGCTGATAGTCAGCGTGTACTGCTCAGTGGATGGATTGTAGTCATCACGCACGGTCAGAATCGGCGTACCGGACTGACTGTACCAGCGGCGGAAATGCGAAAGATCGACGTTGGACGCATCTTCCATCGCCTGCACGAAATCATCACAGGTTGCAGCGCTGCCGTCATGACGCTCAAAGTACAACTGCATCCCTTTCTGGAAGTTAGCCTCACCGAGCAGGGTGTGGATCATACGAATAACTTCAGCGCCCTTTTCGTACACGGTCAGGGTATAGAAGTTGTTCATTTCAATGACCATATCCGGACGGATAGGATGCGCCATTGGGCTGGCATCTTCGGCAAACTGCAGGCCGCGCATGGTGCGTACATTGCTGATCCTGTTTACCGCGCGTGAGCCGAGATCGGAACTGAACTCCTGATCGCGGAACACGGTTAGCCCCTCTTTCAGGCTCAACTGGAACCAGTCGCGACAGGTCACGCGGTTGCCGGTCCAGTTGTGGAAATATTCGTGACCGATGACGCGCTCAATATCGAGGTAATCTTTGTCGGTGGCGGTATCGGTACGTGCCAGCACATATTTGGAGTTAAAGATGTTCAGACCTTTATTCTCCATCGCCCCCATGTTGAAGAAATCGACCGCGACAATCATATAAATGTCGAGGTCATATTCGAGGCCAAAGCGCTCTTCATCCCATTTCATGGAGTTTTTCAGCGAGGTCATCGCCCACGGCGCGCGGTCCAGGTTGCCGCGATCGACGTACAGTTCCAGCGCCACTTCACGCCCGGAACGGGTGGTAAAGGTGTCGCGCAAGACGTCGAAATCACCAGCTACCAGCGCAAACAGATAACACGGTTTCGGGAACGGATCCTGCCACTGTACCCAGTGACGACCATTTTCCAGTTCCCCCTGCGCCACACGGTTACCGTTGGAGAGCAGGAACGGATATTGGGTTTTATCGGCGATAATTTTGGTGGTAAAACGCGCCAGGACATCCGGCCTGTCGAGATACCAGGTAATATGGCGGAACCCTTCCGCTTCACACTGGGTGCACAGCGCGTCGCCGGACTTGTACAGTCCTTCCAGCGCGGTATTGGCCGCCGGGCTAATTTCATTCACGATACGCAGCGTAAAACGTTCCGGCAGTTGACTGATGACCAGAGCGCCCTCTTCTTCTTTATACTCTGCCCACGGCTCGTCGTTGACGTGGATCGACACCAGGGTCAGATCTTCACCATTCAGGCGCAGGGGCGCATCGGACGCGCCATGACGGACAGCCTGGCTCACGGCGGTGACCACGGTTTTTTCAGCATCCAGGTCAAAGGTCAAGTCAATATCAGTAATCTGGTAATCCGGCGCACGATAGTCGTGACGGTATTTGGCTTGTGGCTGTTGTGTCATAAAAAACCTTTAGCATCTTTGGTAGAGTCTCGGCTTCAGTCTATTCCTGTTGCGTAAATCGCGCTACGCAGAATGTTCATCTTTTCAGGCACAAACACCCTTTTTGCTACATTTTTATAACACGCGGCACGAATTGCCCTCGACCAGAAAGACAGCTTATGGTGTGATCGGGGTTCAATAAATCGCTAAACAAGGTATACTCCAGCGGTTTTCTTAGTTGTTTATTGTACTAAACGCTCCCGTGAGAGGATGCTACTGCGCACCTATGACACAATTCGCTTCTCCTGTTCTGCACTCGCTGCTGGATACAGACGCTTATAAGTTGCATATGCAGCAAGCCGTTTTTCACCACTACTATGATGTACAAGTAGCGGCTGAATTTCGTTGCCGTGGCGATGACCTGCTCGGTATTTATGCCGATTCTATTCGTGAGCAGGTGAATGCTATGCAACACCTGCGACTGCAGGAGGACGAGTACCAGTGGCTCTCCGGCCTGCCTTTCTTTAAAGCTGATTACCTCACCTGGTTACGTGATTTCCGCTATAACCCGGAACAGGTTTGCGTCACCAATGATAACGGTAAGCTGAACATCCGCTTAACCGGGCCGTGGCGTGAAGTGATCATGTGGGAAGTCCCGCTGCTAGCGGTCATCAGCGAGATGGTACACCGTTACCGTTCGCCCGAATCAGGCGTCCCGCAGGCACTCGATGAGCTGGAAAGCAAACTAGTAGAATTCTCTGCTTTAACGAAAGATGTCGATATGTCCCGCTTCCATCTGATGGATTTCGGTACGCGTCGTCGTTTTTCACGTGAAGTACAGCAGGCTATTGTTAAACGCCTGCAGCGAGAGCCCTGGTTTGTCGGCACCAGTAACTACGATCTGGCCCGCCGCCTGTCATTAACCCCAATGGGCACGCAGGCGCATGAGTGGTTCCAGGCTCATCAGCAAATCAGCCCTGAGCTTGCCACCAGCCAGCGCGTTGCCCTGGCCGCCTGGTTAAATGAATATCCTGACCAACTCGGCATTGCGCTGACCGATTGCATCACCATGGATGCGTTTTTACGCGACTTTGGCGTCGAGTTTGCGACCCGCTATCAGGGTTTACGCCATGACTCAGGCGACCCAGTGGAATGGGGTGAAAAAGCCATCGCCCATTATGAAAAACTGGGCATTGATCCGCTGAGCAAAACGCTGGTGTTTTCAGATAACCTCGATTTGAAAAAAGCGATTGAGCTCTACCGCCACTTCTCTTCTCGTGTGCAGTTGAGTTTTGGTATTGGCACACGTTTAACCTGTGATATTCCCCAGGTTAAGCCGCTCAATATTGTGATCAAGCTGGTGGAATGTAACGGCAAACCTGTGGCGAAGTTATCTGATAGCCCGGGTAAAACCATCTGCCACGATAAAGCGTTCGTGCGCGCGCTACGCAAAGCCTTCGATTTGCCGCATATTAAAAAAGCCAGTTAAACCTTCCAGGGAGCCAGTTTGGCTCCCTTTTCACGCTAATTTCCGAAATCTTTCACTCCAGCTACGAATTCTGCTTGTCTGATTGCAGATGCCAGGTAACATAGGTATCCCCCCATTACGGGTGGACATGTGTTTATATATCCGACTATTAACAGAGAGAATATTATGAGCGTTGTGCCTGTAGCCGACGTACTCCAGGGCCGCGTAGCCGTTGACAGCGAAGTCACCGTGCGCGGATGGGTGCGTACCCGCCGAGATTCAAAAGCTGGCATCTCCTTCCTCGCCGTTTATGACGGTTCCTGCTTTGATCCTGTACAGGCCGTCATCAATAATTCTCTGCCCAATTACAATCAGGACGTACTGCGCCTGACGACGGGTTGTTCAGTTATCGTAACGGGTAAAGTCGTTGCATCTCCTGGACAAGGACAGAGCTTTGAAATTCAGGCCACTGAGGTTGAAGTAGCCGGCTGGGTTGAAGATCCTGATACCTATCCAATGGCGGCTAAGCGTCACAGCATTGAGTATCTGCGTGAAGTGGCGCACATGCGCCCACGTACCAACATGATTGGTGCCGTCGCGCGTGTACGTCATACGCTGGCGCAAGCGCTACATCGCTTCTTCCACGAGCAGGGTTTCTTTTGGGTATCGACTCCGCTGATCACCGCTTCCGACACCGAAGGTGCCGGTGAAATGTTCCGCGTGTCTACGCTGGATCTGGAAAACCTGCCGCGTAACGATCAGGGCAAAGTCGATTTCGACAAAGACTTCTTTGGTAAAGAAGCTTTCCTGACCGTTTCCGGTCAGCTGAACGGCGAAACCTACGCCTGTGCTCTGTCCAAAATTTATACCTTTGGCCCGACGTTCCGTGCAGAAAACTCTAATACCAGTCGTCACCTGGCAGAGTTCTGGATGCTGGAACCGGAAGTGGCTTTCGCCGACCTGAACGATGTTGCAGGCCTGGCTGAAGCGATGCTGAAGTACGCGTTCAAAGCCGTACTGGCTGAGCGTGCGGATGATATGAAATTCTTCGCCGAACGTGTCGACAAAGACGCGATTTCACGCCTGGAACGTTTCATTGAGGCTGACTTCGCGCAGGTGGATTACACCGACGCGGTAAGCATTCTGGAAAAATGCGGCAAACAGTTCGAAAACCCGGTTTACTGGGGTGTGGATCTGTCTTCTGAGCACGAACGTTACCTTGCTGAAGAGCACTTTAAAGCGCCGGTCGTCGTTAAAAACTACCCGAAAGATATCAAAGCGTTTTATATGCGCCTTAACGAAGACGGTAAAACCGTTGCAGCAATGGACGTCCTGGCTCCAGGAATCGGTGAAATCATCGGTGGTTCTCAGCGTGAAGAGCGTCTGGACGTCCTGGATGCCCGTATGCTGGAAATGGGTCTGAACAAAGAAGATTACTGGTGGTATCGCGACCTGCGTCGCTACGGTACCGTTCCACATTCCGGCTTCGGTTTGGGCTTTGAGCGTTTGATCGCTTACGTTACCGGCGTGCAGAACGTCCGTGACGTTATTCCGTTCCCGCGTACCCCGCGTAACGCCACGTTCTAACCCTGCATTTTTGATACAAAAGCCAGCATTGCTGGCTTTTTTTGTCACCGCTTCACGTTTTGGGATCCCCCTCCCGCGTTTAACACAACCCTTCGCCTTCCCCCCTTCCTGTTACGTAATATTTCACTGCAACATATTTGAACAAAAAATAATCAGCATTTTTATTGTGGATTAGTATTTTCTGATTAAATAGTACATTTTCTGACCATTTGCGCGGCATTCCAGACGTCCAGAAATAGCCATCTGTAAAGCAGGAACTTTATGGCAGAACAGAGAAAAAAGGAGTTTATCTAAATTAAATATAAGAAAATCATATAAATAGAAATAGAAGCGGTGATTTTTAGCGTACGGACATCTGAAATTTGAAGTTGTTCACAAAGTTGCACAAAAATAACATTTTGTTACACACTTTTTCTTTTTGAAACCAAATCTTTATATTTGTAGCACTTTGACGGTAGCGAAACGATAGTTTGAATGGAAAGATGCCTGTCAGACACATAAAGACACCAAACTCTCATCAATAGTTCCGTAAATTTTTATTGACGGAAATTATTGGCGGCAGTGGCAGGTGTCATATAAAAACCGATGAGGGTAATAAATAATGATGAAGCGCAATATTCTGGCAGTGGTTATCCCTGCTCTGCTGGTAGCCGGGGCAGCTAACGCTGCAGAAATCTATAACAAAGATGGCAACAAAGTAGACCTGTACGGTAAAGCAGTAGGTCTGCACTATTTTTCCAAGCACAACGGTGACAATGCCTACGCACCTAATGGCGATCAGACTTACGCCCGTCTTGGTTTCAAAGGGGAAACTCAGATTAACGACCAACTGACCGGTTACGGCCAGTGGGAATACCAGTTCAGCGGCAATAACTCTGAAGGCGGTGATGATGCTCAGAATGGCAACAAAACCCGTCTGGCGTTTGCCGGTCTGAAATTCGGTGATGCAGGCTCCTTCGATTACGGTCGTAACTACGGCGTCGTTTACGATGCTCTGGGTTACACCGATATGCTGCCAGAATTCGGTGGTGATACTGCTGCTTCCGACCAGTTCTTCTCTCAGCGTAACGGCGGTCTCGCAACTTACCGTAACTCTAACTTCTTCGGTTTGGTTGAAGGCCTGAACTTCGCTGTTCAGTACCTGGGCAAAAACGAGCGTGATGACGTTCGTCGCTCTAACGGTGATGGCGTTGGCGGTTCTGTTAGCTACGAATTCGAAGGTTTTGGTATCGTAGGTGCGTATGGTGCAGCTGATCGTACCGATGCCCAGCAAAACCCACTTCTGCGCGGCCACGGCGACAAAGCTGAGCAGTGGGCGACCGGCTTGAAATACGATGCTAACAACATCTACCTGGCGGCGAACTACAGCGAAACCCGTAACGCAACCCGTATCGCTAACGGTTATGCTAACAAAACTGAAGACGTCCTGTTGGTTGCTCAGTACCAGTTCGACTTCGGCCTGCGTCCGTCCCTCGCCTATACCAAATCTAAAGGTAAGGACATCGAAGGAATCGGCGACGTAGATCTGGTGAACTACTTCGAAGTGGGTGCGACTTACTACTTCAACAAAAACATGTCCACCTATGTTGATTATATCATCAACCAGATCGATTCTGACAACAAACTGGGCGTAGGCTCTGACGACACCGTTGCAGTGGGTATCGTTTACCAGTTCTAATAGCAGACCTCTTTGTTAAATGCCTAAAAAACAGGACTTCGGTCCTGTTTTTTTATCTCTGCTAGCGGATTCTTGCGTCTTAAAAAAACACCTCGGCTTTTCGTCAGTAACGGTTGGCATTTTGTAAATCTACCGTTAACCTGATAGCGGACTTCCCTTCTGTAATCACTATGGAACCTCGTCATGTTTGAGAACATTACTGCCGCTCCTGCCGACCCCATTTTGGGTCTGGCTGATTTGTTTCGTGCCGATGACCGCCCAGGAAAAATAAACCTTGGGATCGGTGTATATAAAGATGAGACAGGCAAAACGCCGGTACTGACCAGCGTTAAAAAAGCCGAGCAATATATTCTGGAAAATGAAACCACCAAAAATTACCTTGGCATCGACGGTATTCCAGAGTTTGGTCGCTGCACTCAGGAATTACTGTTTGGTAAAGAAAGTTCGCTTATCAACGACAAACGTGCGCGTACAGCACAGACCCCTGGCGGCACTGGCGCACTGCGTGTGGCCGCTGATTTCCTGGCAAAAAACACCTCAGCTAAACGCGTATGGGTGAGCAATCCAAGCTGGCCAAACCATAAGAGCGTCTTTAACTCTGCCGGTCTGGAAGTTCGTGAATACAACTATTACGATGCCGCGAATCACTCATTAGACTTTGATGCGCTGCTGGCAAGCCTCAGCGAAGCGCAGGCTGGCGACGTGGTGTTATTCCACGGCTGCTGCCATAACCCAACCGGTATCGATCCTACGCTGGAGCAGTGGCAAACGCTGGCTCAGCTTTCTGTCGAAAAAGGTTGGTTGCCGCTGTTTGACTTCGCATACCAGGGCTTTGCCCGCGGTCTGGAAGAAGATGCAGAAGGTCTGCGCGCATTCGCTGCGCTGCACAAAGAGCTGATCGTCGCCAGCTCCTACTCCAAGAACTTTGGTCTGTACAATGAGCGCGTAGGCGCCTGTACTCTGGTTGCAGCCGATGCTGAAACCGTCGACCGCGCATTTAGCCAGATGAAATCCGTCATTCGTGCCAACTATTCCAACCCACCAGCACACGGTGCGTCGGTTGTGGCAACCATCCTGAGCAACGATGCCCTGCGCGCTATCTGGGAGCAGGAACTGACTGATATGCGTCAACGCATCCAACGCATGCGTTTGCTGTTTGTGAATACGCTGCAGGAGAAAGGTGCGAACCGAGACTTCAGCTTTATCATCAAACAGAACGGCATGTTCTCATTCAGCGGCCTGACCAAAGAGCAGGTTCTGCGTCTGCGTGAAGAGTTTGGTGTCTATGCCGTCGCTTCCGGACGTGTGAACGTAGCAGGAATGACGCCAGATAACATGGCGCCGCTGTGCGAAGCGATTGTCGCAGTACTGTAATCTATCGCGTACTAAAAAGGCCGCAATAGCGGCCTTTTTCATTTATCTGCGGTGTTACCAGACTGGCATTTCATCCTGCAGGAACGGATTATGTAGCCGTTCGTTGCCCAACGTCGAAAGTGGGCCGTGACCCGGAATAAACGTCACGTCATCGCCCAACGGCAACAGTTTACGTTTAATCGAATCAATCAATTGACTATGATCTCCGCGAGGAAAATCGCTGCGCCCTACGCCGCCTTTGAAAATCACGTCACCAGAAATCAGTAGCTTTGATTGTTCATCAAAGAAGACCACATGTCCCGGCGTGTGACCCGGGCAATGCAGTACCTGCAACGTCACGTTACCCACGCTTACCCGGTCGCCTTCATTCAACCAGCGATCGGGCGTCAGCGGCTCACAATCGCCCAGGCCAAACATGCGACTCTGAGCAGGAAGTCCTTGTAACCAGAACTCATCTTCTTTTTCCGGACCAATAACCGGTACACCATAATGCTGTGCCAGTTCAGCCGCCGCACCTACGTGATCAAGATGACCATGGGTGAGCAGGATCTGCATTAGCGTCAGGCCACTGGCATCGACTTCCTGTTTGATTTTCTCAGCATCGCCGCCGGGATCGACCAGCGCAGCCAGACGGGTTTGCTCACACCAGATTAACGAGCAGTTCTGGGCGAATGCAGTGACCGGAATAATACGATAGTTCATACGGCTCCTGTTTCATTAAGCTTATGGATCACCAATGACGCGCCGGTCCGGTGTCAATATGCACAAAGTTACTGCGTGGGTAGTATCCTACACCACCTGCGCGCATAGATAACGCAGCTTTGCGAATATTACTTAATGCGATGCCTTCAATATGGAAATCCATGGCCTGCCCTTTCGTGTGGTAGCTTTTCTTTGCCACACCGCGGCTGTGCGCACGTAATTCATTATTGGTATCAATAGAGCGGTAACCAGAAATAAGCTGTACGGGTTTACGCGTGCCCAGCAGGCCCTGCAGACGGAAGAGTTGATCGAACAATCCCGGATCGATGGATTTCACTTTATTCGCACGAAAATCACGGAAAAAGTGATTAAGTTTAGCTAATTCGTCCTGAATATAGCCCCTGCCATCAAAAAACTCTGCTTTTATTGACTCACCGGTATGCAGGTTATTCAGAGTCAAAATGCGCGGACGTGGGGTGGAGAGTGTAGCAAACGCAGGCGTAGGCAGGATGGCAGCGCCGAGGGCAATGCCACCAAGCGCCAGCAGTTTGCGGCGATTAGCGTCAAATTTGTCCATGGTTTTAAGGTCTACAAGGTCAATGTTATCGTATGTATGCTCTAGCGCACGCGGGAAACCTTATCTGGCTAAGTAGTCCACGTCAAGGCTCCCAACCCCAGGAAATACGGGGCTTGCAGCCATTCCGCCCCGTTTCCAGCATAACTTACGACAATTATTTTCCTCGAACTGCTTCATTTATCTGATTAATTGTTCAGCTTTTGACACAATTTGTGCACTGGATCGCGCTGTCTGATCGTAATTGTAAATATCTGTACGATACTGCGTGCGACCATCCGGGCCAACAAATGCGGTCAGATAGTAGAGGTTAACGGGGATATTCTGGCGAATATTCACGTACCTTGTATCCCCTTGCTTCAGGGCATCCGAGATGCGCGTATCATTCCACCCCGCATCCTGTAGCAGCATATTCGCCAGCTCAGATGCCTTGTTCACGCGCACGCAGCCGGAGCTTAACGCCCGCG
The DNA here is from genome assembly GCF_030336725.1 of Citrobacter sp. Cb031. Classification (NCBI taxonomy): domain Bacteria; kingdom Pseudomonadati; phylum Pseudomonadota; class Gammaproteobacteria; order Enterobacterales; family Enterobacteriaceae; genus Citrobacter; species Citrobacter sp. Cb031. Next base: position 79,873 of record NZ_JAOWDA010000021.1, read on the forward strand.
AATCCTTCTGAAACAGAGTGTGGTTCGGCGTATCGTGCAGATAAATAGCATCCGAACTCGGCATATTGAATTTATAGCGTCCGAGCGAGTTACGCGCTCCCGGAGCCTGCTGGAAGCGGAACGGCAGATTGGAGGCGGTGATGGTGGCCCAGTCAACCTGCCACGGATCTATCGTCTCTTTGCTGTTCCAGCCGCGCATTACGGTATAGCCGTGACGCTCAAGATACCCTGGGTCATTCCAAACCTTAGGCAGAATATCCTTCCGGGCCAGCGTCGGCGGCACGTTCCACGGCGGGTTAACGACCACGTTATTCAGCGCACTGCTCATCATCGGCGTTTTACGATCGGGACGTCCGACGATAACGCGCGAGGCCAGCACCTGATTGCCGTTCTGATAATACACCAGCGAGTAGGCAGGAATATTCACCATAATACCGGTAGACAGCGTACCCGGCAGCAGGCGCAAGCGCTGAATATTTAACGCCAGCACGCCCGCACGTTGAGCGGGCGTCACGTTCAGCCAGTCACGCGTGGCAGGGCCAATCGCGCCATCGGCCCCAAGCCCCTGCCACGTCTGAAAACGCTTAACCGCGTCAACAAGTTCACGATCGTAAGCGCTACGGCCTTCTTTGGCAGCCGTACTGACAACAGATTCCAGCATCCCGGTGCGGCGCAAAATTTCACGCAGCGCAGGGATATCCTTACTCCACTCCCCCGGACGCAGCGTCGCGATACTGGTCAGTTGCGGCCAGGGCCGCGTATCGCCCACCAGCTTGAGCAGCGATTCATGCATGGCTGCGTACTGCGGATGTTGCGGTGCCAGGCTGGCGACAAACGAAGTCAGTTGACCGTTATCCAGCGCGACTTGCCATTGGTTGATCACGGAAATCGGCGGCGTCGTCAGCGCATAGGGCTTATCGCTATAGAGCCAGCGATTACCTTTGACGGGGATGTTGGCAATAAAGTGCAGATACCCCATCATCGCATCTGAGAGCACGATATCTCGCGCCTGACCGGTTACTGCCGGGTCAGTCAGTAGAGCAACCCAGGTGGTGAACTGCGGCTGAAAGCCGGCAATCGCCACTTCAGCTAACTGTTGCTGAAAGGCTTTTACCGCATCACGATTTTCCCACATCGGTTTCATTTCGCGTGCGGCATACAGCAGTTCCAGTTGGCTCATATAAACCGGTGTGAAGCCCGCTGGAAGTTGAGATTGTAATTCGGCGCGGGCTTTATCAACTGACACGCCCTCGGGCAGTGGTTGGATACCTGCCATGATAGCCGTCGCGGAAGATTGAGCCTGCGGCTGTGATAACGCTGTTGGCTGTTCACTGACGGTCGCTGAGCTATCGCCAGGGATCATTTCAGGCTCATCGGCCTGCGCATTGAACAGTGGAGCGAATGTTACGGCCAGGCACAAACTAATTGCCGACAGCCGACGACCACACATTTTATTAAGCAACATCCCTTGCCCCCTGTTTTTTTATCATACTTTGAGTAGCCAGGCCGTATGTCTTCCCCTTATTTTGGCGGGGCCGAACCTGTAAAACGCCAATACAAGCTGAAGTATGACGAGCAAGCCTGTGACGCGTTAGGCTTACCTTTAGTATATAAACATGAAAAAAATTTTGCCTAACCTAATGTAAAGAAGTTTAAAGAAATTACACCAGTTATTGAGAATTTCCAGAAAAAAGAAGGCGGCCATTTAGCCGCCTTTTATTTAGCTTGCCTGCGAGGAGGCATCTTCGGTGCCAGGCAGCGGCTCAGGTAGCTGAGGCGCAAACCCGCGCAGACCTACCACGTGAACGTGTTCGGTGTTCTGGAAGACTTTACGCACCAGTTTGTAAGTGGTGCCTTTCTCCGGGCTAATGTTTTCTGGGGCTGCGATAATCAGCTGCATTTGCAGACGCTCGCACAGTTCAAACAGAGTCGCGATAGAGCGTGCATCAAGTCGCGCAGCTTCATCCAGGAACAGCAGACGGCAAGGAGAAATATCTTTCCCGCGCAGTCTACGCCCTTCGTCTTCCCAGCTTTGCACAACCATCACCAGAATAGACATCCCGGTCCCGATCGCTTCACCGGTTGACAGCGCACCAGATTCAGCACGCAGCCAGCCGTCAGAGCCACGGTTAACCTCAACTTCCATTTCCAGATAGTTACGGTAATCCAGCAGCTCTTCACCAATGGTTTGCGGCGTACGTTGCCCCATATCAATCTGCGGATTCAGACGCTGATACAACTTCGCCAGCGCTTCAGAGAAGGTCAGACGATTGCTGTTAAACAGATCCTGGTGCTGCTCATGCTGTTCGGAAAGTACGTCCAGCAAGGTAGCATGCGTCTCGCGTACGTTGACGTTCAGACGAACGCTGTTTACCTGGCCAAACGACACGCTTTGCAGCCCCTGGTTCAGCATGCGAATACGGTTCTGTTCGCGCTGAATGGTCTTACGAATGATATTCGCCACGCTGCGAGAGCTGATCGCCAGTTTCTGTTCGCGGGACGTTAATTCTTCCGTCAGACGGCTCAGCTCAATCTCCATCTGTTCGATCGCTTCAACCGGATCGTCGGTACGGATGATATCCTGACGAATACGTTCACGCAGATGCTGATAAACCGCGACAAAGAACTGAATTTTACGCTCTGGGCGTTTTGGATCTTCAGACATGCGCAGTACATCGCGCAGGTGTTCGTTATCCGCAACCGCCAGGCGCAGCGCACCGAGCGCCTTATCCGACATCGAGCGCAGTTCATCACCGGAAAGATACGCCAGCTCCCGACGGTGCAGGCGGCGTTCAACGCCGTTATCTTTCACCATCCGCATCACTGCACACCATCCGGCTTTCGCGGTAACCACCTGCTCGCGCATCTCAAAATAATCACGTTCCAGCTTGCGCAGCCTGCGGGTCAGGTTTTCCATCTCCGCTTCGCAGAAGGTCAGCGCTTTTTCCAGTTGGTTACGGCGGGCACGGTTATTGCTGAGCTGCGCATGCAGTTCATCACGACGAATACGCGCGCGCTCTTCGGCACCGCTGTCCGCACGAACGCCAATATCCTGCAGTTCACGTTGTAAATCGTTAAGCAGCTCTTTTTTGGTGTCATAGGAGCTTTTCAGCGACGCCATGACCTGGTTGTACTGGCTTAACTGTGCAGCGTGACTGCGTAGCGCTTCACGGGCGTGGGTACGTTCAGCTTCCGCCTGTTCCAGGCGCTCACGCAGTTTTTCGTTCAGATCGCTGTTGCCGCTAAGCATTTCAGCAGAGTCGGAATAGCTAAAGTGCGCCCGGCGCTGCACTACTTCGGTCAAGGCAAAAGCTTGCTGACGCGCATCGCGCTGCATCTGCTGGGAATACGCGTAGTCTTCCTTCAGTTGTTCAAACTGCTCAGGGTCATTTTGCAGGACCGAAACAATCGGTTCCAGTTTGGCTAACTGGTTGCCATGTTGCTGTACAAAACGCGCTGCTTCCTGGGCTTCATCCAGGCGCTCACGAATTTCGTCCACGCGATCGGCCAGCGTGTCATCCGCCAGCAGATTCAAACGCGGGAGAAGGCGGTTAAGAGCAGAGACCCCCTCTTTCGCCTGCTCAAACTGCATACGGCTTTGCTGATTATCATTTTCATGATTGCTCAGCGCACGTTCCAGTTCAACGCGACGGCCATTCAGTTGGCGAATTTCCGCTTCCGGATCGGCTTCAAACGCCACCGACAAATGACTGCCAATGAAACGACTGAACGCCTGATGCAGACGCTGGGTTTTCTGGACGTCAAAGGAGAGCGTTGCGAAACGTTCAGACAGCCCTTCACGCTCGGCATGCAGGGTTTCGATACGGCTTTCGCGCGCTGCACGGCCAAAAATCGGCACCGTCGGGAAGCGGGAATAACGCCACTGACGCTCGGCGGTTTTCACCACTACCGCTTTTTCCAGCTCATCAACGCTGAAAACGCTGTCATCAAACGACTGCGGATCCCCTTCGATGAAATAGAGATCTTCCGGACAATCCGTCAGCCCTTCAAGCTGCTCGGTAATCAGCGACAGATCCGGCACCACGATGGCATGACGCGAAGGACCGTACAGCGCAGAGAAGTACGGCGCATCTTCAAGGCTAACGTCGTCATAGATTTCTGACAGCAGAACGCCGCCGAAGCGCTCCGCCAGCGCGTTCAGACGCTGATCTTCCGCCCCGCCCGGCTGACTTAAACGTTCAATTTCTTCATCAACTGCATTTTTGCGCGCACCGACTTCATCACGCTCAACAATGGCTTCACGCTCGCGCTCCAGCAGTTGTTGCAGATACTCGGTCACGTCCTGGCTTGAGGTAAACTCTTCGCCACACTGCTCGCTAAGCTGATTCAGGCTATTCTGCGCGGCCAGCCAGACAGGCGCACGTTTCATTAAGTGCTGGATACGAGACTGCAGTTGTTCCTGCTCTTGACGCAACGTCATACGCTGTTCGCTGGCAGAAGAGACGCTATCCGACAAGGCGGCGATGCGTGCTTCCAGCTCCTGGTGCAGCGCTTCCAGCTCATCGATATCGAACTGTTTACCCTGACGCTTGCAGAATTCAGCCAGCAGACGTTCGGCGTCTTGCTGTTCGCGCAGACGCTGCTCCAGTTCGCTGAGTCGCATACGCAACGGCTGAACCTGTTCCGCCAGGTGGCGCTGTTCAACGCCTTCCCGCAGCAGTTCACGCGCCACGCTCCAGGCTTCACCACGCGCCAGCGGGCCATTGATAGCCGCCACCAGTTGATAAGCCTGTTCGAACTGGCTGTGCGCGGTTTGCGCCACGCTCATTTTTTGTTCCAGCGTCAGCAGTTTTTCAGTGGCTTCCTGCTCTTTAGCCTGGAAGGTTTCCAGCCATTCAGCAGCGCTGTCGGCGGTCAGATCCGGTAAGTGGCAGAGCTCTTTCGCCCGATTCAGCGCTTGGATCGCCTGGGTATATTGGATGGCTCGCGTTTGCTGGACGTCCAGCGCTTGCTGATAATCGGCAAGCTGGCTTTTCAGCTCATCCACTTCCAGTTCCGCGGCTTCTGCGCGGGCTTCGTTTTCATCCTGGCGGTCAACGGCTTCCGCGACCACCTCATTTTGTTCTTCGAGACGGACCTGCAGTTCTTCGAGATCTGCTTCGTAGCGTTCAATTTTTTCCTGCTGACGCAGCGCGGTTTGCACCAGATTCAGGTGATCGCTCGCGGCCTGGTAATCAGCTTCCAGATCGCCTTCCGCGCCGTTATGCTCGCCCAGTTCGCGCGCCATATCCACGTGCTTATACTGCTCCGCGGCCAGCTGCTTACGTGAGGTATGCAGCTCACGACGATATTCCAGCGCTTTATCAAGATGGATACGACGTTCGTTGGCGTGACGCATATAATCCGCGGCCACATAGTTAGTCGCTTCGCTGATCAAATGCTTAAACAGATCGCGGTCAGACTGAGTTACGCGAATCGCTTCCAGCGTCATGCGGTTTTCACGCAGCGCAGCTTCCATATCCTGGAAGGCTTTACGTACGCCGCTGTTTTCCGGCAGCAGGTAGTCACGCAGTGAACGGGTAATGGCACTGGAGATCCCGCCGTACAGCGAGGCTTCAATCAGACGATAGAATTTACTACGGTCAGACGCGGAACGCAGACGACGGGCGATGATGCCCAGATCGAACATCAGTGAGTGATAATCGGTGATTGAGTTGAACTGTTTAAACTGCACACCTTCCATCTCATCAAGCTTCTCTTTCAGCTCAGAGAGGGACAGCACGCGCGCCTGGCGTTCATTCAGCGTTTCCGTCACCAGTTGGGTTGGCTGCACCGACATCGGCAGTCCCTGAATGGCAAACGGTTTGATATCCACTTTACGATCGCGACCGGCAACCTGTTGCAGACGCACCCCCACGACCACGCGCTGATGCCGCGAGTTGAGGACGTCGAGCATTGAGTAACAGACGCCCGCTTTCAACTTACCGTGCAGGCCCTTATCACGTGAACCACTGGTTGCACCGGCTTCGGTGGTGTTACGGAAATGCAGCAGGGTTAAGTCCGGGATGAGCGCTGTAACAAATGCCGCCATGGTGGTGGACTTACCCGCACCGTTACCGCCGGACAGCGTGGTAACCAGTTCATCAAGGTCGAATGTACGGGCAAAAAAACCATTCCAGTTAATCAGCGTAAGTGAGCGAAATTTACCGCGTTCAATCATTATTCTTCTTCTCCACTGTCCGGCTGATTCTCTTCGGGCTCATCGTTGAGCTGCAGGCGGTTCTCGACCGGCATCGCTTCGCCATCACGAATTAAGCGACGCTGCGCTTCGCGCGGATCGTCACCGCTTCGCACGTCCGCGCCAAAGCGGAAGACTGATTCCGTAATACGGAATTTGCTGCTGTCGTGACCCATAAACCACACCATGCCTAAACGGCGCAGACGGTTTAGTGAAGAACGAACTTTTTCCTGTAGTTTCTGGCGATCAACATCCGAACCGGTTGAACGGTTGTTCACCAGTTTCAGCAGCTTCGCTTCATCAGCCAGCGTTAGCAGCTCGTCGTACAACTCTTGCTGGGTAAAAATCCCTTCGTTCGCCAGGCGTTCCGGGCTGAGATAGAGATAGCAAAGAATTTTACCGACCATCATGTCCAGTTCAGACAGGACCGAACGGGGAATGAGCGTCGTTGAACGCGGGCGAAGGTAGAAGAACCCTTCCGGCGCACGGATCAATTCCACGTTATAGCGGCTGTAAAACTCTTCAAAATATTCCTGAAAATCCATCAGGAAGGCATGATTATCCAGTTCATCCAGACCGATATGGCGGCCCGAACGTAAGGCGCTGTCCAGCGCCGGAAATAACGGATTCGCCAGCGCCTGCGCCAGCTTTACCGGCATCACTTGTTCAATATTTGTCAATGACATGCGCCTGTACCTTGGCTCCGTAATCATTAATCGGCTGCCATTTGGCTGGCAGTCCGGTGAAGTCTGCTTGCGCTACGCCAAGGCGTACCGCCTGATCGATAACTATGCGCGCGACGTCGAAATGACGCGCACGTGGGTATTGCGCCAGATACTCGCGCACGACCAAACCGAGATCCAGTGGTGTTTGTCTGGATTTGTAGATAGCCAGCTGTTCTTCGATGATCGCCGCCAGCTGTTCACGGATCTCGTTAAATTCTTCATATTCCAGATCTTCCGGAAGCTCGCCGGTGACCTCTTCGTCACGCAGCACCATCTCTTCGTCACGCATATCCAGCAGACGATCGGCGTTGGCATAGGTTAGCGCCCACGGATCGTCAAAGTATGTCTGCACGGACTGGCGCAAACGCTGGGCAAAGACGCGGTTTTTATCCATATCGATCGCGGTACGGATAAACTTATGCACGTGACGATCGTAGCCGATCCATAAATCAATGGACTGCTGACCCCAACTGATAATGCGGTCGAGCTTACTTTGTAAGTCAAACACCAGCCGATCGACGAAATGCAAATCGTCATGCGTCATCGTGGCGTCCTGGATGTGTAACAGGTGAGCCTGCAGCTTATCCCCCGCCGCTTCCAGCGTATCCTGCAGTTCACGCAGCGTACCAGACGTTTCAGAGAGCAGCAGTTCACAGCTGGAGATCGCCGCCCGCCAGTCTTTATTAAGCAACTGTGCGATGTCGTCTTTTACCTGCTGTTGTTGTTCATCCATGATGCGCTGAGTCAGATCGATACTGTCGAAAATCTCCGCCACCGAGTATTTCAATGGCGCGTAGACGTTGCGATGCCAGTGGAACTCATCGCCACCTTCCGCTGCCGCATCCGCCGCGCGCTTTAGTTCACCTGCAACAATCGACAGCTGCATTGAAAGACGCAGCGTAGAGAATTCGCGCTGACGAATGTAGTAATCCGTGATGCCAATTCCCAATGGCGTTAAACGATATATAGCGTTGCCTTCCGCCTGCTCGCTGGTAAAGCGGTTCAGCAGACGTTGACGCACCATATCGTTGATCGCGTTGTTGGCGCGTACGCCGATGGTTTCGCTGGTTTGCTCAAACGCATCACTCACATGGCGGAACGCATCCACCAGCTCACCTTCACTCATCTCGCCGTCAAGTCGCTCACCGTTCAGGGTCGCGACCGCCAGCAGGAACGAAAGTCTGTCTACCGGCAGAGAGATGGAGAAGTCATTTTTTCTGGCCCAGGCAACCAGTTCGGGGACTGTCTGGGAAAATTCACTCATAAATTATCCTTGCATCTGCGGCTCGGGCCGAACTTTTAATCGCGGTGACATGAATATAGCGCCCAAGGCTGATATACGGTTCCTGGCGGCAATAGCGCGTTTCTAACTCAAGTAACATTTCAAAGTCGTCATGCTGTTTATGTTTATCTCGCAGATAATCATGAAACACGCGGACGCCCGTTTTACCGGTTATCTGCCAACCGATCTCGTCCAGCCACTGGTAGACCTGCCCCGGATCGCGCGGGTAGTCCGGTGAAAGCGTGCGTTTTTTACGTTTCGGCATCCCCACCTGCACATAGTCAAAGTTCCCTGCGACCATGTTATGCATCAACAGACCGTTAGCATTGTAGAACATTAACGACAGCGCGCCGCCAGGACGCAATACTGACCACAGAGTCTGCAACACGTTGACCGGATCTGTCACCCACTCCAGCACAGCATGAAACAATATCAGATCAACCGGGCTTTCCAAATGCGAAGCAACATCCTGAGCGGCGCATTGTATAAAATGCATGTTCCCGCTCACACCTTTTGCCTCTGCCGCCTGTTGCGCTCGGGCGATCATCTCGCCAGACAGATCGCATAATGTGACGAAATGTCCTCGTTCCGCCATTTTGATGGCCGTTTGCCCTTCACCACCACCGGCATCCAGAATGTGCAGTTTTTGCTCACCGAACGTTTCCAGTAATCGATCCAGATCCTGCCAAAGGATAGCCTGTCTTAATTGACCTTTGGTGGTGCCGTAAATGTTACGGGAAAACTTCTCTGCAATGTCATCAAAATTGCGATCCCGCATCGGGCTCTCCGCATACTGGCTTTAGGGTGACTAAGTAAAACCGCTATTTTGTCACACCCACGCCGAGAATGAACCTTCCTGGTGTAATATCCCTGCAGATCCCCTGCTGTATGGTTAAAAAAGGAACCAAAAAGGATGCTTTTTACGCTGAAGAAAGTGATTGGCGGTATGATGCTGCCGCTGCCACTGATGCTAATTATGATGGGTATTGGCCTGGCGCTGGTCTGGTTCAGTCGCTTTCAAAAAACAGGGAAAGTGTGTATTAGCCTGAGTTGGCTGGCACTGTTACTCCTTAGTTTACAGCCCGTCGCCGACAGACTGTTGAAACCGATTGAGGACAGTTATCCAACGTGGCAAGGTTCGCAAAAAGTGGAATATATTGTGGTGCTGGGCGGAGGGTATACCTGGAATCCGCAGTGGGCGCCGAGTTCAAATCTGATCAGCAACAGCCTTCCACGTCTGAATGAAGGTATTCGCCTATGGCGCGCAAACCCGGGATCGAAGCTCATCTTTACCGGCGCTGCCGCAAAGACGAATAACGTCAGTACCGCAGAAGCTGGCGCCCGCGTAGCGCAGTCGCTGGGGGTGCCAGCCGATGAAATCATCACCCTGGATCACCCCAAAGATACCGAAGAAGAAGCCGCAGCGGTAAAGAAGGCCATCGGCAATGCGCCGTTCCTGCTGGTAACCTCTGCCTCCCACTTACCGCGGGCGATGACCTTCTTCCAGCAGGCCGGCTTGCATCCGCTGCCAGCGCCAGCCAATCAGTTAGCAATTGATTCACCGCTTAATCCGTGGGAGCGCGCTATACCCTCCCCCGTTTGGTTGATGCACAGCGATCGCGTTGGTTACGAAACCCTGGGACGCATCTGGCAGTGGCTGAAAGGATCGGAACATTGACAGGAATGTTGCCTGATAAGATGTTCACATGTTTATCATGCGAGCCACGGCAGCAATGATTTCGTTGCCAGGTCAAAGTTGGAACGATTAAAGCGTCCGGTGTTGACCAATTGCGTCACTTCATCCCATAACACATACAACCAGCGCCGCCAGATGAATGACTCCGCCACTGGCGCGCGCTGCAGGTATTGCCAAAGCAGGCTTTCCGCCAGCGCATTATCCATCAGGCGGAACAGTTCATATTCCCTTGGCGCCCACAGCATCAACCCCGGTCCCACCATAGCCAGAAGCTGATCGCTACGGGCGTCTTTGAGCATGCTACGTAAACTGAAATTACCGTGGATCAGCACGCAGTTATCATTGAATCCTTCAAATAAGGCAGGCAAACACTCACGGGTGCGAAACAGGATCCGCTTGTCCTGCATCGTTAGCCCGGTATTGTTGAACTGATTTAACGTGGTCCACAGCACCTCAACCCGCTGACGATACCAGGATGGCCAGATATTCTCTTGCGTGTTATCCACCATTCCCACGCAGCCAGCACTATCCTGTCGATGCCATGACAGCAGACCTTCTACGATCTGATCTTTTAAATGTTCCCAGCGTTCGGGCGTTCGGGCAGGCGCTTCCACCGGCACTCCACGTAAACGCTCAAGCAGTAGCACATCAGGACCGGGATGTTCCTCGTGGGTTAAGACCCCATAAATGACGGGCATACGCACCGTACCACTGCGCGCCAGCATGGAGGTTTTCCATGCCAACTGCTGCGCCATACCCGGCGTGGTGAAACTTCTCGCCATCAGTGGCATCGGATTTCCCTGGCTGTCGTACAGTGACCACAGGGCCGTATCCACTTTTTCATTCACGCATTCTATACGACTGAGTTTTTCACCCAACAGATGACTGAGTTCGGCACGCAACTGTTCCATTTCGGATTGCCCTCATAAATGCTACTGCTTTCATAATGAGCGTCGTGCAGACAGATGTCACCCGGATGAGATCAATTGATGAAAAGAAAAATGGCGGGAAAGCGTAACGATACGACACTCCTCCCAAAAATTGGCGTCCTCAGGGGAGTGTCGTGAGAAAAACTAACGCATTTCGGCGCGAACGCGCTCAAGATCTTCGGCAGTGTCTACGCCGGTGCCGGGTACTTCTTTTGCGACGGCAACATGAATTTTTTCGCCGTACCACAGCACACGTAGCTGCTCCAGCATTTCAATATGCTCAAGCGGGCTGGGCTGCCAGTTAACATAACGGCGGATAAAACCGGCGCGATAGCCGTAAATACCCAGATGTCGCAGGAAGGTGTCACCCACCGTTTCCAGGCTTTTAGCGAAACGGTCGCGATCCCACGGAATGGTCGCGCGTGAAAAATAGAGCGCATAACCTTCGGCGTCCAGAACGACTTTCACCGCATTCGGATTAAATGCCTCTTCCGCACTGTGAATCGGTGCAGCAAGGGTCGCCATACCGACCTGGCGCTGTGCCAGATTCTCAGCGACCTGGCGAATAATGACCGCCGGGATCATCGGCTCATCACCCTGTACGTTCACAATAACGGTATCATCGCTAAAGCCACATTTCTCGACGACTTCCGCCAGACGCTCCGTACCGGACTGGTGATCGGCGCGGGTCATGCATACTTCACCACCCACCGCTTCTACCGCGCGAGCGACATCTTCGTGATCGGTCGCAACAATAATACGTTCAGCGCCAGATTCACGCGCACGTTCCAGCACATGCACGATCATCGGCTTGCCATTGATATCCAGTAGCGGCTTGCCCGGCAAACGTGTGGACGCATAACGCGCAGGAATAATGACCACAAAACTCATGATTTACTCTCATCAGCAGTCAGAACGCGAGCTTCGGTTTCCAGTAACACGGGAATGCCATCACGCAGTGGGAAAGCAAGGTTATCCAGTTTACAAATCAGTTCCTGTTTTTCCTGGTTAAACCAGAGTTTGCCATTGCATACCGGGCAGGCAATGATTTCAAGCAGACGATGATCCATAGTTCCTCCAGATGGACCGGATTGTGAATCCGTAAATATTAACATAATCGCTTACCGTGCTGGGTCTATTTCCCAACCATGGCGTGCATCAGCAAATAAACCTTCAGGATAGCGTCCCAGCGTCACACGTGTTGCCTGCTGCCAGCGGGCAAAATCATCAATCGCCTGAAACAATCCTTTTTGCAGAGTAACCCCAGGTTTGACGCCATCCTGTAACCACAGCGAAATCACTTCCAGTACGCCCGTTTTGCGGTGCATTTTGGCATCCATCCGCCCAACTAACTGCCCGCGATGCAGTAGTGGCAAGACGAAATAACCATACTGACGTTTCGGTGCTGGCGTGTAACATTCCAGCCGATAGCTAAAATCGAATAGCTGCTCTGCCCGTTTACGATCCCAGACCACCGGATCAAAGGGTGATAATACTGCGCTATGCGTCGCCGTTAATTTACCCGTCAATGCCTGCTCCAGCAGCGGCTGAAGGTGGCTATGCAGCCACAGGGTTCCTAACCCTTCGACATCAACAGGAATAATCTGTTGCTGCTGTGCACGTACGTTGCACCAGTTTTTTAGCGCCGGGCGCTTCAGGCGATAGTAGTCTGCCAGCCATTGTTCGCGAAAAATCCCCAAACTGCGGGCACTGTTATCCAGCATGAGGTTTTCAGCTTCTTCCTGTGAAAGCCGGTCGCGTTCATCATCCCAATGCGGCATGACGCGATGGGTTAAATCATACACTCGCTGGAAATTACGCCGTTCCACCACCATCACTTTCCCGGCGGTGAACAGGCCTTCAAGATGACGCTTATGCGGTTTCCATGCCCACCAGCCGCTGGCCCCCTTGCGCAGATGCTCAAAATCGGCAGAGCGTACTGGTCCGTTATGCTGAATGTGCTGGAGCAGTTGCTCAATCTCATGCGCATGTTCTTTCATCCACTCCGCTTTATATTTCCAGCCCATTTTCTCCGGGGCCAGCATGCGGTGACGTATCAGCATAAAGTCGCTACGCGGCAAAAAGCAGGCTTCGTGCGCCCAGTATTCCATCAGTTCGCCCCGCTGCAATGCGTCATCCAGCCACTGGGGCGAATAATCACCCAACCGACTAAACAGCACCAGGTAAGGGCTGCGCGACACAATATTGATGGTATCGATTTGCAATAACGACATGCGCGAAATGGTAGCAAGAATATCTGCTGGGGTTGCCCGACGGCGTGTTTTTTTCAGCAGCCCTTGAGCGGCAAGGTGAAGATGACGGGCATCCGTCAAAGAAAGACGCGGCAACGACATTTATGGCCTCATAAATGATTCGCTGCCGCAGCGTGAATCAGTTAGCGAGTCAGCGAGATTAAGCTATCCAGCAACATATCAGGCCGATCGCCTGACAAATGAGCGTCAACAGGTAAATACCACCAGTTTTCATCGGCAAATGCACGGCACTTAACCGCATCTTTTTCCGTCATCACCAGCGTTTGCCCGGCGTCTGCAAACGCACTGACGTCACTGTAGGTCAGAGACTGATGGTCTGCCAGCGCAATACTTTTTTGCACGCTGGCACCGCATGCTTCCAGCGTGGCAAAAAAACGCGGTGGATGGCCAATGCCCGCCATGGCGACAATATTGGACAGCTGCGACACATCGCGGCGTTCACCCGTACGTAAATTAACGGCCAGCCCCGGTTCAAGTCGCATAGGGATTTCCCCTGGCTGCGCAACGCCACCGTTAACGATAGTCGCATCCACCGATTTAAGCCGACCTGCGCGTTCCCGCATGGGACCCGCGGGAAGCCACCAGCCATTGCCAAACCGACGTTCTCCGTCAATAACCACGATTTCAACATCTCGCGCCAGACGGTAGTGCTGTAGCCCATCGTCCGTCACAATCATCTGCACATCGTGTTGGGCTAAAATGGCTTTGACCGCATCCGATCTTACCGGGGATACCGCTACGGGCACACCGGTACGTTGGGCGATCAGTACAGGTTCATCACCCGCTTCTGCCGTAGTGGTATCTGCGGTCAGTAACAGCGGGTAAGCAGCCGCTTTCCCGCCATAACCACGCGACACCACGCCCACGCGAATCCCACGTTGACGCAGTTGTTCAACCAGCCAAATCACCACGGGTGTTTTGCCATTGCCACCCGCGGTCAGGTTTCCGACCACCACAACCGGGACTGGTGCACGCCACGCGCGTTTAATCCCAAGCTTGTAACATAAGCGGATCCCCCCGCTCACGAGGCCATACAGCCAGGAGAACGGGAGTAACAGTCGCCACAGCGGCGACTCACCAGACCAGATTCGAGCGATCATTGACCGAATTGCATTTTATGTAATTGTGCATACACCCCACGCTGCTCAATCAGCTCGCTATGGGTTCCGCGCTCAACAATAATACCGTCTTCCACCACGATGATTTCATCCGCCTGTTCAATGGTAGAAAGGCGGTGAGCAATCACCAGGGAGGTACGGTTTTTCTGAAGCTCATCCAGAGCAGCCTGAATCGCGCGTTCAGACTCGGTATCGAGTGCCGACGTTGCTTCATCAAGGATCAGAATCGGACTGTCACGCAACAAGGCGCGGGCAATAGCGATACGCTGGCGCTGACCACCAGATAGCAGGACGCCGTTTTCGCCAATCACCGTATCCAGGCCATTGTCCATCTTATTGATGAAATCCATGGCGTAAGCCATTTTCGCCGCTTTTTCGATCTGCTCACGGCTGTACAAATCGGTACGCGCGTAGGCGATGTTGTTGGCAACCGTATCGTTAAACAGGTGCACATTCTGCGAAACCAACGCGACCTGATCGCGCAAGGATGCCAGGGTATATTCACGTAGATCGTGTCCGTCCATTAGAATCTGCCCTTCATCAATATCATAGAAGCGCGTGATCAAGCTGGCGATGGTGGATTTCCCTGAACCCGAACGGCCAACCAGGGCAACGGTTTTCCCCGCTGGAATATTCATGTTGATGTTGCGCAGCGCAGGTACTTCACGTCCCGGATAGGTGAATGTCACGTTGCGGAACTCGAGATTGCCGGTAGCGCGTTCGATTTCGCGCGTACCTTCATCTTTTTCCTGCTCGCTATCCAGAATCGTAAATAAGGTCTGGCAGGCCGCCATACCGCGCTGGAACTGTGCGTTGACGTTGGTCAGCGATTTCAACGGACGCATCAGCGCGATCATTGAGGAGAAGACAACCGTAATTGTCCCTGCAGTCAGGTTTTCCATTACGCTTGGGAAGCTGGCTGCATACAACACGAAGGCCAGAGCCAGAGACGCAATCAGCTGGATGATAGGATCGGAGATAGAAGAGGCGGAAACCATCTTCATGCCCTGCAAACGCATCTTATTGCTGACTTTATCAAAGCGCTTAGTTTCGACTTCCTGACCACCAAAAATCAGAACTTCTTTGTGGCCTTTCAGCATCTGCTCTGCACTGGTCGTAACCTGCCCCATGGTGTTTTGCATATTTTTACTGATGCTACGAAAACGCTTGGAAACTATACGAATCGCCACTGACACAATTGGCGCCAGTACAATCAGAATCAATGACAGCTGCCAGCTGTAATAGAACATCATGATAAACAGGCCAATAATTGAAGCCCCTTCACGTACCACGGTGATCAGCGCGCCGGAGGACGATGACGCGACCTGCTCTGAATCATAGGTAATACGTGACAACAGCGTACCTGTAGACTGCTTATCAAAATAGGAGACCGGCATGCCCATCATATGGCCAAACAGGCGGCGACGCATGGTCATGACCACTTTGCCTGATACCCATGAGATGCAGTAGCTGGAGACATAGCTGGTGAATCCGCGAAGAACCATTAGTCCAATGACCACCAGCGGCATCCACTGCAGCACCGAGCGATCCGTTTTACCAAAACCATCATCCAGTAATGGCTTAAGGAGCGATAGCATGAAGGTATCGCTGGCCGCGTTCAGGATTAACGCTATACCCGCCACGATCAGACCCGATTTAAAAGGCGCTATGGTTGGCCATAGTCGGCGAAACGTCTGCCACGTAGAGAGATCTTTATCGTTATGCATTCAAAAAACCAGCATTTGTTAGAATAGCCGCATATTCTACCCGTTATCCTCCGACACGCCAAACCACTGATGATACCAACGAGGTAAAATCTGATCCCGCAAGCTGTTTATTCGCCAGTTTTTTTGATAAAAATCCAGCGTAATCTGCCCCTGGTGGGGTGTATCCAGCCATTGATAATTTTGTTGCCGATAACGTTGCTTCACTTTCCTGGACGGGAGACGCCAGGCATTGTAACGGGATGCGGAGGCTAACGCGGCCTGCCCGCCGACCCGCTGAATCAGCGCCTGCGATGATGAGGTATTGCTACCATGATGTGGAACCTGTATCACCGTAGACTGCAGATGCTGCCAGTAGTGACTGAGCATTTTTTGTTCAGCGGGAGACTCAATATCTCCGGTCAGCAGAATACTCTGATGCCCGTCATCGACCTTAACCACGCAGGAGTGGTTATTTCCCAGATCTTTATTTCCACGCACGGGCCAATGCGCACTAAAGGTTAACCCTTGCCATTGCCAGCGCTCCCCGCGTAAACACGGGAGATGCCCTTCCCAACCTAATGGGCTTCTTATCCATAGCGACGGCCAGGTTTGCTGCAGCGAGCGCAACCCGCCCCGGTGATCCATATGCTCGTGGCTTAAAATAACGCCTTCTGGCTCCAGGTTGTGCCAGCGTAACCAGGGAATAATCAGCTGTTGCGCGCTATCGCCTTCAGGCCATGCCAGACCGGTATCGTAAAGAATCGCTTTCCCATTGCGCGCAATTACCATCGCCAGCCCCTGCCCGACGTCCAGCATATGCACTTGCCAGACATCAGTACGTGACGTTCGCCAGAACGGGGCGCTCAGTAAAAGGAGCACAGTGACGCAAACTACCGGTATAGTTCGCCACGCGTTCAGCCGATATGCGATGAACAGGAGTCCGGGTAAAAATGCAAGCCATTGCCAACGTGCATCAATATTGATCCACCCTTCAGGCAGGCTCCTGAGCCCCCAAAATAGTAGCGCGAGGGAGCGATCCGCTAAATACCATAGGTTCGACTCAACCATCGCCAGTCCGGTTAAATGCACGATCATGCCTGCTAATATCAACGGTACGGAAATAAACGTAACCAGCGGTACGGCAAACAAATTCGCCAGAAATGAGGTCAGGCTAAAACCGTGAAACATCGCGATTTGCACAGGCAGAAGCAGGAGTGTAATTCCCAATTGCAAATGAGCAAGCGCCAGAAATTGGCGTCCAACGCGCGACAGCGGCCAATCCGGCATCGGAACCCATTGATACCAGAACAGCAGCGCCGCAACGGCAAAAGCAGACAACCACAGACTTTGTGAAAGAACGGCGACAGGATCCACCACCAGAATGGCTGCCAGACAGCAGATCCACACCGACCATCCACTCCACTGCCTGCCGCTGAGTTTTAGCCCTCCCCAGACCAGTAGCGCAACAACCGTACGTAATGCCGGGGGCTGTAGCCCCGTTAACCAGGCATAGAATGTTGCGCAGACGATCCCGCCAACTAACGGAACCTGCCAGCAAATCCATCTGGTTGGCATAAAATATTGCCCCGCGCGAATTAATCCTGCTGCCAGAAGTGCGGCAAATGCAATATGCAGTCCGGAGATAGCCATCAAATGGGCCGTACCGGTATCACGCATAATGGTTTTCACCGCTTGTGACACGGACAAGCGCTCCCCCATTCCCAGGCCCAGTATAACCTGCTGCCAGGGATAGTCAGCGAGCGCGCTTTTCAACGAGGAGAGATACCGCGAACGCAAACTGCATTGTTGTGTGATAACCGAAGCCTGCAAAAATCTTCCCGTCAGCAGCTGGTGCTGCGCCAATGCGTAACGCTGGCTATCAAACCCGCCCTCGTTCAATTGACCGTGTATGGCACGAACCTTCAACGTCATCGCCCATGTCTGGCCCGCACAAACGTTGCCGGGTAGGTACTGCCCATACAGAGTAATTCCGATAGCAGGAAATACCCGCTTCCCCTGCAGATGCGTGATCTGGCCGTAGTGCGTTGTCATATTATCGGTTCCGGTTATCCGCACGATGGCCTGCTGGCTTTTTGCAGGCAGCGTATTACCGGCCCACAGCGCATCTTTCGCAGCCAGAACTCCCCAAAGAAAAAATAGCAGGGTTAATCCGGCGAAACGTACAGGGCTGTGAGAAATAAGGCAGAGCAGAATTGCCAGACCAAATATAACGCCGATGCACAGCGTGTCAGGTAACGCAGGTAATAGCATAAGCGGGAGAATGCCGAATAATGCACTCGTACTAACCGTTGTTATTTTCATCAGTCACCTCCCTGTAGCAGGAAGTGTGCAGTAATGTTCGACGGTTGTCTGGTGCCAATTTAGCGTTATACGGTATGCATTCCGCTAACATTTAGCGGCGCTTGTAACGTGCAAATTAACTGGGATGGAGATTCCAGGATGGGCTGGCAGAAATGAAAAAAGCACCCATGCGGGTGCTTTTTTCGGCGTTAAGTCTCGCTAAAAACTTAACCGTAAATATTGGCGCGATCGCGCAGTTCTTTACCTGGTTTAAAGTGCGGAACGTATTTTCCTTCCAGGTCCACTTTATCGCCGGTCTTCGGATTACGTCCGGTGCGCGGTGCGCGGTAATGCAAAGAGAAACTGCCGAAACCGCGGATTTCAATACGCTCGCCCTGCGCAAGAGTCGAGGCCATATGTTCCAGCATCTCTTTAACTGCATCTTCAACCGCTTTCGCGGGAATATGAGGTTGCTGGGTTGCAAGTCTTTCAATCAATTCTGACTTGGTCATGATTCCTCCGGTTCCTTAAAGGCATAATTAGCTGCTGCATTGATTAAGGGCGGCCTTAGCCGCCCTTTGTCATTGATTACAGGACGAATCCTGTAATCTGTCAAGCTACTCGTCACCCTTTGTGCTGTTAACAGCACAAAGGATTTAGGAGCACTCGATATTACTCGCCTTTAGCTGCTTTGAAAGCTTCAGCCATTGCGTTGTTAGAGAAGTTAGCATCTTCCTGTTTGTTAACAGTTGCGATTGCATCTTTCTCATCAGCTTCGTCTTTAGCACGAACAGACAGGCTGATTGCGCGGTTCTTACGATCAACGCCGGTGAATTTAGCTTCAACGTCGTCGCCTACGCTCAGAACCAGAGTTGCATCTTCAACGCGGTCGCGGGAAGCTTCAGAAGCGCGCAGGTAACCTTCAACGCCGTCAGCCAGTTCTACGGTTGCGCCTTTAGCATCAACTGCAGTGACTTTACCGTTTACGATTGCGCCTTTCTTGTTCAGTGCAACCCAGTTGTTGAACGGATCTTCTGCGAGCTGTTTAACGCCCAGAGAGATACGCTCACGTTCTGCGTCAACCTGCAGAACAACAGCTGCGATTTCGTCGCCTTTTTTGTATTCACGAACTGCTTCTTCGCCTGCAACGTTCCAGGAGATGTCAGACAGGTGAACCAGGCCGTCGATGCCGCCGTCCAGGCCGATGAAGATACCGAAGTCAGTGATAGACTTGATTTTACCTTCAACACGGTCGCCCTTGTTGTGGGTTTCCGCGAACTGCTGCCATGGGTTGTTTTTGCACTGCTTCAGACCCAGGGAGATACGACGACGTTCTTCGTCGATATCCAGAACCATAACTTCCACTACATCGCCAACGTTAACAACTTTGGACGGGTGGATGTTTTTGTTGGTCCAATCCATTTCGGAAACGTGAACCAGGCCTTCAACGCCTTCTTCGATTTCAACGAAGCAGCCGTAGTCGGTCAGGTTGGTCACGCGACCAGTCAGTTTGGTACCTTCCGGATAACGCTTAGCGATAGCTACCCATGGATCTTCGCCCAGCTGTTTCAGGCCCAGAGATACACGAGTACGCTCGCGGTCGAACTTCAGCACTTTAACAGTGATTTCGTCGCCAACGTTTACGATTTCGCTCGGATGCTTAACGCGTTTCCATGCCATGTCGGTGATGTGCAGCAGGCCGTCAACGCCACCCAGATCAACGAATGCACCGTAGTCAGTAAGGTTCTTAACGATACCTTTAACTTCCATGCCTTCCTGCAGGTTTTCCAGCAGCTGATCGCGTTCTGCGCTGTTTTCGGATTCGATAACGGCACGACGGGAAACAACAACGTTGTTACGCTTCTGATCCAGCTTGATTACTTTGAATTCAAGCTCTTTGCCTTCCAGGTGCAGCGTGTCGCGGACCGGACGAACGTCTACCAGGGAACCCGGCAGGAACGCGCGAATACCATTCAGCTCAACAGTGAAGCCACCCTTTACTTTGCCATTGAT
Organism: Citrobacter sp. Cb031; assembly: GCF_030336725.1. NCBI lineage: Bacteria > Pseudomonadati > Pseudomonadota > Gammaproteobacteria > Enterobacterales > Enterobacteriaceae > Citrobacter > Citrobacter sp. Cb031. The sequence continues at coordinate 100,115 of NZ_JAOWDA010000021.1, forward strand.
AACACCAGTAACGGTTGCAGCTTCTTCGTAAGCTTTTTCCAGCGTGATCCAAGCTTCGTGACGTTTAGCTTTTTCACGGGACAGCAGGGTTTCACCGAAGCCGTCTTCTACTGCATCCAGAGCAACGTCAACTTCGTCACCAACCTGGATTTCCAACTCACCCTGGGCGTTTTTGAACTGCTCTGCCGGAATGGCGGACTCAGATTTCAGACCAGCGTCAACCAGTACTACGTCTTTGTCGATAGCAACAACAACACCACGAACGATGGAACCCGGACGGGTTTCGATTTCTTTTAAGGATTCTTCAAACAGTTGAGCAAAAGATTCAGTCATGTTTAATCTTCAGGTTTCATATTTAACGTCCACCTGGCTCCATGCCGGATGGGGTTGTTTAACATACCCGCTGTCAATCCATTGCAACGGGGGTACTGCAAATTCGGTCGCACTTAAGCGAGTGCCAGTTTTTGGCGCGCGTATTGTAACGCTTTTTCAATCACTTGCTCAATGCTTAATCGGGTTGAATCCAAAACTAAAGCATCAGCAGCGGGAACCAGCGGCGCTACAGCACGATTACGATCGCGGAAATCGCGTTCTTCGATCTCGGCCAAAAGGCGTTCAAAGTTAACACTAAAGCCCTTTTCCTGCAACTGTAGCATACGTCTATGCGCACGTTCTTGCGAGGAGGCGTCCAGGAAAATTTTCACTGGTGCATCCGGGAACACCACGGTCCCCATGTCTCGTCCGTCGGCAATCAGGCCGGGCGCTTCACGAAACGCGCGTTGGCGGCGTAACAGCGCTTCGCGTACGCGAGGAAACGCAGCGACCTGAGATGCGGCATTCGCTACTTCCTGGGTGCGGATTTCGCCGCTGACATCTTCACCTTCCAGAATGACTTCCAGGTTGCCGTCCGTTGAGATAAAACGCACATCCAGGTGTGAGGCAAGCGGTACCAGAGCATCTTCAGATGTGACATCAACATGGTGATGCAACGCTGCGAGCGCCAGTACGCGGTAGATCGCGCCTGAATCTAACAGATGCCATTGCAATGCTTCCGCCATTGCCTTGCACAAGGTGCCTTTTCCTGCACCACTTGGGCCATCAATGGTAATAACCGGGGCAATTGCCGTCATCTTTTTCTCCTTAAACGGGCATACGTTAACGTGAACGCCGCGCATTATACGCGCCAACGCTAATAATCGTTAACACAGAGTGTAAAAACCCGATTAGTCTGTAACGATGTGAGGAAGAATTGCGCAATTATAGCGGGCTGGCGAGAAACCAGCCCGGAAGATGACACTGATTTACTGTTTATCTGCAGCGATGCGCTCACGAATATGCTGAGCGCGATCGTCAGATGTGAGGATCAGGCAGGTATACTAATACGCGCCAGCTGTTCGAAATAATCCGGGAAGGTTTTGGCGGTACATTTAGGGTCCAGAATGGTCACCGGCGTGTCAGACAACGCCACCAGCGAGAAACACATCGCCATGCGGTGATCGTTGTAGGTCGCGATCTCCGCAAACTGTAACGTCGCCGGTGGTGTGACACGAATATAGTCTTCGCCCTCTTCAACGATCGCGCCCACTTTACGCAACTCAGTCGCCATCGCGAACAGGCGGTCGGTCTCTTTGACGCGCCAGTTGTAGATGTTACGTAAGGTCGTGGTGCCTTTAGCGAACAGCGCTGCCGTGGCAATGGTCATCGCCGCATCGGGAATATGGTTCATATCCATGTCTACCGCGTTCAGCTCACCGTGAGTACAGGCAATAAAGTCATCGCCCCAGGTAATGGTCGCCCCCATTTTTTCCAGCACATCAGCAAAGCGGATATCACCCTGCATACTGTTGCGGCCAATCCCGGTGACTTTTACCGTACCGCCTTTAATGGCTCCTGCTGCGAGAAAATAGGAAGCGGAAGAAGCATCACCTTCAACCAGATATGCACCCGGTGACTGATACTGCTGCTGACCCTGCACAATAAAGCGCTGGTAGTTCTGATTCTCAATTTCAACACCAAACGTTTTCATCAGGTTCAGTGTGATATCAATGTAAGGTTTGGATACCAGCTCGCCTTTAATGGCGATCGTCGTATCCTGCGGCGCCAGTGGCGCAGTCATCAGCAGCGCAGTCAAGAACTGGCTGGATACGCTGCCGTCTACCTCAACCTGTCCTCCGGTAAAGCCACCGCGCAGACGTAAAGGCGGATAGTTTTCCTGCTCCAGGTATTCAATGTTGGCTCCGCCCTGGCGTAACGCATCAACCAGATGGCCAATCGGGCGCTCTTTCATGCGCGGCTCGCCCGTCAACACGATGTCATTGCTGCCCAGACACAGCGCAGCGGCCAGCGGGCGCATTGCGGTTCCGGCATTGCCAAGGAACAGTTCCACTGCGCCTTCGGCATGCAGCGCACCGCCATTGCCGATAATCTCGCAACGCGTACGGTCGGCAGAAAGGGTATAGCTAATTCCTAACGCATTCAGAGCATTAAGCATATGGCGGACATCATCGCTGTCCAGCAGGTTGGTCAGGACAGTGGTGCCATTTGCTAATGCAGCCAGCAGCAAAGCGCGGTTAGAAACACTTTTGGATCCAGGCAGATTGATGGTGCCATCCACCCGCGCAATGGGTTGTAACGTCAGGGATTCCATGAAACTCGACTCTCAAAAACAGACATAAAAACCCCACAGACTGGCTGTGGGGATGAAAATACAGCAGATTAACCGCGGCGGCGCTCGAAATCGACCATGAAATCGGTCAGCGCTTTTACACCTTCTAGCGGCATTGCATTGTAGATGGACGCGCGCATACCGCCGACCACACGGTGCCCTTTCAACGCGTGCAGACCCGCAGCGAAAGACTCTTCCAGGAAGAGTTTATCCAGGGCGCTGTCAGCAAGCTGGAACGGTACGTTCATGCGTGAACGGTTCGATTTTGCCACGTCGTTACGGTAGAAATCGCTGTTATCGATTACGCCGTACAGCAGTTCCGCTTTTTGCTGGTTAATTTTATCCATCGCGTTAACACCGCCCTGCTCTTTCAGCCATTTAAAGACCAGGCCAGACAGATACCAGGCAAAGGTTGGCGGTGTGTTGAACATGGAGTCGTTGTCATTCAGCACGGTATAGTCGAGGATTGACGGGCATGACACATGAGCCTTACCCAGCAAATCTTCACGTACGATGACAATGGTCAGCCCGGCCGGGCCGATGTTTTTCTGCGCCCCGGCATAAATTACGCCATAACGGCTCACGTCAAGCGGTGCGGAAAGAATGGTAGAGGACAGATCCGCCGTAACCACCACATTGCTGGCAAAATTCGGCGTTTCATCGATCGCAATGCCATCAATGGTTTCATTCGGGCAATAGTGCAAATACGCCGCGTTGTCAGAAAGCTGCCATTCGCTCATTGGCTTAACAGCACGCAGTCCGTCAACGGTGACTTTGGCGTCGATAACGTTTGGCGTACAGTATTTTTTCGCTTCTTTAATTGCGCTGGCGGCCCAATAACCGGCATCAACGTAATCCGCCGTGGTTTTGTCACCCAGAATATTTAACGGGATACCCGCAAACTGCCCGCGCCCACCGCCATGGCAGAACAACACTTTATAGTTGGAGGGGATGCTGAGAAGATCGCGAAAATCCTGCTCCGCTTCCTCTGCGACCTGGATGAATTCTTTGCCACGGTGGCTAATTTCCATCACCGACGTGCCAAGACCGTTCCAGTCGCGAAGATCCTGTTGAGCCAGTTTAAGTACTTCTGCCGGTAACATTGCCGGACCTGAACTAAAATTGAAGACCTGAGCCATTTCCCCTCACCACGTTGTGTTGTTGTCCAATCAACATCCTGTCATTGGCGATAATCCGGTGACAGACATTGGTATAAGTTATTCCTGTGGATATCGGTTTTATCATTCAGTGACACGCGCCGCAATGGGTAAAACTGGCCAGGGTAAAAATGTGTCATTGGTCACACAACAGAATCTATCGGATTGACGGGTAAAAACCGAGATTTTCGCTGTCAGGTGACCCGTTTTGCCCGACTGGCCTTCGACCATTCTGGATTTGCACAGCGTGGACATAATTGATGATCTCCGGCGTTCATTTGCACCACTTCACTACACCGTATACAGGCATAGTCCCCAGCTTCAGGTATCACTTTAAATCGCTGTGTACAGCGTTTAGGCAAAATACTGAGCCCCGGCTTTACGTCTTCATCGGCAAAGAAATAGACGCTGATTTGCCCATTAGTCTCCAGGATGGCCAGTCTCACCTGTCCCAATTGCTCCACGCCGTTCAAACGCAATTCCATAAAGAATTCGAATTCCGTCATATTGGCGCTATTGAGCTTCGACCATGCCAGCTCGCCGTCCTCAATGATCACAACGGGCTTGCCCTCCAGCAAATCCTCCATTTTCTCGCTATGCGCCATCAGCCACATAACCAGCCGATACAGCACGGCAAGCGTAATAAAGACCACCAGCACCGGCAGCATCGGGACATCATCATAAAATGCCACGTCTCCCGCCGCGGACCCCAGCGTAAGGATAATCAGCACTTCAAAAAGCGACATCTGGCGTACGCCGCGACGTCCGGTGATTTTTAAAAACAGAAAAACCAATATAAAGGTATAGAGGCTGCGCAGAGCAACTTCTCCCAGAAAATCCATGGGCACCTTATCCAGTACCATTCGGTGTAAATCAAAAGCTTTCATTATTATGCTCTAAACGTGGTTGGCTGTAGGAAAGCATAGCTAATACTTTTATTTACGTCTGAACTCCGGCGACGATAGCGCCATTCATTTAAAACCCGTATCATTGCGCGCTTTCCGTACGACAAAAGTGATTTTCATGACGCAAACATTTATCCCCGGCAAAGATGCCGCTCTGGAAGACTCCATCGCTCGCTTCCAGCAAAAATTGCTCGACCTTGGTTTTCAAATTGAAGAAGCCTCGTGGTTGAATCCCGTCCCTAACGTCTGGTCTGTACATATTCGCGACAAAGAATGCGCGCTGTGCTTCACCAACGGTAAAGGCGCGACGAAAAAAGCGGCGCTGGCTTCCGCGCTGGGCGAATATTTTGAGCGTCTGTCGACTAACTATTTCTTTGCGGATTTCTGGCTGGGTGAAACCATCGCCAACGGCCCATTCGTGCATTATCCGAACGAAAAATGGTTCCCGTTGACTGAAGAAGACGACGTACCAGAAGGTCTGCTGGATGCTCGTCTGCGTGCGTTTTACGATCCAGACAACGAACTGACTGGCAGCATGCTTATCGATCTGCAATCCGGTAATGAAGAACGTGGGGTCTGCGGCCTACCGTTTACCCGTCAGTCGGATAACCAGACCGTCTATATTCCGATGAACATTATTGGCAACCTGTACGTTTCTAACGGCATGTCTGCGGGTAACACCCGAAACGAAGCGCGCGTTCAGGGCCTGTCTGAAGTCTTTGAGCGCCATGTGAAGAACCGTATTATTGCGGAAAGCATCAGCCTGCCGGAAATCCCGGCCGAAGTCATGGCGCGCTACCCGGCAGTGGTGGAGTCCATCGCCAAACTGGAAGCGGAAGGTTTCCCAATTTTCGCCTACGATGGCTCGCTGGGCGGCAAGTATCCGGTGATTTGCGTTGTCCTGTTCAACCCGGCCAATGGTACCTGCTTTGCCTCCTTCGGTGCGCACCCGGATTTCGGCGTTGCGCTGGAGCGTACTGTCACTGAACTGCTGCAGGGCCGTGGTCTGAAAGATCTTGATGTCTTCACCCCACCAACCTTTGACGACGAAGAAGTGGCTGAACACACTAACCTTGAAACCCACTTCATCGATTCCAGCGGCCTGATCTCCTGGGATCTGTTCAAGCAGGATGCTGACTATCCGTTCGTTGACTGGAATTTCTCCGGCACCACGGAAGAAGAGTTCGCCACCCTGATGGCCATCTTCAATGCTGAAGATAAAGAAGTGTATATCGCCGACTACGAGCACCTGAGCGTTTATGCGTGCCGCATTATTGTTCCGGGAATGTCTGACATCTATCCGGCTGAAGATCTGTGGTTAGCCAACAACGCCATGGGCGCCCATCTGCGTGACACTATTCTCTCGCTCCCGGGCAGTGAATGGGATAAAGAAGACTATCTCAATCTGATCGAACAACTGGATGAGGAAGGCTTTGACGACTTCACCCGCGTACGCGAGCTGCTCGGTCTGGCAACCGGTGCGGATAACGGTTGGTACACCCTGCGCATTGGCGAGCTTAAAGTGATGCTGGCGCTGGCCGGCGGCGACCTGGAGCAGGCGCTGGTCTGGACAGAATGGACGATGGAATTCAACGCCTCTGTCTTTAGCGCTGAACGTGCCAACTACTACCGCTGTCTGCAAACGCTGCTGTTGCTATCTCAGGAAGAAGATCGTCAGCCGCTACAATATCTGAACGCGTTTGTGCGCATGTACGGTGCCGAGGCGGTTGAAGCCGCAAGTGCAGCATTAAGTGGCGAAGCGCCGTTCTACGGACTTCAAACTGTTGATAGCGATCTGCAGGCTTTCCCGGCGCATCAGTCTCTGCTGAAAGCCTACGAAAAACTGCAGCGCGCGAAAGCAGCACATTGGTCAAAATAGTGACAATCAGCCTGCGCTGAGTAGGCTAAAGGTATTGTCTGGGCTATATTACGGGGCGCTTAATGCGCCCTGTTTTTTATTTTGGTCAAATCAAAAAATAAATGTAAAAACAAGGTTAAATATTAGTAGTTGATATTAAGAAAATTAGCTTATTAATGTGGTTTTTTATCTCAATTACTCCATTTTAATTAACCGCCCCAGAGGAGACAGAAAGAAAAAATTCAACTCACTTTATAATTTTTAAAATTTATTTTTATTTGGATAATCAACAAGTTACATCGTAATCGCATAAAAACCATGCGCCTTACGGGCCTATAAGCCAGGCGAGATATGATCTATATCAAATTCTCATCTATAATGCTTTGTTAGTATCTCGTCGCCGACTTAATAAAGAGAGAGTTAGTGTGAAAGCTGACAACCCTTTTGATCTTATTCTTCCTGCTGCAATGGCCAAAGTTGCCGAAGAAGCAGGCGTCTATAAAGCAACGAAACATCCGCTTAAGACGTTCTATCTGGCAATTACTGCCGGTGTATTCATTTCAATTGCCTTTGTTTTCTATATCACCGCCACAACCGGTACCGGCACAATGCCTTTCGGCATGGCGAAGCTAGTAGGTGGTATCTGCTTTTCCCTGGGGCTGATTCTCTGCGTTGTCTGCGGTGCAGACCTCTTCACCTCAACCGTACTGATTGTCGTAGCGAAAGCCAGTGGTCGCATCACCTGGGGCCAATTGGCTAAAAACTGGCTTAACGTTTATGTCGGCAACCTGATTGGCGCCCTGATCTTCGTGTTACTCATGTGGCTTTCTGGCGAGTATATGACCGCTAACGGCGCGTGGGGTCTCAACGTCCTGCAAACAGCCGACCACAAAGTGCACCATACTTTTGTTGAGGCGGTAAGTCTTGGCATCCTGGCGAACCTGATGGTGTGTCTGGCAGTATGGATGAGCTATTCGGGTCGCAGCCTGATGGACAAAGCGTTTATCATGGTATTACCGGTCGCAATGTTTGTTGCCAGCGGTTTTGAGCACAGTATCGCAAACATGTTTATGATCCCTATGGGTATTGTAATTCGCGATTTCGCCACCCCGGAATTCTGGACCGCTGTTGGGTCTTCTCCGGAGAATTTTTCTCACCTGACCGTGATGAATTTCATCACCGATAACCTGATTCCGGTTACGATCGGCAACATTATCGGCGGCGGTTTGTTGGTCGGGTTGACATACTGGGTCATTTATCTGCGTGGTAACGATCATCATTAATCTGATGATGCCCATTACACGCAGTAAATAAAAAATCCACTTAAGAAGGTAGGTGTTACATGTCCGAGCTTAATGAAAAGTTAGCCACAGCCTGGGAAGGTTTTACCAAAGGTAATTGGCAGAATGAAGTAAACGTCCGTGACTTCATTCAGAAAAACTACACTCCGTATGAGGGTGACGAGTCCTTCCTGGCTGGCGCAACTGATGCGACCACTGCACTGTGGGACAGCGTGATGGAAGGCGTTAAACAGGAAAACCGCACTCACGCGCCTGTTGACTTTGACACCTCCGTTGCTTCTACCATCACTTCTCACGACGCTGGCTACATCAACAAAGCGCTCGAGAAAATTGTTGGTCTGCAGACTGAAGCTCCGCTGAAACGTGCGATCATTCCGTTTGGCGGCATCAAAATGGTTGAAGGTTCCTGCAAAGCGTACAATCGCGAACTGGACCCGATGCTGAAAAAAATCTTCACCGAATACCGCAAAACCCACAACCAGGGCGTATTCGATGTTTACACCAAAGACATTCTGAACTGCCGTAAATCCGGTGTTCTGACTGGTCTACCAGATGCCTATGGCCGTGGCCGTATCATCGGTGACTACCGTCGCGTTGCGCTGTACGGTATCGACTACCTGATGAAAGACAAATACGCTCAGTTCGTCTCTCTGCAGTCCGATCTGGAAAACGGCGTAAACCTGGAAGCCACTATCCGTCTGCGTGAAGAAATTGCTGAACAGCACCGCGCACTGGGTCAGATCAAAGAAATGGCTGCTAAATATGGCTGCGATATCTCTGGTCCGGCAACCAACGCTCAGGAAGCTATCCAGTGGACTTACTTCGGCTACCTGGCCGCGGTTAAATCTCAGAACGGCGCAGCAATGTCCTTCGGTCGCGTATCCACCTTCCTGGATGCCTACATCGAACGTGATATCAAAGCAGGCAAAATCACCGAGCAAGACGCTCAGGAAATGATTGACCACCTGGTCATGAAACTGCGTATGGTTCGTTTCCTGCGTACCCCTGAATATGATGAACTGTTCTCCGGTGACCCGATTTGGGCAACTGAATCTATCGGTGGTATGGGCGTTGATGGCCGTACTCTGGTTACCAAAAACAGCTTCCGCTTCCTGAACACCCTGTACACCATGGGTCCTTCTCCGGAGCCGAACATCACCGTTCTGTGGTCTGAAAAACTGCCTCTGAACTTCAAGAAATTCGCCGCTAAAGTGTCCATCGACACATCTTCTCTGCAGTACGAGAACGATGACCTGATGCGTCCGGACTTCAACAACGACGACTACGCTATCGCTTGCTGCGTAAGCCCGATGGTTGTTGGTAAACAAATGCAGTTCTTCGGTGCGCGTGCAAACCTGGCGAAAACCATGCTGTACGCAATCAACGGCGGCGTTGATGAAAAACTGAAAATGCAGGTTGGTCCTAAATCTGAACCGATCAAAGGCGACGTTCTGAACTTCGACGAAGTTATGGAGCGCATGGATCACTTCATGGACTGGCTGGCTAAACAGTACGTCACTGCACTGAACGTTATCCACTACATGCACGACAAGTACAGCTACGAAGCCTCTCTGATGGCGCTGCACGACCGTGACGTTATCCGCACCATGGCGTGTGGTATCGCTGGTCTGTCCGTTGCTGCTGACTCCCTGTCTGCAATCAAATATGCGAAAGTTAAACCGATTCGTGACGAAGACGGTCTGGCTGTCGACTTCGAAATCGAAGGCGAATACCCGCAGTTTGGTAACAACGACTCTCGCGTTGATGACATGGCGGTTGACCTGGTAGAACGTTTCATGAAGAAAATTCAGAAACTGACTACTTATCGTAACGCTATCCCGACTCAGTCTGTTCTGACCATCACCTCTAACGTGGTTTATGGTAAGAAAACCGGTAACACCCCAGATGGTCGTCGTGCTGGCGCGCCGTTTGGACCGGGTGCTAACCCAATGCACGGTCGTGACCAGAAAGGTGCTGTTGCCTCTCTGACCTCCGTTGCTAAACTGCCGTTTGCTTACGCTAAAGATGGTATCTCTTACACCTTCTCTATCGTTCCGAACGCACTGGGTAAAGATGACGAAGTTCGTAAGACCAACCTGGCTGGTCTGATGGATGGTTACTTCCACCACGAAGCGTCCATCGAAGGTGGTCAGCACCTGAACGTGAACGTCATGAACCGTGAAATGCTGCTGGATGCGATGGAACATCCGGAAAAATATCCGCAGCTGACCATCCGTGTTTCTGGCTACGCAGTACGTTTTAACTCCCTGACTAAAGAACAGCAGCAGGACGTTATTACTCGTACCTTCACTCAGACCATGTAATTGGTTTTGACTGAAATCGTACTTTAAAAAGCGTACAATAAAGGCTCCACGTAAGTGGGGCCTTTTTAATAGCCTGCTTTGTCAGCTATCTATACTTATGGATAGCAGCCAAAACAGACTCGACACAGTTAATAACTGTGCACTAACACTGGCCCCGGATGGGCCACACCTGGAGAAACACCGCAATGTCAGTTATTGGTCGCATTCACTCCTTTGAATCCTGTGGCACTGTTGATGGCCCGGGCATCCGTTTTATTACCTTCTTCCAGGGCTGCCTGATGCGCTGCCTGTATTGTCATAACCGTGACACATGGGATACGCACGGCGGCAAAGAAGTCACCGTCGACGAGTTAATGAAAGAGGTCGTGACCTACCGCCACTTTATGAACGCCTCCGGTGGCGGTGTGACAGCGTCCGGTGGCGAAGCTATCCTGCAAGCTGAATTTGTACGCGACTGGTTTCGTGCCTGTAAAAAAGAAGGTATTCATACCTGTCTGGATACCAACGGTTTTGTTCGCCGCTACGATCCGGTGATCGATGAATTGCTGGAAGTCACTGACCTGGTGATGCTCGATCTCAAACAGATGAATGATGAAATCCATCAGAATCTGGTGGGCGTATCTAACCATCGTACGCTTGAGTTCGCACGTTACCTGTCCAATAAAGACATCAAGGTGTGGATCCGCTACGTCGTTGTGCCTGGCTGGTCTGACGATGACGACTCCGCGCACCGCCTGGGCGAGTTTACCCGCGATATGGGCAACGTAGAGAAAATCGAACTGCTGCCATACCATGAGCTGGGCAAACACAAATGGGTGGCAATGGGTGAAGAGTACAAACTTGACGGTGTTAAGCCACCGAAGAAAGAGACCATGGAGCGCGTGAAAGGCATTCTTGAGCAGTATGGTCATAAAGTGATGTACTAATGACGACCACGGCGTCGCAGTGCTCTGCTTGAGTAGCGCGACGCCAACGTTCGATGCCTACGACATAAAATATTCTGAAAGTTTATTGGTCACGCTTTCAATAGAGAAAATACGTTTCTGGTGTGCTTTACGACACTGCACGTAACGCTCATCCTGCTCTTCCAGAGCACTGAGTATGCGATCCGCCACCATCATCGCACCAGCAATTTCAGCAAAACCAGACTCACCTTCCCCCTGTAACGCAACCGCCGCCTGTAAATTCCAGTCAGAAAGCCGATTTAATGGAGCAAACGATCCGCGAGTTAACGAGAGAATTTTTATGCCTTGTTCCTTCGCTAGCGTCAGCGACTGCATCATATCGGTAGAGATTTGTTCTGTATGAATAACAATAATCCCTGTTTTTTGGCTGTCCGCCAACGGAGAGATAGCCGCCGGATAAAATCGGTCGATATAACTGGCTATTTTCCCCATCTGCACCAGATTGATTTGCAGGAATAACGCCACCGGCACCGCAGTACCTACCGCATAAATTGCAATATTACTGAGCTGATTTAACCATGTCGCAACCGCCTGCAACTCTTTGCTGTCGATGATGGCATTGCTGTCACAAACGCTTGCCAGTACCGCCGCCGTCTCCTCACTTCCTCCATCATTCGGCCGTGCAGCTCCTTGCTCCAGAGCAAGAGCCGTTCTGAAATCAGAAAACCCCTTAAAACCAAAGGCACGGCAAAAACGAGTGATGCTCCCCTCGCTGGTATCAATAGAATCGGCCAGCTCGGTTATCGTATGCCGCATCACAAAATCAGGATTTTCAGTGATAAAACGCCCTACCTTTTCCAGGATTGGACTCAGCTCTGAAGCCCCATTTCTTATGTTAATCAATAAATTAGTATCTATTTGACTCATTTTTCGCCTTTTTGCACAAAATGCAAATGCTGTCACATACTTTGCCCGGCTTTGCGATAATAATTTTTATCGCACCAATGATAATTAAAAATAATTATTTTTACAAACAGGAGAACGTCTAATGAAAGGTCTGATCGTCTGTCGTACCGGTATGGGCAGTTCGCTAATGCTGAAAATCAAAGCCCAAAAAGTCATCGATAAACATGGCTGGGATATCGATCTTGAACACGATGTCCTGTCAGGGCTACGAACCTGGCAAAACATCGACTTCGTGATCACCATGAGCGACCTGACCGATGAGGTAGAAGCCGCCGGGTTCAGAGCAATCGGTATCACCGATCTGATGAACAGCGAAGAAATGGAATCTGCGCTCACCAGCGTTGTTCAAAACAACTAACCTCTCCGGGGGAAATATGGATCTCCTAAAGTTCATTGTATTCGACATTTTGGGTGTAACCCCACTTTTAGTTGGCTTTATTGCGCTAATTGGTTTGCTTATCCAGCGTAAGCCCATCGAAAAAGTGCTTTCTGGTACCTTTAAAACCATCGTCGGATTTCTGGTATTTGCCGGCGGAGCAGGGATTGCGGTGACATCCTTAGGTAATTTTCAGACCTTATTCAGCGATGGATTCGGTCTGAAAGGTGTGATGCCGTTAGCCGAAGCGTTAACTGGGCTGGCACAGACCAAGTTTGCCATGTGCGTTTCACTCATCATGGTCGTTGGTTTCGGCTGGAACTTGTTTTTTGCCCGCGTAACGCCGTTCAAATACATCTTCCTGACGGGTCAACATAATCTGTATCTGTCTGCCCTCTTAACCGTTACGCTTAAGGCGCTTGGCTACAGCGATGTAACAACAATTATCGTCGGCTCCATACTGCTGGGGCTTGCGGCCTGTGTCTATCCAGCTATCGCTCAGCCGTGGATGCGTAAGATTACCGGTAATGATGAAATTGCGATGGGTCATTACGTTACTCTGGCCTACGCGCTATCGGGATGGATCGGTTCGAAAGTGGGCGATCCTAAGCAGTCAACAGAAAAGCTAAATCTTCCCGGATGGTTGGGGATTTTTAAAGACTACATCGTCTCCGTGTCCATCTCTGTCAGTATTTTCTATTACATCGCGGCGCTTGCCGCAGGCGAAGAAGCGGTAACGGCCGCCGCCGGTGGAATGCATTGGCTGGTTTATCCGCTATTCCAGTCACTCACGTTTACCGCATCGCTTTATATCATCATCACCGGCGTTCGCTTGCTGTTGTCAGAAATAGTCCCGGCATTTCTGGGCATCTCTGAAAAATTTATCCCGAACGCCAAACCCGCACTGGATTGCCCAGTCGTCTTTCCGTATGCCCCAACCGCCACCGTTTTAGGTTTCATCTCTTCCTTTGTGGGTGGATTGGTGGTTATGGGGGTACTCGCATTAATTGGGCAAACGGTCATTATCCCCGTCGCCATCCCCTACTTCTTCATTGGTGCTACCGCCGCCGTCTTCGGTAATGCGTCAGGAGGCTGGAAAGGGGCCATCGCCGGTAGCTTTGTCACTGGCATATTAATTGGTATTGGCCCGGCACTCATCTATCCCATCATGGAATCGGTGGGATTGTCCGGTACTAGCTTCCCGGAGACAGATTTTGTCGCCCTCGGCTTAGTGGTTTATTACATCGGCAAAATGTTGCCCTGATAAGGAATGAACATGAATATTGACGAATTAAAATCCGATGCGCTGGCTGCTCGCCGGGATATTGTCACCATGATTTATGAATCAGGCATTGGCCATCCTGGCGGTGCATTGTCCATCGTCGACATTCTGACCTGGATTTACGATCAAGAGGTGGACTTCTCCTGCGCCCCTCGCGCTCGCGTGGTCATGAGCAAAGGTCATGCGGTTGCTGCTCAGTACGCCATGCTGCATCAAAAAGGCAAAATTGAGCGCAGCGAATTTAAAACTTTTCGACAAATTAACTCACGTTTACAGGGGCACCCTAGCATCAAATCTCTGCCCGAAGTCGATGCAACAACCGGCCTGCTGGGCCAGGGATTATCCATTGCCTTTGGTATGGCGGCGGCCAAAAAACAGCGGGGGGAATCACAGCGCGTTTTCGCCATCATTGGCGATGGCGAAATGCACGAAGGGCAAATCTGGGAAACGCTACAACAGGCAGGCCATATGAAGATGGATAACCTGGTGGCGATTATCGACTACAACGGTTTTTCCTCCCACGACCCCGTTAATCAGGTGGTGAATCTGGAACCTCTGGCCGACAAAGTGCGTCTTTTCGGCTGGCACGTACTCGAACTCCATAACGGTAACGATATGCATCAGGTTGCCGACACGCTGATGCTTTCACGCCATCTGAAAGGAAAACCTGTCGCCATTATTGCGCATACCACCAAAGGCAGTGGCGTTAGCTATATGGAAAATAACGGTGACTGGCATTCAAAAACCCCAACCACCGAACAATATCAGCAGGCTATGGAGGAGTTGCAGTGATGAAAGCCCCACGTGATGAAATTGGTAACGCACTCATTGCCCTGAAAAAAAAGGGCTATCCCATTGTCGCCATTGATAGTGATTTAGCCAGCTCCACCCGCACTGACCAGTTCCAGGCCGTCTATCCAGACGCTTTCTTTGAAATGGGTATTGCGGAAGGATCGGCAATGAGCTTTGCCACTGGCCAGGCGTTGGAAGGAAATATTCCGTTCTACGTTAACTTTGCGATGTTTGTGACAGGCACCGCCTGGACTCAGCTGCGCCAGGCGTGCTACGCCAAAGCTAACATTAAATTAGTTGGTAGCCACCCAGGAATGGATGATGGACCTGACGGCGCATCGCATCATGCGCTGGAAGATCTGGCCCTGACGCGCGTACTGCCGGGGCTCACAATTCTAACACCTGCCGACGCTGAAGAAGTTGAGGCCGCATTTGAACAGGCAGTAAACATTCCCGGTCCGGTCTATATTCGCGTAGCCCGAGAACCGATGCCCGTGCGCGATAAATCTGCCGTTCCGCGAGTGACCGATATCGCCGCCGTGGAGGACTCAGGCAATGACTTCGCCATTTTCTATGAAGGGACCGTTCTGGAGCAGGCAAGCGCAGGTTATGTGCAACTGTGCGCCCAGGGAAAACGTGGCAAGCTGATTCACGTCGCCATGCTAAAACCGTTTAACCGCCAGCGCTTTCTGCAACTGATTGCCAACTGCCCGCAGATCGCAACGATTGAAAATCACACGATCACCGGTGGGCTTGGCGGACAGGTTGCTGAAGTATTGGCGGAGGAAGGATTAACCACGAGATTAATCCGACTGGGGACACAAGATACGTTTACGGAATCAGGCAATAGCCGCCAGTTGAAAGAGAAATACGGTATTTCGGCGACCGCACTCTTTGAAGCCCTCAGATAGTTCGGGTTGGCAGACCGCAATGCGGTCTGCTGCTCTGAAATAAGGAGAACACAATGACATCTGCGCTATTTTCTGCCTGTCAGTTTCGTAAACAATGCTACTCCTGGCAGGAGGCCGTGACGCTGGCTTGCCAGCCTCTGGAAGAACTGGGCGCGATTACGTCCGCCTACGCACAGGCAATCATCCGTGAAACAGAACAACTGGGTCCGTGGTACATCTTAAGCCCTGAGTTTGCCCTACCGCACGCTCGTCCGGAAGAAGGAGTGATAAGCAGTGAGACACATTTGTCGCTCTTGTGTCTGAAAGAGGCGGTGCCTTTTCCAGGGCATCCAGATGTGCGGTTAATTATTGTCCTGGCGGCTGCCAGCAGCACCCGACATATTGAAATGATTCAAAAACTGGTTTGCTGGCTGGATGAAGGGGAGCATTTACAACAGCTGACGAGTATGACCAGTCAGGCGCAGCTTCACTGCACGCTGAAAGCATGCGAATACCTCGCAACTTCCGGCATACCCGCAATGGGAAAATGAGTCACGGTATGCAAACATTTTGCCTTGCATACCGTCTGGCGCGCTTTATACGTGAGCCACCGGAGTCGGCGTATGTCTGGCGCTACGCAACAACATCAGCAGATAAATAAACGATACGCTGGCAATCATAATGAATAACAGATTATCGGAATAATTCTGCATCAGCATGGCGGTGAATGAAGGACCCAGCAGGCTGCCAACGGTATAGCTTAATAACAATGCCTGATTCATGGCGACCAGCTGATGATGTTCAACCTTTTCACAGGCCCAGGCCATCGCCACCGGATAGAGGGTAAAACCTGCCGCACCCAACATAAACAACGCAGGCGCCATCGCCGCCTGATTCAGCATGGCAATACTTCCGACGATAACCACGAAGACTTGGACGCGTAAAACCAGCAGGCGTCCCAGCTTGTCTGCCAGGCGGCCAATCGGCCATTGCCCCAGAATACCGGCGCTAACCAGAACCGCCATCCAGAAACCAATGCTGGCGTTGCTCACCCCTTGATGGTTGAGATACAGCGGCATCAGGCCATACAAAGACCCCAGCACAATCCCGGAAATAATACAGCCGTTAACGCCCAGACGCGCCTGACGCAGCCTCAGCATGGAGGTAATAGGAGTAGACTGCTGTTCATCACCCTGCTGATTGGCAATGCGCGTAAAGAGCAATGGCAAAACGCCAGCCAGGATCGTACCCGTCACCCACGGCAGGACGTTCATCAATTCTGTTGATACTTTACTGACCAGTAGCTGGCCTAAAAACGTCCCCACGTAATAGATCATCATATAGGCGGCAAGCAAGCGTCCGCGATTACGCGAATTCCCGCTGCACATCAGCGCACTTTCCACTACCACCCAAATCATGGCGCAGCCAACACCGGCGATAAAACGCCAGGTCATCCAGCTCCAGAACCCCACCATAACCCCCAGGCCGATACAGCCCGCGGCAAAAATAAGCGAGGCAATGTAATAGCTGCGATTAAAACCAAGGTGTTTTATTAAATACCCGGTCAGCAACGTCCCTACCAGATTGCCGGTAAAGTAGGAAGAACTCACCACACCTACCTGCCAGGTTGGCAGATTTTCATGGGCGAGCCAAAGCGGGACGAGCGTGTTTAACACGGCGATCGCCAGGGTCAGCAGAAGCAGCCCGCACAGCAACAGCATGACGGGACGGGTATAGATGGACATGAATAAAAACCGTGAGGAAGTTCAAATTTCATGCGCATCATGCCACTGCCAAAAACATTGTCAATCGGCGCAATCAAAGGGCTGAGGCGCTTTCCGGACGATCGATTTGCATTACTGATTCTTAATGTGAATAGATAAAAAACACAAAAACACATCTGCTTGTTTTTATTGATCTAAAACAAAAATCTCGCGTTGCGTTCAGTCGAAAAATTTCATGGACTCCCCTTACTTTTATTTCTTACTAAACTCTATGCGGGATGCAGATCTGCATTGTCTTCAAAATAGAACAGTGAGTTCTTATTTAGGTATCTAATCCATATATCGTTCTTTCTGTAGACTTAAACTCATCAAATTTCCCCCACTGATGCTGAACAGGAGAAATATCATGACTAAACCTTACGTAAGACTTGATAAAGATAATGCGGCAGTACTGCTGGTCGACCATCAGGCTGGCCTGCTCTCTCTGGTTCGGGATATCGATCCCGATAAATTTAAAAACAACGTGCTTGCCCTCGGCGACTTAGCAAAATACTTCAAACTCCCAACCATTCTGACAACCAGTTTTGAGACAGGACCAAACGGGCCACTGGTACCGGAACTGAAAGCTCAATTTCCCGATGCGCCTTATATTGCTCGCCCCGGAAACATTAACGCGTGGGATAACGAAGATTTCGTGAAAGCAGTGAAAGCGACCGGTAAAAAACAGCTGATTATTGCCGGTGTCGTGACGGAAGTTTGCGTTGCTTTCCCTGCGCTCTCGGCTATTGAAGAAGGTTTTGATGTCTTTGTCGTAACCGATGCGTCGGGTACATTTAATGAAATTACTCGCCATTCAGCATGGGATCGGATGTCCCAGGCCGGTGCTCAACTGATGACGTGGTTTGGTGTCGCATGTGAGTTGCATCGCGACTGGCGCAACGATATCGAAGGTCTGGCGACGCTGTTCTCTAATCACATTCCTGATTATCGCAATCTGATGACCAGCTACGACACGTTAACTAAACAGAAGTAAAAAACCGGGGCTATGCCCCGGTTTGTCATTTAGCTGGCAACCGCCATACCGACGGTCATATGCAGCCCGTAGAACACGCCACGACCAATCAACTCGCCGACTAACAGCAGAATAAACGCGACGGAAAGCAGCGGAACTGCAGGCTGGTAGCCTTTCACTTGCGGTACAATCCAACAGCACAGCGCTAATGCCAGAGCGACAATCCGCCACGCCATCAGCGAGCCGTAATCCGGAACCAGTGCAGACGCCTGTTGAATGGAACTGTGGATCGTCGCCAGTTCAGCCCCCTGCATTACAGACATGATGGCGCTCACGACCAGAGCAAGCACTGAAATAGCCGGCAACAGTCGCATCGCCCAACCGTCCACGCCAGCAATTCTCAGCAACAGATATCCCAGCAGCGGACCGCCCATAAACATCGTTAGGAAGAAGCCCAGCGGCGTCCAGATGCTGTACCAGGTCGGCACAGTATCGATGGTGTTATACACGCGCACCATCATCCAGACAAAAACCACGCCCAGTACCATGGTGACAACTAACCACAGATTGCGTAATACGGGCGACATTTTTTTCAACGTTGCCAGCAGCCAGCCGATGCCGCCAACGGCAAAGAAGATTGAGCCGCTGGCAATTTCATTACTCAACGCAGAAGACCCTACACGATTGAGTGAGTTAAAGGCGCGCATCGGTGAGCCCAGGTGGAGCATGGAAGCAATAAAGCCAATGCCCATTAATACCCACAGCCCGAACATGCAGGCAATCACGCGCTGCTGCGATTCAGGGCGTAAGTCCCCTTTCATCAACGCCAGCGCAAGAACGATAAAGCCACCAACTACACACTGTCCGAAGACAGTGAAGATCATCAGCGGCCATTCATGCCATCCACTTCCCATCTTACACCTCCTTCGGATTGGCCAGATAACCTGTAGTATCCCCGGTCGGGCGGCTATTGGCGTTAGGTTTGATGACAATACTTGGTTTGGTAAAGTGCGCGCCCGGCAGTGGCGCTACCGCAGCCAAAGTACCGTGTTTTTTGCGCAGCTCTTCAATCGGACCAAAATCCAGCGCACGCAGTGGGCAGGACTCCACGCAGATAGGTTTTTTGCCTTCAGCGACGCGCTCATGGCAGCCATCACATTTAGTCATATGACCTTTTTCAACATTGTACTGTGGCGCGCCGTAAGGACAGGCCATGTGGCAATACCGGCAGCCAATGCAAACATCTTCGTCGACAACGACAAAACCATCTTCACGTTTGTGCATCGCGCCGCTCGGACAAACCTTGGTACAGGCCGGATCTTCACAGTGGTTACACGCAATGGAGAGGTAATAAGCAAAGACGTTCTGATGCCAGACGCCGTTGTCCTCCTGCCAGTCGCCGCCTGCGTATTCATAAATGCGGCGGAAGCTGACTTCCGGGGTTAAATTTTTGAAATCTTTGCAGGCCAGTTCGCAGGTTTTGCAACCGGTGCAACGGCTGGAATCAATAAAAAATCCATACTGGGTTGTCATCGGTTACTCCTTACGCCTTTTCAACCTGAACAAGGTTCGTGTGTGACGGATTCCCCTTTGCGAGTGGAGACGGACGCTGGGTCGTCAGGACGTTAATACAACCGCCCTGATCCACGCGTTTTGCATCCGGGTCATACCAGGCCCCTTCGCCCAATGCCACCACGCCGGGCATCATACGTGGCGTCACTTTCGCCTCAATATGCACTTCACCACGATCGTTAAAGATACGTACCTTGTCGCCGTTGTTAATACCGCGTCGCTGCGCATCCATCGGGTTGATCCACATTTCCTGGCGGCAGGATGCTTTCAGGACATCGACGTTGCCATAGGTCGAGTGAACGCGAGACTTATAGTGGAAGCCGGTCAGCTGCAAAGGGAATTTCTCCACCAGCGGATCGTTTAAGCTTTCAAAGCCTGGGGTATAAATCGGTAGCGGATCAATTACATCACCTTCCGGCAGTTCCCAGGTTGCCGCGATCTCGGCAAGCTGCTGCGAATAAATTTCGATCTTACCTGACGGCGTGGTCAGCGGATTGGCTTTAGGATCCTCACGGAATGCCTTGTACGCCACATGATGTCCTTGCGGATCGCGCTGTTTAAAGATCCCTTGCTGACGGAATTCTTCAAACGTAGGCAGTTCAGGAATCGCTTTGCGCGACTGCTCATACAGATGGCGCATCCACTCTTCCTGAGTACGACCTTCTGTAAACTGCTGCTCAACGCCAAGGCGCTTCGCCAGCTCGCTAGTCATCTGGTAGATAGTCTTGCATTCGAAGCGTGGTTTGATCGCCTGATCGGTGAAAATCACATAGGACATGTTCCCGCATGAGGCATCCAGCGCAAAATCCATCTGTTCGGAGGCAGTGCAGTCCGGCAGCAAAATGTCTGCGTATTTCGCCGAGGAAGTCATATGACAGTCGATGACGACGATCATCTCGCACTTCTTCTCGTCCTGGAGGATTTCATGCGTGCGGTTAATATCAGAGTGTTGGTTAATCAGACAGTTACCGGCATAGTTCCAGATCATCTTAATAGGAACATCGAGCTTGTCTTTGCCGCGTACGCCGTCACGCAGGGCCGTCATCTCCGGGCCTCGCTCAATCGCGTCCGTCCACATGAACATCGAGATGCTGGTTTCAACAGGGTTTTCCAGCGTTGGCATACGCTCAAACGGCAAACTGTATGAGCCCTCACGCGCCCCGCTGTTGCCGCCGTTGATCCCAACGTTACCGGTCAGGATAGCGAGCATAGAAATGGCGCGGGTCGCTATTTCACCGTTAGCATGACGCTGCGGCCCCCACCCCTGGCTGATGTATGCCGGTTTAGCGCTACCTATTTCACGCGCCAGTTTGACGATACGTTCAGCGGGAATACCGGTAATCTGCGCCGCCCACTCCGGGGTCTTGGCAATGCCATCCTTACCCTGCCCAAGAATATACGCCTTATAGTGACCGTTCTTCGGCGCGTCGGCCGGTAAGGTTTTCTCGTCGTAACCCACGCAGTATTTGTCGAGGAACGGTTGGTCAACCATGTTTTCGGTGATCAGGACATACGCCAGACCATTGACCAGCGCCGCATCAGTACCAGGACGGATCGGGATCCATTCATCTTCACGCCCCGCACCGGTATCCGTATAACGGGGATCGATAATGATCATGCGGGCATTGGATTTCTGTCGGGCCTGTTCAAGGTAATAAGTTACCCCACCCCCGCTCATACGGGTTTCACCAGGGTTATTACCGAACAGAACCACCAGCTTGCTGTTTTCAATGTCGGACGGGCTGTTACCGTCAGCCCAGCCGCCGTAGGTATAGTTCAACCCGGCAGCGATTTGCGCTGAAGAGTAGTCACCGTAGTGATTAAGATAGCCGCCGCAGCAGTTCATCAACCGTGCCACCAGCGTTTTACCCGGCGGCCACGAGCGCGTCATAGTGCCACCCAGCGTACCGGTACCGTAGTTCAGGTAGATAGACTCATTGCCGTAGTCTTTGATAAGACGCTGCATATTGCTGGCAATGATGTCGTAGGCTTCATCCCAACTGATGCGCTCAAATTTTCCTTCGCCACGCTTACCAACGCGTTTCATCGGGTATTTCAGACGATCGGGATTATAGACTCGGCGACGCATGGATCGACCACGCAGACAGGCGCGTACCTGGTGCAGAGCGTCATAGTTGTCATCGCCGGTGTTGTCGGTTTCGACATACTTTATTTCACCGTCGACCACATGCATACGCAGTGGGCAGCGGCTGCCGCAGTTCACCGTACACGCGCTCCAGATCACTTTCTCATTAATCGGTGTCGGATTAAGGGCTTCTGCAGCATTTGCAATACGGGTAAATGGCAGGGTAAACGCGCTACTGGCCACCGCCAGTCCGCCTATCGCCGTCGTTTTCACCAAACCGCGGCGAGTAACCTCAGTTGCCAGCACGGCATCGGGGATCTTAGTTTTCATAGTGGCTCACTCTGCTGCTCACAATAAACAAATATTCGATGTATAGTTTTATATATAACGTTAATATCGATATACAGGCTGGTAAAAACTGAATTTGCTAAAAGACAGAGAAAAATACTGACTTTCATTCGAAGTCAGTATTACCCCTATGGGAGTAGTCGTTATTGTCCGACGTCAAACGGGCATAAAAAAAGCGCCCTGAGGCGCTTTTTTAGCAGAGAAAGGTAACTTAACCGATGAATTCCAGGCCATTCATGTACGGACGTAATACTTCCGGAACCTGAATGCGGCCATCAGCCTGCTGATAGTTTTCCATTACCGCAACCAGCGTACGCCCAACCGCCAGACCGGAACCGTTCAGAGTATGCACTAAACGGGTCTTTTTGTCGGATTTGCTGCGGCAACGCGCCTGCATACGACGAGCCTGGAAATCCCACACGTTGGAGCAAGAGGAGATTTCGCGATAGGTATTCTGCGCCGGGATCCACACTTCCAGATCGTAAGTTTTGCATGCGCCGAAGCCCATGTCGCCAGTGCACAGGATGATTTTGCGATACGGCAGACCCAGCAGTTGCAGGACCTTCTCGGCATGGCCGGTCATCTCTTCCAGCGCGTCCATCGAATCTTCCGGGCGAACAATCTGCACCATCTCAACTTTATCGAACTGGTGCATACGGATCAGACCACGCGTGTCACGACCGTAAGAACCTGCTTCAGAACGGAAGCACGGCGTATGCGCAGTCATTTTGATCGGCAGCGCATCTTCATCGATGATTTCGTCGCGCACCAGGTTGGTCAGCGGAACTTCTGCCGTTGGGATCAGCGCATAGTTGCTGCTATCAGCTTCTTCATCCAGCGGACGGGTATGGAACAGATCGCCAGCGAATTTCGGCAGTTGGCCTGTACCGTACAGCGTGTCGTGGTTAACCAGATACGGGACGTAGTTTTCGCTATAGCCATGCTGTTCAGTATGCAGATCCAGCATGAACTGAGACAGCGCACGGTGCATACGCGCAATCTGCCCTTTCATGACCACGAAACGAGAGCCGGTCAGCTTAACCGCAGCGGCGAAATCAAGACCCGTGTGCATTTCACCCAGGGTAACGTGATCGCGCACTTCGAAATCAAACTCACGCGGAGTACCCCAGCGGCTGACTTCGACGTTGTCATTTTCATCTTTACCCACCGGAACATCGTCCGCTGGCAGGTTAGGAATAGTCAGCGCAATGTCGCGGATCTCGGCCTGTAAGGTATCAAGTTCAGCTTTCGCGGCATCCAGCTCTTCGCCCAGTTTGTTCACTTCCAGACGTAAAGACTCGATATCTTCCCCGCGCGCTTTTGCCTGGCCGATGGATTTCGATCGCGAGTTACGCTCTGCCTGCAGGTTTTCAGTTTGTACCTGCAGAACTTTACGACGCTCTTCAAGAGCGCGCAGCTTATCTACATCCAGCTTAAAGCCCCGGCTTGCCAGTTTTTCTGCGACTGCGTCTGGCTCATTACGCAGCAGATTGGGATCGAGCATGCTTATCCTGTGCTTATCGAATTAAAATAGGAGAAAGTGACCACAGCCTGCGGTCACAGGGATACAGAGACAACATTACCGCAACGATAACACTAACGGTAGCGTTTTATAGGGCTATTTTGATCCTGTCCGGCGAGCCAGGCGAGCTTTTCGCCAATCTTGCCTTCAAGACCTCTGTTTGTGGGGCGATAATAGCGCGTTTGTGCCATTTCCTGCGGGAAGTACTCTTCTCCGGCGGCATAGGCATTAGGCTCATCATGGGCATAACGATACTCCTGACCGTAGCCCATCTCTTTCATCAGCTTAGTCGGCGCATTGCGCAGGTGAACCGGCACGTCGTAATCCGGACGTTCGCGGGCATCAGACAGCGCGGCTTTGAAGGCGGTGTAAACCGCATTACTCTTCGGCGCACAGGCCAGATAAACAATCGCCTGAGCAATCGCGCGTTCGCCTTCCGCGGGTCCCACGCGGGTAAAACAGTCCCATGCGGAAATCGCCACCTGCATGGCGCGGGGATCGGCATTGCCGACATCTTCTGAGGCAATCGCCAGACAGCGACGGGCAACGTACAGCGGATCGCCACCAGCGGTAATAATTCGCGCATACCAATAAAGCGCCGCATCTGGGGCGCTTCCACGTACCGACTTGTGTAATGCGGAGATGAGATCGTAAAAACGATCGCCTTTATTATCGAAACGCGCACTACGTTCACCGGCAATTTCGGTGAGCAATTCTGGTTTCAATACGCGCTTGCCGGAATCATCAACTTCGGCCATATCGGCCATCATTTCCAGCGTATTCAGCGCCCGCCGCGCGTCACCATTAACCAGTTCGGCAATAGCCCGACGCGTTTCTGGCGGCAGAACAATATCCTGGCCGCCATAACCACGCGCTTTGTCTGACATCGCCTGGTCCAGCACCTGTTCAATGTCGTCGGAAGTTAACGATTTCAGTAGATAAACGCGTGCACGCGACAACAGCGCCGAGTTGAGCTCAAACGAGGGGTTTTCAGTGGTGGCGCCAATAAACGTAATGGTACCGTCTTCAATATGCGGTAAAAACGCATCCTGTTGGCTTTTATTAAAACGGTGAACTTCGTCCACGAACAGGATCGTGCGTCGACCCGCGTTACGGTTCTGACGCGCACGCTCAATCGCTTCACGAATTTCTTTAACGCCAGACGTAACTGCCGAAATTCGTTCGACATCGGCGTTGGCGTAACGGGCAATAACTTCGGCAAGCGTCGTTTTCCCGGTCCCCGGCGGTCCCCATAAAATCATGGAGTGCAGATGCCCGGCCTCGATAGCGCGCGGCAAGGGTTTGCCAGCAGCCAGCAGGTGCTGCTGGCCGATATACTGCGCTAAATTTTCTGGCCGCATACGCGCGGCCAGCGGCTGAAAAGTATTATCAGAAAAGTCGAGCGACAGATTGCTCACTCACACGCCTCTACTTACGTTGATCGTCAACCGTTACACCTTGCGGCGGGGTAAAGGTGAATTTAGAGGGTTCAATCGCACCATTCTGCTGAGATTTCAGCTGATAGCTGCTGCGCTGATCGTCTTGTTCAACGGCGCTGAACTGGTGGATCGTCCCGTCACGCCCAACATTGATAGTAAACTGCTTAAGGTTACCGCTGCTGGTTTTTGGCGTCAGCACGAAATCATCGCCATTTTGCTTAATATTGTACTGCTGCCAGTCGCTGGCCTGGTTACGCGCAATCAGCATGAACGGCGTGTTGCCCGTGGCGTCTTTCAGCCATGTCGCAGTCGCCTGCTCAACAAACGGGTTAAAGAACCACAGCGTTTTACCATCAGAAACCAGGATGCTCTCGTCAGGCTGCGTCATATGCCAGTTAAACAGATTAGGACGTTTAACCCATAAGTCACCCTGACCTTCCTGCACCGCCGCACCGCTACCGTCCGTGACCTTCTGAGTAAAGCTGGCATGGAAGCTACTGACTTTATCCAGGCGGCTTTTCAGGTCGCTGGCAGCATCTGCCCAGACGCTGCTCACCACAAAGCTCGACAATAATGCACAGGTGATTGCGATTCTTTTCATCGTTATTCCTCAAAATACGTCACTCCCAACGGGGAGATCCCTCTGCTATCCATTTCAGGCCAAAAATCAGCATGAGGAAAGTAGAAAATACTGAATTACTTAACTTTGCAATCATTCGAAGGGCGGCGGAGCCAGCACTTCACGATTACCATTATGCCCTTGCTCGCTGACAATTCCCTGCGCTTCCATCTGTTCGATGATGCGCGCCGCTCGGTTGTAACCGATACGGAACTGACGCTGGACGCCGGAGATTGAGGCTTTGCGTTTCTGGGTGACAAAGTTTACCGCCTGATCGAACAGCGGATCCAACTCTTCGCCACCATCAAAGCCGCCACCGCCGCCTTCGCTTTCGCTATCAGACGTTATGCCGTCAACGTATTGTGGACGACCGCGCGCTTTCCAGTCCTGAACCACAGCGTGAACTTCTTCATCACGTACAAAGGCGCCGTGTACACGCACAGGGATCGTTGAGTTTGGTGCGGAATAAAGCATGTCACCCATACCCAACAGCGATTCCGCTCCGCCCTGGTCAAGGATGGTACGCGAGTCAATTTTACTGGACACGGTAAAGGCGATACGCGTTGGGATGTTCGCTTTAATCAGACCAGTGATAACGTCAACCGACGGTCGCTGGGTCGCCAGCACCAGGTGGATCCCCGCCGCACGCGCTTTTTGCGCCAGACGAGCAATCAGTTCTTCCACCTTTTTACCCACGGTCATCATCAGGTCGGCGAATTCATCCACCAGCACAACAATATACGGCAGTTTTTCCAGCACCGGATGCTGAACATCCATACTGTCGCCCGGCTTCCAGTACGGGTCCGGAATCGGACGTCCCATACGGGCGGCTTCAGCAATTTTTTCGTTATAACCGGCAAGGTTACGCACGCCAAGCGCCGACATCAGCTTGTAGCGACGTTCCATTTCATTGACGCTCCAGCGCAGGGCGTTGGCAGCATCTTTCATGTCGGTCACAACTTCAGTCAGCAAATGCGGAATGCCTTCATAAACCGACAGTTCCAGCATTTTCGGGTCAATCATGATAAAGCGAACGTCTTCCGGCTGCGCCTTGTATAACATGCTGAGGATCATGGCGTTCACCCCAACCGACTTACCGGAACCGGTTGTCCCTGCCACCAGCAAGTGCGGCATTTTCGCCAGATCGGCAACCACGGGTTCGCCCGCAATATCTTTACCCAGTACCACGGTCAGCGGAGATGAGTTATCACGGAATTTGGCGTTATCCAACACTTCGCGCAGATAAACGGTTTGACGTTTTTTGTTGGGTAACTCCAGCCCGACATACGGTTTGCCCGGAATGACCTCGACCACGCGTACCGCTGCGGTCGACAATGAACGCGCCAGATCTCGCGACAGGTTGGAAATACGCGCCGCTTTAACTCCAGGAGCAAGATTAAGCTCAAAGCGGGTAATAACCGGACCAGGTGAGTAGTTCACCACATCGGCTTTAATGCGGAAGTCCGCCAGACGAGCCTCCACCAGACGAGCCATTTGCTCCAGAGCGAAAGTATCTATCGGCTCAACCTCACTCGGCGGCGGCGTGAGCAGATCCAACGATGGCAGCGGCGTACTTGGACGGTGCGCCGGACGACTGTCGCCATTACGCATCAGGAGCGGATGGATCAGACTATCCTGCGGCGGCGCTGTAACAGGCTGCGCCGGTTGCTGATAATGCTGCTGCGGTGCGACTGGCTGCGCCGGTTGCTGGTAATGCTGTTGTGGTGCGACAGGCTGCGCTGGCTGCTGGTAATGCTGCTGCGGTGCGACAGGCTGCTGGTACTGCGGCGCAGGCTCCGGCATTACGCCTGGAGTAAATAGCGGCTCATGCGGACCATCATCCACCAGCGTTTTCATTGGCGAAAATTCAAAGTCCTCAAGCGAGAACGGATTCGCTCCGGCAGGCTGTTCACCGGAATAGCGCTGCTGCTGGGAAGAGGCAAACTGGCGAGCCAGTTCTGCTTCTGCGGCTGAATCATCATCAGTCTGACTGGCATCATCCTGATACTCCTCGCCATAGCGGTGCTGCTGCGACTGGGCGAACTGACGCGCCAGCTCATCTTGCTGCATTGCGTCAATTTCTTCGTCACTGTACGCATCTGTATCAAGATGCTCTTCGCGCGCTTTCTCTTCAGCCATACGTTGTGACGGCAGTTTTATGCCATACGACGCCAGCTCCCGACGAGTAGGCACGCGCACACGATTCGGACGCGGTAACTGCGGACCAATCCCCTCTTTCACCTGTGGACGCGGTGCACCGCTACCCGCAAGACTAAAGACAGGTGCAGCGGCAGCCGCACCCGCCCCTAAAGCGGCGTTTTTCACCCCGGCAGCCAGCGGCGCAACGGCAGCAACTGACTCAACGGGCGGTATGGATGCTGCCGTCGGCATAGATGGCTTAACACGTTCGGGCTCCTGAGCAGGCTCTGGAATCGGCTGATACCAGGCGGCCAGTTGCTCGCGCTCACGTGCACGTTTCTCTTCAACTTCTTCAAAATAGTAGAGTGGCGGACGAGTCGGTTTAACCTCTTCAACTACCGGCTCAGGTTCCACTACAGGCGGTTGTTCAACCGCAGGCTGCTGGAACGCGGCGTTTTGTTGAAAGGTTGATTCCGGCTGATAAACAGGTTGCTGCACGGGCTCCGGCTGATATGCAGGTTCCGGCTGCCAGTTGTGCTCCGCGGTAAATCCCTGCGGCTGCGGACTCTCCTCCACTACCGGCTGCTGCCATGGTTCATACTGCTGCTGCACCGGTGGCTGCGCGTAGTGGGCTGGCTGAGGATAACCCTCAGGCGCTGGCGCAATCACCGCATCACCGGTTTGCGGACCAGGCACGGCTTGCCAGGCTACGGCTGGGGCCGGTTGCTCCATAACGGTATTGGTCACTGGCGATGTTTGCAGCAGCGGATCAACCGGTGCGCTCCAGGCCTGAGCTGCCGTTGTCGCTGCAGCTGCGGCGGCAACTGGCTCTGTCACCGAATGACCATTCAGCAGTGGGTCAAGTTCGTCATATTCAGGCAGCGTCGCACGATTACCGGAGAACAGCACATCGTTAGGATCGGCAACAACGCCACGAGCGCTGTATTCAATTTCGTCTTCATCATCCATGCGTTTGCCGGAAAATAGCGCGGCATCAGTATGACGGCCAAGCGGGTTGGTAAATTTCTCCGCCAGACGCTTACGGCGTGCTAACGCACCGCGCAGAATACGCGCCCGACGCGATTCATCAGGTTTGCCATCAGCGGTGTCGAAAGACTCATCTTCATATTCTTCGTCATCGACCCAGGTATCGTCGCGACGGGTACGGTTGCTGGCAAACGTCAGGATATTGAGTAACCAGCCGCCCAGTTTTTCCGCAATGCTCACCCATGACCAGCCGGTAAACAACGTTAATCCCGCAGCCCAAATGCACAATAGCGTCAGAGTACCGCCGCTACTGTGCAGTAATGGTTGCAACGTGGTGCTGAGCAGGCTGCCGATCACGCCGCCAGAGGCGAAATACCAGATGTCATCGGCATTGATTGCGGCAAGCCCGCAGGAGGTAAGGATCAGCGCCAGAACGCCAATAATACGCAGCGAAACGGCAAAATAATCGACGTATTCGTCGCTGGCCTGGTGTCGCCATGCAAACCAGCAGCCGCCGACAATGATGACGGGAATGGTGTAGGCCATGACGCCAAAAATAAAGAACAGTGTGTCTGCCAGCCATGCTCCGGGTATTCCCCCCAGATTATGGATAGGTTCGTGCCACGCGGTTTGCGACCAACTAGGATCCGAAGGGTTAAAGCTGAGTAAGGCAGCCATCAACCAGACGGCAAAAAGGGCAATAAGGATCAGTAGCGCTTCCAGGAGTCGGCGCCCGCTGCTTAACTTCGTCAATGTGACGTCTTTGTCTTCAGTGTATTCCTGGCTCAAAAACGGCTCTCCAGGTTTCAGGCTTTTCCTGCCCGATGCTAAAACGGACAACAGCACCGGGTTGCCCCGGCACTGTTGCTGTATGGATTAACAGGAGTGTAATCAAACTGCGTCGATTTTGCACCTGTTCCGTGTTAGCGCGTCTTAATTACCAGACGATTGCTCTGTTTGACTTCTTCCATTACGACATAAGTACGTGTGTCATTCACGCCAGGCAGACGCAGCAGGGTTTCCCCCAACAGCTTACGGTACGCCGACATATCCGGTACGCGTGTTTTCAACAAATAGTCGAAATCACCGGAAACCAAATGACACTCTTGAATTTCTTCAAGTTTTTGTACTGCAGAGTTAAATTGCTCAAACACATCCGGGGCGCCACGATTCAGAGTAATCTCAACAAAAACCAGAAGTGATGCATCCAGATAATGCGGGTTTAACAGCGCTGTATAGCCCTGAATAAAACCCTGTCTTTCCAACCGACGCACACGCTCAAGGCAGGGCGTTGGTGAAAGTCCCACACGTTTAGAAAGCTCGACGTTAGAAATACGCCCATCCTTTTGCAGCTCATTAAGAATGTTACGATCGATACGGTCGAGATCTTTGCCAGGGCGCTTCTTACTATCTACCATTATTATTGTCTCTCTGTATTCCTTCCCTACTCCTGCCTGACTCTACCAACATCACTGTTCAGAGTCGCTACCCATCAAAATAAACCGCAACCCAGAGGGATTTTCGGTTTGTAATGCCTGGGCTTATGGTGAGAAGACCGTTGCCTGTCGGCGGCTATCGACATCACGAATGGCATCTGTCCACACCATGCGTAGATTTCGCTAACACGGTAAACATGGTAACTACATGCATGATTATGCAGCACATACATGACACATTTTTTTTCTTCCTTGACTGTTTTCGCAAAACAGCAGGTGATTGTCAAAGCAAAACATCAATTTTTAGTACAACATGCCAGTTATTCATTCGCAGCGATGGAAAATCGTCATTTTATCACCTTATAACTGACCGATTTTTAGTAGAAATCGTTATAGTATTACGACTTATTCCCCCGCTCATCGGTTTCTGCTATTACACAAATTGTTAACAAAATCGCCATACTCTTTTTTTACGCCTGTAAATTCCCTACAATCCTGCTCATTGCCTGCCAACAACTATGGGGATCTCATGGGCGTAACCAAACACAGTAAACTTCTTATTCTGGGCTCAGGCCCTGCGGGATATACCGCTGCGGTCTACGCTGCACGCGCTAACCTGCAACCGGTACTGATTACCGGTATGGAAAAAGGTGGTCAACTGACCACAACAACAGAAGTGGAAAACTGGCCTGGCGATCCGCACGATCTCACTGGCCCGCTGCTGATGGAGCGTATGCACGAACATGCGACCAAATTTGATACAGAAATCATTTTTGATCACATCAGCAAAGTTGATCTGCAAAAACGCCCTTTCCGTCTGACCGGCGATAGCGGAGAGTACACCTGTGACGCACTGATCATCGCTACCGGCGCTTCAGCACGTTACCTGGGCCTGCCTTCAGAAGAAGCATTCAAAGGCCGCGGCGTTTCCGCCTGCGCAACCTGCGACGGTTTCTTCTACCGTAATCAAAAAGTTGCGGTGATTGGCGGTGGCAACACTGCGGTTGAAGAAGCACTGTATCTGGCGAATATCGCATCTGAAGTGCATTTGATTCACCGTCGCGACAGTTTCCGCGCTGAGAAAATTCTCATCAAGCGTTTAATGGATAAAGTTGAAAACGGCAACATCGTGTTGCACACCCACCGCACGCTGGAAGAAGTAACCGGTGATCAAATGGGCGTAACCGGGCTGCGCCTGCGCGATACGCAAAACACTGACAATGTGGAGTCACTTGACGTTGCCGGATTGTTTGTCGCTATCGGTCACAGCCCGAATACCGCCATTTTCGACGGTCAGCTTGAACTGGAAAACGGCTACATCAAAGTTCAGTCCGGTATTCACGGTAATGCCACACAAACCAGCATTCCGGGGGTCTTCGCAGCCGGTGACGTGATGGATCATATTTATCGCCAGGCGATCACCTCTGCGGGCACAGGCTGTATGGCCGCGCTTGATGCAGAACGTTATCTCGACGGTCTGGCGGACGCTTGCAAATAAGTTTTACAAATCAGTAACAAAAGTAAAAAAGGCGACTATAAGTCGCCTTTATTTTTGCCTCGTTGTAACATTGCCCTGCCCAAAAATTCCAATAACTCACCTGCTAAGCGTGCAATGAATAAAACCCGTCAAAAAGAGCTGACCCGCTGGTTAAAACAGCAAAGTGTAATTTCCCAACGATGGCTGAACATTTCACGCCTGTTGGGGTTCGTGAGTGGTCTGTTAATCGTCGCTCAGGCCTGGCTCATGGCCCGCATTCTGGACCATATGATCATGGCCAATATTCCCCGAGAGGCGCTGCTGCTTCCGTTCATCGTGCTGGTATTGATTTTCATCCTGCGGGCATGGGTCGTCTGGTTACGCGAACGGGTCGGGTTTCACGCAGGGCAACATATTCGCTTTGAAATTCGCCGCCAGGTGCTTGACCGTCTGCAACAGGCTGGTCCGGCCTGGATACAGGGCAAACCGGCCGGAAGCTGGGCCACGCTTATCCTGGAACAGATTGACGATATGCATGATTACTATGCACGTTATCTGCCGCAAATGGCGCTGGCCGTATGTGTCCCATTATTGATTGTGGCGGCGGTATTCCCGTCAAACTGGGTAGCCGCCCTTATTCTGCTCGGAACAGCCCCGCTGATCCCGTTATTTATGGCAATGGTCGGTATGGGCGCTGCCGATGCTAACCGCCGCAATTTTCAGGCTCTTGCCCGCCTCAGCGGTCATTTCCTCGATCGTCTGCGGGGTATGGAAACGCTAAGAATATTTGGTCGCGGTGAAGCCGAAACGGAAAGCATCCGCGCTGCGTCGCAAGATTTCCGCCAGCGCACCATGGAAGTCCTGCGCCTGGCGTTCCTGTCATCCGGTGTCCTTGAGTTCTTTACCTCTCTGTCTATTGCGCTGGTGGCGGTTTACTTCGGTTTTTCCTACCTCGGAGAGCTCGATTTCGGCCACTACGGGACGGGCGTCACGCTGGCAGCAGGCTTCCTCGCGCTCATTCTGGCGCCGGAGTTTTTCCAGCCCCTGCGTGATCTGGGCACGTTTTATCACGCCAAAGCGCAAGCCGTTGGTGCAGCAGATAGTCTGAAAACCTTCATGGAAACCCCGCTGGCTCATCCAGAGCGTGGCGACATTGAGCTGGCGACGAAAGACGCCGTTTCAATTGAGGCACACGATCTGATTATCACTTCGCCGGAAGGTAAAGTGCTGGCCGGCCCGCTCAACTTTACCCTGGCTGCCGGGCAACGTGCGGTGCTGGTTGGACGCAGCGGTTCCGGTAAAAGTTCGCTGCTTAATGTCCTGTCCGGTTTCCTCTCTTATCGGGGATCGCTGCGAATTAACGGCTTTGAACTTCGCGACCTGTCACCTGATTCCTGGCGTAAACAGCTGTCATGGGTCGGGCAAAATCCGCAGCTTCCTGCCGCCACGTTACGCGAAAACGTTCTGCTGGCTCGCCCCGATGCCAGCGAAGAACAGCTACAAGCCGCACTCGACAGCGCCTGGGTCAGCGAGTTTTTACCGCTGCTGCCGCAGGGCGTGGATACGCCAGTCGGCGATCAGGCGGCCCGACTTTCCGTCGGGCAAGCGCAGCGCGTTGCCGTCGCTCGCGCCTTACTCAATCCCTGTCAGTTACTGCTGCTGGACGAACCCGCCGCCAGCCTTGATGCGCACAGCGAACAACGCGTGATGCAGGCGTTGAACGCGGCATCTCGCCGCCAGACCACGCTGATGGTAACGCACCAGTTGGAAGATCTTGCCGACTGGGACGCTATCTGGGTGATGCAGGATGGACAGATCGTTGAACAAGGTACCTGGACCGAACTTAGCTCAGCCAACGGGGCTTTTGCGACATTACTGGCTCATCGTCAGGAGGACATCTAAATGCGCGCTTTGCTACCTTATCTGACACTGTATAAACGTCACAAATGGATGTTAACGCTGGGGATCGTTCTGGCGATCGTCACGCTGCTGGCAAGTATTGGCTTACTGACGCTTTCAGGTTGGTTCCTGTCGGCTTCTGCGGTGGTTGGCGTCACCGGGATTTACAGCTTTAACTATATGCTCCCTGCCGCAGGCGTACGCGGCGCAGCGATCACCCGCACCGCGGGGCGTTATTTCGAACGACTGGTCAGCCATGACGCAACATTCCGTGTGCTGCAGCATTTGCGTATTTATACCTTCAGCAAACTGCTGCCGCTCTCCCCTGCGGGCCTGTCCCGTTATGGACAGGGTGAATTACTTAACCGCGTGGTGGCTGATGTCGACACGCTCGATCATCTGTACTTGCGCGTGATCTCCCCGCTGGTAGGGGCTTTTGTCGTCATCATGGTGGTCACGCTGGGTCTAAGCGTTCTCGATTTCACGCTGGCTATCACCCTCGGCGGTATTATGCTGCTGACCTTATTTATTCTGCCCCCACTCTTTTATCAGGCAGGCAAAAGCACCGGACAAAGTCTGACGCATCTGCGTGGGCAATATCGTCAGCAGTTAACCTCCTGGCTACAGGGCCAGGCTGAATTGACCATTTTTGGCGCCAGTGAACGCTACCGCGCTCAAATGGAAGCCACCGAGCTGCAATGGCACGAAGCCCAGCGACGCCAATCTGAATTAACGGCGTTGTCGCAGGCGGTCATGCTGTTAGTTGGCGCGCTGGCAGTGATTATGATGCTATGGATGGCCTCAGGCGGCGTGGGCGGTAACACCCAGCCAGGCGCACTGATCGCGCTGTTTGTCTTCTGTGCGCTAGCCGCGTTCGAAGCGTTAGCGCCTGTCACCGGCGCATTTCAACATCTCGGCCAGGTTATTGCCTCTGCGCTGCGCATCACCGAACTGACCGAACAGCAGCCAGAAGTGACCTTCCCGGATGCGGGTTCCTCGGTTTCAGAGCAGGTAACCCTTACGCTACGCGATGTATCATTCAGCTATCCAGGACAGGCGCAAAAGGCGCTCGATACACTTTCCCTGCAGGCCAACCCCGGTGAACACATTGCGATTCTCGGTCGCACCGGCTGTGGTAAGTCAACGTTATTGCAATTGTTAACCCGCGCATGGGATCCGCAGAGTGGCGAGCTCCTGATTAACGAACAGCCGATTGCGACCCTTAGTGAAGCCACGCTGCGCCAGAGTATCAGCGTCGTGCCACAGCGCGTGCATCTGTTCAGCGCTACGCTTCGCGATAACCTGTTGCTGGCGGCACCGCACGCCGGCGATGACGCATTAGCCGCGATGTTGTGCCGCGTCGGTCTGGACAAACTGCTTGAGGATGATGGACTCAACGCCTGGCTTGGCGAAGGCGGTCGTCAGCTTTCTGGCGGCGAGCTCCGTCGTCTGGCTATCGCCCGCGCCTTATTGCACGATGCTCCGCTGATGCTGCTGGATGAACCCACCGAAGGGTTGGATGCCACAACGGAAAGTCAAATGCTTGAATTAATTAGCGATGTCATGCGCAACAAAACCGTATTAATGGTTACACATCGTCTGCGTGGGCTGTCACGTTTTGATCAAATAATAGTAATGGACAACGGACAAATTATTGAGCAAGGTAATCACGCAGATCTGTTAGCCAGGCAGGGGCGTTATTACCAGTTTAAGCAACGTCTGTAAGCTATTATTGAACGATCAAACTCGCGTAGTGGAGTTTCGCTGTCATGCGCCTGGTGCAACTGTCCCGCCATTCCATAGCCTTCCCGTCACCGGAAGGCGCTTTACGCGAGCCTAACGGTTTGTTGGCGCTTGGCGGCGATCTCAGCCCTGCCCGCCTGCTGATGGCCTATCAGCGCGGTATTTTCCCATGGTTTTCACCTGGCGACCCCATCCTTTGGTGGTCGCCCGATCCGCGCGCCATTCTTTGGCCCGAGAAATTTCACCTCAGCCGCAGCATGAAACGCTTTCATAAAAATTCGCCTTATCGCGTGACGCTCAATTACGCGTTTGGTCAGGTGATTGAAGGCTGCGCGAATGACCGGGAAGAAGGCACCTGGATAACGCATGATGTAGTGGATGCTTACCATCGGCTGCACGAACTGGGGCATGCCCACTCAATTGAGGTGTGGCGACAAAATGAATTAGTGGGCGGTATGTATGGCGTGGCGCAAGGTACGCTGTTTTGTGGCGAATCGATGTTCAGCCGTCAGGAAAATGCGTCGAAAACCGCACTGCTTGTTTTTTGCGCTGAATTTATCCGTCAGGGCGGAAAATTAATCGACTGCCAGGTATTAAATAGCCACACAGCCTCGCTGGGCGCCGTCGAAACACCGCGTCGGGAGTACCTTGAGCACCTGAGCAGACTGCGCCAGCAGCGGCTACCGAGCCATTTCTGGATTCCCAGGACGTTATTTTCACCTCAGGAGTGAATGTTTTCGGCACATTTTTTGTCGGGGTGTTATAATTGTCGCGCAGAGTTGGTTTAGCCCATTACCCCGCCGCCGTTAAGGAACAGTTCGCGTCAGGCAACGCCTATCGTTTATCTCCTCGTTCCCTTACACGTTGCGCTTTAAGTGCGGCTTTGCCGTGTGTGGATAGAGTAATGCGCCAAACCCGATTTGCTGTGTTTTAAACGCACAAATCTTTACTTATTAAAAGAACTTCGGCATTATCTTGCCGGTTCAAATTACGGTAGTGATACCCCAGAGGATTAGATGGCCAAAGAAGACAATATTGAAATGCAGGGTACCGTTCTCGATACGTTACCTAATACCATGTTCCGCGTAGAGTTAGAAAACGGTCACGTGGTTACTGCACACATCTCCGGTAAAATGCGTAAAAACTATATCCGCATCCTGACGGGCGACAAAGTGACTGTTGAGCTGACCCCGTACGACCTGAGCAAAGGCCGCATTGTCTTCCGTAGTCGCTGATTGTTTTTAACGCCCGAATGGCGTCCAGATAATAAAAGGTCGGTTTAACCGGCCTTTTTTGTGGGCTAAAGCCTGGTATTTAATCCTCAATCATCCGCGCATATTCTTCCGTTAAGAAATCCACTAATGCGCGCACTGACGGTAATAATCCCCTGCGTGATGGAAAGACTGCGTGGATAATTTCTCGCTTAGGTTCCCAACCGTCGAGCAACGCCACCAACTCACCCGCAGCTAATTGATCTTTTACCATCAACTGTGGAAGTTGAACAACACCTACGCCGGCGACTGCGGCTTCGCGTAACGCCAGCATATCGGTGGTGATCATACGCGGCGTGAAATGCACCTCCGCCCGGGCGCCCTGCGGGCCGAATAACTCCCAACGATGCACATGTTTACCAGAGGCCAGACTCAAACCTGGCCAACGGGTCAGCTCTGCCGGAGAGTGTAGCGCCCCCATCTGCTCAATTAACTGCGGGCTGGCATACAAGCGATGTCCTCTGTCCGCCAGGACGCGCATCACCAGGTCGCTATCCTCAAATGGCCGAGGTCTGACGCGAATCGCCACATCCAGACCTTCTCCAACGACGTCAACACGACGGTTAGTGGCCTCCAGTTGTACTGATACGTCAGGATAACGTGCCATAAAACGGGCAAGCATTGGCCCGATATGCACATGCAGCAATGTGACAGGACAAGTCAGCTTCACAACGCCACGCGGTTCAACCTGTAACGCGGCAATGGCATCCTGCGCCGCCTGCGCCTCTACCAGCATCGCCTTACAGTGTTCGTAAAAGGTTTGCCCGACTTCAGTCACGTTAAATTGCCGGGTGGTTCGCTGAATCAGTCGTACCCCTAGTCTCTCTTCGAGTTGCGCTATTCGTCGGCTCAGTTTTGATTTAGGTTCATCAAGCGCCCGACCCGCCGCCGCGAATCCCCCTTCCTCTACAACATGCACAAACCATGCAAAATCATTGAGATCCGGCCTTGTCATTTCATTGTCCTATTTTTGAGACAGTGAGAGCTATTTTAGCTACTACTCAGCTCGCTGTCATGAATATAAGCTTATTTACATCAAAACAACGCCACTGAGGAGACACATATGAAACAAGTAACAGGCGTCTACACCGCACCTCGCCCACACTGGGTTGGCGATGGATTTCCGGTTCGCTCGATGTTCTCTTACCAGTCTCATGCTGAGCAATTAAGCCCGTTCCTGCTGCTTGATTACGCGGGTCCGCATACGTTCACGCCGGGTAACGAAAAACGCGGCGTAGGTGAACACCCTCACCGCGGTTTTGAGACGGTGACTATCGTTTACAGCGGCGAAGTTGAACACCGTGATTCAACCGGTCGCGGCGGCATTATCGGCCCTGGCGATGTGCAGTGGATGACCGCTGGTGCAGG
Organism: Citrobacter sp. Cb031; assembly: GCF_030336725.1. Taxonomy (NCBI): domain Bacteria; kingdom Pseudomonadati; phylum Pseudomonadota; class Gammaproteobacteria; order Enterobacterales; family Enterobacteriaceae; genus Citrobacter; species Citrobacter sp. Cb031. Next base: position 138,178 of record NZ_JAOWDA010000021.1, read on the forward strand.
AATATTACACGAAGAGTTCCACTCCCCGGAATTTACCCGTCAAGGCGGTGAACTGGAAATGGTGCAACTGTGGGTCAATCTGCCGGCAAAAGACAAAATGGCCGTACCGGGTTATCAGGGCATCAGCAGCGATGTTATTCCCACCGTCGCCTTGCCCGATGATGCAGGCAGCGTTCGCGTGATCGCGGGCAGCTATCAGGATACGAAAGGCCCGGCACACACCTTTTCACCGCTGAACGTCTGGGATATGCGCCTGCAACGTAATCATCCGCTGACGTTGTCCCAGTCTGAAGGGTGGAGCACCGCCCTGGTGGTATTAAAAGGGAATATCACCGTAAACGGCACCACGCCTGCCGGCGAAGCACAACTGGTAGTGCTAAGCCAGCAGGGGAAAACGCTACACATTGAAGCCACCAGCGACGCCAGCGTGCTGCTGCTGTCTGGCGAACCGTTGAACGAGCCGATTGTAGGTTACGGTCCGTTTGTGATGAATACGAAACAAGAAATCGCTGAAGCCGTCCGCGATTTTAACTCCGGCCGCTTTGGCCAAATCTGAATCGAAGGAGAAGAATATGTCCAGTCCTGCAAACTTTAATGGTTCACGTCCGGTCATCGATGTGAATGATTCCGTCATGCTGCTTATCGATCATCAGAGTGGGCTGTTCCAGACTGTCGGCGATATGCCCATGCCGGAACTGCGTGCGCGTGCCGCCGCGCTGGCTAAAATCGCAACCCTGGCGAAGATGCCGGTAATTACCACGGCATCGGTACCGCAGGGGCCTAACGGCCCGTTGATCCCAGAGATCCATGCCAATGCGCCACATGCCCAATACGTAGCACGTAAAGGCGAAATCAACGCCTGGGATAACGAAGACTTCGTGAAAGCGGTCAAAGCTACGGGTCGTAAGACGCTGATTATCGCCGGTACGATCACCAGCGTGTGCATGGCTTTCCCGGCCATCAGCGCGGTTGCGGAGGGCTACAAGGTCTTCGCAGTGATCGACGCTTCCGGTACTTACAGCAAAATGGCACAGGAAATCACCCTGGCACGTGTTGTTCAGGCTGGTGTGATACCGATGGATACCGCCGCCGTCGCTTCTGAAATTCAGGGGACATGGAACCGTGAAGACGCCGCTGAATGGGCGGAAGTGTATACCAAAATCTTCCCGGCTTATCAGTTGCTGATTGAGAGCTATAGCAAGGCCCAGGAAGTCGTGACCAACGGCGAAAAACTGGACTCGCAGCGCTAATCATATTCTCCGCGCCTGTCCGGGCGGAGGAATATGTACATTGCGTAACCAAACGAGAGTTAACACGTAAATTCTGCTTGACCGTTTTAGCGCAACTCCCTATAGTAGCGCCCCGTTGCCCCCCAAGCGGTCAGGCAGCAATACAATATGGTGAGGTGTCCGAGTGGCTGAAGGAGCACGCCTGGAAAGTGTGTATACGGCAACGTATCGGGGGTTCGAATCCCCCCCTCACCGCCATATTCGAGAAAGAGCTCGTACGTAAGTACGGGCTTTTTTTTCGCATGTTGCATTTGCCGGATGCAGCGCATGCGCCTTATCGGGCCTACATTTCAACATCTCTGCGTAGCCTGATAAGCGTAGCGCCATCAGGCATGTCGGTTATTGTCGGCTGAGCAGAGTTAACACTTCGTAATGCGCGGTATGTGGGAACATATCAAAAAGTTGGACGCGTTCAATGCGATATCCAGGCAACTCGCGGATATCCTTTGCCATGGTTTGTGCATTACAGCTGGAGTAAACGATAAAACGCGGTGCCATGCGGGAGAGAAAATCGCACAGCGGCTTCCCAATCCCCCGACGAGGCGGATTCACCAGCACCAGGTCCGGCACTTCTCCCTGCGCGGTAGCAAACTGGGTTGAATCCAGCGCCTGAAAATGCAGATTCTGCAACCCAAGCTCCTGCGCCGACTGTTTCGCACAGGTAATGGCCTCTGGCGCAATTTCAATACCCGTCAGTTTCATCTGCGGCGTGGCGCAGTGCAAACCAAAACCCCCGACGCCGCAAAACAGATCCCACATGTGATTAACCGGAAGCTGTCGCACCCAGTCGCGCGCCGTGGCATATAAATACCCAGCCACCACGGGGTTGGTCTGGAAGAAGCTCTGTGGGCGTATCCACAATGGCACATCGTTAAAGCGTTCAGCCAGCGCCTGTTGTTCCGTCAGGAAGATTTCGCTCTCCCCTTCCATAATCGCCATATGCACAGGTTGAATATTGGCGGTGATCACTTTTAACTGCGGAAGCTGCGCCTGTAACCATGGCAGCGCCGTACGCAGTTGTGCCAGTTTCGCATCGGAGCGCAGAACAAAACGCAGCATCATACCGCCATCAAACCGGCTTTCCGTTAACAGCAGATATTTCAGCTCCCCGCGTTTGCGCGCCACGTTATAGGGCGTCAACCCCGCACGGGCGATAAACGGTTTAAGTGCGGCAAACACCGGCGCAAAAGACTCAGGATAGAGCGGACACTCGCACAAATCCTCCGGCGTACCGTCACGATGCAGCATCCCCAGCAGCGGTTTTTCCACGCTGCCGCTGACCACCATTTTGGCTTTATTACGAAAAGCGCTCTCCGGGCCGCTGACCGGCGCGCACCATTCTCCGACCGGATAATCGGCCAGCAGATTCTGCAGATCGGCTGTTTTGGCGAAGAGTTGATCGGCGACAGGCTGCGTTATCCACTGACAAGAGCGGCAGCGTTCGGCGTCATAAAGTGCGCACTGCATACAAAAACCTACAAATTAACAGGGGGCGAAGATTATACACGTTATTGCAAGCGGAAGAACCGCCTGCTGGACGCAGGAACAAACAGCAGTAGCAACACCAGCATATCCGGTAATTTTTGCATCACCAGCGTATGCAGGATTTCACGTCTGGACTCTCCCGCAATACTGAACAGTTCCGGATATCCATAGCCCAATGAGGCCGCCCACAGATAGACGCTGGCGATAATCTGGGTCAGTAGATAGACCCAGCGTGCCCAGTTCCGACCTTTAACCAGCGAAAATGCGCAGTAAATTTCGATAAACAGCAGCACCAGGCTACCCAGAAACACCAGCGTCAAATTCCAGGTCTGGACGCTGCGATGAATAAACTCGCTGGTTCCGCGAAACCCGAGCGTATTAAAAATCATCAACAGATCGAGACAGCGGATCATGATAATAGCCAGCGCCGCCACCTGCACTAAAGTAGGGACGTTTAAACGGGCATGTGATGTGGATGATTTCTTAAAAAATCCCAACGCGTCGTCTTCCATGAAAACGGCGCAGCCACCGCAGCTGCGCCGTATAGACAGGTTGGCAGATTTTAGTTTTTTCAGCCGCGTCTTGCACGTTGGATATCGCGAATCCGTTGTTTTTCTGTTCGCGCCATCAGATACCACGCGATAAATCCGATAATTCCTACCACGCCAAGTATCAACGTCGCCAGCGCGTTGATCTCCGGATTGACCCCCATACGTACGCTGGAGAACACCAGCATGGGTAACGTTGTGGCGCCAGGACCAGAGACAAAACTGGCAATGACCAGGTCATCGAGCGACAGCGTAAAGGCCAGTAACCACCCTGAGATCACCGCCGGCATAATCATCGGCAGCGTGATGACGAAAAAAACCTTCAGCGGCGTGGCACCAAGATCCATCGCCGCTTCCTCAATGGAGTGATCCAGTTCGCGTAAACGCGAGGAAATCACTACCGCCACGTACGCTGTACAAAATGTGACGTGCGCCAGCCAGATGGTCAACATACCGCGATCCGCTGGCCAGCCGATGGCGTGCGCCAACGCCACAAACAGCAGCAGCAGCGACAAACCGGTAATGACATCCGGCATCACCAGCGGTGCGGTAATCATAAAGGCGAAACCATTTGATCCACGAAAACGACCAAAGCGCACCATCACCACGGCGGCGATGGTACCGAGAATTGCCGCCATCGTCGCAGCGCAGGCGGCAATCGTTAAGCTCATGCCGACGGCGCTTATCATCGCGCTATCGTGGAAAAGCTCACCATACCAACGCGTTGACCACCCCGCCCAGACCGTCACCAGCTTGGAGCTGTTAAACGAATAGATAACCAACATCAGCATCGGCGCGTACAGGAAGGTAAAACCCAGTACCAGGATAAAAATACGCCACGGTGAGCGAACGACCGGTAAGTTATTCATCCGTGTTCCCCCACGCTTTTTTGCTGATATTTATGAAACCACATGATCGGCACAATCAGTAACAGCAGCATAATAATGGCGACGGCAGAAGCCACCGGCCAGTCACGGTTATTGAAAAACTCCTGCCAAAGCACACGCCCAATCATGATGCTGTCCGGGCCGCCCAGCAGTTCCGGGATCACAAACTCCCCAACCGCCGGGATAAACACCAGCATTGACCCGGCGATAATCCCGCCCTTGGTCAACGGCACGATCACGCTAAAGAAAGTTTTCAACGGTCGGGCGCCTAAATCCAGTGCCGCTTCCACCAGCGAGTAATCAATACGCGTCAGCGCGGTATAAATCGGCAGCACCATAAAGGGCAAATAGGCGTAAACAATACCGATATAGACCGCCAGATTGGTGTGCAGAATCGTCAACGGTTGGTCGATAACGCCCAGCCACATCAGAACGTTGTTCAGGACACCGTTATTTTTCAGGATCCCCATCCAGGCGTATACACGAATCAAAAATGACGTCCAGGACGGCAGGATCACCAGCAGCAACAGAATATTGCGTGTCGAGGGTTTGCTGTGCGCGACCGCCCATGCCAGCGGATATCCCAATAGCAGGCAACAGACAGTCGAAACCCCCGCTACCTGCAAAGATTGCAGGTACGCATCAAAATAGAGCGGATCGTCCGTCAGTTGCAGGAAATTGCCTAAATTGAGGGTGATGGATAACTGGTCGTCAGCCCATGAAATGAGGTCAGTATACGGCGGAATAGCCCGCGCCATTTCAGCCAAACTGATTTTGAAGACGATCAGAAATGGCAGCAGAAACAGGAGCATCAGCCACACATACGGCAGCGCGATGACCAACTTGCGCCCGTGCTTCATTTGCAGCCGCGACATAAACAGCGTGAAACGCCCCACGTTATCCACGCGCGCCGGAGGTTCAAGTGTACTCATCTTCGCTCCTTAAACCGTCAACACCACACAGCTGTCCGCATCCCAACATAAACGGACTTCGTCACCCCAGGTTGGTAATCCCTTGCGATAACGATGTTCATTTTGTAACTGAGCGCTCAGCATCTGGCCACTTTTCAAGCGTACGTGGTACACCGACAAATCACCCAGATAGGCAATGTGCACCACTTCGCCTACCGCGAAGTTATATCCCTCTGGCGGAGGGGCTTCGCAGAGCATGATTTTTTCCGGGCGCAGCGCAACATACACCGGAACGTTATCGACAACGGAAGCGTCTGCGTCCACTTTCAGCGGATGTACCAGTCCTGGAGACTCAATAACCAGACCATCTTCCTGACGTTCTTTCAGCAGCCCCTCAAAGACGTTAACCGAACCGATAAATTCTGCACTGTAACGCGTAGTCGGATGTTCGTAGATCTCTTCAGGCTCGCCGATCTGGACAAATTTGCCACGGTTCATGATCGCAATGCGGCCCGCCATCGTCATGGCTTCTTCCTGATCGTGCGTCACCATCACGCAGGTCACGCCGACACGTTCAAGGATATCCACCACTTCCAGTTGCATGCGGTCACGGAGCTTTTTATCCAGCGCCCCCATCGGTTCATCCAACAGCAGCAGCTTCGGGCGTTTCGCCAGGCTACGCGCCAACGCCACGCGCTGACGCTGACCGCCAGAAAGCTGATGCGGCTTACGTTTGGCGAACTCCTGCATATGCACGAGGCCCAGCATCTCACTCACCCGGCTGGCGATTTCAGCCTTTGGCAGCTTGTCCTGCTTGAGGCCAAAGGCAATGTTCTGCTCTACCGTCATGTGCGGAAACAAGGCATAGGACTGAAACATCATATTAATCGGACGCAGATAAGGCGGAACATGCGCTAAATCGACGCCATCAAGCATAATTTGCCCGGTTGTTGGCTGTTCAAATCCCGCCAGCATCCGCAACAGGGTCGATTTACCGCAGCCGGACGCCCCGAGCAGAGCAAATATTTCGCCTTTGTAGATAGTAAGATTGACGTCATCAACGGCGTGCTGACCGTCAAAGGACTTGGTCAGGTTGCGAATTTCAAGCAGCGGGGTCAGCGCCTTGCGGATTTTCGCTTGTGGGCGTGGGGTTGCATCATTCAATTAGGCGCTCTCCGGCATAAAACAAAGAAACGGTGCAAATAACGCACCACAGTGGTGCGTATTGCCGGGTTATATGTGTCCGGGATCAACACTGCCCGGCAGGCGTAAATCCTGCCGGGTCACGTCCCGTACATCGGGTTATTTCCCGCTTTTTACCTTCGTCCAGGCGCGAGTACGTACACGGTCGATCTTCGGATCCTGTACTTTCAGCGTGAACAGCTTGGCGCGGACATCGGCAGGCGGATAAATGCCCGGGTTGTCGCGAACGTCCTGGCTGACCAGTGCTGTCGCTTCTTTGTTGGCATTGGCATAGAACACGTGGTCAGAAATATGCGCAATTACATCAGGGCGCAGCAGGTAGTTGAGGAACTGGTAGGCTTCGTCTTTGTTTTTCGCATCGGCTGGCATCGCGAACACATCAAAGAAGGCCATCGCACCTTCCTTAGGAATTGAGAAGGAAATATTGACGCCATTTTTCGCTTCTTTCGCCCGGTTTGCCGCCTGCCATACATCCCCGGCCCAGCCAATCGCCACGCAGGTATCACCGTTTGCCAGGTCGTTAATGTACTGCGAGGAGTGGAAGTAGCGAATATTTGGGCGCAGTTTCAACAGCAGATCGGTTGCCGGTCCGGTGTAATCATCCGCTTTGGTACTGTTTGGATCTTTACCCAAATAATTCAGCACGGTGGCAAACACTTCTTCGGGCGCATCGAGGAAAGAGACGCCGCAGCTTTTGAGTTTTTCCAGATTTTCTGGCTTGAGGATCAGATCCCAGCTATTAACCGGCGCATCCGGCCCCAGTACCGCTTTCACTTTATCCACGTTATAGCCAATACCGGTTGTTGCCCACATATACGGCATCGCAAACTTGTTGTCCGGATCGTGTTTACCCACCAGCTTCAGCAATTCAGGATCGAGGTTTTTCCAGCCAGGCAATTTGCTCTTATCCAGCGGCTGGAAGACGCCCGCGGTCAGTTGACGCTCAAGGAAACTGGCGGATGGAACGACAAGGTCAAAGCCGGTACTGCCAGCCATGAGCTTACCTTCCAGCACTTCATTGGAATCAAATACGTCATAGATAACTTTAATTCCGGTCTCTTTTTCAAAATTAGCCACCGTATCTGGGGCAATATAATCAGACCAGTTATAAATATGCAGCGTTTTTTGTTCAGCAGCGAGCGTGCCAGCAGAGATGGCCATCAGAGCACCCGCAACCAGGCTTGGTAACCATCGTTTATTTAAGGCGGTCATAATCTCTTTCCTTCTGAAAGTTCGTTAACAAACGAACAAAAATGTCACACTCTAATGATATGCAAGAAACGTGCATATTCTTTCAAGCGGCCCCCATGAAAAGAGAGGACTCTCCTCACGCCGCTATTGCGCGCTGTTATCCGCCCATGCATTCAATATGCATTGTGGCCACAGGTCAGGCCACAAGGGGCTGTTTGAATGATGACGTTGATAAGCTTCGCAAGAATAACTTTAGCCAGGATTTGTGGATATAGCCCAGATTAAAAAACGTCTTTTATCAATTTTTTATGCATGAATTGTCTATGACATACAGCGGAAGTCGCTTAATGGAGGTAAATAATTCTTTAATGAACGGTTAGATGCAGAATAAAAACAGGCAATACGCAACCGCTTTGGCAGCGGCTGCGCAATATATGTCCAGATTCAGGAAGAATTAATGGAGGAAATGAACTTCGGCGTTGCTGTTTTGCGCTTCTTCTTCAGCGTTAAATAACAGCTGATGCGCACCGGCCTCGAGGATCACCATCGATATTTGCTCTTCACTCTGGCGAACAAAATATTCGAACTGCTCAAACGTCACGCCCGGGATAACGGATAAAGACTGGCAGACCACCAGCTTTGGCAGATTATCATCCTGCATATCCAGAAAGGCTTTCACCGTCAATGAACTGGCGTTAATCGCAGACAAATCGGCGGCCAGCGGCAGTAGTGCAGAAGGTCTGACTTCTGCCATCGCGGAAAACAGAATGACGTTATCGACCAAATCAACTTTTGCATCAAAGATGCCGTCAAAATTCTGCATGTGCGGCAAATGCAGCGCCTGACAGGTATCGCATTCAAAAAAACTCATGCCCAGGTCGTCGAGCCATTGACGCAACGTATCCAGAGTGGGAACGACCAGTGATGTCATAATAATGTGCGACCTCTATTGATGAAAAAAATACCGGCACAGCTTACGCAAAAAGAGCGTGTCATACTACGATCGCAATCGATATTGTGCTTAGCCGCCGATTTTAAGGCAAAATTCAGGCGTAGCGTGACGCTCAATCCACTGGATCATCTTGCCGGCAATGTCTATTCCGGTGGTTTTCTCCACCCCCTCCAGGCCAGGAGAAGCGTTGACCTCCATGACCAGCGGCCCACGTTCAGCACGCAGAATATCAACGCCAGCAACGTCCAGACCCATTGTCTGAGCGGCTTTGAGCGCAATTTCCCTTTCGCGCGGCGTGATATTCGCAATAGTGGCAACCCCACCGCGATGGAGGTTAGAACGAAAATCACCTTCTTTGGCCCGGCGCTCAATGGCGGCCACCACCTCGTCACCCACCACGAAACAGCGAATATCTCGCCCTTTCGCTTCTTTGATATATTCCTGAACCAGAATATGGGCATTCAACCCACGAAAGGCATCCACCACGCTTTCTGCGGCCTGGCGCGTTTCCGCCAGTACCACGCCGATCCCCTGCGTACCTTCAACCAGTTTCACCACCAGCGGCGCGCCGCCAACCATGTCAATCATGTCGCTGGTATCGTCCGGAGAGTGAGCAATCCCGGTGATGGGTAAATCGATTCCCTGACGCGCCAGCAGCTGCAGCGAACGCAGCTTATCGCGCGCACGCGTAATCGCTACCGACTCATTCAGCGGATAGCTACCCAGCATCTCAAACTGGCGCAACGCCGCGGTACCGTAAAAGGTAATCGCTGAACCAATCCTTGGGATCACTGCATCGAAATGAGGAAGCTGGCGGCCCTTGTAATGAATAGAGGACGCCGCCGGGCTGATGTTCATATAGCAAGAAAGGGGATCGATAATTTCAACCAGGTGACCACGCTGCATCGCCGCTTCACGCAGGCGCTTACAAGAATAGAGCGTTCCGTCCCGGGACAAAATGGCAATTTTCACCCTGCACCTCTCTGAATGACCTGGTAAAAGCTGGCATATCATACACTGCGTTAAAATCTTTAGCGCGTAGCCCATCCCTGTTTATGCAAATATTCCAGGATAAAGGGACGACTTTCTTTAATGATGGTACGGCGAATATGGTCGCTCCAGGTGTCACGACGCGTATTGCTCCCGCGGGTCAGATAGTACTGCGCGAGCTGCTCATCATATTGCGACAAAACGTCTTTGTTGAGTGGCTGATACTGATTTTCGTGCACCACAAGCGACGCTGGCAGTCGCGGCTTGATATCCGGGTTATCAGCAGGCCAGCCGAGGCATAGCCCAAACAACGGCAGAACATGTTGCGGAAGCTTCAGCAGTTCAGTGACCGGCTCAATATTATTTCGCAGACCGCCAATAAACACGCCGCCAAGCCCCAAAGACTCTGCCGCCGTCAGCGCATTTTGCGCCATCATCGCGGTATCAACAACGCCCAGTAGCAGTTGTTCCGCCAGCCCGAGTTGCGCGTCAGGGCAAATCTGCAAATGGCGATTAAAGTCAGCGCAAAACACCCAGAACTCGGCGGCCTGCGCCACATGTTTTTGTCCGCCGGATAAAGTAGCCAGTGATTCACGCAGGGCGTTATCCGTTATGCGAACGATGGTTGTGCATTGTAAAAAACTGGAGCTTGAGGTCCCCTGAGCGGCGGCAATAATCGCCTCCCGCTGCGCATCCGAAATGGCATCATCGGTGAAATGGCGAATGGAACGGTGGCTACGAAGTAAATCAATGGTTGGCGTCATCTCTTTTTTCTCTGTCTGAACGTGAAGAATCACCGGGGGTTCGTGACATCAGCTGCGGCGCAACCAGTTGAGCAATACGCCACGTTAATACCACCGCGGCGGGAAGCATCAGCAGCACACCCAGAAATATCATCACCACGCAGGCTAACGGACTGCCAAGCGGTGCGGGTAAAGTGAGGTAATCGTTAAGCGACAGCAGCGCCAGCGATAACAAAACCATCCCGATTATTTCCAGCATCAATACGCTTTTGGGTAATGCACCAATTGCGCGCATAAGCGGCCTCCCGGCGAAATGGCTTTCATTATAAAACGTTCCGGCTTGTCGTGTTTAACAGTTATAGCTTGAGGATATCAAAGCAACAGGCTGAACCTGCTTTTCATCTGTCACAAATCGCGGCATCATAACAAGTATTGCCATCCGGCCTGATAAGTTCGAGGAGAGAGAGATGTTTGCCGTTATTTTTGGTCGTCCAGGGTGCCCGTATTGCGTGCGCGCAAAAGAATTAGCAGAAAAATTAAGCAATGAGCATGACGATTTTAACTTCCGCTACATTGATATCCATGCCGAAGGTATTACGAAAGCCGATCTGGAAAAGACGGTAGGTAAGCCAGTTGAAACCGTTCCGCAGATTTTTGTTGATCAAAAACACATCGGCGGCTGCACGGATTTTGAAGCGTGGGCAAAAGAGAACATGAATCTGTTCGCCTGATCGCCGTTTCTACGCCCTCCGCTGGAGGGCGTCTTCAGTTCTTTTTCCGTCGATGATGCTGATTGAACAAGTTGCTGATAAACAAAAAACACAATGCGCCAAGCGCGCACCAAAACACCGCACTAAACAACCACGCCAGCTCTTGCCACAATGAACGCGTCGGCATAAAAACGAACCGCATCAGTAACAGACAGCACGGCGCCGCCAACATGGCACCAAGAAGGGGTTTGAGCACCTCCCGACGATGGGAGAAAAAGCTTGCTGCAGCACCAGGCAGGATAAAAAACAACAATCCGACCTCAGGATGCCCTGCCGCTCTGAATGCCCCTTTCACGTTCAGCGTTAATGAAAGACACACCACAATAAAGAGCACAAAGCAGCAGACCGCACCCGCCCAACTTTGCTTATGTTTCAATTGTTCCTCCTGACACATTCTCTATCGAACACTCTTTTCGCCCGCAGGCGTCCAGTCAGATAAAGTAACCAGGCATTCCATGCCAAAAACACACTCACACGATTCTTATAGCCGTTGATACGTAATGAGATTAAACTAACCGCATATATTGTTATGCTGCATTATTCGGGGCTGTGTACGAAGCTGTCGCCCCTTAATTTCTGGCAAAAACATTAGCGTAAATTGCCATTTCTTTCAATAGCTTACTAGTAAACAAGAAGTTAGTCTCCGTGAATATAAACGTCGCAGATTTGTTAAATGGGAATTACATCCTGTTATTATTTGTGGTCCTGGCACTGGGCCTGTGTCTGGGTAAATTACGTCTGGGTTCAGTCCAACTCGGTAATTCCATTGGCGTTTTAGTGGTGTCCCTATTATTAGGTCAACAGCACTTTAGTATTAACACCGATGCATTAAATCTCGGCTTTATGCTGTTTATTTTTTGTGTCGGCGTCGAAGCCGGTCCCAACTTTTTTTCGATTTTTTTTCGCGATGGGAAAAATTATCTAATGCTTGCTCTGGTGATGGTCGGCAGCGCCATGCTGATCGCCCTGGGGCTGGGTAAGCTATTTGGCTGGGACATCGGCCTGACGGCAGGTATGCTGGCCGGCTCGATGACCTCAACGCCGGTGCTGGTCGGCGCGGGTGACACCTTGCGCCATTCCGGAATGTCGGGGACATCGCTTTCAACCGCCCTCGATAACCTGAGCCTCGGTTATGCGCTCACCTATTTGATTGGTTTGGTCAGTCTGATTGTTGGCGCGCGCTACCTGCCGAAACTTCAGCATCAGGATCTGCAAACCAGCGCCCAACAAATCGCACGTGAACGGGGTCTGGACACTGATGCCAACCGTAAGGTTTATCTGCCGGTAATTCGTGCCTATCGCGTTGGCCCGGAACTGGTGGCATGGGCCGATGGCAAAAATCTGCGCGAGCTGGGTATCTATCGCCAGACCGGTTGTTACATTGAACGCATCCGTCGCAACGGCATCCTGGCCAACCCGGATGGCGACGCGGTACTCCAAATGGGCGATGAGATAGCCCTGGTGGGTTATCCGGATGCGCATGCCCGCCTCGATCCCAGCTTCCGTAATGGTAAAGAGGTGTTCGATCGCGATCTGCTCGATATGCGCATCGTCACTGAAGAGATTGTGGTGAAAAATCACAATGCCGTTGGCCGCCGCCTGGCCCAGTTGAAGCTGACCGATCACGGCTGTTTTCTCAACCGCGTGATCCGTAGCCAGATTGAAATGCCTATCGATGATAACGTCGTGCTTAATAAAGGCGACGTGCTGCAGGTCAGTGGGGATGCTCGCCGCGTCAAAACCATTGCCGATCGTATCGGCTTCATTTCCATTCACAGTCAGGTGACCGATCTGCTGGCCTTCTGCGCCTTCTTTATCATCGGTCTGATGATCGGGATGATCACCTTCCAGTTCAGTAATTTCAGCTTCGGCATCGGGAATGCGGCTGGACTGCTGTTCGCTGGGATCATGCTGGGCTTCCTGCGTGCCAACCATCCAACGTTTGGCTATATCCCACAGGGGGCGCTGAACATGGTCAAAGAGTTTGGCCTGATGGTATTTATGGCAGGCGTCGGTTTAAGCGCGGGCAGCGGCATTGGCAATGGCCTTGGCGCCGTGGGTGGTCAAATGCTGATTGCCGGCCTGGTTGTCAGCCTGGTGCCGGTTGTCATCTGTTTCTTATTCGGTGCTTACGTATTGCGCATGAACCGCGCCCTGCTTTTTGGCGCCATGATGGGCGCGCGTACCTGCGCTCCGGCAATGGAAATCATCAGCGATACGGCACGCAGCAACATCCCCGCATTAGGCTATGCCGGGACATACGCAATTGCCAACGTACTGCTGACATTAGCGGGGACACTCATCGTCATTGTCTGGCCTGGGCTTGGTTAGCGCTGAAATTTACTCTTAAACGAAAATTTTTTGCAGGTAAGCAGAACTTTTCTTCAAGACGTCAGTCATAACTATTGCCACTGCTTTTCTTTGATGTCCCCAATTTGTGGAGCCCATCAACCCCGCCGTTTTGGTTCAAGGTTGATGGGTTTTTTGTTGCCTGAATTTTGCGTTCGCTGACTCCCTCCCCCGAAACTCTCTCACATTTGCAGCATGCTGGTTATGACACATACTTTTAGTCAGAGCTAAATGGTAATAGGTGGTTGCTATGTTACTCGCAGGCAAAGTCGCGGTAATTTTCGGTGGCAGCGGCGCTATAGGCAGTGCAGTTGCGCATGCTATGGCGCGTGAAGGCGCCCATGTGTATCTGGGCGCGCGCAGTCAGGAAAAGCTGGATTGGGCGGCCAGTAGCATTCGAACCGCGGGCGGTGCCGTCGAAACCTTTGTCACCGATGTACTCGACGAATACGGCACCTCAAAACAAGTTACTCAGCTTGCGCAGCAAACCGGTGGAATAGATGTGGTGGTTAACGCAACCGGCTTTATGCATGAACAGGGCAAACGCATCGAGGCGTTATCCCTTTCTGAGTTTATGAGCGGTATCACCCCTTTCCTCTCGGCGCAGTTCAATATCGCAAAAGCCGTAACGCCACACATGGGCGGCAATCGTGCGGGCGTCATTCTCACCGTTGTTGCGCCCGCGGCCCCGATGGCGATGCCTGGACATCTGGGACACATCGTTGGCTGTGCGGGAACAGAGGCCTTTATTAAAGCGCTTGCCAGCGAACTGGGGCCGGCGAATATTCGGGTCGTCGGCGTGCGCTCGCATGCGATTGTGGATGCCGTTCAGGCCGGTTCCTATACCGGGGAAATTTTTACCGCTAAAGCGCAGTCAATGGGTATTACCGTCGCACAATGGTTAGCTGGTGCGGCACAAAGTACCATGCTTGGGCGTCTGCCTACGCTTGCACAAATCGCTGAGGTAATGACCTTTCTGGCTTCAGACCATGCCGGAGCAATCACCGCAACGGTGGTGAATATTACCGGCGGTGCTACGCACAACTGACCGTTGCGGGCAACCCCGCAATACGCTCCACCATCAGCAAGATATCTTCTCGCCGCAGCGGCTTTTTGTCCGTGACAAAATGCAGCGTCATCCCTTCAATAAACGCATCCAGCGCCCGCGCCGTAACCGGAGCAAACCACTGCTCCAGCGTTTGTTGGCTGCGTAACATCCAGTTTTGCATCACCGTTTTTAGTGCCGGTTTACGGCTGGCGAAGGCATACAACTGATACATGAGTTCCATGTTATCGGGTGTCGTGACCTGGGAGCTGTAAATCATATCGGTAATCGCATGGCAAGCCTGCGACGCATCCGCAACGTCGGCAAAAAAAGCCTGATACTGCAGCATCATCCTGTCAGTAAAACGGTCAAACGCCTCCATTAAAAGCTCATCAATTCCCGAAAAGTAATAGGTCATAGAACCCAAGGGCACCTGAGCAATTGTCGCAATCTTCCGATGTGTAACCGCATGAATACCATGGGCTATTACCGCATCCAGAGTCGCCTGAACTATTTTTTCCCGCCGCTGCGGATCGTTCGCACGTCGCACTGCATTACCTCTTCTTGCATTTGTGTACAAATGTACACAACCTTGCTAAGGTTGTCTTCTTTCCTCTTTTCTTCGGCTCGAATTCATGACTGGCATCTCATCACGCAAAGCCTTAAGACGTCGCACCTGGGCACTGTTCACGTTCTTCTTTTTACCAGGATTATTAATGGCTTCCTGGGCAACGCGTACCCCTGCCATCAGAGATATCCTCTCCATCTCAACCGCCGAAATGGGCGCGGTGCTGTTTGGACTCTCAATTGGTTCGATGAGTGGCATTCTTTGTTCGGCCTGGCTGGTGAAACGATTTGGCACGCGTAAAGTGATCCGTACCACCATGTCTTGCGCTGTCCTCGGAATGGCAATCCTCAGCGTGGCGCTCTGGCTGCATTCCGCATGGCTTTTCGCATTTGGTCTGGGCGTGTTCGGCGCCAGCTTTGGCGCAGCAGAAGTTGCCATCAACGTCGAAGGTGCGGCTGTTGAGCGCGAAATGAATAAAACCGTACTGCCGATGATGCACGGTTTTTACAGCCTGGGAACGCTGGCGGGTGCCGGAGTCGGGATGATGCTTACCGCCTTCAGCGTACCGGCGACCGCGCATATCTTGCTGGCGGCGATGGTGGCTATCACCCCTATTTTCATCGCCATCAAAGCCATTCCTGACGGCACGGGTAAAAATGCCGCTGACGGGTCTCACTCCGGCGAAAAAGGGCTGCCTTTTTATCGCGATATTCAGCTATTGCTGATTGGCGTCGTGGTGCTCGCAATGGCATTTGCTGAAGGTTCCGCCAACGACTGGCTTCCGCTGCTGATGGTGGACGGACATGGATTTAGCCCAACCTCAGGCTCGCTGATTTATGCCGGATTTACGCTGGGTATGACCGTTGGACGATTTACCGGCGGCTGGTTCATCGACCGCTACAGCCGCGTCGCGGTAGTACGCGCCAGTGCGCTTATGGGGGCTCTTGGGATTAGCCTGATTATTTTTGTCGACAGCACTTGGGTGGCGGGTGTTTCCGTTATTCTGTGGGGACTCGGCGCATCACTGGGCTTCCCACTGACCATTTCGGCTGCCAGCGACACCGGCCCCGATGCGCCAACCCGCGTCAGCGTTGTCGCCACTACCGGCTATCTGGCATTCCTGGTTGGACCACCGCTGCTGGGCTACCTGGGTGAACACTACGGCCTGCGTAGCGCTATGCTGGTGGTGCTGGCGCTGGTGCTTGTCGCCGCCATCGTCGCGAAAGCGGTGGCAAAACCGGATCTCAAAAACACCACTGTGATGGAGAACAGCTAATGCGTATCAAACTGATTGCAGTCGACATGGACGGCACATTTTTAAGCGACCAAAAAACCTATAATCGTGAGCGCTTTATGGCGCAATACCGCCAGATGAAAGAACAAGGGATCCGCTTTGTGGTCGCCAGCGGCAACCAGTATTACCAGCTCATCTCCTTTTTCCCTGAACTGGCCAGTGAAATCTCATTTGTTGCCGAAAACGGCGGATGGGTGGTCAGTGAAGGGGAAGATGTCTTTAACGGCGAGCTGGCAAAAGACGATTTCCAGGCCATCGTGGAACATCTGCTGACCCGTACGGACATCGACATTATCGCCTGCGGTAAAAATAGCGCCTATACCCTGAAGCGGTACAGCGATGAGCATAAGACGGTCTCCGCCATGTATTATCATCGTCTTGAATTTGTGGATAATTTTGACAACCTCAACGACATTTTCTTCAAGTTCGGGCTAAATATTTCAGACGATCGTATCCCCCAGGTGCAGGCTGACCTCCATGAGGCGATTGGCGACATTATGGTGCCGGTACATACCGGCTACGGCAGTATCGATTTAATTATACCCGGTGTGCATAAGGCAAACGGTCTGCGTCTGCTGCAACAACGCTGGAATATTACCGACGATGAGGTTGTTGTGTTTGGCGATGGCGGCAATGATATTGAGATGCTGCGTCAGGCAGGATTTAGTTTTGCAATGGCGAACGCCCATGAGCCGGTTATCCAGGCGGCAAAATATCGCGCAGGGTCGAACAACGAAGAGGGCGTGCTGGATATTATCGACCGCGTGTTAAAGAATGAAGCACCGTTTACGCAATAACGCCTCAGCACAGACGGCAACAAAATGATGGCATGATCTATTCATAATCCGCCTCAAATTAACCCGCTGGATTATTACCTCCAGTGAATATTCAGACGAGCGGATTATGAAGAAAAGTGTACTGATAGCGACATTGTTGCTGGGTTTTGCGGGGACAACATTTGCGCAAAGCGTTACCGTTGATGTACCAAGCGGTTATAAGGTGGTGGTAGTGCCCTCTTCCGTCAGCGTTCCGCAGGCGGTCAGCGTCACCACCGCGCCACAAACGGTGTATGTTGCTCCGGCGCCTGCCCCGGCCCCTGTCTATCGCGCACATCCTTATGCGCGACATGTTGCAAGCGTCGGTGAAGGAATGATCATCGAACACCAGATTGACGATCACCACTAAGTTTTTGCCTGGCCCGGGCAACCGGGCTTTAACCTTCCCGTGAATCCCCTACCCGTTTATCTTTCAGGAAGATAACCATCAGAATCACCCACAGTACGCCGCTTGCCAGATTGAACAGGCTGAACAAGCCGTTTCCTCCGAGCAGATAAGCGTGTTTGCTCAGCTCAATACCGACGGTAAAAATCAGCATCTGCAACATACCCATGGCGGCAGAAACCGTGCCCTTACTCATTTCACTGGCAAACAGCGTCAGACGTACCAGTCCCGCATTCGCCACGCCAATACCAAACGCATAGATGCTTAAACCCGCCGTCATCCATAGATAAGCATGGGATGACACCACCGTGGCCGCAGCGGCAATCACCAGCCCGACGGCGATTGGCCAGCCGCCCATGATAATCAGCGAACGTACGGTTTTTCGCGAGGTCAGGCGCGCCAGTACCAGGTTACCGGCAATCAACGCGCCAAAAATCGGTACCTGCAACAGGCCATATTCGTAACTGCTGAGATGTTCGCCGCTGATGATAATAATCGGGGACTGCGCAATCCACGCCAGTAACGGCAGGCTGACAAAACCCAATGCCAGCGCGCCTGCAACGAAGCGCACGTTCCTCAGCACCAGCTTATAATCTTTGCCCAGCTCTTTAATCGACAGCTTTTCACCAAGCCGGGTTGCCGTTTCCGGCATCGCGCGTTGCAGACCAAAAAAAGAGATGGCGGCCAGGGCGGCAAACAGGATAAACATCCCTTCCCACGGCAGAACATGTACCCAGGCTGCGCCGACCAACGGCCCCAGCAGGGGCGCAATCAACGCTACGTTTGCCATCAGCGCGGTAATTTTTATGCACACCGCTTCTTCAAAGGATTCCTGAATTGCGGCGTAACCCACCGCGCCAATAAAGCACAGGCTTATCCCTTGTAAAAAACGCAGGAAGGTAAATTGCTCAATATTCTGCGCAAGCAGGGTTGCAAGGCAGGTCACAATGAACCAGAGCACGCCGGTTAACATCACCGGGCGACGTCCAATTCGATCCGACAGCGGTCCTAATAACCACTGCAAAAACATGCCGCCAGCCAGATAGGCGGTCATGGATGTGGGCACCCAATCTAATCCGGCATTATATTGCTCCACCACCGCCAACATTCCGGGCTGGATCATATCGTTGCCGATATAAGTAGAGAATTCGTAAAGCACCAGACAGAGAGGGAAAAGTAATGCCTGACGCCCCAAACGGGCGCCTGAAGATAAACGGTTCTGCATGCAGTCTCTTAACTATAGGAAAATCGCGCAAAGTGTAATAAATGCGCCGTACTGGTGATAGTGAATTATGTGATTTGCAAGCAAATTGCGCACATTTTTACACTCATTTGCTCAGGAACATTTTGCGTTAAGGTTAATTTAAGTTGAGGCCGCTATCATGTTCAATAAGTCTCATTAATTGTCTGAAAAATAGTCATTTAACAGACAAATAAGACAAGACCGCTTTTTATCCCGTGAAAGCAATTTTATGCTCTCCCCTCTTGGGGCTTTTTAACGATTACACTGAGTCTGGACGTTATGCTGGAAAATCTGAACAACTCACTTTTTTATCTCATCAATGCCACGCCGGACTCTGCGCAATGGATGATATCGCTTGCCATTTTTATTGCCAAAGACCTGATTAACATCGTACCGCTATTAGCCGTTGTGCTTTGGCTTTGGGGGCCGCGGGCCCAGGTTACTCTCCAGCGCCAGTTAGTTATAAAAATGGCGATTGCGCTGATCGTCGGTCTGACGATTTCATGGCTGATGGGGCATCTGTTCCCTCACGATCGTCCGTTTGTTAACCACATCGGTTACAACTTCCTGCATCATGCGGCGGATGACTCTTTCCCGAGCGATCACGGTACGGTTATCTTTACCTTTGCACTGGCTTTCTTGTTCTGGCATCGCCTGTGGACGGGCGCTCTGCTGATGGTCGTTGCTGTGGCGATTGCCTGGTCGCGGGTCTACCTTGGCGTACACTGGCCGCTGGATATGCTGGGAGGATTACTCGTCGGGCTGATTGGCTGCCTGAGCGCCCAGATGATCTGGCAGCGGTTTGGCACGCCCCTGTACCTCGGCTTGCAAAATGGCTATCGCGCCTGCTTCGCTCTGCCCATCCGTAAAGGCTGGGTGCGTGACTAACCCACGGTAAAAAGAGTAGTATTAAGCGCGATACTGAGCACTTATTCTACTCTCCAGGGGAACTATGGAAACTCGACGCGACGAGCGTATTGGTCAATTACTGCAGGCGCTGAAACGCAGCGATAAATTACACCTCAAAGAAGCCGCGACGCTGCTGGGCGTATCTGAGATGACCATTCGTCGCGACCTGAATAATCACGATGCTCCCGTCGTCTTGCTCGGGGGCTATATTGTTCTGGAACCCCGCAGCGCCAATCACTATTTAATCAGCGATCAAAAATCCCGACTGGTTGATGAAAAGCGCCGTGCCGCCCAGATGGCGGCAAGCCTCGTGCAGGCACACCAGACTATCTTTTTCGACTGTGGTACCACCACGCCGTGGATCATTGAGGCTATCGACAATGAATTGCCTTTCACCGCAATCTGCTACTCGCTGAATACGTTTCTGGTGCTACAGGAAAAACCGCAGTGCCGCGTCATTCTGTGTGGTGGCGAATTCCATGCCAGCAACGCAATTTTCAAACCGCTTGATTTCCAGGAAACGCTGAACAACCTGTGCCCGGATATCGCTTTTTATTCCGCAGCTGGCGTTCATATTGAGAAAGGCGCGACCTGTTTTAACCTGGAAGAGCTACCGGTGAAACACTGGGCGATGTCGATGGCGCAGCATCACGTGCTGGTGGTCGATCACAGCAAATTTGGTAAGGTGCGTCCTGCGCGGATGGGTGAAGTAAAACGCTTTAATACCATCGTCAGCGATAGCCGTCCTGACGAGGCGTTTGTTGAATACGCGAAAGCGCAACGTATCAAACTGATGTATTAAGCGATACTGCCGGATGGCGATAGCGTCATCCGGCAAACGCTAAGATTAAGAGAACCAGCCGCCAAACCACTGGTGGAATTTCATCATCACGAAGTCCCACATGCGACTAAAGAATCCCCCCTCTTCCACGGCCTCCATCACCATCAGTGGACGCTGCTCGATGGATTTCCCGTTCAACTGGAAGTCGATAGTCCCCACAACCTGGCCTTTCTTCAGCGGCGCGGTTAACTGTGGTTCGGTCAGGGTAAAGCTGGCCTTCAGGTTTTTGAGCTGACCACGCGGGATAGTCACCGAGCCCGCTTCTCCGGCGCCCAAATTAACTTCACTCTTATCGCCAAACCAGACGCGCTGCGTCACGAAAGTGGCATCCGGTTTAATCGGCGTAACGGTTTCAAAGAAGCGGAAGCCCCAGGTCAGCAACTTTTCTGACTCATTAAAACGAATGCGGTCGGTTTTCGCCCCCAACACCACAGAGATCAGGCGCATATCCCCTTGGGTCGCGGAAGCAACCAGGTTGTATCCTGCCCCGGCCGTGGTACCGGTTTTCATACCGTCCACGTTCAGGTTGGTGCTCCACAACAAACGGTTGCGGTTCGGCTGGCGGATTTTATTAAAGGTAAATTCTTTCTCTTTGTGGATAGCGTACTCTTCCGGTACATCGTGGATTAGCGCCTTCCCGAGCAGGGCCATATCACGTGCGGTACTGAACTGTCCTGCCGCATCCAGGCCATGCACGGTCTGGAAAGTGGTATTGGTCAGCCCCAGTTTTTTCGCGTAGCCGTTCATCAGACCAATGAAGGATTCCTGGCTGCCGGCAACGTAATCAGCCAGTGCGATACAGGCATCGTTACCAGACTGGATGATAACGCCTTTGTTCAGATCGGACACTGCAACCTGATCGCCGGGCTTGAGGAACATAACCGACGAACCGCGCAGGGCCGGATTACCGGTCGCCCAGGCGTCTTTGCCCACAGTGACCATGTCGTTGAGGTTAATTTTCCCGGCCTTCAGCGCCTGACCGACTACATAGCTGGTCATGATCTTGGTCAGACTGGCAGGATCCAGTTTCTCATCAGCATTACCTTCCGCCAGTACCTTACCGCTGGCGTAATCCATTAGGATCCACGCGCGCGCGTCGACGCTCGGTGGGGCCGTTGGTTGCTCCGCCGCCTGTACGCTCGGCGCCAAAAGGATTAAGAGTGCAGAACCTGCAGCAAAGCTGCGAAGTGAAGAGAAGTATTGCGTCATAAATGCCACCCGAGTATCCATTCCAAAAAACCACGTCATACCACACCGTGTTTACACAAAACCAGCTAGGCGACCCTGGCCAACCCATGCAGAAAAGGTCTGATGGATGACGTGTAAAATAAGTGCGGTGAGTAATAACGCACTAACGAGCTTAAAGAAACCGTAAGTTGGTAAAGTTTTTAAAGTTTATGCAATAACACCGCGCTGCGCTGCTCCCGGCACGATTTTTTTAGACTTTGTTGCGTAAATATTAGGTTTACCCCACCATGTGGGCTAGTCAGATGGCATCAGCAGCCATAAAGCTGCTCAATTAATTTGCGGGGTTACTATGATTACACTGTGGGGTCGCAATAACTCGACCAACGTAAAAAAAGTATTGTGGACGCTCGAGGAACTGGAACTGCCGTATAACCAAATTCTGGCGGGCGGACAGCATGGCGGTAACCGCGATGCCGACTATCTGGCACTCAACCCGAACGGACTGGTCCCGCTGCTACGTGATGATGAAACGGACGTTGTTCTGTGGGAATCCAATACCATTGTCCGCTATCTGGCAGCTCAGTACGGACAAAAGCGTTTGTGGATTGACGCCCCGGCCGCGCGCGCCGTCGGTGAAAAATGGATGGACTGGGCAAACCAGACGCTAAGTCCTGCGCATCGGGTTATCTTGTTTGGCCTGGTCAGAACCCCTGCCGAGAAACGCGATATGGCGGCAATCGAGGCGGGTAGTCAGGTGTGCGATAATCTGTTTGCTATTCTGGATAACGCGCTGGCGGACCAGCCATGGTTCTCCGGGGCTGAATTTGGCACTGCCGATATCGCCGTTGCGCCGTTTATCTATAACCTGTTCAACGTTGGCCTGAGCTGGACCCCGCGCCCACATCTGGAGCACTGGTATCAGCAACTGACCGAACGTCCGGCGTTTCAAAAAGTCGTGATGATCCCGGTCAGCTAACTAAATCAGGGACTCACTTTCAGTAATTCCCCGTCGGACTCGTCGGTTAGTACGTATAAGTACCCGTCTGGTCCGACGCGCACATCACGGATCCGTTGTCCCCTTTCCTGCAACAGACGACCCTCTTCGGTGACGGCATTCCCTTTGACGCTCAGCACGATCACTTCTTTATCTTTCAACGCGCCAATGAATAACTTCTGCCGCCACTGTGGGAAGGTATCGCTATTATAAAAAGCCATTCCGCTGACCGCCGGTGACTTTTCCCAGTAAAAGATGGGTTGCTCTGTTCCAGCAACAATTGGGCCTTTTGCTTCGGGAATTTTAAGACCACTGTAGTTAACGCCCCAGGTCGCAAGCGGCCAGCCGTAGTTTTTCCCTTTCTCCGGGATATTGATTTCATCGCCCCCGCGTGGACCATGCTCATTAAACCACAGCGTATCGCTCCAGGGATTCATCGCCATCCCCTGCGGGTTGCGGATACCATATGACCAAATCTCTGCCCGTGCTCCTGCCCGCTTCACAAACGGATTATCCGGCGGAATTTTTCCCTCATCGGTCAGTCGTACGACCTTGCCCTGCAGCTTATCCAGATCCTGTGCGGTAGAACGTTGATTGTTTTCACCAAGGCCAATAAACAGATAACCGTTGCCATCAAAAACCATACGTCCGCCAAAATGGTTTCCGCTGGAGAGCTTCGGCTGTTGGCGAAAAATGGTCTGGAACCCTTGCAGATGTTTAAGATCGTCGCTCAATCGTCCGTAACCAACCGCTGTCCCGGCGTTACCTTCACTGTCAGCTTCAGCAAAGCTAAGCCACACCCGGCGAGATTGTTTAAAATCCGGTGCTAATGCCACATCAAGCAATCCCCCCTGACCATTCGCCCAGACTTTGGGTACGCCGGTTAGCGGGTCGGAAAGCCCCTTTCCAGACTGCCAAAGTCGAAGCTGGCCGCCTTTGAGCGTAATGAGCATACCGCGATTGTCGGGTAAAAACGCCAGCGACCACGGATGATCGAGTTTCGTTTGCAGCACTTCCACCTCTACCGCGGCGGCATAAGAGGAAAATAGCGCAAGTGGGACAGCACAGAGAAAGAGTCGACGCATAACACCTCCTTAATGGCTCTGCATAAAGCGTAGCCAGCAAGGGGAATTATCCCGCCACATTTACATAATCTTAACGAAAAGGGGGAGCGCCCTCCCCCTGATTCAGACGTGTTCCAGCGTTGAATAAGATTGCAAACACTGGATACTTAGCGTCAGCGTTGTCAGGCAGTTTTCCAGTTTCTCTGCGTTAACGGCGATAAAAGTTGGACAATCGTGATGTCCACTCATAAGACAAACAGCGGCGGCGGCTAACGCCCCTTCAGCACGATGAAGGGCATTCCACTCTTCCTGATCAAGATGCATACCGTGAGGCTGTGATTGCTCGTGCAATTCGCGATTCAGTGCAAAAAAATTATCACGCAGACGATCGCTCTCGCTGACTGACATGTAGCCTTTCGCTTTTCTCAACAGCAGATAAGCGGCAAGTTCGACACGGGCGTTTATCAATTTGTTGAGAAGATCGGTTCTCAGTCTGTCAACAACCATACTTTGTTCCTCCTCTTTCCAACTATGGTGCAACTTAATAGTATGGTCATTTTTTGAACAAAGTCGTGTCCAGGATCAATCCATCACCGAAAATTAACACAATTTACAAATAATCTTTAATTCCACGCCGGGCGTGGCGACTGATGGTATGAGATTGCGATACAATTTTTATTCAGAACTCTGTAGAATCCGTGCCCTGAATATTCCAATAACTGAACAATTTTTACGCTATGAGCAATGTAACCCACCAGCCGAAAATCGGCTTTGTCTCCCTCGGCTGCCCGAAAAACCTCGTCGATTCTGAACGCATCCTGACCGAACTTCGTACCGAAGGCTATGATGTTGTGCCAAGCTACGACGACGCGGATATGGTTATCGTTAACACCTGTGGCTTTATCGACAGCGCGGTTCAGGAGTCGCTGGAAGCAATCGGCGAAGCGCTGAACGAAAACGGCAAGGTGATCGTCACCGGCTGTCTGGGCGCGAAAGTCGATCAGATCCGTGAAGTCCACCCGAAGGTGCTGGAAATCACCGGGCCGCATAGCTACGAACAGGTTCTGGAGCACGTTCACCACTATGTGCCCAAACCAAAGCACAACCCGTTCCTGAGCCTGGTTCCTGAACAGGGCGTCAAGCTTACTCCGCGTCATTATGCCTATCTGAAAATTTCTGAAGGCTGCAACCACCGCTGCACGTTCTGCATTATTCCGTCGATGCGTGGCGATCTGGTGAGCCGTCCGATTGGCGATGTCCTCAGCGAAGCCAAACGTCTGGTGGATGCGGGCGTAAAAGAGATACTGGTTATTTCTCAGGATACTTCCGCGTACGGCGTGGATGTGAAGCATCGCACCGGTTTCCATAACGGCGAGCCGGTCAAAACCAGCATGGTTGATCTGTGCGAGCAGTTATCAAAACTGGGGATCTGGACTCGTCTGCATTACGTCTATCCCTACCCGCACGTTGATGACGTGATCCCACTGATGGCGGAAGGGAAAATCCTGCCGTACCTGGACATCCCGCTGCAGCATGCCAGCCCGCGTATTCTTAAGCTGATGAAACGCCCAGGCTCCGTGGACAGACAACTGGCACGTATCAAGCAGTGGCGTGAAATCTGCCCTGAACTGACGCTGCGCTCAACCTTCATTGTCGGTTTCCCGGGTGAAACGGAAGAAGACTTCCAGATGCTGCTCGACTTCCTGAAGGAAGCGCGTCTGGACCGCGTGGGCTGCTTTAAATACAGCCCGGTAGAAGGCGCTGGCGCCAATGACCTGCCGGACCAAATCCCGGAAGAGGTGAAAGAGGAACGCTGGAACCGCTTTATGCAATTGCAACAGCAAATCTCTGCTGAACGTTTGCAGGAGAAAGTGGGCCGCGAAATTCTGGTTATCGTTGATGAAGTTGACGAAGAAGGCGCGATTGGCCGCAGCATGGCTGACGCCCCGGAAATCGACGGCGCGGTATACCTGAATGGCGAAACCAAGGTGAAACCTGGCGATATCATTCGCGTGAAGGTCGAAAACGCTGATGAATACGATTTGTGGGGCACCCGCGTTTAAATAAGCGCAACCCAACAGTAGGCCGGATAAGCGTTACGTCTTATCCGGCCTGTGATTTATCCTTTAATTTTCGGGTCCAGCGCGTCGCGCAGACCATCTCCGAGTAAGTTAAACGCCAGCACCGTCAGGAATATCGCCACCGCCGGGAAAATCGCCACGTGCGGCGCGATCACCATATCAGCGCGGGCTTCATTGAGCATTGCCCCCCACTCCGGGGTCGGCGGCTGCGCACCCAATCCCAGAAATGACAGGCTCGCGGCAGAGATAATCGACGTGCCAATACGCATGGTAAAAAAGACCACGATCGATGAAACCGTACCCGGCAAGATATGGTTGAAGATGATGGTCGCATCGCTGGCGCCAATACTGCGCGCGGATTCAATAAAGGTCTGCTGCTTTAGCACCAGCGTATTTGCGCGCACCAGCCGCGCGAAGGCCGGAATGGAGAAAATGGCCACGGCAATAATCACGTTTGCAATGCCGCTGCCCAGCACGGCGACCACGGCTATCGCCAGCAAAATACCCGGAAAGGCAAACAGCACATCGCAGATACGCATAATCAGTCGATCCCACCAGCCTTCGTAGTATCCCGCCAGCAGACCCAGCACGGTGCCAATCGCTGCGCCAATAAATACGGCAAAGACCCCCGCCGCCAGCGAGATTTGCGCCCCCACCAGCACGCGGCTAAAAATATCCCGCCCCAGCGAGTCAACGCCGAACCAGTGCAGCATCGACGGTCCGTCATTCAGACGGTCATAATCGAAGTAATTCTCGGCATCAAATGGCGTTAACCAGCGAGCAAAAATCGCCACCATTATCAGCAGCACGACAAATAACCCCGCTAACATCGCCATGCGCTGGCGACGGAAACGACGCCAGAATTCATGCCACGGCGTGCGTATCTGCTCAGGCTTAACAAGGGGCATCGCATTTAAAATCGCCTGTCAGCGCCAGTTAAAAAATCGCATCCTTACTTGTACCTGATAGCCGGATTAATGGCGGCATAGAGCACATCCACCACTAAGTTAATAAGAATAAACTCCAGAGAAAACAACAGCACCTCGGCCTGAATCACCGGGTAGTCGCGCATTTCGACTGAGTCCACCAACAGCCGCCCAAGCCCTGGCCAGTTAAACACCTTCTCAACCACAATCGAGCCGCCAAGCAAAAAGCCAAACTGTAGCCCCATCATGGTGACCACCGGGATCATCGCATTGCGCAAACCATGTTTTAACACCACCCAGGTTTCACTCACCCCTTTGGCCCGCGCGGTACGCATATAGTCTTCACTGAGCACATCGACAAACGAAGCGCGGGTAAACCGGGCTAACACCGCAGCCACCGCCGCACCCAGGGTAATAGACGGGAGGATATAGTGCCGCCAGGTATCAGCGCCAACGGTGGGCAACCAGCCAAGCTCAACGGAGAATATCTGCATGAGCAGCATGCCGAGCGCAAACGCCGGGAAAGAGATCCCGGTGACGGCGAGCGTCATACTCAATCTGTCCGGCCAACGATTACGCCATACAGCAGCAATGATCCCTGCCGTCATGCCGAATAACACCGCCCACGCCATGCTGGCAATGGTCAGCCATAGCGATGGCATAAAACGACTGGCTATCTCTTCGGAAACCGGGCGACGAGAAACCATTGAGGTTCCAAAATCGCCTTGCAACACGTTAGTAATGTAATGCCAGAACTGAATATGCAGCGGCTGGTCCAGACCCAACTGCTGACGCACCAGTTCGATCACCTGAGCATCAGCCTCCGGTCCGGCAATCAGCCGGGCCGGATCGCCGGGTAGCAGGTGAACAAATAAAAATACCAGCACCGCTACAATCAACAGAGTTGGAATCAACCCCAGCAGGCGCTTGAAAACATAGTTAAGCATCACACTCCCTTCGCCGGCCCCTGTGTGGCGGGGCCGGATGAATAGCTTATTTTAAATCCGCATCATCAAAGCTAAATCCGGTATCCGGCATGATCCAGAACCCGGTCAATCTGGTGTTGTGCGCCGAAATCAGTTGTTCCACTACCAGTGGGATCCACGGCGACTCTTTCCAGATAATATCCTGCGCATCCTTGTACAGCTTCGCTTTCTGGGCCGGATCGTTGGTTTGCAACGCTGCCGCTAAATCACTGTCCACCTGCTTATTGCTGTAGAACGCCGTATTAAACAGCGTTGGCGGCCAGTTTTGAGATGCAAACAGCGGTGACAGCGCCCAGTCTGCTTCACCCGTAGAGGCAGACCAGCCGGTGTAGAACATGCGTACCCCGCTCTCTTTCTGCGCTTTACCTTCGACTTGCGCCGCGCGCTGACCGGCATCCATCGCCGTCACCTGAGCCTTAACGCCCACCTGCGCCAGTTGCTGCTGGGTAAATTGCAGCACTTTTTGCGCGGTACTATGGTTATGAGAAGACCATAGCGTGGTGGTAAAACCGTTCGGATAACCCGCTTCTTTCAGCAGTTCGCGCGCTTTTGCCGGGTCGTATGGCCATGGCGTATAGCTTTGCGCATAGGCGATCGACGGAGGGAGAACGCCGGTTGCTGGCGTCGCGTAACCGGCAAACGCCACTTTCACCAGCGCCTGACGGTTGATGGCATAATTCAGCGCTTCACGCACCTTCGGGTTATCGAACGGTTTTTGCGTGACGTTCATGCTGATGTAACGCTGCATAATAGACGGACTAGCCACCAGTTCCAGGTTTTTATTCTTCGCCAGTAGCGCCGCCTGTTCGTAAGGGATCGGGAAGGCAAACTGCGCTTCCCCGGTCTGCAGCATTGCCGCACGCGTGTTGTTGTCGGTCACCGGACGCCAGGTAATCGTATCCAGCTTTGGCAGCCCTTGCTGCCAGTAACCCGCGAACTTCTTAACCTTTACAAAATCCGTCTGATTCCAGGTCTCAAGCTGATACCGCCCGGTCCCCACGGGATGAAAACCGATCTCCTTGCCGTATTTCTCCAGCGCGGCGGGAGAGATCATCGCCGTAGCCGGGTGCGCCAGAATATTGATAAATGCAGAGAACGGCTGCTTCAGCGTTATCTTCACCGTCGACGGATCGACGACCTCGGTTTTATCGATATTCTTATACAGGTTGTAGCGTTTCAGATGGTTTTCCGGGTTGCTGGCCCGGTCGAGGTTAGCTTTAACCGCATCGGCGTTGAAGTCGGTGCCGTCCTGAAACTTCACACCCTGTCGCAGCTTAAGGGTATAAGTCAGGCCATCATCAGAAACCGTATAACTCTCCGCCAGCACATTTTTCAGCTTCATCTCTTTATCAAGGCCAAACAGCCCCTGGTAAAAGGACTTCGCTACCGCCTGCGACAACGTGTCGTTTGCGTCGTAGGGATCGAGGGTGGTGAAATTGGATCCTACCGCCACTACTACATCTTTGGCGGCCCAGCCAGGTGTGGCGGCCAGCGCAGAGGCCACTCCCACAGCAACCAGCCATTTTCGAGCAACAATTTTTGTCATGTTATTCTCCTTAAACCCTGCCTGCCTGTTATAAACGCGAAAGCGCATTTTCTGGTTGCGGACGCGCAACATAATGCCCCGGGCCAACTTGCTGGAGTGAAACGGGGGAAATCTCTTCACCGCGTTTGCGGATATTACTGGGGATATCATCCGACAACAGCACGCGCTGGGGCCGGTGATGTGAGGGATCGGCGACCGGGACTGCCGCCATCAGTTTGCGGGTGTACGGATGCTGCGGATTTTCAAACACCGCGCGTCGGGTGCCGATCTCGACGATTTGCCCAAGGTACATCACCGCCACCCGATGACTGATCCGCTCCACCACCGCCATATCGTGGGAAATAAACAGGTACGCAATCCCCATTTCTCGTTGGAGGTCGAGCAACAGGTTGATAATTTGCCCGCGAATTGAGACATCCAGCGCCGAGACTGACTCATCGGCAATAATCACCTTGGGATTGAGCGCCAGCGCCCGGGCAATACAGATACGCTGACGCTGACCACCGGAAAACTCATGCGGATAGCGCCAGGCATGCTCAGGGAGCAATCCTACGCGTTCCAGCAGCCATGCAACTCGTTTTGCCGCCGCATCGCCTTGCAGTAGCCCATGCACCCGCAGCGGTTCTAAAATGGAATATCCCACGGTCTGACGCGGATCGAGCGAAGCATAGGGGTCCTGAAAGATAAATTGAATATCCCGACGCAGCGGCTGTAGCTTACTGGCGGCCAGGGTATCGATACGCTGTCCGTTGAAAACAATCTCCCCGCGCTGAGACTCGACCAGACGTAGCAGCGCCCGACCGGTGGTGGATTTCCCGCAGCCCGACTCCCCCACCAGCGAGAGCGTCTCTCCGGGCCACAGGTCAAAGCTAACGTTTTCCACCGCATGCACCTCGCGGGTCACCCGATTAAGAATGCCGCTGCGCAGCGGAAAACGCGTCACCAGATTACGTACCTGCAAAATAGGCTCGCCTTCAACCACGGTATCCTGTTCAGTCTGTGGTTCTACATGGCTGGGATCGTGTAACGAAATGAGTGGAAACCGGCGCGGGTACGCTTGTCCGGTCATCGCCCCAAGCTGCGGCACGGCTGCCAGCAGCGCTTTGGTGTAAGGATGCTGGGGAGCGTGAAAAATCTGCTCAACGCTGCCGGTTTCTACCGCCTCGCCCTGATACATCACCAGCACGCGATCGGCAATATCCGCCACGACGCCCATATCGTGGGTAATAAAGATCACTCCCATCGACATATCCTGCTGCAACACTTTTATCAGTTGCAGGATCTGTGCCTGAATAGTGACATCCAGCGCGGTAGTCGGCTCATCGGCAATTAAAACCGCAGGGCGACACGATAGCGCCATAGCGATCATTACCCGCTGGCGCATGCCGCCAGAAAGCTGGTGCGGATAGCGCGATAAAATAGCCTTCGCCTCGGGGATACGCACCTGGTCGAGCATCCGTTTCGCTTCCACCATCGCCTCTTCGTGGCTGGCCCCCTGATGCAAACGGATTGACTCAGCAATCTGCTCACCCACGGTAAATACCGGATTAAGCGATGTCATGGGCTCCTGGAAGATCATGGCGATATCTGCGCCACGCACGTGACGCATCCGCGACGCGCTCTGTTCACCCAGCTCAATAACCTGTCGGTTACGGCGTCGAAGGAGCATTTCATCGCAGCTCACCTCGCCGCCTGACTGTTCAATCAAACGCATCAGCGACAAGGCTGTTACCGACTTTCCTGAACCGGATTCGCCCACTATCGCCAGCGTTTCACCACGCTTCAGGCGAAATGACAGATTACGCACCGCACTGATGCGCTGCTGCTCCTGCTCAAAGACAATGTTCAGGTTGCTGACTGCCAGCACGTCGCTGGCGTCAAGCTCATCACTGTGTGGCAACGGTATCTCCTTTTTCCCGATAAATACCGGTGGTTGGCGTATCGCCTGCATATCCCCAGGCACGGTACATGCCTTCGCTGTTAAACGGCAAGGCGACGTTGCCCGCGTGATCGACGGCAATTAAACCGCCGCTACCGCCGAGCGCCGGTAATTTTTCCATTACTACGCGTTCGCACGCCTCCGATAAACTCAGGCCGCCATAGTCCATCAACGCCGCAATGTCATAGGCCGCCAGCGCACGAATAAAGACTTCACCGGTTCCGGTGCAGGAAACGGCCACACTTGCGTTATTGGCATAGCAGCCAGCGCCGACCAGCGGACTGTCACCTACCCGCCCCGGTAATTTGTTGGTCATCCCGCCGGTCGATGTTGCCGCCGCCAGATTGCCAAACATATCCAGCGCGACCGCACCCACAGTACCCATTTTGTTGTTTTCATCCAGCGGGGTCGCGCTATGATCCAGCACCGTTTCACCCGCCGATTGCGCTGCCAGCAGTTGAGCGTAGCGTTCTGGCGTCGAGAAAATATCCGCCGAAACGCGCTCCATACCCTGCGCAATGGCAAAGTTTTCAGCCCCTTCACCTATCATCATGACGTGGGGGCTGTGCTCCATCACCAGGCGAGCCGCGAGAATTGGATTGCGCAGATGGCTAACCCCGGCGACGGCTCCCGCGTTTAGCGTATTACCGTCCATCACACAGGCGTCCAGTTCATGGGTTTCATCACGGGTATACACCGCGCCAATTCCGGCATTAAACAACGGACACTCCTCCAACAAACGCACGGCTTCGGTGACCACATCCAGTGCGCTACGACCGTCTTCAAGCATCCGTTGGCCGGTTTCAACGATATCCGACAGCGCTTGTATATAACGCAATTCTTGCTCCTGGCTCAGTAACGCGCGGGTGATAGCCCCTGCGCCGCCGTGAATTGCAATGACTGCTTTACCCATTTTATTCGTCCATTAGGTGGCGGGTACCGGGGGGTTATAAATATCAGAATTTCGGTGACTTATTGATTCGATTTTT
Organism: Citrobacter sp. Cb031; assembly: GCF_030336725.1. NCBI lineage: Bacteria > Pseudomonadati > Pseudomonadota > Gammaproteobacteria > Enterobacterales > Enterobacteriaceae > Citrobacter > Citrobacter sp. Cb031. The sequence continues at coordinate 170,330 of NZ_JAOWDA010000021.1, forward strand.
GAATATAGAAAGATGCAGACGTCATGTAAAGGTAAAGGCCTGCACCTCACACCCCGTCTCATCAGGTCATTCAGATGTGTTTAACGGAAAGGAGATCTCCCGACGTTGTTGCTAAATTATTCAAGCCGATCGGTAATCTGTTTTTTTGCATAAAACACAAAGCGTTCTACAGACGGCATACACGCTGCCCAGTTATGTTTGGTTAACCCCAGATATTCGGCACGCGCCGCTTGCAGCAAATCAGCATGCTCAGCGGGTAATTGCGGCAGAAGCCAGGATGCGGCCTCATCTTTAGCGACAATATTACCCGTAACCACGCTATACCAGATACGTGCCAGAGCAAGGATGATATTACGCTCGTCCCCCTCTAAATCAGCCGGTTTCTGCCACATCTCAAGGATATGCCGAAATGTTTGCAATACATCGCTAAACGGAATGACGTTAAATAACATCTCAGCCGGTTCACCGAACAGCGGTACGCTGGCGCGCCGGGCCTGGGTCAGCAGAATAGAAAGATCAGCATCCACCATTGCCGGTTCAAACACGCCAGCGCGAATATCATCACGCAGCCATTCGCCAAACTGCATTTCTCTCGCCGGTGGGAATCGCCACGGCACGATCTGCGAGTGCAGAACCACGGTCACTTCCAGCGCACGATATGGCCCGGAGGTGCCGGGAGGCGCTGAAATGGTCAGCAAATCCTGCATCAGTTTTTTTCTTTGTCGGGCATTTATTGGTTCACGCAGGGTGACCAATAAATCAATGTCGCTTTGGGGTTTTAAGCCGCCTTCAACCGCAGAGCCATACAAATGAAGGGCAATGAGATTCCCCTCGAAAATCTGACGGATGCACGCACTGGCGGCCTCCACCTGTCGTCGAATTGCGTCTGGAATAATATTAGCCATTTAGCCCCCAGGGAAAAATGAGCGGAAATATTGAGTCTATACTGCATTCTTCCTGCAGCGCTATCCCTGGCACAAAACCTTTACCAGATCTGATTCTAAGCCTGAGGTAGCATACTGCCCGCGTCCATTTTCTGACATAATGAGCAAATTCGATTTTGCCCCGCAGGAGTCTTCTCATGGAATTTACCGCCGGACTGATGCCGCTTGAAACGGCTCTCTCTCAGATGCTTTCGCGTATTACCCCGCTCACCGCCGTCGAAACGCTGCCGCTGGTTCAATGCTTTGGCCGCATTCTGGCCACCGACGTTGTCTCCCCCATTGATGTACCGGGATTCGATAACTCAGCAATGGATGGCTATGCGGTACGATTAGCCGATTTACAATCTGATCAGCCGCTTGCGGTGGCGGGTAAAGCCTTTGCCGGTCAGCCTTTCCATGGCGAGTGGCCTGCGGGAACCTGCATCCGTATTATGACCGGCGCCCCAGTGCCTGCTGGTTGTGAAGCGGTGGTGATGCAGGAGCAAACGGAACAAACTGACGACGGGGTGCGTTTTACCGCCGAAGTCCGCCGCGGGCAAAATATTCGTCTGCGCGGTGAAGATATTGCAAACGGCGCGGTGGTGTTTCCCGCCGGGACTCGCCTGACAACCGGCGAGCTTCCCGTTCTGGCTTCGCTCGGTGTTGCCGATGCTCCCGTTGTACGCAAAGTCCGCGTGGCGCTGTTCTCTACCGGTGATGAACTGCAGTTACCAGGTCAGCCGCTGGGAGACGGGCAGATTTATGACACTAACCGTCTGACCGTTCACCTGATGCTGCAACAGTTGGGCTGCGAAGTGATCAACCTGGGGATTATTCGCGACGATCCCAACGCGCTTCGTGCCGCGTTTATCGAAGCCGACAGCCAGGCCGATGTCGTCATCAGTTCCGGCGGCGTTTCAGTAGGCGAAGCGGATTACACTAAAACTATTCTGGAAGAGCTGGGAGAAATTGCCTTCTGGAAGCTGGCTATCAAACCGGGCAAACCGTTCGCGTTTGGCAAACTGAGCAACAGCTGGTTTTGCGGTCTGCCGGGTAATCCAGTGTCTGCGGCCCTCACCTTCTATCAACTGGTACAACCGCTCCTGGCGAAACTGAGCGGCAACACCGCCTGTGGACTACCGCCTCGCCAGCGCGTGCGCACCGCCTCACGCCTGAAGAAAACACCTGGCCGTCTGGATTTTCAGCGCGGTGTATTGCAGCGTACCGCTGAAGGCGAACTGGAAGTCACCACTACCGGGCACCAGGGCTCGCATATTTTTAGCTCTTTTAGCCAGGGTAACTGTTTTATCGTGCTGGAGCGCGATCGTGGTAACGTCGAAGCCGGCGAATGGGTTGAGGTCGAGCCGTTTAACGCACTGTTTGGAGGCCTGTAATGGCAGAACTCAGCGACCAGGAGATGATGCGCTATAACCGGCAAATCATTCTGCGCGGCTTCGATTTCGAAGGTCAGGAAGCGCTCAAGGAGGCGCGGGTACTGGTCGTTGGTGTGGGGGGACTGGGATGCGCAGCAACTCAGTACCTTGCAGGCGCTGGCGTCGGGCATTTAACCTTGCTCGACTTTGACACAGTCTCCGTGTCGAACCTCCAGCGCCAGACGCTGCACAGCGATGCGACCGTTGGACAGCCAAAAGTGCTATCCGCCCGCGACGCACTGGCGCGGATTAACCCTTATATCGCCATTACGCCGGTGAATGCGCTGCTGGACGAGAGCGAGATTCACACGCTTATTACCGAACACGATTTGGTGCTGGACTGTACGGATAATGTCAGCATCCGCAATCAGTTGAATGCCGGATGCTTCGCCGCCAGGGTTCCGCTGGTTTCTGGTGCGGCAATTCGCATGGAAGGACAAATTACCGTATTTACCTACCAGGAAGGAGAGCCCTGCTACCGTTGCCTGAGCCGTCTGTTCGGTGAAAACGCCCTGACCTGCGTAGAGGCCGGAGTGATGGCCCCGCTGATCGGCGTGATCGGCTCGTTACAGGCGATGGAAGCCATTAAGCTGCTGGCTAACTACGGTAAACCGGCGTCAGGAAAAATCGTCATGTACGACGCCATGACCTGCCAGTTTCGCGAAATGAAGCTGATGCGCAATCCCACCTGTGAGGTCTGCGGGAGTTAGCAGAGAAATCGTCGGCACCACACTATTGCCAGAGGGCGAGGCTAATGCCTCCAATCAGGCCTACAACAGCGCATTGTGTAGGCCGGATAAGGTGTCAGCCGCCATCCGGCAAAACAGACTTACAGAGAAGTGCGTCCAAATGCGCTCTGCCAGTCGTGCTCGAACTTCGCTACGGCAGCATCAACGGCCGGAGAGCTAATCATCTGCTGAGCGACATCCAGCGGCAGCGTGATGGACTCGCAGCCTGCCAGCAGGCAATCCAGCGCCTGACGCGGCGTTTTAAAACTGGCGGCCAGTACTTTGGCGTGCGGGGCATGCATTTTCAGTAAGGTCTGCAGATCGGTCACCGTCTGAATGCCGTCCCCCCCCTGCGCATCCACACGGTTAACATATGGCGCAACGTATTCGGCCCCCGCAAGCGCAGCTAATAGCCCTTGAGCAGCGCCGTATACCGCGGTACCCAACGTCGGGATCCCTTCTTCTTTCAGCAATTTAATGGCCGTCAGACCTTCTGCCGTGACCGGCACTTTGACCACGATATCCGCAATGATTGCCCGCAGCTTACGCGCATCGCTGACCATGCCTTCGGCGGTGGTCGCCATTACCTGAGCAAACAGGCGTCCTTGCCCTCCCATCGCTTCCTGCAGTTGCGGCAGTAACACGTCCAGCGTCTGCTTACCTGCCGCCACAATGCTTGGGTTAGTGGTCACCCCTGCCAGCGGAAAAACCCGCGCCAGAGCTTTTACCGCGTCAACGTCAGACGTATCTAAATAGAGTTCCATAACCTTTCCTCAAACGAATAATTAGCATGAATAAAAGGTAGCACGGCGAAACCTCACGGTTAGTTGACGTACGTCAATATAACTTTCATTCGAAAGTAATTTAATCTTTATACGAAAGACGAGAGGCCGCTTATGATTTTCAATATCCAGCGCTATTCCACACATGATGGTCCCGGTATCCGTACTGTGGTGTTCCTTAAGGGATGCTCACTGGGCTGTCGGTGGTGCCAGAATCCGGAAAGCCGCGCCCGCACGCAGGATCTGCTCTATGACGCACGTTTGTGCCTCGACGGTTGCGATCTCTGTGCTCAGGCCGCACCGAAGGTGATTGAACGCGCGCTGAGCGGATTGCTGATTCATCGCGAAAAACTGACCGATGATGCGCTCACGGCGCTGACCCACTGCTGTCCAACCCAGGCGCTGACCGTCTGCGGAGAGGAAAAAAGCGTGGACGACATCATGGCGACCGTAGTGCGTGATAAACCGTTTTACGATCGCAGCGGCGGGGGTCTCACCCTGTCTGGCGGTGAACCCTTTATGCAGCCAGAACTGGCGGCAGCGCTGCTCAAAGCCAGCCACGATGCAGGTATTCATACAGCGGTTGAAACCTGTCTGCATGTCCCGTGGAAGTATATTGAACCGTCATTACCTGACGTCGACCTGTTCCTGGCCGATTTAAAACATGTCGCCGACGCGCCGTTTAAACAGTGGACCGATGGCAGCGCCTCTCGCGTACTGGAAAATCTGAAAAAACTGGCCGCCGCCGGTAAAAAAATGGTTATCCGCGTCCCCCTGATTCAGGGGTTCAACGCTGACGAAGCCGCTATTCAGGCCATTACCGATTTTGCTGCCGACGAGCTTCACGTCGATGAGATCCATTTTTTGCCCTACCACACGTTGGGCATCAACAAATACCACTTACTCAGTCAACCCTACAACGCACCGGATAAACCGCTTGATGCGCCTGCGCTGCTCGAATTTGCCCAGCAGTACGCCAGCCTGAAAGGTTTAACCGCGACCCTACGAGGATAATCGCCATGACCACTCTGAAACTGGACACACTCAGCGACCGTATCAAAGCGCATAAAACGGCCCTGATCCACATCGTGAAGCCGCCGGTTTGTACCGAGCGCGCCCAGCACTATACCGAGATGTATCAACAGCATCTGGATAAACCTATCCCGGTTCGCCGCGCGCTGGCGCTGGCCCATCATCTGGCGGAACGCACCATCTGGATCAATCATGACGAACTGATCATTGGTAACCAGGCAAGCGAAGTGCGTGCCGCGCCAATCTTCCCGGAATACACCGTGTCGTGGATTGAAAAAGAGATCGATGACCTCGCCGACAGGCCGGGCGCGGGCTTTGCGGTAAGCGAAGAGAACAAACGCGTGTTGCACGAGGTGTGTCCATGGTGGCGTGGTCAGACCGTGCAGGATCGCTGCTACGGGATGTTTACGGACGAGCAGAAAGGGCTGCTGGAAACCGGCATTATCAAAGCCGAAGGTAACATGACCTCTGGTGATGCACACCTGGCGGTAAACTTCCCGCTGCTGCTGGAAAAAGGTCTCGACGGCCTGCGCCACAAAGTTGATGAACGTCGTTCCCGCATCAATCTGACATGTCTGGAAGACCTCCATGGCGATCAGTTTCTGAAAGCGATTGATATCGTGCTGGAGGCCGTCAGTCTGCACATTGAGCGCTTTGCCACGCTGGCACGTAAAATGGCGGCCACGGAAACTCGCGCCAGTCGTCGTGATGAACTGCTGACCATGGCGGACAACTGCGATGTGATCGCCCATGAGCCGCCAAAAACGTTCTGGCAGGCGCTGCAGTTGTGCTATTTCATCCAGTTGATCCTGCAAATTGAATCAAATGGTCACTCGGTGTCGTTTGGTCGCATGGATCAGTACCTCTATCCGTTCTACCGTCGTGACGTAGAACTGAACCAAAGCCTCGATCGTGAGCACGCCATTGAGCTGCTGCACAGCTGCTGGCTGAAACTGCTGGAAGTGAACAAAATCCGCTCCGGCTCCCATTCGAAAGCCTCGGCGGGTAGCCCGCTGTATCAGAACGTGACCATTGGTGGCCAAAACCTGGTTAACGGTCAGGCAATGGATGCCGTCAATCCGCTCTCCTACGCCATTCTGGAATCCTGCGGTCGCCTGCGTTCTACTCAGCCAAACCTGAGCGTGCGTTATCATGCAGGGATGAGTAATGATTTCCTGGATGCCTGTGTACAGGTGATCCGCTGCGGCTTCGGGATGCCTGCCTTTAATAACGACGAAATCGTCATACCTGAATTCATTAAGCTTGGCATTGAACCGCAGGACGCCTATGACTATGCGGCCATTGGTTGCATCGAAACCGCCGTTGGCGGCAAATGGGGCTACCGCTGTACCGGTATGAGCTTTATTAACTTTGCCCGCGTGATGCTGGCAGCGCTGGAAGGTGGTCGCGATGCCACCAGCGGTAAAGTATTTCTGCCACAGGAAAAAGCGCTCTCGGCTGGTAACTTCAACAATTTCGACGAAGTGATGGACGCCTGGGATACGCAGATTCGCTACTACACGCGTAAATCTATCGAAATTGAGTATGTTGTCGACACCATGCTGGAAGAGAACGTACACGATATTCTGTGCTCTGCGCTGGTAGATGACTGTATTGAACGCGCGAAAAGCATTAAGCAAGGCGGTGCGAAATACGACTGGGTATCGGGTTTGCAGGTGGGTATTGCCAACCTCGGCAACAGCCTGGCTGCGGTGAAGAAACTGGTCTTTGAACAAGGCGCTATCGGTCAGCAACAGCTGGCCGCCGCGCTGGCCGACGATTTTGACGGTCTGACCCACGAACAATTACGCCAGCGGCTGATCAACGGCGCACCGAAATACGGCAACGATGACGATAGCGTTGATACGCTGCTGGCCCGCGCTTATCAGACCTATATCAATGAGTTGAAACAGTATCATAATCCGCGTTACGGACGTGGCCCGGTTGGCGGCAATTACTACGCGGGTACCTCATCGATCTCCGCAAACGTACCGTTTGGCGCGGCAACGATGGCCACACCGGATGGTCGTAAGGCGCACACTCCGCTGGCAGAGGGCGCAAGCCCGGCTTCCGGAACGGACCATCTCGGCCCAACAGCGGTAATTGGCTCGGTGGGTAAACTGCCGACCGGTTCAATCCTCGGCGGCGTGTTGTTAAACCAGAAGCTGAACCCGGCCACGCTGGAGAATGAATCCGATAAGCAAAAGCTGATGATCCTGCTGCGTACCTTCTTTGAAGAGCACAAAGGCTGGCATATTCAGTACAACATTGTCTCCCGTGAAACGCTGCTGGAAGCCAAAAAGCACCCGGATCAGTATCGTGACCTGGTGGTCCGTGTAGCAGGTTATTCGGCCTTCTTCACCGCGCTGTCTCCAGATGCGCAGGACGATATCATCGCACGTACTGAACATATGCTGTAATCCCCTTACCCGGCGGCATTTCGCTTGCCGGGTATTCTTCTTTCGAATGAAATAAATTTGTGCTTTAGCTCACATTGTTATTAAAATGTTTCTGGTCGCAGTTATGAGCCAGGAGCAAGTATGACCATCAAAGTTATCGTCACTGATATGGACGGAACTTTTCTCGACGACGCCAAAAAATACGATCATGCACGTTTTATGGCGCAGTATCAGGAACTGAAAAAACGAGATATTGAATTTGTCGTGGCCAGCGGCAATCAGTATTACCAACTGATCTCCTTTTTCCCGGAACTCAAAAATGAGATCTCTTTTGTTGCCGAGAACGGGGCGTTAGTCTTTGAACATGGCAAACAGCTGTTTCACGGTGAGCTGACCCGCCACGAATCCCGCATTGTCATTGGCGAACTGCTCAAAGATACGCATCTCAACTTTGTAGCTTGCGGCCTGCAAAGCGCCTACGTTAGCGAAAATGCCCCCGAGTCCTTTGTCGCATTGATGTCAAAACACTACCATCGCCTGAAACCCGTGAAGGATTATCAGGACATTGATGATGTGCTGTTCAAGTTCTCGCTGAATTTACCGGATCAACAAATCCCATTAGTGATCGATCACCTTCATTCTGCCCTTGACGGTATAATGAAGCCCGTCACCAGCGGCTTTGGGTTTATCGACCTGATCATTCCTGGTTTGCATAAAGCCAACGGAATCAGCCGTCTGCTAAAGCGCTGGAACCTGTCCCCGCAAAACGTGGTCGCCATTGGCGATAGCGGCAATGACGCAGAAATGCTGAAAATGGCGCGCTACTCTTTCGCCATGGCCAACGCGGCAGAGAGTATCAAATCGATTGCCCGCTATCAGACCGACGACAATAACCATCAGGGCGCGCTGAACGTGATTCAGGCGGTGCTGGATAACACTTCCCCTTTTAATTGCTAATCCTGCCCAACCGGGGTATCCCCTTGCCCCGGTTTCCACGCTTTTTCATGTTTCTCACACCATCAAATTTTAAACTTGCGTTAACTAAATTTTAACTTATATTATCACCTGTAAGTTAAACAAGTTTCGAATGAAAGTTAATGCGAGGTGGATATGGCTTTTACTTTTACCAGCGACACGTTGCCCACCGATCACAAAGCGGCAATCCGGCAGATGAAAAAGCAATTGCGTGAACAGCTTGGAGATGTTCAGTCGATTTTCAATCAGTTGAGCGAGGCCATTGCTAATCGCGTGGCGGAAATCAACGCCCTCAAAGCGCAAGGCTCTCCGGTATGGCCTGTGTTGTCCTATGCGGATATCAAGGCGGGTCGCGTGAGCGCTGAGCAGCGTGAAGAAATTAAGCGTCGCGGATGCGCGGTCATTAAAGGCCATTTCTCTCGCGAACAAGCCCTCGATTGGGATAGGTCAATGCTGGACTATCTGGACCGCAACCATTTTGACGACGTTTACCAAGGACCGGGCGATAATTTCTTTGGTACCCTGAGCGCGTCGCGACCTGAAATCTACCCCATCTACTGGTCCCAGGCGCAGATGCAGGCCCGTCAGAGTGAAGAAATGGCAAATGCGCAGTCATTTCTCAACCGTCTTTGGACATTTGCAGGCGAAGGTAAGCAATGGTTTAACCCGGATGTCAGCGTTATCTACCCCGACCGCATACGCCGTCGTCCACCGGGAACGACGTCCAAAGGGCTGGGCGCGCATACGGATTCCGGCGCGCTGGAACGCTGGCTTCTGCCGGCATATCAGCAGGTCTTTGCTAATGTTTTCAATGGTAAGCTGGAAGATTACGACCCGTGGCAGGCCGCGCATCGCACTGAAGTAGAAGAGTACACGGTGGATAACACCACCAAATGTTCAGTATTCCGTACCTTCCAGGGCTGGACTGCTCTCTCTGATATGCTGCCAGGTCAGGGGTTGTTGCACGTGGTCCCTATCCCTGAAGCGATGGCCTGGGTACTGTTACGTCCATTGCTTGACGATGTGCCGGAAGATGAACTTTGCGGCGTAGCACCCGGCAGAGTTCTGCCGATTTCTGCGCAATGGCATCCGCTGCTGATTGAAGCGTTAACCAGCATTCCGCAACTGGACGCCGGAGACTCCGTCTGGTGGCATTGTGATGTGATCCACTCCGTCGCGCCGGTAGAAAATCAACAGGGTTGGGGCAACGTGATGTACATCCCTGCCGCACCGATGTGCGAAAAGAATCTGGCCTACGCCCATAAAGTGAAGGCCGCGCTGGAAAAAGGCGTATCGCCGGGTGATTTCCCACGCGAGGATTATGAAACTCACTGGGAAGGACGCTTCACGCTGGATGATTTGAATATCCACGGCAAGCGTGCGCTGGGGATTATTTAATTTGTAACTTACACAAGTTTCCCTAAGTATTTCGCGTTACAGGAAGGCGGCCAGCCTGTAAATCCCCGCAAGCTTACACAAGTAAGTGACCGGGGTGTACAGGTGCAGCCAACACACCTGTAACACGAAAGACGACGGGAAAATTATTCGACGCCCTTGCTACGCAGGTAATCTTCGTAGTTACCGGTGAAGTCGATTACGCGTTCCGGCGTAATTTCAATCACGCGGGTTGCCAACGAACTGACGAACTCACGGTCGTGAGAAACGAAGATCAGCGTGCCCTGGTACATTTCCAGCGCCATGTTCAGCGATTCGATAGATTCCATATCCAGGTGGTTGGTCGGTTCATCCATTACCAGGATATTCGGCTTCTGCATCATCAGCTTACCGAACAGCATGCGTCCTTTTTCACCACCGGACAGCACTTTAGCAGGTTTCTTGATATCGTCCTGGCTGAACAGCAAGCGACCAAGGAAGCTACGTACTACCTGCTCATCATCGCCTTCCTGTTTCCACTGACTCATCCACTCGAAGACCGTCAGATCGTTTTCGAATTCGTACTCGTGATCCTGCGCGTAGTAACCAACCTGGGCGTTTTCAGACCATTTCACGGTACCGTTATCCGGCTGTAATTCGCCGACCAGCGTTTTCAGCATGGTTGATTTACCCACGCCGTTGGCACCAAGAATGGCAATTTTCTCGCCAACTTCCAGCAGCAGGTTAAAGTTTTTAAACAACGGACCTTCATCAAAACCTTTCGTCAGCGCTTCCACTTCAAGCGCGTTACGGAACAGTTTCTTATCCTGTTCGAAGCGGATGAACGGGTTCTGACGGCTGGACGCCTTCACTTCGTCAAGCTTGATCTTATCAATCTGACGCGCACGAGAAGTCGCCTGACGAGATTTAGATGCGTTGGCGCTAAAGCGGCTGACGAAGGATTGCAGATCGGCAATCTGCGCTTTCTTCTTGGCGTTATCGGCCAGCAGACGTTCACGCGCCTGAGTTGCCGCCGTCATATATTCGTCGTAGTTACCCGGATAAACACGCAGTTCGCCGTAGTCCAGATCCGCCATGTGCGTACAGACCATGTTCAGGAAGTGACGGTCGTGCGAAATGATGATCATGGTGCTGTCACGCTCGTTCAGCGTCTGCTCCAGCCAGCGGATGGTGTCGATATCCAGGTTGTTCGTTGGTTCGTCGAGCAGCAGAATGTCCGGGTTAGAGAACAGCGCCTGTGCCAGAAGCACACGCAGCTTCCAGCCGGGGGCGACTTCGCTCATCGGGCCGTAATGCTGTTCTACCGGAATACCTACGCCCAGCAGCAGTTCACCCGCACGCGCTTCCGCAGAGTAGCCGTCCATTTCGCCATACTGAACTTCAAGGTCAGCAACTTTATAGCCGTCTTCTTCGCTCATTTCGGCCAGGGCGTAAATGCGATCGCGCTCCTGCTTTACTTCCCACAGTTCACCGTGACCCATGATCACGGTGTCAAGCACGGTGAACTCTTCAAAGGCGAACTGATCCTGACGCAGCTTACCAATACGCTCGTTCGGATCGAGGGAAACGTTGCCCAGCGTCGGTTCGAGGTCGCCGCCGAGAATTTTCATAAAAGTGGATTTACCGCTACCGTTCGCGCCAATCAGGCCGTAACGGTTGCCGCCGCCAAATTTGACGGAAATATTTTCAAACAGCGGCTTACTGCCGAACTGCATGGTGACGTTGCTGGAAACTAACACTGGCGTATCCTGAAAGAGAAAGAAATATGTGACGAACCGCTTATTATGCCATAAGTCTGCAATAAGATCGCGCCTTGATGCTGAAGGGATAAAGTGAAAGCAAAAGGAAAAAAATGTGATTTAGTACACATCCGAATTCCTTGTTGCTCAGATTGCACATATAATGCGTGCCCAACACTACATAAATCTCAACCCACTAGCCTGCCTGGCACTGAATCTCGCATACATGAACATGAATATGAAATTAACAACGCTTTTCGCGGCGGCACTCGCAATAGTTGGTTTTTGTAACACCGCTTCTGCCGTCACGTACCCGCTGCCTACCGATGGCAGCCGTTTGATCGGCCAAAACCAGGTCATCACTATTCCTGAAGGCAACACCCAACCGCTGGAGTATTTTGCGGCGGAGTATCAGATGGGTCTGTCTAATATGCTGGAAGCCAACCCGGGCGTGGATACCTTCCTGCCGAAGGGCGGCACCGTACTGAACATACCTCAGCAATTGATCCTGCCGGATACCGTGCATGAAGGTATTGTTATTAACAGCGCTGAAATGCGTCTGTACTACTACCCGAAAGGCACCAACACCGTTATTGTTCTGCCGATCGGTATTGGCCAGTTGGGCAAAGACACGCCAATCAACTGGACCACCAAAGTAGAACGTAAAAAAGCGGGCCCAACCTGGACGCCAACGGCAAAAATGCATGCGGAATACCGCGCTGCGGGCGAACCGCTGCCAGCTGTTGTTCCGGCAGGTCCGGATAACCCGATGGGCCTGTACGCGCTGTATATCGGTCGCCTGTACGCCATCCACGGCACCAATGCTAACTTCGGCGTCGGCTTACGCGTCAGCCACGGTTGCGTGCGTCTGCGTAACGACGACATCAAATTCCTGTTTGAAAATGTGCCGGTCGGCACCCGCGTACAGTTTATCGATGAGCCGGTAAAAGCCACGACTGAACCAGACGGCAGCCGTTACATCGAGGTACACAATCCACTGTCTACCACTGAAGCACAGTTCGAAGGCGGGGAAATCGTACCGATTACGCTGAACAAGAGCATTACCAGCATCACCGGTCAGTCTGACGTCGATCAGGCCGTCGTTGAGCAGGCGGTACAGAACCGTTCAGGTATGCCGGTTCGTCTGAACTAAGCATCAAAACTGCCCTTTCGCCTTATCGGGCCTACTTAACCTGTAGGCCCGATAAGCGCCAGCCACATCGGGCACAATCCTCACATCACCTGCAATAAACCATACCCTACCAGCGCCGCCCATATCAGCATCGGCACCGAATACCAATGAAAACGCCACCAGATCCGTCGATCGTTTGCCATCCGTAAAGCAATAAGATTCGCCAGCGATCCCGGCAACAACCCAAAACCGCCCACATTGACCGCCCAGGCCAGCAGCAGCGTTGGCGGGACGTAGTTCAGCAGCAAAATCGTGCTGGGAACATTACTGATAAACTGCGACAGGCCAATGGCCGTCAACCAAAGCCCCGGCGCTGAAAGCGTGCCAATCTGGTGGGTAATCTCCTGCAAGGCCGGGAGTTGCGTCAGCAAGTGCACATCAATGAACATCGCCATAAACACCAACAGCAGCGTCCAATCCACGCAGAGGATCACGCGGCGAGCCAGCACCATGAATCCTGCCGCGACGATCGCCAGGCCCCACAGCTCTTGTTTTAACTCCAGTGCCGCCAGGAAAATGATATACAGCCCCAGACAGCTCCACACCAGGCGCGGTTGCCAGTCAGGTGCGCGCGTACCGGTATGATAATGCAATGCTTTATGCGGGAAACTCAACCAGCACAGCACCACCAGCGTCAGCATCATGGTCCCCGCAAGCGGCGCCATCTGCCAGGTAAACGCGGTAAACGATAAGCCGGAGCGTCCCCACATCAGAATGTTTTGCGGATTACCTATTGGCGTGAGCAACGATCCGGCGTTTACCGCCAGCGCCTCAAAGATAATCAGGCGATTTACAGGAATGGCGCACAATTTTTTCAGGGTGATCGTCAGCGGAACAACAATAAACAGCGCAACATCGTTGGTCAGAAACGTCGACAGCAGCGCCGCCGCCAGCACCATAAATATCGCCAATTGACGTTCAGTGTTGAAGCGCCGGATCATCTTGCGCCCTAACACATCGAAGTAACCGCTTAGCTCCACGCCTTTGGTCAGTAACATCAGGCCGCTAAGCGTAATAATCGTGTGCCAGTCTATCGCCCCCGGCCACGACCGTGGTGTAAATGGCACGAACAGGCTCAGTACAACCCCGACGATGATTAACAGCTGAAAAAAGCGATCGCGCTGTAAGGCGCGTAGTAAAGGAAAACTCATTCAGAGCCTGTGCCTTGCTGTTGCGTAAACCGGCTAAAAGCCTCCAGCGTTTCCTTACTGACGTGATGCTCCATTCCCTCCGCGTCGCGACGGGCAATTTCCGGGCTGATACCTAACATCAGCAGGAAGTTCTCCACAATCTGGTGACGCTCCCGACTCTCCTGAGCCAGTCGCTCACCCTCTGCGGTTAAAAAAACGCCCCGCCAGGGGATCATTTCAATCAACCCAACTGAAGCAAGACGCTTAAGCATTTTAGCAACCGTCGGCTGGGAAACCCCAAGCCGTGCGGCCATATCGACCTGGCGCGCTTCACCCACCTCAATAATGAGATCGGAAATCAGCTCTACGTAGTCATCAATCAGCTCACGGCGATGTGCCTCCCGGACCTGACGAAATCCTTCAACGTGTTCTTCGACATTCACCAATTGCGTCACTTTTTTTGTTGTTGGCATACCTGCGCGACGACTCATTCTGCTTCCTCGTTACTGTGACGCGTTAACGGCATCTGATTAGAGAACGCTCATTGTAAACCAGAGTTGCGTGGGCACAAAAAATTAACGTTTTAGCAATAGCTATATAATATAGCCTGTGCTATATCTGTATATAATAAAGACATCCCTCAAGGACTGATGGGATCGTGAAGTCAGGAGGTTTATATGAATGAATTTAAGAGGTGTATACGCGTGTTTAGCCACTCTCCCTTTAAAGTACGGTTAATGCTGATCTCTATGCTGTGCGACATGATTAACAGCAAACCAGAGCAGGATAAACCTGCAGATAAATAATGCGGCGTCGCGGCACGCCGCTTTATTTTCCTGCCGTAACTCGGATACGGTGATCGTTTTCGTGCCAATAACCCTTCTTTTTGTCAGTTTTGCCACGCCCCTCGCAAAACAATTTCTTAGTAGTAGTTGACCTTCTCTTGCACACACTCTATCTTTTCGCAGCCCTGCATATATTGCGGCTCGCGGATGCGGACCCTATCCCCCTTCTCGCTCTCTCAGGCAGGCAATGACCCTTAGCGCCAGGGTAAGCACATGGCGTTTTTGTAACAGTGGCATATGAATTTAACCCTCAAAGATTCAATCATTGCTCGTAGCCGGGCGATTAGTCCGTGGACTGGCCTCTATTTCTTACAGTCTCTGCTGATCAACCTTGCGCTGGGCTATCCGCTTAGCCTGCTCTATAGCGTTGCTTTCACCTGTATATTGATGCTGCTGTGGCGCAGCGCGCCGCGTGCGCAGAAAGTGTTGATTGGCATTTGCTCGCTGATAGCGGCAATGTACTTCCCGTTTGGCCAGGCTTACGGTTCGCCGAACTTCAATACCTTACTGGCGCTGCACTCAACCAATATGGAAGAGTCTACTGAAATCCTCACCATCTTCCCCTGGTACAGTTATCTGGTTGGGGTGTTTATTTTCGCCCTCGGTGTTATCGCCGTACGCCGTAAAAAAGAGGTGCAGCAGCGTAGCTGGAACAAGTTCGACAGCATTTGTTTGCTGTTCAGCGTTGTCGCGTTCTTTGTAACCCCGGTGCAAAACCTGGCCTGGGGCGGCGTGTTCAAGCTGAAAGACACCGGCTATCCGGTTTTCCGCTTTGCCAAGGACGTTATCGTTAATAACAACGAAGTGCTCGACGAACAAGAGCGTATGGCGAAGCTGGCGAGCGTGAAAGACAGCTGGACGGTAACCGCCGTGAAGCCGAAGTATCATACCTACGTGGTGGTCATCGGCGAAAGCGCCCGCCGCGATGCGTTAGGCGCTTTTGGCGGCCACTGGGATAACACCCCGTTTGCCAGTTCCGTTAACGGCTACATCTTCGCGGATTACATTGCGGCAAGCGGTTCGACACAAAAATCACTCGGCCTGACGCTGAATCGGGTGGTCGACAATAAACCCCAGTTCCAGGATAACTTTGTCACTCTGGCCAACCGCGCGGGATTCCAGACGTGGTGGTTCTCCAATCAGGGACAGATTGGTGAATACGATACGGCCATCGCCAGCATTGCGAAGCGAGCTGATGAAGTTCAGTTCCTCAAAAGCGGTGATTTCGAAGCGGATAAAAATACCCGTGACGAAGCGTTGTTGAAGATGACCGCGCAGGTGCTGGCAACCGAGCGCACTCAGCCACAGCTTATCGTGCTGCATTTAATGGGCTCGCATCCGCAGGCCTGCGACCGTACGCAGGGTAAATACGAGACTTTCGTCCAGTCAAAAGAGACATCTTGCTATCTGTACACCATGACGCAGACGGATGACCTGCTGCGCCAGCTTTACGATCAGTTACGTAACAGCGGTAACAGTTTCTCAATGGTCTATTTCTCCGATCATGGCCTCGCGTTTAAAGAGCGGGGGAAAGAGGTGCAGTACCTGGCGCATGACGATCAGTTCCAGCAGAATTTCCAGGTACCATTTATGGTGCTGTCGAGCGATGATAAAGCGCACCGGGTGATTAAAGCCCGTCGCTCCGCCAATGATTTCCTCAGCTTTTTCTCGCAGTGGACGGGGATAAGCGCGAAGGAAATCACCAACAGCTATCGCTTTATTTCAGAGAAAAAGGCTGGCCCGGTGTACATCACCAACTTCAAATTGCAGAAGGTGGACTACAACCATCTGGGTACCGACATCTTTGAGATCAAATCTCGTTAATCTCTGAATTGCGCACAAAAAAAATCCGCCCCGAGAGGCGGATTTTTTGTATCACCGAAGTGATTAGAAGCGGTAACCCACGCCAGCGATCCAGGTGCCAACGTCAACGCTACGAATACGGCTCTGCTCGTAGGAGAAGTCCAGAGCAACGTTTTCGATCGGGTTGAACTGCAGACCAGCACCGTAAGAGAAACCGTAGTCACTGGTGGTGTGGTTATCAGCCGGGGATGCTGCGTTCTGGAATTTACCGTAGCCAACACCCACTACACCGTAGATGCTTGCCCAGTCGTTCAGACGGTAAGCCGGGCCAGCAGTGATGCCGTAGTACTGGGTTTTGTTGTAGTCGCCAGACGCATCGGTACGATCTTTTTCAGTGTAAGTGAAGGAACCGATAACACCCAGCGGATTGCTGTCCTGCTCGTAGCGATACTTCAGGTTAAAACCGTTCATTTTGTTCGCTGCGCCCTGAGCATCGCTCTGAGCGTAACCACCGGTAACGGTAGAAGTCGCAGCTACAGCAGTACCTGCGGAGAAAGCCAGAACAGCGGCCAGTGCTGAAAGACATGCAATTTTTTTCATAACCACCTCAAATGTGCTTCAAGTAAATCCTAAGTTTTAAATATACCAAAAATTGATGGGAAACTCTTTGCGATTCGCGATGTCTAACAGGGGCTTTCATGTAACAGAACGTTTCAGAAACCCGCTATCTCTTTCAATTAACATCACTTTTCTAACCAAAAATGCCATTATTGCGCGCACAATATGGCACATTCATCCAGAATATTCCTAATCACACAGATTATTAATCCATCACTTTCATGCCATTGTACGGAACTGAGCAATTTTTTTTTCAACGAATACTCAACCAGCGGTGCGTATTTCCATTACACTCGCTGTTTTACTTTTCTATACATCACGTCATCCGTGTCGTAGCAAATTTGCAACGTCGCGCAGATGAAGGCGTGTACTTATCATTTGACAGGAGAAAGGATGCCGGGGTCGTCACGTAAAGCGCCAGTCTGGTTGCCTATTTTGGTTTTGCTTATTGCTATGTCCTCCATTCAAAGCGGAGCATCTCTGGCAAAATCGCTATTCCCACTCGTCGGTGCGCCGGGCGTTACCGCATTGCGCCTTGCGCTGGGCACCCTCATCCTTATTGCCTTCTTTAAACCCTGGCGTTTGCGATTCGCCAAAGAACAACGCCTGCCACTGCTGTTTTATGGTCTGTCTCTGGGCGGGATGAACTATCTCTTCTACCTGTCAATCCAGACCGTCCCGCTGGGAATTGCCGTAGCGCTGGAATTCACCGGCCCGCTCGCGGTAGCGCTGTTTTCATCCCGACGTCCGGTGGATTTCATTTGGGTTGCACTGGCTGTACTCGGGCTTTGGTTCCTGCTGCCGTTAGGTCAGGACGTTTCTCACGTGGATTTAACCGGCGCTGCACTGGCGCTGGGCGCTGGCGCCTGCTGGGCAATCTATATTCTTACCGGGCAGCGTGCCGGCGCGGAACATGGTCCGGCGACCGTCGCGGTAGGGTCATTAATTGCGGCGCTGATTTTTGTACCCATCGGTGCGCTCCAGGCCGGGGATGCCTTGTGGCACTGGTCCATTCTACCGTTAGGCCTGGCCATTGCGGTCCTCTCCACTGCGCTTCCCTACTCGCTGGAGATGATTGCGTTGACGCGGCTGCCAACTCGCACTTTTGGTACTCTGATGAGTATGGAACCCGCACTGGCTGCGGTTTCAGGAATGATCTTCCTCGGTGAAACGCTGACGCTTGTCCAGACGCTCGCTCTGGGCGCCATTATTGTCGCATCAATGGGTTCGACGCTCACTATTCGCAAAGAACCACAAATTAAGCAAGTTGACGTGAATTAACCACTTAATATTCTGCATGGTTTGCATAATCATGCAGAATATTCAATTGTAAATCTGCGTGATAATTATTCTAATAAATATGATTTTCTCATCTGCATATTTCTTGAAATTTTTACATTAACATAAAAATAACACACCTCCATTAATAACCACTATATCCATATGATTTTATTAGTTATTTCATACCCACCCCTCTCTTCGCTATTAAAGTGATAGGTAACACCAGAAAAATAAATCCAAAATTCACGCTATACTTATTCCCGTTGAAGAGCTGGGACATAATTATCAAGAGGATATGAAAATATGAGTACCGCAAAACTGGTAAAAACAAAAGCATCTGCCCTCCTTTATACCCGCAACGATGTAACAGATAGCGAAAAGAAAGCGACCGTAGAGCTGCTGAATCAGCAAGTGATCCAGTTCATCGACCTGTCTTTGATCACCAAACAGGCTCACTGGAACATGCGCGGCGCGAACTTCATTGCTGTGCATGAAATGCTCGATGGCTTCCGTACTGCCCTGACCGACCACCTCGATACCATGGCTGAGCGCGCCGTACAGTTAGGCGGTGTGGCATTGGGTACCACCCAGGTTATTAACAGCAAAACGCCTCTGAAAAGCTATCCGCTGGATATCCATAGCGTACAGGACCACTTAAAAGAGCTGGCCGATCGTTATGCCGTCGTCGCTAACAGCGTCCGTAAAGCCATTAGCGAAGCAAAAGACGAAGATACAGCAGATATCTTCACCGCCGCTTCACGCGACCTCGACAAATTCCTGTGGTTTATCGAAGCCAACATTGAATAACAGCAGACATAAGAATTACCTATATAACCCTCGCCCTGGCGGGGGTTTTGCACATCTATGGTGCATGACATTGATCGTTCGTCACTCCAAAGTAAATTATTTGTAATAATCACTTCACACAATCGTTAACGAAAGATTGTTTTATCAACAATTTTTACGCTAAATAGTCATACCGTTTGCACTGTGTCAGGTACGCACCAAATGAGTGCCCCAAAACAGTGCAGATTACCCACTTTGCCCTACTTATTGTGCAGAGAAACGAGACACCCTCTTGTTAAAACAATGAGTTGCAAAACTGGCACGATTTTTTCATTAAGCCATATGTTCTCGCAGGGGATCGCCCCGTGGATAAAAAAGGAAATCCTATGAAGTCTGTATTAAAAGTCTCACTGGCTGCACTTACCCTGGCTTTTGCGGTGTCCTCCCATGCCGCAGATAAGAAACTGGTTGTCGCAACCGACACCGCATTTGTACCGTTCGAATTCAAACAGGGTGACAAATACGTTGGTTTTGATGTGGATCTGTGGGCTGCCGTGGCCAAAGAACTGAAGCTGGATTATGAACTGAAACCAATGGATTTCAGCGGCATCATCCCGGCTCTGCAAACCAAGAATATCGACCTGGCGCTGGCGGGTATCACCATCACTGATGAGCGTAAAAAAGCGATCGACTTCTCTGACGGCTACTACAAAAGCGGTCTGTTAGTGATGGTCAAAGCGAATAATAACGACGTGAAAAGCGTGAAAGATCTGGATGGTAAAGTCGTCGCTGTGAAGAGCGGCACGGGTTCCGTTGATTACGCGAAAGCTAACATCAAAACCAAAGATCTGCGTCAGTTCCCGAATATCGATAACGCATATATGGAACTGGGCACCAACCGCGCAGACGCCGTACTGCACGACACGCCAAACATTCTTTACTTCATCAAAACCGCTGGCAACGGTCAGTTCAAAGCAGTAGGCGAATCCCTGGAAGCCCAGCAGTACGGTATCGCCTTCCCGAAAGGCAGCGATGAACTGCGTGAGAAAGTGAACGGCGCGCTGAAAACGCTGAAAGAGAACGGCACATACAACGAAATCTACAAAAAATGGTTCGGTACCGAACCTAAATAACAAGAACGTTCTGTAACGCCCGGTAGCGCCAGCGCCGCCGGGCCTGCAATTTTGAGTCATCACGTTATGGCTCATTACTTTTCTCACCACGGTAACAGGAACGAAATATGCAGTTTGACTGGAGTGCCATCTGGCCCGCCATCCCGCTTTTGATTGAAGGCGCCAAAATGACCCTGTGGATCTCGGTCCTCGGTCTCGCAGGCGGTCTGATAATCGGGCTTGCAGCAGGGTTTGCGCGTACTTTCGGCGGTTGGATAGCCAACCACGTAGCGCTGGTGTTTATCGAAGTCATTCGCGGTACGCCAATCGTTGTGCAGGTGATGTTTATTTACTTTGCCCTGCCAATGGCATTTAACGATTTACGCATTGATCCCTTTAGCGCCGCCGTTGTCACCATCATGATCAACTCCGGCGCCTATATTGCGGAAATCACCCGCGGCGCGGTGCTCTCAATCCATAAAGGATTCAGCGAAGCCGGACTGGCGCTTGGGCTTTCACGTACAGAGACTATCCGCCACGTTATTTTACCTCTCGCGCTGCGTCGTATGCTGCCACCGCTGGGCAACCAGTGGATCATCAGCATTAAAGATACCTCGCTGTTTATTGTCATTGGCGTCGCTGAACTGACCCGTCAGGGCCAGGAAATCATTGCCGGTAACTTCCGCGCACTGGAAATCTGGAGCGCCGTTGCGGTGTTCTATCTGATCATTACGCTGGTGCTGAGCTTCATTCTGCGTCGTCTGGAAAGAAGGATGAAAATCCTGTGATTGAATTTAAAAACGTTTCTAAGCACTTTGGCCCAACCCAGGTGCTGCACAATATTGACCTGAACATTCAGCAGGGCGAAGTGGTGGTAATTATCGGGCCATCCGGGTCCGGCAAATCAACCCTGCTGCGCTGCATTAACAAACTGGAAGAGATAACCTCTGGCGATCTGATCGTCGACGGTCTGAAGGTAAACGATCCAAAGGTAGACGAGCGGTTAATCCGCCAGGAAGCCGGGATGGTGTTTCAGCAGTTCTACCTGTTCCCGCATCTGACGGCGCTGGAAAACGTCATGTTCGGACCGCAGCGCGTACGCGGGGCGAATAAAGAACAGGCCGAGAAACTGGCTAAAGAGCTGCTGGCGAAAGTAGGTCTGGCCGAGCGTGCGCATCACTACCCTTCTGAACTGTCTGGCGGTCAACAGCAGCGTGTGGCGATCGCCCGTGCGCTGGCGGTGAAGCCGAAAATGATGCTGTTTGATGAGCCAACCTCAGCGCTGGACCCGGAACTGCGCCACGAAGTTCTGAAAGTTATGCAGGATCTGGCGGAGGAAGGGATGACCATGGTGATTGTGACCCACGAAATCGGCTTTGCCGAAAAAGTGGCTTCACGCCTGATTTTCATTGATAAGGGACGTATTGCCGAAGACGGTAATCCGCAGGCCCTGATTGAAAATCCGCCCAGCCAACGTTTACAGGAATTCTTGCAACACGTTTCCTGATAGCTCTCCCTCCCTTCGCCTGAAGGGAGGTTTTTCACCAGAATCCTCTCATTTCATTTCTCCCCCGCCCTGACATCTATACTTATCCTTTTGAATTTATTTTCTCATGGGAGGAGTCATGCGCTGGATCCTGTTCATCTTTGTTTGTCTGGTGAGTCTCCCGACTCAGGCGGTGACGATACCTGGCGTCACTACGCCAACGTCAACCAACGCGCAAACCGCGCCGGCGAAAGAGCCGGATGTTGAACAGAAGAAAGCGGCCTACGGCGCACTGGCTGATGTGCTGGAAAATGATGCCTCGCGCCAGGAACTGATCGGTCAGTTACGCAAAGTGGCGACAGCCCCCCCTGCCGAGCCGGTGCCAACCATTGTTCCGCCCACGTTAACGGAAGAAAAAACGGTGCTGGAAAACGTCACGGATGTCACCCGCCACTACGGTGAGGCGCTCTCCAGCCGCTTTGCTCAGCTTTACCGCAATATTACCGATGCACCACACAAGACCTTCAACCCGCAAACGTTCACCAATGCCCTGACCCATTTTTTAATGCTGGCGGCGTCAGTGTTCGGTTTTTTCTGGCTGCTTCGCCTGTGCGCGCTGCCGCTGTATCGCAAAATGGGGCAATGGGCACGACGGAAAAACCGCGAACGCAGCAACTGGCTCCAGCTTCCGGCGATGATCGTCGGCGCATTCATTATCGATTTGCTTCTGCTGGCGCTGACTTTGTTTGTCGGGCAGATACTGAGTGACAGAATGAACGCCGGTAGCCGCACTATCGCCTTTCAGCAAAGTCTGTTTCTCAATGCCTTTGCGTTGATTGAGTTCTTCAAAGCCATTCTGCGCCTGATATTTTGCCCAACGGTGGCCGAACTGCGCCCGTTTAACATTCAGGATGCCGGTGCGCGCTACTGGAATCGCCGTTTAAGTTCATTGAGCAGCCTGATTGGATACGGACTTATCGTTGCCGTTCCCATTATCTCGAATCAGGTCAACGTGCAGGTCGGCGCGATGGCAAACGTCATCATCATGCTCTGTATCACGCTATGGGCGCTGTACCTGATTTTCAGAAACAAGAAAGAGATAACGCAGCATTTGCTGAATCTGGCGGAAAGATCGTTAGCGTTTTTCAGCCTGTTTATCCGCGCCTTTGCGCTGGTATGGCATTGGCTGGCCAGCGCCTACTTCATTGTGCTGTTTTTCTTCTCGCTGTTTGATCCGGGCAACAGCCTGAAATTCATGATGGGCGCTACGCTGCGCAGTCTGGTAATCATTGGAATTGCCGCCTTTGTTTCCGGCATGTTTTCCCGCTGGATAGCCAAAACTATTACCCTTTCGCCACACACCCAGCGCAGCTATCCGGAATTACAAAAACGGTTGAATGGCTGGCTGTCGACGGCGTTAAGCGTGGCCAGGATCCTGACGGTGTGCGTCGCGGTAATGCTGCTACTGAATGCCTGGGGATTGTTCGACTTCTGGAACTGGCTGCATTACGGCGCAGGAGAAAAAACGGTGGATATCCTGATCCGTATCGCGCTGATTTTATTCTTCTCCGCCATCGGCTGGACGATCCTTGCCAGCCTGATTGAAAATCGTCTGGCTTCCGATATTCACGGCCGCCCGCTCCCCAGCGCCCGTACCCGCACCCTGCTGACGCTGTTTCGCAACGCGCTGGCGGTGATCATCAGCACGATCACCATCATGATTGTGCTATCCGAAATTGGCGTCAATATCGCGCCCTTACTGGCCGGGGCCGGGGCGCTGGGGCTGGCTATCTCTTTCGGCTCGCAAACACTGGTAAAAGATATTATTACCGGGATCTTTATTCAGTTCGAAAATGGCATGAACACAGGTGACCTGGTGACCATCGGTCCACTCACCGGTACGGTTGAACGGATGTCCATCCGCTCTGTGGGCGTCCGTCAGGACACCGGGGCGTACCATATCATTCCCTGGTCATCGATAACGACCTTCGCCAACTTTGTGCGCGGGATTGGATCGGTCGTCGCCAATTACGACGTAGACCGCCATGAGGATGCAGATAAAGCGAATCAGGCGTTGAAAGACGCTGTGGCTGCAGTGATGGAACAGGACGATATTCGCGGGCTGATTATTGGCGAGCCGTCGTTTGCCGGGATTGTGGGGTTAACCAATACGGCCTTCACGCTACGGGTCTCATTTACCACATTACCGCTGAAACAGTGGACGGTACGTTTCGCGCTCGACAGCCAGGTGAAGAAATACTTCGATCTGGCCAACGTACGCGCGCCGGTACAGACCTATCAGGTCTTGCCTGCACCGGTGAATGGCCCTGCGTCGGCAGCAAGCGAACCGCTGCCGCCAACCGAGCCAACGCTTTAGCGTTTACGCGCCATAAAACGGCGACGCTGATCGTTATCCATAAAGGTCCAGGCAATAAAGCGACTCTGCTTTTGCCCCTGGGCCATCTCTTTCTTAACCACTTTCACCGCACCCGCATCCGTTAACGCGTGGTACAGCGGAGGCAAATTCTCACCGCGCGAAACCAGCGTGGTGAACCACATCACCTGACGGCCAAAGGCCTGGCTTTCGGCGATCATTTTTTTGATGAACGCCACTTCACCGCCTTCACACCACAGCTCCTGCTGCTGCCCGCCAAAGTTCAGCGCATCATCTTTATCCTGCCCCAGATTACGACGTTTGCGCTCGCTTCCGGCGCGGGCTGAAGCCGCAGAATCATGGAAAGGCGGGTTACACAATGTGGCTTCATATTGCTCATTCTTGTGAATGATACCGTTGAAGATTGCCGTAGCATCTTTCTGGCGACGCAGACGAATAGCACGGGTTAACCCCGGATTGGCGTTTACGATCGCCTGAGCGCTGTTAAACGCTTCGCTACTGGTCTCACTACCGGTGAATCGCCAGCCGTATTCATGCACGCCGATCAGCGGATAAATACAGTTTGCCCCAACTCCCACGTCCAGCACGCTCGCATTTGCCGGAATGGTTCCGCTGGTTTCACCTAACAGGTCGGCCAGATGGTGAATGTAGTCAGCGCGACCAGGAACCGGCGGGCACAGAAAACCGTCTGGAATATCCCAGTTTTTCACCGCATAAAAATGCGCCAGCAGTGCTTTATTGAGCGCCTTCACTGCCTGCGGATTCGCGAAATCAACACTCTGCTCGCCGCCTGGCGTGAGGGTGAGAAATTGCGTCAACTCGGGTGTAACCTGGCATAAAGTCGCAAGATCATAACGGCCATTGTGGCGGTTGCGTGGGTGTAATCCCGGTTTCTGGGGGGGCATAGCATTCTCCTTTTAACAGCGGCGTAAGATACCCGCATAACGCCACGCGGTAAACACACAGCAAGGAAATTTGCTTTTTTTATACCTATTTGATGGCTTGCTGATTGTTCAAAAAACAGACACCTCATCACCAGTTTTTTGCGGTAAATGTCATCCGCTGACGGCCTAAACTTATCAGGCACGACCTGTTGTTTCTCAGAGGATATCACCATGAAGAAATGCCTCACATTCCTTGCCGCTACCGTACTGACCGGCATGACATTTGCGTCCTTTGCTGCACAGCCCTACACCAGCCCTCAAACCGGCCAGCTACAAGCTTCCGGCACTGTTTTCGCTACCGGAGCCTCTAACCTGAGCGATCTCGAAGACAAGCTGGCAGAGAAAGCGAAAGAGCAAGGCGCAAAAGGCTTTGTCGTCAATTCTGCGGGCGGTAAAAACCAGATGTACGGCAGCGCAACTATCTATAAGTAGTCCCTCACCTTAGCCCAACTGCATTCACCCCGAATGCAGTTTGCTACCTGCTGTTCACGTCGTTCACCGCTCAAATTGTAATCATCGTGTAGCAATTTTGAATCCAATGTAAATAAATGTATTTATTTTTGAATTAATGAATGCTAAAACGTCGCACTGATTAGTAATGCTTATCAAAATCATTATCAATTACACATTCACTCCCGCGAGGCCTGCAGGGTATAACATCCACAGAGATGTCCCTTCGCGCGAGTGAAACCGTCTACTCAAAAAATAATAAGTCACTCACTAACATGGATAAAAATCGCAATTTGCCTGCCAGTAGTTTTCATTCACTGACTTTTTTTGCCGGTCTGTGTATTGGCCTGTCTCCGGTAGCTCAGGCTGTCGCCGCGGGCGATCAAGATAAAAAACAAGAAGATACGTTGGTTGTTGAAGCGGCCAAACCTTCGTTATACGCCCCAACGCAGTCTGCCGACCCTAAGTTCTCCCGCCCGCTAGCGGATACAACCCGCACCATGACAGTGATTTCTGAGCAGGTGATTAAGGATCAAGGTGCAACCAATCTGACCGATGCGCTGAAAAACGTACCGGGCGTTGGCGCGTTTTTCGCCGGTGAGAACGGTAACTCCACCACCGGTGACGCGGTGTACATGCGTGGTGCGGATACCTCGAACAGTATTTATATCGACGGTATCCGAGATATTGGCAGCGTTACGCGCGACACTTTCAATACCGAACAGGTTGAAGTGATCAAAGGCCCCTCCGGCACCGACTATGGCCGTAGCGCGCCAACGGGCTCCATCAATATGATCAGCAAACAGCCGCGCACCGACTCAGGGATCGATGCCTCGGCCAGCGTCGGTAGCGCCTGGTTCCGCCGTGGTACGCTGGACATTAACCAGGTCATTGGCGAGACCACCGCTGCACGGTTAAACCTGATGGGTGAAAAAACGCATGATGCCGGTCGCGATAACATTAAGAATGAACGTTATGGTGTGGCCCCCTCTCTCGCCTTTGGCTTAGGCACTGAGAACCGACTGTATCTGAACTATCTGCATGTCACCCAGCACAACACCCCGGATGGCGGTGTCCCCACCATCGGTCTGCCGGGATATTCCGCGCCTTCCGCGGGGACTGCTGCACTGAATCAGTCAGGAAAAGTGGATACGCATAACTTCTACGGTACCAACTCGGATTACGACGATTCGACGACCGATACCGCAACGATGCGTTTTGAACATGACCTGAACGACAGCACCACTATTCGCAACACCACCCGCTGGTCACGCATTAAGCAGGATTATCTGATGACGGCGGTGATGGGTGGCGCGACTAACATCACTCAACCCACCAGCAGCGTCGACACCTGGACCTGGTCACGCCTGGCAAATACCAAAGATGTCAGCAATAAGATCCTGACCAACCAGACCAACCTGACCTCAAAATTTTACACGGGAGCCATCGGTCACGACATCAGCACCGGCGTGGAGCTAACGCGTGAAACGCAAACCAACTATGGTGTAAACCCGATCACTCCGCCGTCGGTAAATATCTATCACCCCAACAGCAATGTGAATATCGGCGGATTGTCTCGTAACGGCGCTAATGCTAACGGGCAAACCGATACCTTCGGTGTATACGCCTTTGATACGCTACAGATTACCCGTGAGTTTGAACTAAACGGTGGTATTCGCCTCGACAATTACCGCACGGAATATGACAGCGCCACCGCTTGCGGCGCTTCTGGTCGCGGCGCGGTCGCGTGTCCGACAGGCGTGGCGAAAGGTTCTCCGGTCACCACCGTGGATACTGCCAAATCAGGCAATCTGGTGAACTGGAAAGCGGGCGCGCTGTATCACCTGACCGATAACGGTAACGTTTACATTAACTACGCCGTTTCTCAGCAACCGCCGGGCGGCAGCAACTTTGCCCTCGCTCAGGGTGGAAGCGGTAACAGTGCGAACCGTACCGATTTCAAACCGCAGAAAGCGAAAACCAGCGAGATCGGCACCAAATGGGAGGTGCTGGATAAGCGCCTGCTGTTAACTGCCGCGATTTTCCGTACGGATATTGAGAACGAAGTTGAGCAGAACGACGACGGCACATATTCCCAGTACGGGGAGAAGCGCGTTGAAGGTTACGAACTCTCGGTAGCAGGGAACATCACTCCCGCATGGCAGGTTATTGGGGGTTACACCCAGCAGCGCGCGACGATCCACAGCGGCAAAAACGTTGCTCAGGATGGTTCTTCATCCCTGCCGTATACGCCAGAACATGCGTTCACGCTGTGGAACCAGTACCAGGCTACCGATAATATTTCCGTTGGCGCGGGCGCTCGCTACGTGGGCAGTATGCATCGCGGTTCCGACGGGGCCGTGGGTACGCCATCCTACACCGAAGGTTACTGGGTCGCCGACGCGAAACTGGGTTATCGCGTGAATCGCAATCTCGATTTCCAGTTGAACGTCTATAACCTGTTCGACACCGATTATGTATCCTCCATTAACAAGAGCGGATACCGTTACCATCCGGGTGAGCCAAGAACCTTCCTGCTCACGGCAAATATGCATTTCTGATCTTTTACGTGGGGCGTAAGCCCCACTTTCAGGAGAAACACTGATGATGTATCACATTCCCGGCATTCTGTCGGCGCAGGATGTCGCCTGGTTTCGCGAACAACTGGACGCTGCCGACTGGGTTGATGGCCGCGCAACCACCGGCGCTCAGGGCGCGCAGGTTAAAAACAACCAGCAGGTGAATACGCAAAGTGAGCGTTACGGCGTTTTACACCAGGCGGTACAAAACGCGGTGAACAACAGCGCGTTATTCTTCGCCGCTGCATTACCGAAAACGCTCTCCACACCGCTGTTCAATCGCTACCAGGACAACGAGACCTACGGTTTTCACGTTGACGGCGCGGTGCGTAGTCATCCGCAAAACGGCTGGATGCG
The DNA here is from genome assembly GCF_030336725.1 of Citrobacter sp. Cb031. Taxonomy (NCBI): domain Bacteria; kingdom Pseudomonadati; phylum Pseudomonadota; class Gammaproteobacteria; order Enterobacterales; family Enterobacteriaceae; genus Citrobacter; species Citrobacter sp. Cb031. Next base: position 198,714 of record NZ_JAOWDA010000021.1, read on the forward strand.
CACAGATCTTTCCGCCACCTTATTCCTGAGTAATCCTGACGATTATGAGGGAGGAGAGCTGCTGGTCAATGACACCTACGGCCAGCATGCGGTAAAACTTCCGGCAGGCGATCTGGTACTTTACCCTTCCAGCAGCCTGCACTGCGTTACGCCAGTGACCCGTGGGGTTCGGGTGGCATCCTTTATGTGGATCCAGTCGATGATCCGGGACGATAAAAATCGCGCCATGCTTTTTGAACTGGATAAAAACATCCAGTCCCTGAAGACACGTCATGGGGAGAGTAGCGAGATCCTGTCGCTTCTCAATCTCTACCATAACCTGCTGCGCGAATGGTCTGAAATCTGATACCGCTGACACGTGGTCGTTTTTCAGCCATCACATTCGCTATACTTATTCTGTAGACATCAGCAGGAGGTAGGTATGGCATCCGGATGGGCAAATGACGACGCTGTTAACGAACAGATCAACAATACTATTGAAGATGCTGTAGCCCGCGCCCGCGGTGAGTTACCGACGGGGGAAAGTCTGTATGAATGCGAAGAATGTGGCAATCCAATCCCTCAGGCCAGACGGGAGGCCGTGCCCGGCGTACGCTTGTGCATCACATGCCAGCAGGATAAAGATTCACATAGCGCAGCATTTTCAGGATATAATCGCAGAGGTTCGAAAGACAGCCAGCTACGTTGACTTATCTTTACCGAAAGTTTCAGCGCATACGATTTCCTTTACGAGCACGCTTTTTTGCACTCTGTGTAGCAAAATGTGCCGTTGTCGGTTTCTCTGTAAAGCGCAATGACAAGAACTGTAAATCCCTCTTTCGAATTTATTAATATTCAATAAGTTATTTGTCATTCAATTTTTTTGATTGATGCCGTCAATTCTATTCGATTTTATCTCGCATAAAAAAACGTGATACTTCTCACATCGACGAAACAACGTCTTCTTAAAGAACACTGACTAACAGAACAAACCTGCGAGAAATTAATCATGAAAAATATCAAATTTGCTGTTGCCGCCATCGCTCTGTCTACCCTGTCATTTGGCGTTTTTGCTGCCGAGCCAGTTTCCTCTACTCAGGCGCAAAACATGAACAAAATTGGTGTGGTATCTGCTGACGGCGCCACCACGCTGGACGGCCTGGAAGCAAAACTGGCTGAAAAAGCGACTGCTGCTGGCGCAACGGGTTACAGCATCACTTCTGCTATCGGCAAAGACAAAATGAGCGGCACCGCGGTTATCTATAAATAACCGAAAGATTACCTGTACGACCCAATGCTCCAACCCTCATTGACCCTGTTTGTTACCCTTTGTTTGCCCGTCCGCCACTGGACGGGCTTTTTTTTTTGCTTAGTGTTCCAGTCGTTGACGGAATTCCTGCAACACGGCGTCTGGCATCCCTATTTGCAACGCCGCCTCGCAAATCGCCTGCCAGCTTCCGGCATCCAGCGGAATACCTTGCTCCAGCCGTTCTTCACGAGTATTCACCTCCCACTCCCCTGGCAACAGGATCGGGGCATCTTCAGCATGGGGGGACGCTTTCACCCACTTAGCAAAGGCCGTGACCTGGTTGTCGCAGTCCGGCGCGCCAAACAGTTCCGGATTCATAATGATGGTCGTCATACAGTTAATGATGGCATCCGCGCTGGTCTGCAGGCTCTCTTCATGTGTGGTTTTACCACCAGAAAGCGCTCCCCCCATAATTTCGCACATTGCCGCCAGCGCATAACCCTTGTGTTGGGCGAAGGTCAGCAACGACCCCAGCGGAGAGACCTGCATTACGGCGGGATCGGTTGTGGGTACCCCATTAGCATCAATCAGGCATCCCGGAGCCACCGGCTCCCCCTTGTGCCATGCCACGCGGGTTTTGCCAAACGCGATGGCGCTGGTTGCATAGTCCAGCAACAACGGGAACGTATTTTTACGTGGGAACACCACACAGAAGGGGTTGGTGCCAAATCGACTATCGCGGCCATGAAACGGTGCGACCATCGGGATCCCTACCACATTCACAAAGTGCACCGAAACAAAACCCGCCGCCGCACATTGCTCCGCCCAGTAGCCAATGCGTCCAATATGGTGCGAATTATGTAATGCCACGGCAGCGATACCGTACTGGCGCGCTTTTTCGATCCCAAGCGTAATTGCCTCGTGGGCCGCCACCTGACCAAATGCGCAGTCGCCGTCAAGCGTAATCACCGCTCCCGCATCGTTGACCACTTTGGCATGGCGGTTGATCTGCAGGTGTCCCTGCGAAAATGAGCGAATATAGCTTGGGATCATGCCGATACCGTGGGAGTCGTGGCCGGCGAGGTTAGAGGCTATCAGATGATCGGCCACCAGCCGCGCCTCCAGCTCATTGCTTCCCATCTGGTGAAAAACGGCCTGGATAAAGGCGTGCAGCGTTGGCACATGGAAGCGATGTCCACTGTTCATTATTATCTCCTGTTGTGTCGCGTGTTGATTGTGTTTCTTATTTTTCAACAAACTATGCTGCGCCACAGCGCTCAGGAGATCAATAAACGTGCAGAAATTTCACGTTGCCGGAAAGCGTGAACCGACGGGACTGGCAAATGACCCGTCGGGAGAAAGAAAAATCAGAAGCTTTGCTCGACGCGGCCAAGTCCTTCAGCCAGCGTCGCGGATTCACCGGTTGCTACCAGGCAGCAGGCCATCTGGATCTTCAGCGATGCCGGAACCGGCTCACTGCCCGCCAGACAACGCTCAATCCAGCGCGCGGTAGTTTCCGGGTCTTTAGCCACCGGCAGCGGGACCGGCTCATCGGGCATCTCGCTCTGCCGGTCCTGTAGCACTCGCACGCCGGACGAATCTATCAGGCTTATCTGCGGGCAGCGCTGCGGGTTGGCGTACACTTCACCCTCGGTACCGTGCATCAACAGGGCACGCCCACCGATATCGCCGAAAAATTTAGCCACGCGCGATACGTATTCCGGGTGGGAAACGCTGGAAAGACGCAGCGCGGCATCTTCGGCAAACGGCGTGGCTAATTTAGCCAGCGTATGCGCACTGTTACGCACGCCCATTCGCCAGCGCATCGCCAGCTGTTTTTCCAGCGGAGGACACAGCGCACTCACCGGGATAAACACCGGCTCATGACCATCCAGCTTTGCCTGCGCCTGCCCGGCATGCAGCGTCGGCGCAATCCCCATCAGTTCGAAAATGGTTTCAGTCAGCACGCGGGTTGGATCCTCGCTGACACCGTGCACCACCACCGGGAAGCCAAGTTTATGCAGTAAAATCGCCAGCAGCGGAGTCAAATTTGCCTGCTTGCGCGCGCCATTGTAGCTGGGAATGACAATCGGCATGGGTTTGGCCACTGGCGGAGTCAGGCGAATGGTGTGGTTCTGCATCGCTTCGTAAAAGCCCAGCATCTCCGCTTCGCCTTCGCCTTTAATGCGCAGCGCAATCAGTACACCGCCCATCTCAAGATCGGGCACCTCGCCGTTCATCATATGGGTATACAGTCCGCGAGCAGTATCCTTATCCAGGTCACGCGCGTGATTTTTTCCTCGCCCAATCTCTTTGATGATTTTGCGGTAATCCATCGATAACTCCTTGCCTGTTGCTCGCATCGTTAACGCCGACGGCGACGCGTGGGTTTCGCTTTTTCTTTTGGTTTTACTATAACGTCTGGCACAGCAGGTTGCTCTATCGGAAATATGGGTAATGCGTTCAGTAAACGCTTGCCATAGCTTTTGGTCAATAAACGCTTGTCATAAATAACCACTTCTCCCCAGCAGCCGTGGCTACGAATGAGTCGCCCAACCTGCTGGATCAAATTGAATGACGCCGCGGGCAAGCTCTGCACCTCAAAGGGGTAGCGGTTCAGGCTTTTCAGCCACTCGCCCTCGGTGATCACCACCGGGCTGTCGATAGGCGGAAAAGCAATTTTGTGAATATGCACCTGGGTCAGCAAGTCGCCTTTCAAATCCAGACCTTCGGCAAAAGATTGCAGCCCAATCAGTACGCTACGCTCGCCGTTGGTCACCCGCTTGCGGTGCAGCTCCACCAGTCGATAGCGCGGCTGGTCGCCCTGTACCAGCAACAGCAGACGCAGATCGGTAACGTGCTCAAGAAAACGCTGCATTGCCCGACCGCTGGCAAAGAGTACCAGCATGCCCTGATGCTTTTTACTTTCCAGCTGTTCGCGGAAATAGGCGGCCATTTCCGCGATATGCTGCTCTTCGTTATCAATTGACGGTTCGTAGCGCATCTGCGGAATGACGATTTTGCCTTGCTCAACGTGATTAAACGGTGAATCCAGCGCGATAAACCGGTCCCCTGCTTTTTCTTTCAGCCCGCTCATCTCCTGCAAACGCGAGAAGCTGTTGAGCGAACGCAGCGTGGCGGAGGTCACGATAATATGCGGTACGCTGCGCCACAGCAGTCGTTCAAGCTGATCGCTCACGCGGATCCCCACACAGTGGAACCAGACGTGGATCTGCCCGTCACGCACTTCGCGCGTCGCCCATTTACTCACCGGCGCGCCTGACGACTGCGCGAGCGAAGCCAGCCGCCACAGTTTGCTTTGCGCCTCAAACATGCCCAAAGCCCGATTCATCTGCAAAATAACCCGATGCAGACGCACAATATCGTGGGTGCCGGTTTTTTCGCTGAGATCGTTGAGGAACAGTTCCGCCAGACCGCGCAGCATTTCTGTTAGCTTCGCCAGACGCTGACAAATCTCCATCACTTCCGCAGGCAGTTCGCCCATCGCGAAGCGGTGTTCCGCCTCCTGGGTCGCAGGCATATACAGATTAAGAATGTTATTGAGCGATGAAATCAGCTCATACAGTTCCTCACAGTGACCGTTCAGACGCTCGGCATTCGCCAGCGGCGGCGTGGTTTTTGGACGAAACTGTTCCAGGCAGGTGGCCACTAATTTGCAAAACAGATCCAACTGCAGTCGATACCAGGGGGCGCTGATTTCTGCGCTCATCTCCAGCGCATCGCGCGCGACGTCCGGCAAATGGTGACCTTCATCAAGGACCAGCAGCAGGTTCTTCGGCTCCGGCAAAACAGCTTCGCTTTCCATGGCCGCCATCACCAGCGCGTGGTTAGCCACCACCACTTCGGCTTCCTGAATCTCACGGCGGGCGACAAAAAAGGGGCATTCACGATAGTAGTGACAGTTACGATTCAAACAGCTGGCTTTATCAGTGCTCAGGCGCTGCCAGAGTCCGTCGTCGATAGCGATATCCGTGTGATCGCGCAGCCCGTCCCACTTGTAGCTATCGAGATCGCCTTTTAGCCTGGCGCAGCGCTTTTGTTCTTCCTGGTTGTTGGGCGTCAGGTCATCGTCGAGAAAGGCCAACAGATCCTGCTGATTGGGTTCGCTACTGGCCAGCGCCGCTAAATTACGCGGGCAGACATAACGCCCGCGACCAAACGCGGCGGTAAAACGCAGATCGGGGATAATTTTGCGCAGCAGCGGTAAATCTTTGCTGTAGATCTGATCCTGTAAAGCAACGTTGGCGGTACTGACCACCAGCGTTTTTTGTTCTTCACGCGCTATGGCAATACCGGGAATCAGGTACGACAGCGTTTTCCCCACCCCGGTCGGCGCTTCAATCGCCAGATGCCGCCCTTCTTCCCCAGTGAGCGTTTTCGCGACGTCAGCAATCATCTGCCGCTGCGGCGCACGGGGAATAAAGTCGGGGATCTGTTCCTGAAGCGCCTTATACCAGGCGGCAATTTGCGCTTTTAGCGCAGCCGTTAGTGCCATGAGAAAACCTGAAATACTGTATAAACAGCCACTATTGTGGCACTTTCTGATACGTGTCGCAAAAAGAAAAGCCCGACCTTTCGGCCGGGCTCGCAATTACTGCGCTGAAGACGGTTTGCGCGGACGGCGCGGTGGACGAGGCTTATCGCCCGCCGGTTTGCCTTCGCCGCTACGCGGTTTCGCTTTTGGCGCACCGCCATCCTGACGACGCGGCTGCTGACCACGCCCTGCTCCACCCTGACCGCGACCACCGCCGCCACGCTGCTGGCGACCATTCTGGATCGGCTCGGCTTTGATGGACGGGTCTGGCTCGTAGCCTGGCATCGCAATTCGCGGGATCTCTTTTTTCAGCAGCTTCTCGATGTCACGCAGCAGCTTGTGTTCATCGACGCACACCAGAGACAACGCTTCGCCGGTAGCGGCCGCACGACCGGTACGACCAATACGGTGCACGTAATCTTCCGGGACATTTGGCAGCTCGTAGTTCACCACGTGCGGCAGCTCTTCAATATCCAGACCGCGCGCGGCAATATCGGTCGCCACCAGCACACGAATATCACCGGATTTAAAATCAGCCAGCGCACGCGTACGCGCCCCCTGAGATTTGTTACCGTGGATCGCCGCGCTGCGAATGCCGTCTTTATTCAGCTGTTCCGCCAGATGGTTCGCACCATGTTTGGTACGGGTAAACACCAGCACCTGCTGCCAGTTGCCCTGACCGATCATCTGCGACAACAGTTCACGTTTACGCTTTTTATCAACAAAATGAACGTGCTGAGTCACCTGCTCTGACGCGGTATTACGGCGCGCCACTTCGATTTCCAGCGGATTGTGCAGCAGCTTTTCGGCCAGCGACTTAATATCATCAGAGAACGTTGCTGAGAACAGCAGGTTCTGGCGTTTTGCCGGCAGTTTCGCCAGAACGCGACGGATATCATGAATAAAGCCCATATCCAGCATGCGGTCAGCTTCATCCAGTACCAGAATCTCAACCTGATCCAGTTTCACCGCATTCTGGTGTTCCAGATCGAGCAAACGACCAGGCGTGGCGATCAGCACATCCACACCGCCGCGCAGCTTCATCATCTGCGGGTTAATGCTCACGCCGCCGAAGACCACCAGCGAGCGAATATTCAGATACTTACTGTAATCACGTACGTTTTCGCCAATCTGGGCCGCCAGTTCGCGAGTTGGCGTAAGGATCAGCGCACGCACCGGACGACGGCTTTTGCCATGCGGCTGATGGGTAATCAGGTGCTGCAACAGCGGCAGGGTAAAACCTGCCGTTTTCCCCGTACCGGTCTGGGCGCTAGCCATCAGATCGCGGCCTTCCAGCACGGCAGGGATCGCCTGCTGCTGAATAGGGGTAGGTTCACGGTAACCCTGCTCGGCAACGGCACGTAAAATATCAGGGTTTAAACCAAGGGAATCAAAAGACATAACAACTCCGAACCACCCTGACCGTTACCGGTGTCGTTTTCAGGGAGATACATATAATAAAGATGACAAAAACCACAATGTCATGAAGGGGCGGAGTGTAGCAGTTTTTGTGATGTGCCGCATAAATTATCCCTGCGCTGAAAAATAACGGTCCGGACTGGACAAGGTTACACATCAGTCATAATCTTAATCAATCGATTGATTAAGATCTGAGTCGTGCTATGAATACACCCACCATGACAACCAAAGGTGAACAGGCGAAAAATCAGCTCATTGCCGCCGCGCTGGCGCAGTTTGGCGAGTATGGTCTGCACGCCACAACGCGCGATATCGCTGCGCAGGCCGGGCAAAATATTGCTGCCATCACCTACTATTTTGGCTCAAAAGAGGATTTATATCTCGCCTGCGCCCAGTGGATTGCGGATTTTATCGGCTCACAGTTTCGCCCGCACGCTGAAGAAGCCGAGCGTCTGTTTGCTCAGCCGGAACCGGATCGTGGCGCGATGCGCGAACTGATCCTCCGCGCCTGCAAAAATATGATCATGCTGTTAACCCAGGACGATACCGTTAACCTGAGCAAATTTATTTCGCGCGAACAGCTTTCCCCCACCGCGGCTTATCAACTGGTGCACGACCAGGTTATCAATCCGCTACATACTCACCTGACGCGCCTGATTGCTGCCTATACCGGCGGCGATGCCAACGATACCCAAATGATCCTGCACACCCACGCCCTACTCGGCGAGGTACTGGCCTTTCGTCTGGGGAAAGAAACCATTCTGTTGCGTACGGGCTGGTCACAATTTGATGAGGATAAAACCGCGCTGATTGACCAAACGATCACCTGTCACATCGATCTTATTCTGCAAGGTTTAACGCAAAGGAGTCTGGAGTCATGAAAAAACCTGTCGTTCTCGGGCTGGTCATCGCGGCCCTCGTTGCCGTGATTGCCGGTGGAACGTGGTGGTATCAAAGTCGGCAAGATAACGGTCTGACGCTGTACGGCAATGTCGATATCCGTAGCGTCAATCTGAGTTTTCGCGTCGGCGGCAGGCTGGCCTCGCTGGCGGTTGACGAAGGCGATGCCATTACCGCCGGTCAGGTGCTGGGCGAACTGGACCGTGCACCGTATGAAAACGCATTAATGCAGGCAAAAGCGAATGTTGCCGCCGCGCAGGCGCAATACGATCTGATGCTGGCAGGGTATCGTGAAGAGGAGATCGCGCAAACCGCAGCGGCAGTCAAACAGGCGCAGGCAGCCTATGATTACGCGCAAAACTTTTACAATCGGCAGGTGGGATTGTGGAAAAGCCGCACTATCTCCGCCAACGATCTGGAAAACGCCCGTTCATCACGCGATCAGGCGCTGGCCTCTCTGAAGTCCGCACAGGATAAACTCAGCCAATACCGCAGCGGTAATCGTGTGCAGGACATTGAGCAGGCGAAAGCCACGCTCGAACAAGCTCAGGCCGAGCTGGCCCAGGCAGAGCTTAATTTGCATGACACCACGCTGACCTCGCCGTCTGACGGCACGTTACTCACCCGTGCGGTCGAACCCGGCAGCATGTTGAACGAAGGGGGCACGGTACTGACGCTGTCACTCACGCGTCCGGTATGGGTTCGCGCCTACGTTGACGAACGAAATCTGAGCCAGGCGCAGCCAGGACGCGAAATCCTGCTTTACACCGATGGCCGTCCGGACAAACCGTATCACGGTAAAATCGGCTTCGTGTCGCCCACCGCCGAGTTTACCCCAAAAACAGTCGAGACCCCTGACCTGCGCACCGACCTGGTTTATCGCCTGCGTATTGTGGTGACCGACGCGGACGATGCGCTGCGCCAGGGAATGCCGGTAACGATAAAGTTCAGCGATGAGGCACGGCATGAATGACGCCGTCATTACACTGAATGGACTGACGAAAAACTTTGCCGGAATGGATAAACCGGCCGTCGCCCCGCTCGACTGTACCGTTCATGCGGGCTACGTGACCGGGCTGGTCGGGCCGGATGGTGCTGGCAAAACCACGCTGATGCGAATGCTGGCAGGGCTGTTGAAACCCGACGCCGGAAGCGCAACGGTAATTGGTTTTGATCCCATCAAAGACGACAGCGCGCTGCATGCGGTACTGGGTTACATGCCGCAGAAATTTGGTCTGTATGAAGATTTGACCGTCATGGAGAACCTCAATCTCTATGCAGATTTACGTAGCGTTACCGGTGAAGCGCGAGAAAAAACCTTTGCCCGGCTACTGGAATTTACCTCGCTGGGGCCGTTTACCGGACGCCTGGCCGGCAAGCTTTCCGGCGGCATGAAACAGAAGCTCGGACTTGCCTGTACGCTGGTCGGTGAACCCAGCGTGTTGCTGCTGGATGAGCCTGGCGTGGGCGTCGACCCTATTTCCCGTCGCGAACTGTGGCAAATGGTTCATGAACTGGCCGGGGACGGCATGCTGATCCTCTGGAGCACGTCGTATCTGGATGAAGCTGAACAATGCCGTGATGTGCTGCTGATGAACGAAGGTGAATTGCTGTATCAGGGCGATCCCACTCAGCTTACGCAAACCATGTCGGGTCGCAGCTTCCTGATGAGCAGTTCGCAGGAAAATAACCGCCGACTGCTGCAACGCACGTTAAAACTGCCGCAGGTTAGCGACGGGATGATTCAGGGGAAATCCGTCCGCTTAATCCTGAAAAAAGAAGCGACGGCCCAGCAGATTCAAAACGCTGACGGCATGCCGGAGATAACCATCAACGAAACCGCCCCCCGCTTCGAGGATGCCTTTATCGATTTACTCGGCGGGGCCGGAACATCGGAGTCCCCGCTGGGCGCTATCCTGCATACCGTGGAAGGCACGCCAGGTGAAACGGTGATCGAAGCCAAAGCGCTGACCAAAAAATTTGGCGATTTTGCCGCTACCGACCACGTAGACTTTGCCGTGCAGCGCGGCGAGATTTTTGGTTTGTTAGGACCCAACGGTGCGGGCAAATCCACTACCTTTAAAATGATGTGCGGCCTGCTGGTCCCCACTTCGGGTAAAGCGCTGGTGCTGGACATGGACCTGAAGGTCAGCTCCGGTAAAGCGCGTCAGCATCTGGGTTATATGGCGCAGAAATTCTCCCTGTATGGCAACCTGACGGTTGAACAGAATCTGCGCTTTTTCTCCGGCGTCTACGGCCTGCGCGGTCGGGCGCAGAAGGAGAAAATCGAGCGGATGAGCGAGGCATTCGGCCTGAAGAGTATCGCCTCCCACGCCACCGACGAACTGCCGCTGGGCTTTAAACAGCGCCTGGCGCTGGCCTGTTCGCTGATGCATGAACCCGACATTCTGTTCCTCGATGAACCCACTTCCGGGGTCGATCCCCTCACCCGTCGGGAGTTCTGGTTACATATCAACAGCATGGTGGAAAAAGGCGTCACGGTGATGGTGACCACCCACTTTATGGATGAGGCAGAATACTGCGATCGCATCGGGCTGGTGTATCGCGGCAAACTGATTGCCAGCGGTACGCCGGACGACCTGAAAGCTCAGGCTGCTGACAATGAGACGCCAGACCCGACCATGGAACAGGCGTTTATCACGCTAATCAATGACTGGGATAAGGAGCATACGCATGAGTAACTCCGTTCTCTCCTGGCGTCGCGTACGCGCGCTGTGCGTGAAAGAGACGCGCCAGATCGTCCGCGATCCCAGCAGTTGGCTGATTGCGGTGGTGATCCCGCTGCTGCTGCTGTTTATCTTCGGCTACGGGATCAACCTCGACTCCAGCAAGCTGCGGGTAGGGATTCTGCTCGAACAGCAAAGCGAAGAGGCGCTGGATTTTACCCATACCATGACCGGTTCACCGTATATTGACGCCACCATCAGCGATAACCGTCAGGAATTGATTGAGAAAATGCAGGCCGGGCGCATTCGCGGGCTGGTGGTGATCCCGGTGGACTTCGCCCAGCAGATGGCGCGACCCAACGACGTGGCGCCGATCCAGGTGATCACCGACGGCAGTGAACCGAATACCGCTAACTTTGTGCAGGGTTATGTCGAAGGCATCTGGCAGATTTGGCAACAACAGCGGGCGGAAGATCGCGGAGAATCATTTGAACCTTTGATCGACGTGCAGACCCGCTACTGGTTTAACCCGGCGGCCATCAGCCAACATTTTATTATTCCCGGGGCGGTAACCATCATCATGACGGTTATTGGCGCTATCCTCACCTCATTAGTGGTGGCGCGCGAATGGGAGCGCGGAACCATGGAAGCGCTGTTGTCTACCGAAGTCACCCGCGTCGAACTGCTGCTGTGTAAACTGATCCCCTATTACTTTCTGGGCATGCTGGCGATGCTGCTGTGTATGCTGGTGTCGGTGTTTATTCTCGGCGTGCCCTATCGCGGTTCGTTGCTGATCCTGTTTTTCATTACCAGCCTGTTTCTGCTCAGCACGCTCGGCATGGGGTTGCTTATCTCCACCATCACCCGCAATCAGTTTAACGCCGCGCAGGTCGCGCTAAACGCCGCCTTCCTGCCTTCGATTATGCTGTCGGGTTTTATCTTCCAGATAGACAGCATGCCGGCGATTATCCGGGCAGTAACCTATATTATTCCGGCTCGTTATTTCGTCAGCACCCTACAAAGCCTGTTTCTGGCGGGAAATATTCCGGTGGTGCTGATTATCAACGTGCTGTTTTTAATCGCTTCGGCGGTGATGTTTATTGGCCTGACGTGGCTTAAAACCAAACGTCGGCTGGATTAAGGGGACGGGCATGTTTCATCGCTTATGGACATTAATTCGTAAAGAGCTGCAATCACTGTTACGTGAACCGCAGACGCGAGCCATTCTGATTTTACCGGTGCTGATTCAGGTTATTCTGTTCCCGTTCGCGGCCACGCTGGAAGTCACCAACGCCACTATCGCTATCTATAACGAAGACAACGGTAAACATTCGGTGGAACTAACCCAGCGCTTCGCTCGCGCCAGCGCCTTTACGCACGTTCTGCTGCTGAAAAGCCCGCAGGAGATCCAGCCCACCATCGACACGCAAAAAGCCCTGTTGCTGGTGCGCTTCCCGGCCAACTTTTCGCGTAATCTGGATACCTTCCAGCAGGCTCCCATGCAGATTATTCTCGACGGGCGTAACTCTAACAGTGCGCAAATTGCCGCGAATTACCTGCAACAAATCGTTAAGGAGTATCAGCAGGAGCTGATGGACGGCAAGCCGAAACCGAACAACAGCGAGCTGGTGGTGCGTAACTGGTATAACCCGAATCTGGATTACAAATGGTTTGTGGTTCCGTCGCTGATCGCCATGATCACCACCATCGGCGTCATGATCGTCACTTCGCTCTCGGTTGCCCGCGAGCGCGAGCAAGGCACGCTGGATCAGTTGCTGGTCTCCCCGCTTACCACCTGGCAGATATTCATCGGTAAAGCGGTGCCCGCGTTAATTGTGGCAACGTTTCAGGCCACCATTGTGCTGGCGATCGGCATCTGGGCTTATCACATTCCGTTTGCCGGTTCATTGGCGCTGTTCTATTTCACGATGGTGATTTACGGGCTGTCGCTGGTCGGCTTTGGTCTGCTGATTTCATCACTGTGTGCCACCCAGCAGCAGGCGTTTATCGGCGTGTTTGTGTTTATGATGCCGGCGATTTTACTTTCAGGCTACGTCTCGCCGGTCGAAAATATGCCGGTCTGGCTACAGAATCTGACGTGGATAAACCCAATCCGCCATTTTACGGACATCACGAAACAGATTTACCTGAAGGATGCGAGTCTGCAGATTGTGTGGGGAAGTTTGTGGCCGCTGTTGGTAATAGCGGCCACGACCGGCTCAGCGGCGTATGCGATGTTTAGACGCAAGGTGATGTAGCTTTTTGTCTTTCGCCAACAGCGAGACCACGGCGGGTCCGGCAAGGATCACCAGCCCCGCCAGGGCCAGCAAGACGTTGTTTTGCAGCACGCGCGACAGCAACCACAGTACGATCATCGCGGCACCGAAATACCACGTGGTAGTCAGCTCTTCCAGCACATCAGCTACGTCGCGCCAGCGCTGTTCATGGTGACGTTGCAAGGCCAGCATTAATAAAACCGTTACGCCGTAAACGACGCATAATCCCAGGCCGACGCGCACCAGCGTACCGCTCATCCAGCCCATTACCAGCAACGCCACTACCAGTAAATGCAACACAATCTGCCAGCAACTTAGACCCGTTGCGACACGAACACGTTGTTGCCACCTCATGGCTTTTCTCCTGAAGGATTTTCAACTAATTATTCAGAGTACCGGACTTTACGGAAAATTCCGCAACACCGCATCTTTTTGTGACGACGACTACACTATTTTATTTAGGAAGTGACGCCAACGGGAGGCTCATGAGCGGATCGGGAGTTCAATTTTCATTCAATGTGCTCACTATTAATACTCACAAAGGGTTCACCGCCTTCAACCGGCGTTTTATTTTGCCTGAGCTACGGGAGGCTGTCAGAACGGTCGGTGCAGATATTGTCTGCCTGCAGGAAGTTATGGGCGCGCACGATGCTCACTCGCTGCAAATTGAGAACTGGCCGGATACCACCCACTACGAATTTCTGGCGGACACCATGTGGAGCGACTTCGCCTACGGGCGTAACGCCGTGTACCCGCAAGGGCATCACGGTAACGCGGTGCTGTCGCGTTATCCCATTGAACATTATGAAAATCGCGATGTGTCCGTCGGCGCGAGTGAAAAGCGCGGGGTCCTCTACTGCCGCATCGTGCCGCCAATGCTCTCGCACCCAATCCATGTCATGTGCGTGCATCTCGGTTTGCGTGAAGCACACCGTCAGGCCCAGCTCGCTATGCTGGCTGACTGGGTCAATGCCCTGCCCGACGCGGAGCCTGTGGTGATCGCCGGAGATTTTAACGACTGGCGGCAAACGGCCAATCACCCGCTGAAAGCCAGGGCCGGCCTTGACGAGATTTTTACCCGCGCCCACGGTCGCCCGGCGCGGACGTTTCCGGTGCAGTTTCCCCTGCTGCGTCTGGACAGGATCTACGTGAAAAACGCGAATGCCAGTACCCCAACGACGCTGGCGCTGCGTCACTGGCGACATTTGTCCGATCATGCCCCCCTGAGTGCGGAGATTCATTTATGAAAAATGGCTGGCGTGAAGGCAATCAAATTCAACTGCTGGAAAATGGCGATCAATACTATCCCGCCGTCTTTGACGCCATTGAACAGGCACAGCAAAAAATTATCCTTGAGACCTTTATCTGGTTTGAAGATGCGGTCGGAAAACAGCTGCATGCCGCCTTGCTCGGAGCCGCCCAGCGCGGAATCAAAGCAGAGGTGCTGCTGGACGGTTACGGCTCGCCGGATCTTAGCGACAGTTTTGTCGAAGAGTTGACCATAGCTGGCGTTGTTTTCCGCTACTACGATCCGCGCCCGCGTCTGTTCGGTATGCGTACCAATCTCTTTCGCCGTATGCATCGCAAAATTGTGGTCATTGATGACCGTGTTGCCTTTGTCGGCGGCATCAATTATTCCGCTGAACACATGTCTGATTACGGTCCCGAGGCCAAGCAGGATTACGCTGTTCGCGTGGAAGGTCCTGTCGTGGCCGACATCCTGAAATTCGTGCTGGAGAACTTACCGGGACAGAGCGCCGTACGACGCTGGTGGCGACGTCATCACCGGGCAATTGAGAATCATCGGCCTGGCGAAGCGCAGGCGCTGTTTGTCTGGCGCGATAACGAAGAGCATCGCGATGATATTGAACGCCACTATTTGAAAATGCTGACCCAGGCCCGGCGGGAAGTGATCATTGCCAATGCCTATTTCTTTCCGGGTTATCGCCTGCTGCATGCCCTACGAAAAGCTGCGCGACGCGGCGTTCGGGTAAAACTCATCGTCCAGGGTGAACCGGATATGCCGATTGTGAAAGTGGGTGCCCGCCTGCTGTATAACTATCTGGTTAAAGGCGGCGTCCATGTCTATGAATACCGGCGTAAGCCCCTGCATGGTAAAGTCGCGCTGATGGACGATCATTGGGCGACGGTAGGTTCCAGCAATCTCGACCCGCTCAGTCTGTCGCTCAATCTGGAGGCGAATCTTATTATTCATGACCGCACGTTTAACCAGACCCTGCGTGACAACCTGAACCCCATTATTGCGCAGGACTGCAAGCGAGTTGATGAATCAATGCTGCCAAAACGCACCTGGTGGAACCTGACCAAAAGCGTGCTGGCCTTCCACTTTTTACGCCACTTCCCGGCGCTGGTCGGCTGGCTACCGGCGCATACCCCGCATCTGGCCGAGGTAGAACCACCCGCACAGCCAACTCTGGAAACCCAGGATCGTATTCCAACTGAGGATGCAGGAGGGGAAACCTGATGCCAAAACATCACCGACGCTGGCGCTTAGCGAAAAAGATCCTCACATGGCTATTTTTTATTGCGGTCATCGTATTGCTGGTCGTTTATGCCAGTAAGGTCAACTGGCAGGAAGTGTGGACGGTAATCCGCGATTACAATCGGATCGCCCTGCTCAGCGCCGTAGGGCTGGTGATCGTCAGTTATTTACTTTACGGCTGCTATGACCTGCTCGGGCGCTACTACTGCGGGCACAAGCTGGCAAAACGCCAGGTCATGCTGGTGTCGTTTATCTGTTACGCCTTCAACCTGACGTTAAGCACCTGGGTGGGCGGTATTGGGATGCGTTATCGTCTCTACTCGCGTCTCGGATTACCGGGGAGCACAATTACGCGAATTTTTTCACTGAGCATTACCACCAACTGGCTGGGCTATATTCTGCTGGGCGGTTTTATTTTCACCTTCGGCGTCGTTGAACTGCCCGCGCACTGGTATATCGATGAAGGTACGCTACGCCTCTTAGGCATTGCGCTGCTGCTGATAATTGTTGTTTATCTGTGGTTTTGCGCTTTCGCGAAACATCGCCACATCACCATCAAGGGCCAAAAACTGGTGCTGCCCTCCTGGAAATTTGCCCTCGCGCAAATGGCGATATCCGGTACTAACTGGATGGTAATGGGGGCGATTATCTGGCTGTTGCTGGGTCAGAATATCAACTATTTCTTCGTGCTGGGCGTGCTGCTGGTGAGCAGTATCGCCGGTGTTATCGTGCATATTCCGGCGGGGATTGGCGTGCTGGAGGCGGTCTTTATGGCGCTGCTGGCGGGAGAGAACACCTCTCAGGGGACAATCATTGCCGCCCTGCTCGCGTATCGCGTGCTGTACTATTTTATTCCGCTGTTGCTGGCGCTGATGTGCTATTTGCTGCTGGAGAGTCGGGCGAAAAAGTTGCGGGTAAAAAACGAGAAGGCGATGGCGAAATGATTCACCGGATGGCGGCTTACGCCATCCGGCAACAGAGAGTTAACGACGATTGCCGAAGATACGCAGCAGCATCAGGAACAGGTTGATGAAGTCCAGATACAGCGTTAAGGCCCCAAGAATTGCGTATTTACGCAGATTGGAGCTGTCACGCAGGTCGATCTGCTCACCGATATTTTTCAGCTTCTGCGTGTCATAAGCGGTCAGGCCGACAAACACAATCACCCCAATATAGGTCACCGCCCACATCAGCGCTTCGCTCTTCAACCAGAAGTTAACCAGCGAGGCCAGCACAATACCGATCAGCGCCATAAACAGCATATTGCCGAAGCCGCTGAGATCGCGTTTGGTGGTGTAGCCGTACAAACTCATGATCCCGAACATCCCGCCGGTGACCACGAAGGTGCTGGCGATAGACGAGTAGGTATAGACGATAAAAATGCTTGATAGCGTCAGCCCGGTTAATGCCGAATAGAGCATAAACAGCGTGGTCGCCATTCCCGCGCTGAGCCTTTGCACCATGCCGGACAGGACGAACACCAGCGCTAGCTGGGCGATGATCAGTCCAAAGAAGGTGATTTTGCTGGAGAAGACAAACATCATCACCGCGGGCGTATTTGCCGCATACCAGGCGATAAACGCCGTCAGCAACAGTCCGCAGGTCATCCAGCCGTACACCTGCGCCATATACGTTTGCAGGCCGGAACGGGCCTGTACAATAGAATCGGATCGTGGGAATCGGTCCATGACAATCTCCTGAATCAGTATGAGCCTACACCAATTGTACTCTACCAGCGTTTTGCTGCTAGCTTATCGCTGTCGCGGGCATCAACCCAGCGCTCACCTTCTGGCGTGGCCTCGCGCTTCCAGAACGGTGCGCGGGTTTTCAGATAATCCATAATGAACTGCCCGGCATCAAACGCGCTGCTGCGATGCGCACTGGTCACGCCAACAAAAACGATTTCGTCACCCGGCCACAGTTCGCCAATGCGATGAATGACCGTTACTCGTCCCAGCGGCCAGCGCGCACGCGCTTCGTCGACAATCTCCGCCAGCGCTTTTTCGGTCATTCCCGGATAGTGTTCCAGCGTTAACGCCTGCACGCTATCGCCGAGATTGTGATTGCGGACTTTACCGGTGAAAGTGACCACCGCGCCATCTTCATCGCGTTCGGCCAGCCAGGGATACTCATCCCCGACGCTGAACGGCGCATGACCAACAACAATTCGCGTTTCAGCCATCTTAGCCTCCGGTTACCGGTGGGAAGAAAGCCACTTCGTCCCCCACCTTAAGGGGATGGTCAAAACTGACCAGCGTCTGATTTACCGCGGCCAGCAGCTTGCCGTCTTCCAGCGCCAACGCCCAGCGATCGCTTTTTGCCGCAAGACTCCGGCGCAGCGCTTCTACCGTTGCAAACTCAGCGGCGACTTCTATCGCATCCGTGTTCACCAATTCCCGTACCTGAGCAAAGAAAAGAACCTTAATCATGCGCATCCACCTTAAAATCTCCCGATTTGCCACCGCTTTTAGCCAGCAAACGCACCGGACCAATCACCATATCCTTTTGCACCGCTTTGCACATATCGTAGATGGTCAACGCCGCCACGGAGGCCGCCGTTAACGCTTCCATTTCGACGCCGGTTTTCCCAGTCAGGCGACACAGCGTTTCAATGCGTACGCGGTTGTGTTCCGGCTCGGCGTGCAGATTAACTTCAACCTTGCTCAACATCAGCGGATGGCACAGCGGGATAAGATCCCAGGTCCGTTTGGCGGCCTGAATACCGGCAATACGCGCCGTGGCGAAAACGTCGCCCTTATGGTGGCTGCCGTCGATAATCATCGCCAGCGTTTCGCTACGCATGGTCACGAATGCTTCTGCACGCGCCTCGCGTACGGTTTCCGCTTTGGCGGAGACATCCACCATATGCGCTTCGCCAGCGGCGTTAATATGAGTCAGTTGCGACATACTTATTTCTTCAAATGTGGGTGGAAATTACACGGACGCGTACGGGCATCGAGCTGCGGCGCAATGATATTTTCCCATGCGGTACGACACGCCTTAGTCGACCCAGGCATGGCGAAAATCAGCGTTTTGTTGGCCACTCCGGCAATCGCCCGGGATTGCAGCGTCGCGGTGCCAATCTCTTCAAACGACAGCATACGGAATACTTCACCAAACCCTTCGACTTCTCTGTCGAACAGCGGTTGCAGCGCTTCTGGCGCCTGGTCCCCTTCGGTTAAGCCCGTGCCGCCTGTAATGAGCACAACCTGCACATCCTCACTGGCAATCCATGCAGAAACCTGGGCGCGAATGGCGTAGCGGTTCTCTTTGACGATCGCCTTGTCGACAATCTGATGACCCGCCTCTTGCGCCGAGTCACGCAGATAATGGCCGGAGGTGTCATCTTCTTCGCCGCGACGGTTGGAAACAGTAAGAATAGCAATGCGTGTCGGGATAAATTCAGCGCTTACCTGACTCATGAAAAACTCCTTTTAGCGATCAGCCGCCAATGTAAGATAAGTTTTGCGTAATACCGGTATTGTTCTGATGCAGGAAATGAGTCTGCTTTTTCTCCAGCAGCGCGGCTGAAATGCGTTCTTCCAGCGCCGACTGCTGAGCGTCATCTTCCAGCAAATCACGCAGGCTTACGCCGCCTTCACCAAATAAACACAGATGCAGCTTGCCGACAGAGGAAACGCGCAGACGGTTGCAGGTGGCGCAGAAGTCTTTCTCATAAGGCATGATCAGACCAATTTCACCAGCATAGTCAGGATGACAGAAAACCTGAGCCGGGCCGTCGCTGCGCTGTCGGATCTGGTGGATCCAGCCGCGACGCA
The DNA here is from genome assembly GCF_030336725.1 of Citrobacter sp. Cb031. Taxonomy (NCBI): domain Bacteria; kingdom Pseudomonadati; phylum Pseudomonadota; class Gammaproteobacteria; order Enterobacterales; family Enterobacteriaceae; genus Citrobacter; species Citrobacter sp. Cb031. The sequence goes on from NZ_JAOWDA010000021.1 coordinate 218,061, forward strand.
GCAGCTCATCACGCAGGACCTGGCCTGAGATATGGTGTTTACGGAAGAGAGAGCTGCCCTCGCCCGTTTCCATCAGTTCAATAAAGCGTAGTTGGATAGGACGGGGCTGAACCCACGCCAGGAAGGTGTCCAGTTGATGATGGTTTACGTCGCGCATCAGCACGGTATTGACTTTCACTTTTTCAAAACCCGCATCGAAGGCGGCGTCAATGCCTGCCATCACCTGCTGAAATTTGTCCTGCCCGGTAATGGCGTGAAACTGACGGGCATCGAGGCTGTCGACGCTGACGTTAAGTGCGGTCAGTCCGGCATCGCGCCAGGCAGCGGCATCTCGCGCCAGACGATAACCATTAGTGGTCACCGCAATCTGACGGATGGCGTGGTTTTCGCGCACGGCGGCGATAATGTCGGTAAAGTCGCGACGCAATGAAGGTTCGCCCCCTGTCAGACGCACTTTTTCCGTTCCCAGACTGGCGAACGCGCGCGTAACGCGGCGAATTTCATCAACGGTCAAAAAGCCGTTATTGGTGACACCGCCGGGCTTATAGCCATCCGGCAGGCAGTAGGTGCAACGAAAGTTACACACATCGGTAATCGACAAACGTAAGTAGTAAAACTTACGTGCGAAAGCATCGGTAAGTTGAGAGCCCATGTACACCTTTCCAAATACGGGAGACGTAGTCATTTCTTCCTACGCCCTGGTGACAAACTTATTCAAGTATTGTCACGGCCAAAGCACCGTATCATTTGACCCAGGTGCAGAGGCTAGAGTGTTTATTCTCGTCATACTTCAAATTGCAGAAGCGTGGGCTTTGTTCGTTCACCCCAGTCACGTACTTATGTCCGCTTACGGGGGATTCTCTCCCTCACTGCCTTCCTGCAACTCAAATTATTCAGAGTACATTGTGGTTATGCCGATACTAGCGTGTAAATGACGCTTTTGCCATGTACACTTTCGTTGTATAAACACATACATAGCGACATGATCGTGCAATTTCGCTACAGAATAAGCAAAAACCACAGTTTTGCATTGATATACATCATCTTGCCAGCAGGTGAATCTCGTCAGAAAGGAGTAGATCGCAGAAAAAAATTACGCCAGATTCCGCCTGGATAATTGCTGAAAACACACTATTTACGTTACTGTAGCGCCGATTAATTCATATCAGGAAAATATATGCGCACTCGCACGCTGGCAGATCTGGACCGCGTTGTCGCTCTCGGCGGAGGGCATGGACTGGGACGCGTTCTCTCCTCTCTTTCCCCTTTAGGTTCACGCCTGACGGGGATCGTCACCACGACCGATAACGGCGGGTCGACAGGTCGTATTCGTCGCTCTGAAGGAGGAATTGCCTGGGGAGACATGCGTAACTGTCTGAACCAGTTAATTACTCAACCCAGCGTTGCATCCGCCATGTTTGAGTATCGTTTTGGCGGTAATGGTGAGCTTTCCGGGCATAACCTCGGAAATCTGATGTTAAAGGCGCTCGATCACCTCAGTGTGCGGCCTCTGGAAGCCATCAATTTAATTCGTAATCTGCTGAAAGTTGACGCGCATTTAATTCCGATGTCGGAGCTGCCGGTGGATCTGATGGCTATCGACGATCAGGGACATGAAGTCTATGGCGAAGTGAATATCGATCAGCTCACCATCCCGCCTCAGGAACTGATGCTGTCGCCAAAAGTCCCCACCACGCGGGAGGCAGTTGAAGCTATCGCCGAAGCGGATTTGATTTTGATCGGACCCGGCAGTTTTTACACCAGCCTGATGCCGCTCCTGCTACTCGACGAATTGGCGCAGGCATTACGTCGCACACCTGCCCCGATGGTCTACATCGGCAATCTGGGTCGTGAATTAAGCCTGCCAGCAGCCAGCCTGACGCTTAACGATAAGCTGGCAATCATTGAACAGTACGTTGGCAGGAAAGTGATTGATGCGGTGGTTGTGGGCCCGAAAGTAGATGTATCCACCGTTACCGACCGCGTTGTTATTCAGGAAGTGCTGGAAGCCAGCGACATTCCCTACCGCCATGACCGCCAGCTATTGCATTACGCGCTGGAGAAAGCGGTACAGGCGCTGGGGTAATCCCAAGTGCGTGATTAGCATACAATCCTCATCGTAATGAGGATTGTACTTGTAGCTTACTGCATTAACCTCTCAGCACAGGTACCTGCTCGGCGGATATTGGCTCTTCGTATCTTGTGCCAAAATTAGACCACCGGGCAAGAATGGCAAAGAATACGGCCATAACCAGGCAACTTAAATTGAACAAAACCCAGGGTGCATAATCCAGCGTCGCCACCCCCAGCGTTTTCGCCATGAACATACCAGATATTGTCCAAGGGAAAAGCCCTTCAAGTAGCGTGGCTCCAGACTCCATTGATCGGGACATATTAACCATATGCAATTTTTTGTTTTTAAAACAAGGATCATAAATATTCTTCACCAGAAAGAAACTGATGACTGCATTGCCAGTGCAGGCAACTAATAAAGAACTTGTGAACATTGTCGCCAACAGAGTACTGGTCACCGTTTTTAATTTCTGAACCAGTCGCCCAAGCAGTACATTAAGGCCACCAGAAACATCAAGTGCCGAAGCGAACATAAATGCACAAAGCATAACCACAATTGGGCTAACCATTGAATACATACCGCCACGATTAAGCAATATATTAATATTTTTAGTCGTAGATTCATTCATCGCGACATCTGAAAAATTGCTGATCATATTGGTATTAAAGCCATTAATCGATGCTTGAACAAGGTCCATCATGGTAAACGGCTGAAAAATTGCGCATATTGCCAGAGCAAAAAAAGAAGATGCGATCAAAACAATAATGGTATCCCATTTTTTTATCGCACCAATAAAGACCAGCAATGTCGGTAATATTAATAAAGGGTTAAGCCAGAATAATGAGTTTAGCGCTTTTTTCATGACCGGGATAGTATCTAGTTGGATTGAATTTACCACATTTAAATCTAACCCCGCGATATAAAACCCCAGGCAGGCAAACAAAAAAGCAGGAACCGATGTATACAACATATTTCTAATACTTTGATAAAGCTCAGCCCCCGCAGCTAACGCGGCCATGTTTGTGGTATCTGATAAAGGAGATAATTTATCACCAAAATAGGCACCGGAGATAACGGCTCCAGCAGTAATCGGCAATGACACATTCATCGCCGCAGCAACGGCAACCAACGCCACACCAATTGTTCCTGCGGAACCCCATGAAGTGCCTGTAAATGTCGAGATGCAAACCGTCACTAAAAAAGCTGTAAGATATAAGTAAGCTGGGTTGATAATTTCCAGGCCATAATAGACCATTAACGGAATGGTACCACTAACCATCCAGCATCCAATCAACATACCGATCGACAGTAGAATTAACATTGCAGGGACGGCATCTTTTATTTTTTCTATAAAAGTCTGGAGAATTTCCTTCCAGCCCGCGCCATAGTATCTGGCAAAAAAACCTGTAATAATCGTAATAACAATTAAGATAAATTCAACTGGGTAATTTAAAATCCCAATACCTATAAAGAAAACCAGGAAAATAGCCACTAATAACATCAATGCTGCATAAAAGCTCGGTTGCTTATTTGTGCTTACCATGTTATTTTCCCGCTATTAATATGTTTTTATAGAATCAAACGCATTCTCTAAGTCCGCGATTAACATCTCTGGAGATTCTTGTCCAATTGAAATCCTAATTAAACCAGGCGCCATCCCATCTTTGCATATTACATCCTGGTTATAACCGCGATTAGGAGAAATAATCAGGCTTTCATATCCCCCCCAACTGCACCCCGGTTTGAAAATTCTACAACTATCAATGATGGCTTTAACTTTTTCAAAACTGCCATCTTTAAGTTCAAAACTAATGAGACCAGAAGTACCAAACATTTGTTGTGAAACAATTTCACGTTGTTTTGCATCTGCCATAAGAGGGTGACAGATATTCTCAACCTCTGCTCTGCTATTGAGAAAAGTAAGAATTGCATAGGTATTATTCTGATGTTGTCTCATGCGCAGCGGCAACGTTCGTAAACCGCGAATCACTAACCATGCACTATCTGGGGCCAGCACTGCGCCAAGAAGCTGATGTGAAAAATCACGAATAATATCAAGATAGACTTTTGCGCCTACCACAGCACCCGCCGTTAAATCACTGTGACCGCCGATATATTTAGTACAAGAGTGGAGCACTAAATCGAAACCAAGAGTCAATGGCTTTTGGAAGAGTGGCGTAGCCCATGTATTATCAATGGCAGTAATAATATTATTCTCTTTCGCCAACCCTGCTATCATCTGCAGATCTACAACTCGCATGGTCATTGTTCCTGGGGATTCCGTGTATATCATGCGAGTATTCGGCTTTATTTTCTGCCGAATATCCTCGACATCGCCACTGAGAACAATGTCATAGTCAATACCAAATCGTTGTTGCATTTGCTTCACCAGCACAACTGTTGGACCATAAACATTATTCACCAGAATAATATGGTCGCCACTTTTCAGCAGGCCAAACAATGTTGCGCTTATCGCGCCCATGCCCGAGCCAAAAACTTTGCAGGCCGCGCCACGCTCCAACGCTGCCAGTTTATGCTCTAACAGTTCCGTTGTTGGGTTAAGCCCCCGGGAATAGATGTACCGTTCAGCTTCGTGCTGCATATCATCACAGTATTGCTGATAGCTCTGCTGCACAAACAGACTGGTTTTTACTAGCGGAGGGCTGACTGCACCAAAATTTTTCTGGTGTTGTTCACCAACGCCAGAACATATCATGGCGTCCTGAATGGCATAATCATTCTCAGCGTAATTGCATATTATCTCTTTCATAATTTTCCTTTATATTTTCGTCAGGGAAATTTCTATAACAGGACAATTATAAAAAAAGGAACAATGACAGCCTTTTTCTTGCTGCCAAAATGCTGAAAGAATCGTCAGAAATGTAAAGAATAAAACGATGAGGTTCACAAAGTGGAAAAACAAAAATCAATTCAGCAAAGAATAAATTAGAGTGAGTGCATTAATTTTAAGAATAATAAATGGCAATAGAAAAACGAATAATATAATTATAAATGATAATAAATTCTGTATTTTTCCAATCGCCATGGCATTTACGCGATGGCGAATTGGAAAACGGAAACAATCTTACGATGCCGCGATAAACAACTCGCGCAACTGATGCAACTGGTCGCGGATTGTCGCAGCCTCTTCAAATTCAAGATTCTGCGCATGCTGCATCATCTGCCCTTCCAGCTCATGAATCTTCTGCTGCAGCGCTTTTGGCGTCATATCCAGTTCGACAATTTCAGACTTCGCGCCTGCGCGTGACTTCCCTTTGCCTTTCGCCTTAGTCTTCGCAATATTCTGACCCAGCGCCAGAATATCGACCACTTTCTTGTTCAGCCCCTGCGGCGTAATACCGTGTTCTTCGTTGTAGAGCTGCTGTTTCTCACGACGGCGTTCAGTTTCACCTATCGCCTTAGCCATTGAGGCGGTAATTTTGTCGCCGTAGAGAATAGCCTTCCCGTTGATATTACGCGCCGCACGACCGATGGTCTGAATAAGCGAACGTTCAGAACGCAGGAACCCTTCTTTGTCTGCGTCCAGAATCGCCACCAGTGAGACCTCAGGCATGTCCAGACCCTCACGTAACAGGTTGATACCCACCAGCACGTCAAACTCGCCCAGACGCAGGTCACGAATGATTTCCATACGTTCCACGGTATCGATGTCTGAGTGCAGATAGCGCACCCGCTCACCGTGCTCTTCGAGGTATTCGGTGAGATCCTCTGCCATCCGTTTCGTGAGCGTAGTGACCAGCACACGTTCGTTAATCGCCGCACGGATGCGGATCTCAGACAGCAGATCGTCAACCTGCGTCGCCACCGGGCGTACCTCAATGATCGGATCCAGCAGGCCGGTCGGTCGTACTACCTGATCGACGACGTCATCACCGGATTTCTCCAGCTCATAGTTGCCCGGCGTCGCTGAGACGTAGATGGTCTGCGGGGCCAGCGCTTCAAACTCTTCAAATTTAAGCGGACGGTTATCCAGCGCCGACGGCAGACGGAATCCGTATTCGACCAGAGTCTCTTTACGCGCCCGGTCACCACGATACATACCGCCAATTTGCGGGATAGTGACGTGGGATTCATCCACCACCAGCAGGCCGTCGGCAGGCAGGTAATCAAACAGCGTCGGCGGCGGCTCGCCGGGGCCACGCCCGGACAGATAGCGGGAGTAGTTTTCAATCCCCGAGCAGTAACCCAGCTCATTCATCATTTCCAGATCGAACTGCGTACGCTGACTTAGCCGCTGTTCTTCCAGCAGTTTGTTATTTGCCAGCAGGACCTTACGCCGCTCTGCCAGCTCCACTTTGATTTCTTCCATCGCCTGCACGATACGTTCGCGCGGCGTCACGTAGTGCGTTTTAGGATAGATGGTGTAGCGCGAAATCGTGGATTCAACCTGCCCGGTAAGCGGGTCAAACAGCGATAAACGTTCGACCTCTTCATCAAACAGTTCCACGCGCAGCGCGATATCGTCGGATTCAGCCGGGAAAATGTCGATCACTTCACCACGCACGCGGAAGGTTCCGCGCTGAAATGCCTGATCGTTGCGGGTATATTGCAGTTCCGCCAGGCGGCGCAGGATCGCACGCTGGTCGATAATCATCCCCACCGTCAGATGCAGCATCATTTTCAGATACAGATCCGGATCGCCCAAACCATAGATAGCGGAAACTGACGCGACGACGACGACATCCCGACGTTCCAGCAGCGCTTTGGTCGCAGACAGACGCATTTGCTCAATATGTTCGTTAACCGAGGCATCCTTCTCGATGAAGGTGTCAGAACTTGGAACGTAGGCTTCCGGTTGATAATAGTCGTAGTAGGAGACGAAATACTCCACCGCGTTATCCGGGAAGAACTCTTTCATCTCACCGTACAGCTGCGCGGCCAGCGTCTTATTGGGAGCCAGCACCATGGTAGGCCGCTGCAAGTCCGCAATTACGTTAGCGATGGTGAATGTCTTCCCCGAGCCCGTCACCCCCAGCAGCGTCTGATGCGCCAGACCATCCTCCAGCCCTTCTTCCAGACGGCGAATAGCCTCAGGCTGATCGCCAGAGGGTTTAAAAGCGGAATTTAGTTTGAACGGTTTACTCATGAGCAGCTACCTGAAGCAATGGGCGGGCAGGTGTGTAATTTTACTCGCAGTCGTATATTTTGCCAGTAAAATATACTGGATGAAAAAACAGTAACGCACCAGAATATTTCTGATACGCCATCAGAATGACCGTGACCGCAGGCTAAAATTTGGCCTCAGACAAGATAAAACACCAGCAAAAACGTGTTATCCCCAAAGCAATGACTTTTTTAACATTTGTCAAGCCGCCCGATGAAAGTTTTGTGGCAACGCATGACACTTCTGCGACAGCCATTGATTTTATCTAACACTCTGTAATTTAATGACTATTATCCCGAGCCGTCTTTCGCATCAATTTAGTCGCAGGCCGCGTCTTCTCTCGCTTACATTGTGTTTTCTAACTCTAATACACAAGGTTATCCACAGGAATAGTGGATAACTGCCTCCAGCCCGTATGGACTGTAGCCTGGCAAAAACGCCCTCACTCCCTTTTCCGGAGGGATAAAAAAAATTTATCGCTATTTTTTGATATTTATCAGCTAACGAAGCGGCCTGGAATGGCCGGGATCTTGCTCGCATTTTCATCATTTTCTTGCCTGCACCATTACGACACCACCAGGCACTGGCAATGTGCACAAAACAACGCCAGCCCTCCGGCCAGCCAGACGTTACCGCCAGCGCGGCACACTCTCCTGCTGTTTTTTGACCCCAATCCCTCTTCTGGCAAGAGAATTGCAATTTTCTTCCGACGACCTGTACGTGGGGCGGATAACATCATGCTGGAGGAATCTATGTTGAGTCTTCGCGCAGTGAATCATTATTACGGTAATCAACACTCCCTATGGGATGTGGATCTCGACCTGCTGCCCGGTAAATGTACCGGTGTGCTGGGGCTTCCAGGGATGGGAAAGACTACGCTGACCAATTGCATTATCGGCAATTTACCGATCGAAAGCGGCACCATGTTCTGGCATCAGGCTGGCGCGCCGCCGCGCGATCTGAGTCCCATTCCGGCGGCAAATCGCATCGCGCTGGGCATTAACTACGTTTCACAAGAGAGACGGATTTTTTCGCAATTGACGGTAGAGGAAAATCTGCATATTGCGCGCCAGGCGGTTGAGGAAAGCGAAACGATGAACAGCAGTGATATTTACCGCCTGTTTCCACAGTTGTTCGTTCTGCGTCAGACCAAAGGAGCGGCATTATCGGAAGATGATCAGCACCAGCTTGCGCTCGCCAGCGCGCTGGTCACACGCCCGCGCCTGCTGATCCTCGATGAGCCCACGCGGGGAAGTGGCCAGGCATATATCCACAAACTGGGGAACCTGGTGGTAAGGTTAAGCCAGGAGCTCGGCATCGCCATAATGCTCGCGGAGCAGAGCCTGCCGTTTATTCGTCGGGTCGCTGACTGCTACTGCCTGTTACACCGTGGGCGCAACGTGGCTCAGGGGCAAATCACACAGCTCAGCAACCCGCTAATCAACGACTGGGTGACGCCACAGACAAAACGCTAAGATCGATATAACGTCCTGTTGATGCCCGCTCCGGCTCTTCTGCCAGCCAGGGAATCTCCCCCAGCAGCGGAGCCGCAAGCACACGCCTGAGCGTTGCCATATATTCAGCATGACGCTTGCCAGGTGGCGTCACATCATTGGCGACCCATCCGGCAAGCGTCAGTCCGGCCTGCTGCACCGCCTGGGCGGTCAGCACAGCGTGGTTGATGCAGCCGAGCTTAACGCCAACCACCAGAATGACCGGCAACTGCTCTGTTTTCACCCAGTCAGCAAAACTCAGCGTTGGCGAAAGCGGCGTAAACCACCCGCCGGCACCTTCCACCAGCACCCAGTCAGCCTGTTGTTCCAGCGCGCGTAAACCCGCAGACATTACAGAGGCCTGAATGGGGCGACCTTCGTCCGCGCTGATGATATGCGGTGAGGTAGGTTCTGCGAAGGTATAGGGGTTGATAGCCGCATAATCCACCGTCACAACGCTATTGCGCTGTAATGCCAGGGCATCGCTATTACGCAGACCTTCAACCGTCATTTCACTGCCCGACGCCACTGGCTTATAGCCGACGGTTCGCAATCCCCTCTGCCCCGCCGCCTGCAGCAACGCGCAGCTGGCGATAGTTTTCCCCACTTCGGTATCCGTCCCGGTGACAAAAAAAGTGTTAGTCACGTTGAATCACTCCCAAAAATAGATGATAGGTCAGCGGATATTTCCCCTGCTGGCAGGGCCAGGCTAGCTGTAGCTGGCGCAACTGTGAGCGGGTGAGGACGCGCGGCTCGCGGCCATCATGCAAATGCGTCGCGCCAATGCCCTTCAGCGAGCGCATGGCGCTCAGCGCATCGTCAAACCACAGCGTGACGGCATGAGACTGGTATTCAACGTCCCACCCATGCAGGGCGTTTTCCAGTTGCTCCACGGGCAAAAAACGATTGGCGTGCTCCCGCTCATCAACTGCTCGCCACGCCTGACGAAGCTCCGGCATTGACCCCTGCGCCAGGGTACTAAACGCCACCGTCCCGCCAGGACGCACCACCCGGTAAAGCTCACGTAACGCGCCGCGCAGGTCACTGCACCACTGTACGGCCAGATTACTCCAGGCCAGGTCGAAAGTAGCAGCAGCCTGCGGAATGGCTTCAATATCCGCCAGCAAATAGCGGTGGGCGACATCGTGACGCTGCGCTTCAGTCAGCATTTGCGCCGACAGATCCAGCGCGCAGACCTCGCTCCCCTGCTCCCGCCAGTAACGGCTCATACGCCCGGGTCCGCAGCCCGCATCTAAAACCTGAGAGAATGCCCGACCATCGAGTCGCGCCAGTAACGCATCGGCGCTCTGACGCTGGAGTTCCGCGTGTTGCTCATAGTGAGTAGCCGCGCGACCAAACGCGGCAGCAATCGCCTGCTTATTGACCTGCGCCATGCAGCACCTCCAGTAAGCGATCGATATCCTGGACTTCATGCGCCTGGGTCAGCGTAAGCCGCAGCCTGGCCGTACCAACCGGCACCGTCGGTGGGCGAATAGCCGTCACCCAGCATCCCTGTTGACGTAATGCCTCCGCCAGCTGTAAGGCTTTATGATTGTCGCCCACGATCAGCGGCTGAATGGCGCTGTCTGACTGCGCCAGCGTTAAGTCCGGCATATTCACCCCAGCGCGAAAACGCTGGATCAGCATCGCCAGTTTTTCTCTGCGCTCATCGCCTTCGCGGCTGCGGATCACCTCCAGCGCGGCGCGCAAGGCCTGGGCCTGCGCCGGAGGCATACTGGTGCTGTAGATCAGATGACGGGCAAACTGCAGCAGATAATCGGCCACGCTGTCTGAGCACAAGATTGCCGCGCCGCTGACGCCAAACCCTTTGCCAAACGTCACCACTAACAGCTCGGGTTTCACCTGCTGTCGGGAGCACGAGCCGCGCCCTTCCTCACCGCTGACGCCAATCCCGTGCGCATCATCCACCAGCAACCACGCGCCCTGCTGCTCTGCCACCGCGTGAATTTCCGCCAGCGGTGAGCTATCGCCATCCATGCTGAACACCCCTTCAGTGACCACGAGTTGTTGCCCCGGACAGGGGGTGGTCAGCAGACGTTCCAGATGTTGCGGATCGTTATGGGTAAAGCGACGTAGCACGGCAGGGCTAAGGCTGGCAGCTTCCAGCAGTGAGGCGTGGCTGAGTCGGTCAGCAACAATCCGGTCCTCTTTGCCCATCAGCGCGGCAATGACCGCCTGATTAGCGGCAAAACCGGAGATAAACAACAGCGCCCGTGAATAGCCGAGCCATTGCGCCAGCTCATCTTCCAGCGCCTGATGAGCAACGGAATAACCGCTGACATGACCCGAGCCGCCGCTGCCGACGCCAAAACGCTCAGCGCCTTGCTGCCACGCGCAGATAATATGCGGATGGTGGCTTAAGCCAAGGTAGTCGTTGCTGGAAAAGTTCAGATACTGGCGACCGTCGGCCTGCAGCCAGCGACCGGCGCCCTGCGTCACCGCATAGCGCCGACGCAACGCATCAGCACGACGACGCGCCGTTAACGCATCGTCTATTTTTTGCTGCCAGGTCATACGGTTGCCGCGTTGTAGTATTCGTCGGTATCCGGGGTACGCAGCGCCTGTTCCAGGCGTTGCTGCTGTTCGTTATCGCCTGCCAGCACCGCCGTTTGCTGCGGATTGAGACCCAGCTTGCGAAACAACAGCAAATCCTTATCTTCGTTCGGGTTCGGCGTGGTCAGCAGTTTGCAGCCGTAGAAAATCGAGTTAGCTCCGGCCATAAAGCACATCGCCTGGGTTTGTTCGTTCATTTGCTCGCGTCCGGCTGAAAGACGGACATATGAAGTCGGCATCATGATCCGCGCAACGGCGATAGTACGAATAAAATCAAAGGCATCCACATCGTCGTTATCGGCAAGCGGCGTGCCTTTCACTTTCACCAGCATGTTGATCGGCACGCTTTCTGGCGGCGTTGGCAGATTCGCTAATTGCAGCAACAGACCCGCGCGGTCGGTCACCGTTTCCCCCAGTCCCACAATCCCGCCGGAGCAAACTTTAATGCCCGCCTCACGCACTTTATCCAGCGTATCCAGGCGCTCCTGGTACGAACGGGTTGTGATGATATTGCCGTAGAATTCCGGCGAGGTATCGAGGTTATGGTTGTAGTAGTCCAGACCCGCATTGGCCAGCCGCTGGGCCTGATTTTCGTTCAGCGTACCCAGCGTCATACACGCTTCCAGCCCCAGTTCTTTTACGCCCTGAACCATCTGTTCCAGGTAGGGCATGTCGCGTTCGTGTGGATTCTTCCACGCCGCGCCCATGCAAAACCGCGTTGAACCGGCCTGTTTCGCTTTACGCGCAGAGTCCAGTACCTGTTCAACCTCCATCAAACGTTCCGTTTCCAGACCGGTTTTATAGCGGGAGCTTTGCGGGCAGTATTTGCAGTCTTCCGGGCAGGCACCGGTCTTAATCGACAGCAGCGTACTGACCTGAACCTGCCGCGGATCAAAGTGCTGACGGTGAACCTGCTGCGCTTCAAACAGCAGATCCAACAGCGGTTTTTCAAATAATTCGGTGACTTGCGACATTGTCCAGCGAGAAGAATGAGCCATATTGGTATACGTTTCGTTATGAGTTTGGTGTAGACTCGTAAACCTAAATCTTTTTAATTTGGTTTACAAGTCGATTATGACAACGGACGATCTTGCGTTTGACCAACGCCATATCTGGCACCCTTACACCTCCATGACCTCCCCGTTACCGGTTTATCCGGTGGCGCGTGCCGAAGGTTGCGAACTGATTTTAGCCCGCGGTGAGAGGCTGATAGACGGCATGTCGTCCTGGTGGGCGGCGATCCACGGTTACAATCACCCACAGCTGAACGCCGCGATGAAAACGCAGATTGATGCCATGTCACATGTGATGTTTGGCGGCATTACCCATGCCCCGGCCATTGCGCTGTGCCGCCAGTTGGTGGCGATGACGCCAGAGGCGCTGGAGTGCGTTTTTCTCGCGGATTCAGGTTCGGTCGCCGTAGAAGTAGCAATGAAAATGGCGCTGCAATACTGGCAGGCCAAAGGCGAATCCCGTCAGCGTTTCCTGACATTTCGAAACGGTTATCACGGCGATACCTTCGGCGCGATGTCGGTCTGCGATCCCGACAACTCGATGCACAGTCTGTGGAAGGGTTATCTGCCGGAGAACCTGTTTGCGCCCGCCCCGCAAAGCCGCATGGACGGCGAGTGGGACGAACTGGATATGGTGCCTTTTGCCCGCCTGATGGCCGCGCATCGCCACGAGATTGCGGCGGTGATCCTTGAGCCGATTGTGCAGGGCGCTGGCGGCATGCGCATGTATCATCCCGAATGGTTAAAACGCATCCGTAAGATGTGCGACCGTGAAGGGATCCTGCTGATTGCCGATGAAATCGCCACCGGATTTGGTCGTACAGGCAAGCTTTTTGCCTGTGAACACGCCAACATAACTCCGGACATTTTGTGCCTCGGCAAAGCGTTAACCGGCGGAACGATGACCCTTTCCGCCACCCTGACCACGCGTCAGGTCGCCGAAACCATCAGCAACGGTGAAGCCGGATGCTTCATGCACGGTCCAACCTTTATGGGTAATCCGCTGGCCTGCTCCGTCGCCTCCGCCAGCCTGTCGTTACTCGAAACCGGTGAGTGGCGCTCACAGGTAGCGGCTATTGAAGCGCAACTGCGGACAGAACTCGCCCCGGCGGCAGACTCGAGTTGGGTAGCCGACGTGCGTGTACTCGGCGCCATCGGTGTGATCGAAACCACGCATCCGGTGAATATGGCGGCGTTACAGAAGTTCTTTGTTGAACAGGGTGTGTGGGTACGACCGTTTGGCAAACTGATCTATCTGATGCCGCCGTACATTATTCAGCCCGATCAGTTGCGTCGTCTGACCCAGGCCGTAAACGAGGCTGTGCGCAGTGCAACATTTTTTAGCGATTAATCAGCGGTAAGCTCTACGGTTTCTGGCTACACTTTTTGGCTAACGAGAGGAGTCAGCATGAAACTAATCAGTAACGATCTGCGCGATGGCGAAAAGCTTGCGCATCGCCACGTCTTTAACGGCATGGGGTATGACGGGGATAATATTTCCCCGCATCTGGCATGGGATGACGTGCCCGCTGGGACCAAAAGCTTTGTCGTGACCTGCTACGATCCTGATGCACCAACCGGCTCCGGCTGGTGGCACTGGGTGGTGGTAAATCTGCCAGCAGATACCCGCGTACTCACGCAAGGCTTCGGTTCCGGGCTGGTTGCGCTGCCGGATGGGGTGATTCAGACCCGTACGGATTTTGGGAAAGCAGGTTATGGCGGTGCTGCGCCGCCGAAGGGTGAGACCCATCGCTATATCTTTACGGTTCACGCGCTAGATGTGGAGCGTATTGATGTCGATGAGGACGCCAGCGGCGCGATGGTCGGCTTTAACGTTCACTTCCACTCGCTCGCCAGCGCCTCGATTACGGCGATGTTCAGTTAAGCTGTGTTGTGCCGGATGTCGGCTTCGCCGCATCCGGCCTACTAAACAAGGCTTCTCTACAGAAATTCAGGCAACAATTTCAACAACGTCCCCTGGGCTAACAGTTCGGTTGCGCACTCAATATCCGGAGCAAAAAAGCGATCCTGCGTATAGTGGGCAACCTGCTCGCGCAGAGCCTGGCGCGCCTGCTCCAGCAGCGGGCTTGAGGTTAACCCTTCACGCAGGTCAATCCCCTGACACGCCGCCAGCCACTCCACGGCAATCACGCCGCGCGTATTCGCTGCCATCTCCCACAACCTGCGGCCCGCTGCCGGTGCCATAGACACATGATCTTCCTGGTTGGCGGAGGTCGGCAAGCTGTCCACGCTGTGCGGATGCGCCAGCGCTTTGTTCTCGCTCGCCAGCGCGGCCGCGGTTACCTGAGCAATCATAAAGCCGGAGTTCACCCCGCCGTTTTTCACCAGGAACGGCGGCAACTGCGACATATGTTTGTCCATCATCAGCGCAATCCGTCGCTCTGATAACGCCCCGATTTCCGCAATCGCCAGCGCCAGATTATCTGCCGCCATCGCCACCGGTTCAGCATGGAAGTTGCCGCCGGAAATGACATCGCCCTCTTCGGCAAACACCAGCGGGTTGTCGGAAACCGCGTTGGCTTCTACCAGTAAGACCTCCATTACCTGACGCATTTGCGTCAGGCACGCCCCCATCACCTGCGGCTGACAGCGCAAAGAATACGGATCCTGCACTTTTTCACAGTTATGATGCGACTGGGAAAGCGCGCTGGTGTCGGTCAACACGTGGCGGTACAGCGTTGCGGCATCAATCTGCCCACGCTGTCCTCGTGCGGCATGAATACGGGCATCAAACGGACGACGAGAGCCCAAAACGGCTTCGGTGGTCAGCGCCCCACACACCGTCGCAGACGCGAACAGCTCCTGGGCTTCAATTAACCCGCGCAGCGCAAAGGCTGTGGAAGCCTGGGTACCGTTGAGCAGCGCCAGCCCTTCTTTCGCCTCCAGCGTAATCGGCTCCAGCCCGGCCTTTTTCAGCGCTTCGGTCGCCGGAAGCCATTCCCCCTGCCAGCGCGCTTTACCTTCGCCCAGCAGCGTCAGAGACATATGCGCCAGCGGTGCCAGGTCGCCCGATGCGCCCACTGACCCTTTCGCCGGGAT
This sequence comes from Citrobacter sp. Cb031, assembly GCF_030336725.1. Taxonomy (NCBI): domain Bacteria; kingdom Pseudomonadati; phylum Pseudomonadota; class Gammaproteobacteria; order Enterobacterales; family Enterobacteriaceae; genus Citrobacter; species Citrobacter sp. Cb031. Next base: position 233,400 of record NZ_JAOWDA010000021.1, read on the forward strand.
CAGTGGATACACCCCGGCATTCACCAGCGCAATCAGCGCTTCAATCACGCTGAGACGAATACCCGAAAAACCCCGCGCCAGGCTGTTGATTTTCAGCACCATAATCAGGCGAACCATCGCGTCATCGAGCGCCTCACCAACGCCTGCCGCATGGGAAAGCACCAGCGAACGCTGTAAATTCTGCAAATCTTCCGTGGCGATACGGGTCTGAGCCAGCAGGCCAAAGCCGGTATTAATGCCATACGCCGTACGGCCTTCAGCGACAATATTATTGACGCAGGCGACGCTTGCGTTGATCGCATCAATCGCCCCGGCATCCAGGCTCAGTTTGACCGGCTGCTGCCAGATGTCGCGCAGTTGCGCAAAGCTCAGATGACCCGGCGTTAATGTCATGGTGTTCATATCAACGTTTCTCCTGCGTCGCCGCGACCATCGGTAAATTCAGCCCTTCTTCGACGGCGCATTCCACCGCAATGTCATACCCGGCGTCGGCGTGGCGCATCACCCCGGTAGCCGGATCGTTATGTAATACCCGGGCGATACGCGCTGCGGCTTCATCAGTGCCATCGCAAACAATCACCATCCCGGCATGCTGGGAGAAGCCCATTCCTACCCCGCCACCGTGATGCAGTGACACCCAGGTTGCACCGCTGGCGGTGTTAAGCAGCGCGTTCAGCAGCGGCCAGTCGGATACTGCATCAGAACCGTCGCGCATGGCTTCGGTTTCGCGGTTCGGGCTGGCGACGGAGCCGGAATCCAGATGATCACGGCCAATAACAATCGGCGCAGACACTTCGCCGCTGCGCACCATTTCATTAAACGCCAGCCCCAGTTTTTGACGCCATTCCAGACCGACCCAGCAGATACGCGCCGGTAATCCCTGGAAGTTAATCCGCTCACGCGCCATATCCAGCCAGTGGTGCAGATGTTTATCGTCAGCCACGATCTCTTTCACTTTGGCATCCGTTTTATAAATATCCTGCGGATCGCCGGAAAGCGCCACCCAACGGAACGGGCCAATGCCGCGGCAGAACAGAGGGCGAATATAAGCAGGGACGAAACCGGGGAAATCAAAGGCGTTTTCCACGCCCATCTCTTTGGCCATCTGGCGAATGTTGTTGCCGTAATCAAACGTCGGCACGCCCATTTTGCTGAACGCCAGCATTGCCTCGACGTGCGTTGCCATTGAGCGTTTCGCCGCCTGTACCGTGCCCTGCGGATCGGACACCGCTTTCGCCTGATACGCTTCCCAGCTCCAGCCGGACGGCAGATAACCATGCAGCGGATCGTGGGCGCTGGTCTGGTCAGTGACCATATCCGGGCGCACACCGCGCTTCACCAGTTCCGGCACAACGTCGGCGGCGTTAGCGCATAGCGCAATGGAGACCGCTTTACCCTCGCGGGTGTACTTTTCGATACGCGCCAGCGCGTCGTCAAGCGATGTCGCCTGCTCATCCACGTAGCGGGTACGCAGACGGAAATCGATCCGGCTTTGCTGGCACTCAATATTCAGCGAGCAAGCACCTGCCAGCGTTGCGGCTAACGGTTGCGCCCCTCCCATGCCGCCCAGCCCGGCGGTCAGCACCCAGCGTCCGCTCAGGTTACCCTGATAATGCTGACGCCCGGCCTCAACGAAGGTTTCATAAGTCCCCTGCACGATGCCCTGGCTGCCGATGTAGATCCAGCTCCCGGCGGTCATCTGGCCATACATCGCCAGCCCTTTGGCGTCCAGCTCGTTGAAATGTTCCCAGGTAGCCCAATGTGGCACCAGGTTGGAGTTGGCAATCAGCACGCGCGGCGCATTGTCATGGGTTTTGAAAACGCCAACCGGTTTACCGGACTGGACCAGCAGGGTCTCATCGGTCTCCAGTTTGGTCAGCGCGTTGACGATGGCGTCATAACATTCCCAGTCCCGCGCAGCGCGACCAATCCCGCCGTATACCACCAGCTCATGCGGATTTTCCGCCACATCGGGATCCAGGTTGTTCATTAACATGCGCAACGGCGCTTCGGTCAACCAGCTTTTGGCCGTTAACGTGGTGCCGCGTGGGGCACGAATATCCTGCTGACGGTACTTGCTATGAGACATGGTAGAGCACTCCTCGCGAACGATCGGACAGATAAGTAACATATACTTGTCTATACAAGTTGTCGCAAGCGTGCTTTTAACAAAAAAGATACAATTTTATTATACTGCGGCAGCAATCACGCTTTTCAGGACATAAACCGCCCTTGCAGGCGATAGCGGGAACCCGGGAAGAGCAAACGGGCATGAGAGACAATGGATGACGCAGACCAGGTTTTACGGCGGATCAGCAGGCAGGGATCGTGTTCTTTGATATTCAGCAGCGCGCACTCTTCGGCACTGGCGCGGACCGCTTCAACAATATGCTCGCCTTCCGTTAAAGGGGCTATCAGCGACAGATACGCGTGCGGCGTAGTCTGGCTGTAATCCTGCGCCAGATACGCTGGCACAATTTCGGCATTCACGCAGCGATCTTCAATCTGCACCGGCAGTTCGTTCTCGTAGTGCACCATGACAGAGTGAAAAATGGAGGTGCCTTCTTTGACGTTTAACACCAAAGCCTGCTGCGCGCTTGCCTGGGTTCGTTCCAGCGTGATCACCTCGCAGCGGTGCTGATGCTGACGGGCGTTGATTTCATCCGCGATGCTGCGAATTTCAAACAGCGCAGACTGGCCCTTCGGCTCGGCGACAAACGTCCCTACGCCCTGCAAGCGAACCAGTAACCCTTCATCCGTTAACTCACGCAGCGCCCGGTTGATGGTCATGCGGCTGAAACCATACTGCGCCACCAGCTCCGCCTCAGAGGGAATGCGATCGTGAGGTTGCCAGATACCGCTGGCAATCTTTTCGCTGATCTCCTGTTTGACCTTTTCGTAAAAAGGTGCCGGAGCAGAACGGGATGGGAGCATGCGTAAGCCTTCCTTAAGCTGAGAATGTGAGTGGGTACAGTTTACAGACATTACCCGAACCTGATAAGCGCAACGCCATCAGGTATATCAGTGCCACCAGTGCGCGATTTGCCAACCTAATCGCGCCGCAACGCGCGCCGCTCTGCCATCATCGTCAAAGCGCGGATTAAATTCAACCATATCCACCGCCTGCAGTTTACCGCTACGACACAGGGGTTCAATCAGACTCAGCAGCGTCGCCAACGGTACGCCCAGCGCAGCGGGCGCCGACACGCCGGGCATTTCCCACACCGGCAGCACGTCGAGATCGATAGTCAGATAGATAACATCCAGGTTGGCGACAAACTGCGCTAACTGCGCCTGCGCCTTTGCACAGTACAGATCCTCAACCACGGTCACACCGAGCCGCTGCGCCTCATCCCATAACGCCAGGGTGTTTGCCGCCCGACTGACACCGATACAGGCATAGTGAAATTCCCGCTGCTGTTCATCGCAAAGCTGCGCCAGTTGGCGAAACGGTGTACCGGAAGTAGCCTGTTCGGCATGGCGCAAATCGAGGTGGGCATCGAAGTTGACGATCCCCACTTTCGCCTGCGGGAACGCATCCAGCACGCCTGCGCCGTGCGCAAATGCGGTTTCGTGTCCTCCCCCCAGAACAAAGGTACGTATATTCTCCTGCTGACAGCGCTGCACCGCATTGCGTAGCGCCTGCTGCGCGCCCTCAAGATCGGGGGCCTGCGCCACAATATTTCCCAGATCTACCAGCCGATGATGCCCATCGTGGCTGGCTAAATTCGCCAGCGCCTTGCGCAGCACATCGGGCGCTCCGGCGGCTCCCGTCCGGCCCTGATTACGTTTCACGCCTTCGTCGCAGGCAAACCCAAGCAGCGCTATCTTCTCGCGATACATTTCTGGGCTAAATGTCGGGCTCAGCGTGATAGTCTGAAACAGGCGCAGCGCATTCGGCGATTCGGCGCGGTCATCACGTCCCTGCCACAGCGCAGGTGAAACAGGTTGCCAGTGAGTCATACTATTTGTCCTTTGAATACGCGTTGGTAGAGCGGGTTACGCCCCGGTTCATACAGGATCTCGACCGGGAGAGTTGCATCCCACACCACAAAATCGGCCACAAACCCGGCCTTCAATTGACCATGAGTGGCATGACGTCCCAGCGCCCGGGCCGCATGACGGGTGACGCCCGCCCATGCTTCTTCCGGCGTTAAGCCAAACTGAACGCAGGCCATATTCATCGCCCAGTGCAGGCTGATAAACGGGCTGGTACCCGGGTTAAAATCTGTCGCCACCGCCATCGGTACCTGATACTGACGCAGCAACGCCACCGGCGGACGCTGTTGCTCTTTAAGGAAATAGAATGCGCCGGGCAGCAGCACGCCGACCGTGCCGCTTTGGCTCATCGCCGCTACGCCCGCTTCATCGAGATATTCAATATGATCGGCGGATAACCCGTGGTAGCGGCTTACCAGCTGTGCGCCACCCAGCAATGACAGCTGTTCAACATGGCCTTTAATCGGGATGCCCAACGCCTGCGCGGCCTGAAACACCCGCTCGCTCTGTGCCAACGAAAAACCCACGCTTTCACAAAACAGATCGACGGTCTCAAACAGCCCTTGTTCCCACAGCTGCGGCAAAATGGTCTCGCACACCAGCGTAATATAGCCGTCAGGATCATCCCGGTATTCTGCTGGAGTCGCATGGGCAGCCAACAGCGTGGGGCTTATTTCAATGATATTCTCCGCCGCCAGCGCCGCTGCCACACGCAATATTTTCTCTTCTGTCTGCAAATCCAGGCCGTAACCGGATTTTATTTCCAGCAAGGTAACGCCTTCTTTGATCAGCTGTTCCATACGCTGATGCGCTAGATGTAAGAGTTGCTCATCACTGGCGCTGCGGGTTGCTGATACGGTGGCATTGATACCCCCGCCCTGGGCGCTTATCTGCTGGTAGGAGACACCGTTTAGCCGCTGCTCCCATTCACCTGCGCGGTTTCCACCAAAGACCAGATGCGTATGACAGTCAATCAGGCCAGGTGTAATTAGCCTGCCCTGCATATCAAAGGTATTGTCATGTGTGAGATAGAGCGATGACTCCGGGACGATATCGCGAATCTTCCCCTGGCGGACGATCAGCGCATGACCCTCCACCAGCCCATACGGGGTGTTACGTTCGGGATCCATGGTCGCCAGACGAACATTGCGCCAGATAACATCATCAGGGAAGAATTGCTGCATTCGACTCACCACTTGTCATAGGTTGTATAGACATTTATTTTTGATTATACGGATGTTGTCAACCTGAAGGACCGTAATTGTTATGTATTTGTGATATAAGGACTCTCCGCGCCGGGCATTGCGGCGATAAAAACAACTTTTTACCTTTTAACCTTCCCGTTTCGCTCAACTTAGTATAAAAAAGCAGGCTTCAATGGATAACTTTCAAAGCCCGGAGCAACCTGTGAACATATCATCAGTTTCCCGTCTGGCGCTGGCAATGGCTTTTGGCGTGACGCTGACCGCCTGTAGCTCTACGCCGCCCGATCAAATTCCTTCCGATCAGACCGCGCCAGGTACCTCTTCGCGCCCGATCTTGTCGGCCAATGAAGCGAAAAACTTCGTTGCTGCGCACTATTTTTCCGCGCTGACGCCAAACACCGCGCCGTGGAGCCCTTCTGCTATTTCTCTGCCTGCACAGCCTGACTTCGTGGTTGGCCCGGCTGGGACTCAGGGCGTCACCCATACCAGCATTCAGGCTGCGGTTGATGCGGCAATCATCAAACGTACTAACAAACGTCAGTACATCGCGATTATGCCGGGCGAGTATCAGGGCACGGTATATATCCCGGCAGCAACGGGGAGTCTGACGCTGTACGGCATGGGCGAAAAACCGCTGGATGTGAAAATTGGCCAGGCTATTGATGGTGACATGAGCACCGCAGACTGGCGTCGTACGGTGAACCCGGGCGGTAAATACATGCCGGGTAAACCGGCGTGGTATATGTTTGATAATTGCCAGAACAAGCGTGGCACAAATATTGGCGTGATGTGTTCTGCCGTCGTCTGGTCGCAAAATAACGGTCTGCAATTGCAGAACCTGACCATCGAAAACAATCTGGGTGACAGCGTTGATGCGGGTAATCACCCGGCCGTTGCGCTACGTACCGATGGCGATAAAGTGCAGATCAATAAGGTCAACATCCTCGGTCGCCAGAATACGTTTTTCGTGACTAACAGCGGCGTACAAAACCGTCTGGAAAACGATCGTCAACCGCGTACTTTGGTAACCAATAGCTACATTGAAGGCGATGTGGATATTGTTTCCGGTCGCGGCGCCGTGGTGTTCGATAACACCGATTTCCGCGTTGTGAACTCCCGTACGCAGCAAGAAGCCTATGTGTTTGCACCAGCGACGCAGTCAAACATCTACTACGGCTTCCTCGCCACAAATAGCCGCTTCACGGCGAGTGGTGATGGCGTGGCACAGTTGGGCCGCTCGCTGGATGTCGATTCAAACACAAACGGTCAGGTCGTTATCCGCGACAGCGTGATCAACGAAGGCTTTAACATGGCAAAACCATGGGCTGACAGCGTTATCTCGAAGCGTCCTTTTGCCGGTAATACCGGTGCACAAGATGACAAAGGTGAAATCCAGCGCAATCTGAACGACACCAACTTCAACCGTATGTGGGAATACAACAACCGCGGTATCGGTAGCAAAGTGGTTGCCGAACCGAAGCAGTAATCACAGCCATCAAACCGCTGGCGGGAACACTCCCGCCAGCCCCCTTCACCGCTTTCAACGTCTTTTCTTCACACAGGTCATATTTTCACCAACGCAGGTTTGAAATCGATCGCGTGAATCAATCTATTTATAGCCAAAATAATTCGAGTTGTATGAAGGCAAGCCCAGGCGCTAACATAAGTCAGTTACAGAAACGCTTAACTGGATAAATATTATCCAGCCGCTAAACTCAATTTTTAACCCAAAATAGATAAAAGCCAATCCATATTAATTTCAATATATTAACCATATCAATATATATCACTCTCCAGAAAAGGAAAATTACCGTAACGTAATCTAAAAATAACTCAAAAAAAAACCTTATGATATTTGTTATATATAAAATATATATATGGGAAAATGATTCAAAAACAACTCATCTGACCAGTCACCCTTTTTCCTAATTATCCCGTCACAACTTTTAGCTTCTGGTGCTTTCTTAAAAATGCCGCATATAATGTTTTGGCACAGTGAGTGCGGAGTTAATTTTTAATTTTTCAGTAACCAGCAATATCTAAGGATTGATAGACATGAAAAGCATGATTCATTCATGGAAAAAAAAGGCGGCTCAGTATCGTGAGCTGAAAAAACAGAAAGGCGTAACGCTACTTGAAATTATTATCGTTCTGGGCATTATCGGTATTATTGCTGCGGGCGTGGTAATTTTGGCACAGCGTGCGTTTGCTGCACAGGACATGACCGATGTTGTTGATAATACCAACACAATTCGCGTATCGATGACTGATGTATATCGTGATGCGAACGGTTATCCAGGGTCTACTGATCTGACTGGTATCACTAAAGCTATGTTGGATAAAGATAAAACGGAAGCTAACCCAACATACAAGGGGCCAGTTATGACCATGCTGAAAATGGGTAAACTGACCACGGGTGAGGCTTTTAACGGTTTCTCCAATGAACCGTTTGAAATTGGGCCTGCAAGCATTGGTGCTAATGCTACTGATACTAAAGCAAAAGGCTTCTATATTTCCGTGAATGGTTTAAGTCAGGAGGAGTGTCGTAATCTCCTTTCTCAGACCGCTAGCAACTGGGATTATGTCGCAACTGCGGTTGTTGCTGCTGGAAGTCAGAGTACCTATGCTGTAGCACCTCCTGCTGACGCTGGTACTGCTGTAGCAGCGAAGTTGTTGATGGGTGTGGGGGCTGCTGCACCGATCATTAAAACACTGGCTGGTGATATCATCTCTCCGGACGTGATTACGGGTTCTTCTGTCTGTACAGACCCTGGTTCTGCTAACGCAGTCATCCTCGGTAGCCGTTAATTTATAGCGTTATTTTCTAATAAATTGCCCCCATGTATATGGGGGCATTGTTTATACCACGGACGGAAAAATGTCGTACAAATACCTCAAAAAAAACGTTCGCCCGCAGGCAGGTGTCACCCTTCTTGAAATGATTCTTGTGCTTGCCATTATCGGCATGTGTCTGATGACTTATGCAAATTATAAACGAAAAGAAGCACAGCAAAGTCACCAGCTTATTGTCGCTGATATGATCGTCCGTGATATTTCTGGCGTAATGCGCTTTATTGCGCAAAATAAATTGAATGTTCTGGGTGGCGGTGAAGAAGCCAACCCACTATTCGGGACGAAAAATACTAACGTCGCCATCGCGAATTATGATAATCGCGTCACCAATAAAACATTACAGGATCAACCCTATCCCAATACGGATACAGACAAGTTTTATTCCGGCTGGTCTGTTGGTGTATCAACGCAAGCCCAGGTGTCACCGACCCGGGGTTCTCGCTATCTGTTTCTGGGTAGTGAATGTAAAAATAAAGGAAAACTACCCTTCGCCCTTGCGGAGTCCATGCTGCCGTGTGAACTGCGCCCTAGCGCCGAATCGCTGGATCTGATGCTGGAACGCGTGGACTTCGTCAACAACATTCGGCAAGCAGGCACCAGCGGGCCAGGTATTGAACGTGTCGATTTCTACCTCACCTACCAGACAGAGGCCGAGAACGAAGGTCTCCATTTTGCCGGATTTATTAAGCCGCTGGAAAAAGCGCTGAAAAGCGTTGATCTCGGCTATCTGCAGGCGGTGGTGTTTGAAATCGAGGGTAACGGTAATTTTAGCCTGGTAACAACGGCCGCAGGCCAACCGCTGCAGATGGGGGACGTTCCCAATCATATGGACAGGCTCAATACAAATAAACGTTACGGCATTCGCTTAAGCTTAGACAAAAGCAGTGAAGATATTGCAGCCGATGGTTCTATTCCAACTGCCAAACTGTGCTGGAACGATGCCAAAGACGAGGCTGGACCGTGCATTACGGCGATTGATGAAGACCGCCTGCTGATTACCAGCAGCGATGCGGAAGGCAAAGATAAAAACGAACCGGCGATGTGCTGGAGCAGAGAGCAAAACAAGAGCACGCTATGCCTGGCGGCAATGAACAGCAACGGCGTCAATCCTGGCACGGATAACCCGGACGATCGCATTCTGCATCTGCGTACCAGCGCGGATAAAACAGACGGTAGCGAGGTGGAACCTGCTTCACCAAGTTCACTCAAAGGCACCACCGGCACGCTGTACGCCAATATCGTGATGGAAAATACCTCGCGCAAGCATCCGGAAAAATGGCATGTGGCTTACGATCAAGCAGAGGCGAATGCGCTTAAGGATGGCAAACAGGGTGGTGATAATGCCGAACGCGTATTTTCTGATGCCTTCAGTGGTCAGTATGAGCTGGTGACGCCCACCACCACCTTTTATCAGTCATTTAAAAACGATTATCCGCAGGGTAAAGGTCCGACAGGGGCTGATACTATTTATACAGCCGCAAATGATATTACAAATTACGCTGGTCTCTTAAGTGAGCCGGGCGTAATTCGTTTACCGTTGCAAACGTGTCCTAAAGTCACCGGTATCGATAAAGACGGTAACACCACGCTGCGAAGCCTCTATCCCCGCCTGTCGGTCGCCATATCATCGGTCGCGGCAGATGAGAATGCTGAAACAGACACTGGTTATACTGACTACACCCAGCAGGGGGCAACGCGTTTGAATACCGTTAAAACCCGCAACAAAGTGGGGGCGGTAGCGGGTGTTGCGATCCAGGCCAATATTGTGATTAACAAAGATACTGCAGCCCCTGCCAACGATCCGGTGAAAAGGGACAAAAACGGAACCTTTGAGGACTGGATCGCGGAAGACTGGTTCAAAGGTGCAGGTACCAAGGACGACCCCGCCCCCTTCTGGTTAATCAGCGCCACCTCGGCAATGATTAATCCCGATGGTGATGGTATCAATAAAATGAATCCGCAGTCTCTCTCAGTGGTGATTAACCAGTGGTGCAGCACGATCCCGCAAGGGGGAATGATTTCATCCGAAGGTTACGCCTGGGATGAGGCGGTGCCGAATAAGTATGTGCTCCATTCTCTTGTTGCGGAAGATAACGATCTTAAGTTTTATAAAGAAAACGGTAATGAACTTGATATTCCGGACCATGAAAGAATCACCTATTAATCATTGGAAGAGTAAGATGAAAAAAACATGGATAATTGGGGCTGCCGTGTCCGCATTATTAGGCAGCCAGGGAAGTTTTGCCGCCAGCGCACCAGCCGGGCAAAAAATTGACGCAGGGATGTTAACCACCACGCCAGTGAAAGAAAGTACAACCACGCCGCGAAATCCCTTTTCAGGGGATGATACGGTGAAAAGCGTCGCACCTGTCAGTGCGCCAGTAGTGGAAATAAAAATTGATTTACTGGAAGAGGAGTTATTAAGCCAGCAGCTCACAAAATGGGCGCAGCAAAATGGCTATAAGCTGCTCTGGAACAGCTCAACTGATTTTGTTATTTACAAGGCAATTCATTTGCAGGGTAAATCAATACAGGATGTGCTGGTTAAACTTGGACAAGTATTTACGTCAGAAAACTACGGGCTGGTGATTAAAGACTACCAGGCGAATAACGTACTGATCATTGATGAGCAGTAATTAAGCAAGGGAATAATGCTATGAAAATTAAAGTTTCGCTTCTGGCGTTGACGCTGGCTCTTCAGGGTTGTACGTCTATTGATACCAAATACGATAAAAGTATTGTCCAGCAGGAAACCGGCAACCCGACCACTCCGGATGAGATGAAAACGACCGGTTATATGAAATATAACGAGCCTTATCTGGGCAAAAAGGTTGAATATAACTCCCGTAAACAGGCGCTGCTGCGTAAGCAGGTGAGTATTCAGTCTTACGAGCCTACCGATCTGGCGACAATTCTTGAGGCGGTGACCGCGCAAACCGGTATTAGCTACCGTATTAATACTTCCATTCCCGGTGGAAAATCGGATGCGGGGGAACCGGAGTTCCGTAGCGTTAAGTTCAACGGAACGTTTGAGGAATTTACCCGCTATATTTCCGCGCTATATGACGTGAACCCAGTGCTGGATAACAACGGCGTGCTGGTCGTCTCTTATTTCCAGAACTATGTGCTGAAGCTCGATTTTTACGGCGAAGAGAATAAGTTTGAGACCAGTCTCGATCTGTCCGGTAATCAAGCCACCTCCAGCGGCGGTCTGAAAGGCAAAGCCGAGACCAAATTTTCATCCAGCTTCTGGGACGACGTTGAGGATATGGCAGAAAAATTTGTCTCCAGCGGCGTTTACAGCATTTTTAAAGACGCCTCGATTCTGACGATCACCGCGCGCCCTTCAGAGTATCACGCGCTGAATGAGTCGCTGAAGAAATTCCAGGCGGATAATACCCGTCAGTTTGTCGTGACTTACAAAATATTTACCCTTGATAAGCGCAAAACGAAAGAGCTGGGCGGTGGGGTCAATATGACCTTCAACGACGGGACCTCCTCTTTTGGTATCGACAGCTCAGAAATGCTGATGAAGCTCTCCGGAGGCTTAACCGCAGGCTGGACCAATCAGCATATGAATATCAGCTCTCAACTGGATGCCCTGTACGAACTCACCGGCAGTAAGGTGATCCAGAGCGGTTCGTTTATTACCCGCAATAACATCCCTATTCCACTCAACATGACCACGTCGCAATATTATGTCTCCAGTCGCACCAGGGAAGAAGATTCCAATTCAGGAGACGTCAGTACGGAGGTGGAAACCACGGAACTGGTCACTGGTACCAGCTTTATTCTTACCCCGCGTATCTTAACGGACGGGCGAATTGAAGTGGCCAGCGGCTTTACCAAGCGCTACCTCAACTCAATCGATACCTTTGATGAAGTTCAACTGCCGTCGGTAAGCACGACGGAAATGTTTAACATTTCCACAATTACGCCGGGTAGCCTGCTGCTGGTCAGCAAATACGAAGCGAAAGAGGATTCTGACGGTCAGGGATGGTCGGTGCTGGCAGGCTCGGTTACCAACAGCGATCATGTCGAAACCGTGGTGATGGTAGTCGGTATTGATAATTACCGTGCCCCAACGCAGACCCGATGAGGGCATCATGCTTAAGCACTTATCAGAAAATCGAGTATTAATTGATCTGGTCTGGAGCTACGAGCCTGCCTCTCACGAGCCTTATTATCTTGACTGGTTATCACATTTGCGGCGAACCCATCGCCAGTTAACGGGCCAGTCTGATGAAGGGGAAATGGTTACGGGTTTCTGTACCAAACACTCCACCTTATATGAGCCTTTCGCCCTGTGGATGAAAGCCCTGTACGGTGACGGTATTTATTATTATGAGCAGACGGAAAGCTGCTATTTCCTGATTATCTCGCACGGTGTTCCCGTTTCGGGCAGCGATCGTCTGGTCTCCAGACGCTTCTGGATGAAGCTGAAAGAGCAGCTGAAAGAATCGCCACAGTATGCGGAGCTACCGTTAATTCAGTTAACGGAACAGCACATTGAGGCGGTGATTGAAGGCTGTACTGAACATCAACGGCGGCAGAAAAAGCGGCGACAGATGATGATCGGCGTTCTGATAGCAGGCGGCATCGTATTTTTACTGGTGTTTATGACACTACTGAAATTATTTATAAAAGGATGAGAACGTGGCGGTCTCTGAAAATCTCTATTTCTGGAAGCGTCGTAATATAGGGGGCGGTTCTACCGGGCGAGGAGGTAATATTATCGTCTGGGTCGTTACGCTACTGATTTTATTAGCTGGCGGCGGCGGGTCAGGCTATTACTATTTTATCTGGAAACCGGAGCAGGAACGATTGGCCAGAGTCCAGGCTGAACAGGCTGCCCGCCAGCAAAAAATCAAAGCTATCGAAGATTTTTATCGCAACTCGCTCACGGGCGGCAGCATTTCTGATGCCAGCCTGCTGCTGGAGCAGCTCTTGCTGGCGAATAAAAAACTGTCGCAGGTGGGCTTTGCGCCAAAAAGTATTGAATGTACCAGTACGGGCTGTTCACTCAGCTATGCGCTGAATCCAGGGCGGATATTTAGCGTGGCCGATATTAATCTCTGGGGCAAAACCTGGTCGCCCAGTTTTTCAAAAAACACGCTGGACTATACGGGCGTTGAGTCTGGGATGAATAAACACCCATGGCTCAGCGCCTGGCAGAGTAAAAACACGGTCAATCTGCCGGTCTGTACCGATGTATTAAGTTATATCAGCACCTGGAACTCATTAGGCGGACGAAATACTGAACTGGTATTAACGGGGATGCCCTCCTCTGCCGTCGAGAAAAATGAAAGCGAGCTGAAAAGTGCGGTAACGTCATTCGGCATGCTGTTCGCCGGTTGGACGATCACCTCACCGACCCAAATGGATATCTCGGGCGTGTCGCTGGTGTTGAATAAGCAACCCTTTGCCGACGCGTTTATTATCAAATCAATCGTATTCAATGAAAAATCAACGCTTGTTACCGGAGGACTGGCATGCAAAAAGGGAAATTAATTATTGCGGGAATAGTGTTGACGCTTTCACCTGCTCTTTACGCCGCAGATACGGCAGAAATCATCCCTGCGCAGGAGGTTGTACAAGCGGAAGGCACGCCGCCGTTAAGCGACGTATCGCCGATGCAGGATCACGTTGTTGAGATGATAGAAAAAGATTTCAACTTCGAGAGCCAGTACCGTGAGCTGGTGAATCAGCTTGCGCTGGAAAAAGTCCGCAGCGAGCTGCGTAAGCTACGCGGTGAGAAAAAGGCGGATAGCGTAGCGGTTATGCCGGTGAGCACCGCCAGCACAATGGATGATATTAGCGCTTCCCCAGGAGCAACGTCAGAATCTGCGCCTGGGCTGCGGCCGCTGCTGATTTCCGAAATCGCGGGTCAAAAACGCGTGGCGATTGCCGGCGCCGACGGCGGCGTGAAGATGGTGCCGCTGAATCAGCGTTTTAGCTACGGCGGTTATGACTATATTGCGCGTCATAACCAGGCAAATGACGTGACGGTCGAGGTTGTGGGTAAGTGATCGATTATATCCAGTTTAACGAGGAGAACATTCATTCTCAGGAGTGGCAATTCCAGGAGTATGACGGCGATATTCTGGTTGCTGAACATGCGGATGAAGCCTGGTTACTGGTATCCACGCCTTTGATTGATAATCTGGCGCCAATGCAGGCGGTGTGCCACCGCCTGCAGGTTTCCCATAATATTCAGGTTAAGGGAATAGCGCAGGTTACTGAGAAAAATTATTACCTGATCGTTGAACAGCTGCTGTCGGCAGGAAGTAAGCTGCTTGAGCAGGAAAGCAGTAACACACAGCTTGCGCTGGAAGAGATGCTGAAAAAGGCCGTGGCGTTGAAGGCCAGCGACCTGCATATCACGCGTAATGATATGGTGGCGAATATTGAGCTGCGCATTAACGGCGTGCTTTGTCCGTTTATACAGATGAAGGCGTCACGCTGCGATGAGCTGGTGTTCGTGCTCTACAACGTTGAGGCAAGCACCCGCGACACCACCTGGAACCGCAATATTGCGCAAAACGCCAATATCCTCTATTCGCTGGCGGGGAAAAGCTACCGCTTCCGCTATGCGCACTATCCGATATTTGGCGAGACCAGCGATTGCTATCACGCGGTATTGCGTATTATTCCATCGGGTCTGGACAGAGCCAGCGTCGCGAGCCTGGATAAGCTTGGCGTTTCCGATGAGGAAATTAGCGACCTCAAAAGGATCCTGAGCAACCCCTACGGGGCTTATATTATTGCCGGAACAACCGGTTCGGGAAAATCCACTACCCTGAAAAATCTGATGGAGTGGATGCAGATCAACCGCTATGACAATCGCGGCTGTTTTCTGACCGTAGAAGATCCGGTCGAATATCAGATCTATGGCGCGACGCAAAGTTCGGTATTAAGCGGCGAATCCGGAGGATTCCATTCGGCGATCAAATCCTCGCTGCGTCGCGACCCGGACGTACTGATGGTGGGGGAAATTCGCGACAATATCTCTTCTAACGCGCTGGCCGGGGCGGTGGAAAGTGGTCACTACTGCTTTACCACCGTGCACGCAGGTAACATCGTTTCGTTATTGCAACGCTTATCCGCGCTCGGGATTACCAGCGATAAGCTTTCAACGCCGGGCTTTATTGCGGGCTTACAGTGCCAGAAGCTAATACCAGTACTGTGCCCGCAGTGTAAAACGTCGTTACGGACCACCGCCATTAAGGGACGAGAATTCCAGCTTTATGAAAAAAACGCTGAAGGCTGTCCGGCCTGCAAACATACCGGTATTGGCGGACGCCAGTTGGTGATGGAGTATTTGCTGCCGGTGTATGACGAGCTGGAGGCCATTGCTGAACAGAAATGGCTTAAAGTTTATACCGTCTGGCGCGCGAAGCGATTAAAACAGACCGGCCTGAGCGAAGGATTCGAAATTAAAGAAAAAACGATGGCGGCGGTACTTCAGGGACGCGTGTGCGCGACCTGGTTTCAAATGGAATTTGGACAAGTCGTTCATGAAGAACTGGAGGTAATAGTTGAAAAAATTCGGTAAGAAACAGCGTATTTATCTTTATCAGTTTTGCGCAGACATGATTAACGCTGAGCTTCCGCTATATGACGCGTTGCAAAAATTACGCGCGGAAGGGGAAAAACTGCTCGGCAAAGGATTTGCTAAACGTCTGGAAGAGCTGACAAGCAAAATGGCGAAAACCACCTCCATTGCGATGGTTTTCGAGGGGCTGGTCCCTGAATCTGAACTGAGCGTAATTAACGCGGCGGAACGCAGCGGCAGCCTGGCCGACGGTTTTATCACCCTGGTAAACGTGATTAATTATAACGACGAGCTGCGCAAGAAAATTGTCGGTGCCATCACCTTCCCGCTCATTATGCTGGTCCTGTCGCTGGTGGTAATTGCGGGTTATGCCTATAAGGTGTTCCCGGCTTTTGAAAGCGTGGTACCCGTTGAGAAATGGCCTGGCGTCACCCGCGCGCTCTATATTTTTGGGATGGCGCTGTGTAAAGGGCTGTGGATATATATCCTCATTGGATTTATTGCGCTGGTTACCGTGATCAAAATAGCAATGGGCAAAATGACCGGGAATATTCGTAATCAGTTTCTTGACCGAATTATGCCGTTCTCAACGTATAAGCAGTTGACTGCCTCTATTTTTCTCAACAACCTGGCGCTGATGTTAAAAAACGGCATTCCGCTCAACGATGCGCTCAGCATTATTAGCCTGAACTCCAGCCGCTGGCTGCGCTGGCACCTGGCCGGGATGCAGAAGAAAATGGCGGCGGGCGTCAGCTATGGTGAAGCGCTCAACTCGGGTTTACTGAACACGGAAACGCTGCTCAATATCAGCCTTTACGCCGCGCTACCTTCGTTTAATGAGGTGCTGCTGGCGGTATCGAATAAATCACGTGAACACATTCGGGAATATATCACTAAACTTTCCGGGTTATTAAGAGCGCTCTCCACGCTGATATTAGGCGGTTGCGTTATTTGGGTTTTTGCCGCGTTGTTTGCGCTCAGCGACAAGCTGGCGGCGATGGGCGCCAGCGGTTCTTTTTAGGAAAATTAAATCATGGAACTGTTAATGCCATGGATGGTGGCTATTTTTATCCCACTTGGATTGCTGTTTGGCAGCTTAGCCAACGTGATTATTTATCGTCTGCCGCTGATGCTTGGCGTAATAGATGAGGATGATTCAGAAGGGGCGGCTGTTAATTTGTGGTGGCCGCCGTCGCACTGCCCTGCCTGTAAATCGGATATTAAGCCCTGGGATAATATTCCGGTTCTCAGTTGGCTGTTACTGAAGGGCAAATGCCGCCAGTGCGGCATTGCGATCCCGGTTATTTATCCGGTTTCTGAACTGGCGATGGGGCTGGTATGGGGGGCGCTGGCCTGGTTTTACCTGCCGCAATGGTCTCCTCAGCTCGCGCTGGCATATGCGCTGTTGTTTATGGTGCTCTACAGCGCGGCGGTTATCGATTTTAAACATCTGATTCTGCCAGACGCGCTGGTCTTCACCGTGCTCTGGGGCGGGCTACTGCTTGCTGCATCGGGCTACTCCATGGTGCGGGTGAAGGACGCGGTTTATGGCGTCGCCGCCGCCTGGCTTCTGTTGTGGAGCGTGATGAAGCTGTGGGAGACATTATGCAAACGTGACGGTCTGGGTTACGGCGACGTCAAGCTCTACGCCGCCTGCGGGGCATGGCTTGGCTGGCAGCGCCTGCCGGAATTACTCTGCTTTTCGGCGCTGGCCGGGCTGCTGTTTTACGCCTGCGTGCGGTTCTTTTATGCGCAAGAGGATGACAAACATCGCTTTTATATTCCGTTCGGTCCGGCTATCGCGCTGGTCGCGTTTTTACTTCTGCTCTGACGGGGGTCGATCGTGTCGTGTCTGATATGGAGCGTATGGCTGACAATAGCGCCGCTGGCGACGACCAGCTGCGAGCAGGCCTGGCAGCAGGCTTTCGTTCCGTCATTACAGGCGGCGCAAGTGTGGTCAGAAGAGAACCTGCAGATATCGTCCAGCGCTGCGGCGGTGGATGATGATAACGCCCCGGTACGCTTTATCTGGCCCGTGGCGAAGCGCCAGATCAGCTCAGGATTTGGACAACGCCTGCACCCTGTGCTGGGGCGCATGATGCAGCATAAAGGGATGGATATTCCTGTGCCATTCGGCAGCAGCGTGCATGCAATTGCCGACGGCGAAGTGGTGGAGAGCGGCTACGGTCGCGGCACCGGGTACTTTATCACACTCCGTCATGCGGACGGCTGGCAGAGCCGCTATTTTCATCTCGCCTCTACACGGGTGCGAAAAGGCGAAAAGCTGACGGCGGGCGAAGAGATCGCCGCATCCGGCAGCAGCGGTTTTAGCACCGGTCCCCATCTGCACCTGGAAATTGCCTGGCGGGGCGTGGCGCTCGACCCGCAACCCTTGCTGAACAACACCCCGATGCTGGCGCGCGCCGGGCGGGCGTCCACGGAAGAAAAATCCGACGCTCAACCTCGGGTGGTGCTGGTTTCTCAGGGACCGGGCGGAACCCGGATTACCGTCCGGTTTAACAACAAAATGCGCACCGTGGCACCAGGTAGTATGGTGTTTGGCGACTATCAGGTCGTGCTGTTGCGCAGTGGTAAATATCAGATTATTTCCGTCGCATAAAGAGGGAGTGACAAATGAAAAGGACTGTTTTATCGGCAGGGCTGATCTCGGCAATGCTGCTTTTTAGCACAAGTGCAATATCTTCGAATAATGCTCCCAATTCAGGAGACGACCTCAGTGCAAATTTTGGTTTTCTGAAACGCACGTCGGCCTCGCTGGGGCCGCATTATTTTACCGTTCGGGTAACGGCAGAGACGTTTAGTCGGCAATTTAGTACTGATGCTATACAATCGTTTGGCGTGAACGTGTACTGGAAAACGAAAGGGTACGATCAGGATAAAGGTCGTAATAATCTTAGTGTTACTGCACCAAATTTACCGCGTTGTCCATTTAAAGAGGAAAGGCAATGTGATAACGGTAGAGACAAACTTAGAGGTAATTCGGAGGCTTCGTCAGAACACCTTGAAGGTTTGCTTTATAGTTATCTCGAGATTGACAATGGTATTTATATTCAGGGCAAGGTCCCCGATAAACTTCAAAGAGCGACACGGTTCTTTAGACATCGCTATGGCGGTTACGAGTATCCACCGGCGAATAAGCAGGATGAGGTGGACGATCCTAATGTCCGGCTCTCAGCGATCTTTTTTTCCCAAAGCGAAGCCCCCTGTGAGAAAGCAGGCAGTCGATTCTGCGGTGGCCAGGATGGACATCAAGTCCCTAAAGACATACTTATATCAAGTAACGATCTGGAATATCTCGTTATTGAAGTCATTGGTTTCCAGCATACAAATAAGGGAATGTTTAAAAAGGACGCCTTTTATACCTACCCTATTGCGGCTGTAAAATATGTCCCCACAGGGCAGGGCAAGAAAATGAAGATATTAAGATCGGATAGGCATGCCAAGCCAAGAATGGGGATGGAAATGTTTGCGGCTACTTTCCCTTCGTCGCCCCCCAATAACGAGACGGATGGATATTGGGATGTCGGTGCTACGTCTATTCATGGTGATGCAACTGAAATCGATTTCACAAATATTGACGTTCTCAAGGTGAAACTTTTCTATAATTCTCAATACCCAGACTATGACATCCCTGAGCAAACGGGGATTTATTTTAAATTAGAAAAGACGGATTTAATATGTTTCCCCTGGGCCGATGCTAAGTGTGTTTATCCGTTGAAATAACTTATTTTCCCCGCGAGGTTCACACGGATGTAAACCTCGCTTTTATCTTTGAACAGGCTTTTCCTGCTCTGACTGATGGCGTTAGTAGGCGTTCACCACGACCCACATCGGTCCCTGCCCCACTGCATAACGCCCCTTCTCTGCCAGCAGCCCCTGCTCGCCAGCAATCTCATACACCGCGATATGGTGCGATTTTTGCCCGGCGGCAATCAGGTATTTACCGCTGTGATCGATATTAAAACCGCGCGGCTGAGTTTCAGTAGGCTGGAAACCCTCTTTGGTCAGCACGCTGCCATCTTCAGACACGCTAAAGATCGTAATCAGGCTTGCGGTGCGGTCACAGGCGTACAGATGACGACCATCCGGTGTAATGTGAATATCCGCTGCCCAACGGGTATCAGTGAAATCAGCCGGCATCATATCCAGCGTCTGCACACACTCAATCTTGCCGTACGGATCTTTCAGCGCCCAGACGTCAACGGAGCTGTTCAGCTCATTCACACAGTAGGCAAATTGCTTATTCGGATGGAACGTCATATGACGCGGGCCAGCACCTTCAACGGTGGTCACTTCAGCCGGTTCCTGCGCCACCAGATGTCCATCATCGCTTACCTCAAACAGACAGATACGATCCTGTTTCAACGCCGGAACCCACAGGATACGGTTATCCGGTGAGATGTTGGCCGAGTGGCAGCCGTCCAGACCTTCAACCACGTCAACCTGTTCCACCGGCAGGCCATCTTCCAGACGCGTGACGCTCACGCTCCCGGCGTTATAAGAGCCGACAAACACGAAACGTCCCTGATGATCGGTAGAAATATGCGTCGGGCTACCCGGCAGCGCAGACTCCGCCGCGAAGGTCAGCGCACCGTCATCAGGCGCAATGCGGTAAGCCAACACGCGAAACTCCGGGCGCACGCCAACATAGAGGTAGCGCTTATCCGGGCTGACGACCATCGGTTGTACCTGACCCGGCACATCAACCACCTGCGTCAGCGTCAGAGAACCATCATGATTCAGGCTCCAGACGTGGATTTGCTGACTTTCAGGGCTGGCGGTATAAACGGTTTGCTTCATGAATACTCCTTTGCTTTTTGGCAGGTGGCTGCAATTGCCTGACACACGCCTAAGGTAGACGCTTTTAACGGTGAATGCTTAATTAAGGCGCAGAATTTTGTCCGGCTCCCGTCTCGGTGTACCATTCCAGTAGATAAAATTCTCAACCTTAATCTGGAAATAACTATGACCGCACGCGTGATTGCCCTGGATTTAGACGGTACCCTGTTGACTCCGAAAAAAACCTTACTGCCATCCTCTGTTGAAGCGCTCGCGCGCGCCAGAGAAGCAGGATACCAACTTATCATTGTCACAGGTCGCCATCACGTTGCTATTCATCCTTTTTATCAGGCACTGGCGCTGGATACACCTGCAATTTGCTGCAACGGCACCTACTTGTATGATTATCAGGCAAAAACGGTACTGGAATCCGATCCCCTTCCGGTAAACCAGGCATTACAGCTGATCGAAATGCTGGATGAACATCAGATCCACGGGCTGATGTATGTGGATGAGGCCATGCTGTATGAGCGCCCAACCGGGCATGTGGTGCGTACCGCTAACTGGGCGCAAACCCTGCCGCCGGAACAGCGCCCGACCTTCACCCAGGTGCCTTCGCTGGCGCAGGCTGCACATGACGTTAACGCCGTCTGGAAATTTGCCCTCACCGACGAAGATATTCCGAAACTGCAGCAGTTTGGTAAGCATGTTGAACAACAGTTGGGGCTGGAGTGTGAATGGTCCTGGCACGATCAGGTCGACATTGCCCGTAAAGGCAACAGCAAAGGACGACGCCTTACCCAGTGGATTGAAGCACAGGGCGGGTCAATGGAAAACGTCATTGCCTTTGGTGACAACTTTAACGATATCAGCATGCTGGAAGCCGCAGGTACCGGCGTGGCGATGGGTAATGCCGACGACGCGGTCAAAGCCCGCGCCAACATAGTAATTGGTGACAACACCACCGACAGCATCGCGAAATTTATCTACTCCCACCTGCTGTAATCACGCGGTAATCGACACGCTTTTAATTTGCGCGTACAGCCACAGGCCAGGTTTGATACCCAGTTCATCCCTGGCCCACGGGCTGATCCTCGCCCACAGCGTTTTACCGCCCACTTCAAGCTGAACCTCCACCTGACCATTATCGTCATAGCACTGCGCGACTTTCGCCCGCAGCACGTTACGAATACTGGTCTGCTGCGGCGGTTGAAGCACCAGCGAAACATCAGATGCCTGAATACGAATACGCAGCGCAGTTTGCAGCGGTTGATCCAGCTTATTGACCCATAGATGCTGATCGCCAAGCGCCAGTGCAGTCATTGCGTAATGTGGATGATGTTCCAGCACGCTGACTTTCAGAATGCTGCTTTGCTGTTCCTTTGGTAGCCACGGGTGCATCACGCTGCTGCCCCAGACATCTTCCAGCGATCCGAACGCTTTGACCTGCCCGTTTTCCAGCACCATCACTTTGTCAGCCAGGTGCAAGATTTCATCGAGCGAGTGGCTGACGTACAGCATCGGAATATTAATTTCACGCGCCAGGCGTTGCAGGTAAGGCAACAGTTCGCGCTTACGCGGGATATCCAGCGAGGCTAACGGCTCATCAAGCAACAACAGTTCCGGCGCGGTAAGCAGCGCCCGACCGATGGCTACGCGCTGTTTTTCACCGCCAGAAAGCCCGCCGGGCAGACGGTCAAGCAGCGATTCAATGCCCAACAGGGCCACCAGCTTATCAAACTGTCCGGCCATACTTTTCGCCATACCGTAACGCAGGTTGCCGCGCACTTTATAATGCGGAAACAGGCGCGCATCCTGGAAAACATAGCCCACCCGGCGTTTTTCGGGCGTTAAACAGATACCGTTCTCGACGTCGTTCAAAACCCGTCCGTTAAGCACGATGCGCCCGGACTGCGGCTGCGTCAGGCCGCTGATGGCGTTAATCAGCGAGGTTTTACCCGCGCCGGAAACGCCAAAAATAGCGGTGATCCCACTGGCTGGCAGCGTTTCGTTGAGCGTCAGGCAATGCGTCCCCAGCGTTTGGGAGAAATTAAGTTCCAGCATGATTACCGCCCCGTCCGTTCACGGCTAATACGCGCCAGCCATTCAGAAATCAGCAGTGAAATCAGCGCTAACACAATAGAAATGATACATAACCTTGCCGCCGCGCTTTCGCCGCCGGGGGTCTGGATCAGGGTATACATCGCCGACGGGATAGTGCGGGTTTCGCCAGGAATATTGGAGACAAAGGTAATCGTTGCGCCAAATTCCCCGAGGGAACGCGCGAACGCCAGCACCGTACCGACAATAATGCCAGGTAGCATCAGCGGTAAAGTAATCGTGACAAATACGCGCCAGCGTCCAGCGCCCAGCGTGCGGGCCGCCTGCTCCAGCTTGACATCGACACCTTCCAGCGCCAGACGAATAGCCCGTACCATAAGCGGGAAAGACATCACCGCCGCAGCCAGTACCGCACCGCGCCAGCTAAAGGCAAAGGTAATGCCAAACCAGTCGTACAGCCATTCGCCAATGAATCCGCGGCGTCCCATGGCAACCAACAGCAGATAGCCCACCACGACCGGCGGCAGTACCAGCGGCAAATGCAGAACGCTGTCGAGCAGCGCTTTGCCCGGGAACTTGCATCGCACAAGCAGCCAGGCAAAGAAGATCCCAAACGGCAGACTAAACAACACAGCCAGGGAAGAAACTTTCAGGCTCAGTATAACGGCCTGCCATTCAGGATCGGTCAGTATCATTACTTGGTCGTAAATCCATAACGTTTAAAGATTTCAGCAGCCTGCGGCCCTTTCAGGTAATCATAGAACGCGCTGACCGTTGCGTTTTTGTGCCCATCAACAATTGCGATAGGGTATTCCACTTTTTTGTGTGAATCTTCCGGGAAAGTCGCAACAACTTTTACACCCTTGCTGGCGACAGCATCGGAACCATAGACGATCCCCAGCGGCGCTTCGTTACGCTCTACCAGCGCCAGCGCACCGCGCACATCTTCGGCAGGTGCCAGTTTCGGGGCCAGGGTATCCCATGCCCCCAGTTTTTGCAGCGCTTCTTTAGCATAAATGCCCGCCGGAACATGTTCCGGATCGCCAACAGCCAGACGCCCACCATTTAACAAACGGGTCCAGTTGGTTTTGCTGTCGATGGTGAAGTCTTTCTGCGCACTGTCTTTCGGTGCGACAACCACCAGGCTGTTACCCAACAGCGTTTCACGCGTGGCGGTATCAATCGATTTTTTGTCTACTGCGTAATCCATCCATTTCTGATCGGCAGAGATAAACAGATCGGCCGGAGCGCCTGCTTCAATCTGGCGCGCCAGCGTGGAAGAAGACGCAAAAGAAGAGACAACGTCAACGTTCTTCTCTTTTTTGTATTGCGTCGCAATATCCTGCATCGCGTTAGTCAGTGAAGCCGCTGCGAAAACAGTAATTTTTCCTTCATCCGCCAGCGCATGCCCGGCAACAGTAAGAGAAAGTGTTGCCCCGGCAAACAAGCGTAACCATGTACGTGCCATCTGTAACTCCTTTGCATTTCGTTATGTAGCCGCAAATATAACGATTAAACCAGGATTTTCCCAGTGGTTATTGATACCAATTTGAGGTTACACGAAGAAAATATCGGCAGGGAAAGCAGGATCTTGAGAAACGGTAGACAGAGAAAACGGGTTGGAAGGTGTAAAAAATATAAACGCCCGACTGAGCGGGCGTTTGGGGAATCAATGATTCTGTCTGGACTGGTCTTTTTGACCGATACCGGAGAAAATGTTGAACACTTCACCCAGTCCGTAAATCAGACCCAGAATGATGGCCATTACCACAGGTACCATGATTACGGCGAATACCAGACTTTTCAATAACTCTAACATGGTCAACTCCAGATGTAGTCCTTAGCTGTATTCTAACCACATAACGCAGAAAAGCACTCCCCTTTTGTGCGGTCGGCTTTGCTCAGGCACGGTTTTCCGTCACAATACCCTTTTTTGCCAGGAGCTTGTGATGCAGGCCGAAATCCTTCTTACGCTGAAACTTCAGCAAAAACTGTTTGCCGATCCCCGTCGCATTTCTCTGCTTAAGCATATTGCGCTTTCCGGCTCCATCAGTCAGGGCGCGAAGGATGCAGGTATTAGCTACAAAAGCGCCTGGGATGCGATTAACGAAATGAACCAACTCAGCGAGCAAACGCTGGTTGAGCGCGCCACAGGCGGCAAAGGCGGCGGCGGCGCGGTATTAACGCGCTACGGCCAACGCTTAATTCAGTTGTATGATTTGCTGGCGCAGATCCAACAAAAAGCCTTTGATGTTTTGAGCGATGACGATGCGCTACCGCTCAATAGCCTGCTGGCGGCTATCTCTCGATTTTCACTGCAAACCAGCGCCCGTAACCAATGGTTTGGCACAATCACCGCCCGCGACCACGATCAGGTCCAGCAGCATGTCGACGTCCTGCTGGCCGATGGCGAAACGCGCCTGAAAGTGGCGATCACTGCGCAAAGCGGCGAGCGTCTGGGTCTTGAGGAAGGCAAAGAAGTACTGATTCTGCTGAAAGCGCCGTGGGTGGGAATCACTCAGGACGATGCCATCGCTCAGGCCGCCGATAACCAGTTGCAGGGCACGATTAGCCATATTGAACGTGGAGCGGAACAGTGTGAAGTGCTGATGACGTTGCCAGACGGCCAGACGCTGTGCGCCACCGTTCCGGCCCAAGACGCCGCAACGCTGCAAGAAGGCGCTAACGTCACCGCCTGGTTTAATGCAGACAGAGTGATTATCGCCACGCTGTGCTGAGTAGATTGACATCAGCCTGAAGAACACGTATCCCTGTTATTAATCGCTGCAAATAATGGGATACAAAATGTCATCGTTGCAAATTTCGCAAGGCAAGTTTCGTCTTAGCGACACAAAAACGCTCCAGTTAAATGCGTTGACGTTAAACGCGGGTGATAGCTGGGCGTTTGTTGGCGCTAACGGGAGCGGGAAATCCGCGCTGGCCCGCGCACTGGCGGGAGAGCTGCCGCTTCTGAAAGGCGAGCGCCACTGTCAGTTCACGCGTATTACCCGACTCTCCTTTGAGCAGCTACAAAAGCTAGTCAGCGACGAGTGGCAGCGAAACAACACCGATCTTCTTAGTCCCGGTGAAGACGACACCGGGCGCACCACCGCCGAAATCATCCAGGATGAGGTCAACGATCCCGTCCGCTGCGCTGCGTTGGCGCGGCAGTTTGGCATTTCTTCCCTGCTCAACAGGCGTTTCAAATACCTTTCCACCGGTGAAACACGCAAAACCCTACTCTGTCAGGCGTTAATGTCCGCGCCGGATTTACTGATCCTTGATGAGCCCTTTGACGGGCTGGACGTAGCGTCACGCCGTCAGTTAGCAGAACTGCTCGCTGAGTTGCATCAGGCCGGCTTTACGCTGGTGCTGGTACTTAACCGCTTTGATGAAATTCCCGAGTTCGTGCAGTTTGCTGGCGTACTTGCCGATTGCACGCTGACAGAAACCGGCGCAAAAACCGACCTTCTGCAACAGGCATTAATCGCTCAGCTTGCCCATAGCGAGCGGCTGGAAGGAATTCAGTTACCTGAACCGGATGAGCCTTCGGTGCGCCGTACGTTGTCAGATAACGAGCCGCGAATTGTGCTTAACGATGGCACGGTCTCGTATAACGATCGCCCTATCCTTCACCATTTGAGCTGGCAGGTAAATCCGGGGGAACACTGGCAAATCGTCGGCCCCAACGGTGCGGGAAAATCAACTCTGCTCAGTTTAATCACCGGCGATCACCCCCAGGGCTACAGCAACGACCTGACCCTGTTTGGCCGTCGCCGTGGCAGCGGTGAAACTATCTGGGATATCAAAAAACACATCGGCTACGTCAGCAGCAGTCTGCATCTGGATTACCGGGTGAGTACCACAGTTCGCAACGTTATTCTCTCTGGTTATTTTGATTCAATCGGCATCTATCAGGCCGTTTCCGACAGGCAGCACAAGCTGGTGCAACAGTGGCTGGATATCCTTGGCTTCGATAAACGTACCGCGGATGCGCCATTTCATAGTCTTTCCTGGGGACAGCAGCGGCTGGCACTGATTGTTCGCGCGCTGGTTAAACACCCGACGTTGTTGATCCTTGACGAGCCTTTGCAAGGGTTAGATCCGCTCAATCGCCAACTGATTCGCCGTTTTGTGGATGTGCTAATCGGTGAAGGTGAAACTCAACTGCTGTTCGTCTCTCACCACGCCGAAGATGCCCCAGCCTGCATTACCCATCGACTGGAGTTTGTGCCCGAGAACGACATCTACGCCTATCGACTAACGTCTCTGCGTTAGTTTTCATTGCAGGGCGTTTATCACGCCCTTTTTTTCTGCTTTTTTTCAGACAAACGCTGAAATAGCAACCTAACATAATGATTTAAAATAAAATAACCATTAAAAATGCGTGAAACTTATGGAGTGTAAACGATTCCACTAATTTATTCCATGTCACACTTTTCGCATCTTTGTTATGCTATGGTTATTGCATACCATAGGCTTAACGGAGCGAATTATGAGAGTATTGGTTACAGGTGGTAGCGGTTACATTGGAAGCCACACTTGCGTGCAGTTGTTGAAAAACGGTCACGAGGTGGTGATCCTGGACAATCTCTGCAACAGCAAACGCAGCGTTTTGCCCGTCATTGAGCGTTTAGGTGGCAAGCAGCCGACCTTCGTGGAAGGGGATATCCGTAACGAAGCGCTGATAACCGAAATTCTACACGATCATGCCATTGACACGGTCATTCATTTTGCGGGTTTAAAAGCCGTTGGAGAATCCGTTGCCAAGCCGTTGGAGTACTATGACAACAACGTCAATGGCACCCTGCGTCTGGTGAATGCAATGCGCGCCGCCAACGTGAAAAACTTCATTTTCAGCTCCTCCGCGACCGTCTATGGAGATCAGCCGCAAATTCCTTACGTTGAAAGCTTCCCTACCGGCACGCCGCAAAGTCCGTACGGCAAAAGCAAGCTGATGGTAGAACAAATCCTGACCGACCTGCAAAAAGCACACCCCGACTGGAGTATCGCCTTACTGCGCTACTTTAACCCGGTTGGTGCTCATCCGTCGGGCGATATGGGGGAAGATCCGCAAGGTATTCCCAACAACCTGATGCCTTACATCGCACAAGTTGCCGTAGGCCGCCGCGAGTCCCTTGCCATATTTGGCAACGACTACCCAACTGAAGATGGCACCGGCGTTCGCGACTACATCCACGTGATGGATCTCGCCGACGGCCACGTCGTCGCAATGGAAAAACTGGCGGGCAAACAGGGTGTGCATATTTACAACCTCGGAGCAGGCATCGGCAGCAGCGTACTGGACGTGGTCAACGCCTTCAGCAAAGCCTGCGGTAAACCCATTAATTACCATTTCGCCCCGCGCCGTGATGGCGATCTTCCGGCTTACTGGGCAGATGCCAGCAAAGCCGATCGCGAGCTCAACTGGCGCGTGACCCGTACACTGGATGAAATGGCACAAGACACCTGGCACTGGCAGTCACGCCACCCGCAAGGATATTCGGATTAAGGACCAATCATGACGCAATTCAATCCTGTCGATCATCCACATCGCCGTTTTAACCCGCTCACCGGGCAGTGGATCCTCGTATCACCGCATCGCGCCAAACGCCCGTGGCAAGGGGCGCAGGAAACCCCGTCTAAGCAGGTACTGCCTGCACATGACCCGGACTGTTTCCTGTGTGCTGGCAATACGCGCGTTACCGGTGATGTAAATCCGGATTACACCGGAACCTATGTTTTTACCAATGATTTTGCGGCGCTGATGTCCGATACCCCGGACGCGCCAGACAGTCACGATCCGTTGATGCGTTGCCAGAGCGCGCGCGGTACCAGCCGCGTAATTTGCTTCTCCCCCGATCACAGCAAAACGCTGCCAGAACTCAGTGTCCCTGCGCTGACAGAAATCGTAAAAACGTGGCAGGAGCAGACCGAAGACTTAGGGAAAACCTATCCCTGGGTGCAGGTATTTGAGAATAAAGGCGCGGCGATGGGGTGCTCGAACCCGCACCCGCACGGTCAAATTTGGGCCAACAGCTTTTTGCCCAACGAAGCTGAACGTGAAAATCGCCTACAGAAAGCATACTTCGCCGAACAGGGCGCGCCGATGCTCGTTGATTACGTCCAGCGTGAACTGGCAGACGGCAGCCGTACGGTCGTTGAAACTGAGCACTGGCTGGCGGTTGTCCCTTACTGGGCCGCGTGGCCGTTCGAAACGCTGCTGCTGCCGAAAGCGCATGTGCTGCGTATTACCGATTTGACCAACGAGCAGCGTGCTGACCTGGCGCTGGCGTTGAAAAAACTGACCAGTCGTTACGACAACCTGTTCCAGTGCTCATTCCCCTACTCCATGGGCTGGCACGGCGCGCCGTTTAACGGTGAAGAAAACGAACACTGGCAGTTGCACGCGCACTTTTACCCGCCGCTGCTGCGTTCCGCGACCGTGCGTAAATTTATGGTCGGTTATGAAATGCTGGCAGAAACCCAGCGAGATCTGACCGCAGAACAAGCGGCTGAGCGACTGCGTGCGGTCAGCGACATCCATTTTCGCGAATCCGGAGTGTAAATAATGAGTCTGAAAGAAAAAACACAATCTCTGTTTACAGAAACGTTTGGCTACCCTGCCACCCATACTATTCAGGCACCGGGTCGTGTAAACCTGATCGGCGAACATACCGATTATAACGACGGCTTCGTTCTGCCCTGCGCCATCGACTATCAAACCGTCATCAGTTGCGCGGCGCGCGACGATCGAAAAGTACGCGTCATCGCCGCTGATTACGACAATCAGGTTGATGAGTTCTCTCTCGATGCGCCGATTATCGCCCACGACAGCCAGCAGTGGTCAAACTACGTGCGTGGCGTGGTAAAGCATCTGCAAAAGCGCAATAACGCCTTTGGCGGCGCGGATCTGGTGATCAGCGGTAATGTCCCGCAGGGTGCGGGCTTAAGCTCTTCTGCCTCACTGGAAGTCGCTGTTGGTACGGTATTCCAGCAGCTCTATCATCTGCCGCTCGACGGCGCGCAGATTGCCCTGAATGGCCAGGAAGCTGAAAACCAGTTTGTCGGTTGTAACTGCGGCATCATGGATCAGCTGATCTCCGCACTTGGCAAGAAAGATCATGCGCTGCTGATCGACTGCCGTACGCTGGGCACCAAAGCCGTTTCTATGCCCGAGGGTGTAGCGGTGGTGATCATCAACAGCAACTTTAAACGCACGCTGGTCGGTAGCGAATACAACACCCGTCGCGAACAGTGTGAAACTGGCGCGCGTTTCTTCCAGCAGCCAGCGCTGCGTGATGTCAGCCTCGAAGCGTTTAACGCTGTCGCCCACGAGCTGGATCCGATTGTTGCCAAACGCGTGCGCCACGTCATCACGGAAAATGCGCGTACCGTTGAAGCCGCACAGGCACTGGAAAAAGGCGACCTGCTGCGCATGGGCCAGCTGATGGCGGAATCTCACGCCTCAATGCGCGATGACTTTGAAATCACGGTGCCGCAAATTGATACGCTGGTAGAGATTGTCAAAGCGACCATCGGTGATAAAGGCGGTGTGCGGATGACTGGCGGCGGCTTCGGCGGCTGCATCGTGGCGCTGATCCCGCAAGATTTGGTTCCTGCCGTACAGCAGGCTGTCGCCACACAGTACGAGGCAAAAACCGGTATTAAAGAAACATTCTACGTCTGCAAACCTTCACAAGGAGCCGGACAATGTTAAACGAAATCCCCGTGCAGGCTCCGGACGGTCAACCGTTTCGCCTGCTCACCCTGCGCAATGACGCAGGGATGGTAGTCACGCTCATGGACTGGGGCGCGACCCTGCTCTCTGCGCGTATTCCGCTTAGCGATGGTAGCGTGCGCGAAGCATTACTCGGCTGCGCCAGTCCGGAACAATACCCGGAACAGGCTGCATTTCTGGGGGCTTCGATTGGCCGCTACGCGAACCGTATCGCCAACAGCCGATATACCTTTGCTGGCGAAACCGTTGAATTACTGCCAAGTCAGGGCAATAACCAACTGCACGGCGGACCGGACGGTTTCGACAAACGTCGCTGGCAGATAGTCAATCAGAATGACCGTCAGGTGCTGTTCGCCTTAACGTCTGACGATGGCGATCAGGGCTTCCCAGGCCATCTTTGCGCCACCGCGCAGTATCGCCTGACTGATGATAATCGTATTTCGATAACTTATCGTGCCACGGTCGATAAACCCTGCCCGGTGAATCTGACAAATCACGTCTATTTTAACCTCGACGGCGATAAAACGGATGTGCGCCAGCATAAGCTGCAAATTCTGGCGGACGAGTACTTACCGGTTGACGAAATGGGTATCCCGCATGATGGACTGAAATCCGTCGCCGGTAGCACGTTCGATTTCCGCACCCCTAAAATCATCAGTAGTGAATTTCTGGCCGATGACGATCAGCGTAAGGTGAAAGGTTACGATCACGCCTTCCTGCTTCAGGCACAGGGCAATGCGCGTACGCCGGTCGCTCAGTTGTGGTCGCAGGATGAAAAACTGCAGATGGTGGTCTACACCTCGGCCCCGGCATTGCAGTTTTACTCCGGTAATTTCCTCGGTGGTACGCCTTCCCGCGGGCCAGAGGCCTACGAAGACTGGCAAGGCCTGGCACTGGAAAGTGAATTTCTGCCGGACAGCCCGAACCACCCTGAGTGGCCACAGGCGGATTGCTTCCTGCGTCCGGGTGAAGAGTATGCCAGCGTGACGGAATATCAGTTTATTCCAGCTTGATCGTTTCCCCTCCCAGGCCCGATGACGTAACTTTTCGGGCCTGGTGCTTGTTAATCACAGTAGAACCGCTCAAATCCCCACCACTCAAAGACAAAATCGCAACCTTGAGTTCACAAGAACCTTACACTGTAGCGCTATTTTCGCTATGGTTATGCGTAAGCATTGCCGCTTACACATTACGGCAATATAATGAGAATTATTATCATTCGATATGATTTATAGGAGTGAATGTATGGCTGTAACTAAGCTGGTTCTGGTACGTCACGGTGAAAGTCAGTGGAACAACGAAAACCGTTTTACCGGTTGGTATGATGTTGATCTGTCCGAGAAAGGCGTTGGCGAAGCAAAAGCGGCAGGAAAACTGCTGAAAGAGGAAGGCTACAGCTTCGATTTTGCTTATACTTCTGTGCTGAAACGTGCCATCCACACCCTGTGGAACGTACTGGACGAACTGGATCAGGCCTGGCTGCCGGTTGAGAAATCCTGGAAACTGAACGAACGCCATTACGGTGCGCTGCAGGGTTTGAACAAAGCAGAAACCGCGGAAAAATACGGTGATGAGCAGGTTAAGCAGTGGCGTCGCGGCTTTGCGGTTACCCCGCCGGAACTGACCAAAGACGACGAGCGTTACCCGGGTCACGATCCGCGTTATGCGAAGCTGACCGACAAAGAGTTACCAGTTACCGAAAGCCTGGCGCTGACCATCGATCGCGTTATCCCTTACTGGAATGAAACCATTCTGCCGCGCATGAAAAGCGGTGAGCGCGTAATTATCGCCGCTCACGGTAACTCTCTGCGTGCGCTGGTTAAATACCTTGATAACATGGGCGAAGATGAGATCCTTGAACTGAACATCCCGACCGGCGTACCGCTGGTGTATGAGTTCGACGAAAACTTCAAGCCGATCAAACACTACTATCTGGGTAACGCTGACGAGATCGCAGCAAAAGCGGCGGCCGTTGCGAACCAGGGTAAAGCGAAGTAATTTTCGCGGTAAGTTAAAGAAAAAGCGTGGATTTCTCCACGCTTTTTTATTTCGGCCCTACCAGAAAATGTAGGCCGGATAAGGCATCGCCCCATCCGATAGTCTGCACCGGAATGCCTGATGGCGCTACGCTTCTCAGGCCTACGGGACTTGGTTAACCGCGACGCGCTTTTACCGCATCCGCCAGTTGACGCAACACCGCATCGGTATCTTCCCAACCAATGCAGGCGTCGGTGATGCTCTTACCGTAGGTCAGCGGCTCACCGCTATCCGGATTCTGATTACCTTCCACCAAATGGCTTTCGATCATCACGCCAATAATTGCTTTTTCGCCACCGGCGACTTGTCCGCAAACATCCTTAGCAACATCCATCTGCTTTTTGAACTGCTTGCTGGAGTTGGCATGGCTGAAGTCGATCATCACTTGCGCAGAGAGTCCTGCTTTGACCAGGCCTTCTTTCACGTCCGCAACGTGCTGAGCACTGTAGTTCGGCTCTTTGCCACCGCGCAGAATGATATGGCAATCGCCATTACCACTGGTATTCACGATCGCTGAATGACCCCATTTGGTGACAGACAGGAAGCAGTGCGGTGCCCCAGCAGCGTTGATTGCATCAATCGCCACTTTGATGGTGCCATCGGTACCGTTTTTAAAACCAACCGGGCAGGACAGACCCGATGCCAGCTCGCGGTGCACCTGAGATTCTGTTGTACGTGCCCCAATCGCGCCCCAGCTCATCAGATCGGCGAGATATTGTGGGGTGATCATATCGAGGAATTCACCCGCAGTCGGCAATCCGCTGTCGTTGATATCCAGCAGCAGTTTACGCGCAATGCGCAGCCCATCATTGATCTGGAAGCTGTTGTCCATGTGCGGGTCGTTGATAAGCCCTTTCCAGCCAACGGTGGTACGCGGTTTTTCAAAATAGACGCGCATGACGATTTCAAGCTCACCTTTTAACGCTTCGCGCAGCGCCAGCAGACGAGTGGCATACTCTTTGGCAGCTGCCGGATCATGAATAGAGCACGGCCCAATCACCACCAGAAGGCGATCGTCGCTCCCTTTCAGAATTTTATGAATCGCCTTACGGGCATGAGCCACCGTATTGGCAGCATTTTCAGTAGCGGGGAATTTTTCCAGCAGTGCGACTGGTGGTAATAACTCGTTGATCTCTTTAATGCGTAAATCGTCGTTCTGATAATTCATGATTATTCCAGCGTTGCCATACTTATATAAATGAATGCAATCCCTCCAATCTATATCTTCAGTCATAAAGTGTAAACGGGGTTTTACACTTTGGACGGATTAATCCTGGAATTGGCCAAAAAAACGCAATAAAGTAGCGAAAAACGAGATCCAAACTACAATTTCTAACTGTAACAGCTTTAATTTTCATAGATTTCAAGATTCTATGCTGGTTTTAATTTCCATAGCAAAACGATTAACCACATATTAATGATGTAACTGGCACATGCACTGTTGGAAGACGTTATCCGACATATCGACCTTAACAGGAGCATATTATGCATATGACAAAGCTGGCTTCACTCTTCCTTACCGCTACACTCAGCCTCGCCAGCGGCGCGGCACTGGCTGCTGAAAGCAACGCGCAGTCCAATAACGGTCAGGCAAATTCCTCGGCTGATGCAGGACAAATCGCCCCAGACGCCCGCGAAAACGTGGCGCCAAATAATGTCGACAACAGTAACGTGAATTCAGGAGGCACAATGCTGCACCCGGACGGTTCATCAATGAACCATGAAGGGATGACCAAAGATGAGATGCACAAAAACACGATGTGTAAGGACGGTCGCTGCCCTGATGTGAATAAGAAGGTTGAGACCGGAAACGGCATCAACAATGATGTTGACACAAAAACTGATGGCACCACGCAGTAACGCTGAAATTAAAGCTAATAACGGGAGAGCAATAGCTCTCCTTTTTAATTTTATCATCCCAAAAACGGTATGATGGCATACAGTAAAGATGAGAATAACAAAGGGATGGCATAATGGCGCACGCACATACTCATACTTCCTCTGAGCAACCCAAGGACAATAATGCCCGCCGACTGATGTTCGCATTCTGCATTACAGCCGGATTTATGTTGGTTGAAGTGGTGGGTGGAATACTTTCTGGTTCACTGGCCTTGCTGGCCGACGCCGGGCATATGCTCACGGATGCTGCGGCGCTGCTTTTCGCGCTGCTGGCCGTCCGGTTTTCCCGTCGCCCGCCCACAATACGACACACCTTCGGCTGGCTGAGGCTCACGACGCTGGCCGCATTTGTTAATGCCATCGCATTGGTCGTTATCACCATTTTAATCGTCTGGGAGGCGATTGAGCGCTTCCAGACACCTCGCCCCGTGGCTGGCGGCATGATGATGGTTATTGCTGTCGCGGGTCTACTGGCCAACGTGCTCGCTTTTTGGGTTTTACATCGCGGCAGTGAAGAGAAAAATCTGAACGTCCGCGCCGCGGCGCTGCATGTGATGGGCGATTTACTCGGCTCTGTCGGGGCAATCATCGCTGCGCTGATTATTATCTGGACGGGCTGGACACCCGCGGACCCAATTCTCTCGATTCTGGTTTCCGTGCTGGTGCTGCGTAGCGCCTGGCGATTGCTAAAAGATAGCGTTAATGAATTACTGGAAGGTGCCCCGCTGACGCTGGATATCGCCGCACTGCAGCGCCATCTCAGCCGGGATATTCCTGAAGTCCGCAACGTTCACCATGTCCATGTCTGGATGGTGGGCGAAAAACCGGTAATGACACTGCATGTTCAGGTGATCCCGCCACACGATCACGATGCGTTGCTGGAGCGTATTCAGCATTTCCTTATCCATCACTACCAGATTGAACACGCCACAATCCAAATGGAGTATCAGCCGTGCAATGGGCCGGACTGTCACCTGTATCAGGGCGTGTCCGGCCATTCACATCATCACCATTAATGAGAAAGCGCGTGGGAACCCCGCTCACGTGCACTGTTAATCCACATCCTGCTACCGTTCAGGGCGATAACCGTCAGGATCATATATTCCAGCGACATGGCATATACGCCTTGCAGGGCAAAGATCACAACGCTAATGACGTTAATGATCACCCACAGCAACCAGTTTTCAACGTATTTGCGCGTCATCAGGATCATCGCCGCAATCGACAGCACCATCATGCAGGAGTCCCAGAACGGGAATGCATCGGGTTGTAGTTCAGGCACAACAACCTGTAATCCCAATGCCTGCATAATATTCACTGCAATGCCTGTCAGGAACGCAAAGACCGGATCGATATAGATCGACATCAGGCCGATCGCCACCACGCAAGCCGCCAGCCAGCCGATCGCTTTTGGAAGCGGTAGCCAGCGAATTTTCAGTTCCGCTTCATGCTGGTTGGTTTGCCGGGACCAGGCATACCAGC
The DNA here is from genome assembly GCF_030336725.1 of Citrobacter sp. Cb031. Lineage (NCBI taxonomy): Bacteria > Pseudomonadati > Pseudomonadota > Gammaproteobacteria > Enterobacterales > Enterobacteriaceae > Citrobacter > Citrobacter sp. Cb031. The sequence goes on from NZ_JAOWDA010000021.1 coordinate 269,032, forward strand.
CGTAGATATTTGCGGCAAAGAAGAAAACTTGCAGCAACAAGCTGGCATAGAGCTGGATCTGAAAGAAGATAATTGCAAACAGCGTGACGTTTATCAGACCGAAGAAGTAATTGCTGATTTTCTCAAGGCTCGCCAGGCCAATACACAGCAACCCGGCGATCGTTCCCACGGCTTCGATCCACGACAAATCGTAACCACCCGCGCCAATCGGAATATGTACCAGAATGTTCTGCGTGCTAAAAAAGTCCATCTTTTCCCCCAGAGCAAAAATAAATAATTACGCTCGAAGTGTAGCCGCAAATTCCAACATACGGTTTAACGGCAACAGCGCCCCTTCTCTCAGCGAGTCCTCAACATGTATCTCATGAGCCGCGCCGCCATGTTCCAGGCCCTCAGCAATCGCTTTCAGGCCATTCATCGCCATCCACGGACAATGCGCACAGCTGCGACAGGTTGCCCCCTCGCCAGCCGTCGGAGCTTCAAGCAGCTCTTTATCCGGAACGGCCTGCTGCATTTTGTAAAAAATGCCCCGGTCAGTCGCCACAATCAACTGCTTATGCGGTAACGATTTAGCCGCGTTGATGAGCTGGCTGGTTGAGCCAACCGCATCTGCCATATCAACGATAGACTGAGGGGACTCCGGGTGCACCAGCACCGCGGCATCAGGGTAAAGCCCTTTCATGCGTGTTAAGGCCTGGGTTTTAAACTCGTCGTGGACGATACAGGCCCCCTGCCAACAGAGCACGTCTGCGCCGGTCTGTTTTTGCACGTAGTTACCCAGATGTCTGTCCGGAGCCCAGATGATTTTTTCACCCAAACTATCAAGATGCTCAATAAGTTCAACCGCAATACTGGAAGTCACGACCCAGTCCGCACGTGCTTTAACGGCTGCAGAGGTATTGGCGTAAACCACCACGGTACGATCCGGATGCGCGTCGCAAAATGCGCTGAACGCGTCAATCGGACAGCCCAGATCTAATGAACATTCCGCCTGTAAGGTCGGCATCAGGATGGTCTTTTCCGGGCTGAGAATTTTGGCAGTTTCTCCCATAAACCTCACGCCCGCAACCAGCAGCGTAGAGGCAGTATGCTTTGCACCGAACCGCGCCATCTCCAGAGAATCAGAAATACAGCCCCCGGTTTCTTCCGCTAACTGCTGAATTTCAGGATCGGTGTAATAATGCGCGACCATAACGGCATCACGCTCTTTCAGCAGGCGCTTAATTTTTTCACGATAAAATTGCTTTTCATCCACACTTAGCGGTACTGGCTTCGGCGGAAACGGATAAATTGCTGCTTCTGGATCAAACATCACGCTCATCTTGCTTTCTCGTTTCACTGGCTTAACGAAATAACCGATTAAAAGCGTGACGCACGCCATATTCGGTTTGATTTGTTTTGTATGCTAAACAAGATAGCGGATTGGCGCAGAAAAGTCACAATAATTGCGTGTGATGAATGCCGGATGGCGTCTGACGTCTTATCCGGCCTACACGAATAGTGTCGTCTGTAGGCTGATAAGCAAAGGACATCAGGCAATCTTATAAATCGCAGATAGCAAAAAGGCGCCTTTAGGGCGCCTTTTTACACTGGTGGGCCGTGCAGGATGACTCGCTTCGCTTGCCCTTCGGGCCGTCGCCGTGAACGGCTCCGTTGTCTCACTGCGTTCGACCCGAACCTGCTGCAGGTTCGAATCTTATAAATCGCAGATAGCAAAAAGGCGCCTTTAGGGCGCCTTTTTACACTGGTGGGGCGTGCAGGATGACTCGCTTCGCTTGCCCTTCGGGCCGTCGCCGTGAACGGCTCCGTTGTCTCACTGCGTTCGACCCGAACCTGCTGCAGGTTCGAATCTTATAAATCGCAGATAGCAAAAAGGCGCCTTTAGGGCGCCTTTTTACACTGGTGGGGCGTGCAGGATTCGAACCTGCGACCAATTGATTAAAAGTCAACTGCTCTACCAACTGAGCTAACGCCCCCGTATGGGGTTTACTGCTTCAATTATTCAGGATGGTGGGTCGTGCAGGATTCGAACCTGCGACCAATTGATTAAAAGTCAACTGCTCTACCAACTGAGCTAACGACCCGCTCGGATGTCACCTGAAAAATTCTTTACTCGACACCAATATAAGAATTGGTGGGGCGTGCAGGATGACTCGACTTCGTCTCGCCCTAACGGGCCGTTGCTAAAGCAACGTTATCCTTCACGTTTAACACCTGAGTACAATGTTAAAGTTGGTGGGGCGTGCAGGATTCGAACCTGCGACCAATTGATTAAAAGTCAACTGCTCTACCAACTGAGCTAACGCCCCGAGTGGTGGGTGATGACGGGATCGAACCGCCGACCCCCTCCTTGTAAGGGAGGTGCTCTCCCAGCTGAGCTAATCACCCGATACTACGCTGGATACTGCATTAAGTGGTGGGGCGTGCAGGATTCGAACCTGCGACCAATTGATTAAAAGTCAACTGCTCTACCAACTGAGCTAACGCCCCACTTTTTTCGCCGCTTTCGGGCTGTTTGATATCCCTTGGCAACGGCGGCATATATTACTGATTTCAGATTTTAGCGCAACAAAAATTTCGATGTAAATAACTCAACTGCTTAGGAATCACACGACACGACCAGAAATAACACGATTTCTGGTCGCATGGTGGTCATTACATCGCGCCAAGGCGTTTTTGCGCTTGTTTCGCGCCATCAGTGCCAGGATATTTAGTGATAACCTGCTGATAAACCGCTTTAGCTTTTGCTGTGTCACCTTTGTCCTGCATGATGACGCCGACTTTATACATCGCGTCTGCAGCCTTAGGTGATTTGGGGAAGTTTTTAACTACCGAAGCAAAATAGAACGCAGCATCATCTTTTTTACCCTTGTTGTAATTCAACTGACCCAGCCAGTAATTCGCATTGGGCAGGTAAGTAGAGTCCGGGTACTTTTTGATGAAGTTCTGGAATGCTTCAATCGCGTCATCCTGGCGGGATTTATCCTGCACCAGAGCAATCGCTGCATTGTAATCGGTATTCGCATCGCCAGTTTGCACGGGAGCCCCTGACGTTGCTGCAACTCCCGCATCAGGTGCAGGGGTTGCCGCCCCACTCTGATCGCCACCTGTAGACTGTGCCGCAGGCGCACTACCGCTGCCAAGATTATTCATCTGCAGCAATATCTGCTTCTGTCGCTCAACAACCTGATTCAGCTGATATTGATTTTCCTGAATTTGACCACGCAGGGAATCGATATCGGACTGATTATCGGAGAGTTGTTGCTGGAGTTGGGTTAAAAGCTGACTGTGAGCGTTAGAAATACGCTCGAGTTGAGTGACACGGTCTTCGACCGAGCCTGAGCCGACACTACTGATTGGCGCCTGAGCAAAAGCGGCCCAGGGGGCCGCTATGCCAACCAGTAACGACAGACTCAACAGGTGATGTCTGAAGTTACTGCTCATGCAATTCTCTTAGTAAACCAGTACGGCGCGACGGTTTTTGGCGTAAGCCGCTTCGTCATGACCCAGTACTGCAGGTTTTTCTTTACCGTAAGAAACGATGGAGATCTGGTCAGCAGAAACGCCTTTACCCTGCAGGTACATCTTAACGGCGTTCGCACGACGCTCACCCAGGGAGATGTTGTACTCAGGAGTACCACGTTCGTCCGCATGACCTTCTACGGTGACTTTGTAAGACGGGTTGCTACGCAGGAAGTTAGCGTGAGCATCCAGCATTGCAGCGAAGTCAGAACGGATATCGTACTTGTCCAGATCGAAGTAAACGATGTTGTTCTGCTGCAGCTGTTGCATCTGAAGACGCGCTTGCTCTTCAGAAGACATGTTGCCGCTGCCGTTTGCATCCATACCAGTGCCGGCACCCAGCATGCCTTCGCTGCCGTCATTGCTGGCGTTCTTGTTAGAAGAACACGCTGCAATAGCCATAACAGGCAGAGCAATCATCAGCCCTTTCAGCACTTTGTTCAGTTGCATTTCAATGATTCCTTTATTAATCAATTATTTATTATCACAGATACGGCGACCAGGCAGGGAATTTAACCTGACCATCAGTTGCCGGAAGACGCGCTTTGAAACGCCCATCTGTAGAAACCAAATTCAGCACGGATCCCATCCCCTGAGAAGAGCTGTAGATTACCATAGTGCCGTTAGGTGCCAGACTTGGCGTTTCATCCAGGAACGTTGACGACAGGACTTGTACGCCACCCGCTACCAGATCTTGTTTGGCAATGTGCTGCTGACCATTGGCTGAGCTTACCATTACCATAAACTTACCGTCGCTGCTCACATCCGCATCCTGGTTTTGCGAACCTTCCCAGGTAATACGCTGCGGAGCACCGCCGTTGACGTTAACTTTATATACCTGCGGACGACCGGCCTGGTCAGAGGTAAAGGCCAGGTTTTGGCTGTCCGGGAACCAGGTAGGTTCCGTATTGTTGCTGCGACCATCCGTCACCTGACGGATCTGACCGGAACCAATGTCCATGACATACAGGTTCAGGCTACCGGTTTTAGACAGGGCAAACGCCAGTTTGCTGCCATCCGGAGAAAACGCAGGTGCACCGTTGTGACGTGGGAACGACGCTACCTGACGAACCGCGCCATTAGACAACGTCTGAATAACCAGCGCAGAACGACCGCTTTCGAAAGTGACGTATGCTAGTTTCGAACCGTCCGGAGACCATGCCGGAGACATCAGCGGCTGCGGAGAACGGTGTACCACGAACTGGTTGTAGCCATCGTAGTCGGATACACGTAATTCGTACGGGAACTGGCCGCCGTTCGTCTGAACAACATAAGCGATACGGGTACGGAATGCACCTTTAATACCGGTCAGTTTTTCAAACACTTCGTCACTTGCAGTATGGCCCGCGTAACGCAACCACTGCTTGTTCACTTTATAGGTGTTCTGTGCCAGTACGGTACCCGGTGCGCCACCGGTATCTACCAGTTGATAAGCAACGCTGTAGGAACCATCCGGATTTGGCGTAACCTGACCTACTACCACGGCATCAATACCCAGCGCAGACCATGCGGCAGGTTGAACTTCCTGTGCGGTACCCGGCTGCTGCGGCAGACGAGAACGGTCTAACGGATTAAATTTACCGCTGTTACGCAGGTCAGCGCCTACGATACCACCGATATCTTCAGGTGCAGCACCCGGCCCTGCCCACTGGAATGGGACAACACCAATCGGGCGTGCCGAGTCCACCCCCTGGGTGATCTCGATACGTACTTCTGCGTGCAGCACCGCTGCCCACAGCATCAGAAAACCAAATGCTACTCGTAATGCCTGCTTCATCATATCTCCCTTATCTGGACGGAAAGCCCACGATAATTTAGCAGAATGTTAACAAACTCAAATACACAAAACTACCAGAACGCTGTCTCAACCTTAGACCGTTTCCCCTGAATTCTCAGGGACGTTATTACAGTTTAAAGTCCAGCTTGGCATCTTTTACTTTTTCATAAACAGCCTGGCTAGGCGGTTTAGGAATTCTGGCTGTTTTCGCAGCCGTCAGCGCAGCCTGACACAATGCCGGATCTCCGCCCTCTTCGGTCACATCCAGTAACAGACCATCGGGTGCTAACTTGATATGTAATACGCAAGATTTACCCGCATACAAATCGGCACCATACAAACGGCTCTGGATCGCATTACGAATTTGAGATGCGTAAGCACTGATATCAGCGCCAGATGCACCGCCATTTGCACCACTTGTACCACTATCTTTCGCCGGTTGACCGTTTCCTTTCGCTCCACCACCCGATTTCGGTGCATTCTTACCGGAGCTTAAGTCGCCTAACAAGTCGTCAACGCCAGAGGCTGCAGCTGCTTTTTCGGCCGCAGCCTTTTTCGCAGCCGCCGCTTTATCTGCCGCAGCTTTCTTATCGGCAGCGGCTTTCTCGGCTGCAGCTTTTTTATCTGCTGCTGCTTTTTCCGCTGCGGCTTTCTTATCAGCCGCAGCCTTTTCAGCAGCGGCAGCTTTCGCGGCAGCGGCTTTTTCTGCTTTCTCCGCAGCAGCTTTCTCGGCTGCTGCTTGCTTGGCGGCTTCAGCCTGAGCTTTCTTCGCAGCGTCTGCGGCAGCCTTAGCAGCTTGTGCTTCGGCAATTTTCTTCGCATCAGCGGCGGCTTTAGCGGCTTCAGCCTCTGCTTTTTTCTGTGCGTCCGCAGCGGCTTTCTTCGCGGCATCTGCCGCTTGTTTCGCCTGAGCATCAGCTTTGGCCTTCGCGTCTGCAGCAGCCTTCGCCGCAGCTTCTTCAGCCTGTTTCTGTTGCTCTTGCGCTTTCGCGGCGGCGGCTTCGGCCTGTTTCTGCTGTTCCGCCTGTTCGCGCACTTTTTCTTGCGCGGCTAAACGTTCTTTTTCAAGTTGCTTCAGTCGCTCTTGCTCGGCCGCCTGCTTCTCGCGAAGTTCCTCAGCTTGCTGCTGCGCCTGTTTTTCACGCTGCTCTTCTGCACGTTTAGCACTTGCCTGCTGTTGCTGTTGCCTGTCGTACTGTTGCACAACGGCGCCAGGATCGACCATAACGGCGTCGATGGACGAACCGCCACCGCCGCCGGCTGAAGCATCAATGTGCTCATCGAACGAACTCCAGATCAGCGCTGCAAATAAAATGACATGCAGCACCGCTGAAATAATTATCGCCCTTTTGAGCTTGTCGTTTTGTTCGGTTGCCTTTGACACTCTCGGTTCCCAAAAAACTGTTCGCCTGTTACGCGCTATCTTTCAAGCCAGCAAAACGCAGTCATCAGATTGGCTGCGTCATCAAGCCAACCGATTTTACGCCTGCACTGTGTAACAAGTTCAGCGCTTTAATTATTTCATCATAAGGCACGTCTTTCGCACCACCGATTAAAAAGACCGTTTTCGGATTGGTCTGCAGGCGACTTTTCGCTTCCGCGATAACCTGCTCCGGCGGCAGTTGATCCATACGATCTTTCTCAACGACCACGCTGTATTGCCCTATCCCGGAAACTTCAATAATGACCGGCGGTTCGTCGTTACTACTGACAGCTTGCGATTCGGTCGCATCCGGCAGGTCGACTTCCACACTCTGCGTAATAATCGGCGCGGTTGCCATAAAGATCAGCAACAGCACCAGTAGTACGTCGAGCAGCGGCACAATATTGATTTCGGACTTGAGTTCGCGACGACCTCGTCCACGCGTTCTGGCCATGGCTTACCCCTTGTTGCTCTCGCTAACGGTAAACGCCTGGCGGTGCAGAATCGCGGTGAACTCTTCCATAAAGTTGTCGTAATTCAGTTCCAGCTTGTTCACGCGCTGATTCAGTCGGTTGTAAGCCATAACCGCCGGGATTGCCGCAAACAGACCGATAGCCGTTGCAATCAACGCCTCCGCGATACCCGGTGCGACCATTTGCAGCGTTGCCTGTTTTACCGCGCCTAACGCGATAAATGCGTGCATGATCCCCCAAACGGTACCGAACAGACCGATATACGGGCTGATGGAGCCGACGGTGCCGAGGAATGGAATATGCGTTTCCAGCGTTTCCAGTTCACGGTTCATCGAGATACGCATCGCACGGGATGCCCCCTCAACGACCGCTTCCGGCGCATGACTATTCGCCCGATGCAGACGCGCAAACTCTTTGAATCCGCTGTAGAAAATTTGTTCCGAGCCCACCAGATTATCACGACGCCCCTGGCTTTCCTGATACAGGCGCGACAATTCAATGCCGGACCAGAACTTGTCTTCAAATGCTTCGGCTTCACGTGAAGCCGCATTAAGAATACGGGTCCGCTGGATAATAATGGCCCAGGATGCGATTGAGAAACCAATCAAAATCAACATGATAAGTTTAACCAGAAGGCTTGCCTTCAGGAACAAATCAAGGATATTCATGTCAGTCACTGCTTAAACTCCGCGACAATAGACTTGGGAAGCGCACGAGGCTTCATTTTGAGTGGATCAACGCAAACAATCAGAACTTCGGCTTCATTCAGCACGGTGTTCTCTGCGTTGACAATGCGTTGCGTGAAAACCAATGAGGTGCCACGCATTGACGTAATTTCGGTTTGGACTTCGAGCATATCGTCGAGCCGGGCAGGCGCAAAATACTCCAGCGTCATCTTGCGCACCACAAAGGCTACACGTTCGGCCAACAGGACCTGCTGACTGAAGTGATGATGACGCAGCATTTCTGTGCGTGCTCTTTCGTAAAAAGCGACGTAGCTGGCGTGGTAAACCACTCCACCGGCATCGGTGTCTTCATAGTAGACACGAACCGGCCATCGAAACATATACTTATTCATTCTTACTGCCTCTTTGTTGGCTTCGCCCACTCACACCGGTCGCTTAACTTTGTAAGCGCCTGGTGACTCGCGTTCTTGCCGCCGCGATGCTTCAAGAATGTCGTTGTATATCGCGCTGTATTCACTTTACATCCCGGTAATGCAATTAAGTTGCGTCCTGATGGTCCAGTGTCGCCACCGCACACAACTCCAGGGCACAACCTTAGGTTAATGCTTTCAAACTTCGCTACTATACGCGCGGGAATGGTGGTTTGGAATGGGGGAAAGTAAACGGAGAGTAAAAATTTATGGGCTTATGCAAGCCCATAAATATTTAAGGATGTTTCTTATTCAAAAGAAGAAGAAAATCAGACCAACAACCAGGACGATATCTGCGATTAGCGGGCAGAAAATGCCCTGCCAGTGTACGGCGCGAGGACGAAAACCAACGCCGTGAATGATGCCTGCGCAGACCGCCCACATCAGCAGGAGACCATGCCAGATTTCCAGCTCACTGGTTTTGGCCGCGAAACGTGACGGATCCCAGAATATGCAGCCAGCCAACACGATTGCCAGCACAAAGGAAAGCGCCCGCAAGGGGCGCTTGTCCATCGCGTTATACTGCATCGCGATAATGTTGGTCATCAGCTATCTTCTTGTCCGGCTTTGCCTGATTCAACGTGCTCAAGCGCCAGCGCTGTGATTATCCCAAATGCACAGGCAAGAAGCGTTCCCAAAATCCATGCGAAATACCACATTTTAAGCTCCTTACTTAGTACAGAGAGTGGGTGTTGCTTTCAATATCTTCTTTGGTGATGCGACCGAACATCTTCCAGTAACACCAGCCGGTGTACAGCAGAATGATCGGAACGAACACACAAGCTACATACGTCATCAGATTCAGCGTCAGCTGGCTGGACGTTGCATCCCACATGGTCAGACTTGCGTTCATCATGGTGCTGGATGGCATCACAAACGGGAACATTGCGATACCAGCCGTCAGGATGATGCAGGCTAACGTCAGTGAAGAGAAGACGAACGCCCATGCCCCTTTCTCCATACGAGAAGTCAGGATGGTCAACAGCGGCAGAACTACGCCCAGTGCAGGAACCAGCCACAGGATAGGTGCATTGTTAAAGTTCACCATCCATGCGCCAGCCACGCGAGCCACTTCTTTGGTCAGCGGGTTAGAGGCGGCATGATGATCCAGTGCTGAGGTCACAACATAACCGTCAATACCGTAAATCACCCACACACCAGCCAGCGCGAAGCAGACCATTGTGACCAGTGCCGCAACCTGCGACGTTGCACGCGCACGCAGATGCAGTTCACCTACCGTACGCATCTGCAGATAGGTCGCGCCCTGGGTGATGATCATCCCAACACTCACGACACCCGCCAGCAGACCAAACGGATTCAGCAACTGGAAAAAGTTACCGGTGTAGTACAAACGCATGTAGTCGTCTACGTGGAACGGAACCCCTTGCAGCAGGTTGCCGAACGCCACGCCAATAACCAGCGGTGGAACGAAGCTACCAATGAAGATGCCCCAGTCCCACATGTTGCGCCAGCGCATGTTTTCAATCTTGGAGCGGTAATCAAAACCGACCGGACGGAAGAACAAAGACGCCAGTACCAGGATCATCGCCACATAGAAACCGGAGAACGCAGCGGCATACACCATCGGCCAGGCAGCGAACAGTGCGCCACCCGCGGTGATGAGCCAAACCTGGTTACCGTCCCAGTGCGGGGCGATGGAGTTAATCATAATTCGACGCTCGGTATCATTACGACCGAGGAAACGGGTGAGCATGCCCACCCCCATGTCGAAGCCATCAGTGACCGCGAAACCAATCAGCAGAATGCCAACCAGCAGCCACCAGATAAAACGCAATACTTCATAATCGATCATTTGACGACTCCTGTCTTAGCGTGCCGGCTGAGAAGTCACAGTGGACTGCTCGTAGTGATAACGACCGGTTTTCAGGCTACTCGGCCCAAGGCGTGCGAACTTGAACATCAGATACAGTTCAGCCACCAGGAACAGGGTATACAGGCCGCAAATCAACAGCATCGAGAAGATGAGGTCGCCAGCGGTCAGCGAAGAGTTCGCTACGGCTGTTGGTAACACTTCACCAATCGCCCACGGTTGGCGGCCGTACTCTGCAACAAACCAACCGGATTCAATGGCAATCCACGGCAGAGGAATCGCATACAGCGCGGTGCGCAGCAGCCATTTTTTCTCACCGATACGGTTACGAATCACGGTCCAGAAGGACACTGCGATGATTGCCAGCATCAGAATGCCGCACGCCACCATAATACGGAAAGCGAAGTACAGCGGCGCAACGCGAGGAATAGAATCTTTCGTTGCCTGCTGAATTTGCGCTTCGGTCGCGTCGGTGACGTTATCCGTATAGCGTTTCAGCAGCAGACCATAACCCAGGTCTTTCTTCATGCTGTTGAACTGGTCGCGAACGGCCTGATCGGTAGTACCCGCACGCAGTTCTTCCAGCAGTTGATACGCCTTCATCCCGTTACGGATGCGCTCTTCGTGCTGCACCATCAGGTCTTTCAGACCAATGACCGGTGTATCAACAGAGCGGGTGGCAATGATGCCCAGCGCATAAGGAATTTGAATCGCAAAATGGTTTTCCTGCGCATCCTGGTCCGGAATACCGAACAGGGTAAAGGAAGCCGGTGCAGGCTGCGTTTCCCATTCTGCTTCAATAGCAGCGAGTTTGGTTTTCTGCACGTCGCCCATTTCATAACCGGATTCATCACCCAGAACGATAACAGACAGAATAGCAGCCATACCAAAGCTGGCGGCGATTGCAAAAGAACGTTTAGCAAACGCGAAGTCACGACCGCGCAGCATATAGTAGGAGCTGATCCCCAGAACGAACATCGCGCCACAAACATAACCAGATGCCACAGTGTGAACAAATTTCACCTGTGCTACCGGGTTGAGCACCAGTTCAGAGAAGCTCAGCATCTCCATGCGCATGGTTTCAAAGTTGAAATCCGCAGCGATTGGGTTTTGCATCCAGCCGTTCGCAACCAGAATCCACAGTGCGGACAGGTTAGAACCCAGGGCCACCAGCCAGGTGACGCACATATGCTGGACTTTACCCAAACGGTCCCAGCCGAAGAAGAACAGACCTACAAAGGTGGATTCGAGGAAGAAGGCCATCAAACCTTCGATCGCCAGCGGCGCACCGAAAATATCCCCTACATAGTGGGAGTAGTAAGACCAGTTAGTCCCGAACTGGAACTCCATGGTCAGACCGGTTGCCACACCCAGAGCGAAGTTGATACCAAACAACTTGCCCCAGAACTTGGTCATATCTTTATAAATCTGTTTGCCGGAAAGGACGTAGACCGTTTCCATGATGGCCAGCAAGAACGCCATACCTAGCGTCAGTGGCACAAACAGGAAGTGGTACATCGCGGTCAAGGCAAACTGTAAGCGCGACAGTTCGACTATATCTAACATCATGACTCCTTGCTCATCGCATGAAGACTCCGAGAGTGAACCCCGTTAGAAAGGGTCACACGCATGCCCCAATACAAATTTATCTGCTTCCCTCCGCCGCTGCTCTTTCTTCTCATTTGAAGAAAGGACAATGATGAAAGGTTACAAACATGTTAATAAAACACTCAAATTGATCCCGCAATTATATTACGCCGTAAAATCCTTACAATAAACAGGTTTTTATCGAGGTAAATTTGCATTTTTCGATAGTGATCAATTTATAGCTAATTTATCACTTTCAGACCAATTTGATCTGCAGCAATTTAACCTCTTTTGAGGTTGTTTACCAAGTTTTAAACATTGATTTAAATCAATTTTCAAATTTAATGTTAATAGTGTTTAACAGTCAGGCGACTAGTGAACGCCATGTTAACGGTATGTTTTTCAATGAGTAATTGCCGTTACTACAAATGATAGGATATTTATTTAAATCTACACGATCTTTTAACCCGCCCGACTGACAAAATTGCCAGCAGATAAAGAGTCACTATTGCTGGGTAGCTCACAGTTTTTTGTTTAGCAAGTCATGGAATTTTTATTTCATACAAATTATTCATTTAAATTTTACTTATAATTAACACCAAGATGTAACTATCTCAAATGGAAGCGAAAGCGTCCCTCATTGACTGACGCATTGGGTTTGACGTTCCTCAGCACAGCGCAGGCGTTTCGCTTAAAGCATCACTGAAAGTTATCACTCACTTCTCTTTTTCTCTTATGTGGCAACGTTTAAATATGCCACAAACAATTCATTATCATTTTTATCTTAAATTTAACAAAATATAATTATGTCATATAAGATTAAAAAATAAAAAACCGTTATCCCGTTCACAAGTTATTTAGTAAAGATAATTTTTTAAATTATAAAAAATGACACATGAATGAGACGCACAACAAAATAAGATTTCGATCACAAACATGGCAAGTCATTTATTCTTCATTTTCCTGGTAAATTAAAAAAATCCGCAAAAACAACATTCAACTACCTGATAAACAAGGATTTTTATAAATAAAAAATATAACAATCATTTTGCGCAGGATATTTTGAAAATAGATCAATTGCTTCCTTTTCCGCTTACACAGAAACTCCGAACCTATTAAGAGGTTGTCACAAACCATGTTCTAAATATTAGAAAATAATTTTCACTTATTGACCATCAGCCCTACAGAGGATTACCCATGAAGAAATCTACACTTGTTATTGGCGTCATCGGTGCTGACTGCCATGCAGTAGGTAATAAAGTTCTGGATCGCGTTTTTACTGCTCATGATTTTCACGTAATCAACCTCGGGGTGATGGTGAGCCAGGATGAATATATTGATGCCGCGATTGAAACAGGCGCCGATGCCATCGTGGTGTCCTCTATCTACGGTCATGGCGACATTGACTGCCTCGGGTTACGTGAGCGCTGCATCGAACGCGGCCTCGGCGACATTCTGCTGTACGTCGGTGGCAACCTGGTAGTTGGTAAACATGACTTCGGCGATGTGGAAGTGAAGTTTAAGGAGATGGGTTTTAACCGCGTCTTCGCACCGAGCCACGACCTGGAAGATGTCTGCGCGCTTATCACCAATGATATTCGCCAACACAATGGCCTCGAGCAGCGTTGCCTGGAAGAGGCTATCTGATGCAAACAGTTTCTGTCGATATCGGCTCGACATGGACCAAGGCTGCCCTCTTCGCCCATGAAGGCGAGGAATTAACCCTGGTAAACCATGTCCTGACCCCAACCACCACACATCATCTGGCAGACGGTTTTTTTGCCAGCCTGAATCAGGTGCTGAACGTTGCCGATGCTCGCCCGTTACTGAAAAGTGGTGAAGTGCAGTTGAAATACTCCTCCTCGGCCAAGGGTGGACTCGCCGTTGCAGCAATGGGGCTGGTGCCTTCCATTACGCTGGAATCAGCAAAAGTTACCGCCCATTCGGCAGGAGCGAAAATCGCGCAATATTATTCGTACAAACTGAACCGGCATGACATCCAGGAGCTGGAATCATCACCGCCAGACATTCTGTTGTTTACCGGTGGTACAGACGGTGGCGAAGAAAGCTACGGCCTGGCGAATGCGCATGCGCTGGCAGGCTCAACGCTTGATTGCGCCATTATCTACGCCGGAAACCGGGACATTCAGGACGAAATACAAACGATTCTGGGACATAAAGATCTGACCACGGTAGACAACATTCTGCCTGATCTCGATCACCCGAATCCGTTTGCCGCGCGCCAGGCGATTTGCGATGTGTTCTTGTCACGCATTGTCAAAGGTAAAGGTCTGGACGTCATCGTCGGCGAAACCGGCGAAGAGCCAATGCCGACGCCATGGACGGTATATGAGTTAGTCAAAGCCATTAGCGATTACGACAGCGCATGGAAGGAATTCATGCTGATTGATATGGGCGGAGCCACCACGGATGTCTATTCGGCCAGCGCGAATACCCTCTCCCCCGATACCGTCCTGCATGGTGTTCCTGAACCGTTCGTCAAACGTACCGTTGAAGGCGACCTGGGAATGCGCGTTTCCGCCGTCGTGGTGGGAGAAAGCACGCAGGATATGGTGAAAGTCATCTTCGCCCAACAACCGCAGCGCGAGGAAGCGTTTTACCGCTACCTGCGTCATCTGGTTGGGCAACCGGATTACCTGCCGCTCAGCGAGGAGGAGAAATATTTCGACACCCTGCTGGCAGGTTTGTGCGTGGGCTATGCCGCTGAGCGCCACGCGGGCACTAAAAAGCAGGTTTGCACCTGCGTGGGTAACGTGGATTTACAGATGGGTCGCGATCTCACCACCGTACGCAAAGTCGTCGGTTCAGGGGGATGGCTCTCTCGCGCCAGCCAGTTCGATATCCATAGCTGGCTCAAATACCGGGAGCTGGACGACCAGGGTAAAAGAATTTTGTTACCGAATCAGTTTGAGTATTACCGCGATTCAAATGGCCTGCTCCCGCTACTGGCAAACGTCGCCAGGCTGTACCCGCAAGCCGCTGCTCGCACCAGCATTCAGTGTTTAACCCTATAAAACTTAAGGCAGCTACGAATGGAACTTCGAAATAAAAAATTGACCCATGACGAATTCATGACCGAAAGGCATCAGGTATTACAAACCTGGGAAACCGGCAAAGACGTTGAGAACTTCGAAGATGGCGTGAAGTACCAGCAATCAATTCCGGATAAAAAGCGCTTCTCCCTTGCTCTGCTGAAGGCCGATCAGGAAGGGAAAACCCTGAGCCAGCCGCGCGCAGGCGTAGCATTAATGGATGAGCATATTGCGCTGCTCAAAACATTGCAGGAAGAGTGCGACCTCCTGCCGAGTACTATCGATGCCTATACCCGTCTGAACCGCTATGAAGAAGCCGCTGTCGGGATCCAGAAATCTATCGAAGCAGGCACTTCCAAGCTGAATGGTTTACCGGTCGTCAATCACGGGGTTGCTGCCTGCCGTCGTATGACTGAAGCGCTGGAAAAACCGATCCAGGTTCGTCACGGCACGCCGGATGCGCGCCTGCTGGCAGAAATCGCCATGGCCAGTGGCTTTACCAGCTACGAAGGCGGCGGCATCTCCTACAACATTCCTTACGCTAAACGTGTCACTCTGGAAAAATCCATCCGCGACTGGCAGTACTGCGACCGCCTGATGGGCCTGTACGAAGAGAACGGTATTCGTATCAACCGTGAACCATTTGGCCCACTGACCGGCACCCTGATCCCGCCGTTTATGTCCCACTCGGTGGCGATTATCGAAGGTCTGTTGGCTCTGGAACAAGGCGTCAAGTCAATTACCGTTGGCTACGGCCAGGTCGGTAGCCTAACGCAGGATATTGCAGCGATTCAGGCGCTGCGCGAACTTTCCCACGAATATTTCCATAACCACGGCTTTGACGATTACGAACTGAGTACCGTTTTCCACCAGTGGATGGGCGGATTCCCGGAAGATGAAGCAAAAGCCTTCTCCGTTATCGCCTGGGGCGCAGCGGTTGCCGGTATGTCAGGTGCCACCAAAGTGATCACCAAAAGTCCGCACGAAGCGTTCGGTATCCCAACGGCGGCAGCGAACGCCCAAGGTCTGAAAGCTTCACGCCAGATGCTCAACATGGTCAGCGACCAGAAATTCCCGCAGTGCGCTGCCGTGGAGCAGGAAGTTGATCTGATTAAGAGCGAAGTCCGCGCGGTGCTGAAGAAAGTCTTCGAACTGGGCAATGGCGACATTGCGCGCGGTACGGTGCTGGCCTTTGAAGCAGGCGTACTGGATGTACCTTTCGCGCCTGCCGCCTGTAACGCCGGTAAGATCCTGCCTGTTCGCGATAACACAGGCGCCATCCGTATTCTCGAAGCTGGCTCCGTTCCGCTGCCGAAAGACATTCTCGCCCTGCACCACGACTACGTCGCAGAGCGCGCGCATTTCGAAGGCCGCAAGCCTTCTTTCCAGATGGTCATTGATGACATCAACGCCGTATCCCACAGTAAATTAATAGGAAGACCATAATGAAAATTAAACAGGCCCTTTTCACAGCTGGCTACTCCTCATTTTATTTTGACGATCAGCAGGCCATCAAAAACGGCGCCGGTCATGACGGGTTTATCTATACCGGCGCTCCGGTAACGCCTGGATTTACGTCTGTTCGTCAGGCGGGTGAATGCGTATCCGTACAGCTGATTCTGGAAAACGGCGCAGTAGCAGTGGGCGATTGTGCAGCGGTGCAATATTCAGGTGCAGGTGGACGCGATCCGCTGTTCCTGGCTGAAAACTTCATTCCGTTCCTTAACGATCACATCAAACCGCTGCTGGAAGGCCGCGACGTTGATTCGTTCCTGACCAACGCCCGTTTCTTTGACGAACTGCGTATTGACGGCCATCTGCTGCATACCGCCGTACGTTATGGTCTGTCTCAGGCGCTGCTCGACGCGGCGGCACTGGCTACCGGTCGTCTGAAAGCAGAAGTGGTTTGTGATGAATGGCAACTGCCGTGCGTCCCGGAAGCCATTCCATTATTTGGCCAGAGCGGCGACGACCGTTATATCGCCGTCGACAAGATGATCCTCAAAGGTGTGGACGTCCTGCCGCATGCGCTGATCAATAACGTAGAAGAGAAGCTGGGCTTCAAAGGCGAAAAACTGCGTGAGTACGTCCGCTGGTTGTCTAACCGCATCCTGAGCCTGCGCACCAACGAAACCTATCACCCGACGCTGCATATTGATGTCTACGGCACCATCGGTCTGATCTTCGATATGGATCCGGTGCGTTGCGCCGAATATATCGCCAGCCTGGAAGCCGAAGCTCAAGGCCTGCCGCTGTACATTGAAGGCCCGGTAGATGCCGGTAACAAGCCGGATCAGATCCGCATGCTCACCGAGATCACTCAGGAGCTCACCCGTCTGGGTTCCGGCGTGAAAATTGTTGCGGATGAATGGTGTAACACCTATCAGGATATCGTGGACTTCACCGATGCGGGCAGTTGCCACATGGTGCAGATCAAGACCCCGGATCTGGGCGGTATTCACAACATCGTCGATGCGGTGCTGTATTGCAACAAACACGGAATGGAAGCCTATCAGGGCGGTACCTGTAACGAAACGGAAATCAGTGCGCGTACCTGCGTACACGTCGCGCTGGCTGCGCGTCCAATGCGCATGCTGATCAAGCCGGGTATGGGTTTCGATGAAGGTCTCAACATCGTGTTTAACGAAATGAACCGCACCATCGCGCTGTTGCAAACTAAGGATTAAGAGATGGCACGCACATTTAAGATCTTATCGCCTACGGCTATCCTGGGTTATGGCTTCCCGGAAGAAAGTTTTCGTAAAGCCATGGAAGAGTCACCGGATCTTATTGCTGTTGACGCAGGTTCCTCCGATCCAGGCCCCCACTATCTGGGGGCGGGTAAACCCTTTACCGACCGGGCCGGTGTGAAACGCGATCTGCGCTATATGATCGTGGCAGGCGTGAAGAACAACATCCCGGTAGTGATCGGCACGGCCGGTGGTTCTGGCGCAGCTCCGCATCTGGAGTGGTGTCGCCAGATAATCCATGAGATCGCACAGGAAGAAAAACTGTCCTTCTCAATGGCGTTAATCCCGTCTGATGTCGACAAAGAAATCGTTCATCAGGCGCTGGATAACGGCAAAATCACCGCGCTCGATTTTGTGCCTGAACTGACTCACGATGCAATTGAAGAGAGCACCTACATTGTCGCGCAGATGGGCGTCGAGCCTTTTCAGCGTGCACTCGAAGCTGGCGCGCAGGTGGTTCTGGGCGGACGTGCCTACGATCCGGCCTGCTTCGCCGCGCTGCCAATAATGCAGGGCTTTGATGAAGGTCTGGCACTTCATTGCGGGAAGATCCTTGAGTGTGCTGCCATTGCCGCCACCCCTGGCTCCGGCTCAGATTGTGCGATGGGGATCATTGATGACAACGGCTTTACGCTGAAGGCGTTCAATCCCAAGCGTAAGTTCACTGAAACTTCCGCTGCGGCGCACACCCTGTATGAGAAGTCCGATCCGTACTTCCTGCCAGGACCAGGCGGCGTGCTAAACCTGAAAGCGTGCACCTTTACCCAGGTTAACGAGGGCGAAGTGTATGTCAGTGGTTCACGTCATGAAGAAACACCGTATGCGTTGAAACTGGAAGGCGCGCGTCAGGTTGGCTTCCGTTGCCTGACCATCGCCGGAACGCGCGACCCAATTATGATTGCCGGGATTGACACCATTCTCGAAGAGGTACAGGCAAGCGTGGCGCGTAACCTCTCTCTGAATGACGACAGTATCCGCATGACGTTCCACCTGTATGGTAAGAACGGTGTGATGGGCAACCATGAACCGATGAAAACCGCCGGTCATGAGCTGGGGATTTTACTGGATGTCGTTGCGCCGACGCAGGATATCGCCAACAGCGTTTGCTCGCTGGTACGCTCTACCCTGCTGCACTACGGCTATGAAAATCGCATTGCGACTGCGGGCAACCTCGCCTTCCCGTTCTCGCCATCTGATATTCAAAGTGGACCGGTGTATGAGTTCTCGATCTATCACCTGATTGAAGCGAGCGATGCGCTGCGATTTGATTTCCACATTGAACAGGTGACGCCAGAAGGAGTTCAGGCATGAAACACTCAATTTGTTCACTGGCGCAGGTTATTCGCTCCAAAAACGCCGGACCGTACGAACTGGTCTTAGATATTTTATTTAAAACCAGGGAAGAATATCAGCGGGTAAAAGCCTGCGAGCAATTAACACCGCAGCTTATTGCCAGTTTATATAATGTTGAACCTGACTTTATTCACAATATCGTGTGGTTCGATCCGGCGAACGCCGTAAAAATCGTCATGCCGCGCGATATTATTTCCGGCAACGTCGGTGACAATGATGTTTATGGTGCGCAGCAACACGCTCCATTATTAAGTATTGAGTTCGACTTGTAACAAAAAACACAATAACAACCATTGGAGCACAGAATTCAGCGGTATCACAGTGCTTCGAATTATTCATGCGGTTGGTCACAACAGGCGTGCGTCTGAGCTACTGTCCAGGCTCAGGCGCACGCCACCCTACACAATTCCAATTACCAGCCTTTATCCGATGGAGTACACATGAAGAAAATAAGTTTAACGAAGATGATCATATTAGGCCTGATACTCGGCATGATTGCCGGGGTGGCCATAAATAATATGGCCGCGGCTGAAACCGCAAAATCCTATGCAGCAGATATTTCTATTTTTACCACCATATTCTTACGCATGGTAAAAATGATTATCGCGCCATTGGTTATTTCAACTCTGGTTGTTGGTATTGCCAAAATGGGCGATGCCAAAACGCTGGGACGTATATTTTCGAAAACCTTCTTCCTGTTTATTTGCGCCTCTCTGGTGTCAATTGCACTGGGTCTGGTTATCGTTAACATCTTCCAGCCAGGCGCGGGGATCAACTTCGTGCCACATGACGTCGGGGCTGTTGCCGCCGTTAAGTCAGAGCCATTCACGCTGAAAGTGTTCATCTCGCACGCGGTACCGACCAGTATTGTCGATGCGATGGCGCGTAATGAAATTCTGCAGATCGTGGTGTTCTCAATTTTCCTCGGTTGCAGCCTGGCCGCGATTGGTGAAAAAGCCGAGCCTATCGTGAAGGTTCTGGATTCACTGGTACACGTGATGCTGAAGCTGACGGGCTACGTCATGCTGTTTGCACCATTGACCGTTTTTGCCGCTATTTCTGGTCTGATTGCCGAACGTGGTCTGGGTGTGATGGTCAGCGCCGGGATCTTCATGGGTGAATTCTATCTGACCCTGGGTATGCTGTGGGCAATCCTGATTGGCCTGTCAACCATGATAGTCGGGCCTTGCATCGCGCGTTTGACCAAATCAATCCTCGAGCCTGCACTGCTGGCCTTTACTACCTCCAGCTCAGAAGCCGCCTTCCCTGGCACCCTGGACAAGCTGGAAAAATTCGGCGTTTCTTCAAAAATCGCCAGCTTCGTTCTGCCTATCGGTTACTCCTTTAACCTGGTCGGCTCCATGGCGTACTGCTCATTTGCCACCGTCTTTATTGCTCAGGCGTGCAACATTGAGCTGAGCATGGGCGAGCAAATTACCATGCTGTTAATCCTGATGCTGACCTCTAAAGGGATGGCGGGCGTACCGCGTGCATCAATGGTGGTTATCGCCGCAACCCTGAACCAGTTCAACATTCCTGAAGCCGGTCTGATCCTGTTGATGGGCGTCGATCCGTTCCTCGATATGGGTCGTTCTGCTACCAACGTCATGAGTAACGCAATGGGTGCTGCCATTGTAGGTCGCTGGGAAGGTGAACACTTCGGCCAGGGTTGTCGTGGCACTGCGCCAGTGAAGACCCCGGAACAAGAACGTCCGGTTACCGAAACAGAAGTTGCGTTGTCCTGATACGACGTTATTGCCGGATGACGCTTGCGCTTATCCGGCCTACATAACGTTTAACTATCCGTTGGCCGGATAAGGCGGTAAGCCGCCATCCGGCACCATGATGAGCACACCAACAGGATTGCACCATGACTAAAACTCTTCTCGGCGTGAGTATTTTTTCCTTCAGCGTTTTGTTTAGCGCAACGACTCTCGCGCAAACCACGCCGGATTACGCAAAGCTTATCGACCAGGCACATCAAAAATATAAAAGTAACCACGATGGAAAAGTCGCCGACTACATCCCTGCCCTGGCGACCTACAGCCCGAATAACTTTGCCATCACCATTGCCACGGTGGACGGCAAGATCTACCAGGTTGGCGATGTTAACAAACCCTTCCCCATGGAATCCCTGAGCAAAGTCTTCACCATGGCGCTCGCCATGGAACAGCACGGCCCTCAGGTGGTGCTGGATAAACTCGGGGCCAATGCCACCGGCATGCCATTCAACTCCGGTTTAGCGGTTGAGCTGACCAAAGGCGCACCTGAGAACCCGCTGGTAAACGCCGGGGCGATGAGCACCGTTAGCCTGATTGAAGCTAAAGACAAAACCGATCGCTGGAACAAAATCCTCGACAACCTGAACGTCTGGGCCGACGCCACGCTCACGGTTAATGAGCCGGTCTTTAAATCCGAGATGGAAACCAACCAGCACAATCAGGCACTGGCGAAGCTGATGGAGTCCTATAACAGCTTCTATGGCAATACCGACGAAGCTGTCGAAATTTATACCCGTCAGTGCTCGGTGGATATCACCGTTGAGCAACTGGCCAAAATGGGGGCGGTACTGGCGAACAAAGGCAAATCTCCATTCAACGGCAAGCAGTTGCTGAATGAAAAATATGTTCCGCAGGTGCTGGCAGAAATGGCGATTGCCGGACTATACGACGGCAGCGGTAAATGGCTCTACACCGTGGGCATTCCGGCAAAAAGCGGCGTCGGCGGCGGCATGGTCGCCGTTGTCCCGGGCGAATATGCGATTGCCGTCTATTCTCCGCCGCTGGATGAAGCCGGTAACAGCGTTCGCGCCCAGAAAACGATCGAATATGTCGCCGAAGCGACAAAAGCCAATGTCTTTTTAGCGCATTAAGCAATTACGGATGGCGTGAGCGCCATCCGACATATTAACTAAAAGGTGAGATGTAAACATGTCTAAACCATTTGTCTGGCAGGAACTCTTTGTTCAGAGTAAAGATAATACCGAATATGAATTACTGAGTAACCAGCACGTTGCGGTAACGGAGTTAGACGGAGAGGAAGTGATTAAGGTTGCGCCAGAAGCGCTAACCTTATTAGCCCAGCAGGCATTTTATGAGGCTTCATTTTTCCTGCGCGCCGGACATTTAAAACAGATAGCCAGCATTCTGCACGATCCGCAGGCCAGCAGTAACGATAAGTACGTCGCATTGCAACTGCTACGCAATGCTGAGGTTTCGGCCAAAGGCGTCCTGCCCAACTGCCAGGATACCGGGACGGCAACCATTGTGGCCTGCAAAGGACAGCATGTCTGGACCGGCGGCGATGACGCAGAAGCATTAAGCAAAGGCGTGTACACCACCTTCACCGAAAACAACCTGCGTTACTCGCAAAATGCCCCGCTGGACATGTATACCGAGGTCAATACCCAGACTAACCTGCCGGCGCAAATCGACATCAGCGCCACGCCGGGTAACGAATACCGTTTCCTGTTCGTCAACAAAGGCGGCGGCTCTGCTAACAAAGCGGCGCTGTTCCAGGAAACCAAATCTATTCTGCAGCCGGAAAAGCTCACCGCGTTTCTGATCGAAAAAATGAAATCACTGGGTACAGCCGCCTGCCCGCCGTATCACATCGCTTTCGTCGTTGGAGGCTTGTCCGCCGACCAGACGCTGAAAGTTGCTAAACTGGCTTCAACTAAATATTACGATAACCTGCCCACCAGCGGGAACGAATTGGGTCAGGCATTCCGCGATACGGCGCTGGAAGCCGAGCTGCTCAACGCCAGCCGCGAGTTTGGCATCGGCGCGCAGTTTGGCGGCAAATACTTTGCCCACGATATCCGGGTGATCCGCCTGCCACGCCACGGCGGCTCCTGCCCTATCGCCATGGCTCTCTCCTGCTCAGCCGACCGCAACATCAAGGCCAAAATCAACAAACACGGAATCTGGCTGGAAAAACTCGAGCATAATCCGGGCAAATTTATTCCCGATTCACAGCGGGTGGAAAATGGCGCCCAGACCGTACAACTGGATCTGAATCGTCCGCTGCGCGAGATCCTGCAGGATCTCACCACTCTGCCAATTGGGACGCGTTTATCGTTAAACGGCCCGATTGTTGTGGCTCGCGATATCGCGCATGCCAAAATCAAAGAGCGCCTGGATAACGGCGAACCGATGCCAGATTACATGAAAAACCATATCGTCTATTACGCGGGCCCGGCTAAAACCCCCAGTAATCTGGCCTGCGGTTCGCTCGGTCCTACAACCGGCGGGCGCATGGACGGTTACGTCGATGCTTTCCAGGCCGCGGGCGGCAGTCTGATCATGTTGTCGAAAGGCAACCGCAGCGCGCAAGTCACGGATGCGTGTCGCAAACATGGTGGTTTTAACCTTGGCAGCATTGGCGGCGCCGCAGCCTTGTTGGCGCAGCAGTACGTGAAGAGCCTGCACTGCCTTGAATATCCCGAGCTGGGAATGGAAGCGGTGTGGATGATGGAAGTTAAAAATATGCCGGCCTTCGTATTAGTGGATGACAAAGGCAATAACTTCTTTAGCCAGTTTGAGCAGCAGCACCGCTGCGCAACCTGTCCGGCAGGACATTAAGGAGTCACCATGGAAGCGCGAGCCAATAATGACAGACACCGCCAGCGTCAGCAGAAACTGAAAGAACAGGTTGATACCCGCGTGGCGGCAGCAACGGAGAAGAAAGGGATCCTGATTGTCTTCACCGGCAACGGTAAAGGAAAATCCACCGCAGCCTTTGGTACGGCAACGCGCGCGGTTGGTCACGGAAAAACCGTTGGCATCGCGCAGTTTATTAAAGGCCAGTGGGATAATGGCGAGTACAACACGCTGCAACCGCTCGGTGTCGAATTTCATATTATGGGCACCGGATTTACCTGGGAAACCCAAAATCGGCAAGCGGATATCGAGGCGGCAACGGTAGTCTGGCAGGAAAGTAAGCGCATGCTGGCTGATCCGCAGTACGATCTGGTGGTGTTGGATGAGCTTACCTACATGCTGGCTTACCACTATCTGGACACCCAGGAGGTTATCAGCGCCATCGAAAATCGCCCTGCGGAGCAAAGCGTCATCGTGACCGGGCGCGGATGCCATGCGCTGTTACTGGAACTGGCCGATACGGTCAGTGAAATTCGCCCGGTCAAGCACGCGTTTGACCGCGGGATTCAGGCACAGATTGGAATCGACTGGTAGCAGTTCTATTGCCGGATAACGATGCTAACGCGTCTTATCCGGCCTACCAATCGTTGTAGGCCTGATAAAGCGCAAACCACCATCAGGTAGCCGACACCACGGACTTACTGAGCAACCAGTTACGAAATGTCTGTAAATGCGCAGACTCCGATTTCTCTTCACGCCACGTCATAATGAAACGGTTCCCGGTGCGCATCGGAACATCGCAAGGAATGACCATATCTCCATTGTCCAGATCGTGCTGAATGGCAAAACGAGGAAGCAGCGCAACCCCCAGATTAGAACGGACCGCCGCAATCAACATCGACAACAGATCAAATCTCGGGCCTTTATTTACCAGCGGGCTGCTGACGTTGGACAGCGCAAACCATTCCTGCCAGCCTTTGATTCGCGTACTCTGGTGCAACAGCGGGTATTCGTTCAGCAGTTCGTGGACTGACAGTTTCCGTTCCGGTTCGGCCAGCAGACAGCGGCTGCAAACTGGCAGAATTTCCTCTTCAAACAGGTACTCAACCTCTGACCACGGTGAGTAGAAATCTTCGCGCATAATTGCCGCATCATACTCACGATTAAGAAAATCACCGATATTCGCCAGCGAATGGATGTTCACAATAATATCAGGATTGAGTTTGTTAAACTCGCGCAGGTTGGGGATCAACCAATGCGTACTGAACGTCGGATTTACCGCCAGCTCAATAACCTGTACGGTCGGTTGCCAGGTCATTATTGTGGTCGTATCGCGCTCGAGTTTATTTAACGTTTCTTTAACGATACTTAAATAATGTTTGCCGGCCGCATTTAAAAAAATACGTTTTTTGGCATGATTAAATAGCGCGGTATTAAGAAAATCCTCCAGTGCATTCACCTGGCGGAAAACAGCACTTTGTGTTAACGCCAACTCTTCAGCTGCCCGGGTATAACTTTCGTGACGCGCAACCACTTCAAAAGTTACCAGCAACTCCGTCTTGGGTATTTTTCCTCTCATAACCTCTTCCATATGCAGCGTACAAAAATAGTTTAATTTATAAAAAATAATTCAAGGCACCCAGATAAGCACCGAGAGTTATATTTTATTTTCTCCATTGATGTCATTGATCCAATCCATGATTTGCTCACACTGATGGCGGATAAATATTAACCAATAATACTCAAGCACAACAATAAACACAATTTAAATAAGGTTAAACCTAAGTAAATAGTGCCAATAAGTTCTTAATAATTTTTCAAGTCTTCTTGTTTATTGCAGAAAAAACTTTGCGAGATTAATCAATATTATCCATGCGCTAACCCTGGATAATTTCACGTTATAACTTACGGGCAAACGACTGCTTTTAATCATTTATTGATGTCGTTTGTGCCATTTTTTGACAGACGTGATAAAGGACACATTGTGAAAACTTTCGGAAAGGTCTGGCTCGTTGGAGCAGGTCCTGGTGATATTTCATTACTGACCCTCAAAGCAATGATGTGCATTAAACAGGCCGACGTCATTATTTACGATCGGCTGGTCAATCCTAAAATTTTGGAATGGGCATTACCTGACTGCCTGCTTATCAATGTCGGCAAAAATCCAGGCTTCCATTGCGTTCCCCAGGATGAAATCAACGCACTGCTGGTCCAGTATGCCCAAACACACCACAACATTGTGCGCCTCAAAGGTGGCGATCCGTATGTATTTGGCCGTGGGGCTGAAGAAGTGGAGGATCTGGTTGAAATGGGCATCCCTTTTGAAGTTGTACCGGGTATTAGTTCTACGATTGGCGGCCTGACCTATGCCGGTATCCCGGTGACGCATCGCGATTTTGCCTCCGGCTTTCACGTGGTGACTGGCCACACGCGGGAAGGCAATCAGCAGCAGGACTGGCGTCAACTGGCGAAACTTAACGGCACGTTGGTCATCGTCATGGGTATCGCCAATCTGGCGTTTATCTGTGAAGAGCTGTTGATGGGCGGTAAATCAGCAGACACGCCCGCCGCGCTAATTATGTCCGCGACCCGAGAAAATCAACGTCGCCTGACCTGCACGCTCGGTTCATTATTGAGCAAGGCGCAGGAAGCTAATATTGTTCCACCGGCGCTGATTGTAATCGGAGATGTGGTGACCCTGAGCGATCGGCTCTCTTTTATACCTGAAGCCATCACGCTGCCAGACAATCTTTACTGCGAAAGTCTGGCGTGACGAAAAGACTGGGGCGACGTTTGATGCGCCGCCCGGAAAACGCGGCAAAAGTAACTGGTTTGCGCGTATTGCAATTTCCTGGCAATACTGTCTATGGAATGAACCGGATCGTGTAATAACTCCCCTGCTTTTTGCATTTTTTTCTGACTCACCCAGGTTTTAAAATTAACACCCTGGCGTTTCTTGAAAAACCGGCTGAAATAGTTCGCGCTTAAGCACACATGAGCCGCGACAGATTCCAAAGACAATTCACCATACAAATTCTCGTCAATATAACGCAGCGCCGCCATAAGTTTTTTCTCGTGACGTGAAGGCTCAGTGAAATAATGATGAGCGTAACGGGTTGCCGGAACTACAATCTTCTCAGAGATCAATTGTTCTTTCTCAAAATTATCAACAATAAAACTTAACAAATTTGCCGACGCCACCAGCACATTATTATCCACCACCGCAGACTGGCCCCACTCTGCTTTAATTTCGGGGTTATTAATCCATGAGTTTTTGTTATCAATAGCGATAGTTTTATATTCCTGATATTTTACCCGCACCTGCCCGCAGATAATAAAACCGTAAAGGTGTCCCTCATGAATTAATGGCATCGAGAACAGGCTTAGCCCTGCATGACAGGTGAGTATTCTAGGTTTAAGCTGTTTTAATGCCTCAAAAGCACAGTACTTGTCGCACTTTTGGCAACCTGCTCGATAGCGCTCATCCGCACGCATTAATGTGCAAAACGAATTAAAATTATGACATTTAGACAACGCTATACCGTTAATATCAACGACGACTGTGGCTAACCCAGTGGCTCGGGAGAAGAGTTCTGCGATAGAGAAAAAACGGTGTAAATAGTCATCCTGGATTTTCAGCGGCACGTTATCCTCCGGCATTAACAATATTAAGGCCGCTAATATGCAAAAATTAGCCTCAGGAAAGAATGATGCTCACCGCAAAAAATAATCTCATTTGTGCAGATGATTATGATCAATTGGCAAGAAAATTATAGCGACCACGATAATACTCTGCAGCACACCACCGACTCCGCTTTCTCAAAGATTAACGAATCTTCACACTCTCTTGTGAGACTCTTTTCGCAACACTCAACACCTAACCTCATTATTTTCAATAAATTACCAGTTTTTAATGTGAATCGATGATGTGCTTATTTGTGATAATCATCATGTGAATGTGAAAGGCCCTCCTGAATAATATGTTCAATTAGCAAACAATCTGAACGGAGTTGATCCATGGCCGTCACCACAGGCGTTATCGCCGACGATTTTACCGGCGCAACGGACATTGCAAGCTTTATGGCGCAGCAGGGGTGGCGCGTCGCGCTTCTGCCCGGTATGCCCGATACCGCGCAATGCTGGAATGAAGAGGTTGACGCTATCGTCATCTCGCTGAAAAGCCGCTCATTACCCGCGGAACAGGCCGTCGCCCAATCCCTGTCCTGTGCCCGCTGGCTGAAACAAAATGCAGGTGTCCGCCAGATTTATTTTAAATATTGTTCGACGTTTGACTCCACGCCAACAGGCAATATTGGCCCGGTCAGCGATGCATTGATGAACGACCTGCAGGTTCCGCTGATCGTCCACTGCCCCGCTCTGCCGCAAAACGGACGCACGGTGGTGCATGGTCATCTTTTTGTACACGGTGTACTGCTTAACGAATCCGGGATGGAAAAGCATCCGCTCAATCCAATGAACGATGCCAGCCTGCCGCGCCTGCTGAGCGCGCAAACGCCAGGCGCGGTTGGTTGCATCAACCTCACGACCCTGCGTCAAGGTGTGGAAGCGGTCACTTACGCCCTGGCCCAACTTCAGGCTGAAGGTACGCGTCACGTTATCGTCGATACGCTGGATGAAGCAGATCTCAAAACGCTGGCGCAAGCTCTCCATGCCAGCCCTCTGTTAGCCGGGGGCTCCGGGCTCGGCGGCGCGCTGGCCGCCTGCAGCGGAGGCCATCAATCCATGCCGCCGGACTCTTTTCCACTGCCTGCCAAAACGGTGGTGTTCTCCGGTAGCTGTTCGGCAATGAGCAATCGTCAGGTTAATCGCTATAAGGCCGCGGCAGCGTCTCGTTTGCTTGATGTGTCCCGCTGCCTGTCTGATGCCGAACGCTACACCGATGAACTGAGCGCCTGGGCGATGACGCATATCAGCGACCCATTAGCGCCACTGATATACGCCACCCAGCCGCCAGACGTACTCAAACGTATTCAACAGGAGCACGGCGAACAGGCCGCCAGCCAGGCAATCGAACACGCTTTTGCCCGGCTGAGTTCAAAGCTACGAACTGCGGGTGTAAACACCTTTATCGTCGCGGGCGGAGAAACCTCCGGCACCGTTGTGGAAGCCTTGCAGGTGAAGCGTCTGTCCGTCGGCAAAGCCATTGCGCCAGGCGTACCGTGGGTATTTTCCTCCGGTCTGGCGCTGGCGCTGAAGTCAGGCAACTTTGGTGACGACGATTTCTTTTTTACTGCCCAGGAGCACGCATTATGAATTCGGTGAGTGAACACCAACTGCGCGAACTACTCGTCCACTATGGCCGTTCCCTGTTTATGCGCGGTTACAGCAGCGGCGGTTCCGGCAATCTTAGCGTCAAAATGCCGGATGGCGGCTATCTGGTGACCCCGACCAACTCTTGTCTGGGCGAGCTTGATCCTGCCACGCTAAGTCGGCTGGATGCCAACGGCGTTCATCTTAGCGGTGACAAACCCTCAAAAGAGGTGCCCATGCATCTGGCGTGGTATCGACATCGGCCATCCTGCGGCGCGGTCGTGCACCTGCATTCTCCATGGCTGACCGCGCTCTCCTGCCTGCCGTGCACCACGCCGAAAAACTGCCTGCCGCCGTTAACGCCGTACTATGTGATGCGCGTCGGGCAGTTACCGCTGCTGCCCTATTTCAAGCCTGGCCATGAAGGCATTGCCAGCGCACTGAGTGAAATCGCGGCAGACCATACGGCCGCGCTGCTGGCCAATCACGGGCCGGTAGTAAGCGGTCGCTCGCTGCGTGAGGCGGTGTTTAACGCCGAAGAACTGGAAGACAGCGCCCGCATCTGGCTGACGTTAAAACCGCTTGGCTATGTTCCGCTCTCAGAAGAAGCGGTGGCCGAACTTGAACATTCCCGGCAAGCGTGAGGTGACATAATGATCCCCGAGCAACGACGTGATTTTATCTACCGCTACGTGCACGAAAAAAATGCCGCCTCATTTAATGAACTGGCAGATTTGATGAGCGTGTCGCATATGACCGTGCGTCGCGACATCCAGTTGCTGGAAGAAGAAGGCAAAGTTATCGCCATTAACGGCGGAGTGAAGCTCAATAACCTGCTGAAATCCGAGCTGCCATGGCGGGAAAAAGCCGAGTTGAATCATGACGTGAAACGTAAAATGGGCCAGCTCGCCGCCATGCTCATTGAGCCCGGACAAACGCTGTATCTGGATGCCGGTACGTCGTTGTTTGAAGTGGCGAAAGCGGTCGCCGCCAGCCATTGTTTCAATCTGACGGTAGTAACCAACGATTTTTCCATCAGCCACTATCTGATGGATATGCCGCACATCACGCTCTATCACACCGGTGGTCTGGTGGATCAGCGTAACCGCTCATGCCTTGGAAAAAGCGCCGCCAGTTTTCTGCGCACCATTAATATTGACGTGGCGTTTCTGAGCTCCTCATCGTGGGATACCGAACGCGGCATGTCGACGCCGAGCGAAGGGAAAGCCTCGGTTAAAGAAGCGGTACTCACCGTTTCCCGGCGTCGGGTGCTGGTCTGCGACAGCAGTAAGTTTGGCAAATACGGCATGTTCCATATCTGTGGGCTGGAACAGTTAACCGACATTATTTCTGATAACCGGTTACCGGAAAACGCCCAGCAAACTCTTGCCAGCCAGGGCGTTAAGCTGCATCTGGTTGATAACCGGGAGGGTGCGCGCCATGCTGAAGTTAGCGGCTAACCTCGACTGGTTGTTTACAGATTTACCGATAGCGGCGCGATTTGCGACGGCGCAGGCGGCTGGTTTTCGCGGCGTTGAAGGGCTATTTCTCTGGCAGCACCCGCTGGCGCATTTGCACGCTGCACAGCGGGAAACATCCCTGCCGGTGGTGCTGATGAACGCACCGGCAGGTAACTGGGCACAAGGTGAGCGGGGACTGGCCGCGCAGCCCGGTCGAGACCAGGAATTTCACCATAGCCTGAACGTGGCGCGTGATTACGCCACGGCGCTGGGCTGTCGTCGGGTTCACGTTATGGCCGGTTCGCGCTGCGACGATCTGACGCTTCACGCTCAGCGCACTCTCCTGACCAACCGGCTGCGTATCGCCTGCGATATGATGGCTGAAGCGGAAATCGATGTGCTGATTGAACCGTTAAATTCGCAGGATATGCCCGGTTATTTTATTGACAGCTTTCCGTTGGCCGAATCTATTATTCAAGAGGTTGGCAAGAAAAATATCGGTTTACAGTTTGATATTTACCACTGTCAGAAAATTCATGGCAATGTGGCAAAAAATATTGAACGCTACTTCACCTTAATTAAACATTTTCAAATTGCTTCTGTCCCCTATCGCCATGAACCGGGAACAGGTGAATTAAATGAAGCATGGCTATTCGATTTTATTAGAAAAATGAATTATCAGGGCTGGATTGGCTGTGAATATCAACCGTCAACATCAGGGCCCGACTCATTAAAC
Source organism: Citrobacter sp. Cb031 (assembly GCF_030336725.1). NCBI lineage: Bacteria > Pseudomonadati > Pseudomonadota > Gammaproteobacteria > Enterobacterales > Enterobacteriaceae > Citrobacter > Citrobacter sp. Cb031. Next base: position 300,025 of record NZ_JAOWDA010000021.1, read on the forward strand.
TGGATAACGCCTTACCTATAATTTAAATATCTCTGTACCGGAGGAAAATATGTCGGATACTGTTATTATTTCGCTGGCACCCGTTGCCGCGGATTGCCCCAGAGTTATACCCGCAGAACTGGCGCAGGAAATACTCGCCAGCGTAGAGCATGGCGCGTCCATCGTGCATTTACACGTTCGCGATAAACAGGGTCGCCTGACGCCGGATACCACCGATTTTCAGGCGACCATTGATAACGTCATGCGCCATTCAGACCTGATTATTCAGGCGTCTACCGGCGGCGTCTCTTCAATGTCCATCGCCGAACGCTGCGCGCCACTCTCCTGCCCCGGCGTAGAGATGGCTTCGCTGAACGTCGGTTCCGTCAACCTTGGAGATGCGGTGTACTTTAATCCCGGTCCGGACGTGGAATATTGCTCCCGGCAAATTGTCGAGCGCAATATTATTCCCGAGTTTGAAGTTTTTGAAATTGGCATGATTAATAACATCCTGAACCTTGAAGATAAAATAAAATTCCAAAAACCCATGCTCTTTAATATCGTCCTCGGCCATCGCGGCAGTACGCCAGCAACCATTGACGCTTTAATTGCTCTGCGTAGCATGATCCCGCGCGATGCCTTATGGGGTATTACTCATTTTGGCAGAAAGAATTTCGATATTATTGCCGCCGCCGTCGGCATGGGGGCCAGTGAAGTACGAATCGGCTTTGAGGATAGCTATTATTTAAGCGCTGAAGAAAAAGCACAGCATAATTACCAGCAGGTTGCCAAACTCGCCACGCTCATTCGCAGCATGGATAAAAAAGTCGCCACGCCAGAAATTGCGCGGCACATGTTATCTATTCCATCCCGGCAGCAATAACAACAGCAAGGACATTTCAACATGACTATGACCACTGTTATTCACAAAACCGGACTCGGCATCAGCGTTGCGGGCGCGGCGCTGGCGATTATCGGCGCGCTAATCCAGTCCGCGGCGCTCTGGCAGCCAGGGCTGGTGATGTTCACCGCCGGATTCGCCGCCGGTGCAGGCTACTGGCCGGGTCTACGCAGCTATCAGTTTACGCTATGGATCATCGCCGGGTTTGTCGCCGCCATGACCTGGTCTACGGATCTGATCGTCTGGGGCGGTTTCAATATCACCCATAAATGGATCGTGTTCCTCGTCATTCAGGCCACCATGTTTAGCATGGGCACTAAGCTAACGATCCAGGATTTTATTGATGTCGCCAAAATGCCGTGGGCGGTGTTTATTGGCACCTTCTGCCACTTCGTTATCATGCCTCTGCTCGGCCTGAGCATTACGCTTATCTTTAACTTTCCGCCTGAGGTGGCGGTCGGGATTCTGCTGATTGGCGCCTGCCCAAGCGGACTCTCCTCTACCGTCATGGTCTATATCGCGAACGCCAACCTGGCGCTGGCGGTCTCGATCGCCGCAGTCTCAACGCTGGCGGCGACGGTGATGACGCCGCTGTGGGTTAATCTGCTGGCGGGGTCGATGATCGATATCCAGCTCACCGCGATGGTAATGGATGTGGTGAAAATCGTATTGATCCCCATCGGCGCGGCAATTCTGCATGACTATCTGAAAACCTATGCGGGCGTGCGCGGACGCCGTGTCGTCCAGATGCTGGCCGGGATCGGCGCTCTTTGGCTGCTGTATATGATTGCTGGCGGCTGGGACGCGCTGTTTGGTCACGCCAGCGCCGACGCGCAAATGTACGCGGTGGTGCTTAACTTCGTGGCAGGCGGTCTCGTCTGGGCATTGTTCTACAACTGGCTGTATGGCCGCGTGGCGGGCGTGAAGAAAATCATGCCGACCATCTCAATGATGGGGATCATTTTCTTTACGACCACCGCAGCCGCAGCCGGGCGCGAGAACCTGGTGCAGGTCGGCTTCCTGCTCTGCTTCGCCATGTTGATGCATAACCTCGGCGGCTTCCTGATTGGCTATCTGATGAGCCGCTGGATCTTCCGCATGGACGTACAGTCTGCCCGCACCGTAGCCTTTGAAGTCGGCCTGCAAAACGGCGGCATGGCGTCCGGGCTTGCCGCAGCGATGGGCAAACTGGCAACGGTTGGCCTGGCCTCGGCGGTGATGACTCCGCTTGGCAACGTCAGCGGCTCGCTGCTCGCGAACTACTGGCGCAAAAAAGACGCCAGACAGGCGCAGGCCGCCGCAGCCAAAGATCCCGTTCAACCCGCTTGCGAAAATCTGTCAAAAGGATAATCACGATGACAACTCTCACTCTGGGGCATGCCCTGCGCGCCGTGGCCTCTGCGCTCGACCTTGCCGAAACATGTTACGCAAAACGCCCGTTAAGCGTGGCCGTATGCGATGCCAATGGCGAACTACTCAGCTTTGCACGGATGGATAACGCCAAACTGTTAACCATCGAGTTAACCCAGCGCAAAGCACGCACCAGTAGCCGCCTGGGCTGCACCACGCAGGCATTTTTACAGCGACTGCAGAAAGAGCAACTGGATATTGGTTATTTTGCCGACCCGCTGTTTACGGCACTGCCGGGCGGGATCCCGATTCTGCACCAAGGAAAATGCCTTGGGGCCGTCGCGGTAGGCGGTTTATCCGCGCAGGAAGATCATGATGCGGCGCTGGCCGTCGCGGAAACGTTACTTAAGGAGATTGCCCAATGAAAAAGGTCGCCATGCTGCATACCAGTGCCGCCACGCTTACGATGATGCAACAACTGATTGCCGACATCATGCCGGATGTTGAAGTCATGCACCTGGTGGAAGAATCCATGATCAAGCAGGTAATGAAGGCCCAGGGCGTGACGCCCAATATTGCCGCCCGCATCGCCGACTATGTGCATATTGCCGAAAAGGCGGACTGCGATATCTTTATTACCGCCTGCTCCTCAATTGGTACTGCGGTGGAGCAATGCCAGTTTATGACCCCACTGCAGCTCGCACGCATTGACTGCGCAATGGTGGAAGAGGCGATTGAAAAAGGTGAGCGGATCGCCGTACTGGCGACCGTGGCAACCACGCTGAAGCCAACGCTGGATTACTTACAGCGCAAAGTGCAGCAGAGCGGTAAATCGCGAACCATTACGCCTATATTAATGGAGGAGGCATTCCACGCGCTGCTGGCGGGAGACATGGATACTCATGACCGTATCGTCAGTGAAGGGTTACAGAGCGCCTTTACCCAGGCAGATGTTGTGATGCTGGCGCAGGCCTCGATGGCGCGCGTTTTACAGCAGCTCCCTTCCCCGCCGGTGCCGGTAATGACCTCGCCGGAAAGCGGAATTCGCTGGTTGAAAACACTGGCATCATCCTGATAGCGGTCGGTCAGCGCCAGCATAAGATTGCTGGCGCTGACTCATCACTTCTTTCAGGCCAGTTTCAGACTAAACGTCCGCGACTGCCCTGGCCGAAACACGCCGTTAATCCCCTTCGCATCGCTCTGCTCGCCAGCGGATATTTCATCCATACCGGTTTCGCGGCAATGCATTACGCTTTGGCTAAACGACACGGCGGCATCGCAGCTGACGCTGTCAGAGGGATTAAATAAACGCAGGATGATTTCATCTCTGTCCTCTGCTTTTTTTAGCGCGCTAAGCTGACAGCCAACCGGTGACATACTCAACAGGCTGTAGCTATCGGGAACAGTAAATGCTGCTTTGTTGAGCTTCATCGCATCCCACGGGATTTTGTTATAACACTGGACGGGCGTCAGCCAGGCACGCGCCTGCTGAGCCAGGCCAACGTTAAGCGGCGTCCCGCTATAACTAAACAGGCAAAAGCGCCCGTGCAGCACGCCCTGCATCTGGGAATCCGGTACCGCCATTTTTATGCCTGACGGCCTGCCGGGACGTAATAAGAGATCCTCTTTGCCGAGTAAGCCGACGCCACGGAGCAGCGTCAGAGCAAACGTTTTTCTCTCCTCACCCACTACCTCAAATTCGCGCAATCCTTCGCTAAACACCGCGAGTCCATGACACCCCTCCTGCAGCGCGGCGTAGTTGAGCAGATTCCAGACCGGCACCGGCGCTTCTTTCCATCCCTCAGCCTGCCAGTTGGCCATCGCTTCATCGTGAACAGGCCGTAGCAGCGAACCAAACTGGGTATCAGCCAACACGTCATTAGTGTGAAATGGCGTGGGGATAAGCACCCGAATTCGGTGATCGTCAGCCTGATTGTCAATGCGAATATCAACCTCAATCCGCCGGCTGTTATGGCTTAGCGTAACACCTATTTCGATGCTAACTTCACCATTGCGCTGACGTGACGCGCGCGCCTCCAGATCCGCCGGAACCGCCATCCGATAGCGAATGATTGCCCGGTCTTGCCATCCCTCGCGGATAATTTCATGCTCAAACGCAACGCCCGCAGACGTGAGGCGCCAATCCTCGCGCGAGGGGGAGTAATCGTACTCATCCCCGTCGTCGGCGCTTTCTTCAATCTCCAGTACGCGTTGATAAACAATCCCTGAATCCTTATCGCGTAGCTGTAGCGTTCCATCGTCATTGAGATCGATCAGCCAGAACGCGTTCTCCAACAGTGCCTGGGTCGCCGGAGCGGGTATCGCCTGACGGCCAGCAACATGCGGTTCGATATACAGCGTGCAGTACCCCATCGAAGGTAGAATCTGGTTGAGCTGAATATCAAACTCCATAAACGGCTCGTAGTTGCCGTAATGGACGATTTGCCGGTCGATAAGACCAGGATCAAGCTCGCGCACGCCACGAATAAAATAAGGGATTTCATTTCCTCTGCCATCAAGCAGGCGGAACTGGCTGGCGCGAAGACGTACGGTCGTATTGATCACCGCCTCACGCGGCCAGGGCATCAGGTTGAACATCACCAGCTTGTCTTCTTCACTGTGCGCCATGTTGTCAGTGATTTTACGCAGGTAAAAACGAATCAAATTGTCGGCCATATCTTCGGCCAGCACGAAGCGTGAAACGATTTCACGATGCACTTTATCGCTACAGCAACAGCCGATGCTGTCGTGGGCATGATTCTTTAAAATCTCTTTCCACATTTTCTCCAGCAGACCGTGGTGATATTCAAAACCTAAATTCCAGGCCAGCGTGGCGAGCGGTTCCAGCAGGTTAACGATTTTATTCTCAATACGCGCATGGATAATTTTGATATCCATTCGTGTGGAGCCAATCGTACGATGCACTCGCATATATTTACCGTCGATAAACTCGCCGTGCAGGGTAGCCAACGTCTCCCGATGCGCTTCGATATGAGCAAAAACCTCCTCGAAGCGGCTCATGACAAATTTTCGCTGCGGGTAGATTTCACGCAGTTTATCCATCACCGCAAAGATGTTTTGCTGTAACGGCATCTGGTCATGCCCGTTGGGTAATAGGATTTCTTTAGTCACCGAGGCGTTCTCCAGCACCTCGAAGTAGCCGTCAAGTCGCTTACGCAGCCCGGCCTCATCCTCGGGTAAGTACTTACCAATCGCATAGCCCAGCGGCAACACCTGTGTCGTGACCTGGCTACCGTCAGCGCTTTGCCATAAAAATTCGGTTTTATCGGTGCCATGACGTTCAGAGCACCCACGCCAGAACAGAGCCCGGTTGATACCAAAACCATTATAAATATGCGGCATCTGCCCGGACATCCCAAATGAATCAGGTAGATAACCTATCTTCATCGGTTCGCCAAAGGCCATACAATCGCGGATGCCGTACATCAGATTGCGGACAATTGACTCACCGGAAACGAGGGTCGTATCCGTTTGCGTGTACCAGGGGCCGATAATAAGCTTCCCGGCCTGCACCAGCGCTTTGACCCGCTGCCGGTTTTCAGGTTTCACCGCAAAATAGTCTTCCAGCACCGCCGTTTGACCATCCAGCACGTAATATTTGTACTCTGCATCCTGCTCAAGGCGAGTCAGGATCTCTTCCATATTGTTAACCAGCAAAATACGCGACTCTTCGGTGGTGAAGTACCACTCACGGTCCCAGTGCATATGCGGCGTAATGTGAACGCGAGATACTGCTTTCATCGTCATTTCCTGTTGAGTAAGTGCTTACGGCATCACGCTATCGGTGACGTATTTCCCCTGTTTAACCGCTTGACGACGCCAGAGCAGTAAAATCGCCGTGGAGATAATCGTCCCAATCAGCGCGGCGCCAAACCAGCCCGCGGCGGCCATCACCGCGCTTAGGTCTGTGGGGATAAGTAAAAAGAGCGAGAAAATCCCGGCACCTGGGGTCGAAAGCCCAATCCCCATGGCCCCAACGATGGCTCCGGTCGCCATCGACCCCATCACTAAAGAGCCAATCACCCGAATCGGGTCCTCAATCGCCAGCGGAATCGCGCCTTCGGTAATCCCGGCAAGGCCGAGCAGCCAGGTGGATTTACCGGTCTCAATCTCAAACTGTTTGAACAGGCGTGGCGCCAGCATGGTTGAGGCGGTGACGGTAAAAGCAGAAACCATTTTTACCGAAGCGAAAATGGCGTAGGGGCCGAATACGCCGTTGGCCATCGCGCCCAGACAAAATGCATATGCCGCTTTATTGACCGGACCGCCAAGATCAAACGAACACATAAAGCCCAGGATCATACCGAGCAGTAGCGCGTTGGTGCCTGATAACCCATTTAGCCAGGCCGTCAGCGAGGTATTGATCCAGGCGACAGGCTCGCCAATCACAAACAACATCAGGCTACCCGCGCCCAACGTGCCAATCACCGGATAGAGGTAGAACGTTAAAAAGCCATTGAATTTGCTGCTTAATCGCAGATGCTGTTTCACCCAACGCATGAGATAACCGGCAATCAGGCCACCGGCAACACCGCCAAGAAAACCCGAGCCGATTAAGTTTGCCGCCAGACCCGCCGCAAAGCCTGGAGCCAGCGCTGGTTTATCCGCCAGCGAATAAGCGATATAGGCCGACAGTACCGGAACCATCAGCGTGCCCAGCATCCCGCCGCCGAGTTGGCGATACATCCACAGCCAGGATTTCTCTAAGCTGTACACATCCTGTAGGCCGAAAATCTGTGCAATCAATACCGCCACCGCCAGTACCGTCCCTCCGGCGACGATTAACGGCACGGCAAACGAAATTCCGCTCAGCAGTGCTTGTTTCAGGTCGGTTTTCAGCCCCTTTTTCACCTCTGTCTGTGGCTGAGAAACACGCTGGCTTTGCAGAGGCTCCAGCGCTAACGCCTGTTCAATCAGCGCTTTTGCGTGGCGCAACGGTTCGGCAACCGGAACGGAGATCGCCGGGATACCGTTGAAACGTTCACTTTCTTTAATAGCGACCTCTGCGGCGAAAATGCAGGCGCGCGCATCATTCAGTTGTTGAGCCGTTAAGCGGTCTTCAATGCCATTGGCACCCTGTTTTTCCACCACCACGTTAACGCCCATTTGCCGACCGGCTTTCTCCAGATACTCAGCCGCCATATAGGTATGCGCAATCCCCGCCGGACATGCGGTAACGCAAACAATCGTTGGCGCATCCGCCGTCGCCACTGCGGCCTGCGGCGGTGTTTCGACCACTAATGCCGCCAGCACCGCTTCGGCGCTGGTCGCCGCCATGACGCGAGCACGCAGATCCTCATCCGCAAGGCAGGTGGTCAGTTCGGTCAGGATTTGGATATGAGTCGAACCGGCTTCATCTGGCGGAATCGCCAGCAAAAAAATAAGTTCAACAGACTCCGGGCCATCAATACCTTCCCAGTCCATCGGTTCACTCAGCGTCGCCACCGCGAAAGCCGCCTCTTTCACGGCCGACGATTTACCGTGCGGTACCGCCAACCCTTCGCCAAGCGCCGTAGGTCCCAGCGATTCGCGGTGAAAAACTTCCGCCAGATAAGCGTCGGCATCGGTGATTTTGCCTAATTCGGTCAGCCGCTGCGTAAGTTGGCGAATGGCATCGTCACGATCGGTAAATCTCGCCTGCACACAGACTGCGCGAGGGTGGGACAGTATTGTCAAATTCATCATGGTCCTCAGAGGATTGTCATTATTATGTGCCGCGATTGTCGCAGACAAAACAATACCTTTACGTGATCAATTTCACTAACAAGACAATATTTGTATTTAATTTGTATTATTTACTATTGATAAAATGTACGCATAATTTGTCTTGAATATCTGACTTTATTGCCGACAAAAGCGAAAAGAGATGAGCAAAAAACCGATGTACCGCCAGATAGCCGACGTTCTGCGCGAACAAGTTGCAAAAGGTGAATTAAAACCAGGTGATGCACTTCCCACAGAATCTACGCTACAGAGCCGTTTCGAGGTCAGCCGCGTGACCATCAGGCAAGCACTCAAGCTGCTAACGGAACAGAATATTATCGAGAGCATTCAGGGCAGCGGTTGGTATGTGAAAGAGGAGCGCGTTAATTACGACATTTATCAGCTCACCAGTTTTTATGAGAAGCTGGCCGACCGTCAGGTTGAAACGCACAGCGAAGTGAAGGTCTTTGAGGTCATTCCAGCAGGAGAGATGCTGGCCGAGTGGCTACAGCTGGCGGCTGAAGATAAAGTCTGGCATGTAAAACGGGTTCGTTTTATTAAGCAGAAAGCCGTTACCCTCGAAGAGACATGGATGCCGCTCGCCCTCTTTCCCGATCTCACCTGGGAGGTGATGGAAAATTCTAAATATCACTATATAGAACAGATCAAAAAGATGGTTATCGATCGCAGCGAGCAGGAACTGATCCCGGTTATTCCGGATGAGGATACTGTAGAAATGCTGGGCATGCCGCAGGGGAAACCAGTGCTGGAGAAAATCTCTCGCGGGTTTCTGCTCGATGGACGCGTTTTTGAATACAGCCGCAACACCTTCAAAAGCGACGATTATAAATTTACGCTGGTGGCAAAACGACGCCATTAAAAAAGGCCATCATCAGATGGCCAACCATGTCGAAACGGGACCAGCCCTTGACTATGCAGAGAGTCAGGGCTGTTTTTTTTCTTACTTAATCACTGTTTTCAGCGCTTCGCCGATATCGGCCAAGCTACGAACGGTTTTCACGCCAGCGGCTTCCAGCGCAGCGAATTTCTCATCCGCCGTACCTTTACCCCCTGCGATGATCGCACCAGCATGACCCATACGTTTACCTTTCGGCGCAGTCACACCCGCGATGTAACCCACAACCGGCTTGGTCACATGATCTTTAATGTACGCCGCTGCTTCTTCTTCCGCGCTACCGCCGATCTCACCGATCATGACGATCGCTTCAGTCTGCGGATCTTCCTGGAACAGCTTCAGGATATCGATGAAGTTAGAGCCAGGGATCGGGTCGCCGCCGATACCCACACAGGTAGACTGACCAAAACCATAGTCGGTGGTCTGCTTAACCGCTTCATAGGTCAGCGTACCGGAACGAGAAACGATACCGACTTTACCAGGCTTGTGAATATGGCCCGGCATGATGCCGATTTTGCATTCGCCAGGGGTGATAACACCTGGGCAGTTCGGGCCGATCATGCGCACGCCCGCTTCATCCAGCTTCACTTTCACGGTCAGCATATCCAGCGTTGGGATACCTTCGGTGATGGTGATGATAAGCTTGATGCCTGCATCAATAGCTTCCAGGATGGAGTCTTTGCAGAACGGAGCCGGAACGTAGATAACGGTGGCGGTTGCGCCGGTCGCTTCTACTGCTTCACGTACGGTGTTGAACACCGGCAGACCCAGATGCGTGGTGCCGCCTTTGCCCGGCGTAACACCGCCGACCATTTGCGTACCGTAAGCAATCGCTTGTTCAGAGTGGAATGTCCCCTGGCTACCGGTGAAGCCCTGGCAGATAACCTTGGTATCTTTATTAATTAAAACTGACATTATTTCCCCTCCACTGCGGCAACAACCTGCTGAGCTGCATCCGTCAGACTTTTCGCTGCAATAATATTCAGGCCGCTATCAGCCAATTTTTTCGCGCCGAGTTCAGCGTTGTTACCTTCAAGACGTACCACGACCGGAACGTTAACGCCCACTTCTGCTACCGCGCCGATGATACCGTCCGCGATCAGGTCGCAGCGTACGATACCGCCGAAGATGTTAACCAGTACGGCTTTAACATTGTCGTCAGAGAGGATAATTTTGAACGCTTCGGTTACACGCTCTTTGGTCGCACCGCCGCCAACGTCAAGGAAGTTAGCCGGTTCGCCGCCGTGCAGTTTAACGATGTCCATGGTGCCCATTGCCAGGCCCGCGCCGTTAACCATACAACCGATGTTGCCGTCCAGAGCGACGTAGTTCAGTTCCCACTGTGCAGCCTGTGCTTCACGCGGATCTTCCTGAGACTGGTCGCGCATTTCACGCAGGTCAGCCTGGCGGAACAGCGCGTTGCCGTCAGCGCCCAGTTTGCCGTCGAGGCAGATCAGATCACCCTGCTTGGTCACCACCAGCGGGTTGATTTCGATCAGCGCCAGATCGCGCTCAAGGAAGATAGTCGCCAGACCCATGAAGATCTTGGTGAACTGCTGAACCTGTTTACCTTCCAGACCCAGTTTGAACGCCAGTTCACGACCCTGATAAGGCATCGGACCGGCCAGCGGATCGAGCGCTACTTTGTGGATCAGGTGCGGCGTTTCTTCCGCCACTTTTTCAATTTCCACGCCGCCTTCGGTAGAGGCCATGAAGACCACGCGACGGGAACTACGGTCAACAACTGCGCCGAGGTAAAGTTCTTTACCAATGTCGGTCGCTGCTTCAACCAGAATCTGATTTACCGGTTGACCATGGGCGTCTGTCTGGTAAGTGACCAGACGTTTACCCAGCCAGTGTTCAGCAAAAGCACGAATGTCTTCTTTGCTGTTCACAACCTTCACACCGCCCGCTTTACCACGGCCACCAGCGTGAACCTGACATTTCACTACCCACGGGCCTGCGCCGATTTTAGATGCAGCTTCTTCAGCTTCACGCGGAGTAGTACAGGCATAACCCACCGGTGCCGGTAAGCCATAGCGGGCAAAAAGTTGTTTTGCCTGATATTCATGTAAGTTCATGTGTTCTGTCCATCCTTCAGGTAATCGTTATCTTTTACCCGTAGGCCTGATAAGCCTCCAGACCTACGGGGCAGGTGATACTCTTATTTACTACACGTCCAGCAGCAGACGCGTCGGATCTTCCAGCAACTCTTTAATGGTTACCAGGAAGCCTACTGACTCACGACCATCGATCAAACGGTGGTCATAAGACAGCGCCAGATACATCATCGGCAGGATTTCAACCTTGCCGTCTACGGCCATCGGACGATCTTTGATGGCATGCATACCCAGGATGGCGCTCTGCGGTGGGTTGATGATCGGGGTAGACATCAGGGAACCGAACACGCCACCGTTAGTGATGGTGAAGTTACCGCCCGTCAGATCGTCGACCGTCAGCTTGCCGTCGCGACCTTTAACTGCCAGTTCTTTAATATTTTTCTCGATGTCAGCCATACCCAGCAGATCCACATCACGCAGGACCGGCGTGACCAGGCCACGCGGCGTGGAGACCGCCATGCTGACATCAAAGTAGTTGTGGTAAACCACGTCATCACCGTCGATGGACGCGTTCACTTCCGGATAGCGTTTCAGCGCTTCAACAACCGCTTTCACGTAGAAAGACATAAAGCCCAGACGGATACCGTGACGTTTCTCGAACGCGTCACCGTACTGCTTACGCAGATCCATGATTGGCTTCATGTTGACTTCGTTGAACGTGGTCAGCATGGCGGTGGAGTTTTTCGCTTCCAGCAGACGCTCAGCTACGCGTTTGCGTAGACGGGTCATCGGAACACGTTTTTCGCCACGAGCGCCCAGTTGAGCCTGTGGTGCAGGCGCGGCGGCCGGCGCTTTGGCTTCTGCTTTCGCAGCCGGTGCTTTAGCCAGATGCTTTTCAACATCTTCACGCGTGATACGACCACCGACGCCGGTGCCATTGATGGCGCTGGCTTCGAGATTATGCTCACCCAGCAGGCGACGGATCGCCGGGCTCAGGGCATCGTTGTTCTGTTCAGCAAGAGACGCCTGCTGGCGTTGTGCCGGAGTAGAATCTTTCTCTTCAGACTTGGCGCTGGTCTCTTTGCCAGAGCTGTTGCCTTCACGCAGGCGACCGAGGATCTGGCGAGAAGTGACGGTTGTCCCTTCATCTTCCAGAACCGCATCAAGAATACCGTCCGCTGATGCCGGTACTTCCAGTACCACTTTGTCAGTTTCGATTTCTACCAGTACTTCATCACGACGTACTGCATCGCCCGGTTTTTTGTGCCAGGTTGCAACCGTTGCATCCGCTACGGATTCAGGCAGGTCGGGAACAAGAATATCTACGCTACTCATTATTTATCCTTTATTTAATCGACGTTCAGCGCGTCATTAACCAGATCTTGTTGCTGCTTCTGGTGAACGGACATATATCCTACTGCCGGAGAGGCAGAGGCCGGGCGACCTGCATAACGCAGAGCTGACCCAAATGGAATTACTTCACGGAAATGATGCTGGCTGCAGTACCATGCGCCCTGGTTGAGCGGCTCTTCCTGGCACCAGACAAAATCATGTACATGAGCAAACGGTTTCAGCGCTTCCTGCACCGCTTTATGCGGGAACGGATAGAGCTGTTCGATACGCACAATGGCGACATCTTTTTGGTCGTTCTTGCGGCGTTGCTCCAGCAGGTCGTAATAAACCTTACCAGAACACATCACGACACGCTTCACGCCTTTAGGATCAAGTTCATCTACTTCGCCAATGGCTGGCAGGAAAGTGCCATTTGCCAGTTCGTCCAGCGTGGACACCGCCAGCGGATGACGCAGCAGCGACTTCGGTGACATCACTACCAGCGGACGACGCATTCCGCGCAGCGCCTGACGACGCAGCATGTGGTAAACCTGTGCCGGGGTAGACGGGACGCAAACCTGCATGTTTTGCTCAGCGCAAAGTTGCAGATAACGTTCCAGACGCGCGGAAGAGTGCTCCGGACCCTGACCTTCATAGCCGTGTGGCAGCAGCATAACCAGACCGCACATACGGCCCCATTTCTGCTCGCCGGAAGAGATGAACTGGTCGATAACCACCTGCGCACCGTTGGCGAAGTCACCGAACTGCGCTTCCCAGATAGTCAGGGTGCGCGGTTCTGCCGTGGCATAACCGTACTCGAATGCCAGCACCGCTTCTTCAGACAGCACGGAGTCCCATACGCGGAACGTGCCCTGCCCGTTATGCACATGCTGCAGCGGAGTGTACGTTGAACCATTCGCCTGGTTATGAATCACCGCATGACGGTGGAAGAAGGTTCCGCGGCCAGAGTCTTCACCCGACAGACGTACCGGAATGCCTTCATCAACCAGCGTGGCGTAAGCCAAATTCTCTGCGCCACCCCAGTCGAACAGCTTCTCGCCTGCGGCCATGGCCTGACGGTCGCCGTAAATTTTGGCAACACGCGACTGCATTTCCACCGCTTCAGGCACGGTGCTGATGCGTTTTGCCAGCTCCTGCAGACGCTTCATCTCAACTTTATTCGGGTAGTTTTCATCCCATTCGTGGTTGAGGTACGGCGACCAGGTGAAGGAGTGCATATTCATTGGACGCCACTCTTTCACCACGCATTCGCCTGCGTCCAGCGCGTCACGATACAGATTGACCATTTCGGTCGCATCTTCCAGCGTAGCGACGTTGTCCGCTTCCAGCTTGTCAGCGTAGATTTTGCGCGGGGTCGGATGCTTTTTGATTTTCTGATACATCAGCGGCTGGGTTGCGCTTGGCTCGTCGGCTTCGTTGTGGCCGTGACGGCGGTAGCACACCAGATCGATAAAGACATCGCGTTTAAAGGTATTACGGAAATCCAGTGCCAGACGCGTTACGAAAGCGACCGCTTCCGGGTCATCCGCGTTCACGTGGAAAATCGGCGCCTGAACCATCTTACCGATGTCGGTGCAGTACGGTGTAGAACGTGCATCTAGCGGGTTAGAGGTGGTGAAGCCCACCTGGTTGTTGATAACGATGCGAACGGTACCGCCCACTTCGTAACCACGCGCTTTCGACATGTTCAGGGTTTCCTGAACCACGCCTTGCCCGGTTACTGCCGCATCACCATGAATAGTGATTGGCAGCACTTTATTGCTGCTCGGCTCGTCCAGACGATCCAAGCGTGCACGTACGGAACCGATAACCACCGGGCTAACGATTTCCAGGTGCGACGGGTTAAACGCCAGCGCCAGATGCACCAGACCGCCTTCGGTTTCGATATCTGATGAGAAGCCCATGTGGTACTTCACGTCACCGGTGCCGAGGTGTTCTTTATGTTTGCCCGCAAATTCGTCGAATAGATCCTGCGGCTTTTTACCCAGCACGTTAACCAGGACGTTCAGACGACCACGGTGCGCCATACCCAGTACCACTTCACGGGTACCGCTGTTACCGGCGTGGCGGATCATCTCTTTGAGCATTGGGATTAACGCATCACCGCCTTCCAGCGAGAAGCGTTTCGCGCCCGGGAACTTCGCGCCCAGGTAGCGTTCCAGACCTTCCGCTGCAGTCAGTTCGCTGAGGAAGCGTTTCTTCTCTTCACTACTGAACGCAGTACGACCAGACTCGATACGCTGCTGAAGCCAGCGTTTTTCTTCGGTGCTGGTGATGTGCATATACTCGGCGCCAATCGGGCCGCAGTAGGTTTGTTTCAGCGCGACAACCAGGTCGCTCAGCTTCATCGTGTCTTTGCCACCGGCAAAAGAACCCACGTTAAAGCTTTCCTGGAAATCCGCATCGGTCAGATCGTGGAAGGAGGGATCCAGATCGGCCACATTTTCTTGCTGCCACAGTCCCAGCGGATCGAGATTCGCATGCTGATGACCGCGGAAACGATAGGCGTTAATGAGCTGCAGGACTTTAACCTGCTTCACATTGGCATCAGGGTCGGAAATAGAAGAAGAGTAACGTGGGGTAATCAACGCCTGTCGACGGAAATAATCACGTGTTTTTGAGTGGAGTTGATCCGGTTTGACTCCGGTACCAGGTAACTGCTGGAACGTCGAACGCCAGTTAGCATCTACCGAGTCAGGGTCGGTTAAGAAGTCTTCATAGAGCTGTTCTATCCAGCTCTGGTTAGAACCAGAGAGGTAAGAAGAGTCCAACCAGGCTTTCAAAGCGCTGTTCTGCATCGTGATCCCTTAAGCATTTGTATGCTTATTTCGCCGTGGATACTACCACGCACACCGATGTGCGTGCCGGGGTTCACTTGTTGCGGACTGTCGTGTCATCTGCGTCCGCTAAGGAACCTTTAAAAACTGTCTAATAATCGTCGTCGTTCAGGCTGCGATTATTGCTATCAATGTGGCAGTTTTTAGAGGTTTCCCTGCACGGCCGGGGAATCTCTTCCCCGGCAACTACAACTACTTATGCACTACGTTTGAGCAGCATCGACTTAATATGACCGATGGCGCGCGTCGGGTTCAGCCCTTTAGGACATACGCTGACGCAGTTCATGATGCTATGACAGCGGAATACGCTGAAAGCGTCACTTAAACCTTCCAGACGGCTGTCGGTCTCGGTATCGCGGCTATCAATTAAGAAGCGATACGCGGCCAACAGGCCTGCCGGGCCAATAAACTTGTCCGGGTTCCACCAGAATGATGGGCAGGACGTTGAGCAGCATGCACACAAAATACATTCATACAGCCCATCGAGCTTCTCACGCTGCTCTGGCATTTGTAAATGCTCACGAGCCGGAGGATTTTTCCCATTATTCAACAAGTAAGGCTTAATCTTCTCATACTGTGCGTAGAATTGCCCCATGTCTACAACCAAATCGCGCACAACCGGTAAACCTGGCAGCGGGCGAATGACAATTTTCTTGCCCGGCTGATTCAGCGCAGAAATAGGTGTGATACAGGCCAGTCCATTTTTGCCGTTCATGTTCAGGCCGTCGGAGCCGCAGACCCCTTCACGGCAGGAGCGACGAAACGACAGCGACGGATCTTTTTCTTTCAGCTGCATCAACGCATCCAGCAGCATCATGTCGCGCCCTTCTTCCGCCTCCAGGGTGTAATCCTGCATGCGCGGAGCGTCGTCAACATCCGGGTTATAGCGATAAACTGAAAACTCGAGTTTCATTGTCCTGTCTCCGCATTAATAAGTACGAATCTTCGGCGGGAATGCCGGGCGCAGCTTCGGTTCCATATTGACTTGACGTCGCGTCATGGATTCCGACTCTGGCAGGTACAGGGAATGGCACAGCCAGTTTTCGTCATCACGTTCCGGGAAGTCGAAGCGGCTATGCGCGCCACGGCTTTCGGTACGGAAGTTTGCAGATACTGCAGTGGCGTACGCGGTCTCCATCAGGTTATCCAGCTCCAGACACTCAACGCGCTGGGTGTTGAACTCGCTGGAGGTATCGTCCAGACGGGCATTTTTCAGGCGTTCGCGAATCGCTTTCAGCTCTTCCAGCCCCTTCGCCATCGCATCGCCTTCGCGGAATACCGAGAAGTTATGCTGCATACATTCTTGCAGCGCTTTACGAATTGCCACCGGGTCTTCACCGTTACGGTTACCGTTCCAGCGATTCAGACGCGCCAGAGAAGCGTCGATTTCATCTTCGGTTGCATCCAGCAGGTCACCCTGCTCTGCGATAGATTCCTGCAGATGCAGACCCACAGCACGACCAAATACCACCAGGTCAAGCAGTGAGTTGCCGCCCAAACGGTTAGCACCGTGAACCGATACGCAGGCGATTTCACCGACGGCAAACAGCCCTGGGATCACCACATCTTCGCCCTGCTCATTCACGGTCAGCGCCTGGCCGGTGACTTTGGTCGGAATACCGCCCATCATATAGTGGCAGGTTGGGATAACCGGGATCGGCTCTTTCACCGGGTCAACGTGAGCAAAGGTACGGGACAGTTCGAGAATACCCGGCAGACGGGACTCCAGCACTTCTTTACCCAGGTGGTCGAGTTTCAGTTTGGCGTGCGGCCCCCACGGACCGTCGCAGCCGCGACCTTCGCGGATTTCGATCATGATGGAACGCGCCACCACGTCACGACCCGCCAGGTCTTTCGCATTCGGGGCATAACGCTCCATGAAGCGCTCACCGTGTTTGTTCAGCAGGTAGCCACCTTCACCACGACAGCCTTCTGTTACCAGAACACCCGCACCAGCGATACCGGTTGGGTGGAACTGCCACATCTCCATATCCTGCACCGGCACGCCAGCGCGGATAGCCATACCGACGCCGTCACCGGTGTTGATGTGGGCGTTGGTGGTGGACTGATAAATACGGCCAGCACCGCCGGTCGCCAGCACGGTTGCGCGAGCTTTGAAGTAAACTACTTCACCGGTTTCGATACACAGCGCGGTACAACCAACAATCGCGCCATCGGCATTTTTCACCAGATCCAGCGCGTACCACTCGGAGAAGATGGTGGTGTGGTTTTTCAGGTTCTGCTGATACAGCGTGTGCAACAGCGCATGGCCGGTACGGTCTGCCGCTGCCGCGGTACGTGCCGCCTGCTCGCCGCCGAAATTCTTCGACTGGCCGCCAAACGGACGTTGATAAATTGTGCCATTATCGAGGCGAGAGAACGGCAGCCCCATGTGGTCCAGCTCCAGAATCGCTTCCGGACCGGTTTTACACATATATTCAATAGCGTCCTGGTCACCAATGTAGTCCGACCCTTTTACGGTGTCGTACATGTGCCATTCCCAGTTATCTTCATGGGTATTACCGAGCGCAACGGTGATGCCACCTTGCGCAGATACGGTATGGGAACGGGTTGGGAACACTTTGGAGAGCAGCGCACAGGTCTGACCGCTCTGGGAAATTTGCAGCGCCGCGCGCATACCTGCGCCGCCGGCACCAATCACAACAGCATCAAATTCTCTGACTGGCAGTTTCATTACACACCCCACACCACAACAAATCCATAAATGACGTAAACCACCAGCGCAACGACGATAGCCAGTTGCAGAATCAGGCGCACGGCCAGCGGTTTAACGTAGTCGGTCAACACCTGCCACATGCCGATCCAGGCATGAATCAAGATGGAGAAAAGAGCCAGCAGGGTGAAGACTTTGGTGAATGCCGATGAGAAGAAACCGGTCCAGACTTCAAACGTCAGTTCGCCGCTGGTGGCGAAGAAGCCGACCATATAGATGATGTATAACGTCAGAACGATAGCGGTAGCACGGACCAGAATGAAGTCATGTACGCCGTTGCGTCCTAATGCGGAGGCGTTGCTTACCATACGAGGACTCCTGCGAGAAGTGAAAGCACGACAATGATAACGAAACAAATTTTGGCGGAACGTGTCCCTGCTTCGAGGGTTTCTTCGATATAGCCAAAATCCATCAACAGATGGCGAATGCCCATTACGGCGTGATATGCCAGCGCAATCAGGATCCCCCACAGAATTAACTCCACAAAGAAGTTATTCATAATGGATGACGCCGCGAGGAAACCTTCAGGGGAGGAAAGGCTGGTACCCAATAACCACAACAGAATCCCGACCGCCACGAAGGTGATCACTCCGGATACGCGATGGAGAATGGACGCTATCGCCGTGATTGGGAACCGGATCGTTTGTAGATCCAGATTGACAGGTCTTTGTTTTTTCACATTTCTTATCATGAATAACGCCCACATGCTGTTCTTATTATTCCCTTTGGACTTCGGGTACAGAAGATGAAGATACCTGTAGCCTGAAAGACGACGGGATTTCCTTCCTCCGGTCTGCGTGCGGGTCAGACAGCGTCCTTACTATAACTACGCGTCATATAAAACACTGCTTCCAGATGCTAAAACGACACGTTACAACGCTGGTTGGCTCGGGATTGCAGGGTATTCCGGAGACCTGGCGGCAGTATAGGACGTTCACAAAATCATTACAATTAACCTACATATAGTTTGTCGGGTTTTATCCCGAACAGTGACATAGGTCACGATAACAACATTATTTTAATTTTTAACCATCTAATTTGACAATCATTAAACAAAGTTGTTACAAACGACACCAGAAAAAGCATATAATGCGTAAAAGTTATGGGGTCACTCTTTCACCGGACATTTAGTTATGTAACAGTGTGGAAGTATTGACCAATACAGTCAGGACAGTTATTAGTGATAGACAGGTTTAATAATTCGGATTGCTAAGTTCTTGATTTGCAGTTTATTCGCCATGAAAAGACCGTTTTACCTGCAAGCGCCCATAGCTCTGTACCCAGGTTATCCCCTCTTTCGCAGAGCGGCGAGCCAAATAACAAACTGGTAACGGTTCATTGATGTACGAAGGCAAATGTGAGTTCCAGCAGTCTTAAGCAATAAGGCGCTAAGGAGACCGTAAATGGCTGATACTAAAGCAAAAATCACTCTAAATGGTGACTCTGCTATTGAACTGGATGTGCTGAAAGGTACGCTCGGTCAAGATGTTATTGATATTCGTAGTCTTGGCTCAAAAGGGATGTTTACTTTTGACCCAGGTTTCACCTCTACCGCATCCTGCGAATCCAAAATTACTTTCATCGACGGTGACGAAGGTATTTTGCTGCATCGCGGCTTCCCGATTGATCAGTTGGCGACCGAGTCAAACTATCTGGAAGTGTGTTATATCCTGCTGTACGGCGAAAAACCGACGCAGGAGGAGTACGACGAGTTCAAAACAACAGTCACTCGCCATACCATGATCCACGAGCAGATCACCCGCCTGTTCCACGGTTTCCGCCGCGACTCTCACCCGATGGCCGTTATGTGTGGTGTTACCGGGGCGCTGGCTGCGTTCTACCACGACTCGCTGGATGTGAATAATCCGCGTCACCGTGAAATCGCCGCTTTCCGTTTGCTGTCCAAAATGCCGACCATGGCAGCGATGTGCTACAAATATTCCATCGGACAGCCGTTCGTGTACCCGCGTAATGACCTCTCCTACGCCGGTAACTTCCTGAACATGATGTTCTCCACGCCGTGCGAAAAATACGAAGTGAATCCGATTCTGGAACGCGCAATGGACCGTATCTTGATCCTGCACGCTGACCACGAACAGAACGCCTCAACCTCTACCGTTCGTACCGCCGGTTCTTCTGGCGCTAACCCGTTTGCCTGCATCGCGGCCGGTATTGCTTCCCTGTGGGGACCAGCACACGGCGGCGCAAACGAAGCTGCGCTGAAAATGCTGGAAGAAATCAGCTCTGTTAAACACATTCCGGAATTTGTTCGCCGCGCGAAAGACAAGAATGATTCCTTCCGCCTGATGGGCTTTGGTCACCGTGTTTATAAAAACTATGACCCGCGCGCCACCGTCATGCGTGAAACCTGCCATGAAGTACTGAAAGAACTGGGCACCAAAGATGATCTGCTGGAAGTGGCGATGGAACTTGAACACATTGCGCTCAACGACCCGTACTTCATCGAGAAGAAACTCTACCCGAACGTAGATTTCTACTCCGGCATCATCCTGAAGGCGATGGGTATTCCGTCTTCCATGTTCACCGTTATCTTCGCCATGGCGCGTACCGTGGGCTGGATTGCACACTGGAACGAAATGCACACCGACGGCATGAAAATCGCTCGTCCGCGTCAGTTGTACACCGGCTACGATAAGCGCGATTTTAAGTCTGATATTAAGCGTTAATTGTCTGCCGGATGGCGCCAGCGCCTGTCCGGCTTACAGCCATTAATTCTCCCGGGTCGGACAAGGCATTGAAGCCAGAATCCGACCTGTTTTTTTGATGCATATTATTTTATTCTCATCATGCTTTCTCTATGATTTACTGAGATTTCCGTCATTTCACTCAGGAGCATGGGATGCCTGTTTTGCAGTGGAGCCTGTTGTTTCTGCTATCGCTCCTTCTTTCCCTGTTCTTTTTGTTTATACACCTTCCAGGACCGCTGCTGCTCGGTTCGATGCTCGTCGGCATCATATTCAGTATGCGCGGCATCTCACTGCACCCTCCCCGCTGCACATTTCTTGGCGCGCAGGCGATTCTCGGCTGCATGATTGCCCAAAACCTGACTGGCTCAATCTTAACGACCCTTACGGCCCACTGGCCGATGGTGATTATCATCCTGCTGGCGACCCTTATCAGCAGCGCGGTAATCGGCTGGCTGCTGGTTCGCTACAGTAACCTACCGGGAAACACCGGTGCATGGGGCTCGTCACCTGGCGGTGCGGCGGCAATGGTGGCGATGGCGCAGGAATATGGTGCCGACATCCGGCTGGTGGCGTTTATGCAGTATCTGCGCGTACTGTTGGTGGTTGGTGCGGCGGCACTGGTCACCCGAGTGATGATGGGCGACCAGGCCCAAACGGTCAGTGAGCAAATCGTCTGGTTTCCGCCGCTGAGCAGCAATCTGTTCAGTACCCTGGCGCTGGCCGCCGTTGCCGGTACGGCCGGGCGTCTATTGCGTATCCCCTCTGGCGTCATGTTGTTACCGATGCTGGCAGGCGCATTGCTGAATGCCGGAGGCGTGATGGTGATCGAACTGCCGGAATGGCTGCTGGCGATTGCCTATATGGCCATCGGCTGGCAAATTGGCCTGGGTTTTGACAAGCAGATCTTTTTAATGGCGTTGCGCCCCTTACCGCAAATCCTCTTGTCCATTTTTTCACTGATGGCGATCTGCGCCGCTATGGCCTGGGGACTGGCGCATTACATGCAGATAGATTTTCTTACCGCCTATCTGGCGACCAGTCCAGGCGGCGTGGATTCTGTTGCGGTGATTGCCGCGGGGAGTCACGCCGATATGGCGCTGATCATGGCGATGCAAACCCTACGGCTATTCAGTATTTTATTGACTGGCCCGGCGGTGGCGCGGTTTATTTCGCTACACGCGCCAAAGCATCCCGCTTAGTGCTGACATCCTGGACACCAGTAAAAGGGTCGTGAAGAGAGCGTCGTTTTTTCGATGGTTCCGCCACAGCGCTCACAGGCTTCACCATCCCGGTGAAAGACCTTAAAGCGAAACAGCGCGCCGTGATGTTTATTCTCATCCACCAGCCCGCGGGTGTTATAGGACAAACGAGGAATATCAAGCAGCGCATGCGCCAGCGCATCCAACTGCTCATCTCCGAGCATCGACGCTTTATGCTGTCCGGTCAGCCCTACCTGCCAGAGAATCTCTACCCGCAGGTAGTTACCTAATCCCGCCAGAAACGCCTGGTCCAACAGCAGGCCAGAAAACTGGCGATTGCGAAAACGCGGGGATAACAGACGCGCTTTCACGTCATCGGGCGTTAAACGTAAATCCAGGACGTCCGGCCCAACCCGTTGCAGGAACGGGTGGGTAGCGAGCTGTTCCGGCGTCAGCATGTCGATATCAGAGGCGCTATAGAGCAGAATAGTTTTGTCGTGTGTTTGCAACCTGACACGCAGTACCCGCGAAGTCTGCGGTATTTTGCCGGTATCCACCACTCGCCACACGCCATAGAGCTGATTGTGGCTGTACAGCGTCAATCCATTAGAAAAATGGGTCAGCAATGCTTTACCCCGCGTTTCAAGCTGGGTAACACTCTGCCCAATCAGTTGAGATTGATACGGTTTTAGCTGCTCAAAGGCAAACCAGACATCGGTCAGGGGTTTGCCTTTGACTGCCGCCTCCAGGTTATCCGCCGCGCGGCGGATCTCCGGGCCTTCAGGCATAATACTGTCCTTTTTTAATGTGTTGCACCGCCCGTCACTGCGATATCACTCTCCACCTGCAACGCGGTGGCAATCGCAACTTCCAGCGCCCGGCGCACCGTGTCCGCTGCCATACTTGGTGCCCCGGGGTGCTGTGCAGCCTGTTGCGGCAAATAAGGGATATGAATAAATCCTCCCTTCACCGCCGGAACGTCACGTAGTTTATGCAGCAGGCCATACATCACGTGGTTACACACGAAAGTGCCCGCGGTCTGGGAAACCGAAGCCGGAATTCCCGCGTTGCGCATGGCAACAACCATCGCTTTGATCGGCAACGAACTAAACCACGCCGCCGGACCATCGGCCACAATCGGCACATCTACCGGCTGTTGACCCTGATTATCCGCAATACGCGCATCGTCAACGTTGATCGCCACGCGCTCCACGGTGACATCCGCGCGCCCACCCGCCTGCCCCACCGCCAGCACCAGTGATGGCGACAGCGCGTCAATCGCACCATTGAGTACGGCAAGAGATTCGCCAAAGACGCACGGCAGTTGGCGGGCAACGACGCGGCATCCGCCGATGATAGTATTGTCGAGGCCCGAGACTACTTCCCAGGAAGGGTTAACTGACTCGCCGCCAAAGGGTTCAAATCCCGTGATGAGTACTGTTTTCATCCTGTCACCTTACAAGAACATCAGGAAATACATCAGGAACACGTTGACCAGCAACAGCAGTATGCCGGTTGGCACCTGCGCTTTAATCACCGCGTTTTTATCCGGCAGCTCCAGCAGCGCTGCAGGAACAATGTTAAAGTTTGCCGCCATCGGCGTCATTAACGTCCCGCAATAGCCAGAGAACATACCAATTGCCGCCATTACTGCCGGATTGCCGCCGTGCTGCAGCACGAGGATCGGAATACCAATTCCAGCGGTCACGATCGGGAAAGCGGCAAACGCATTGCCCATGACCATCGTCAGCAATGCCATGCCGAGGGTGTACACCGCCACTGCGATAAAGCGGCTATCCACCGCCAGGTATTCTTGCGTCAGCCAGGAAATACCGCTGCCTACGCCCGCTGCCGTAAACAACAGCCCGAGCGTGGCCAAAATCTGCGGCAGGATGAACGCCCAGCCGATGGAGTCCAGCAGACGGCGCGCCTCCTGAATCGGTTGATGAACCCGCTCATGGGTCATTTTTATCGCCATCGCCAGACCAATCAACGAGCCTGCGGTCATAGAAAAGAGCGTCACCAGCGTGGCGTGATTACCCGGCCCAAACAGCGCATCCTGTAAGCCCGGAATATGGTTGAACATCAGCACGCCAATAACCGTTACCACCGGAATTGCCAGCGCCGGGAAAAACAGGCGGTTACCCAGACGACTGGCGCTTTCTTCGCGCTGTTGCTGCGTTCGTTGATGGTAGCTTCCCAGCTTCACGCCGCCAAAACCGGCGATCAGGGCCAGCACGACCACCGCAACGCCAACGGCAATATGCACCGTGCGTTTGTCGCCAAACAGCGAATATGTCCAGTCGCCAAGCAGAAACAGTACGCCGTATATGCCCCAAAACAGGCCGGTGGTGAAGCGACGCGGGTTCGCTTTGTCCTGCCAGGACATCAGCGCCACAATCAGTAATACCGCTCCCGCCAGCCAGTAGAGATAGCTTTGTTGAAAATTCATTTCGCTTCCCCTTTCGCTGCGGCATTCGCTTTCGCCACCTCACGTTGCAAATAGCTATCCAGACGCCACAGACGCGTACCGTGGATCAGGAATGCACAAATTGCCGTAGGGATCCCCCACAAGGCAATATGCAGCGGTTCGGTCTGGATCCCACCAGACTCCAGCATAAAGTTGTGCATAAAAATGATGGCGCCGAAGGCAACAAAGATATCTTCACCGAAGAACAGTCCGACGTTATCGGTCGCAGCTGACATGGCGCGCAGACGATAGCGTACCGCCCCAGGTATCTCGCCGTGATTTTTCTCTGCGGCTCCTTCCGCCATCGGCGCCAGCAGCGGACGCACCATCTGCGGATGCCCCCCCAGACTGGTCAGCCCTAACGCAGCGGTCGCTTCGCGAATGAACAGATAGACAATAAGCAGACGGCCACTGGTGGCGCTGCGGATTTTTGCAATCCACGCCTGAGCACGCTCTTTGAGTCCGTGGCGTTCCAGCAGGCCAATAACCGCCAGCGGGATCAGCAGGATAAATGGCAGGTTGCGGGTGTTAAGAAAACCTTCACCCAGCTTCTCAAGGATAGTGGCTACCGGCATATGCGCCGCCAGCCCCGTGACGATCCCGGCAATAATGACCACCAATACCGGGTTAAAACGTAAAAGAAATCCGACCACGATGACGGCGATCCCCGTCAATGGCCAGAGAGAAATTACCTCTCCCATAATTCAGTCCTGTATATGTTGTTGTGTAATATATTATTGTTTTGTATGAATAAATTTATGCGCTAATTTGAATGTTGCATGCATTGAATGCGGCTCGCAAGCGACGGGCAAAAGCGAGTGCGTGCTCACCATCCCCGTGAATGCATACCGTCTGGGCTGTCACGCTCGCCCACGTTCCACTCTGGCTTTTTACTCTGCCGGATTGCACCATTTCTAGCGTTTGCGCCAGCGCCTGCTCTTCATCCTCAATCAATGCGCCCGGCTGGCTGCGCGGCACCAGACTGCCATCCGCCTGATAACCCCGATCGGCAAAAACCTCCTGACGTGTTACCAGACCATAGCGTTCACCCGCACGAATCAGTTCGCTTCCCGCCAGCCCTACCAGAACCAGCGACGGATCGCAGGCATACACCGCTTGAGCAATAGCATCCGCCAACTGAGGATCTTTCGCCGCCTGGTTATAAAGCATACCGTGCGGTTTAACATGACGCATTACGCCGCCCTGCGCACGCGTGATGGCAGCCAGCGCACCAATTTGATACAGCGTCTGCGCATACACCGTTTCCACAGGCAGGGTCATGGCGCTACGGCCAAAATTTTCCCGATCCGGAAAACTCGGATGCGCGCCTATCGCTACGCCATTTTTTAGCGCTTCGCGCACGCTTAAAAGCATCGTCTGCGCATCACCGGCGTGAAACCCACAGGCGATGTTGGCTGATGACACCAGTTGCAGCAGCGCTGCATCGTTAGGGCATCCCTCACCGAGGTCTGCGTTGAGATCAATTTTCATTGTTAAGTCGCCATGTTAACTGTTCCAGATAACGCTGCCGATCGTGGCGCGCCTTAAGCGCTTCCTCCAGCGAACACTGCACAAAATGGATCGGCTGGCCGAGCGGGATCTGCGCCAGATGATACATATCTGCTTCGATGATACAGGCGATACGCGGATAGCCGCCCGTCGTCTGAGCATCGTTCATCAGCACGATGGGCTGACCATTATGCGGAACCTGCACTACGCCAGGGAGCAAACCATGCGACAATAGCTCGCGATCGGTCGTGCGCGTCAGCGACTGCCCCTGCAAGCGATACCCCATACGGTTGCTTTGCGGACTCAGTTGCCACGGGGAGCGCCAGAAAGAAGCCTGCGATACTTCGTCAAACTCCTGGTATTCAGGCCCAGGGAGCGCACGAATATGGTTGCCCCACATCAGCTGTTTTACGCCCTGCGGCCCGCTGAATTGCCGGGTCGATGCGCCAATTGCCAGCCGATCGCCATCGCGCAGCAGACGCCCTTCCAGCCCTCCAATTCCGACTTTGAGATCGGTACTGCGCGAGCCCATTACTTCGGGCACATCAAAACCGCCAGCTACCGCCAGATAGCTGCGCATGCCGTGATGTGGACGTTTTAGCGTCAGACGTTGCCCGGCTTTCACCGGTAGCCGCCATCCGCTCCATACGGGAGTACGATCCAGGTGCGCTTCACATCCCGCACCGGTCAGGGCAAACCAGCCATCGGTTTCAAATTCCACCACCAACTGCCCCAGTGTGATTTCCAGCGCAGCTGCATTCGCATCATTACCCACCAGCAGGTTAGCAACGTTCAGCGCCGGTTTATCCAGCGCGCCACAGTGACTGATTCCGGATTGACGAAAACTATGGCGTCCCCCGTCCTGTACAGAGGTGTACATGCCAGCGCGAATGATGTTTAACATATCCCCTCCTTCTGCGGGACAAAACGCACGGTATCGCCAGCCCGTAACAGAATCGGCTCCTGCCGTTTTGGATCAAATAACGCAACGGAGGTACGGCCAATCAATTGCCATCCACCTGGCGTGGAAAGCGGATAGACCCCCGTTTGGGATCCGCCAATACCCACAGAACCTGCCGGAACAAGCAGACGCGGTTCCGCACGCCTCGGAGTATGGAGCGGTTCAGGTAAGCTCCCGAGATAGGGAAATCCCGGCTGAAAACCGATAAACCACACCACATAATCAACCGACGC
Source organism: Citrobacter sp. Cb031 (assembly GCF_030336725.1). Taxonomy (NCBI): domain Bacteria; kingdom Pseudomonadati; phylum Pseudomonadota; class Gammaproteobacteria; order Enterobacterales; family Enterobacteriaceae; genus Citrobacter; species Citrobacter sp. Cb031. The sequence goes on from NZ_JAOWDA010000021.1 coordinate 326,959, forward strand.
ATGAAGTTCGACGACCTGCTTGTCGCTTAATCCACTGTGCCGGGCGACCTCTGCCAGATCGGGGCCGAACTCACCGCCATAGGTCACGGGAATTTCAATAAAGCGCGAGTCCGGCTCCAGCGCCTCACTCTCTTCCCACCAGCGCTGCAGGCGTTCAATCGCATCCAGCGCCAGCGTTTTCGGGTCGCGCAGGGTAACCGTGATATTGTTCATTCCCGGAATAGCTTCCAGCACATTCGGGGCATCAACCAAACGCTGGGCCAGACGCCAGATGCGTTTCTGAGTCGCCAGCGTAATGGGAGGTTCCAGCTCAAGAACCACCGCACTTTCACCTAACAGATAACAACGCGCTCGCTGCACTTTCGTCCCTCTTTATTACGCTGGATTAGGAATATCGATAAAGGTTACGTCCAGATCGGTATTTTCATTCAGCCATTCGCTCAATGCGCGAATGCCGCCGCGTTCGGTCGCATGGTGACCAGCAGCATAAAAATGCAACCTTTGCTCGCGGGCTGAGTGAATGGTTTGCTCTGAAACTTCACCGGTGATAAAGGCATCGACACCAAACCGGGCTGCGCTATCAATGAAACTCTGACCGCCCCCTGTACACCAGGCGACGCGCTGAACTTTTTCCGGCCCGGTATCACCGCACCATAACGGTTTACGCCCTAAACGCGCTTCAATCCACGATGCCAGCTCCAGCCCCGGAACCGGCATGGAGAGTTCTCCCCATGGCACCAGCGGCTCGATTTCACCCATGACGGTGATCCCCAACAGCGCTGCCAGTTGCGCGTTATTACCCAGTTCCGGGTGAGCATCCAGCGGCAGGTGCCAGCCATACAGGTTGATATCATTTTCCAACAGCGTTTTCAGACGATGGCGCTTCATACCGCGAATAACCGGAGATTCGCCTTTCCAGAAATAACCGTGATGAACGATGACCGCATCCGCCTGCAGACGTACCGCCTCGTCCAGTAACGCCTGACTTGCGGTCACGCCGGTCACGATCTTATGCACCGTCTCTTTGCCCTCAACCTGCAAACCATTCGGCGCATAGTCGCTAATGGCGGCGCTGTTCAGTTTGTCGTTGATCAGTTGTTCCAGTTCGGTGTTTTTCATCATCGTCCTCGTAGTCATAAATTCTGCCTGCCCAATCAGCAACACAGCTTAGGTTAAAATAGCGTCCCCGCTTGCGTTCGTCGATAGACATTTCACTGACACATCAAGAAACAATCACACCCGATTTGAACGCAATTTGCTTACCCCCACGCGATCTAATTCATGTATATTTATGCAATCAGACAGCATATTGCAAAAATAATCAGATCTGTATCAAAGTTAAAACTTTAAGGAAACACACTCGCGCGGCACGTTCAGCCTGTCGCGAGGCATTTACTTCGAGAAAAGAATGAATAAACAAGCATCTCAACCACGGGCGATTTATTACGTCGTTGCGCTACAAATTTGGGAATACTTCAGTTTTTACGGCATGCGTGCATTGCTGATCCTGTATCTCACTAACCAGCTTAAGTACGACGATAATCACGCATATGAACTGTTCAGCGCCTACTGCTCGCTGGTCTACGTCACGCCCATTCTTGGGGGATACCTGGCCGATAAAGTGCTCGGCAATCGAATGGCGGTGATGATCGGCGCATTTTTAATGGCAGTGGGGCATCTGGTATTGGGCGCCAGCGAAATGGCCCCGGCGTTCCTTTATTTGTCGCTGGCGATTATTGTCTGTGGCTACGGTCTGTTTAAATCCAACATCAGTTGCCTGTTAGGCGAGTTGTATCAGCCTGAAGACCCTCGCCGTGACGGTGGGTTCTCTCTGCTCTACGCTGCCGGTAATATTGGTTCAATCATCGCGCCTATTGCCTGCGGCTACGTGCAGGAAGAGTACAGCTGGGCGATGGGCTTTGCGCTGGCGGCGATTGGCATGCTGGCGGGGCTGGTGATTTTCGTATGCGGTAATCGCCATTTCGCCCATACCACCGGCGTCAACAAGGCCGTCTTGTGTGCGAAAAAATATATGCTGCCAAACTGGGCCTGGTTGTTAGTTCTGCTGGTTGCAGCACCGCTGCTGATTACCGTTCTGTTCTGGAAAGAGTGGTCCGTTTACGCACTGATCGTTGCTACTGTTATTGGTCTGGCGGTTCTGGCGAAGATTTACCGCCAGGCGCAGACCCAGAAACAGCGCAAAGAGCTGGGGCTTATCGTTACGCTGACCTTCTTCAGTCTGTTGTTCTGGGCCTTTGCTCAACAGGGCGGCAGTTCGATTAGCCTGTATATCGACCGCTTCGTTAACCGCGATATTCTGGGATATTCCGTCCCTACCGCGATGTTCCAGTCGGTTAACGCCTTTGCCGTTATGCTGTGCGGTATTGTGCTGGCCTGGGTGGTCAAAGAAAGCGTTAGCGGTAATCGTACCGTACGTATCTGGGGTAAATTTGCCCTTGGCCTCGGTTTAATGAGCGCCGGATTCTGTATTCTGACCTTGAGCGCCCGCTGGTCCGCGACTTACGGTCACTCTTCCATGCCGCTGATGGTATTGGGGCTGGCGGTCATGGGCTTTGCCGAGCTGTTTATCGATCCGGTGGCTATGTCTCAGATTACACGTATCGAGATCCCAGGGGTGACCGGCGTATTAACGGGTATTTACATGCTGCTTTCCGGGGCCATCGCCAACTACCTGGCCGGCGTTATCGCCGATCAAACCTCACAAGGTTCGTTTGACTCAGCGGGCGCTATCAACTATTCCATCAATGCATATATTGATGTCTTTAGCGAAATAACCTGGGGCGCGCTGGCCTGTGTGGTGCTGGTACTGCTGATTTGGCTGTACCAGTCGTTGAAGTTCAGAAATCGTCCGCTGGCGGTAGAGTCCTGAGTTTACAGGCCCGATGATGTAATAAGATTCGGGCCTGTTTTTCTGGAGATTATGCATGGTTTACAGCCAAATCCGCTTCTGAAACACCGGTCACCAGTTTTACCATTTCGCGTTCTATTCCCTGTTCCAACATGGTTTGCGCTATACGTAATGCCGCTTCTTGTTTTCCTTCTTCTTTGCCTTGTTGTAGTCCTTGTTGTAGACCTTCCTGTAATCCATCTAACCGTAACCGCTCTGCAATAGTCATCAGCCTCTCCTTGTGTTGGGGGATCCGTTGTGCCATCTCTTGCATAAACTCATTAAAGCGAGATTCATCGCCAGATTGTAGAATGTAATTAAACATCGCTTGTAATTGCGTGTCATTAGCGCATCCCGTAAGTAGCAGCGTGGTCAGTTGCTCTACCAGCCCCATCAAATCCCGCCGACGGATATGTTTTTGCATTAATTCCAGCAGCGCCATTCGCCTGTGAGCCATGATCTCATCATCGGGTACTACCGTTATGTCCACCAACGGAAATGCGCTGGAATAAAGTTGTCTTGCCGCCACGGAGTCGGCAAAGGCATCCAGCCAGCACAACGAGTACGGATAGGGGCTTCGGCAGCCATGATAAAACAGCATCGGTATCACCAGCGGCAGTTCCTTATGCCCTGCGTCCAGATGGCGCTGCATCGCCGCCATCGCATAACGCAACAGACGAAAAGCCATATGCGGCTCGGCTGAACTTTGATGCTCTAAAACCACATAGATATAACCGTCGCCGTCGCGTGTGTGCAAAGACCAGAGCACGTCGGAGTAGCGCGAACGTAAATCCGCTTCAATAAAGCTTCTGACTCCAGCTTCAGCGAATTCAAATCGCAAAGTGTCCGCAGTTCAGCTGGCAGGTGAATGTCGAGAAAATCCCGCGCAGTTTCGGGATGATGTAAAAACGTTTTAAACACCGCATCGTGCGGTGTGGATGTCGTTGGCGCTGGCGTTGTCATTAATTTCCGTCATCTGAATGAAGATGACGGAAATTTACTGCTGAGGGAAAACTTATGCAGCAGGGTATTCACGGTACTGAGAGCACGTTTCAGCGCTAATAGCTCCCGACTGCAACATGTTCATTCTGCTGGAAGGCATTACGCAGAAATCCGTCACATACTTATCCCTTGCGCGCCGCCTCATAGGCCGCCAGCGTCGCCAGTCTTGCCTGTTTATGATCGACAATCGGACGAGGATAGTTAAGCGTAACCTGCGCTTTTTCAGCCCATGTCCACGGGTCATGAATGGCTTTACCCGGCACATCGCGCAGTTCCGGCAGCCACTGGCGGATAAACTCACCGTCGCGGTCAAATTTTTCGCCCTGAGTCGTGGGGTTAAAGATACGGAAATACGGTGCGGCGTCGGTCCCGGTTGAGGCCGCCCACTGCCAGCCGCCGTTATTGGCCGCCAGATCGCCATCGATCAGTTGCGACATAAAATATTGCTCGCCTTTACGCCAGTCGATCAGCAGATCTTTCACTAAAAAACTGGCCGTAATCATGCGTAATCGATTATGCATCCAGCCCGTGGCGTTGAGCTGACGCATCGCCGCATCCACAATCGGGTATCCCGTGTTCCCTGTTTGCCAGGCATGCAAATGTGCCGGATTATTCTGCCATTGCACGCGATCGGTCCAACGGATAAACGGTTGATGCCGACACAGCGCCGGATGGTAAGTCATCAGATGACGATAAAATTCACGCCAGATAAGTTCGTTCAGCCAGACGCTGCCTTCCCCTCCTTCAAGCGCCTGCGGCTGCTCCGCGAGCAGTCGATTCAGGCACTGGCGCGGCGACAATCCCCCTGTCGCCAGGCTCGCGGATAATCGACTGGTACCATCAACCGCGGGGAAATCACGCCGTTGCTCATATTCTCTCGCGGCCTGCTGGCAAAACTGGCGTAATTGCGCGATAGCCAGTTTTTCTTCTGCCACAAACCGCTGCGCATCAAAATCTTGCTGCGGATAGCTCAGCGTTATTGATGTTAACGGAGCGTCAAGAGCGCCGCTTTCTCTCACCTTCGGCGCGCTAACGCATTCTGGAACACCCTCTTTAATCCGCTTTAGCCAGGCATTTTTAAACGGTGTAAAGACTTTATACATTTCGTGATTGCCGGTCATGACCGCCCCCGGAGGCAAGATCACACTATCGTCAAACCCTTCACACACCACATGGGGTAGTACCTTCTCAACGGCGACATCACGCTGACGTTCGTTTATTTCGTATTGATAGTTATAAAACAATCGGCTGACGCTATGCTGTGCGCAGACGTTTTTGACGGTTTCCACGCTGGTCGCAAAATCTGCAACTTCATCAAACAGAAGCGGGATGCCTTTTTCCGCCAGCGCCGTCTGCAACGCATTCAACTGCGCACTCACAAATGCCGCCTGACGTGGGGCCATTTCGTGCGCCTTCCACTGCTCAGGAGTAGAGATATATAGCGCGATGACCTGCGCAGTACGATCCCGACAAGCCGCCGCCAGCGCGAGGTTGTCATGCAGACGTAAATCACGTCGAAACCAGACCAGATGGGTGGTCATAATACTCCCGGATATAAATTAATCATTGCCACTCGTTATCTATTACACCGACAAGTGTAGACGTCGGCGCATAAAAAAAACCGCCACATTACTGTGAGCGGTTTTCTTGAGCAAGAACGATAACTTAGTAGAAATCGCAGGTAGCTTTTTCAGCCTGCTCCATCCACACCGGTTTATCACTGGTTTTAGACCAGACGCGGTGCAGGTAGCTGTAAAAACGAGCGCGGTCTTTCCAGAACAGCATGACCGGTAGCGCCAGCACGCCCGCCACTACGGCAAAGGTACGGCGCAAGAAAACAATGTGTGCTGGATATTCTTTATAAAAGTCCATAATCCTCTCCCATATATCTGTTCGGTGAATAGCACCGGAAAAATAAATTTGGTTAACTGATGAAAATAATACCGCCTTGTGTGTAATTTTGCTACTCATCCGACCACTTATTTTTATCTATTGATGCTCCGTTTAGCATAAAACCGTAATTAAGTTACATAAAGGTTAAATTAATACTAACCATTAGTTAAATAATGGTTTTTGCCATTTTTATACTTTTTTTACACCCCACCCGCTGATTTTTGCGAAATCTTTGCAAGCAAAAACCTACGCTCTGGTTATCACATTTATGCCACTGGAGGTGCACTGTGAGTGCAGGCGTGATAACCGGCATTGTGCTGGTCTTTTTATTATTAGGTTACCTGGTCTATGCCCTGATCAATGCGGAGGCGTTCTGATGGCAGCCCAAGGATTTTTACTCATTGCCAGTTTCTTGCTGGTGCTATTTGTCATCGCCAGACCGTTGGGATTTGGGCTGGCTCGACTGATCAACAATACGCCCCTGCCGGGTCTGGTTGGCGCGGAGCATTTACTCTGGCGCGGTCTGGGCATCTCGCAGCAGGAGATGAACTGGCGGCAGTATCTGCTGGCTATCCTTGCTCTCAATGCGCTGGGCCTGCTGGTCCTGTTTTCGATGCTGATGGCGCAAAACCTGCTGCCGCTAAATCCCCAGCAACTACCAGGGCTTTCGTGGGATCTGGCGCTCAATACGGCGGTGAGTTTTGTCACTAATACCAACTGGCAATCCTATGCTGGCGAAACCACCTTAAGCTATTTCAGCCAGATGGCTGGATTGACTGTGCAGAATTTCCTGTCTGCGGCGACCGGAATTGCGGTGATTTTTGCCCTGACCCGCGCTTTCACACGCCAGAGTATGAACACGCTGGGCAACGCTTGGGTCGATCTGGTTCGCATTACGCTGTGGATCCTCGTCCCTATTGCGTTGCTCATTGCCCTGTTCTTCATTCAGCAAGGTACGTTGCAAAACATATTGCCTTATCAGCCCATCACCACCCTTGAAGGGGTGAAACAGCTGCTGCCAATGGGGCCAGTCGCCTCACAGGAAGCGATTAAGATGCTCGGCACTAACGGAGGGGGATTCTTTAACGCTAACTCATCGCATCCGTTTGAAAACCCAACCGCACTGACCAATCTGGTACAGATGCTGGCTATTTTCTTAATTCCCACCGCGCTGTGTTTTGCCTTTGGTGATGTAGTGGGCGATCGTCGTCAGGGGCGGACCTTACTGTGGGCCATGTCACTGATTTTTGCGGTCTGCGTTGCCGTCGTGATGTGGGCCGAAGTTCAGGGCAACCCGCACCTGATGGCATTCGGTGCCGACAGCAATATCAACATGGAGGGCAAGGAGAGCCGCTTTGGTGTGCTGGCCACGAGTCTCTTTTCCGTCGTCACCACAGCAGCATCCTGCGGGGCTGTCGATGCGATGCATGACTCCTTTACCGCACTGGGCGGCATGGTACCTATGTGGCTGATGCAGATTGGTGAAGTGGTCTTCGGCGGTGTGGGTTCAGGTCTGTACGGCATGCTGCTGTTCGTGCTGCTGGCGGTATTTATCGCTGGGTTAATGATTGGCCGTACGCCGGAGTATCTGGGTAAGAAAATCGACGTGCGCGAAATGAAAATGACCGCGCTGGCGATTCTGGTCACCCCTACGCTGGTCCTGCTCGGGACAGCGATCGCCATGATGAGCGAAACCGGGCGCAGCGCCATGCTTAACCCAGGTCCTCACGGCTTTAGTGAAGTCCTGTATGCCGTGTCGTCTGCCTCGAACAACAACGGTAGCGCCTTTGCCGGATTAAGCGCCAATAGCCCGTTCTGGAACTGCCTGCTGGCCCTGTGCATGTTCTTCGGTCGCTTCGGCGTGATCATCCCCGTGATGGCTATTGCCGGGTCGCTGGTCAGTAAAAAGATCCAGCCAGCAAGCCCAGGCACGCTACCTACCCACGGCGCGCTGTTTGTCGGGTTGTTAATCGGTACGGTGTTACTGGTTGGCGCTCTCACCTTTGTTCCTGCCCTGGCGCTTGGCCCGGTCGCAGAATACCTGTCATTACACTGAGTGATGCGGAGCACATTACTATGAGTCGCAAGCAACTGGCGCTGTTCGAACCCTCTCTGGTCGCACAGGCGCTGATGGACGCCGTGAAAAAATTAAGCCCACATACCCAGTGGCGTAACCCGGTGATGTTTATCGTCTGGCTGGGCAGTTTGTTAACAACCCTGTTAACGGTGGCGATGGCAACAGGTCATATGCAGGGTAGCCCGTGGTTTACCGGCGCGATAAGTCTGTGGCTATGGATTACCGTTCTGTTCGCCAACTTCGCTGAGGCGCTGGCGGAAGGTCGCAGTAAAGCTCAGGCTAATAGCCTAAAGGGAGTCAAAAAAACTGCCTTTGCCCGTAAACTTCGCGAACCCAAATACGGCGCGGCAATGGATCACGTTCCTGCCGATGATTTACGGAAAGGGGATATCGTGCTGGTGGAAGCTGGCGATATTATCCCGTGTGACGGCGAGGTCATTGAAGGTGGCGCATCAGTAGATGAAAGTGCCATTACCGGTGAATCCGCGCCTGTGATTCGTGAATCCGGTGGCGATTTCGCCTCCGTCACCGGCGGGACCCGCATCCTCTCCGACTGGCTGGTTATCGAATGCAGCGTAAACCCCGGTGAAACGTTCCTCGACCGGATGATCGCCATGGTTGAAGGCGCGCAGCGGCGTAAAACGCCCAATGAAATCGCCCTGACGATCCTGCTGATTGCCCTGACCATTATCTTTTTGCTGGCGACCGCCACGCTATGGCCGTTTTCCGCCTGGGGTGGTAGTGCGGTCAGCATCACGGTGCTGGTTGCCTTGCTTGTGTGTTTGATCCCTACAACGATAGGCGGACTGCTCTCAGCGATTGGCGTCGCCGGGATGAGCCGCATGCTGGGCGCGAATGTCATCGCTACCAGCGGACGTGCAGTAGAGGCGGCAGGTGACGTAGACGTACTGCTGCTGGATAAAACCGGCACCATTACGCTGGGTAACCGTCAGGCTTCGGATTTTCTGCCCGCCCACGGCGTGGACGAAAAAACGTTGGCCGACGCCGCACAGCTTTCATCGCTGGCCGATGAAACGCCGGAAGGCCGCAGCATCGTGATCCTGGCAAAACAGCGCTTTAATCTGCGTATTCGCGACGTGCAATCGTTGCACGCTACCTTTGTGCCGTTTACCGCCCAAAGCCGGATGAGCGGCATCAACATCGACAACCGAATGATCCGCAAAGGGTCGGTCGATGCCATTCGTCGGCACGTTGAAGCCAACGGCGGCCACTTTCCCGCCGATGTGGAGCAGAAGGTCGAAAGCGTCGCTCGCCTTGGCGCAACGCCGCTGGTGGTTGCCGAAGGCTCCCACGTACTGGGTGTGATTGCGCTGAAAGATATCGTGAAAGGCGGGATCAAAGAACGTTTTGCTCAACTGCGCAAAATGGGGATTAAAACGGTGATGATCACCGGCGATAACCGCCTGACCGCTGCCGCGATCGCCGCTGAGGCCGGAGTGGATGACTTCTTAGCTGAAGCCACGCCGGAAGCCAAGCTGGCGCTGATTCGTCAGTATCAAGCGGAAGGTCGTCTGGTGGCGATGACCGGCGACGGAACCAATGACGCTCCTGCCCTGGCGCAGGCCGACGTTGCGGTCGCCATGAACTCGGGAACTCAGGCAGCGAAAGAAGCAGGTAACATGGTGGATCTCGACTCCAACCCCACCAAACTGATTGAAGTAGTGCACATTGGTAAACAAATGCTGATGACGCGCGGTTCGCTGACCACTTTCAGTATTGCCAACGACGTCGCGAAGTATTTCGCTATTATCCCGGCCGCCTTCGCCGCCACCTATCCGCAGCTCAATGCGCTGAACGTGATGGGACTGCATTCGCCAGACTCGGCGATCCTCAGCGCGGTTATCTTTAACGCGCTGGTTATCGTCTTTCTGATCCCGCTGGCGCTAAAAGGCGTGAGCTACAAACCTTTGTCCGCATCCGCGATGTTGCGCCGCAATTTGTGGATCTATGGTCTGGGCGGTTTGGTTGTGCCGTTTATCGGTATCAAAGCGATTGATTTACTGCTGACCCTGCTGGGTCTGGTGTGAGGTTTCAGATGAGTGGATTACGTCCTGCATTATCAACATTGATTTTCCTGATGCTTATCACCGGCGGGGCTTACCCGTTGCTGACGACCGCGCTGGGGCAGTGGTGGTTTCCCCACCAGGCTAACGGTTCGCTTCTTAGCGAAGGTCAGGTGGTTCGCGGCTCTGAGCTCATCGGGCAACATTTTACCGCTGCCGGTTATTTTCAGGGGCGTCCGTCTGCCACAGCTGAAATGCCCTATAATCCAATGGCTTCAGGCGGCAGTAATCTGGCAGCCAGCAACCCGGAACTGGATAAACAGCTGCAAAGCCGGATTACCGCACTGCGTGCCGCCAACCCGCAGGCCAGTCCTGCCGTCCCGGTAGAGCTGGTAACGGCTTCTTCCAGCGGGCTGGATAACAACCTGACGCCAGCCGCGGTGGCCTGGCAAATTCCCCGCGTGGCGCAGGCTCGCAACCTCAGCGTTGAAGAGGTTACGCGGTTGGTTGCACAATATACGCACAAGCCGTTGGTCAGTTTTATCGGTCAGCCGGTGGTGAACCTGGTGGAACTTAATTTAGCGCTGGATAAGCACTGAGAAAAAGGACATGCATAACGAACCCTTACGCCCCGACCCCGATCGCCTGCTGGAGCAGACCACGGCCCCGCACCGGGGAAAACTGAAAATTTTCTTCGGTGCCTGTGCTGGCGTCGGCAAAACCTGGGCCATGCTGGCAGAGGCCCAGCGACTGCGGGCGCAAGGGTTAGATGTGCTGATTGGCGTGGTGGAAACCCATGGACGCAAAGAGACCGCCGCGCTGTTGGACGGCCTCGGCATCCTGCCGCTAAAGCGACAGGCGCGTCACGGCCGCCATATCAATGAGTTCGATCTCGACGCGGCGCTGGCCCGCCGTCCGGCGCTCATTTTGATGGATGAACTGGCGCACAGTAATGCGCCAGGCTCACGGCATCCTAAGCGCTGGCAGGACATTGAAGAGCTGCTGGAAGCCGGGATTGATGTCTTTACTACCGTTAACGTGCAGCACCTGGAAAGTCTCAATGACGTGGTCAGCGGCGTTACCGGCATTCAGGTTCGTGAAACCGTACCCGACCCTTTTTTCGATGCCGCCGACGATGTGGTGCTGGTCGATCTCCCCCCCGACGATTTGCGCCAGCGCCTGAACGAAGGCAAGGTTTATATCGCCGGTCAGGCAGAAAGAGCAATTGAGCATTTCTTTCGCAAAGGTAATCTGATCGCGCTACGTGAACTGGCCCTGCGCCGCACGGCTGATCGGGTAGACGATCAGATGCGCGCCTGGCGAGGACGTCCGGGAGAGGAGAAAGTCTGGCATACCCGCGACGCTATTTTACTGTGCATTGGGCACAATACCGGCAGTGAAAAACTGGTACGCGCCGCCGCACGTCTGGCGGCGCGTCTCGGCAGCGTCTGGCATGCGGTGTATGTCGAAACGCCAGCGCTGCACCGACTGCCCGAAAAACAACGCCGCGCAATTTTAAGCGCTCTGCGGCTGGCTCAGGAGTTAGGCGCAGAAACAGCCACCCTTTCCGACCCCGCCGAAGACAAAGCGGTCATCCACTATGCCCGTGAGCATAATCTGGGAAAAATTGTGCTCGGGCGTCCGACTTCGCGTCGCTGGTGGCGTAGCGATTCCTTTGCCGACAAACTCGCTCATCGCGCACCGGATCTCGACCTGATGATTGTTGCGCTCGATGAGCCCCCTTCACGCCCTGTGCTGCAAACGGCAGATAGCCGCACCTTTAAGGATAAATGGCGGGTACAAATTCAGGGTTGTGTAGTTGCCGTTGCGCTGTGCGCCATCATTACGCTAATCGCCATGCAGTGGCTAATGGCCTTTGACGCCGCCAACCTGGTGATGATCTATTTATTGGGTGTGGTGGTTATCGCACTCTTTTACGGACGCTGGCCATCAGTACTGGCAACCTTTATTAACGTCGCCAGCTTCGATCTCTTCTTTATTGCCCCACGCGGGACGCTGGCCGTTTCAGACGTTCAGTACCTGCTCACCTTTGCCGTAATGCTAACGGTAGGGCTGGTTATTGGTAATCTGACCGCCGGGGTGCGTTATCAGGCGCGGGTTGCGCGTTATCGTGAACAGCGTACGCGTCATTTGTATGAGATGTCGAAAGCGCTGGCAGTCGGTCGGAGTCAGACGGATATCGCCGCCACCAGTGAACAGTTTATCGCTTCAACGTTTCAGGCCCGCAGCCAGGTTTTACTGCCCGGTGAGAACGGCAAGCTGGCCCCGCTCACCCATCAACAGGGCATGACGCCGTGGGATGACGCCATTGCCCAATGGAGCTTTGACAAAGGGCAACCGGCCGGTGCAGGCACCGACACGTTACCGGGCGTGCCGTATCAGATTTTACCGTTAAAAAGCGCCGATAAAACGCATGGGCTGCTGGTAGTCGAACCGGGAAATTTACGCCAGCTTATGATCCCCGAACAGCAACGCCTGCTGGAAACCTTCACTCTACTGGTAGCCAGCGCACTGGAGCGCCTGACGCTGACCGCCAGCGAAGAGCAGGCACGGTTTGCCAGCGAGCGCGAAAGCATTCGCAACGCCCTGCTCGCTGCTCTGTCCCACGATTTGCGCACGCCGTTAACGGTGTTGTTCGGTCAGGCGGAAATCTTAACACTGGATCTGGCCAGCGAGGGATCGCCGCACGCGCGCCAGGCCAGTGAGATTCGCCAGCACGTTCTGAATACTACCCGACTGGTTAATAACCTGCTGGATATGGCGCGAATTCAGTCTGGCGGCTTTAATCTTAAGAAGGAGTGGTTAACGCTGGAAGAGGTGGTCGGCAGCGCCCTGCAGATGCTGGAGCCCGGTCTCTCTGCCCCGATAAATCTGTCGTTACCTGAACCGTTAACACTGATTCACGTCGATGGTCCGCTCTTTGAACGGGTGCTGATTAACCTGTTGGAAAACGCCGTCAAATACGCGGGGCCACAGGCGCAAATCGGTATTGATGCCAGCGTCGATGGCGCACATCTGCAACTGGACGTCTGGGATAATGGGCCGGGTATTCCGTCGGGTATGGAACAGCGCGTTTTTGACAAATTTTCCCGGGGAAATAAAGAGTCATCGGTGCCCGGCGTTGGGCTGGGGCTGGCAATTTGTCAGGCTATTGTGGACGTGCACGGCGGTACTATTTCGGTCCACAATCGCGCGCAAGGAGGAGCCTGTTTTCGTGTTACACTGCCCCAGGAAATCCCCCCTGAACTTGAAGATTTTCATGAGGATATGTGACGAACGTACTGATTGTTGAAGATGAACATGCCATTCGCCGCTTTCTGCGCACTGCGCTGGAAGCCGATGGCCTGCGTGTATATGAAGCGGAAACGCTGCAACGTGGTCTGTTGGAAGCCGCCACGCGAAAACCCGATCTCATCATTCTCGATCTCGGCCTGCCGGACGGCGACGGCATTGATTTTATTCGCGACCTGCGACAATGGAGCGCGATTCCGGTGATTGTGCTTTCAGCCCGCAGTGAGGAAAGCGATAAAATTGCTGCGCTGGATGCCGGTGCCGATGACTATCTCAGTAAACCCTTTGGTATTGGCGAGCTACAGGCGAGATTGCGCGTGGCATTGCGTCGCCACGCCAGCGGTGCGTCTCCCGAACCGGTGGTACATTTTTCCAACGTCAAAGTGGATATTGCCGCGCGCCTCGTTCACCGTGGTGACGAGGAAATTCATTTGACGCCGATTGAGTTTCGTCTGTTAGCGGTTCTGCTAAATAATGCCGGGAAGGTACTGACGCAACGCCAGTTGTTAAATCAGGTTTGGGGACCAAACGCCGTCGAACATAGTCACTATCTACGTATTTATATGGGACACCTGCGCCAGAAGCTGGAACTGGACCCGGCTCGTCCGCGTCATTTTCTGACCGAAACCGGAATTGGCTATCGGTTTATGCCGTGAATTCTTATTCATTTTTTCTGATTAATTAATAAATATATTTTTCATTACTCATTTCACTGCATAATACTTATTATGCAGCCAGTAGAATATTGTAAAAAAATAATAAAATACAAATAAATAACATATAAACAACAAAACAGCATCTTGTCCCGCACTATGCATAAATGGCGACTAAATATTTTATAAACGATCGTTTTTTATTGATCTTCTTCACAGTTCATAGCCATTTCCTGGATAAAATACCCGCACCTTCCACTTATCCAGTAAAGGTAACTAAAATGGAAAATAATAGCCGTACAATGCCACATATAAGGCGAACAACGCATATTATGATGTTTGCCCACCGCAACAGTTTCGACTTTCATTTCTTTAATGCCCGTTAGTCTTCCGACTAAGGGCACTCAAGTATACAGGTCTTCCTGACTCTCTGTATCGCAGGCTAACGCCTGTATCCGCAGTGCTCTCCCTGCATAACCCTGTATTACCTGTGACCGGACCGGTTAGGGTTTATTGCATCTTCAAAAAAGCAATTTACTGATTTATTTATCAGCGGTATGACTTTGCTTTTTTTTCCGGAGTTATCAATTTCTCATTTGAGAAATTGAGGACCTGCTATTACCTAAAAATAAAGAGATGAAAATGTCAGAATTAAAAATTGCCGTAAGCCGTTCCTGTCCTGATTGTTTTTCTACGCAGCGTTCTTGCGTAAATATCGATGAAAGTAATTTTATTGATGTTGCTGCTATCGTGTTATCCATCAATGATATTGAACGTGGAAAACTCGATGAAATTGACGCCACCGGCTATGGGATTCCTGTTTTTATCGCCACCGAAAATGAAGAACGTGTTCCATCTGAACATCTGCCGCGGATCTCAGGTGTATTCGAATGTAATGAAGCCCGTACCGCCTTTTATGGCCGGCAGTTAGAAACCGCCGCCAGCCATTATGAAACGCAGTTACGTCCGCCGTTCTTCCGTGCGCTTGTCGACTATGTCAATCAGGGTAACAGCGCCTTTGATTGTCCTGGTCATCAGGGGGGCGAGTTTTTCCGTCGCCATCCTGCGGGTAATCAGTTTGTCGAATATTTCGGCGAAACACTTTTCCGCTCCGATTTGTGTAATGCCGATGTCGCAATGGGTGATCTGCTGATTCACGAAGGCGCTCCCTGCATCGCACAACAGCACGCAGCTAAAGTTTTCAACGCGGATAAGACCTACTTTGTACTGAACGGGACCTCCTCATCGAACAAAGTGGTGCTTAACGCATTGCTCACCCCAGGCGATCTGGTGTTATTCGACCGCAACAACCACAAGTCAAACCACCACGGCGCGTTATTGCAGGCCGGGGCAACGCCGGTATATCTGGAAACCGCGCGTAACCCGTACGGCTTTATCGGCGGGATCGACGCGCACTGCTTTGAAGAAGGCTATCTACGTGAACAGGTGAGTGAAGTTGCGCCACAACGTTCGAAAGATGAGCGTCCGTTCCGTCTGGCCGTGATTCAGTTAGGTACCTACGATGGCACAATCTATAACGCCCGTCAGGTGGTGGATAAGATCGGTCATCTGTGCGACTACATCCTGTTTGACTCCGCGTGGGTTGGCTATGAGCAGTTTATTCCGATGATGGCCGATTGCTCTCCGCTGTTGCTGGATCTTAACGAAAATGACCCCGGCATTCTGGTCACCCAGTCAGTGCACAAACAACAGGCAGGCTTCTCTCAGACTTCGCAGATCCACAAAAAAGACAGCCATATTAAAGGCCAGTCTCGCTACGTGCCTCATAAACGAATGAATAACGCGTTCATGATGCACGCCTCCACCAGCCCGTTCTATCCGCTCTTTGCCGCACTGGACATCAACGCCAAAATGCATGAAGGCGTCAGCGGGCGCAACATGTGGATGGACTGCGTCGTCAACGGAATTGATACTCGTAAGTTGATCCTGGAAAACTGCCACCATATCCGCCCGTTCGTGCCGGAGATAGTAGAGGGTAAACCGTGGCAGGCTTATCCCACCGCTGAAATCGCCAGCGACCTGCGTTTCTTCCATTTTGTCCCAGGTGAACACTGGCATGCTTTTGAAGGGTATGCCGAACACCAGTACTTTGTGGATCCATGCAAATTGCTGCTCACCACTCCGGGTATTAATGCACGTAACGGCGAATACGATACCTTCGGCGTTCCGGCTACCATTCTGGCTAACTTCCTGCGCGAAAATGGTGTGGTGCCCGAAAAATGCGACCTCAACTCCATCCTGTTCCTGCTGACCCCCGCAGAAGATATGGCGAAGTTGCAGCAGCTTGTCGCCCTGCTGGTACGTTTCGAAAAACTGCTGGAAGCCGATGCCCCGCTAGCCGAGGTTCTGCCCTCAATCTACAAGCAGCATGAAGCCCGTTACGCCGGTTACACCCTGCGCCAGCTGTGCCAGGAGATGCACGATTTGTATGCGCGTCACAACGTGAAGCAGCTACAGAAAGAGATGTTCCGTAAGGCACATTTCCCGCGCGTCAGCATGAATCCCCAGGATGCCAACTATGCATATCTGCGTGGTGAAGTTGAACTGGTGCGTCTGCCGGACGCTGAAGGTCGCATCGCGGCAGAAGGCGCGCTGCCTTATCCTCCGGGCGTGCTGTGTGTGGTTCCGGGTGAAATCTGGGGCGGTTCAGTATTACGTTACTTCAGCGCACTGGAAGAAGGAATCAATTTGCTACCGGGTTTTGCGCCTGAACTCCAGGGTGTCTACATCGAAGAACACGACGGTCGTAAACAGGTGTGGTGCTACGTGATTAAGCAACAAAGCGCGCAACACGCTCTGTTGAAAGGGGAAATGTTATGAGCAAAGCCAAATCCAACAAAATGGGCGTCGTCCAGCTCACTATCCTGACCATGGTTAATATGATGGGATCCGGAATCATCATGTTGCCCACCAAGCTTGCGGAAGTCGGTACTATCTCGATCATCTCGTGGCTGGTGACTGCTGTCGGTTCAATGGCGCTGGCCTGGGCCTTCGCAAAATGCGGTATGTTCAGCCGTAAATCTGGCGGTATGGGGGGTTACGCTGAATACGCCTTTGGCAAATCCGGTAACTTTATGGCGAACTACACTTATGGCGTTTCGCTGTTAATCGCCAACGTGGCTATCGCCATCTCCGCCGTTGGCTACGGTACCGAGCTGTTTGGCGCCACACTGACACCGGTGCAGATTGGCCTGGCAACCATTGGTGTACTGTGGATCTGTACCGTGGCTAACTTTGGCGGGGCGCGCATTACCGGGCAGATTAGCAGCATCACCGTTTGGGGCGTCATTATTCCGGTTGTCGGTCTGTGTATCATCGGCTGGTTCTGGTTCAGTCCGACGCTGTACGCTAACTCCTGGAATCCACACCACGTCCCGTTCTTCACGGCTGTCGGTTCTTCCATTGCGATGACCTTGTGGGCTTTTCTGGGTCTGGAATCGGCCTGCGCCAACGCTGAAGTGGTAGACAATCCGGAACGCAACGTGCCCATCGCCGTATTGGGCGGTACGCTGGGCGCGGCGGTGATTTACATCATCTCCACCAACGTGATAGCCGGGATTGTGCCGAATATGGATCTGGCTAACTCTACGGCGCCGTTCGGTTTAGCCTTTGCACAAATGTTCACCCCGGAAGTCGGTAAGGTGATCATGGCGCTGATGGTGATGTCCTGCTGCGGTTCACTGCTGGGCTGGCAGTTCACTATCGCTCAGGTATTCAAATCGTCGGCTGATGGGGGTTACTTCCCTAAAATCTTCTCTCGCGTGACCAAAGTAGACGCGCCGGTACAGGGGATGCTGGCTATCGTGATCATCCAGAGTGGTTTATCGCTGATGACTATCAGCCCGTCACTGAACAGTCAGTTCAACGTGCTGGTCAACCTGGCGGTGGTAACGAACATCATTCCGTATATTCTGTCGATGGCCGCGCTGGTAATTATTCAAAAAATGGCGAATGTTCCGTCGTCGAAAGCGAAACCGGCAAACTTCGTGGCGTTTGTTGGCGCATTGTACAGCTTCTATGCGCTCTACTCCTCTGGCGAAGAAGCAATGCTTTATGGTTCTATCGTGACCTTCCTCGGCTGGACGCTGTATGGCCTGGTATCACCGCGTTTTGAACTGAAAAATAAGCATAGTTAAATCCTGGCATAAAAAAGCCCGGTAGCGCTAACGCTTACCGGGCCTACAAAACGCGTCAGTACAAACAAGACTTACGCGTTTTTCAGCACTTCGCTGACAATCTCAACAGCTTCTTTTTCGATCTGCTTGCGATGTTCTTCACCAAGGAAGCTCTCGCAGTAGATTTTATAAGCGTCTTCAGTACCTGACGGACGCGCAGCAAACCAGCCGTTGTCAGTCATCACCTTCAGACCGCCGATAGAAGCACCGTTACCCGGTGCCGCCGTCAGACGTGCCGTGATCGGGTCGCCCGCCAGCGTGCTGGCACTCACCATTTCCGGAGACAGCTTAGACAGCGCCGCTTTCTGCGCGGAGGTCGCGCTTGCCTGCAGTCGGTTGTAGCTTGGCGCGCCGAAGCGGGCAGCCAGTTCGTTGTAGTGCTCTTGCGGATTCTTACCGGTCACTGCGGTAATTTCTGCCGCCAGCAGGCACATGATGATGCCGTCTTTGTCGGTCGACCACGGTGTACCGTCAAAACGCAGGAAAGAAGCGCCCGCGCTCTCTTCACCACCAAAGCCAAAGCTGCCGTCAAACAGACCGTCAACGAACCACTTAAAGCCAACCGGAACTTCGACCAGTTTACGCCCTAAATCATTCACTACGCGGTCAATCATCGCCGAAGAGACCAGCGTCTTACCAACGGCAACGTCTTTGCCCCACTGCGGACGATGCTGGAACAGGTAGTTGATCGCCACCGCCAGGTAGTGGTTCGGATTCATCAGACCCGCCGGGGTGACGATACCGTGACGGTCATAGTCCGGATCGTTGGCAAAGGCCAGATCGAACTTGTCACGCAGCGCCAACAGTCCCGCCATCGCGCATTCGGAGGAGCAGTCCATACGGATTGCGCCATCTTTGTCGAGATGCATAAAGCGGAAAGTCTGATCAACGTGATCGTTAACGATAGTCAGGTTCAGGTTGTAGTGCTTGGCAATACGCTTCCAGTATTCGATACCGGAACCGCCAAGCGGATCGACGCCCAGCGTCAGGCCTGCTTTCTGGATCGCGGCCATGTCGACGATGTCGGCCAGTCCTTCAACAAACGGCTGAACCAGGTCCTGCTCTTTTACATGACCAGATGCCAGCGCAGCATCCAGCGACATACGCTTCACGCCTTGCAGACCATCAGCCAGCAGAGCGTTAGCCCTGTCTTCCACCACTTTGGTGACGTTAGTATCTGCCGGACCACCGTTTGGCGGGTTGTATTTAATGCCACCATCTTCCGGCGGATTGTGGGACGGCGTGATCACAATGCCGTCAGCCAGCGGGCCGCCTTTTTTGTTGTGGACCAGGATAGCATTCGACACGGCAGGGGTTGGCGTAAAGCCGTTATTTTCCTGCACGATGACGTCCACGCCGTTCGCTGCCAGCACTTCCAGTACAGAGATAAAAGCCGGTTCAGACAGCGCGTGGGTATCCTTGCCCACGTAGCACGGGCCAGTGATCCCGTTTTTCGCACGTTCTTCAGCAATCGCCTGAGCGATAGCCAGAATATGCGGCTCGTTAAAACTATGACGACCTGCACTGCCGCGATGTCCGGACGTACCGAACTTGACGGCGTGCTCAGCGTTCCCTGCCGTTGGTTTCAGTACATAGTACTGTGCCGTCAGTTGGGCGACGTTAATCAAATCACTCTGTTGCGCAGGTTGACCTGCACGGTTGTGGATTGCCATTGCCTGGTCCTTCTAATGCAAGGATTAAATTGTTCCGCAAACCTTTTCAATCAATTCCGCAGGGAATTGCATTGACTGCATGATGTGCTCAACCATGCTGCATTTACGGCCGGTATTGGTATTGGTGATCACCCAGTACGGCGTGCCTGGCACGTGTTTCGGTTTGGTTTGATTACCATTTTTCAGCAGCGTCTGTTCATCTGCTGCAAAATAAACGCGCGTACGACCATGCAACGATTCCGTTGCTTCGGCGAACGCGTTTTGATCCAGTGAATAGAGTGTAGACAGCACCAGCATAAAGCGATTTACTGCTTTCTTCTGCTCCGCATATTCGTCGGACAGCAGCAGTTCACGCATCGCGCGCACTTTATCTTTTACGGGGTTAACCGGCTTCGCTTCCACGACAGCTTGCACAGCGCGGACTTCTTTTACTACCGGAGTGACAGGCTGTGATGCGGCGGAAAACTTCAACATACGCCGTAAAATGTCGGATGCGCTCTCGCCGATATGCTTGGTGTGGCTGGCAATATAGCTATAGAGTTCATCATCAACTTCAATCGTTTTCATCTTAATCCAGTGCAGTGTTTAGCTGAATACAAGTTGTTGGGGTCAACACGCGTAGTGTAAAGGCAAATCCCAACAGCGGATAGCGTCAAGCCTGGTGGCTGGCAAAACTCAGAGTAACCGTAGTTGTTGCAGCCATGTGGCAGAATGGTCAACATGATACCCTAACCCGTGAGTGTGAAAAAAAGAACTTTGCCATGAAATTGAATATCCGAGCGCAATCTGCGCAAAACCTGCACAATAATTCTCCCATCGTCCTGGTGCACGGCCTGTTTGGCAGTCTGGATAACCTGGGGATCCTGGCGCGCGATCTGGTGGCCGATCACGATATCATCCAGGTTGATATGCGAAATCATGGCCTCTCCCCGCGTTCACCTGAGATGAATTATCCGTCCATGGCGCAAGATCTGCTGGATACGCTGGACGATCAACAAATCGAAAAAGCGATCTTTATTGGTCACTCGATGGGGGGCAAAGCCGTCATGGCGTTAACCGCGTTGGCCCCGGAACGTGTCGAACGGTTGGTAGCCATCGACATTGCCCCCGTTGACTATCATGTTCGCCGTCACGATGAGATTTTTGCTGCCATTAACGCAGTAACTGACGCGCAGTCCTCTTCGCGTCAGCAGGCGGCGAGCGTCATGCGCCAGCATCTGCAAGAGGAAGGCGTGATCCAGTTTCTGCTCAAATCCTTCGTGGACGGCGAATGGCGCTTTAATGTTCCCGTGCTGTGGGAGCAATATCCTCATATTGTCGGCTGGGAGACCATCCCGGCGTGGGAACACCCGGCGCTGTTTATCCCCGGTGGCAACTCACCTTATGTAACCGAAGCGTATCGCGAACAATTGCTGGCGCAATTCCCGCAGGCTCGGGCGCACGTTATTGCAGGCGCGGGCCATTGGGTGCATGCGGAAAAACCGGAGGCGGTACTGCGCGCCATCCGTCGTTATCTGAGCGAACAGGCTAACTGATTAAAAACTCAGCGTCTGCGCGTGATTACGCGCGTGGGCGTTGGCGTGTCTCCCCTGCTGATGTATTATGGCGGGCTATCCATCCGGGCAGACGCCTGGCTGATTGTTTCCCCGAAGTCACCAAGATCATGGCCAAAGAACAAACGGACCGTACGACATTAGATCTGTTCGCGCAGGAGCGTCGCCCGGGACGACCCAAAACTAATCCGCTCTCGCGTGATGAACAGTTACGTATTAACAAACGTAATCAGCTTAAACGCGATAAAGTTCGCGGGCTTAAGCGTGTCGAACTGAAACTGAACGCTGATGCTGTTGACGCTCTGAACGAGCTGGCCGAGGCGCGCAACATGAGTCGCAGTGAACTCATCGAAGAGATGCTGATGAACCAACTCAGCGCATTGCGCGGTCAGGCTTAGTCTGAATTTCTGCTCTAAATCATAAATCGTGTAGCACAGAGTGCAGTCCTGCGTGTTTGCTGTTTCCGCATGCCTGACTGTTCTGCTATGATTGCCCTTATCCGTGGGCAATGCGCCACCACCATTTCAATAAGTTTCAAGAGGTTATTTTACTCATGGCAATCACTGGCATCTTTTTCGGCAGCGACACCGGTAACACCGAAAACATCGCAAAAATGATTCAAAAACAGCTTGGTAAAGACGTTGCCGATGTACATGACATTGCAAAAAGCAGCAAAGAAGACCTCGAAGGGTATGACATTTTGCTGCTCGGCATTCCAACCTGGTACTACGGTGAAGCGCAGTGTGACTGGGACGATTTCTTCCCTACCCTCGAAGACATTGATTTTAACGGCAAACTGGTTGCATTGTTCGGCTGCGGCGACCAGGAAGATTACGCAGAATATTTCTGCGATGCGTTGGGTACAATTCGCGACATCATCGAACCGCGCGGCGCAACCATCGTCGGTCACTGGCCAACGGCGGGTTATCACTTTGAAGCGTCCAAAGGCCTGGCTGACGACGACCACTTTGTGGGTCTGGCCATTGATGAAGATCGCCAGCCTGAATTGACCGCCGAACGCGTAGAAAAATGGGTTAAGCAGATCTCTGAGGAGCTGCACCTCGACGAAATCATCAATGCCTGATTTTGTGTGGCGCAGATTTCCATCTGCGCCACATCAATAGATAAAACCAATCAAAATAATTGCTACAAATTTGTAACTTTTTCGTCTGACCCTGTACAATGGCCGGATGCCAATCGGGTATTGCACAGTGTGTTTGTCGGCGATACCACGTTTTGATTAACAATATATGCCAGAGACTTGCAGTTTTCATTTAGCCATGGCAGTTCTATAATGAATCGCATTATCTCAAGTGCAATTTCTGTCACTTCTGTTAATGAAGTGAATCGTTTAGCTACAGGACAGATTCCGCATGACTGACAACAATACCGCATTAAAGAAGGCTGGCCTGAAAGTAACGCTTCCTCGTTTAAAAATTCTGGAAGTTCTTCAGGAACCGGATAACCATCACGTCAGTGCGGAAGACTTATACAAACGTCTGATCGATATGGGTGAAGAAATTGGTCTGGCGACCGTGTATCGCGTGCTGAACCAGTTTGATGATGCCGGTATCGTGACCCGCCATAATTTTGAAGGTGGTAAATCCGTCTTCGAACTGACTCAACAGCATCATCACGATCATCTCATCTGCCTCGACTGCGGCAAAGTGGTCGAATTCAGCGATGATTCCATCGAGGCGCGCCAGCGTGAGATTGCGGCTAAACATGGTATTCGTTTAACCAACCATAGCCTCTATCTTTACGGTCACTGCGCCGAAGGCGATTGCCGCGAAGATGAGCATGCTCACGACGGTAAATAATGTAATGCTTTCTGAAAAGCCAACCATTCGGTTGGCTTTTTTTATGGGCGCTATCCCCTCTTTTCCCCTTCCCTCCACTCCTGTGTTGCTTTAATGTAAAAATCAATTATCCCTTCCCGGAGAGTCGAAATGGAACTTCGCCAGCTACGCTATTTTGTTCGCATTGTAGAAACCGGCAGCATGGGTAGCGCGGCGCTCGATCTCAATATTGGGGTTTCGGCACTCAGCCAGCAAATGTCCCGCCTGGAAAACGAACTCGCTATTCGCCTGCTGCAGCGCACCTCGCGTGGCGTGACGCCCACCAGCGCCGGACTGGCTTTTTACTCCCAGGCGCAACTGGCGCTCCGCCACGCAGACGATGCAATCCTCGCCGCGCGAGAGTCCCGGCTTTCCGGGCACGTCAGCGTCGGTATGGCCCCCAGTACCGCTTCCGTTCTCGGCATGCCTTTTATTAACGCCATGCGGGAAAGCTATAGTGATGTCCGCCTGCATGTGGTGGAAAGCCTCTCTGGCAACCTGGAACGGATGATTAATACCCGCCAGATTGATCTGGCCGTGGTATTTCAGAAAGAAAAGATCCTGCGCTGGAGCGCCAGACCGATTCTCGAAGAGCGCCTGTTTTTGATTGGGACTCATGCCTTACTGGCCGATATTGCCGATGACAATATTGCGCCAGCCCAGCTGGCAAGTATCCCATTGATAATGCCCAGCCCAGGCCACGGTCTGCGCGGCAGGCTGGAAGCAATTTGTCAGGAACACGCGCTGCGCATTGAGATCGCCACAGAAATTGATGGTCTGGCGCTGCTAATGCGTGCCGTTCGCAGTGGAATCGGCGCTACTCTCCAGCCCGGCGCGGCAATTTCCCATCTCGATAAAGAGACGCTAAGAGTGATCGGCGTCCATAATCCAATACTGAGTCGCCCCAACTTTCTGGTCAGCCTTTCTGATGATGAGCTAACCCCCGCGGGCCTCGCCGCCCGCGTCGTGCTAACAAAAGTGATGCATCAACTGGTGGAAGCAGGAAGCTGGCCAGGCGCCATCCTTTACAATAACTAAAGCCCTCTTTAGCACTTCGTCATAGCGCCTGCACAAGCTGTGCGTATACATTTCAATTACAAATTTAACAATTAGTTAAATGGTAATGGAGTATACGATGGTTGATGTTCTGGTGATTGGCGGTGGCAATGCCGCGTTATGTGCTGCCCTAACCGCCCGTGAGCAAGGAGCTTCGGTACTCTTGCTCGAAGCGGCTCCACGGGAATGGCGCGGAGGAAATTCTCAACACACGCGTAATCTGCGCTGTATGCATGACGCGCCGCAGGATGTACTGGTGGAAAGCTATCCTGAAGAGGAGTTCTGGCAGGATCTGCGGCGCGTCACCGAGGGAAATACTAACGAAGCCCTGGCGCGTCTGGTGATCCGCACCTCTTCACAATGCCGCGACTGGATGCGCCAACACGGCGTTAATTTTCAACCTCCTCTCTCCGGTGCTTTACACGTAGCGCGAACCAACGCCTTTTTTATGGGGGGCGGGAAAGCCCTCGTGAATGCCTATTATCGCAGCGCAGAAAAGTTAGGCGTGCAAATCCGCTATAACACGCCGGTGCAGGCGCTTGAACTGCATAACGGTGAGTTTGTGGCAGCGCTGGCAGGCGAAGAGCGCATAACCGCTAAGTCCTGCGTGCTTGCCGCTGGCGGATTTGAGTCAAACCGCGAATGGCTGCGCGAAGCCTGGGGAGAAAACGCCCGCGGCGAGTGGCCTGCGGATAACTTCCTGATTCGCGGCACGCGCTTTAATCAGGGCGTACTGCTTAAATTTATGATGGATGCCGGGGCGGACATCATCGGCGAACCCTCCCAGTCACACTGCGTCGCCATTGATGCCAGAGCGCCATTATATGACGGCGGGATTTGCACCCGCGTGGACTGCGTTTCACTCGGCATAGTAGTCAACCGTGACGCAGAACGTTTTTATGATGAAGGCGAAGATTTCTGGCCCAAACGCTACGCCATCTGGGGACGCCTGGTCGCCCAACAGCCAGGACAGATTGGCTATTCCATTATCGACAGTAAAGCCATCGGCCACTTTATGCCACCGGTATTCCCCGGCGCACAGGCGAATACGCTGGCGGAGTTGGCGCATCAGTTGGGGCTGGATACCGAACGCTTTACCCACACCGTGACGGCGTACAACAACGCCTGCCAGCCAGGTCAGTTCGACCATACCGTCCTGGACAACTGCGCGACGAAGAAGTTAACCCCCGCGAAAACACACTGGGCGCGACCGCTGGACCAGCCACCTTACTACGGCTATGCCCTGCGGCCAGGGATCACCTTCACCTATCTTGGGTTAAAAGTGAACGAACGCGCTGCCGTACACTTTGCCGGGCAGCCAAGCCGCAACCTGTTCGTCGCCGGAGAGATGATGGCGGGCAACGTGTTGGGCAAGGGTTACACCGCTGGCGTGGGCATGTCGATCGGGACAACCTTTGGCCGCATTGCCGGAAAAGAAGCCGCGCTGGCAGCACGTAAGGAGGCACGTCATGAAGCAGCTTGAGAAACTGATCATCGAAGCGCAAATAATCACCGAGCCGGAAGCTGAAGTTGAACGTGTAATGCAGGTCTGTAACGCCTGCCGCTATTGTGAAGGTTTTTGCGCCGTGTTCCCGGCAATGACTCAGCGCCTGGAATTCGGTAAAGCGGATATCAATTATCTGGCTAACTTGTGCCATAACTGCGGCGCCTGCCTGCACGCGTGTCAGTATGCCCCACCCCATGAATTTGCCATCAACGTACCGAAGGCGATGGCGGAAGTGCGGCTCGAAACCTATCAGCACTACGCGCAACCCGCCGCCTTTGGCGCGCTTTATCGTCGCGCAGGCATCACTGTGACGCTGGCGCTGGTTTTCGGTCTGATCCTGTTTTTACTCCTCGCCATGAGTTTAAAGGGCTCGTTATTCCATCCTCCGCTGGCCGGGGATTTTTATCAGATTTTCCCGCATAACCTGCTCGCATGGATGTTTGGTTCGGTATTTATTCTGGCGATAGGTCTGCTGATGGCGGGTGTTCTGCGCTTCTGGCGCGAAATCTCTCCGGGTGTACCGCGTTCCGCTGAAATTGCTGAAGCCTCGCACAATGCGCTGACGCTGAAGTATCTCGATGGTGGGCATGGCAAAGGTTGTAACGAAGCAGATGATGCCTTCACCCTGATGCGCCGCCGTTTCCATCACTTCACCTTCTACGGTTTTATGCTCTGCTTTGCCGCCACCGTGGTGGCAACGGGCTATCACTACTTTGCAGGTATAGAAGCGCCCTATCCGTTCTTCAGCGTTCCGGTAATGCTGGGCACGTTGGGCGGCATTGGCCTGGTTGTCGGCCCGGCTGGCTTGCTATGGCTCAATTTTAAGCGCTCACCGCTGCATGGCGACGCACGGCAAAAACCGATGGATCGCGGTTTTATTTTGCTGCTGCTCCTGACCAGTCTGACCGGTTTAGCGCTGCTGGCGGGAAGAGACACCTCCTGGATGGCTATTTTGCTCGCCATTCACCTCGGCGTGGTCATGGCGCTCTTTCTGACCATTCCTTATGGAAAATTTGCCCACGGATTTTACCGCTGCGCAGCCTTACTCAAGTGGGCGATTGAGAAACGGCGCGGCAAACAGGCGGGGGTCGCAGGCGACTAACCCGCAAACTCTTACCTCTATAAATATTATGATAAGACAGTGGAGCAAACCCAATGACACAACAACCATCGCGCGCCGGAACTTTCGGCGCAATACTGCGGGTAACCAGCGGTAATTTCCTCGAACAGTTTGACTTTTTTCTGTTCGGTTTTTACGCCACCTATATCGCAAAGACCTTCTTTCCTGCAGAGAGTGAATTTGCCGGGCTAATGTTAACTTTCGCCGTGTTTGGTTCAGGTTTCTTAATGCGGCCTGTTGGCGCAATTGTGCTGGGTGCTTACATCGACAGAATTGGTCGCCGTAAAGGACTGATGGTGACGCTGGCGATTATGGGCTGCGGTACCCTGCTGATTGCCCTGGTACCCGGTTATCACAGTATTGGTCTGCTGGCCCCTGTCCTGGTATTACTCGGCCGATTATTACAGGGCTTTTCTGCAGGGGTGGAGCTGGGCGGCGTCTCGGTTTATCTTTCTGAAATCGCCACCCCTGGCAATAAAGGCTTCTACACCAGTTGGCAGTCCGCCAGTCAACAGGTCGCCATTGTGGTGGCAGCTCTGATTGGTTACGGCCTGAACGCCACCCTGGGACACGATGAGATCTCTGAATGGGGCTGGCGTATTCCATTCTTTATTGGTTGCATGATTATTCCTTTGATCTTCGTGCTCCGCCGCTCGCTTCAGGAAACAGACGCCTTTTTACAACGTACGCACCGTCCCGACACCAGGGAAATTTTTACTACCATCATCAAAAACTGGCGTCTCATCGCTGCGGGTACGCTGCTGGTGGCGATGACCACAACGACGTTCTACTTTATTACCGTTTACACACCGACCTATGGTAGAGCTGTACTTCACCTGAGCGCTCGCGACAGCCTGATCGTCACCATGCTGGTCGGTATTTCTAATTTTATCTGGCTGCCGATTGGCGGGGCGATTTCTGACCGAATTGGTCGTCGTCCGGTGTTGATGGGGATTACCATCCTTGCACTGATCACCACCTGGCCGGTTATGCACTGGCTCACCGCCGCGCCAGATTTCACGCGCATGACGCTGGTCCTGCTTTGGTTCTCGTTCTTTTTTGGTATGTACAACGGGGCAATGGTCGCCGCACTCACCGAGGTGATGCCTGTCTATGTGCGTACGGTGGGCTTTTCACTGGCATTCAGTCTTGCCACGGCGATTTTTGGCGGCCTTACGCCAGTCATCTCCACAGCGCTGGTCCAGCTAACCGGGGATAAAAGCTCACCGGGGTGGTGGCTGATGTGTGCGGCACTTTGCGGGCTCGCCGCCACGGCAATGCTGTTTGTCCGGCTGAGTCGGAGTTATCAACCGGTGGAATATAAACCCTGAAATGCAAACGGGCGGAAAACTCTCCGCCCGTTGTCTGTTTCATTTTTCGATTTACTGCGCAGTATTCTTGCTACGAATTTCCTGCCAGACCTTGTCGCAATCAGCATTAACGGACTGACCATTACCCGTGCGCGTAGCCTGGATGCATTGCTGATAATCCAGTACGCGTACGCTTTCTTCATTGGCAAACTGCTGATGCTGCTTTTCTTTCTTCAGCACATTCAACACGCTTTGGCAGGCTTCGATTTTCTCCGGCGATCCTTGCGCGGTAGTAATGCACGCGCTGTAGGCTTCTTTCAGACGACTGTCTTCTTTTGGTGCCGGGGATTGCGCGCAAGCCACCAGCCCGGATGCCATAACAGCGATGAGTATCAGTTTTTTCATAGCACTTTCCTCAACGATACGGCAGGCGCCCGGCCTGCCGCTGTTGGCATTAGAAGATGGTGAACGGAGCAATAACGATGAATTTCACGTCGCGCTCATCCTGGAAGATGTTGCCGTAACCACCGCCCCAGCTCGGAATGTCTGAATGGTTGTCGTACTGGGTGAAGTGCAGTTTAAACATGGTGCCCTTCGCACGCCCCTCTTGCAGGGTATAGACCGCATCCAGGCTGTAAGAAGATTCTTCGATAGTCCGGTTTTTGTCGTAATACGCATCCGGATTGATCTGCCAGGTTGATGGCTTGGCATCCCATGCGTAAACGTAGGACGCGCCCACTGCCCAGCCCGGCAAATTCCAGTTCTTCAGGTCATACATTGCGCCGAAGAAGACAGCCTTTTCGCCGTTGGCGTTGAAGTCGGAACGGTTATCCCACCAGATATCCAGGCGACCGTTTGATGAGGCGTAGGTCGGGGTCATACGCTGCAGGAAGTACCCCTGCTGCCCGTCCGCTTTAACCCAGGTCCCTTCCAGACGCAGGTCAACCACTTCCGCCACTTTGTAGCCAAAGGTCAGCGCCTGCAGCCAGGCCGTACCGTCATAAATATCGTTCACGGTGCGATCATCAACTTTGTCGCGCGCGCCGTAGAACTGGTAGCTGGTGGTAAACGGGTTACCGCCTAAATCGAATTTATAGCTGGCTTTTGCGAAGTACTGATCGACGTAGCCTTCAGACTGACCAAATGCGGCTTCCAGCAACAGGTTATTTTTGAAGTCATATTTCGCGCCGATTGAGTGCAGATAATCTACGCTGGTCTTTTTATCAGCCTGATAGAATTTATCGACTTCAGTGTGCCATGGTGCTTTATATTCGTTGGCCCACATATAGGAGAAGCTCAGTGCACCAGCATCACCATAGTCGAAGTTGGCTCCGGCTTCAGCACCCTGATAGGTACCTGGCATAAAGCTCCAGTGCGGAGCCAACAGAGTCTGTCCGGTTGGTTGAATGTAACCAGCGCGCGCCCAGGTTGGGCCGAATTTAAATTTGGCTGCTGCTTTATAAAGGCTAATTCCGCTCTTATCGCCGGAGTAATCTTCATCATAGCCTTTATTTTTTGACGAGAATGCAATTTCGTTTGGATGGCCGCTTTCGCTACTTTCGTTCATTTCAATAGCGGTAAATGCTGCGATATCAATACCAAACATATCAGCCGCATAACCGGACTGGAAGTCGAGGTTAGCGTTCCAGGTGGAGTGAGAAAGGTTGGTTTTGTATTTGTCGTGATCGGTCACATCTTTACGGTCACGCTCACGCTGCCAGTAATAGATGCCGCCGGTTAAGGTTGAGTCATCAATAAACCCTTCGGCGTGTACCTGGGGAGCGACAACGAAACCCGACATTGCTGTGATACCGGCGATAGCCAGCGCCAGCGTACTACGTTTGCCACTAAACGTACGCATATGTTAATCCTCTTTGACGTATAACCCTTCGTTTTTCAAGCTGCATCGGTGTTGGCTTTACTCGGCCTTTGGCCTCGCCCCTTCGGGGACAGCGCACGCGCTGCGTCTCCGCCTTGATGCAACTCGAAATCCATTGGGTATAAAATGCTGCCGACAAAAGCGGACAGCGAAAAAACAAAAATTAAAAAAGTAGCGCTGAGAAAACCTCAGTGACTACAATGAATAGACTATTTTTCGCGACGCGAATTATCAATCTCTTTCTGTAACGAGTATGTAATAGTATGAGCAACCGCACATATTTTCTTGTTTTCTGTTACATTTTGCTTTGGGAGTAAAAAAAGTCACAAAAACAAGAAAAAACACTTTATATACATATAGATATCTTCAATTTTATTATTATATATATAATTCCACCCCTAATAATTGTCTTTGCATTCGCAAAACAAATTAATTCTCGAGCGTCATTAATTCGCTCTGCAAACAGAACGTTTGAACTCCTGAATTCACTCTCCGTCGTTGATGTGACCGTCCTCGGATTTTCCACACAAATACACTCACTTTATAAGGTTTTTATTGACAGCTACCGGGTGTCCCATTATTCAAAGATGCAGGTTATACGTATAAGTTGATAAATAAATGACAAAACGCATCACGCAGAAAGACGTCGCGGCCCTGGCTGGCGTTTCACAGGCGGTGGTATCCGTGGTACTCACCAAAGGAAATCACACCTATCCACAGGAGACAGTGAGCCGGGTTGAGCAAGCGGCTAATCAGCTGGGATATATACCGAACCGTTTTGCACAAGCGCTGAAAACCAATAAAACCATGTCGATCGCCTGCATCGTGCCGGATATCGCCAACCCTTTTTATGCCTCACTCGTCCGTGGCGTTCAGTCGGTGACGGATAGGTATCACTACGATGCGATCGTGGCCAGCACCGATGGATTACGGGAAAGAGAGCTGCATTTTTTGCGCTGGTCAGCGCAGGGGCGGGTCGACGCCGTGGTGGGGACATTTTTTAACGTCGGGATGAAAGATTTTGCCCCGTATCTTCAGGCAGGGATCCCGATTGCACGTATTGAAGCCAGGATGAAAAAAAGCGGCCCGCTACCGCTGCATAATGTTTATATCGACAACGCCGCTGCCGCGCGCAGCGCCGTCGAATATCTGCTGGCACAGGGGCACCAAAATATCACGATGATCGTCAGCGCTGGCGGTCCTGAGCCTGCCAGAGTGGAAGGATATCGCCAGGCGATGACCCAGGCCGGGCACCTTCCGCGCATCAAAATTCTGCCAGGTTTTAACGAACAGAGCGGCTATCAGATCGCGATGCAGCTGATTAATGACGGTACGCTCCCGGATGCGATTTTCGCCGCCAACGATTTAATGGCTATCGGCGTGATGCGTGCCGCAAGGGAGAAAGGCATCACGATCCCGGAGCAGCTTGCGGTGATGGGGTTCGATGATATTCCCGCCGCCGGGCTGGTGACCCCTTCCCTTACCACTATCGCCCAGTACCCGGAGCAGCTTGGGCAAAAAGCGGCCGCCCTCCTCCTGGCACAAACCGATATCACCGCGCCGCTCCAGGGCAGCACCACAGAAATGCCCTGGGGCCTGGTAAAAAGAGAATCCGCCTGAACGGCTGATAAAACACCACACAAGGATCAAACAGATGGAATTGCCTTCAGATTATGAGTCGCGCGTTTATGCTGGGGTGTTAGGGAAATTAATCGGCGTCTACCTTGGCCGCCCTTTCGAAGGGTGGACCTACGAAAAAATTATGCAGGAGCTGGGGCCGATCCAGTATTACGTCCACGAAAAATTTAACCGTCCGCTGGTTGTCACCGACGATGATGTCGCCGGAACCTTTACCTTTATCCGCGCACTGGAAGATTATGCCCTGCCGCCGGATCTGGGCGCGGAACAGATGGGTCACTGCTGGCTTAATTACATCATTGATAAACGCACCATCCTCTGGTGGGGCGGCAACGGTAATTCGACGGAACACACCGCCTGGCTGAATCTCAAAAAAGGCATTCCGGCTCCGCTAAGCGGAGCCATTGCGACCAACGGGAAAACGATTGCCGAACAGATTGGCGCACAAATCTTTATTGATAGCTGGGCGCTTGTCGCACCGGGACAACCCCGTCTGGCGGCAGAACTTGCCAAAAATGCCGCCAGCGTGAGCCATGACGGTGAAGCGGTGTATGCCGCTATGCTCTGGGCGGCGATGGAATCACAGGCCTTTATCTGCCAGGAGATCGAACAGCTTATTGACGTCGGATTATCCGTGATCCCGGCAGAGTCGCAAATAGCCCAGCTGGTTGGCGATATCCGTCGCTGGCGACGGGAAGATAACGACTGGCAGACGACCCGCCAGCGAATCGACGACAACTATGGCTATCACAAATATCCCAGCAATTGTCACATCATCCCTAATCATGCGCTGATGATTATGGCGATCCTTTACGCGCCGGACGACTTCCAGCAGGCCCAGTGCATTGTCAATACGTCAGGATGGGACACTGACTGCAATGCGGGGAATGTCGGCTGTCTGTCCGGCATTATGCTGGGACTCCAGGGTATTGACGCAGGCCCGGACTGGCGCGGGCCGCTGGCAGACAGAATGCTGATCTCCTCAGCCGACGGGGGGTTCTCCATAAACAACGCCGTGCGGATCACCGATTACCTGGTCGGGCTGGGACACCAGATTGCCGGTCTGCCGCGCCCTGAAGCCAAAAAATCCGGCGCGCAGTACCATTTCTCACTACCGGGCAGCGTGCAGGGTTTCCGCTGGCTTAATGAAGAAAATGCGGCCGCGGTTGAGGTTAAGAATGAGGCGCACCTGGGGCGGCAGATGTTGAGTCTGCACTATCGCCATCTTGCGCCCGGACTTCATGCCAGCGTGACCACGCAAACCTTTACCCCGCCTGAAATCGTGGAAATGCGCAGCTATGATTTAATGGCTACCCCACTTATCTACCCAGGCCAGCGTCTTCAGGCCACCCTGATTGCGCCACCGGATAACACATCCGCGTTAAACGTGCGGCTCTGCTACCGGGTTTATGATGACAACAATCAGCTGACGCCCCAGTACGGCGACGCGCAGAGCATAGCCCCGGGTGAATCGCTAACGCTGGCGTTGGATCTCCCGGACTGCCAGGGCCAACCGATCGGCGAGATTGGCGTAACAATCAGCACCGATGCCCGCGTTGCCCGCGGTCGCCTGCTCATCGACAGTATGCGCTGGGACGGCGCACCTGAGCTGACCCTGCGTAAACCCACAGGGGAAACTAATTTTTGGTGGCGAGCCTGGGTAAACGGCGTGGATCTCTTTTCACGCCACTATCCCACCAGCTTTCGCATCTCCAAAGAGTACGACGAGGGATTGATTATTCACGGAACGCGGCAGTGGGATAACTACCGCGTTCAGAGTGACATTACGCTGCATTCAGGGGAGTACGGCGGTCTGGCTTTTCGGGTGCAGGGGATGAGGCGCTATTACGCCGCGCGCATCCTGCGCGACGGGAAATTACAGATCGTCCGCGTGCGCGACACCAGCACCAAAGTCCTGGCAGAAGCGGCGTTGTCCGACGTGTACGAGCGCCCTGTGTCGTTCGATATCAGCGTCAACGGGCAGATTATCTCCGCGACCGTTGACGGTAAAACGCTGCGCGTGGAGGACGCTGAACACGAAGCCTTGATGGATGGCGGGATCGGTTTACTGATTTGTGCAGGTGCGCTGTCGACGGACGCTATCCATATCAGCGCCAGTTGTTAATTAACGGAAATGGACGACAACAAGGGATTAAAAATGAACATACCAAAAACAATGCTGGCGCTGATAACCGCCGTTTTGCTTTCAGGCTGTGAGGATAAACCGCAGCAGGTGACCATCGAATTTATGCACTCCGCCGTTGAGCAGGAGCGCCAGACCGTCATTGCCGGGATCATCAACCGCTTTCAGCAAGAGAATCCGGATATTATTGTGAAGCAGGTTCCCGTCGAAGAGGATGCCTATAATACCAAAATCATTACCCTTGCCCGCTCAGGATCACTACCGGAGGTCGTCGAGGTCAGCCATGACTATGCCAAAGTCATGGATAAAGAGCAGCTTATCGACCACAAAGCGGTGAAAACGCTGATCGACAGGCAAGGTGAAAGCGCCTTCTACGACGGTGTGCTGCGCATTGTTCGCACCGAAGACGGAACGGCCTATACCGGCGTGCCGATCAGCGCCTGGCTGCAGGGAGTCTGGTATCGTAAATCGGTACTGGCTAAAGCGGGAATCGACGAACCCAAAAACTGGACGCAGCTGCTGGAAGCGGCACGCAGGCTGACCGACAGCGCCAGTAAAAAATATGGCATCGCGCTGCCGACGGCTGAAAGCGTCATGAGCGAACAAACCTTCTCTCAGTTCGCACTTTCAAACGGTGCCAATGTGTTCAACGCAAACGGCGACATCACGGTTAACTCAGCAGAAATGCAGGCCTCGCTGAACTATTATCGCGAACTGGCCCGCTATACCATGCCCGGCTCGAACAACGTAACAGAGATCAAAGACGCCTTTATGAACGGCACCGCGCCGATGGCGGTCTATTCGACCTATATCCTGCCAGCGATTTATCAGGATGGTTCACTGGCGGATTTAGGCTTTGTCGTGCCGAGCGAAAAATCACCTGCCGTATTTGGCGTTATCACATCCTTAACGCTCACAGCCGGTCAGACTGAGGCAGAAACGAAAGCCGCCGAAAAATTTGTCAGCTTTATGGGACAGGCGCAGAACGCGGCTGACTGGGTATTGATGTCGCCGGGGGCGATGCTGCCGGTGACGAAGGCCGCCGCGCAAAACGTCAGTTGGAAGGACAACCCTGCCGTCAAAGTCTTTGGAACTCTCCCTGAACAGCTGATTGCCCAGTACCCGAATATGCAGGTCTTTGGATCGGTCGGCGAGAAGAACTTTACGCGGATGGGGGATATTACCGGCTCCATGATCCTCAGTGAAATGGTCAATCAGGCGACGGTGGGTAAGCAGGAGACATCGGTGGTGCTGGAACGCAGCCAGCAGCGGGTTCAGGCGTTAATGCAGCATAAGTAAAACAGAAAAATCCGCCTCAAACGTCGCGTTGGCGGCGTTTGAGGCAGTGTGACAGCAATTACTCGCCGACTTTAGCCCACGTATCGCGCAGACCTACAGTGCGGTTAAATACCAGCTTGTCAGCCGTTGCATAGCGGCTGTCCAGGCAGAAGTAGCCTTCACGCTCAAACTGGAACGCTTTACCTGCAATCGCAGCCTGCAGTGACGGCTCACCGTAGCCCTGCTTAATGACCAGCGATTCCGGGTTGATAACGGACAGGAAGTCTTCCGCCGCACCTGGGTTTGGCACGCTAAACAGACGATCGTACAAACGGATTTCAATCGGCAGCGCATGGGACGCGCTCACCCAGTGAATAACACCTTTTACTTTACGACCATCAGCCGGATCTTTGCTCAGGGTGTCGGCATCGTAGGTGCAGAAAATGGTGGTGATATTCCCTTCTGCATCTTTCTCTACACGTTCAGCCTTGATCACGTAAGCATTACGCAGACGTACTTCTTTGCCCATCACCAGACGCTTGTACTGCTTGTTCGCTTCTTCGCGGAAGTCGGCGCGATCGATCCAAATTTCACCGCTAAACGGCACTTCACGGCTGCCCATTTCCGGTTTATTCGGATGGTTAGGCATGGTAACCAACTCGCTTTCGCCCTGCGGGTAGTTTTCGATAACCAGTTTCACCGGATCGATAACTGCCATCGCGCGCGGGGCGTTTTCGTTCAGATCTTCGCGAATGCAGGACTCCAGAGAAGCGATCTCAATGGTGTTATCCTGCTTGGTCACGCCAATGCGTTTGCAGAACTCACGAATAGCGGCAGCAGTATAACCACGACGACGCAGGCCAGAAATCGTCGGCATACGCGGATCGTCCCAGCCTTCAACGTGCTTGTCGGTCACCAGCAGGTTCAGCTTGCGCTTGGACATCACGGTGTATTCCAGATTCAGGCGCGAGAATTCGTACTGGCGCGGGTGAACCGGAATGGTGATGTTGTCCAGCACCCAGTCGTACAAACGACGGTTATCCTGGAACTCCAGCGTACACAGTGAATGCGTAATGCCTTCCAGCGCATCGCTGATGCAGTGGGTAAAATCGTACATCGGGTAGATGCACCACTTGTTGCCGGTCTGGTGGTGTTCGGCGAACTTAATACGGTACAGCACCGGATCACGCATCACGATAAACGGCGAAGCCATATCGATTTTCGCGCGCAGGCAGGCTTTACCTTCTTCAAAACCACCAGTACGCATTTTTTCGAACAGTGCCAGGTTCTCTTCGACGCTACGATCGCGGAACGGGCTGTTTTTACCTGGCTGCGTCAGAGTGCCGCGGTATTCGCGGATCTCCTCCGCTGACAGTTCATCAACGTACGCCAGGCCTTTATTAATAAGCTCTACCGCATAGGCGTGAAGCTGATCGAAGTAATCCGAAGAGTAGCGAATATCGCCAGTCCAGTGGAAACCTAACCATTCAACGTCGTTTTTAATCGACTCAACGTACTCGATATCTTCTTTAACCGGGTTCGTATCATCAAAACGCAGGTTGCACTGGCCCTGGTAATCTTGCGCAATGCCAAAGTTCAGACAAATGGATTTCGCGTGGCCAATGTGCAGATAGCCATTTGGCTCCGGCGGAAAACGTGTATGGATAGTGGTGTGCTTACCACTGGCCAGATCTTCATCGATGATCTGACGAATAAAGTTACTCGGGCGGGCTTCAGCCTCACTCATCGTGGATTCCTCAAAGCGTAAACAACGTATAACGGAACATGATCTTATAAGCGACGTCAGGAGACAACTATTAGTTGCACAAAAAAGGTGTTTCAACAGGATATATGAGGGTATTTGCTGCAAAAAAAAGCGGCGGAGGAATATCCCCCGCCGCTTAAGGCACTTAACTCACTTTACTCAGGAGCAGTTATTTACCTTTAATCTCATACAGTGGTGTTTGACCAGCAACCACATGACCTTCGGCTTTAATGACCAGAGCACCGAAATCATCGCTGTTGCTGCACACAACCGGGCTAATCATGGAACGTGCGTTGGCGTTCAGGAACTCCAGATCCATTTCCAGAATCGGTTGACCTGCAGTCACTTCCGCACCTTCTTCAACCAGACGCTTAAAGCCTTTACCTTCCAGCGCTACTGTATCGATACCCATGTGGACCACGATTTCCGCGCCTTTAACGGTTTCCAGACAGAACGCATGGTTAGTGTTGAAGATTTTCACGATGGTGCCGGCAGCCGGAGCAACCACGATTTTATCCGTTGGCTTCACCGCCACGCCGTCGCCTACAGCTTTGCTGGCGAAGGCTTCATCAGGCACCTGCTCCAGCGCAACCACGTCACCGGTAATCGGAGAAACTAAAGTTTCAACGGTTACTGCGTTCGCTACAGCTTGCGGTTTAGCAACCGGAGCCGCTGCTGCTGGCGCACTTTCACCAGACGCTGCAGCCACCGGGCCACGCGCAACAACTTTCTTCATTTCGTCGCCGATAGATTCGGCCTTCGCACCCACGATGACCTGGATAGTTTGCTTGTTCAGCTTAACCACTCCAGATGCGCCTAAACGTTTACACATCGCATCATTTACGCGACCGGAGTCGGCAACGGTCAGACGCAGACGAGTGATACAGGCATCAATCGCTTTCAGGTTATCGGTACCGCCAACTGCTGCAATGTAGTTGGTTGCCAGTTGAGCCAGACCTTCTTCAGTGTTGCTGTTCGCTTCTTCAGTAACGATATCGTCTTCTTTATCTTCACGGCCCGGCGTTTTCAGGTTAAACATACGAATAACCGCGCTGAACAACACAAAGTAAATGACGAAGAACACCAGGCCCATCACGACCAGCATCCAGACGTTCTGACTTGCCGCCGGCAGGTTGTACATCAACACGTAGTCGATAGCCCCTGCGGAGAAGGAGAAGCCCGCGTGGATCCCCAGCAGTGTTGCAACGAACAGGCTGATACCCGTTAACAGTGCGTGCAGGAGGTACAGCAATGGCGCCAGGAACATGAACAGGAATTCCAGCGGCTCGGTAACACCGGTCAGGAACGCGGTGATCGCAACGGACAGCAGCATACCGCCAACCATCGGACGACGTGCTTTCGGAGCGGCGAAGTACATTGCCAGCGCCGCACCCGGCAGACCAAACATCATGATCGGGAAGAAGCCAGACATAAACATACCCGCAGTGCCGTCACCCGCGTAGAAGCGGTTGATGTCACCGTGGAATACGGTACCTGCAGCGTTAGTGAATTCACCAATCTGGAACCAGGCGATAGTGTTCAGCACCTGATGCAGACCGGTTGGGATCAGCAGACGGTTGATGAAACCAAAGATACCGGAACCCAGCGCGCCAGCGCCCACGATCCACTCACCTCCCGCATGGATGGCGTTCTGCACCGGCGGCCACACGTAGCCGAAGATAGCAGCCAGCACCAGACAGAAGAAGCCAGTGGCGATCGGCACGAAGCGTTTGCCGCCAAAGAAGCTCAGGAAGTCAGGTAGTTTGATACCAGACCAACGGTTATATACCGCACCGCCGACCAGACCAGTGATGATACCTGCCAGCACGCCCATATTGATGGCCGGGTTAATGGTAACCATTGCTTTGGTCAATATGAAATAACCGACCGCACCCGCCAGCGCTGCAGCACCCGCGCTGTCTTTTGACCAGCTGGAAGCCACACCGATAGCGAAAATTAACGCCAGGTTATCAAAGATGGCCCCACCCGCTTGCGCGATGAAGGGTACGTTAAGTAAATCTGGTTGGCCGAATCGCAGCAGCAGTGCCGCGACTGGCAGCACAGCGATGGGGAGCTGTAACGCCCTACCCAGCCGCTGGAAAAAACCTAAAATATTCATTTTATTCCCCCTACGAGACCCCGATTAGGCTTCTTTGAAGCCATATTTTTATTGTGCGACCATTCCTGACAGCAAGATTCTGGAACAACAATATTAACCATTCATCTACATTCAGAGTGTGTGAAAATTTAATTCGTATCGCAAATTAAACGCGTGTTTTTTGTGATTCCAGTCACCAAATATCGTTATTAACCCTCCCTTCCACTGGCTAACTACGAAAACTTATTTTATCATTCAAAAAATCGAAACGGATTGATCCTTACCGATGCAAAACCAGGTTACGCTTAATACTGCACAGAGACTCAATCCGCCAATTGCTTACATTTACTTTTGAGGTGAAGAATGAGACTGATCCCCCTGAATACCGCTGAACAAGTCGGCAAATGGGCTGCTCGCCATATCGTTAACCGTATTAACGCGTTCAAACCAACGGCTGATCGTCCGTTCGTTTTGGGCCTGCCGACTGGCGGTACTCCGCTGACAGCCTACAAAGCATTGGTTGAAATGCACAAAGCGGGCCAGGTAAGCTTCAAGCATGTTGTGACGTTCAATATGGACGAATATGTTGGCCTGCCGAAAGAGCATCCGGAAAGCTACCATAGCTTCATGCATCGCAACTTCTTTGATCACGTTGATATTCCAGCAGAAAACATCAACCTCCTCAATGGTAACGCACCGGATATTGATGCAGAATGCCGTCAGTATGAAGAAAAAATCCGTTCTTACGGTAAAATCCACCTGTTTATGGGCGGCGTAGGCAACGATGGTCACATCGCGTTCAACGAACCAGCCTCTTCTTTGGCTTCCCGTACCCGCATCAAAACGCTGACTCACGACACGCGTGTTGCGAACTCACGCTTCTTTGACGGCGACGTAAGCCAGGTGCCTAAATATGCGCTGACCGTTGGCGTGGGCACCCTGCTGGATGCCGAAGAAGTGATGATCCTGGTACTGGGCCACCAGAAAGCGCAGGCGCTGCAAGCCGCCGTTGAAGGCAACGTTAACCATATGTGGACCATCAGCTGTCTGCAGTTGCATCCGAAAGCCGTTGTGGTCTGCGATGAGCCTTCCACCATGGAACTGAAAGTGAAGACGCTGAAATACTTTAACGAGTTAGAAGCGGAAAATATTAAAGGTCTGTAATTGATGTCTCCGCCCTGTCGATAAGTTGCAGGGCGGCATTTTTTGAAATCGGGGGTCGGAATGTATGCTTTAACCCAGGGCCGGATTTTTACCGGTCACGAAATTCTTGATGACCATGCGATTGTTGTCGCCAATGGCCTGATTGACAGCGTTTGCCCACTGGCTGAGTTACCGTCAGGAATTGAACAGCGCTCACTGAATGGGGCCATTGTTTCCCCCGGTTTTATCGATGTACAGCTAAACGGCTGCGGCGGCGTACAATTTAACGATACGGCAGAAGCCGTGACCGTTGAAACGCTGGAAATCATGCAGAAAGCCAATGAAAAATCTGGCTGCACCAGCTACCTGCCAACGCTTATCACCACCAGCGATGACCTGATGAAACAAGGCGTTCGCGTCATGCGTGAATACCTGGCGAAACACCCGAATCAGGCACTAGGGCTTCATCTGGAAGGTCCGTGGCTGAATCTGGTGAAAAAAGGCACCCATAATCCGGGATTTGTCCGTCAACCGGACGCTGCGCTGGTTGATTTCCTGTGCAATAATGCCGATGTGATCACCAAAGTAACGCTGGCACCAGAAATGGTCCCGGTAGAGGTCATTACCAAACTGGTGAATGCGGGTATTGTGGTTTCTGCGGGTCACTCAAATGCAACGGTAAAAGAAGCAAAAATCGGGTTCCGCGCAGGCATCACCTTTGCGACACATCTGTTCAACGCGATGCCTTACATTACCGGTCGCGAACCTGGTCTGGCGGGCGCTATTCTTGATGAAGCCGATATCTACTGCGGTATCATCGCCGATGGCCTCCACGTTGATTACGTTAACATTCGTAATGCCAAACGCCTGAAAGGCGACAAGCTGTGCCTGGTCACCGACGCAACCGCACCAGCAGGTGCAAACATTGAACAGTTCATTTTCGCTGGTAAAACAATATACTACCGTAATGGATTGTGCGTTGATGAGAACGGTACACTGAGCGGCTCATCATTAACCATGATTGAAGGCGTACGCAATCTGGTCGAACATGCGAATATCGCTCTCGACGAAGTCTTACGTATGGCAACGCTCTACCCTGCTCGCGCCATTGGCGTCGACAAACAACTCGGCAGCATCGCGCCAGGCAAAGTAGCCAACCTGACTGCGTTCACGCACGACTTTAAAATTATCAAGACCATCGTTAATGGCAACGAGGTCGTTACTGAGTAAGAGAAAGAATGACACCAGGCGGACAAGCTCAAATAGGTAATGTTGATCTCGTAAAACAGCTTAACAGCGCGGCGGTTTATCGCCTGATTGACCAGCATGGGCCAATCTCGCGAATTCAAATTGCCGAGCAAAGCCAGCTTGCCCCCGCCAGCGTAACGAAAATTACGCGTCAATTGATTGAACGCGGGCTGATCAAAGAAGTCGATCAGCAGGCCTCTACCGGGGGCCGCCGCGCTATCTCTATCGTCACCGAAACCCGCAATTTCCACGCGATTGGCGTACGCCTGGGCCGCCACGATACTACGCTCACGCTCTATGATATGAGCAGTAAAGTGGTCGCTGAAGAGCATTATCCTCTCCCGGAGCGCACCCAGGAAACGCTGGAGTATGCGCTGCTCAACACCATTGCCACCTTTATTGAGAACTGCCAGCGGAAAATCCGCGAGCTGGTTGCGATTTCCGTCATTCTGCCAGGCCTTGTTGATCCTGAAAGCGGCGTCATCCGCTATATGCCGCACATTCAGGTCGAAAACTGGGGGCTGGTCGAAGCACTCGAAAAACGCTTTAAGGTCACCTGCTTTGTCGGTCACGATATTCGCAGTCTGGCGCTGGCCGAGCACTATTTCGGGGCAAGCCAGGATTGCGAAGACTCCATTTTGGTGCGTGTTCACCGCGGAACCGGGGCGGGAATCATCTCCAATGGCCGAATTTTTATTGGTCGCAATGGCAACGTGGGTGAGATTGGCCATATTCAGGTAGAGCCGCTGGGTGAACGTTGTCACTGCGGTAATTTCGGCTGTCTGGAAACAATTGCCGCCAATGCCTCTATTGAACACCGCGTGCAGAACTTATTGAAACAGGGTTATCCAAGCCGACTCACGCTGGATGATTGCGGCATTAAAGCCATCTGTAAGGCGGCTAATAAAGGCGATAACCTGGCATCAGAAGTCATTGAGCACGTTGGTCGTCACCTGGGTAAAACCATCGCCATCGCCATCAACCTGTTTAACCCACAAAAAATCGTCATTGCGGGCGAAATTACCGAGGCTGATAAAGTGCTGCTGCCTGCTATAGAAAGCTGTATCAACACGCAGGCGTTGAAAGCGTTTCGCCACAATTTACCGGTGGTTCGTTCCACACTGGATCACCGTTCAGCCATTGGCGCCTTTGCGCTGGTGAAGCGTGCGATGCTCAACGGTACATTGCTGCAACGTTTGCTGGAAAGCTAATACCAAGCTGCCTCTGCGTTAGCTGCATCTGCTCACCCTAGTCACTTACTTCAGTAAGCTCCCGGGGTTCTCAGACTTGTGCCGCCTTGATGCAACTCGAATGATTTAGTGTATTTTGTGTATAGTAATGCCTTCTTTTTTTGATGTCGGATTGTCCATGGCCATTAAGAATGTAATTTGTGATATCGACGGCGTGCTGATGCACGACAATGTTGCCGTACCGGGTGCGGCAGAATTTCTGACTGGGATCCTGGAAAAAGGCCTGCCGTTAGTTTTGCTGACTAACTATCCTTCACAGACCGGGCAGGATTTGGCAAACCGCTTCGCCACCGCGGGTGTGAATGTCCCTGATAGCGTCTTTTATACTTCCGCCATGGCTACCGCTGATTTTCTTCGCCGCCAGGAAGGGAAAAAGGCCTACGTGGTAGGTGAAGGTGCGTTAATTCACGAGCTGTATAAAGCCGGGTTTACTATTACTGACGTGAACCCCGATTTTGTGATTGTTGGCGAGACGCGATCCTATAACTGGGACATGATGCATAAAGCGGCATATTTTGTGGCCAACGGTGCGCGTTTCATCGCCACAAACCCGGATACTCACGGACGCGGTTTTTATCCTGCCTGCGGTGCGCTGTGCGCCGGTATCGAAAAAATCTCTGGCCGTAAGCCATTTTATGTGGGCAAACCCAGCCCGTGGATTATTCGCGCGGCG
The DNA here is from genome assembly GCF_030336725.1 of Citrobacter sp. Cb031. Lineage (NCBI taxonomy): Bacteria > Pseudomonadati > Pseudomonadota > Gammaproteobacteria > Enterobacterales > Enterobacteriaceae > Citrobacter > Citrobacter sp. Cb031. The sequence continues at coordinate 370,196 of NZ_JAOWDA010000021.1, forward strand.
CTCAACAAAATGCAGGCGCATTCGGAAGAGACCGTTATTGTGGGCGACAACCTGCGTACCGATATTCTGGCGGGCTTCCAGGCGGGTCTCGAAACCATCCTGGTATTGTCTGGCGTTTCGACGCTCGACGACATTGACAGCATGCCGTTCAGACCAAGCTGGATTTACCCGTCCGTTGCGGAAATTGATGTGATTTGATGCGTAAGCCGGATAAGACGCCCCCGCGTCATATCCGGCCAGAAGAAATCCTTCCATTTAATAAAACCGCCATAAAATTATCGATTCATTAATAAACCCGTCTATTCCGTAATCTTTTTTCACCAATCCACAATGACCATTGCGTTTTTTATTTTCTGACCCGTAATTCACTTGCGCCCTCTCCAGCTTTGCGGCATTTTCTTTATCAAGCAAACATAAAAAGCATCACGCAACAGGTTAACGGAGAAGGTTATGTGTTCTATTTTTGGCGTATTCGATATTAAAACTGACGCAGTTGAACTGCGTAAAAAAGCCCTGGAATTGTCTCGTCTGATGCGCCATCGCGGCCCGGACTGGTCGGGTATTTACGCCAGTGATAACGCCATTCTGGCGCACGAACGTCTGTCCATCGTCGACGTCAACGCCGGTGCTCAGCCGCTGTACAACGTGAAGAAAACGCATATCCTGGCGGTTAACGGTGAAATTTATAACCATCAGGCGCTGCGCGCTGAATACGGCGATCGCTATCAGTTCCAGACCGGTTCCGACTGCGAAGTTATCCTTGCGCTGTATCAGGAAAAAGGCCCAGAGTTTCTGGATGACCTGCAAGGCATGTTTGCTTTTGCTCTGTACGACAGCGAGCAGGACGCTTATCTGATCGGTCGCGATCATATCGGGATCATCCCGCTGTATATGGGTTACGACGAGCACGGTAACTTCTACGTTGCGTCTGAAATGAAAGCCCTGGTTCCCGTGTGTCGTACGATCAAAGAATTCCCGGCCGGTAGCTATTTATGGAGCAAAGACGGCGAAATTCGTCAGTACTACCAGCGCGACTGGTTTGAATACGATACGGTAAAAGACAACGTTACCGATAAAAACGAGTTGCGTCAGGCACTGGAAGATGCAGTGAAAAGCCACCTGATGTCAGATGTTCCTTATGGTGTATTGCTGTCCGGCGGTCTGGATTCATCAGTCATTTCCGCAATCACCAAAAAATACGCCGCGCGTCGTGTTGAAGATCAGGAGCGTAGCGAAGCCTGGTGGCCGCAGTTGCACTCCTTCGCCGTAGGCCTGGAAGGCGCCCCTGACCTGAAAGCCGCGCAAGAGGTGGCGAACCATCTGGGTACTGTACACCATGAGATCCACTTCACCGTGCAGGAAGGTTTGGATGCTATCCGCGACGTGATTTATCACATCGAAACTTACGATGTTACGACGATTCGCGCCTCGACCCCGATGTACTTAATGTCGCGTAAAATTAAAGCGATGGGCATTAAAATGGTGCTGTCGGGCGAAGGTTCTGACGAAGTATTTGGCGGCTATCTCTATTTCCACAAAGCACCGGATGCAAAAGAGCTGCACGAAGAGACCGTGCGTAAGCTGCAGGCGCTGCATATGTTCGACTGTGCCCGTGCCAACAAAGCTATGTCGGCCTGGGGAGTGGAAGCTCGCGTGCCCTTCCTGGATAAGAAATTCCTTGATGTGGCGATGCGCATCAACCCGCAGGACAAAATGTGCGGCAACGGCAAAATGGAAAAACATGTTCTGCGTGAATGTTTTGAATCCTACCTGCCAGCAAGCGTTGCATGGCGTCAGAAAGAGCAGTTCTCCGATGGTGTCGGTTACAGCTGGATTGATACCCTGAAAGAGGTGGCCGCTGAGCAAGTTTCTGACCAACAACTGGAAACCGCCAGCTTCCGTTTCCCTTACAACACGCCATCTTCTAAAGAAGCGTATTTGTACCGTGAGATTTTCGAAGAGCTGTTCCCGGTTGCGAGCGCTGCGGAATGTGTACCTGGCGGGCCGTCTGTTGCCTGTTCTTCTGCCAAAGCAATCGAATGGGATGAGGCGTTTAAAACCATGAACGATCCTTCTGGTCGTGCGGTTGGCGTACATCAGTCCGCTTATAAATAAGTTAATCCTTAGAAAAGGGCCCTGCGGGGCTCTTTTTTATGTCTGTTTTCTGTGCAAAAAAACAATTAATAACTAATAATTGCCGAATATTGCGTCATGCTGTTCGCAACCTAACCAAACAGTCACATTCCAGCTATTTTCAATGAAAAAGGGGTTGACGCTTCAAGGCTCAATACGCATAATGCGCCCCGCAACGCCGATAAGGTTACGCGAAAAAAAGATGGCTACGTAGCTCAGCTGGTTAGAGCACATCACTCATAATGATGGGGTCACAGGTTCGAATCCCGTCGTAGCCACCATCTTTTTTGCGGGAGTGGCGAAATTGGTAGACGCACCAGATTTAGGTTCTGGCGCCGCAAGGTGTGCGAGTTCAAGTCTCGCCTCCCGCACCATTCACCCGTAAGCGTTGCACGGATGGGGTATCGCCAAGCGGTAAGGCACCGGTTTTTGATACCGGCATTCCCTGGTTCGAATCCAGGTACCCCAGCCATTTTTTCTTCGATGTAGCGGTTCACCGCAACGGTCATTGGGGTATCGCCAAGCGGTAAGGCACCGGTTTTTGATACCGGCATTCCCTGGTTCGAATCCAGGTACCCCAGCCATCGAAGAATATGATAGTATCTGGCTACGTAGCTCAGCTGGTTAGAGCACATCACTCATAATGATGGGGTCACAGGTTCGAATCCCGTCGTAGCCACCATATTAAGGACGTATCGACTCGTTCGGTAAATCCAAAAAATTGTTGGGGTATCGCCAAGCGGTAAGGCTCTGGTTTCTGATACCAGCATTCCGAGGTTCGAATCCTCGTACCCCAGCCAATTTCAAAAAGCCGTCCATTCTGTGGATGCACCCGTTGGGGTATCGCCAAGCGGTAAGGCTCTGGTTTCTGATACCAGCATTCCGAGGTTCGAATCCTCGTACCCCAGCCATATTAAAAAAGCTCGCTTCGGCGAGCTTTTTGCTTTTCTGCATTTATTATCTGATGGCACTACGCTTACCAGGCCTACAACGTTCTCTGTAGGCCTGTCTGAATTACAATCCTAACGCGTACTTGAGTGCCTGGCGTTTCAACATACCGGCGCGCTCTGCGGCCATTAGCCCAAGATTACGCATGATACGCAGCGGCTGCAGGTTGTTGCTAAATCCTGCGTAGAACAGATCCATGCCGCTTTGCATGATGAAATTGTCAGTCATGCGACGGTTCTGATAGCGCTTCAGCACCGGCTGACTTGCCCAGGACTCACCGTAGCTGCGCGCATTCACCAGCACGTCAATCAGCGCATCCACATCACGGAACCCCAAATTAACGCCCTGCCCCGCCAGCGGATGAATGGTATGCGCGGCGTCCCCCACCAGCGCCAGTCCTGGCTGCACATATTGCAGCGCGTGACGGCGCGTTAGCGGGAATGCCCCCGCTGCCACAGGCGTAACGTTACCGAGTCGCGATGGGAAATGTTTGGCGATCTCCGCCTGCAGTTGCGACATATTCAAACCTTGCAACTGGCGGATACGCGCCGGTGAGTCGTACCACACCAGCGAGGCCCAGTTATCAAACAGCGGTAAAAATGCGCGCGGACCGTCAGGGGTGAATTGCTGCCAGGTGCTGTCTCCCGGCGAATTCTCGCACTGCACGGTTATCAACATACAGGACTGCGCATACTGCCAGGCATGGATACCAATCCCGGCCATTTTCCGCACCTGAGAATTTGCGCCATCGGCGCCGATGACCAGCTTCGCGCTGATTTTTTCGCCACCAGCCAGCTCAAGCTCATGCCGATCGTTATGTTGATGCAGAGAGATCAGCGACGCAGGCACGCGCAGCGTGACTTTGGGGTGAACGTCCAGAGCCTGCCAGAGCGCCTGTTGCAGGACCGTGTTTTCCACCATATAGCCCAGCAAGGGCAGCTTAAGCTCGGCGGCATCAAACATCACATGGGCATTTTCCCATTCCCACGTTTCCAGACGACGGTAAGGATGGCTGCGCATCCCCTGAACCGTATCCCAGACGCCCAGCCCTTTCAGTAACGACACGGAGGCGGAGCTGATGGCCGAAATTCTGACATCAGGCTGTCCGTCAGCCACAAACGGCGCGGGAACGGCATGCTCAATGACCGTTACCGTAAATCCATGCTGCGCCAGTCCTAGCGCCAGCGCGCCGCCGACCATCCCCCCGCCGACAATGGCAATTTCCGTTGGTTGATTTGTCATGGTCAATTATCCTGTTACATGTATTGTGTAAGTTTACAGGATTTTTTACCCCTTGAGGCTGACATCCGTCATACTGGTCACAACCGCGCCAAAGCAGTACACTATGCGCCCTGCATTTCAGCCACAATTTCGCAAGAGCAAGTCGATGACCAAAAAACTCCATATTAAAACCTGGGGCTGTCAGATGAACGAATACGATTCATCGAAGATGGCCGATCTGCTGGATGCCACCCATGGGTATCAACTGACCGACGTGGCCGAAGAAGCGGATGTGCTGCTGCTGAATACCTGCTCTATCCGTGAGAAGGCTCAGGAAAAAGTCTTCCATCAGTTGGGCCGCTGGAAGCTGTTAAAAGAGAAAAACCCCAAGCTGATCATCGGTGTCGGTGGCTGTGTTGCGTCTCAGGAAGGCGACCATATTCGCCAACGCGCACACTATGTCGATATTATTTTTGGGCCGCAAACCCTGCATCGTCTGCCGGAAATGATTAACAAAGTGCGTGGAAGTACCACCCGTAGCCCGGTGGTTGATATCAGTTTCCCGGAGATCGAAAAATTCGACCGCCTACCGGAACCGCGTGCTGAAGGTCCAAGCGCTTTCGTGTCAATCATGGAAGGTTGTAATAAATATTGTACTTACTGCGTGGTGCCATACACCCGCGGTGAGGAAGTGAGCCGTCCGGCGGACGATATCCTGTTTGAAATCGCCCAGCTTGCGGCGCAAGGCGTGCGTGAAGTGAACCTGCTGGGACAAAACGTGAACGCCTGGCGCGGTGAGAACTACGACGGCACGATCGGATCTTTTGCCGATCTGCTGCGGCTGGTCGCGGCGATCGATGGCATTGACCGTATCCGCTTCACCACCAGCCATCCGATCGAATTCACCGATGATATCATTGAAGTGTATCGTGACACGCCAGAACTGGTGAGCTTCCTGCACCTGCCGGTACAGAGCGGTTCAGATCGCGTACTGAACCTGATGGGACGCACCCATACCGCGCTGGAATATAAAGCGATCATCCGCAAACTGCGTGCAGCGCGTCCGGATATCCAGATTAGCTCCGACTTCATCGTTGGCTTCCCAGGCGAAACCACGCAGGATTTCGAGCAGACCATGAAGTTGATTGCAGACGTCAATTTTGACATGAGCTACAGCTTTATCTTCTCTGCGCGTCCTGGCACCCCTGCCGCCGATATGGTTGACGACGTGCCGGAAGAAGAGAAAAAACAGCGCCTGTATATTCTGCAGGAGCGTATTAACCAGCAAGCCATGGCCTGGAGCCGTCGCATGGTCGGCACGACCCAGCGCATTCTGGTTGAAGGCACATCGCGTAAAAGCATCATGGAACTGTCTGGCCGTACCGAAAATAACCGAGTGGTGAACTTTGAAGGCAACCCGGAAATGGTCGGTAAGTTCGTAGATGTAGAAATTACCGATGTCTGGACGAACTCCCTGCGCGGTAAAGTGGTGCGCACCGAAGACGAAATGGGTCTGCGCATCGCTGAATCCCCTGAGTCGGTTATTGCGCGTACCCGCAAAGAAAACGATCTGGGCGTCGGTATTTATCAGCCTTAATCTTCAATGCCCGATGGCGCTACGCTTATCGGGCTTACTCTTCTGGGCTCGCTGCCCCGGCGGGCCTTGTAATCTACCTCATCATCCCCATATTTATCGCAATGCTTGCGCCTTTCCCCCATGGCGTGAATAATTTCCTTAGATGCCGGTAAATGTTCAGCGTCCGGCAAGACATGCAAAAGAGGAACAGTTTGAACATAGACACTCGTGAAATCACCCTTGAACCCGCAGACAATGCCCGCCTGTTGAGCCTTTGCGGCCCATTTGATGACAACATCAAGCAGCTGGAACGTCGCCTCGGCATCGAAATTAACCGCCGTGATAACCACTTTAAGCTGACCGGTCGCCCAATTTGCGTCACCGCGGCGGCAGATATTTTACGTAGCCTGTACGTCGATACTGCCCCAATGCGCGGTCAGACGCAGGACATTGAGCCTGAACAAATTCATCTGGCAATTAAAGAAGCGCGAGTGCTTGAGCAAAGCGCAGACAGCGTGCCGGAATTTGGCAAAGCGGTGAACATCAAAACCAAGCGCGGGGTAATTAAGCCGCGTACGCCGAACCAGGCACAATACATTGCGAATATCCTCGACCACGACATCACCTTTGGCGTTGGCCCTGCGGGTACGGGTAAAACGTATCTTGCGGTTGCCGCTGCGGTCGATGCGCTTGAGCGTCAGGAGATCCGTCGAATCCTGCTGACCCGTCCGGCAGTGGAAGCGGGCGAAAAACTCGGCTTCCTGCCGGGTGACCTCAGCCAGAAAGTCGATCCCTACTTACGACCGCTGTATGACGCACTGTTCGAAATGCTCGGGTTTGAGAAGGTCGAAAAGCTGATTGAGCGTAACGTCATTGAAGTTGCGCCGCTGGCCTACATGCGTGGTCGTACGTTAAACGATGCGTTCATCATTCTTGATGAGAGCCAGAACACCACCATCGAACAGATGAAAATGTTCCTGACCCGTATCGGCTTTAACTCTAAAGCGGTTATCACCGGCGATATCACCCAGATTGACCTGCCGCGAAGCACCAAATCCGGTCTGCGTCATGCCATTGAAGTACTGGCTGAAGTCGACGAAATTAGTTTTAATTTCTTCCATAGCGAAGACGTGGTTCGCCACCCGGTGGTCGCCCGTATCGTCACGGCGTATGAAGCCTGGGAAGAAGCAGAACAGAAACGCAAAGCCGAGCTGGCTGCAGAACGCAAGCGCGAAGCTCAGGAGCAGGAACAAAAATGAGTCAGGTTATTCTCGATTTACAGCTGGCATGTGAAGACGAATCCGGTTTACCAACAGAAAGTCAGTTTCAAGGTTGGCTGGATGCGGTGATCCCACAGTTTCAGGAAGAGTCTGAAGTTACCATTCGTCTGGTCGATGACGCGGAAAGCCACGAGCTGAACCTGACCTATCGCGGGAAAGATAAATCAACCAACGTACTCTCTTTCCCGTTTGAAGCCCCGCCGGGCATTGAAATGCCGCTGCTGGGCGATTTGATCATCTGCCGTCAGGTAGTCGAGAAAGAAGCGCAGGAACAAGGCAAACCGCTTGAGGCCCACTGGGCGCACATGGTGGTGCACGGTAGCCTGCATTTACTCGGTTACGACCATATCGAAGACGATGAAGCGGAAGAGATGGAATCCCTAGAAACAGAGATTATGCTTGCTCTGGGCTATGAGGATCCGTACATTGCCGAGAAAGAATAAGCATTTCGAAATCTTGTAAGCCTGATAAGGCGCAGCCGCCATCAGGTATTGCGCCTTATCCGGCTTACCTGGTTTGAAGTACGATGAAGAGACATGCCGTCAACAGCTGAATATACGCATGACGAGCTTTGTATTAACTAACATGAGAACCCATACGACGCCATGAGCGACGACAATTCACACAGTAGTGACACCTTAAACAGCAAAAAGGGATTTTTCTCCCTGTTACTGAGCCAACTTTTCCACGGTGAACCAAAAAACCGCGACGAACTGTTGGAGCTGATCCGTGATTCCGGGCAAAACGACCTTATCGATGAAGATACGCGCGATATGCTCGAAGGGGTGATGGATATTGCGGACCAACGCGTGCGCGACATCATGATCCCTCGCTCTCAGATGATTACCCTGAAACGCAACCAGACCCTGGACGAATGTCTCGATGTCATTATCGAGTCTGCCCACTCGCGTTTCCCGGTGATCAGCGAAGACAAAGATCACATTGAAGGGATTCTGATGGCCAAAGATCTGCTGCCGTTTATGCGCAGCGATGCCGAAGCCTTCAGCATGGAGAAAGTGTTACGCCAGGCGGTTGTCGTACCTGAAAGCAAGCGAGTTGACCGCATGCTGAAAGAGTTCCGCTCCCAGCGTTATCATATGGCTATCGTCATCGACGAATTCGGCGGTGTCTCAGGTCTGGTGACCATTGAGGACATCCTTGAACTGATCGTGGGTGAAATTGAAGATGAGTACGACGAAGAAGACGATATCGATTTCCGTCAGCTCAGTCGCCACACCTGGACCATTCGCGCTCTGGCGCCGATTGAAGACTTCAACGACGCTTTCGGTACCCATTTTAGCGACGAAGAAGTAGATACCATCGGCGGGCTGGTCATGCAGGCCTTTGGTCATCTGCCCGCGCGCGGGGAGACTATCGACATTGATGGTTACCAGTTCAAAGTGGCAATGGCCGACAGCCGTCGTATTATTCAGGTTCATGTCAGAATTCCGGACGACTCACCCCAGCCCAAACTGGACGAATAAACCCGAAACTGGATCTAAGACTACATGGCATTTGCCCCATTAATTGAACGCCAGCGCATTCGCCTGCTGCTGGCGTTATTATTCGGTGCCTGCGGGACGCTGGCTTTCTCTCCGTATGACATCTGGCCCGCTGCGATCGTTTCGCTGATGGGCCTGCAGGCTCTTACCTTCAATCGCCGCCCGCTCCAGTCTGCCGCAATCGGCTACTTTTGGGGATTGGGGCTGTTTGGCTCCGGCATCAACTGGGTTTACGTCAGCATCGCGCAGTTTGGCGGTATGCCGGGCCCCATTAATGTGTTCCTCGTGGTTCTGCTTGCCGCATACCTTTCCCTCTACACCGGCCTGTTTGCCGGCGTGTTGGCGCGTCTGTGGCCGAAAACCACCTGGATACGCGTGGCGATTGCCGCGCCGGTCGTCTGGCAAATAACCGAATTCCTGCGCGGCTGGGTACTGACCGGCTTCCCGTGGCTACAGTTCGGCTACAGTCAGATCGACGGTCCGTTAAAAGGGCTGGCTCCGGTAATGGGCGTTGAGGCGATTAACTTCCTGCTGATGGTGGTTAGCGGCCTGCTGGCGCTGGCGCTGGTGACGCGTAACTGGAAGCCGCTGATTGCCGCGCTAGTGCTCTTTGCTCTGCCCTTTCCGCTGCGCTATATCCAGTGGTACACGCTTGAGCCGGAAAAAACCACTCAGGTCTCGATGGTGCAAGGTGACATTCCGCAGTCGCTCAAATGGGATGAAGGTCAGTTACTCAACACCCTGAAGATTTATCTCGACGCCACCCAGCCTGAGATGGGCAAATCACAGCTGATCATCTGGCCAGAATCCGCTATTCCGGACCTGGAAATTAATCAGCAGCGTTTTCTGGGCATGATGGATGACCTGCTGAGATCGAAAAACAGCACGCTGATTACCGGTATCGTTGACGCACGTCTGAACAAGCAGAATCGTTACGACACCTACAACACCATCATCACGCTGGGTAAAGACAGCCCGTACAGTTACGACTCCAGCAACCGCTACAACAAAAACCATCTGGTACCGTTTGGCGAGTTCGTCCCGCTGGAATCGATCCTGCGCCCGTTAGCGCCGTTCTTTGACCTGCCAATGTCGTCTTTCAGCCGTGGGCCTTATGTGCAGCCACAGCTGCATGCGCACGGCTTTAAGCTGACGGCTGCCATCTGCTATGAAATCATTCTTGGCGAACAGGTACGGGATAATTTCCGCCCGGATACGGACTACCTGCTGACGATTTCCAACGATGCCTGGTTTGGTAAATCCATCGGCCCGTGGCAGCACTTCCAGATGGCGCGTATGCGTTCCCTCGAGCTGGCGCGCCCTCTGCTGCGTAGCACCAACAACGGTATTACGGCGGTGATTGGTCCACAGGGTGAGATTCAGGCGATGATCCCGCAGTTTACCCGCCAGGTCCTGACCACCAGCGTGACGCCAACGACGGGCTTAACCCCTTATGCCCGTACCGGTAACTGGCCGCTCTGGCTGCTTACCGCGCTGTTTGGCTTTGGTGCGGTGGTAATGAGCCTGCGCCAGCGTCGTAAGTAACCTTCCTTTCCCGGCCGGATAACGTTTCGCTTATCCGGCCCACAAAACATTTCCCGCTCCCCATTCTGGCACGTCTATTGCTTTGTTCTACAAGACAAATGCAGTTTTGGCTGAATGTGCAACCTGGTCGCACCAACGTTGAGCGCCGGTAGCACCTGAAAAGTGCAACAAGATATTTTTGCCCCCAAATGGTGCGGCGCACCTCGCAAAAATAAACAATAAAACAGCAAATTCTTTACATTCATCCAAACTAAATGTTAACAAACATATACAAGACTGCACGTTTTAGTAGCAAACAATAACAACATCACAATGGGTATCAATGCGTCCCTGGCGCAGACGATAAAGGAGTTGGATATGCAATTACGTAAGCTCGCCACTGCCATGCTGGTCATGGGAATGTCCGCCGGTCTGGCGCACGCAGAAGACGCAGCACCAGCGGCAGGCAGCACGCTGGACAAGATCGCCAAAAACGGCGTGATTGTGGTCGGCCACCGTGAATCATCGGTACCGTTTTCTTACTACGATAATCAACAAAAAGTAGTCGGTTATTCACAGGATTACTCCAACGCGATCGTTGAAGCCGTGAAGAAAAAGCTGAACAAGCCTGACCTGCAGGTGAAACTGATCCCGATTACTTCACAAAACCGTATCCCGCTGCTGCAAAACGGCACCTTCGACTTTGAATGTGGCTCCACCACCAACAACGTCGAGCGCCAAAAACAAGCGGCTTTCTCTGACACCATTTTCGTTGTTGGTACTCGTCTGCTGGCGAAAAAAGGCGGTGACGTCAAAGATTTCGCCGATCTGAAAGGTAAAGCCGTAGTCGTGACTTCGGGTACCACCTCAGAGGTGCTGCTGCACAAGCTGAATGAAGAACAAAAAATGGATATGCGCATCATCAGCGCGAAAGACCACGGTGACTCTTTCCGTACTCTGGAAAGCGGCCGCGCCGTTGCCTTTATGATGGATGACGCCCTGCTGGCTGGCGAGCGCGCGAAGGCGAAGAAACCAGACAACTGGGAGATCGTCGGCAAGCCACAGTCTCAGGAAGCTTACGGCTGCATGCTGCGTAAAGATGACCCTCAGTTCAAAAAGCTGATGGATGACACTATCGCCAAGGCGCAGACCTCAGGCGAAGCTGAGAAATGGTTTGATAAGTGGTTTAAAAATCCAATTCCACCGAAGAACCTGAACATGAATTTCGAACTGTCAGACGAGATGAAAGCCCTGTTCAAAGAACCGAATGATAAAGCGCTTAACTAATTAATTAGAAGAGTACACAAAACCTTTCACGTTATATCGAGGCGGCAACTGAGCGAATTCCCGGGCGCTTACATGAGTAAGTAACCGGGATGAATAAAGGCAGCCAACAACGAGATATCTTGAAGGATGAAGTGTAATCAGGGAGGCTTCCCCTCCCTCTCGATTGCTACTCAGCACGGACAGACTATAAGCCTGATGGTCGTTCCCCATCAGGCCTGAAAACCGCAAAACGCTGAATAACAATCTTCGGGGGTAGCGCTGCTACCCTTTTTTTTCTGGAGTAGATTTATGTCTATAGACTGGAACTGGGGTATTTTTTTACAACAAGCCCCGTTCGGCAACACCACCTATCTCGGCTGGCTCTGGAGTGGTTTCCAGGTCACTGTCGCGTTATCTATCACCGCCTGGGTTATCGCTTTCCTCATCGGCTCTTTATTCGGCATCTTACGTACCGTACCAAATCGTTTCCTTTCCGGGATCGGAACGCTGTACGTCGAGCTGTTTCGTAACGTTCCGCTCATTGTCCAGTTTTTTACCTGGTATCTGGTCATTCCTGAACTGCTGCCGGAAAACATCGGGATGTGGTTTAAGTCAGAACTGGATCCCAACATTCAGTTCTTCCTCTCATCCATGCTTTGTCTGGGGCTGTTTACCGCTGCGCGCGTCTGCGAACAGGTTCGTGCCGCTATTCAGTCTCTGCCTCGCGGGCAGAAAAATGCCGCGCTGGCGATGGGGCTGACGTTGCCGCAGGCCTACCGCTATGTTCTGCTGCCAAACGCTTACCGCGTGATTGTTCCGCCAATGACCTCGGAGATGATGAACCTGGTAAAGAACTCCGCGATCGCCTCCACTATCGGCTTGGTCGATATGGCTGCGCAAGCGGGTAAACTACTGGATTACTCCGCCCACGCATGGGAATCGTTTACGGCCATCACTCTGGCCTACGTACTGATTAACGCCGTCATCATGCTGGTGATGAATCTCGTCGAACGCAAAATCCGCCTGCCTGGCAATTTGGGAGGCAAATAATGTACGAATTTGACTGGAGTTCTATCGTCCCTTCCCTGCCGTATCTGCTGGATGGGCTGATCATCACGCTGAAAATCACCGTCACGGCAGTCGTCATTGGTATCGTCTGGGGGACCATCCTTGCGGTAATGCGTCTGTCCAGCTTCGCGCCAATTGCCTGGTTTGCGAAGGGCTACGTCAACGTATTCCGCTCCATTCCGCTGGTGATGGTGCTGCTGTGGTTCTACCTGATTGTGCCCGGCTTCCTGCAAAACGTGCTGGGTCTGTCGCCAAAAACCGATATTCGCCTGATCTCAGCGATGGTCGCATTTTCGATGTTTGAAGCCGCGTACTATTCCGAGATTATCCGCGCCGGTATCCAGAGTATTTCTCGCGGGCAGTCCAGTGCCGCGCTGGCGCTGGGGATGACCCATTGGCAGTCGATGAAGCTCATCATTCTGCCGCAGGCATTTCGCGCGATGGTGCCGCTGCTGCTTACCCAGGGCATCGTACTCTTCCAGGATACCTCGCTGGTCTATGTATTGAGTCTGGCAGACTTCTTCCGTACCGCCTCCACCATTGGTGAGCGTGACGGCACGCAGGTTGAAATGATCCTGTTTGCTGGCGCCGTTTATTTTGTATTCAGTCTGAGCGCATCGTTGTTGGTCAGCTATTTGAAGAAAAGGACAGTTTAATGATTACCCTGAAAAATGTTTCTAAATGGTATGGTCACTTTCAGGTGCTGACCGACTGCTCCACGGAAGTGAAAAAAGGTGAAGTGGTGGTGGTCTGCGGCCCGTCAGGTTCAGGTAAATCAACGCTTATCAAAACGGTGAACGGGCTGGAGCCGGTACAACAGGGCGTCATCACCGTTGATGGTACCGTGGTGAATGATAAAAAGACCGATCTGGCCAAACTGCGCTCCCGCGTTGGCATGGTGTTCCAGCACTTTGAACTGTTCCCGCATCTGTCGATTATTGAGAACCTGACTCTGGCGCAGGTAAAAGTGCTTAAACGAGATAAAAAGCCGGCCCGCGATAAAGCACAAAAGTTACTGGAACGCGTTGGTCTGTCAGCGCATGCCGAGAAGTTTCCTGCTCAGCTCTCCGGGGGCCAGCAACAGCGTGTCGCCATCGCCCGGGCGCTGTGCATGGATCCTATCGCTATGCTGTTTGACGAACCGACATCAGCACTCGACCCAGAAATGATCAACGAAGTACTGGACGTCATGGTTGAACTGGCCAATGAAGGGATGACCATGATGGTGGTTACCCACGAAATGGGCTTTGCGCGTAAAGTGGCGAACCGGGTGATCTTCATGGATGAAGGGAAGATTGTTGAAGACTCACCGAAAGAAGAGTTCTTCGCTAATCCAAAATCAGACCGTGCCAAAGACTTCCTCGCGAAAATCCTGCACTAATTTTGCTGGCGCGCACCTCCATGTGCGCGCCACCTCACGATTTATCTCTTCACTTCTCGAAACAGGCACAGCCCAGCGTTAACCTTGTCACAAAGTCCCACTTACAAGGAGCAACAATGGCACTTCCTATCCTGTTTGATTGCGATCCAGGTCATGACGACGCTATCGCAATTGTTCTCGCCCTCGCTTCACCTGAACTGGATGTGAAAGCGATAACCTCCTCTGCCGGTAACCAGACCCCCGACAAAACACTGCGTAACGTATTGCGTATGTTAACGTTGCTCAACCGCACGGATATCCCAGTGGCCGGTGGCGCAGTCAAACCGCTGATGCGCGACCTGATAATTGCCGATAACGTCCACGGTGAGAGCGGGCTTGATGGCCCGGCGCTGCCTGAACCCGCTTTTGCTCCACAGGACTGTACTGCCGTGGAATTGATGGCGAAAACCCTGCGTAACAGTCAGGAACCGGTGACGATTGTCTCCACCGGGCCGCAAACTAACGTGGCATTGCTACTGAATAGCCATCCTGAACTGCACCCCAAAATCGCCCGTATCGTGATCATGGGTGGTGCAATGGGCCTCGGAAACTGGACGCCCGCCGCCGAGTTCAACATCTTCGTGGATCCAGAAGCCGCTGAGATCGTGTTCCAGTCGGGCATTCCGGTGGTGATGGCTGGACTAGATGTCACGCATAAAGCGCAAATACATCGTGAAGATACCGAACGGTTCCGCGCTATCGGCAATCCCATTTCGACAATCGTTGCTGAACTACTCGACTTCTTCTTTGAATATCACAAAGATGAAAAATGGGGATTCATTGGCGCGCCGCTGCACGATCCATGCACCATTGCCTGGCTGCTGAAACCTGAACTGTTTACCACCGTTGAACGCTGGGTTGGTGTGGAAACTCAGGGCAAATACACCCAGGGAATGACCGTGGTTGACTACTACTTCCTGAGCGGCAATAAGCCAAACGCCACCGTAATGGTGGACGTGGATCGCGAAGGTTTTGTCGATCTGCTGGCAGAACGGTTGAAGTTTTACGCCTAATGCGTAGGCCGGATAAGACGCAGCGCGTCGCATCCGGCAACATTATCACGGCTCAAACGGTCGACGCTGGAACTGATCGTGTCCGCATTTCGGGCATAGCGGCAGCACGTCAGGAGTGTACACCGCTAAATGGAAGTGGCACTTCTCGCAGACCAGATTGCCCAACCCGACCACCTCGCCGCTGTGATAAACCCCGTGATGGCTGAGGTCCTGGAACACTTCGCGCCATTCGAGCTGCGTTTTATCGGTAATATCGGCCAGTTCCTGCCAGATACTCTCTTTGATAACCCGCATAAAGACGCTGTCGGTCTCCTCATCGAGGCTTTCTTCATAGCTCAGAGCAAACTCTTCCAGGTCGCGTCTGACGGCCCGGGTGAGCTCTTCCACCTCGGTGCGCGTTAACTCCCCGGTCTGCATAACGCGCTGACGCGCCTGTTCCACCAACGCATCAATATCGCGTTCGCCATTACGCAGGCGTTCACTCAGTGAAGCCACCAGTTCACGGTAATATTGAGCAACCTTGTTCATCGCTTCGCCTCCTGGGTCGTTAACTGTCTATAATAATAGACGTTATTTACGCTACGCTTTGCAAGACTGTCCACAGAGTGTGTAAATTCGTGCAAGAATTATCCTTACGGGAATTCAACGTTGAATGCGCGAAAGGCTGTTTTGGCGCGGGCGTTTGGGCTATGCTATGCGGATCTAAAACACCACATCTAGAGCTACGTTTGTAGCTGTATTGAAAACAGGACCACTGGCTGCCATGCAAGAGCAATACCGCCCGGAAGAGATAGAATCCAAAGTACAGCTTCACTGGGATGAGAAGCGCACATTTGAAGTTACCGAAGACGAGAGCAAAGAGAAGTATTACTGCCTGTCTATGCTTCCCTATCCTTCTGGTCGACTACACATGGGCCACGTACGTAACTACACCATCGGTGACGTGATCGCTCGCTATCAGCGTATGCTGGGCAAAAACGTATTACAGCCAATCGGCTGGGATGCGTTCGGTCTGCCGGCGGAAGGTGCAGCGGTCAAAAACAATACCGCCCCCGCGCCTTGGACGTACGACAACATCGCTTACATGAAAAACCAGCTCAAAATGCTGGGTTTCGGTTACGACTGGAGCCGTGAGCTGGCGACCTGCACCCCGGAATACTACCGCTGGGAACAGAAGTTCTTCACCGAGCTGTACAAAAAAGGGCTGGTGTACAAGAAAACGTCTGCCGTTAACTGGTGCCCGAACGACCAGACCGTACTGGCGAACGAACAGGTTATCGACGGCTGCTGCTGGCGTTGCGACACCAAAGTTGAGCGTAAAGAGATCCCGCAGTGGTTCATCAAAATCACCGCTTACGCTGACGAACTGTTGCGCGATCTGGATAATCTGGATCACTGGCCTGACACCGTGAAAACGATGCAGCGCAACTGGATTGGCCGTTCTGAAGGCGTGGAAATCACCTTCGATGTGAACGATTACGACAACACGCTGACCGTCTACACCACACGCCCGGACACCTTTATGGGTGCGACCTACCTGGCGGTTGCTGCAGGTCATCCGCTGGCGCAGAAAGCCGCTGAAAATAACCCAGAACTGGCTGCCTTCATTGACGAATGCCGCAACACCAAGGTTGCTGAAGCCGAAATGGCGACCATGGAGAAGAAAGGCGTCGACACTGGTTTCAAAGCCGTTCACCCGCTGACTGGCGAAGAGATCCCGGTTTGGGCGGCAAACTTCGTGCTGATGGAATACGGTACAGGCGCAGTTATGGCCGTTCCGGGTCACGATCAGCGCGATTACGAATTTGCGACCAAATATGGCCTGACCATCAAGCCGGTAATTCTGACCGCTGAAGGCGCAGAGCCGGATCTGTCTGAACAAGCGCTGACTGAAAAAGGCGTGCTGTTTAACTCCGGTGAGTTTGACGGCCTCGACTTCGAAGCGGCCTTCAACGCTATTGCTGACAAGCTGGTAGCTAAAGGCGTGGGTGAGCGTAAAGTTAACTATCGTCTGCGTGACTGGGGTGTTTCCCGTCAGCGTTACTGGGGCGCGCCGATTCCGATGGTGACGCTGGAAGACGGTACCGTCCTGCCAACGCCAGAAGACCAACTGCCGGTTATTTTGCCGGAAGACGTAGTCATGGACGGCATTACCAGCCCAATCAAAGCCGATCCGGAGTGGGCGAAAACCACCGTTAACGGTATGCCTGCGCTGCGTGAAACTGACACCTTCGATACCTTTATGGAGTCGTCCTGGTACTACGCGCGCTACACCTGCCCGCAGTATCAGGAAGGTATGCTGGATTCCGACGCGGCGAACTACTGGCTGCCGGTTGATATCTACATTGGCGGTATTGAACACGCCATCATGCACCTGCTCTACTTCCGCTTCTTCCACAAACTGATGCGCGACGCAGGCATGGTCAACTCTGATGAACCAGCTAAACAGCTGCTGTGTCAGGGGATGGTTCTGGCCGATGCGTTCTACTACGTTGGCGCCAACGGCGAACGTAACTGGGTTTCTCCGGTTGATGCCATCGTTGAGCGTGACGAAAAAGGTCGCATCGTTAAGGCTAAGGATGCAGAAGGCCATGAACTGGTGTATACCGGCATGAGCAAGATGTCCAAGTCGAAAAATAACGGTATCGACCCGCAGGTCATGGTTGAACGCTACGGCGCCGACACCGTACGTCTGTTCATGATGTTCGCTTCTCCGGCTGATATGACGCTGGAATGGCAGGAGTCCGGCGTTGAAGGGGCGAACCGCTTCCTGAAACGTGTCTGGAAACTGGTTTACGAACATACGTCCCAGGGAGATGTTGCTGCCCTGAACGTTGATGTGTTGAGCGAAGATCAAAAAGCGCTGCGTCGCGACGTGCATAAAACCATTGCTAAAGTCACCGATGATATCGGTCGTCGTCAGACCTTTAACACCGCGATTGCGGCGATTATGGAGCTGATGAACAAGCTGGCGAAAGCACCGCAGGCAGACGAGCAGGACAGAGCCCTGATGCAGGAAGCATTGCTGGCTGTTGTACGCATGCTTAACCCGTTCACCCCACACGTTTGCTTCACCCTGTGGCAGGCGCTGAAAGGCGAAGGCGATATCGACAACGCGCCGTGGCCGGTGGCGGACGAAGCAGCAATGGTTGAAGACTCAACGCTGGTTGTGGTTCAGGTAAACGGCAAAGTACGTGGCAAAATCACCGTTCCGGTAAACGCCACTGAAGAGCAGGTTCGTGAACGTGCTGGCCAGGAGCATCTGGTGGCAAAATATCTTGATGGCGTTACCGTACGTAAAGTGATTTATGTACCGGGTAAACTCCTCAATCTGGTCGTTGGCTAAGCGCGGGAGGAAGCGTGCGACTTCTGACAACATTGTTGTTATCGCTGGCGGTGCTTGTCACCGCCGGGTGTGGTTGGCATCTGCGTAGTACTACGCAGGTTCCCCCCTCAATGAAAACCATGATCCTGAACTCTGGCGATCCGAACGGCCCGTTAAGCCGCGCGGTGCGTAATCAGCTGCGTCTGAACGGCGTTACGCTGCTTGAAGACGGTACTATGCGTAAAGATGTGACGTCCTTACGTCTGGGTGCGGTCAGCCTTTCGCAAGATACGGCATCGGTATTCCAGAACGGTCAAACGGCTGAATACCAGATGGTGATGTCCGTGAGTGCTACTGTGCTGATTCCTGGTCATGATATTTACCCAATCAGCGCCAAAGTTTATCGTTCGTTCTTTGACAACCCACAGGCTGCACTGGCGAAAGATAACGAGCAGGACATGATCATCAAAGAGATGTATGACAAAGCGGCTGAACAGTTGATTCGTAAGCTGCCAAGCGTACATCTGGCCGATACTCAGTCATCCAATGCTGATGCTGAGCCTGCGGTGAATAAAACCGCAGCGCCTGCGTCATCTCCGGCGCGTGTCTCCACCACGCTGGGTAACTGATGCTCAAGTTGTACCCTGAACAACTCCGCGCACAGCTCAATGAAGGGCTGCGCGCGGCGTATTTACTCTTGGGCAACGATCCCCTCTTATTGCAGGAAAGCCAGGATGCCATCCGTCAGGCTGCCGCAACACAAGGATTCGAAGAACACCACGCCTTCACTCTGGACAACAGCACCGACTGGGGAGAGATATTTTCACTCTGCCAGGCGATGAGCCTGTTTGCCAGCCGTCAAACCCTGCTTCTGCAGTTGCCTGAAAATGGCCCTAATGCCGCCATTAATGAACAGCTCGCGTCACTCGTCACTCTGTTACATGACGATCTGCTGCTGATGGTTCGCGGCAACAAACTCACCAGGGCACAGGAAAACGCCGCATGGTATACGGGGCTTGCAAATAATGCGGTTCAGGTAAGCTGCCAGACGCCGGAACAAGCACAGCTTCCTCGCTGGGTTGCCGCCAGGGCGAAACTTAACAACCTGCAACTGGATGACGCGGCCAATCAGCTTTTGTGCTATTGCTATGAAGGTAATTTGTTAGCACTGGCGCAAGCGCTGGAACGATTAGCGTTGCTTTGGCCTGACGGCAAGTTAACGCTGCCTCGCGTGGAGAAAGCGGTTAACGATGCCGCGCACTTTACCCCATTCCACTGGGTAGACGCGCTGCTGATGGGCAAAAGCAAACGCGCGCTGCACATTCTGCAGCAGCTACGCCTGGAAGGTAGCGAGCCGGTTATTTTGCTGCGTACGATCCAGCGTGAGTTGCTGTTGCTGGTTAACTTGAAACGGCAGTCGGCCCATACGCCTTTGCGCACGTTGTTTGATAAACACCGGGTGTGGCAAAATCGCCGGGGCATGATGGGAGATGCGCTAAACCGGCTGAACCCGGCGCAACTGCGTCAGGCTGTTACGCTTTTAACGCGTACGGAAATTACGCTTAAACAAGACTATGGTCAGTCAGTGTGGGCGGAACTTGAGGGGCTTTCCCTTTTGCTCTGTCATAAATCGCTGGCCGATGTTTTTATTGATGGTTGATATGAAATCATTGCAGGCTCTGTTCGGTGGCACCTTTGATCCGGTGCATTACGGTCATCTTAAACCGGTTGAAATTCTGGCGAATCTGATTGGCCTTTCCCGGGTCATCATCATGCCCAATAACGTGCCGCCACATCGTGCGCAGCCCGAAGCGTCCGCTGAGCAACGTAAGCGTATGGTTGAACTGGCCATTGCTGATAAGCCGCTGTTTTCCCTAGATGAACGCGAGCTGAAACGCGATACCGCCTCCTACACCGCGCAAACGCTAAAAGAGTGGCGCGAGGAGCAAGGCCCGAACGTGCCATTAGCGTTTATCATTGGTCAGGATTCGCTGCTTACCTTCCCTTCCTGGCATGACTACCACACGATTCTGGGTAATACCCACCTCATCGTGTGCCGACGTCCGGGTTATCCACTCGAAATGGCGCAGGAAAAACACCAGCAATGGCTGGAGGATCATCTGACCCATTCAGCAGATGACCTGCACAACCTGCCTTGCGGGAAAATTTACCTGGCCGAAACGCCGTGGTTTAACATCTCCGCCACGCTCATCCGTGAGCGCCTGGAAAAGGGCGAGCCGTGCGACGACCTGATGCCAGACGCGGTGCTTGACTATATCAATCAACAGGGACTGTACCGCTAAGCGCCTTGCGTAAGGCCGTCAGCAGGTGGTTATTCTCTTCCTGGCTGCGAACGGCTACCCGATAATAGCGCGCATCCAGCCCCGGATAATTGGCGCAACTGCGAATCAAGACATGCTGTTTCAGCAACGCAAGTTGCAGATCAATATCCGCACGATCGCAGCGTAATAAACGATAATTTGCCCGGCCGGGATACGCCGTCAGGCCGGGCAGATCTTGCAGTTGTTGATCAAACCGCTCCCCCTCTTGTTCCAGCCATTTCCACGTCGCCCACTGATACGCGCTATCGCGTAAGATAATCTCGCCTGCCAGGGCAGCAAACGCATTAATTGACCACGGCATTTGTTGGCTGCGCATCTGTGCAACCGCCTGTTCGTTACTGTTGACCAGATACCCCAGACGCAGTCCCGGGATCGCATAAAACTTGGTGAGCGAACGCAGCACCCAAATATGCGGGTTCTCTTGCAGTAACGGGATAAACCCCGACTCCTTGGCAATAAAATCGATAAACGCTTCATCAAGGATCAGGGCGATCCCCAGCGACTCACAACGCGTGGCAATTTCACGCAGCAGGCGGGTTTCGGGCAACAACCCGGTGGGATTATTGGGCGTACAGAGAAACAGGCAGTCCAGCTCAAGCGTTAACGCATCGAGGATCGCATCGGTAAGCTGCCAGCCATCGTCTTCGCACAGCGCAAACTCATGGATCGTACACTCTCCCCATTGCAGCGCCCGACGATATTCCGCAAACCCGGGCGTCACAATCATCGCGTGGCGTGGCTTCAGGCCATGCACCAGGGTAAAAATGGATTCGGTTTCACCGTTCCCGGCCAGGATCCACGAGGACGGAATTTGATGATGCTCCGCCAGCGCGGCATGCAGTTGCGCGTAATCGACATCCGGGTAACGCTCCGTGCAGTCCAGATTGTCGATAATCGCCCGTTTTAAACTTACTGGCATACCCAGCGGGTTAATATTCGCGCTAAAATCCAGCAACTGCTCAGGCAAGATGCCCAACAATTCGGCGGCTTCTCGGGTGTTACCGCCATGTGCGCTCTTCAATAAAGACATCGTGCCGCTCCAAGTAAAAAAGGGTATTTTAGTGAAAAATCACTGCGCAATCAGGGCAAACATCATATTTTGTGCGAATAGCCTCACGAGGAAAACATGAGACTCTGGTTAGTACGTCATGGCGAAACCGAAGCCAATGTCGCTGGTTTATATAGCGGCCACGCCCCCACACCGCTAACGGAACGGGGGATCGCTCAGGCGCAAACGCTGGGTACGCTGTTACGCAATGTCCCTGTCGACAACGTTCTGTGCAGCGAACTGGAACGCGCCCGCCATACAACGCAGTTGATTCTGGCGGAACGTGAAGTTCCTGTGCGCAACATGCCTGAGCTTAATGAGATGTTTTTTGGTGACTGGGAAATGCGTCACCATCGCGATCTGGCGCGCGAAGACGCCGAAAATTACGCCGTGTGGTGTAACGACTGGCAGAATGCGACGCCCACCAATGGCGAAGGTTTTCAGGCGTTTTCCCGGCGAGTGGAACGTTTCATTGCCCAGCTTGCTGATTATAAAGCGAGCCAAAATCTGCTGGTGGTGAGTCATCAAGGCGTGCTGAGCGTGTTGATCGCCCGTCTGCTGTCCATGCCCGCTGCGGCAATGTGGCATTTCCGCGTCGAACAAGGCTGCTGGAGCGCAATTGATTTTTGTGACGATTTTGCGGTTCTGAAAGTGCTTAACAGCCGGGCCGTATGGCGCGACGGGGAGTGAAAGCGCTGTTTTTTATGCCGAAGGGCCTCTCTCCCATTGACACCCCATGACAGGCTGTTATTCTCCGCAGCCTGACTTTTCCCGCCCTTCAGAGCTTTGCAGAAATTGTTTTACAAAAATGGCGATGCATTCTGTGGCGTGGGGTGGGATGATAGCGCACTTCACAAGCGCATTCGGAGACATTTGTCCCGATATCGCCTCTGGTTCAGGTATACTAACAGACGTTTTTAACTCTTTTCACCCAGGGGGAACACTTGCAGGGTAAAGCACTCCAGGATTTTGTAATCGACAAAATTGATGACCTGAAAGGTCAAGACATCATCGCCTTAGACGTTCAGGGCAAATCCAGCATCACTGATTGCATGATTATCTGCACCGGTACATCCAGCCGTCACGTTATGTCTATTGCAGACCACGTGGTTCAGGAGTCCCGCACTGCTGGCCTGCTGCCGCTCGGCGTGGAAGGCGAGAATGTCGCTGACTGGATCGTCGTTGACCTCGGCGATGTGATTGTCCACGTAATGCAGGAAGAGAGTCGTCGCCTGTATGAACTGGAAAAACTCTGGAGTTAATGCGTGAAGCTGCAACTTGTCGCTGTGGGTACGAAAATGCCTGACTGGGTACAAACCGGATTTACCGAGTATCTCCGTCGGTTTCCGAAAGATATGCCCTTTGAGCTGATCGAAATCCCGGCAGGAAAGCGCGGCAAGAACGCGGACATTAAACGCATTCTCGACAAAGAGGGTGAGCAGATGCTGGCTGCCGCAGGCAAAAACCGCATCGTCACCCTTGATATCCCGGGTAAACCCTGGGACACGCCGCAGCTGGCGACCGAACTGGAGCGCTGGAAACTGGACGGTCGTGACGTCAGCCTGTTAATTGGCGGGCCGGAAGGTCTCTCTCCTGCCTGTAAAGCGGCAGCGGAACAAAGCTGGTCACTCTCTGCATTAACCCTTCCACACCCTCTTGTTCGGGTTCTGGTTGCGGAGAGTCTGTACAGGGCGTGGAGCATTACCACCAACCATCCTTATCACCGTGAGTGATCATTGATTCTTGAGTAGATTAAGCAGCGGATGAAACTACAGAATTCTTTTCGCGACTATTCGGCTGAGTCCGCGCTGTTTGTGCGCCGGGCGCTGGTCGCTTTTTTGGGGATTTTGCTGCTAACCGGCGTGCTGATCGCCAACCTTTATAATCTGCAAATCGTTCGCTTCACTGATTATCAGACCCGTTCGAACGAAAACCGCATCAAACTGGTGCCTATCGCGCCGAGTCGCGGCATCATTTATGACCGCAACGGAATTCCTCTCGCCCTTAACCGCACCATTTATCAGATAGAAATGATGCCGGAAAAGGTAGACAACATTCAGGATACCCTCGACGCGCTGCGTAACGTCGTAGACCTGACGGACGACGATATTGCTGCCTTTAAAAAAGAGCGCGCCCGTTCACACCGTTTCACCTCAATTCCGGTAAAAACCAACCTGACTGAAGTTCAGGTCGCACGCTTTGCCGTGAATCAATATCGCTTTCCTGGGGTCGAAGTTAAAGGCTATAAACGCCGCTATTACCCATACGGCTCTGCGCTGACCCACGTAATTGGCTACGTATCGAAGATCAACGATAAAGACGTAGACCGCTTGGACAAAGACGGCAAACTGGCTAACTACGCGGCAACGCATGACATCGGCAAGCTGGGTATTGAACGCTATTATGAGGACGTGCTTCACGGCCAGACCGGGTATGAAGAAGTTGAAGTAAACAACCGCGGTCGCGTCATTCGCCAGCTGAAAGAAGTGGCACCGCAGGCCGGGCACGATATCTATCTCACCCTTGATTTGAAACTCCAGCAGTATATTGAAACGCTGCTGGCGGGCAGTCGTGCCGCCGTGGTGGTTACCGACCCGCGTACCGGTGGCGTTCTGGCGCTGGTATCTATGCCGAGCTACGACCCGAATCTGTTCGTGGATGGTATCTCCAGTAAAGATTACTCCGGGTTGCTCAATGACCCGAACACCCCCTTGGTTAACCGCGCCACACAGGGTGTTTACCCCCCTGCTTCGACGGTTAAACCTTACGTTGCGGTTTCTGCGTTAAGCGCAGGCGTCATCACCCGCAATACCGGCCTGTTCGATCCGGGCTGGTGGCAGCTACCGGGCTCTGAAAAACGTTACCGCGACTGGAAAAAGTGGGGGCACGGCCATCTGAACATCACCCGCTCTCTGGAAGAGTCCGCGGATACGTTTTTCTATCAAATCGCCTATGATATGGGGATTGACCGGCTTTCCGAGTGGATGAGCAAATTTGGCTACGGCAAATATACGGGCATCGATCTTGCCGAAGAGCGCTCCGGCAATATGCCAACCCGCGAGTGGAAGCAAAAACGGTTTAAAAAGCCATGGTATCAGGGTGATACCATTCCCGTCGGCATCGGCCAGGGTTACTGGACAGCAACCCCAATCCAGATGAGTAAAGCGCTGATGATCCTTATCAACGACGGTTTGATAAAAGTCCCGCATCTGTTGATGAGCACGGCAGAAAACGGCAAGCAGGTGCCGTGGGTACAGCCGCACGAACCGCCCGTTGGCGATATTCATTCTGGTTACTGGGAAATCGCGAAAGACGGTATGTACGGTGTTGCGAACCGCCCTAACGGAACTGCGCATAAGTATTTTGCTGGCGCGCCTTACAAAATTGCGGCGAAATCCGGTACCGCGCAGGTCTTTGGCCTGAAAGCTAATGAAACCTATAACGCACATAAGATCGCCGAGCGTTTACGTGACCACAAGCTGATGACGGCCTTCGCCCCCTATGATAAACCCCAGGTCGCTGTCGCCATGATCCTTGAAAACGGTGGTGCGGGTCCGGCGGTGGGTACCATTATGCGCCAGATCCTTGACCATATTATGTTGGGCGACAACAACACCAATCTGCCTGCGGAAAACCCAGCGGTTGCAGCAGCGGAGGACCAATAATCGTGACGGATAATCCGAACAAAAAAACATTCTGGGACAAAATCCACATCGATCCCACAATGTTGCTTATTTTGCTGGCTCTGCTGGTTTACAGCTCACTGGTCATCTGGAGCGCCAGCGGCCAGGATATTGGGATGATGGAGCGCAAAGTCGGCCAGATCGCAATGGGCCTGGTCATCATGGTAGTGATGGCGCAAATTCCCCCCCGGGTGTATGAGGGCTGGGCGCCCTATCTCTATATCTTTTGCATCATTCTGTTGGTAGCGGTAGACGCCTTCGGCGCCATTTCCAAAGGTGCGCAGCGCTGGCTGGATTTGGGTATCGTGCGTTTTCAGCCTTCTGAAATTGCCAAAATCGCTGTGCCGCTGATGGTTGCGCGCTTTATTAACCGTGACGTTTGCCCACCATCGCTAAAAAATACCGCCATTGCGCTGGTGCTGATTTTTATGCCCACGCTGCTGGTCGCCGCCCAACCTGACCTCGGCACTTCAATTCTGGTCGCCCTTTCCGGTCTGTTTGTCTTGTTCCTTTCTGGTTTGAGCTGGCGCTTAATCGGCGTTGCGGTGGTTCTGGTCGCGGCGTTTATCCCGATACTGTGGTTCTTCCTGATGCATGATTACCAGCGTCAGCGCGTCATGATGCTGCTCGACCCGGAAACCGATCCGCTGGGCGCGGGTTATCACATAATTCAGTCTAAAATTGCTATTGGCTCCGGCGGGTTACGCGGCAAAGGCTGGCTGCATGGTACACAATCGCAGCTTGAGTTTTTACCCGAACGCCACACCGACTTTATCTTTGCAGTCTTAGCGGAAGAGCTGGGTCTGGTGGGGATCTTGATTCTGTTGACGCTCTACATTTTGCTGATTATGCGCGGATTATGGATCGCTGCCCGCGCGCAAACCACCTTTGGTCGCGTCATGGCGGGTGGCTTAATGTTGATATTATTCGTTTATGTCTTCGTAAATATTGGTATGGTGAGCGGTATTCTGCCCGTGGTTGGGGTTCCACTCCCACTGGTCAGTTACGGAGGCTCGGCACTTATCGTGCTGATGGCCGGGTTCGGGATTGTTATGTCGATCCACACCCATAGAAAAATGTTGTCGAAAAGCGTGTAAGGGGTACGCAATGCGTAAGCAGTGGCTTGGTATCTGCATCGCAGCAGGAATGCTCGCGGCGTGTTCGAGTGATGATGGTCAGCAACAGGTTGCTGTCGCGCCGCAGCCTGCGGTGTGTAATGGTCCGATTGTTGAAATCAGCGGGGCCGATCCGCGCTTTGAACCCCTGAACCCAACGGCGAATCAGGACTACCAGCGTGATGGTAAAAGCTACAAAATCGTGCAGGATCCCTCCCGCTTTAGCCAGGCCGGACTTGCCGCTATCTATGATGCGGAACCAGGAAGCAACTTAACCGCGTCTGGCGAAGCGTTCGATCCGATGCAGCTGACCGCTGCGCATCCGACGCTGCCAGTCCCCAGCTATGCCAGAATTACCAATCTGGCGAACGGCAGGATGATCGTCGTGCGCATTAACGATCGCGGGCCTTATGGCAACGATCGCGTGATTTCACTTTCGCGCGCCGCAGCCGATCGTCTGAACACCTCCAACAATACTAAAGTGCGTATCGACCCAATCATCGTCGCCCAGGATGGTTCATTGTCCGGACCGGGTATGGCTTGTACCACGGTCGCGAAACAAACTTATGCCTTGCCTGCGCGTCCTGATTTAAGCGGTGGCGGCAATATGGGAAGCATGCCTTCGCCATCGGATGCAGGTCAGCCGCAAGGCGATATTCGTCCGATCAGCAATTCCACGCTGAAAAGCGATGATCCAACCGGTGCGCCAGTAAACAGCAGTGGATTCCTCGGTGCACCAACCACGCTCGCATCAGGCGTGCTGGAAAGCAGCGAGCCGACTCCGGTGCCGCAATCGACAACCACCGCACCGGTCACGTCAACCGCGCCGGCAACAACACCAGCAGCCGTCACAGCCCCTGCGCCTGCGGCAACTGCCAACGGACGCTATGTGGTTCAGGTTGGCGCAGTCAGCGAGCAGTCGCGCGCGCAGCAGTATCAAAAGCGTTTAAGCCAGCAGTTTGGCGTTCCTGGCCGGGTGGTACAAAACGGCGCAGTCTGGCGTATCCAGATGGGGCCGTTTGCCAGCAAAGCTGAAGCCTCCACATTGCAGCAGCGTCTTCAATCCGAGGCGCAATTACAGTCCTTCATCACCGGCGTGTAATAACGTAAATCAGGTATCTGAACTGTCAGTTTCTGTAAATGACATTAACAAAGTCACGCGGAAAGTCAGATGCCTGCCAGTTATGCATTTGCTATAGTAGGGCACTTTTTTTAATTTCATCACGGACGTCGTAGTTCAGACCATGAAGACCACTTTTTCCGCTCGTTTCGTGCAGCGTATGGCGCTCACCGCGGCTCTCTGCGCAGCCTCTCTCTCTGCTGCCCATGCCGATGACCTGAATATTAAAACCATGATCCCGGGTGTTCCGCAGATCGATGCGGAGTCGTATATCCTGATTGATTACAATTCAGGTAAAGTTCTGGCAGAACAGAACGCAGACACTCGCCGCGACCCCGCCAGTCTGACCAAAATGATGACCAGCTACGTCATCGGCCAGGCGATGAAAGCCGGGAAATTCAAAGAAACCGATCTGGTCACCGTCGGCAATGACGCATGGGCTACGGGCAACCCGGTCTTCAAAGGTTCATCGCTGATGTTCCTCAAGCCAGGCATGCAGGTTCCTGTTTCTCAGCTGATCCGTGGTATTAACCTGCAATCCGGAAACGACGCGTGCGTGGCGATGGCAGACTTCGCAGCCGGTAGCCAGGATGCTTTCGTCGGCCTGATGAACAGCTATGTGAATGCGCTGGGCCTGAAAAACACCCACTTCCAGACCGTTCATGGTCTCGATGCTGACGGTCAGTACAGCTCGGCTCGCGACATGGCGATGATTGGTCAGGCTCTGATTCGCGACGTGCCTAACGAATACTCTATCTATAAAGAAAAAGAGTTCACCTTTAACGGCATTCGTCAGTTAAACCGCAACGGCCTGCTGTGGGATAACAGCCTGAATGTCGACGGTATCAAAACCGGTCACACCGATAAGGCTGGCTATAACCTCGTTGCATCCGCAACCGAAGGCCAGATGCGTCTGATCTCCGCCGTTATGGGTGGTCGCACCTATAAAGGCCGAGAAACCGAAAGTAAAAAACTGCTGACCTGGGGCTTCCGTTTCTTCGAAACCGTGAACCCGTTGAAAGTGGGTAAAGAATTTGCCTCAGAACCCGCCTGGTTTGGTAACACCGATCGTGCGTCGTTAGGCGTTGATAAAGACGTCTACCTGACCATTCCGCGCGGCCGCATGAAAGATCTGAAAGCCAGCTATGTGTTGAACACCACTGAACTGCACGCCCCGCTGCAGAAAAACCAGGTTGTCGGCACTATCAACTTCCAGTTGGATGGCAAAACCATTGAACAGCGCCCGCTGGTGGTGCTGCAAGAAATCCCTGAAGGCAACTTCTTTGGGAAAATCATTGATTACATTAAATTAATGTTCCATCACTGGTTTGGCTAAAAATCGAACACTTGAAAGTGTGATTTACGTCCCCATATACTAGGTATCCAGATAACTCCCACGCGCAGTGGGAGTTATTATTTTTTGATGTAACGCCGGAGCTGACATGAAAACCAAACTTAACGAACTGCTTGAATTCCCTACTCCATTTACTTACAAAGTAATGGGGCAGGCGTTGCCTGAGCTGGTTGATCAGGTGGTTGAAGTGGTACAGCGCCATGCGCCAGGTGATTACTCTCCGACGGTAAAACCGAGCAGCAAAGGCAACTACCACTCGGTCTCAATCACCATCACTGCTACACACATTGAGCAGGTTGAAACGCTGTACGAAGAATTAGGCAATATCGATATCGTACGCATGGTGCTGTAAAAACCTGTCGGTTACCCGCTGCATCCCCGCTCGGGTAACCCCTCCCCCCTGTGATATACTTTTCCCCTCTTTAACATTCTCTACGGAGATGCCGTTTTGTATCAGGATAAAATTCTGGTCCGCCAGCTCGGTCTTCAACCTTACGAGCCAGTCTCTCTGGCCATGCATGAATTTACCGATACCCGTGATGAAAACAGTCATGATGAAATCTGGCTGGTAGAGCATTATCCTGTCTTCACCCAGGGTCAGGCAGGTAAAGCTGAGCACGTATTGATGCCGGGAGATATTCCGGTGATCCAGAGCGATCGTGGCGGTCAGGTGACCTACCACGGGCCAGGCCAACAGGTTATGTATGTGCTGTTGAACCTGAAGCGTCGTAAACTTGGCGTGCGCGAACTGGTTACGCTGCTGGAGCAAACCGTCGTGAATACCCTTGCGGAAATCGGCATTGACGCCCACCCGCGAGCCGATGCGCCTGGCGTATATGTGGGTGAGAAGAAAATCTGTTCTTTGGGATTACGTATCCGTAAAGGATGTTCATTTCACGGCTTAGCGCTCAACGTGGATATGGACTTGTCGCCTTTCCTGCGTATCAATCCTTGCGGTTATGCCGGAATGGAGATGGCGAAAGTATCGCAGTGGGATAGCACAGCCACTACCGAGAGCATTCGCCCCCGCCTGCTGGCCAACATCTTCGCGCTATTGGGTAACCCACCGCACGAGTACATCGCGGACTGAAAATACGGTCATACTTTGCCACGGCATATGTTGTGGCAAATGGCACAAAACAACAACTATTTTACATTTTGCCAGCCTGTCAGGCTGCTTTCTGGCCCGTTTCAATGATATACTGCGTATCACTAATTCAAAAATAGTTGATAAATGCAACATTCCCTTGAATTGAAACGCTTTCCTTCGTAATTCGCAACTGGAACACGCAAGCTATGAGTAAACCCATTGTGATGGAACGCGGTGTTAAATACCGCGATGCCGATAAGATGGCTCTTATCCCGGTAAAAAATGTGGCAACAGAGCGTGAAGCCCTGCTGCGTAAACCGGAATGGATGAAAATAAAACTGCCAGCGGACTCCACTCGCATCCAGGGCATCAAAGCGGCAATGCGCAAAAATGGCCTGCACTCTGTCTGCGAAGAAGCTTCCTGCCCTAACCTGGCTGAATGTTTCAATCACGGAACAGCAACCTTTATGATCCTCGGCGCAATCTGTACTCGCCGTTGCCCATTCTGTGACGTTGCCCATGGCCGTCCGGTTGCTCCTGACGCCAACGAGCCGTTAAAACTGGCTCAGACGATTGCGGACATGGCGCTGCGCTATGTCGTGATTACCTCCGTTGACCGCGACGATCTGCGTGACGGCGGCGCTCAGCACTTTGCTGACTGCATCACCGCAATTCGTGAGAAAAGCCCGTCGATTAAAATTGAAACGCTGGTGCCTGACTTCCGTGGTCGTATGGATCGCGCGCTGGATATCCTCACAGCCACGCCGCCGGACGTGTTTAACCACAACCTCGAAAACGTACCGCGTATTTATCGTAATGTACGCCCTGGGGCTGACTACAACTGGTCGCTGAAGCTTCTGGAACGCTTCAAGGAAGCGCACCCGGAGATTCCGACCAAATCGGGTCTGATGGTGGGTCTGGGTGAAACTAATGCTGAAATCATTGAGGTCATGCGCGACCTGCGTAGCCATGGCGTGACCATGCTGACGCTGGGGCAGTATTTACAGCCAAGCCGCCATCACCTCCCGGTTCAACGCTATGTAAGCCCGGATGAGTTCGATGAGATGAAAGCAGAAGCCATGGCTATGGGCTTTACCCACGCTGCTTGCGGTCCATTCGTGCGCTCTTCATACCATGCTGACATGCAGGCCAAAGGGCTGGAAGTGAAGTAATCGTGTAATACTCACTTACATATCAGCAATAAAAAACCGGCAAATCGCCGGTTTTTTTTCATGCAGAGTTTGCAGTATTACTCTTTATGAGAAAGCTTCTCAGCCTGAACGCTACCATCAGCCTCTTTCTTGGCATCGGCATTATCGTCGTTCATTGCTTTCTTGAAGCCCTTGATTGCCGTCCCCAGGTCTCCACCCAGAGTACGTAACTTCTTGGTACCAAACAGCAGAACAACCAGTGCGGCAACCACCAGCAGTTTGGTAATACTAATCTCACCCATAGATACCTTCTTGACTTAAACCAGGCTACATAAAGCGCCATATTAACCTGAGAATATTAACGGCCTTTCGACGCGCGCACACAATAGCAATCTGTAACAAGGTGAATCAAGCCTTGTTTAAAAAAACGTCATAATAATTGCGGTGGCGCAAAGCGTCGGTTACTTAACACCGGAAGTTGTGCCCTGACCTGCCTTACCCGCTCGGCGGAAACCTCGGCCATAATGAGCGCGGGCGTTTCAGCCGCCGCCGCAATAGTCACGCCAAAGGGATCGATGACCCGGCTTTGGCCGATATTCTTGTTACCGCACTCTCCAGCCGCAACCAGATAACACGTGGCATCCAGCGCTCTTGCCGACAAAAGCGTGGCCCAGTGATGCTCTTTTAACGATCCCCGCACCCAAGCCGCAGGTAAAACGAGAATCTCAGCCCCCTGCAACGCGTGCGCCAGCGCCAACTCAGGGAAGCGCAGGTCATAGCAGGTCATTAGCCCTACTTTTAATCCGCCTACGTCCAGCAGCGGCGCTATGGCGTCCCCTGCATCGACATTACGTGACTCCTGAATCGAAAAGGCGTCATAGAGATGTAATTTAGCGTAATGGGCCACTACCCGACCAGCCCGTAGCGCCACCAGCATGTTAAATGCCCGACCTGGCACAGAGGGAACATGAATCGTCAGGATTGTCGTCATCTCATTTTGTGCGCTTTCTCGCAACAAATGCGTCAGAAACCCGCCTTCCAAAAGCTGAGCTGATTTCACTGACAGGTCAGGGTCTAAATCGTCACGCGCCAACAATGCCTCCGGTAATACCAGTAGCGACGCCCCCTCTCCTGCAGCCTGAGACATCAGTAAGGCGCAGGTTTCTGCATTTTTTTCCCATGAAGGTCCCACGGCAAATTGCCCTGCTGCAACGAACATATTCCCTCCAGAAAACTTTGTTAAGCTCGCCAATAACAATTATTCAGCGTTACACTCACCCTCTATACAATCAAATAGCAGGATTACGCAGTGTTACAACTCCTTTTAGCGGTTTTTATCGGTGGTGGCACAGGTAGCGTAGCAAGATGGATGTTGAGTATGCGGTTTAACCCGCTGCATCAGGCCATTCCATTCGGTACGTTGGCTGCAAACTTACTTGGCGCATTTATCATTGGTATGGGTCTGGCATGGTTTAATCGCATGACAAATATTGACCCAATGTGGAAGGTGCTGATTACTACTGGCTTTTGCGGGGGACTGACAACGTTTTCCACTTTCTCTGCTGAGGTAGTGTTTTTACTGCAGGAAGGACGCTTTGGTTGGGCTATGGTGAATGTACTGGTTAATCTGTTGGGATCATTCGCGATGACCGCCCTGGCATTCTGGTTGGTATCTGCTTCTCCCGCACATTGAAGCGAAAAAAACCCGCAATTAAGCGGGTTTTGAATGCTTGCTGTCGTATGCTTACAGAGCGATTACGTTTGCAGCAGAAGGGCCTTTGGCACCGTTAGTGATTTCGAACTCTACACGCTGACCTTCAGCCAGAGTTTTAAAACCATTGGTCTGGATTGCAGAGAAGTGTACGAACACATCTTTGCTGCCATCTTCCGGAGTAATGAAACCGAATCCTTTGGACTCATTAAACCACTTAACGTTACCTTTAATCTTAGACATCAAAATTACCTTTACATGAAAAATAGACACAAATGCTGTGTCGGGTATCAGTACAACAATTGTGGTGCACTTTGTCCAGTCGAACTTTATCAAAAAGTGATAAATGTCGCGTTATTTTTCAGTTAAACTTCCTATCATTATGTTTTTAAAAGACTTTCCAATAAACCACCTGACAATACAGGTAGTCCATCAAAACTGGAACCGCATCCACGCAAAGTAGACGTTGCCGTTGTTATACGTTCCAGGAATGTAGGTCATCTGAAACGTTGCCGGACCATAACCAATTGATGCCAGCGGTAACAGCACCGGTACCGGAATGTAGTTCCAGTTATCACGCGCGGTGAAACCGGCGGTAAAGCCGAGACCTGTATGGAAGTTTTCATCAGCCAGCGGTCGCCAGGTTTTTTCCCAGCCATAGCCGCCAATGGGTTCCCATTTATTGTAGGAATCCTTAAACGCCATGATATAAAGTCCGTGCCAGTTACCTTTATCATCCCAACGGGATTGACCAAATCCTGCACCCCACGGCCGTTCATTGTAGCGATCCGTTTTTTCTTTATCGTAGGCAAAACGCGCATGCCAGGTAATAGCAGGTACATACAGATCATAATGTTCCGGCTGCTGCCAGGTTTCACTGACATTATCTTTAAAAGTAGCAAACCAGCCTTTATCTTCAGCAGCAGCCTGGGAAGTGAAAGCTAACTGAATAAAAATAAATGAAAAAATGAGAAAATATCGTTTAGCGAAAATCACAACTTAATTACCATCCTGGGATTTATTATTAATTTTAGCAAACCCAACCTTAATGTCAGCTTAACAAAAATGCGCAAATAAAAAATCAGAATATTCCTCAGCCTATAACCTACCCCTTTATTTACTGAGCCATTTCATCGGAACTATTTTCTCTTTATTGCCAATAAATTGTGCTTTCCTGCGGCGAGAGTTAAATAACATCACAATAAATTAACAATAAAGCATCAATGTCACCACAAAACACACACACCAACGCTGCGCTTCACAGTTTTTTATTGTGATACTCTTTTTTTAATCGCGATGCTGAAAAAACGGCTTAGCCATCGCTTGAATCCGTATTTTTATTGATTTCAATCAGCAAGAGTTATCGGTTTATTAGGCACATTCTGTCACCACTTTTTACTTTTTTTAGTTTTTTAACTTTCTGGGCAGCAATGCGACAGGGGAAACAATGTTGACATTTATTGAACTCCTTATTGGGGTTGTGGTTATTGTGGGTGTAGCGCGCTACATCATTAAAGGTTATTCCGCGACAGGCGTACTGTTTGTCGGCGGTCTGGTTTTGCTGATTATCAGTGCGTTGATGGGCCATAAAGTTTTGCCGTCTAGCGCAGCAACAACGGGCTATACGGCAACAGACATTGTTGAATATATTAAAATTTTGCTGATGAGCCGTGGCGGCGATCTCGGCATGATGATTATGATGCTGTGTGGTTTTGCCGCCTACATGACGCATATTGGCGCGAATGATATGGTGGTTAAGCTGGCCTCTAAGCCGCTGCAGTATATCAATTCACCTTATCTGCTTATGATTGCCGCCTATTTTGTCGCCTGCCTGATGTCCCTGGCGGTCTCTTCAGCAACCGGTCTGGGCGTATTGCTGATGGCGACATTGTTCCCGGTCATGGTTAACGTTGGGATTAGCCGTGGCGCCGCAGCGGCCATTTGCGCCTCCCCAGCCGCTATTATTCTTTCGCCAACATCCGGTGATGTAGTGCTGGCTGCAAAAGCCGCGGAAATGCCGCTGATCGATTTCGCGTTTAAAACCACGCTGCCAATTTCCATTGCCGCCATCATTGCTATGGCGATTGCCCACTTTTTCTGGCAGCGTTATCTGGATAAAAAAGAGAACATTTCTCATGAAATGTTAGATGTGGCTGAAATTACCACTACCGCCCCGTCGTTTTACGCCATCTTGCCATTTACCCCGATCGTTGGCGTCCTGATTTTCGATGGAAAATGGGGCCCACAGCTGCATATCATTACGATTCTGGTGCTGTGCATGCTCATCGCTGCTGTACTGGAGTTCGTACGAGGATTCAACACCCAGAAGGTTTTCTCGGGTCTGGAAGTCGCCTACCGTGGTATGGCGGATGCCTTTGCTAACGTGGTGATGCTGTTAGTCGCGGCGGGCGTTTTTGCCCAGGGTCTGAGCACAATCGGCTTTATTCAGAGTCTGATTTCTATCGCCACCTCGTTTGGCTCCGCGAGCATTATTCTGATGCTGGTACTGGTGATCCTGACTATGCTGGCGGCAATGACCACGGGGTCCGGTAACGCACCGTTCTATGCCTTCGTTGAGATGATCCCGAAACTGGCGCACTCTTCTGGCATTAACCCGGCTTACCTTGCTATCCCGATGCTGCAGGCATCAAACCTTGGACGCACAATCTCTCCGGTCTCCGGTGTGGTTGTCGCTGTAGCAGGGATGGCAAAGATCTCTCCGTTCGAAGTAGTGAAACGTACCTCGGTTCCGGTACTGGTTGGACTGCTGGTTGTGATTATCGCAACTGAGGTGATGGTGCCGGCGACGTCCGCCCTGATTGGCGGTTAACGATAACTGTCAGTATCTGACCTTGATACGCAAAATCATTTAAGCAGCATCAAGGCGGCAAGTGAAGACATCCCCAGTACCATAGATAATTATGTGACTGGGATTTCTTCACGCCGCCCACAAAGAGGCAGTTTCAAGGATGACGTGAATTAGCCGCCGTGATAAATACGCTGCGGCCTCCCCACCTTACCGTGAATAATCTCCGCAATAATCAAATGACGGCTGGCACAGTACTCCAGGTAGCGCCTGGAGGTGGTACGGCTGATAGTGAGCGCCTGGGCGATCGTTTCCGCAGTATGATGTACCGTCGGATCGGCAAATAATTTCAACACCGCATTCAGCGTTAACGCATCAATTCCGGTCGGCAAATCGCCTTTCGGTTCGCCGCGCGCATAAGCATTAAACATTTCATCAATCTGCTTTTGACTGGCGCTGTCATTACCGGCCAACATGCGTCTGCGCTGTTGATAACGCGTCAGCGTCTGTCCCAGGCGCTCGTAGGCAATGGGTTTGACCAGATAATCAAACGCGCCGCTGCGCACGGCCTCGGAGACCGTTTCCATGTCGCTGGCCGCCGTGGTAAACACCACGCCCCCCGGATAACGCGTCTGGGTTAGCTCATGCAACAACGTAATTCCCTTGCCGTCCGGCAAGTAGTTATCGAGCAGAATCAAACCGGGCTTAAAACGCTCAATCATCATCCTCGCTTGCGCAAGATTACCCGCCAGCCAAATCTGGCTGAAGCCGGGTATATGGCGGATATATTCAGCATGCATTTCCGCCAGTAGCGTTTCATCCTCAACGATCAATAGCGTTAATGGTTCCGTCATTATTTTTTTTCACTTTCGGAAGAAATAAAGAAAATAAGGTGCCGCAGGGGGAGTTATCTTCGAGTGTAATCACCCCGTTACAGCGCCTCACATAACTTGCAATCAGATACAAACCGATGCCATGTTCACCTGGTTCATCGGTACGGGTGCTCACACCCTGTTCAAATATTTTTTCACGCAATGCTTCCGGTACACCGCATCCCTGATCGGCAACTTCGATGATCACGTCATCCCCTTCATCGCTCAAATAGAGTTCGACGATCTTGTTGCCTTGCTGGGTGCGCAAGCTCGCTTCAAATGCATTATCAAGCAGATTGCCAACAATTGCTGCAAACTCTGTGCTATCCAGCCCCTCGGGGAGTTGATGCAGTTGACTGCCAGGAACGATAGTCATAGTGAGGCCCAGTTCACGCGCACGCTGCACCTTGCCAAACAACAGACCGGCTACCTGACGATCGGCAAACGCGCCGCGCAGGCTGTCAATCAGTTGCTGTTGCGCCTGCGACTCCCCCTGCACCATTGCCAGCACCCGGTCATACTCTTTCATTTGCAGCAGGCCATTAATGGTCGACATCCAGTTAAGGTGTTCATGACGCAGCGTTCTCAGGCTCTCTACATACTGTTTGATCTGCGTTAATTGCGCATTAAGAGTAGCAATTTCATCTTTACTACGAAAACTGATGATTGCCCCAAGCAGTTCATCGCCGGAGCGAATCGCCTCACGGTTAGCGATAACGCTCAGGCCATTAAAGTTCACCATCGCGTCCTGTCGTTTTTCCGCAATCTGCTGGGTGAAAAAGTCAGTCGGCTGAACCACTTCACTAACCGGTTTTCCAAGCCACTTTCGCCCTGGCGAAGACAGCCCCAGCATTTTCCTCGCGCTGCGGTTTATTGCGGTGATATACCCATCAGGGTCCACGGCGATCAAACCTTCATATACCGAGCTGAATAGCGCTTCCTGCTGACGCACTACCCGCGCGATTTGCTTAGGCTCCATCCCCAACATCTGCCGACGAATATGGGCGGCAAATAACCAGGAGAGCAGCATAAGTACCAGCAACAGTAGGATAAACACCCCTGCCATTGGGAGTAAAAAGTCCGATCGCCAGCTATCGATCTTACTGATCAGATAGCCAATTGAGACCACGCCAATGATTTTGCCATCGTCATCAAAGATGGGCGTTTTGGCGCGCATCGCCATCCCAATCGACCCTTTGCCGGTAATAAAGTAACTTTCCCCTCTTTCCAGCGCGCCGGGTTTGGTGAACTGCATCGGGTAGCCAATTTTTTCCGGATTTGGGTGGTAAAGGCGGACAGAGTTGGTATCCCCGATCACCACATAGTCGAAGTCAGTCCCGCTCTGCAGTTTGTCGGCAATGGTCGCCAGACGCTTGTAATCACGATGCTTCACCGCCGCGATGATACTGTCGTTAGAGGCGATGATTTTGGCCTGGTTCATCGCCATATCGCGGACATGCGTTGCC
The DNA here is from genome assembly GCF_030336725.1 of Citrobacter sp. Cb031. Classification (NCBI taxonomy): domain Bacteria; kingdom Pseudomonadati; phylum Pseudomonadota; class Gammaproteobacteria; order Enterobacterales; family Enterobacteriaceae; genus Citrobacter; species Citrobacter sp. Cb031. The sequence goes on from NZ_JAOWDA010000021.1 coordinate 408,230, forward strand.
AGATAATCTTCAAAACTGGCGGTAAAGTATTGTGCTAACGCGGCGATAATAAAAACAGAAACGACCAAAATAAGCAGAAAGATACGCAATGGAAACGCCAGACTGCGAAAAAAAGGAAACCGTGTTTTATTTTTCTGCTCTGCCATATTTCTTCCTCAGCGACGTTACCCGAAACTTATTTCTCATTGTAGTTGTAATAAAAATGTTTTATTTGCAAGTCGCGGTATAAAACAGGATCGTTGCAGATTCCCCACCTTAAATCAATTAAACAAATTAAAACCACACGCTATTTCGGAGTTAAATTAATTAAAAAACTTAAAACCATAAAACACATTAAAACCTTCTAACTTATTGTGAAATAAATCAAAAATTACCTCCAAAATACTCCTTACGATGTATGCAGCAGGGAAAAAAAGAAATACTCCGTAATAAAAAAATATTCCCTTCAATTGCAAACAAGAAGTTATCAGGTTGCTAAACAGAGCAACAAAAACAGAAACCCAGTAACAAATATAGCATCGGGGCTCTATTCACTATGTTCGGTAATAATATATTCACGCAAGTTAAACGCTCAGAAAATAAAAAGATGGCGGCTATCGCGCAATTTCTGAAAGAGAATGATTTGAGCGTTGATACAACTGTCGAAGTATTTATCACCGTCACCCGTGATGACCGCCTGATTGCCTGCGGCGGCATTGCCGGCAATATCATAAAGTGCGTCGCCATCTGCGAATCCGTAAGGGGTGAAGGCTTAGCGCTGACGCTGGCGACCGAGTTAATCAACCTCGCCTATGAGCGCCACTGTACTCACCTCTTCATCTATACAAAAACCGAGTACGAGTCGCTGTTTAAGCAGTGCGGTTTTTCTACGCTGACCAGTGTTCCCGGCATTATGGTGCTGATGGAAAACAGCACCACACGTCTGAAACGCTACGCTGAATCACTGGCGAAACAGCGCCATGAAGGGAAAAAAATTGGTTGTATCGTCATGAACGCCAACCCCTTCACCAACGGACATCGTTTTCTGATCCAACAAGCAGCCGCGCAATGTGACTGGCTGCATCTGTTTTTGGTGAAAGAAGATACCTCGCGTTTTCCGTATGAAGACCGACTGGATCTGGTGCTTAAAGGGACAAAAGACATTCCACGTTTAACCGTTCATCGCGGTTCGGAATACATCATTTCCCGCGCCACATTCCCGTGCTACTTCATCAAAGAGCAGAGCGTTATTAACCACTGCTATACCGAAATAGACCTGAAAATCTTCCGCCAGTATCTGGCCCCGGCTCTCGGCGTCACGCACCGCTTCGTCGGTACCGAGCCGTATTGCACCGTCACCTCCCAGTACAACAACGATATGCGCTACTGGCTGGAGACCCCAACGCTTCCCGCCCCACCGATTGAACTGGTGGAAATTGAGCGGCTGTGCTTCCAGGAGATGCCGATTTCTGCCTCCTGGGTGCGCAAGCTGCTGGTTAAAAAAGATCTCACGGCTATCGCATCCCTGGTCCCTGACGCCACGCTGCACTATCTGCAAAGCATGGTTGAGCGGGCCTCATCGGGTGCGGCAGTCCGCCAAAATACCCCCGCATTAGCAACAGGTGAAAAATGAAAATAAACCAGGCAGCCGTCGCAGGCACACTCGAGTCCGGTGATGTGATGATTCGCATCGCCCCACTCGATTCGCAGGATATTGACCTGCAGGTTAACAGTAGCGTCGAAAAGCAGTTCGGTGATGCCATCCGGGCCACCATTCTGGACGTTCTGTCCCGCTACAACGTACGCGGCGTGCAATTAAATGTTGATGATAAAGGCGCACTGGACTGCATTTTACGTGCGCGACTGGAAGCACTACTGGCCCGCGCTGGCGGTATTCCTGCACTGCCATGGGAGGATTGCCAGTGATTAGTGAATCTTTGCAGCAACGTAAAACCCGTACCCGCCGCAGCATGCTGTTCGTACCGGGCGCCAATGCCGCCATGGTCAGCAACTCGTTCATCTATCCGGCAGATGCGCTGATGTTCGACCTGGAAGACTCCGTCGCGCTGCGCGAGAAAGATACTGCTCGCCGTATGGTGTACCACGCGCTGCAGCATCCTCTGTATCACGACGTTGAAACTATCGTGCGCGTAAACGCCCTCGACTCCGAATGGGGCATTAACGATCTCGAAGCCGTGGTACGCGGCGGCGCTGACATCGTGCGTTTACCGAAGACCGATACCGCGCAGGATGTCATCGACATCGAAAGCGAAATTCTGCGTATCGAGAAAGCCTGTGGCCGTGAGCCCGGCAGTACCGGTCTGTTAGCTGCCATCGAATCGCCGTTAGGCATTACCCGCGCGGTAGAAATTGCCCACGCTTCCGAGCGCCTGATCGGTATTGCACTGGGTGCGGAAGATTATGTGCGTAACCTGCGCACTGAGCGCTCTGCGGAAGGGACTGAACTGCTGTTTGCCCGCTGCTCTATTTTGCAGGCGGCACGCTCTGCCGGCATTCAAGCGTTCGACACCGTTTATTCCGATGCCAACAACGAAGCGGGTTTCCTGCATGAAGCCGCACACATCAAGCAACTGGGTTTTGACGGTAAGTCGCTCATCAACCCGCGCCAGATCGAGCTCCTGCACAACCTGTACGCGCCGACACGCAAAGAGCTGGCTCACGCGCGCCTGGTCGTGGAAGCCGCTGAAGCCGCCGCTCGCGAAGGCCGTGGCGTAGTTTCCCTGAACGGCAAAATGGTCGACAGCCCGGTTATCGAGCGCGCCCTTCTGGTTATCTCCCGTGCAGAACTTTCCGGCATTCGCGAAGAATAAGGCAAAAAAATGACGCAGAAAATCGAACAGTCTCAACGCCAGGATCGCGTGGCGGCCTGGAGCCGTCATGCAGAAAGTGAGCTTTCCGCTTATCAGAGCACCGCAAAAGTAGAATTACAGGCGCAAAAACCGCGCGACAAGAAGCTGTGCGCTAACCTGGAAGACGCCATTCGTCGTTCAGGTTTACAGGATGGCATGACCATCTCTTTCCACCACGCTTTTCGCGGTGGCGATCTGACGATTAACCTGGTGATGGACGCCATCGCCAGAATGGGCTTTAAAAATCTGACGCTGGCCTCCAGCTCCCTGAGCGACTGCCATGCTCCGCTGGTTGAGCACATCCGTCAGGGCGTGGTCAGCCGTATTTACACCTCCGGGCTGCGTGGCCCGCTGGCGGAAGAGATCTCGCGTGGCCTGCTGGCCGAGCCTGTGCAGGTCCACTCCCATGGCGGCCGTGTACACCTGGTGCAAAGTGGCGAACTCAGCATTGATGTGGCGTTCCTCGGCGTACCGTCCTGTGACCAGTTTGGTAACGCTAACGGCTATACCGGTAAAGCGTGCTGTGGTTCACTGGGCTATGCCCGCGTCGATGCCGAAAATGCAAAACAGGTTGTCCTGCTGACTGAACAGCTGCTGACCTATCCGCATAACCCGGCCAGCATTACGCAGGATCAAGTGGATCTGATTGTACAGATCGATCAGGTCGGCGATGCGGACAAAATCGGTGCTGATGCGACACGCATGACCACCAACCCGCGAGAACTGTTAATCGCCCGTAGCGCGGCAGACGTCATTGCTAACTCCGGTTACTTCAATGAAGGCTTCTCACTGCAGACAGGAACTGGCGGCGCTTCTCTGGCCGTTACTCGTTTCCTGGAAGACAAGATGCGCAGCCGCGATATCCGTGCTGACTTCGCGCTGGGCGGCATCACCGCTACCATCGTTGACCTGCACGAAAAAGGCCTGATTCGCAAACTGCTGGACGTACAGAGCTTTGACCGTAACGCGGCTGAGTCGCTGGCCCGCAATCCAAACCACATTGAGATCAGTGCCAACCAGTATGCCAACTGGGGCTCAAAAGGCGCCTCCGTCGATCGTCTGGACGTCGTGGTGCTGAGTGCGCTGGAAGTTGATACCAGCTTCAACGTTAACGTACTGACCGGTTCTGACGGCGTACTGCGCGGCGCATCCGGCGGTCACTGCGATACTGCGGTTGCCGCTGCGCTTTCCATCATTGTCGCTCCGCTGGTTCGCGGACGCATCCCGACGCTGGTTGATAACGTCCTGACCTGCGTAACCCCGGGCTCCAGCGTAGACATCCTGGTCACTGACCACGGTATCGCCGTTAACCCTGCGCGTCCGGAACTGGCTGAACGTCTGAAAGAAGCCGGTATGAAAGTGGTGTCCATTGAATGGCTGCGCGACCGTGCACAGCAGCTCACCGGTCAGCCACGCGCTATCGAATTCACCGACCGCGTGATTGCCGTTGTGCGTTACCGCGATGGCTCGGTGATTGACGTTGTGCATCAGGTGAAGGAATAAGCCATGCGCCTGCTCCCTGAACACGCCACCCAACACGCGGTTTCGATTCCCGAGCTGCTCGCCAGCCGGGATGAGAGACAAGCAAGGCAACATGCCTGGCTGACGCGTCATCACGCGCCACTGGTCTCGTTTACCGTGGTCGCACCGGGTCCGATTAAAGACAGCGCATTAACCCGTCGCATCTTTAATCACGGCGTCACCGCCCTGCTCGCGCTGGCGGAAAAATCCACCTGGATTATCAGGGAGCAAACGGCGCTGGTTTCTGCCAGCGGTCCGGAAGGTCTTTTGTCTATTGAGGCCCCGGCCCACGATCTCAAGCTCGCCACGATTGAACTTGAGCATTCACATCCGCTGGGACGGTTATGGGACATCGATGTCCTGACCCCTGAAGGGGAAATTCTGTCCCGGCGTCATTTCGCACTCCCTGCCCGCCGCTGTCTGCTGTGCGGGCAAAGCGCTGCCGAATGCGCGCGGGGTAAAACCCACGCGCTTTCCGACTTACTCTCTCAGATGGAGGCTCTGCTGCATGATGCCGATTCCCGCAACATCAACCAATAACGCAGTCCTTCCTCTGGATCTGCCTGACGCTTACGCAACGCTTGCGTGGCGGGCCATGTTGACTGAAGTCAACCTGTCGCCCAAACCGGGTCTGGTGGATCGTATTAACAACGGCGCACATAAAGATATGGCGCTGGAAGATTTTCATCGCAGCGCTGAGGCAATTCAGGCCTGGCTGCCGCGTTTTATTGAATATGGGGCGTTTAGCGCACAGCTGTCGCCTGAAGATGTGTTGAAAGGACTGCGCCCACTGGGTATGGCCTGCGAAGCCGATATGTTTCGCGCCACCGAGGGGGTAAACACCCATAAAGGGAGCATCTTTTCACTGGGGCTGCTGTGTGCCGCCATTGGCCGCCTGCACCAGCTCCAACTGACTGTTACCGCTGAAACCCTTTGCTCTACGGCAGCAACATTTTGCCGTGGCCTGACCGAGCGCGAACTGCGCCAGAACAATCAACAACTCACGGCTGGCCAACGTCTTTATCAGCAACTGGGATTAACCGGCGCACGGGGCGAAGCCGAAGCAGGATACCCGCTAGTCATCAAGCATGCCCTGCCGCACTACCGCGCACTGCTGACTCAGGGCCGCGATCCTGAACTGGCGCTACTCGACACGTTATTGCTGCTGATGTCTATCAATGGCGACACCAACGTGGCTTCACGTGGCGGCGCAGAAGGTCTGCGCTGGCTACAGCAGCAGGCCACCGCTCTATTGCAGCAAGGGGGGATTCGCACCCCTGCCGATCTCGAATACCTGCGCCAGTTCGACCAACAGTGCATTGAACGCAACCTCAGCCCAGGAGGCTGCGCCGATCTGCTGATCGTCACCTGGTTCTTAGCTCAGATTTCACAAGTTCATCATTATCACAATTAAAGATCCTTTCCGGAGAATCACACACATGTCTTTAGCAAAAGATAAAATATGGAAATTACTGGCCCCATTGGTCGTAATGGGCGTCATGTTTCTTATCCCTGTCCCTGATGGAATGCCCCCGCAGGCCTGGCACTATTTTGCCGTTTTCGTGGCAATGATTGTCGGGATGATCCTGGAGCCAATCCCGGCAACAGCGATAAGCTTTATCGCCGTAACGATCTGCGTCATCGGCAGCAACTATCTGCTGTTTGATGCTTCAGAGCTGGCCGACCCAGCGTTTAAAGCGGGTAAGCAAGCGCTGAAATGGGGTCTGGCAGGCTTTTCCAGCACTACCGTGTGGTTGGTGTTTGGCGCGTTTATCTTCGCGCTGGGCTATGAAGTCACCGGTCTGGGTCGTCGTATCGCGCTGTTCCTGGTAAAATTCATGGGTAAACGCACCCTGACGCTGGGCTACGCGATTGTCATCATCGACATTCTGCTGGCGCCGTTTACACCGTCCAACACCGCGCGTACCGGTGGTACCGTATTCCCGGTTATCAAAAACCTGCCGCCGCTGTTTAAATCATTCCCGAACGATCCGTCCGCGCGCCGTATCGGCGGATATCTGATGTGGATGATGGTAATCAGTACCAGCCTGAGCTCCTCTATGTTCGTTACCGGCGCTGCACCTAACGTGCTGGGTCTGGAATTCGTCAATAAAATTGCCGGTATTCAAATCAGCTGGTTGCAATGGTTCCTCAGCTTCCTGCCGGTTGGTATTATTTTGCTGATCGTTGCTCCGTGGCTGTCCTATGTTCTTTACAAGCCAGAAGTTACTCACAGTGCTGAAGTTGCCGCGTGGGCTGGTGATGAACTGAAAACCATGGGTAAACTGACGCGTAAAGAGCTGACCCTGATCGGTCTGGTTCTGCTCAGCCTGGGTCTGTGGGTCTTTGGCGGTAAACTGATTGATGCGACCGCTGTGGGTCTGCTGGCAGTCTCGCTGATGCTGGCGCTGCACGTTGTCCCGTGGAAAGACATCACCCGTTATAACAGCGCATGGAATACCCTGGTTAACCTCGCCACGCTGGTCGTTATGGCGAATGGTTTAACCCGTTCAGGCTTCATCGACTGGTTCGCCAACACGATGAGCTCGCACCTGGAAGGCTTCTCGCCTAACGCGACCGTGATCGTTCTGGTGCTGGTGTTCTATTTTGCTCACTACCTGTTTGCCAGCCTTTCCGCACACACCGCCACCATGCTGCCGGTTATTCTGGCCGTCGGCAAAGGCATCCCGGGCGTTCCGATGGAACACCTGTGTATCCTGCTGGTACTGTCCATCGGTATCATGGGCTGTCTGACTCCGTATGCAACTGGCCCTGGCGTTATTATCTACGGCTGCGGTTATGTGAAGTCCAAAGACTACTGGCGTCTGGGTGCTATCTTCGGCGTTATCTACATCTCTATGCTTTTGCTGGTCGGCTGGCCGATTCTGGCAATGTGGAGCTAATCATTCGGGTTCCCGCCTGATGAAAATGATGCCAGTCAGCTAAACCTGACTGGCATTTTTTATGATTAAATAGATGATATTCAGAATTGATATAAGTATCCGAAATCATCATGACATCAACATGGCGTTATTCTTCGCTGCTGGCAGCACTTCTGCTCCCAGTTTCTGTAGCTCAGGCCGACGAACTTCAGGCAAAACAGTACGCTGATTTTGACAGCTACGTGCTGGCCCTCTCCTGGCAAACCGGATTTTGTCAGAGCCAACACGAGCGAAATCGTCAAGAGCCCGACGAATGTCGTCTGCAAAAAGAGAGCGCGGACAAAGCAGATTTCCTGACCGTTCACGGTTTATGGCCCAGCCTGCCAAAATCCATCGCCGCCCGTGGAGTAGACAACCGCCGCTGGATGCGCTTTGGCTGCGCGACTCGCCCTATCCCCAACCTGCCTGAAGCGCGCGCCAGCCGTAAATGCGCGGCTCCCGAAACGGGCCTGTCACTGGAAAGCGCGGCAAAACTCAGTGCCGTAATGCCCGGTGCCGGCGGGAGATCCTGTCTGGAACGTTACGAATATGCCAAACATGGCGCCTGTTTCGGTTTTGATCCCGACGCATACTTCGGCACGATGGTACGGATGAATAATGAGGTTAAGAACAGCGAGGCTGGCAAATTCCTCGCGGAAAACTACGGCAAAACCGTCAGCCGCAGCGCATTTGACGCCGCCGTCGCTAAAAGCTGGGGCAGAGAGAACGTCAAAGCCGTGAAGCTAAGCTGCCACGGCAATCCGGCCTATCTCACAGAAATCCAGTTGTCCCTGAAAGCCGACACCATTAACCAGACGTTATCCGCACAATCATTCTTACCGCAACCGCATCCGGGTAACTGCGGTAAACAGTTTATTATCGACAAAGTGGGATACTGAAAATAACGACCGGCGCGGCAAGCTGGCGTCGGTCCATATGGTTAGCGTTTTGAACGGGCATCCGGGCGAATTAAATCAAAGCGGTGTGTTTCACTGATCGAATAATACGCCGTTGGCCCGCCCGCACGCAGTACCGGTTTTGCTTTCGCCGTCTGGTAGATGCCGCCTTCCAGTAGCGTTTCATCAATATGAATGCCCACCACTTCTCCCAGCACCAGCCAGGTTTCAACAGGCGAACCATCAGCGGTGGTCAGTTGCAGGCTTTGCGATAAGCGACACTCAAAATTGACCGGGCTTTGCGCCACGCGCGGCACGCTGACTATCCGACTATCTGCTTTGCTAAGCCCGGCGGCAAAAAACTCATCCTCGCCGTGAGGCAAGCTGGCTGACGTTTCGTTCATCGCGCTGGCCAGCTCAAGAGTCGTCAGATTCCAGACAAACTCACCGGTGTCGATAATATTCTGCACGCTATCTTTCCAGCCGCTACTGGCGAAACCGATAATCGGCGGATGATAATTAAAGCAGTTAAAGAAACTGTACGGTGCAAGGTTATGCCGACCGTCGCTGTCGCGGGAGGCAATCCAGCCAATAGGGCGCGGTCCAATGATGGCATTCAGCGGGTCATGCGGTAAACCGTGTCCTTGTGATGGTTGATAGAAATACATAGCGTTCTCTGTTGAAGTTAACATCAGCGCAGCACAAATTATGCTTCGCTCATCTCCCTGGAAAAAGAAGATCAGCGTAGAACAATCCGCTAAAGATTACGATTGAATAAAGTTGAGCAGATCGCCGTTGATCTGTTGTTTATGGGTAGTGCAAATGCCATGCGAACCGCCAACATACACCTTCAACTGCGCGTCAGGCAGTATTTCCGCCGCAACCTTTCCGCAGGTTTCAAACGGGACAATCTGATCGTCATCACCATGGATCACCAGCGTCGGGATAGTCATCTTTTTGAGATCCTCACGCAGGTCAGTTTCTGAAAACGCGTGAATACAGTCGTACAACGCTTTGATGGAACCTTGTAAGCCCTGTTCAACAAAGCTTTCACGAACGGCTTTCGACGCATTTACGCCCGGGCGGTTGTAGCCATAGAATGCAGCGGTCAGTTCATAGAAGAAGGCAGCGCGATCGTTTATCACTCCCTCACGGATACCATCAAACACCTCTTTCGGCACACCATTTGGGTTAAAGTCGGTCTTGATCATTATGGGCGTCACCGCGCCGATTAACACCGCTTTGGCTACCCGCTGCGTTCCATGGCGACCAATGTACCTCGCCACTTCCCCGCCCCCGGTAGAGTGTCCGACATGTACGGCATCTTTAAGATTGAGATACGCGGTAAGTTCAGCCAGATCGTCAGCATACTGATCCATATTGTGACCATCCCAGGGTTGGGCTGAACGCCCATGCCCGCGCCTGTCATGGGCGATCACCCGAAATCCTTTCGACCCGAGGAACAGCATCTGATCCTCAAACGCATCTGCCGTCAGCGGCCAGCCATGGCTAAAGACGATAGGCTGCCCACTTCCCCAATCTTTAAAATGCAAATAGCTGCCGTCTTTCAAGGTAAGTTTGTCGTACTGGCTCATGAGATCTCCTGTCGCGGAACACTGAGTTGTTTGACGCCCCCGCAGCGAGCGCTTAAAAAGCATAATGCAAATTGGAGAACGATCGCGTTTTTCGGCTAAAATCACACCATACGCAACAATATTGATGATTTGCCTGAATGTGAACTAAATCACTTCAAACCAGGGGTAAGTCTCAGTATCATCATAAAAGCTAAACCCTTGCCGCCTGACGGTGAGGGTTTTCTTTTGGGATTATTTACCTGCGCACCCGCAGTATCGACGACATGGAGTAACAAATGTCCAGACCAACTATCATCATTAACGACCTCGATGCGGAACGCATTGACCGCCTGTTGGAGCAACCTGCGTTTGCTGGTTTACCGATTGCCGACGCCCTGAACGCCGAGCTGGATCGTGCCCAAATGTGTTCACCAGAAACCATGCCGCACGATGTCGTGACCATGAACAGCCGCGTGAAATTCCGCAATCTGAGTGATGGCGAAGTCCGCGTGCGTACCCTGGTGTATCCGGCCAATATGACTGACAGCAGCACACAGCTTTCGGTAATGGCACCTGTTGGCGCTGCACTTCTGGGCCTGCGCGTTGGCGACACCATTCACTGGGAACTACCAGGCGGGACCTCAACACACCTCGAAGTCATCGAGCTTGAGTACCAACCTGAAGCTGCGGGCGACTACCTGCGCTAACTCTGTCTTATCAAAGCCACTCGCTTTATCTTACAGGGGATGCATCCGCATCCTCTTTCCGGTTAGTCCTCTGCTCCTGACTCTCACCTTATCTCCTGTTCGCAAAACATAAATCTGTGTCGTGACTGACAGAATCATTTTTAATACTATGCTGATATGTGTTCATGTAATGACAAGGAGAATGTTTATGTACAACACAATCATAATGCCTGTTGATGTATTCGAAATGGAACTGAGCGACAAGGCTATTCGCCATGCAGAATTTCTGGCACAGGAAAACGGGGTTATCCATTTGCTGCATGTGCTGCCAGGCTCAGCAAGCTTAAGCCTGCACCGCTTTGCAGCCGATGTCCGTCGTTTTGAAGAGCATCTACAACACGAAGCGGAAACTCGTCTGCAAACGATGGTCGGTCACTTCAGCATCGATCCTTCCCGTATTAAACAACACGTCCGCTTTGGCAGCGTACGTGACGTCGTCAACGAGTTGGGTGAAGAGTTGAATGCGGATGTGGTCGTCATTGGATCGCGCAACCCATCAATCAGCACTCATCTGCTCGGCTCAAACGCTTCCAGCGTTGTTCGCCACGCTACTCTGCCAGTGCTGGTTGTACGTTAATAGCCTCTAATTTGCTAAAGAAAACCCCTGCCAGGTTAATGCCTGACAGGGGTTTTTATTGCCTGACGATCAGTACAAATGACCGATATTCACGATAGTACTAACCGTATCGCCAAAGAACGTCAGACGACCCAGGAATACGCCAACAAACAGCAGGACAAAGAGCGCTTTTGCACGACGCTCGCCCTGGCGGCTGAGGACAAAGGCCACCGCCAGACACACCAGACTTGCCAGATAAAGCGGCGACGTCAGCCAGGCATGTGCCGTCATCTGCATGATGGTGCCACCACTTAGCCAGATAATGGGCGCGGCAATCATGACCGCCATACAAACGACAATCCCCTGACGCAATGCGGCAACGGCAGGCGTGAGGTTAAGCAGCGGAATCGCCGCACAACCCATAACCCACACCGTGATGAAGAACAGCAGCATCGTCAGACCGTTGGCGATCGCCACCATCGCCGGGGCGGCATAGGTCATCCCCTGTACCGCCACCAGCGCGATCCCGAGAACAGAGGCCAGAACGGCCGGCGCTTTGTGCCCTTTTGCCAAAAACGTCACGCCCACCGCCGCGCCGTATAAAGTTGCGCCGAGAATCTCACGGCTCAGCCAGGCATGCTGGAGGTTAATCAGGGCATTGTAGGCGCGATCCGGATGCGCCAGGTGCAATACCGCCGCCACGGAAGCAACCGCCAGAACCAGCCCGCTTACCAGCCAGTACAGGCGCTTGCTTTCCAGTTTCCCTTGCAGCGTGCGCAGCGTCAGAATGAGCGTTATACCAACCGACATCTGGCTCAATACGGTAAAAATAACCAGAGGGAATTCATACTTTTCCATTACTTGCCCTCCGGTTGCTTCGGTTGACGCGCGAGGATAAAACGCGTGCCAGGGTTAAGCTGCGGCATACGTGGGAATCCCGGCGGATACTGTACGGCATTGTTGGGGATCGGATCGGCATCCAGATCGATAAGCGTCAGGGCGCCTACCGGGCAGGCACTCACGCACGCCGGCTGCATACCGACATCGAGACGCTCGTAGCACATGCTGCATTTTTCCGCTTTTTTCATCTCTTCATTAAAGCGCGGCGCACCATATGGGCAATTGCGGATACAGTTTTTGCATCCGATACAACGTTCCGGATTATGCACCACAACACCATCCTCGCGTTTGGTGTACGCCTCTACCGGACAAGCCGCCAGGCAGGCCGGATTTTCGCAGTGGTTACAGGCCAGCGAGTAGAACGCTCGCTCCTCATGCGGATAAATTTCTTTATCCAGCGGGTAGACATAGCGCCAGAAACGTTCAGGCTCCAGCTGATTAAAACTCTTACACGCCATCGCACAGCCACGGCAGCCGATGCACTTATCGCTATTGACTAAAAACGCGCGTCTCATGCCGCAGCTCCTTCATTTTCTGACAGAGTAATATCTACAAATTGACTGTGTATGGCCGCACCGGGCGCGCCTGTCGCCATTTTTCCCATATCGGCGGGCGTATCTTTGACCACATTCTGTACGTTGTAACTAAGCTTGTTGAACCAGGATTCGTACATCACAAGAAAATCTTCCGGCACATTAGTGGTAATTTTGGCTCGCAACTCAACATGGCCCACCTCGTTGAAGACTTTGACGTGAGCGCCCTCAGTGATACCCTTTTTCTGTGCAGCAAGCGGGTGGATATAAACAAAGGGTTCTGGCCAGAAAACCTGCATCCAGTCCAGATTGACAAACTGCGAGTGCAGACCGTACTGAAGATGAGGTGTAAACAGGTGGAACGGCAGCGCACCCTGTGCACCCGCTTTATATTCCGGCAAAGCCGTGTGACCATTTTCCGCACAACGTTCTGATTTGAACTCGTACTTGCCTGACGGCGTTTTGAACTTGCGATCGTACCAGGCCGCGGTGCTGACCATTTTTGCTTTGCGTGGTCCTTCCAGCAGGTCATCCCAGCCCGCAATGCCAAACTGTTTCCCCATCCCCTCATTAAATTCCTGATCCAACCAGCGTTTAGCATCAAACGCCTGCGGGAAGGTACATGAACCGGGTTCCAGTTTATTGATGGTTTTGGACAGCAGCGCCGCGATTTCCGCATCGCTCTTGCACTCATACAGCGGTTTGATAGCCGGCTCGTTGACGGATAACCAGTAGTGCCAATAAGACGAAGAGACATCCCATTGCTCAAAGGTGGTAGTGACAGGCAGCACGATATCCGCATGCTGGACGGTTTCGTTGAAGAACTGGTCGACACAAACCACCATTTCCAGTTTATCAAACGCTTTGATCATCTTGTTGCGGTCGAAATCCTGAGCAAACGGGTTTTTAGAGGCCACCCACAGCATCCGTACCGGTGGTTCACTGGCGTCCAGAATCCCTTGCGCCGTCTGATTGATATTCAGCGCACGATCGGAGTATTCGCTCTTCTCACCGCTATCGCTGACAAACTCACCCACCGGACCACCTGCGCCTTTTATTCCGACAGAACCTGCAGGGGGCTTCTGCATCATTCCATGGTAGTTATAACCCCATGTCTGCAGATGACCGTAGCGGGCACCGCCTCCCTCAATACCAATATTGCCAGTCATTGCCACAAAGGCATCGATCGCCCGTACGTTAGCGCCGCCGTTAACATGGCGCTGCATGCCGTAGCCAATCCACACGGTGGCAGGATTAACCGCCGTAAACTCTTCCGCTAACTGGCGAATGACATCTGCCGACAGACCGCAAATTTCAGCGGCCCACTCGACGGTCACACTGCTGCGCAGATAAGCTTCGAATTCCGGGTATCCGTGGGAATAGTTATTGACGAAGTCCTGATCAACTAAACCTTTATCCACCAGGTGACGCGCCATGCCCAGCGCCAGAGCGCCATCTGAGCCAGGGCGAACACGTAAATAAAGATCGGCTTTCGCGGCGGTCTGCGTTAACAGCGGATCGATAACGACCACTTTTGCGCCTCTCTCCCGCGCCTGATAGATGTATTTCATAGTGTGCATAGAGCACCAGGCCGGATTCGCGCCCCAGATGATGATATATTTTGCTTTAACAAAATCTTCCGGGTCGTTACACCACATATCGCCCATATCATAGTTCTGGGCGTCGATACCGGCTGGCCAGCAAGGTGTCCCGGCAAAACGGGTGGTGTAACCCAGCGAAGACATCATCCCTTCAACGGCATAACCCATCACCCCAAGGTTGCCTGAGTATTTTGACAGCGCCAGCCCCAGCATTGAGCCGTCTTTCTTTTTAATCTCCAGCATCTTGGTCGCAATGCGCTGCATTGCTTCGTCCCAGGAGATACGACGCCAGTTACCGCTGCCGCGAACATCCTGAACCATCGGATATTTAATGCGATCCGGGCTATACACCCGGCGAGGATAAGTCAGACCTTTTACACAGGGTGTTCCATGCGTAAACGTTGACTCAGGCGCGCCTTCCACAAAGGTGATGACGTCATCCTTCACCCAGGTTTTCAGGCTACAGGTGTCATAGCAGTTACGCGGACAGGCGTTGCGAGAAATTTTGTAAGTTTTAGGGTTAAACGGAATTGGCGGTTGCGCCAATGCGCAGCGTGAAGTCAGCAACCCCCCAGGCAGGGCAGCCACGGTTCCAAGGGCAACTAACCCTTTCAAAAATGAACGTCTGTTCAGAACTCCCGGTTCATTACTCATATTGATACTCTCGTGTTTAATTCATTAAGCCAAGAAGACAACCTTCCCGCTACGGTTTTCAGCGTGGCGGTTTGTGCATTTATATTTATTTTTTCGATATACTCGGGCACCCACAGCGCTATATACTCACTTACATATCGAGTGAAGGCGACCTGGTATTTAGCTGATGTTCTGGCATTAGCCGATAATAAAACCGCCAATTCCAATACATATGAAATATGATCATCCGGTATATTATTTTTGTGGTTTATAGATAAACCTATATTTGCCATGAATTCCCGAATGCTCAAAGTTGATTTACCCATTACGAGGGCATCTTCTTCGAGATAAACCGAAGCGAACGGCGCAGCCTTTAACGTCTGTGGCCCGACAAATAGCGCATTGAAGTCGTACTCCGCGTCCAACCACTCCTGTTCTGTAAGCGTCGAGGCATGTGTTTCCAGAGCTGAATAAGCCGCTTTCAGCGTGTGACTATCGTGAGAAATAAAAAAATCACGCAACAATAACCCTGTCGATTCAAAGATCGTCAGGGTTTCATATATTTCACCCATGAATTAACCAACCATTTATTCATAAAACAAATGAAAACGTAATGCAGGTTGATATAATAAAGAAAACGCCTCATCTTTCTTTGATGAAACTAATGTTCAGACTCATTAAATGAATGTGTTATGCGGTTTATTGTTTCAAGAATTGACAATCTGAAAGCGTGGAAATAAAAAACCGCCAGCGGATGGCTGACGGTTTTGGCATTGCAGGTGTGTCTTACTTTTTTTATGCTACTGTCGTGCGAATCAGATAATCAAACGAACTCAATGAGGCCTTCGCGCCTTCACCGGTCGCGATGATGATCTGCTTATATGGTACGGTGGTGCAGTCACCAGCGGCGAAAACCCCCTTCACGCTGGTTTCGCACTTGGCATCGATGATGATTTCACCCATGCGATTACGCTCGACGGCACCTTCCAGCCAGTTGGTGTTTGGCAGCAGACCTATCTGTACAAAGATACCCGCCAGTTCCACACTGTGAACGTCGCCACTCACGCGGTCACGATACTCCAGGCCGGTGACTTTGCTGCCATCGCCTTTCACTTCTGTCGTTTGCGCATTCAGAATAATATCGACGTTTTTCAGACTGCGAAGCTTATTCTGCAGCACCTGATCAGCTTTCATTTCAGGTGCGAACTCCAGCAGCGTCACATGTTCAATAATGCCTGCCAGGTCAATAGCAGCTTCAACACCGGAGTTGCCGCCACCAATCACCGCAACGCGCTTGCCTTTGAACAGCGGGCCATCGCAGTGCGGGCAATAGGTTACGCCTTTGGTGCGATACTGATCTTCGCCCGGAACGTTCATGTTGCGCCATTTCGCACCGGTGGCAATGATAATGCTGCGTGCTTTCAGCACCGCGCCGGATGCCGTTTCAATCTGATGCAAACCGCCTTCCTGCGCCGCCGGAACCAGTTTACTTGCGCTCTGGCTGTCGATCACATCAACATCATAGTCATCAACGTGTGCTTTCAGCGCGCCCGCCAGTTTCTGGCCTTCGGTTTTCGGTACCGAGATGTAGTTTTCAATATCAACGGTATCAAGAACCTGACCGCCAAAACGTTCGCCCATCAGACCGGTGCGAATACCTTTACGTGCAGAGTACACTGCCGCTGCCGCCCCCGCAGGACCGGAACCGACAATCAGCACGTCATAAGCATCACGTTTGTTCAGCTCTTGTGCCGCACGTTTTTCTGCGCCGCTATCTACTTTCGCCACGATCTCAGTCAGCGTCATACGCCCCTGACCGAACTCTTTGCCGTTCATATACACCGCCGGAACGCCCATCACGTTGCGATCGGTAATTTCGTTCTGGAATGTACCGCCGTCAATCGCCGTATGCTTGATGCGTGGATTCAGTACCGACATCAGGTTCAGCGCCTGTACCACGTCCGGACAGTTATGACAGGAAAGCGAATAATAGGTTTCAAACTCAAAATCACCGTCAAGATCGCGGATCTGCTCCAGCAACGCCTGCGCCTCTTTTGACGGATGACCACCGGTCCACAGCAGCGCCAGCACCAGGGAGGTAAACTCATGGCCCAGCGGAGAACCGGCAAAGCGCGGCCCCTGGTGAGAACCTGGATTGGTGATCAGGAACGATGGCTTGCGTACCGCCAGAGTATTGTCTTCTTTAAAGGTGACTTTTTCTGACAGTTCAGCAATTTCAGTCAGCAGTTCCTTGATTTCTGCCGATTTAGCGCTGTCATCCAGCGTAGCAATCAGCTCAACAGGTTTGGTCAGTTTCTCAAGATAAGCCTTGAGCTGGGTTTTCATATTTGTGTCGAGCATTCTTCTTCCCTCTCTGAAAACATCATCATGCAAGCCGACTTTGCGGGACTGCATTAATGCAACTTGCGTCATGGTGCTGGAATGAAACAGGCGCAAACTGCGCCTGTGGAATGGCCGGATGCACTGCGTTTATCCGGCCTACAAATTATGCGACTTAAATCTTACCGACCAGATCTAAGGATGGAGCCAGGGTCGCTTCGCCTTCTTTCCATTTCGCCGGGCAAACTTCACCTGGGTGAGAGGCAACGTACTGTGCGGCTTTAATTTTACGCAGCAGGTCAGACGCATCACGGCCGATACCTTCAGCGGTAACTTCGATTGCCTGGATGATACCCTGCGGGTCTACAACGAAGGTTGCGCGGTCAGCCAGACCTTCATCTTCACGCATGTTGTCGAAGTTACGGGTCAGGGCGCCAGTCGGGTCGCCGATCATCGCGTATTTGATTTTCGCGATGGTGTCAGAGCTGCTGTGCCATGCTTTGTGGGTGAAGTGGGTGTCAGTAGATACGGAATAGACATCTACGCCCAGTTTCTGCAGTTCTTCGTAGTGGTCAGCCACATCACCCAGCTCGGTCGGGCAAACGAAAGTAAAGTCAGCCGGGTAGAAGAAGAAGACGCTCCAGCGACCTTCGGTATCTTTCTCGGTTACTTCGATGAACTCACCGTTTTTGAACGCCTGGTTTTTGAAAGGTTTAATTTTGGTATTAATCAAAGACATCTGTACTTCCTCCGTGTTTTCGTTGAGAGATAAGTTAACGAAAATCTCTTCGCAGGGCTAATGCGTTTCCTTTATCAAATCAATAAGCGTTAACTAACAACCCACTCAAACTCATGTTGTGAACCTAAAGATAAAAGTAAAAAAGGCCCCCTTTGCAGGGAGCCTCATTACCCGAGCTACCCGCAGGTAACGTCAGTGCCAGCAGGGCTGGCTATGTGTTGCGCTCTACATTACCTTAACAAAGGTCGTAACAGCGATTGGGATTACATCACCCCACTCAAGAAAGGGCAATCGACAGACGGTCGATCTTACCTATGGCTGCGATAGGTTTTGCAACTTAGCCCCCTTTCCTTCTGATTTTATAAGGAAAATCAATGTTTAAACGTACCTTACTCTTAACCCTGCTTCCTGCCGTGGTGCACGCCGAAGAACTTCCTGCCCCCGTTAAAGCTATTGAGAAACAGGGCATTACTATTCTCAAACCCTTCGACGCGCCGGGTGGAATGAAGGGCTACCTGGGAAAATACCAGGATATGGGCGTTACTATCTATGTTACGCCTGACGGCAAACACGCCATTTCCGGTTATATGTATAACGAAAAAGGTGAAAACCTCAGTAATACGCTGATAGAAAAAGAGATCTACGCCCCTGCCGGGCGCGAAATGTGGCAGCGAATGGAAAAAACATCCTGGATTCTGGACGGGAAAAAAGAGGCTCCAGTCATTGTCTATGTGTTTGCCGATCCCTTCTGTCCCTATTGCAAACAGTTCTGGCAAAAGGCTCGCCCGTGGGTAGACTCAGGTAAAGTTCAGTTGCGCACAATACTGGTTGGCGTAATTAAACCCGAAAGCCCGGCTACCGCCGCTGCGATTCTGGCCGCAAAAGATCCGGCCAAGACCTGGCATGACTATGAGGCATCTGGTGGGAATATGAAGCTAGAAATCCCGACCTCCATTTCACCGGAGCAGATGAAGGTATTGAATATCAATCAAAAGTTGATGGATGATTTAGGCGCCAACGTCACGCCGGCTATCTATTACATGAGTAAAGACGATACGTTACAACAGGAAGTCGGCTTGCCGGATAAGGAGAAATTAAACATTATCATGGGTAATAAATAAAAGTAACAAAATGAGTGGTTGTTATCATTTTCATGTCAATCACTCATTTAAATTAACTTTTTTGGTCAAAATTATGCAATATGTGCTATTTTAGTTTAAATTAATAATTCATTAAGCACACAAACATAAATCACAAGAATAATCACAACTTAAAATATTTCAAAATTAAATCTTTCAAAACATGACCATCACAGGAAGGTATGCATGGCTAACCTCTATGACCTCAAAAAGTTCGATCTCAATCTGTTGGTTATCTTTGAGTGTATTTATCAACATTTGAGTATCACTAAAGCTGCTGAAACTTTGTATATTACCCCCTCTGCCGTTAGCCAGTCACTGCAACGGCTACGCACACAATTTAATGACCCGCTGTTTATCCGCTCCGGAAAAGGCCTAACGCCAACGATTATGGGGATTAACCTCCATCATCATCTTGAGAAAAACCTCAACAGTCTGGAGCAGACAATAAACATCATGAATAACTCCAGTCTGAAGAAAAAATTCATTATTTACTGTCCACAACTGCCAACCATTATCAACATCGAGGAAGTTATTCATTTTCTCAGAGAAGACTCACATGTCGAAATTGAGCACCATAACATACTCATCACTGCTGAAAGTACGGAAAATCTGTTGGCTTACAGAAAAGCAGATTTAGTCATTGCTACCGCCCCAGTGAGTAATCGCTCGATAATATGCTCACCATTTAAAACTGCTGAAACAATATTAGTTTGCAACAAAAACCATCCAAGAATTAATGGAGAAAGCACGCTTGAAACAATATTAAAAGAACAGTTCACGCAACTTATCTCTGAAGACCCTGGCGTTAAAGAATACTGGCAAAAAACCAGCGCCTTGCTGGCTAATCGAGATATTGGTTTCCGCAGCGACTCATTAATAACGATCATTAATATTATTTCAAACACAGATATCATAGGTCTGCTACCAAGGGATGTTTACGAACAATATACCGGCTCATTTAATTTAAAAGAGATCTGTATCGATATCCCCTTACCAAAAATAAATTTATTTTTGATGTATAACAGAGCATCACTCAACAATACTGGCTTCGTTAATTTAATTAATAAAATAAATGATAGAAATGACCAGAGGACTAACAAATAGAGCTTTAGCTATTCATTTTATATTTTTATGAATAAAGGCAATTCAAAACAACCATGAATGTATTAAAACGTTGCGCCTGAAAAAAATTAGCATATCTTATTGTCAGCATTTGTTATTGTTTTGAATAATAATTCTGATATGAGCTTAATATGTCTATTTATAAAATCCCGCTTGCTCAAAACGTGCTGGACGCCGCTCTGGAGCGCATAACCTGGGCGCTGGAAACTCTGCCTCGGGTTTGTGTCTCTTTCTCCGGCGGGAAAGATTCAGGACTGATGTTACATCTGACAGCTATGCTTGCACGCCAACTGCATAAAAAAATTGATGTACTATTTATCGACTGGGAAGCCCAGTTTTCCTGCACTATTGATTATATTGAGGCGCTTCGTGCACGTTATTCCGATGTCATCGAGCGCTTTTATTGGGTGGCTTTACCGCTCACCACCCAGAATTCCCTCTCTCAATTTCAGCCAGAATGGCAGTGTTGGGAACCAGGTACTCCGTGGGTTCGCCAGCCTCCCACGGATGCCATAACCGATCCAGAGTATTTCTCCTTCTATCAACCCGGCATGACCTTTGAACAATTTGTTCGCGAGTTCGCTGACTGGTATTCAGAGAAACGTCCAGCCGGCATGATGGTCGGGATCCGCGCCGATGAGTCATATAATCGTTTTGTCGCCATTGCCAATTCGCAAAAGCAGCGCTTTGCCGATGATAAACCCTGGACCACCAGCGCCCCCGGCGGGCATACCTGGTATATTTACCCGATTTATGACTGGAAAATTGCCGATATCTGGACCTGGTTCGCAAAAACCAGAATGTCGTGCAATCCCTTATACAATCTCATGTATCAGGCCGGTGTCCCAACACGTTACATGCGTATTTGTGAGCCCTTTGGCCCGGAACAGCGTCAGGGATTATGGCTATATCACGTCATTGAACCCGAGCGCTGGGCAGCCATGTGTGCCCGTGTCAGCGGTGTAAAAAGTGGCGGAATTTATGCCGGTCAGGACAACCATTTTTACGGGCACCGCAAAATATTAAAACCCGAACATTTAAACTGGCAGGAATACGCCATGCTGCTACTCAATAGCATGCCGGAAAAGACCGCTGAGCATTATCGCAATAAAATCGCCATCTATTTGCAGTGGTATAAGAAAAAGGGCATGGACAATATCCCGCAAACTCAGGAAAAAGATATTGGCTCAGCGGATATTCCGTCGTGGCGGCGTATCTGTAAAGTCCTGCTGAATAACGACTACTGGTGCCGGGCGCTGTCATTCAGCCCCACAAAACCCAAAAACTACCAACGTTATAATGAACGCATGAAAATAAAACGCCAGCAATGGGGAATCTTATGCAACACCGACTAACTCAAGAACTCACTGGTTTTCTTTCTGGGCTGTCAGAAGAAGAACGAATTGAAGCAATCAACCAATTCAGAATGGCTATCCACAGCGTCAGCCCTTTTCGCGAAGAGCCAGTAGATTGTGTACTATGGATTAAAAATGAGCATATCTCACCCAATGACTATAACCCCAATAACGTTGCGCCTCCGGAGAAAAAACTGCTGCAGAAATCCCTCGAAGCAGACGGATTCACGCAGCCCATCGTGGTAGTTCACTCCACGGCGGAAGAATACGAAATTGTCGATGGTTTCCACCGTCATGAGCTAGGTAAAAGCAAACCGTCGCTGAAATCACGCCTGCATGGCTACCTGCCGGTCACCTGTTTACAGCGTGAACGCCATGAACGCATGGCAGCGACAATTCGTCATAACCGTGCCCGCGGGCGGCATAAAATTCATGCCATGTCGGAAATCGTTCGTGAATTATCGCTCCTGGGATGGAGCGAAGAGAAAATCAGTAAAGAGTTAGGTATGGACGACGATGAGGTTTTACGTCTGAAACAAATTAACGGTCTGCAAGAGTTATTTGCCGACCGTCGCTTCTCCAAAGCCTGGACAGTAAAATAACTACAGCGCAACCAGACGTTCGGCTGCCGCCAGCAGCGTCGATTCTTGCTTGGCAAAACATAGGCGAATCAGCTTATGCGGGAAAGGATCGGCGCAGAAAACCGACAACGGGATCGCGGCAACGCCCACTTCTTTGGTCAGCCACTGGCAAAACTCAACGTCGTTAAGCGTGGAGACGGCACTGTAATCGACCAGCAGAAAATAGGTGCCTTCACACGGCAAAATTTCCAGTCGGCTGTCACGCAGCGCGTTCACCAACACATCGCGTTTTTTCTGATAAAAGGCTGGCAACTCACGATAGTGTGTTGGATCCTCCCGCAGCATATCCGCCAGCGCCAACTGAGCCGGCGTATTCACTGAGAACGTTAGATACTGGTGTACCTTGCGTAATTCAGCGCTAATGGCGGCAGGCGCAACGCAGTAGCCGACTTTCCAGCCGGTCATATGGTAGGTCTTCCCAAACGATGAAACTGCAACCGCGCGTTCGCGCAGCTGTGAATGCGCCAGCACGCTGGCATGTCCCTGTCCGGCGAAGCAAATGTGCTCATAAACTTCGTCACTGATGACAAAGATCTCGCGTTCTCTAATCGCCTGCCACAGGGCATCAAAATCGGCGTGATGCCATACGGTGGCGGAAGGATTGTGCGGCGTGTTAAGGATCACCAGTCGGGTACGTTCGCTGAGTACAGCGCTAAATTCCTGCCAGTCGACGCGAAAAGACGGCGGTTGCAGCGCGATACGTTTAACTACGCCGCCGGATAATTCGACCGCGGGCGCATAGCTGTCGTAGCTCGGGTCAAAACAAATCACCTCATCGCCAGGACGCACCAGCGCCGTAATTGCGGCGAACAGCGCTTCTGTGGCCCCCGCCGTCACGGTCACTTCACTATTCGCATCAGGTTTATAGCCGTACAACTGCGCGGTTTTATCCGCAATGGCTTCGCACAACGGCTGTACGCCCGTCATCGGCGCATACTGGTTTGCGCCATGCGCGACGTGATACGCCAGACGTTCCTGCAAAAAAAGTGGGCCGTCAAAATCAGGAAATCCCTGCGAGAGGTTAATGGCCTGATGCTGCTGCGCCAGCGCGCTCATTTGCGTGAAGATAGTGGTGCCAAGATTAGGCAGTTTGCTTTGCGGAATCAGCGGGTTATTACTCATTATTGTTATCCCAGCGGGTGATGTTGTGGTTGAAGCCACTATAGCACGATGCTAGTATTTGGCAATCAAGACGTTCAGACGTCTATATAAAAATAACCTGCATTGACAGGACAGCCAAAAGGACAACACAACATGAGTAATACCGAGATTCGCGTCGTCACCGGCCCGGCCAACTATTTTTCCCATCCCGGCAGCCTGTCAAGACTCAACGATTTTTTCACCGCAGAGCAACTCTCACGCGCCGTCTGGGTTTACGGTGAACGCGCCATCGACGCGGCCCGCCCTTATCTGCCTGAGGCATTTCATCTTGCCGATGCCAGACACCTGCTGTTTACGGGACATTGCAGTGAAACCGATGTTACTCAACTGGCAAAAGAGTCAGGAGAGAATCGCAGCGTGGTGATTGGTGTGGGCGGCGGGACATTGCTCGACACGGCCAAAGCGCTGGCTCGTCGTCTGGGTCTGCCTTTTGTCGGTATTCCTACTATCGCAGCGACCTGCGCCGCATGGACACCGCTCTCCGTCTGGTACAACGATGCAGGCCAGGCGCTGCATTTCGAAATTTTCGCTGACGCCAATTTCCTCGTGCTGGTCGAGCCAGAGATCGTTCTCAATGCGCCTGAAGAATACTTACTGGCGGGGATCGGCGACACGCTGGCGAAATGGTACGAGGCAGTCGTGCTCGCACCTGAGCCGGAAAACCTGCCTCTGACCGTACGTCTGGGTATCCATGCTGCGCAGACGATCCGCGACGTCCTGTTGGAAAGCAGCGAGCAGGCGCTGGTCGATAAGCAACAAGGCACGTTGAGCCGCACATTTTGCGATGTAGTGGATGCAATTATTGCCGGAGGCGGCATGGTCGGCGGTCTGGGTGAGCGCTACACCCGCGTGGCGGCAGCGCATTCGGTACATAATGGCCTGACCGTGCTCCCGCAGACCGAGAAGTTTTTGCATGGCACCAAAGTGGCGTACGGCATACTGGTGCAGAGCGCGCTGCTGGGACAAGATGATGTGCTGGCGCAGTTAATTACCGCCTATCAGCGCTTCAACCTGCCAACCCGGTTGGCTCAACTGGAAGTGGACATCAACAACCGCGCCGAAATCGACAACGTGATTGCGCACACCCTGCGCCCGGTGGAGTCCATTCATGCGCTGCCGGTAACGTTAACGCCACAGACGCTGCGCGCAGCGTTCGAAAAAGTAGAATCGTTTACGGTGTGATTATGGTGTGAGATGCCTGATGGCGGCAACGCAGCGAAACCCCTGGAGCTTACAAAGATAAGTGACCAGGGTGAACACGCCTGCAGCTTGAATGATGAAGAGCATTAACAGCAGCGCGCGCCGCCTTTCCCCCCGTAGCGCGCATCCTGGCGTTCGCGGAAAAATTCTTCGTAGGTCATTGGTGTCAGGTCCGGATGCGTGACGCGCATATGCTCAACATAGTTGTCGTAATCCGGCACACCTATCATTAATCGGGCGGTTTGACCTAAATACTTCCCGGCTTTAGAGAGCGTTTCAAACATAGTGGTTCCCTGTCGAACAAACGCCCTCCCCATTCAGGAGAGGGCTCGTTGGTTAAGAGAATATTAGTGCGCGCCTTTCGCTTGCGCCACGATCTCTTCGACATTCTCAGGCATCGGTTCGTATGGCGTTTCTTTCGACGTAGGTTTGTCCTCTTTCAGTGCTGCCAGTGCAGTTTTGATGGAGAACAGACCCAGCACCACAACGACTACCATGAAGAAGATAGTGAGACCCGCATCCAGGCGGTTGTTAAACACCAACTGCGTCAGCTGCGACTGAGTGTACTGCGCCGGAATATTACCGCTGTCGATCATCGCCTGGAACTTGTTAGCGATGGCGAGGAAGCCAATTTTCGCATCCGGGCTAAACGCTTTCTGCCAGCCGGCGGTCAGGGTACAAATCAGCAGCCAGGCCGTTGGCACCAGCGCCACCCACGCGTAGCGCTGACGTTTCATCTTGAACAGCACCACCGCGCAAAGCATCAACGCCATACCGGCCAGCATCTGGTTGGCGATACCAAACAGTGGCCACAGGGTATTAATACCACCCAATGGATCCACCACGCCCTGGTGCAAGAAGTAACCCCAGGCCAGCACGCACAGCGCCGTTGCCAGCAGGTTCGCAGGCAACGAATCGGTACGTTTCAGACCCGGTGACACCACGCCCAGCAGATCCTGCAGCATAAAGCGTGCGGCACGCGTACCGGCGTCTACCGCCGTCAGAATAAACAGGGCTTCAAACAGAATGGCGAAGTGATACCAGAACGCCACATCCATCATTCCGCCCAGTGCACCATGCAGAATATACGCCATGCCCACCGCCAGCGTCGGCGCACCGCCTGCGCGGGAAATAATGGATTGTTCGCCGACATCGTTCGCAATCTGATGCAGCGTATCAGGCGTGATAACAAAGCCCCAACTGCTCACAACCTGTGCCGCTGACGCAACCACATCGGTGGTTCCGGCAGGTGCCAGTACAGCCATCGGGCTGTTCATCGCAAAGTAGACGCCCGGGTCGATAACGCAGGCCGCCACCAGCGCCATAATGGCGACAAAGGATTCCATCAGCATCCCGCCGTAGCCAATAAAACAGGCCTGACCTTCATTCGCCAGCATCTTCGGCGTGGTGCCGGAGGCAATCAGCGCGTGGAAACCAGAGACCGCACCGCAGGCGATGGTAATAAACAGGAACGGGAACAGGTTACCGCTCCAGACCGGGCCTGTACCGTCAACAAACTTGGTCAGCGCAGGCATGGTCAGCGTCGGACGCATGATCAGAATCCCTACCGCCAGACCAACAATGGTACCGATTTTCAGGAAGGTAGAGAGATAATCACGCGGCGCCAGCAGCAGCCACACCGGCAGTACGGCGGCGACAAAGCCGTATCCCACCAGCATCCAGGTCAACTGTACGCCGGTAAAGTCAAAGTACGGTGCCCAGGTCGGGCTTTCAGCCACCCAGCCGCCGGAAATAATAGCAAACACCAGGAATACCAGACCGATGACCGACACTTCACCAATGCGGCCCGGGCGCAGATAACGCAGGTAAATCCCCATGAAGATCGCCAGCGGGATAGTAAAGGCGACGGTGTAGGTTCCCCACGGGCTGTGGGTCAGCGCTTTCACGACGATCATCGCCAGTACCGCGAGGATAATCACCATGATCATA
Source organism: Citrobacter sp. Cb031 (assembly GCF_030336725.1). Lineage (NCBI taxonomy): Bacteria > Pseudomonadati > Pseudomonadota > Gammaproteobacteria > Enterobacterales > Enterobacteriaceae > Citrobacter > Citrobacter sp. Cb031. The sequence goes on from NZ_JAOWDA010000021.1 coordinate 434,610, forward strand.
AAACAGGCCACCAGCGCAATGACGCCCGCCGTTGGGCCCATCTCTTCTTTCACCAGTTCGCCAAGGGAACGACCATCGCGACGGGTAGAAACAAACAGCACCATAAAGTCCTGCACCGCCCCCGCCAGTACCACCCCGGCAAGCAGCCAGATCATACCCGGCAGATAGCCCATTTGCGCCGCCAGCACCGGTCCAACTAATGGACCCGCTCCAGCAATCGCCGCGAAATGGTGGCCAAACAGCACTTTTTTATCGGTAGGAACATAGTCCAGACCATCGTTATGACGCACGGCAGGCGTCATACGCGTCGGGTCCAGCGCCAGTACATTTTTCGCGATGTACAGGCCGTAGAAACGATAAGCGATAAGGTAGACACAGACCGACGCCACGACTATCCACAACGCGTTGATCTGTTCGCCACGATTTAATGCGATATAGCCGAGGGCAAATGCTCCCATAACGGAGAGCACTGTCCAGACGAGGTACTTCCCTGATTTATTCATACTTGGTTTTCCGTTGTCCTGGTCAGAGAGATGTTACATTTTGTTTCTATAACATCTTTTCTGAATTTAACAACCTGACAACCATGTAAACCCGAAGTATCACTGAGTATTTACATTGCATTGTTAACTGGATCACTTCATTTAGCCGTTAACCCTGCAATTTCATTTTACTTTGTCGGGCGACTTCACCCCATCACCGCAGTGCCTAAACGACAGGTGCAACAGCGTCGTCCCTGCTCATCAAAGATGACGATTTCCCAGCTTTGACTCTGACGCCCGAGGTGCAGCGACTGGCAAACGCCGCGCACTTTCCCCTGCGCAACCGCCCGATGGTGCGTGGCGTTCAATTCCGTACCCACCACACACTGCCCGTCGCGAGTCATCAGATAACCCGCCATCGAACCCAATGTTTCCGCCAGGGCCGCCGACGCGCCGCCGTGCAGCAGACCAAACGGCTGATGCGTCCGGCTATCCACCGGCATTTCGGCTTCCAGCACATCATCCCCCAGTCGGGTATAGACCATGCCTAAATGCGCCACCATCGTGTTCTGACTGGTGGCATTCAGTTCATCCAGCGTTAAATGACGTTTCCAGATCATCGTCATGCCCCCAGCGTGGAGCCGCCGTCCACCACGATATCCTGAAGCGTAATGTGGCTCGCCAGATCGGAAGCGAGGAATAAAATAGTGTTAGCGATTTCCTGTGGACGCGCGATTTTCCCCAGTGGAATGCCGAGCTTAAACTGCTCGCCAAACCCACGAATGCGCTGTTGCTCCGCATCATCGCTGACCCACAACGTACGCTGCATGTCGGTATCGGTCGAGCCTGGCGAAACCACATTGCAACGCACACCGCTGCCTGCCAGTTCAAGTCCGACGGTCAGTGCCAGGTTTTTCAGCGCGGCTTTTGACGCACCGTATGCGCTCATACCGATACGCGGCGTGTGCGCCGCATCCGACGCGACGGTCACGATTGCCCCGCCCTGCTGGCGACGAAACTGCGCCATCGTCTGTTGAAACAGATTGAACGCCCCACCAACGTTAACCGCAAACGTCTGCTGCCACTCCTCAATACTCAGCGCATCGGTGGCCCCCATACGCAAAATACCCGCCGCATTGACCAACACATCCAACCGCTCGCGCGTTTGCAGGACGCGCTGACACACCTCAGCCACCTGTTCAGCATTCGCCACATCCAGCACTTCGGTGGCAAACGGGTAGTTATTCTGAGAAAATTCACGATCGAATCCTGTCACCTCAGCACCCGCTTTCACAAACGCCAGCGCCGTGGTGTAGCCAATCCCTTTTCCCGCGCCGGTTACCCAGACGGTTTTCCCTGCGAAGTCAAATCCAGACATTACTTCACCTCGCGAGAGAGCAGCGTCCACCAGGCGTCAATGGTCGGGTTTTTCGCCAGCATCACGAAGTCAATATCGCCATGAACCTTACGCCAGCGCGCCGCCAGCGCCATCATGCGCACGGAATCCAGTCCGTAGTCGATCAGGTTTTCGTCATCCATCGGCTCTTCGGACTCATCGAGCAGCGGCAGAATAATGCTGCGTAACGCATCTTTGCTGGCCGGTACCGGCGTCGGTAATAATTCCTGAGTCATCACCACACGCCCGGAGCGTCCCGCCACGTATTTCAGCGACATCAGATGTTCGTCACGGCTAAAGTCTGCCAACGCATCGGCAACCATAAACGGCTTGATGTCGCGCATAAAGGCGTCCGTTGCGGTGGTCATACAGCCAATATGCGCATACACGCCGGTAATGATCAGTTGATTACGTCCGGTCTCCTTAAGCATCTGTTCCAGCGGGGAGCGATGAAATGCGCTGTAACGCCATTTCACCAGAATGGTATCCGCTTCATCCGGCGCCAGCGCCTCAACGATTTTCTGCTGTTCCGGCGAACGCGTCAGTCCCGGTCCCCACATATCATTGAGCAGAGCGCGGTCTTCATCACTCTGTTCTTTCGGCTGAGCGGTGTAATACACCGGAATGTTATGCTCTTTGCAGTACTGACGCAGTGCGGCGATGTTAGCGACGACCTGCTCCATCATCGGGCAGTTATCGCCCCAAAAACCGATAAAATAGTCCTGCATGTCGTGGATCAGCAGTGCGGCGCGTTCGGGGTCAAACGCCCAGTCCACTTTGTTCACCGGAACATCAAGCGCCGTGGGTAGCGCATAAGCCTGCAGTTTAGGAATTGCCATCTCTTATTCTCCTTCAGGCCAGTGAACGTGATGCCAGCCACTGACGTAATTGTTTTTTATCTACTTTCCCAACCGGAGTCAGCGGTAACGACTCAACGCACTCCACGCGGTCAGGTAATTTAAATTCCGCTACGCCCTGTTCGCGTAGAAAACGACGCACCTGCACCGCTCGCAGCGGCTCTTTTACCACCAACCAGGCACAGCTTTTCTCGCCCATCAGTTCGTCATCCATACTGACCAGCGCGGCATGGATCACCATCGGGTGGCGCAGCAGCAGGTTTTCAATCTCTTCTGCAGCGATCTTCTCTCCACCGCGGTTGATCTGATCCTTCTCGCGTCCCTGGACGGTGATGTAGCCATCTCGATCGATGGCGATCAGATCGCCGGAGCAGTAAAAACCGTTGGCGTCAAAGGCGCTGGCATTGTGCTCAGGACTTTTGAAGTAGCCGCGGAAGGTGTATGGGCCACGTGTCATCAGGCGCCCGGTTTCTCCCTGGGCTAAAGGGTTGCCGTCAGCGTCTGCTACCCAGACTTCATCATCGGGACACATCGGGCGGCCCTGGGTATTGATGATGCGTTCAGGACTGTCGTCCAGACGGGTGTAGTTCACCAGCCCTTCCGCCATGCCGAAGACCTGCTGCAGCTGGCAGCCAATCTCCGCCGGAATACGCGCCGCAAGCGAGGCGGAAAGCCGTGCCCCACCGACCTGTAGCAGCGTCAGCGAAGCCAATTGCGCATTGCTCCCCCACTCCGCAATTGCCTGCAGCCACAGGCTCACCGCTGGCGGCACTAGCGCCGTGACGTTAACCTGATGCTGTTCAATCAGAGGGAAGCACAGGGTGGCGCTCGGGTCAGCCGCCAGCACGACGGTGCCGCCAGCCAGGAATACCCCCAACGCGCCAGGCGAACTCATCGCGTAGTTATGCGCCGCCGGGATCGCGCATAAATAACGCGTTTCCCCGGTGAATCGGCAAATCTCATTGCTGCGACGCACGCTGTAGTAGTAATCGTTATGGGTACGAGGAATCAGCTTTGGCGTCCCGGTAGTCCCGCCTGAAAGCTGGAAATAGGCCACCTCATCAGCAGGCGATGGCGTGGCGGAAAAATCAGTCGCAGGCTGGCTTATCGCCGTTTGCAGATTGTGTTCGCCTTCGTCATTGCGCAGTTGCACCACGCGCACTGAATTGTGTTCAGCCACAAAAGCGTTAAGAAAATCGTCTCCGCTAAACAACGCATGCTGACGATCGGCAATCAGCAGCGCAGGTTCGATCTGTTTGGCATAGGCGTTAAGTTCGTTTCGCTGATGGCTGAATAATGCCAGCACCGGGGCTACACCCAGCTTGAGCAGCGCAAAGAAAGTGATATACAACTCAGCCACGTTGCCCAGTTGCACCAGCGCGGTTTCGCCGGGTTTGATCCCCTGACGGCGCAGGCTGCAGGCGAGATTGTCAGTGGCCTGATTCAGTTGGCGATAGCTCAGGTGGCGTTCGCCATCGATCACCGCCGTATGGTCGCTGTCGGCGTGACGGGTCAGAATGTCGGTCAGCGGCAAATCCTGCCAGTAACCTTTTTCACGATAGCGGCGGGCAAACTCCTCCGGCCAACGGGTGAAAGGAATACTCATTATCGCTCCTTAGAGGCCTGGTCAATAAGGCTCTTAATGCAGTCCAAAAACATTCAACATCGTGGAGAGTTTGGCTCCCGTTTCACGCCATTCCGCAACCGGGGACGAAGCCGGAACAATCCCGGCACCGGCAAAGAAACGTACCTGATTACGCAGCAGCTTCGCACAACGGATCGTCACCACCCATTCGCCGTTGCCTTGGGCATCACACCAGCCGACAATGCCACCGAACAGTTCGCGATCGAACGGCTCCAGCTCGGCGATAAGTTTGCGCGCAACCTGATGCGGGAAACCGCTCAGCGCAGGCGTCGGATGCAGCAGGCACGCGAGCGTCAGGGCGTTTTCTTGCGCGTTGGCTTTACCCTCAAACGGCGTGCCGAGGTGCCAGAGCGTAGGCGTGGTGACCAGTTGCGGAGAAGAAGGGAGTTGCAGTTCACGGCTGCGATCGCGCAGGACATTTTTCATGGCCTGCGTCACCAGTTCGTGCTCATGGCGATCCTTTTCGGACGCCAGCAGGCGGATGCCCGCCTCACGGTCCAGCACATCGTCCGGTTGACGTCGTGCCGAACCTGCCAGCGGTAATGAGCTGAAACGATCGCCTTCTTTGCGTAACAGCAGTTCCGGACTGGCGCCTATCAATACGCCACCGTCTTCAAGGGGGACGTGGAAGTTGTAGCTCGCCGGATTTTGCGCCACCAGGCGCTCCAGCAGCGCCCCGCTGTCAATATTGGCATCAGCGGTGATATCGATCAGGCGTGACAACACCACTTTGTCGACTTCCGGGGTTGCCGTCAGCGCAGCCGCACGAGCGACCATATCTTCAAAGAAGTTCTGTTCCGGGATCGATTTACGTTCAACAACGTTCAGCGACTGATGCGCGTTAAAGTAACGAGATGATTGCTGCTTCGCCGTTCGGGAGAACGTCTGCCACGACTGGGGAATAAACAGCGATGACGGCTGGCGGGTGTCAAAAGGAATCGCCCCGACCATGATGGGGTTAGCGATACCCTGCGCTTTGGCATCAGCAAACAGTGCATGCATTTTTTGTTGGAAAGGGCTGTCTGGCGAATCGCCATCAATTGCCGGTTCCGCATAGCGGGCGAAGCATCCTGACGTCGTAAAACTACGGTACGGCGACATAAAGAAAAAACTGTCGGGAGCGAGCGTCGGCATAGTCTGCGTTTTTTCCTCGGCCAGTGACGTTTCCATATCATCCTCCAAAAATGATAAAAGCTCTAATAATGATTATCATTTATATTTTCGGTCGCTAACCTAAAAGCAAAGCGGCGGTATGTCAACTCTTGTGGCAGCACAATGTGCGACTTTGGCTTGCATCCTTGTCCACTAACAATGAAAATGAGAAGCATTACTTATACTGATAACAGGATGCTGATTCGTGAGTCTCCCCTCTTTTTGCCGCACCGTGTTCTTACTGGCAGGTTTATCTATTTCAGGAATTTCTTCAGGTTATGCCGCCGACTGGCCGCGTCAGGTTACCGACAGTCGTGGTACGCATACGCTGGAACATAAGCCGCAGCGAATTGTCTCCACCAGCGTCACCCTCACCGGCTCGCTGCTGGCAATTGATGCCCCGGTCATCGCCAGCGGCGCTACTACGCCGAACAATCGCATCGGCGATGCACAGGGCTTTTTACGCCAGTGGAGCGAAGTGGCAAAGGCGCGCAAACTGAGCCGCCTGTATATCGGCGAACCGAGCGCTGAGGCCGTGGCAGCGCAAATGCCTGATCTGATTCTGATCAGCGCCACCGGGGGAGATTCAGCCCTCGCGCTATACGATCAGCTGTCCACCATTGCGCCAACGCTCATCATTAATTACGACGACAAAAGCTGGCAGGCGCTGCTGACGCAGTTAGGTGAAATTACCGGTCAGGAGCAACAGGCGGCTGCGCGTATTGCCGAGTTTGATAAGCAACTGCAGGCGGTCAAGCAGCGTATTACCCTGCCGCCGCAACCGGTCAGCGCGCTGGTGTACACCGCTGCAGCGCACAGCGCCAACCTGTGGACGCCTGAGTCGGCGCAGGGCAAGCTGATGGAGCAGTTAGGGTTCACCCTGGCACCGCTGCCTGCCGGATTGCACACCAGCCAGAGTCAGGGCAAACGCCACGATATCATCCAGCTTGGCGGTGAGAACCTGGCGGCTGGTCTGAACGGCGAAGCGCTGTTCCTGTTCGCTGGCGACAACAAAGATGCCGACGCCATTTATGCTAATCCGCTGCTGGCGCATCTGCCTGCCGTGCAGAATAAACGTGTTTACGCCCTGGGTACGGAAACCTTCCGTCTCGACTACTACAGCGCGACCCTGCTGCTGCAACGTCTGTCAGCTCTCTTTTAATCGCCAGCGCCGGATACGGCTAACGCCTTATCCGGCCTACAAACCGTAGAGGACAACGCTATCCGGCATTCACAGGCATTTGTTGGAATCGGCGCACTTCTCCCAGCAACAGCAGCAGTAGCAGACCGACAATCACCAGCCCAAACCCACTTACGCTTGCCGAAGCAACCGGTGTCATCATCGCCCCCAATCCCCCTAACAGCGCCGCGCCGATCGCATCTCCTGTAACGTTCTGCGCAGTCCACAAACCGTTAATTCGCCCGAGCATCGCTTCTGGCGTCTGCGTCTGTAACAGGGTGTACTGCAACAAAGAGCTGACCGCACTCAGCCAGCCGAACAGCGCCAGGCAGACAACGCCAAGCTCCCAGACCGGCATCAACCCAAACAGACCGATAGCCAGGAACGAAGCCACGGTCGATACCAGCATGATCAGTCCCGGACGAACGCTGTGCGCCAGTTGTCCGCTGGTCAACGCGCCCACCGCCGCGCCAAGAGGAATGGCCGCATACAGCAGACCTATTTGCGCACTCGACATTTGCCAGTTAATCGCCAACGCGGGATACAACACGCGCACGGCGCTCGCCATAGTCAACAGACCGCCAAGCAGCGCAATGCCGCCAATCAGCGGGCTGGCAAGCAGAAAGCGAAATGCTGCCAGCAGCGATTTTAGCGGATGCTCGCGCGGCTGCGGCGGAGGCGGCAGCGCGGGAAGGCTCAGCAACGGCAGCAAGGTAATGAAAGTGCCCGCCGCCGCCAGACCGTAGTTCCACGCCACGCCACCGGTCGCGAGCAATACCCCGCCAAGCATCGGCGAAATAACCGAACCCAGACGTACCGTCAACATGGTAATCGCCCCGGCCTGCATCAAATTCTCTCGGCCAACCAGCGCCGGTGTTGCCGCCAGCAACGCGGTCACGCCCAGCGAGGCAAAGAAACCGTCCCATAAGCCAAGCAAATAAATCGCCAGTAACGACGGTTCGGGCAGCAGCGCATTCAGACACAGACCAATAAAGCCGATTCCGCAGGTTCCACGAGCCAACAGGATCACTTTTTTACGCTCATAGCGGTCTGCCAGCACCCCGCCCACCATCAGACCAATAAACATTGCGCTGCCGGTCAACGTCACTGACAAACCGACCTGCCAGGTCGACTGGGTCATCATCTGGATCTGTACCGGAACCGCCACGCCGAGTAGCCCCAGAGAGACAATGGAAATAAAACGGGCGAGGAAGACGGCGCGAAATGCAGGGTGGGTCTTTAACAGGCTGAGATTGAGCAGCCAGGATTGTCGATTCATTACAGAGCCTTACCAGGTACTTTTTCAATATCCATTCGATGGCTGCACATGCTAACATATCCAAATAAGATCGATAACGATAATTACTATCATTATCAGGGAAGTTGATATGTCATGCTCTGTTTCCGCGACACGTGCCTTCGCCGTTCCCGGACTATTGTTATTACTTGTTCTCACCACGATATTAAGTCTGGTTATTGGCGCCAAGTCGCTACCTGCCTCCGTGGTGCTGGATGCACTTACCAGCAGTTGTCAAAGCGCTGATTGCACCATCGTGCTGGACGCGCGACTGCCGCGCACGCTGGCGGGGCTGCTCGCCGGTGGGGCGCTGGGTCTGGCTGGTGCATTAATGCAAACGCTCACGCGTAACCCTCTCGCCGATCCCGGTATTCTGGGCGTTAACTCCGGTGCCAGCTTCGCTATTGTGCTGGGAGCCGCACTGTTCGGCTTTTCCTCTGCGCAAGAGCAACTGCTGATGGCCTTTTCCGGGGCGCTGGCCGCGTCGCTTATAGTGGCATTTACCGGCAGCCAGGGCGGCGGGCAGTTAAGCCCGGTACGCCTGACGCTGGCGGGCGTTGCGCTGGGCGCGGTGCTGGAAGGATTATCCACCGGAATCGCCCTGCTCAACCCGGATGTCTACGATCAGTTGCGTTTCTGGCAGGCCGGTTCATTGGATATCCGCAGCCTGCATACGCTGAAGGTCGTCCTGGTGCCGGTACTGATTGCCGCGGCTGTCGCGTTATTCCTTAGCCGTGCTCTGAATAGCCTGAGCCTCGGGAGCGACACCGCCACCGCACTTGGCAGCAAAGTCGCTCGCACGCAGTTTATTGGCCTGTTGGTGATTACCGTACTGTGCGGCAGTGCGACCGCGATTGTCGGCCCTATCGCCTTTATCGGCCTGATGATGCCGCATATGGCGCGCTGGCTGGTGGGGGCAGATCACCGTTGGTCGCTGCCCGTTACCCTGCTGGCAACCCCCTCTCTGTTGTTAATTGCCGATATCATCGGTCGCCTGATTGTCCCCGGCGAACTGCGCGTTTCAGTGGTCAGCGCATTTATCGGCGCGCCGGTGCTTATCTTTCTGGTACGCCGGAAACCGCGCGGGGGTGGCGCATGATGCACCTCTCCCGCCGCCTGATAGTCAGCAGCCTGCTGCTGGTTGTAGGTTGTCTCGCCGTTGGCTTGTGGAGCCTGCGTAGCGGCGTCGTTACGCTGGAAACCCAGCAAATTATTGCCGCTCTGCTTGGCGATGCGCCGCGCAGTATTACGCTGGTGGTGACCGAATGGCGTTTGCCACGCGTGCTGATGGCGCTATTGATTGGCGCGGCGCTCGGCGTGAGCGGTGCAATATTCCAGTCGCTGATGCGCAACCCGCTGGGCAGCCCGGATGTGATGGGTTTCAATACCGGTGCCTGGAGCGGTGTGCTGGTGGCAATGGTGCTGTTCGGACAGCATCTCACCGCTATCGCGCTTGCGGCCATGGTTGGCGGGGTCCTGACGTCTCTGGTGGTCTGGGCGCTCGCCTGGCGCAATGGTATCGACACCTTTCGGCTGATTATTATTGGGATCGGTATACGCGCCATGCTGGTTGCGTTCAACACCTGGCTACTGCTGAAGGCATCATTAGAAACCGCGCTGACCGCCGGACTGTGGAACGCCGGATCGCTCAATGGCCTGACCTGGGCCAAAACCTGGCCTTCTGCCCCACTGATTATCCTTATGCTGGTGTGCGCCACGCTGCTGGTGCGCCGGATGCGTTTACTGGAAATGGGTGATGACAGCGCCTGTGCGCTTGGCGTCAGCGTAGAGCGCTCACGTCTGATGATGATGCTGGTTGCGGTTGTACTGACCGCAGCCGCCACCGCGCTGGCTGGCCCTATCTCGTTTATTGCCCTTGTCGCCCCACATATCGCGCGGCGGATTAGCGGCACATCGCGCTGGGGATTAACCCTGTCGGCGCTGTGTGGCGCGTTGCTGCTGTTGATGGCGGATTTATGCGCCCAACAGCTGTTTATGCCTTATCAGCTTCCGGTGGGCGTTGTCACCGTAAGCCTCGGCGGTATTTATCTTATCGTCTTGTTAATTCAGGAGTCCCGCAAAAAATGATCGAATCAGTAGCCCGTTTGCGTGGCGACCAGTTAACGCTGGGTTATGGCAAATTTACCGTAGCGGAAAACCTCAATGTGTCGATTCCAGACGGTCACTTCACCGCAATTATCGGGCCAAACGGCTGCGGAAAATCAACACTACTGCGCACGCTTAGTCGTCTGATGACGCCCGCGCACGGTAAGGTCTGGCTCGACGGCGAGCATATCCAGCACTATGCCAGCAAAGAGGTTGCTCGCAGAATAGGTTTGTTGGCGCAGAACGCCACCACGCCGGGTGATATTACGGTACAGGAGCTGGTTGCCCGTGGGCGCTACCCGCATCAGCCATTGTTTACCCGCTGGCGAAATGAGGATGAAATCGCGGTCTCAAACGCAATGCAGGCGACGGGAATCACTCATCTTGCGTCACAAAGTGTGGATACCCTTTCCGGTGGACAACGCCAGCGCGCATGGATTGCGATGGTGCTGGCGCAGGAAACGTCGATTATGCTGCTCGATGAACCTACCACCTGGCTGGATATCAGCCATCAGATCGATCTGCTAGAGCTGCTGAGTGAGCTAAACCGGGAGAAAGGGTATACGCTGGCCGCCGTTCTGCACGATCTTAATCAGGCGTGTCGCTATGCGACGCATCTGATTGCGCTGCGTGACGGAAAAATTGTTGCCGAGGGTGCGCCGAAAGAGATCGTCACCGCGCAGCTTATTGAAAAAATCTATGGTCTGCGCTGTATGATTATCGACGATCCGGTTGCCGGAACGCCGTTAGTGGTGCCGCTTGGGCGTACACCGAAAATTCATACCCAGTCATCTCTATAGGGATGACTACACGGGTCAGCGTTTAACACGCTGACCCGATGACGTTTATTGGATATTTTGGAGCAGGTCACGCATGACAGGCCCAATCTTCTCAAACGCTTCAGGAGTTATGATATCGACATGCGCGCAGTCCTGACGATATACATCCAGACTGGATATCCACGGTGACCAACTGCGTTCAGGACTGACCCCCGGCACTAAGGTGCGCTCAGCGACGAACAGCGTGGCGTGACCAGCAAACGGCACGCTGTGTGCCGTGGTGAGCAGGCGAACCGCATCGGCGTAGTTACCTTCGATAGCATTAAATAAGGCCTCTGACGCATTCCCCTGCTGCGCTGCCAGAAACGCTTCACGTTCACGCTCGATCTCGGCCAGTACCGCGGGATCCAACCCATTGGCCTCCTTTTCCTGCCAGTTTTGCGTTTCCGGCGGCCAGGTATCCAGCAGCCCCAGGAATGCAACTGTCTCTCCTCTGGCATGTAAGCGTGCGGCGATTCCCTGCGCCAACGTCCCCCCCAGCGAGTAGCCTAATAAATAATAGGGACCATGAGGCTGCTGGCTGAGCAGCGTTGCCAGGTGATGTTCGCATACCGCATCAAGGTTTTCCGCCGTCTGCATAGGGCCATCCGGTCGCGGCGACTGAATGCCAATAATCGACCACTGCGGACTGAGGTAACGCGACAGCACGCTAAACTGCCAGGCGAAACCCGACGCCGGATGGAAGCAAAACAGCGTTGGGCCATGACTTTCACGCAGCGGCAGCAGCGTTTCGAATCCCAGACGCTGCGACTGTTCATCATCATTGCTCTCCAGCAGTGCACTCAGTTGTTCAACAGTAGAAGCCACCATTATTTGCCCAGGCGTTACCTGACGCTCAAAAATCTGGCTCAACTGCGCTGCCAGTTTCATCGCCAGCAGCGAATGTCCGCCAAGCGCAAAGAAGTCAGCCTCTACGTCATTAACCTCGCAATCCAGCAAAGCCGCAAAAGACTGCGCGATGGCGGTTTCAGTCCCTGCTCGCGGCGCACGTCCTGACGTACGCGACGTCAACTGCGGCATCGGCAGCGCTTTACGATCCAGTTTACCGTTTGCACTCAGCGGCAGCTCCGCCAGTTGCAACAATACCGTCGGCACCATATGCGCAGGCAGTTTTTCACGCAGAGTTTCCCGCAATGCAGACGTATCTAGCGGTAACCCCGATTGCGACACCAGATACCCCACCAACTGTCGTGCATCGCCGCCTGTCGCCGCCGCCTGGTTGAATACGCAGGCGTGGGCTACGGCATGTTCGACATCTGGCAGCTGCTGCATCACCCGATCAATCTCACCGAGCTCAATGCGCTGTCCGCGAATTTTAAGCTGGTCATCGCTGCGCCCGAGGTATTCCACTGCGCCATTCTCCAGCCAGCGCGCCACATCCCCGGTACGGTACATGCGTTCACCAGGGTTAAATGGATCGGCGATAAAGCGGCTCGCGGTTAGATCCGCTCGCCCCAGGTATCCTTGCGCCAGTTGGATCCCCGTCAGATAGAGATCACCTGCCACGCCAAAGGGCACCGGGCGCATCATGGCGTCCAGGATCCGTAAACCGGTATTCCATACCGGATAGCCAATCGGCACGCTATTGCCCGTTACGGCAGCGAGATCGTCCCCCCAGGCCGGATACCAGCTCACATCGACTGCCGCTTCCGTTGGCCCGTATAAATTGTGCAGTGGCGCATGAGTCAACTGTTCCCATTCGCGGCATAAATCTGCAGGTAAGGCTTCGCCGCTGCAGAATACCCGTTTCAGCGAGGCACAGCTCTCCCGCGCGGTTTCCGGCGTCAGTGAAGCAACAAAAGCGGCCAGCATAGAGGGAACAAAGTGCGTGGTCGTCACCCCTGACTGCGCAAAGAACTGCTGCATCGCCAGCGGATCGCGGTGCGCTTCAGGTTCTGCCATGACCAGTTTTGCCCCGGCAATAAACGGCCAGAAAAACTCCCATACCGAGACGTCAAAACTGCACGGCGTTTTTTGCGCCACCACATCATCCGCGGTCAGTGGATAGTGATTTTGCATCCACAGCAAACGGTTAACGATGGCGGTTTGCCCAACCATCACCCCTTTTGGTCTGCCGGTAGAACCGGAAGTAAAAATAATATAGGCCGTATGATTAGGTTGAGATAGCGCCAGCGGTGCAGCATCCTCTTCTGGCAGCGGCGCGTTGTAGCACAGACTTTCCAGCTCCGGAATATCGCTAAAGCGCGCCAGTTGCTCTTCGGTCGCGATCAACAATTTTGGCTTCGCGTCTTCGAGCATCATCCGCAGGCGATCGTCCGGGTATCCGGTATCCAATGGCAGCCAGGCGGCTCCCGCCTCAACAATACCGTGCAGCGCCAGCGTGAGGAACACGGAACGCGGTAATGCCACGGCAACGCTGTCACCAGGCTGTACGCCACGCTCGCGCAGGCGGCGCGCCAGCGCCACAACCTGTTGGCGCATTTCACGATAGCTAAACTGATAGCGGGCATCAGCCAGCGCCGGGGCATCCGGCGTTTTATCGGCCTGCTGTGCCACCAGCGCGCTCAGCGTGGTGGACGGGATCGCCACGGTCGTGTCGTTAATCTTCGCCAGCCGCTCATGTTCTGTCGGCAACAGCATCCCGGCATCGCCGCAGCATAGCGACGGATTGTCGGCAAACTGCGCGATAAGCGCGGTTAAACGCGATGCATGTTGCGCCAGCGTCGCGGCATCGTAGCGCTGTTTATTGGCCAGGATTTCAATACTCAGCCCGCCGTTTTCATCCGGGAACAGCGCCAGCTCCAGATCGTTCACCGGACCTGTCGCCAACGTATGGGTTTGCGCCTGAACGCCAGGAATATTCAGTTGATAGTCGAATATTTTCACGTTCAGTACCGGGCCAAACAGCGGTTCAGCACCGGCTGCGCGCCCGCTGTCGCGAACAATTTGCTCAGCATCATATCGCTGATGTCGGCGCATTTTCTTCAACTGTGCGGCCAGTCGTTGGGCAAGTGCAGGCAAGCTTTCTGCCGCATTCAACTGCACGCCAAATGGCAGGACGTTTAAAACCGGTCCGGTGGACGTGAGCGCCGCCGACCCCATACGCCGCATAAAGATAAACCCGGCGGCATATTCCATTCGGCTGCATAAACGTCCGAGCCACAGCGCCACCAGCGCAAGGGCCAGATCCGCACGCTGAACGTCTGGCATACGTGCCGCAAGCCGGCGAAACTCCCCTTCAGGCGCGGTTAACTTCAGACGAATAATATCCGCGCTGGCCGACCGCCCTGGCAGGGGTTTGTTAGACAGCGAAGCCGGAGGTGGGAGTTGCTTTCGCTGCTCGGTCCAGAAGGCGCCGTCGCGTTGCCAGGCATCGCTTTGCCGATACTGTTGATACTCTTCCACCACCTCAGAAAATGGCGTAAAAGGTGATTCCGGCGTGGGCTCGCCATGCAGCCATGCGCGGTAAATTGCGGCTATCTGGCGGGTAATGGCAGGGAAACTGAAGCCATCAACCAGCAGATGATGGTAACGCTGATACCAATACCAACGCTTTTCTCCCACCTGAATGAGCAGGTGAAAAACCAGCGGCTTAGTGCCATCAGCACGGATGTCCTGCTGCAGGTCTGCCTGCATCAAGGCGCGCGCTGCCGCATGCGGATCGGATTTTTCGCGCAGATCGATAATTTCTGGTGGCGCAAAGGCAAGCGCAGAGTCTACCCATTGCCAGACCTCGCCGTTATCTTCGCTAAACCGCATCCGTAGGGTATCGGCCTGCTGTAGACCCGCCACTACCGCTTTCGCCAGCAACGGTGCGTCCAGTTCGCCGGTTAATTCTACGTAGTGCGCCACGCTCCACGCTGAGGGCAATGTGGAGAGTTTTTCTGCCATCCAGATCCCCGGCTGAGCCGCAACTAACGGTAAACGTTGAGTCATGGAGCCTCCTGCACATCGACGTAGTTCGCTGGCGTTAGCGTGGTCCAGTTGGCATCCAGCCATTGCTGGCAGGCTTCCTGTGATTGGGGTTCGCACGCGACCGTCCAGCCAGCAGGAAGTGAGCATTGCTGCGGCCAAAGGCTAAACTGACGTTGGGGATTTTGCAGAATGTAAAACTGGCCCTGCGGATTATCGAAGGGGTTACTGAATTCCATACTCAACTCCTGTCGTGGAACATCGTCCGGTTAAATCGTGTCGGTAAGCGGTTGCCAGAGCGTGATCAGCCCTTGCATCAGTCCGCCGCGCCAGCAAAGCGCATCGTGTCCACCATCAACCTGACGCCAGAAAATAGACTGTGGTGCAGAGGGTAACTGGGCATATAGCGCCTGATTTGCGCGATAAATAATGGGTTCGCGGATCCCGGCTTCCAGGACAATACGCAGCCCCTGAGCGCTTATCTTTCCGCTCTTCAGTTGCTCAACGATCGCCCCATCCTGATGACCACCACGATGCGGCCACCAATAAGAGCCCGACTGGCTGAGCACGCAGCCAAAGCGCGCAGGCCAGTTCAGCCCGGCATATAGCGATGACAGCCCGCCAAAACTTTGCCCAGCGACGACGGTACGCTGCGGGTCGTCACTGAACGCGGTCGTGGTCTTCACCAGCGGCAATAACTCCTGCTGTACCGCCAACCAAAAATCCGCATTACACGGCAATTCGCGGCTGCGGTGAGCCGTGTCGATGGTATCAATCAGGAGATAAACGGCGGGCGGGAGGTGTCCGCGATGGGTGAGTGAAGTCAGCGCAGGCCAGACCGGCATACTTTGTGCCCAAAACTGTCCGTCCAGAAGGATGGCCAGCGGACGCGCTTCCGGTTGGGCTTCACCAGTGGTAAACACCCACACGCGGCGTGTATTACCGAGCCTGGCGCTACGCCATTGCAGGCAAACTGCGGGTGAGTCGGGGTTTTCAGGTCGATCCCATCCCGGTTGTACAGGTGCATCAGGCATTTCCAGCGCAGACACCGCATGGCCACGACCGCCCTGCCAGCTCTGCGGATTGAGGGGATCGGCAATAGCCTGCGGCAACAATTGCCGCCAGCCTTCACGCAGCACGGTTCGGTCAGGCGCTTCGCCCGGCGTCTGCGCGGCAAAAATATCATTTCGTACTGTTGGGATAAAACAGTAACTGCCGCGCCAGTTGGCGCTGAGGGAAACACTCCAGCACCAAACATTTGTTCCGTCAATGCGTTGCATCGACTGCGGGGTGGCATTTTGATGGTGGTCGGTGACGCCGGTGATATAGACCCATACGCGATGAATGGCTGACTCTTTTTCCGTTCCCTGCGGGTCGCGCCACCAGAAGGTTACCCGATAATTTCCGTTGTCTTCACGCTCCCACTCCGGGCCTTTTTTTGACTGCCACCACGCCTCGCTTCCCATCTTTAACGTCGTCACCGCCATAACCCCATGTTTATTGTCAAATTTTATGATCTAGCGTGAAATATATTGATAATATTATTGATAACTATTTGCATTTGCAATAGCGTATTGTCGCGCTGTGGGAAGCGCGCACAGTTTTTCACCACTTATAAACCGGCCTGGCGCTGCGTACTTTTTCTGGAATGGAGGGTTTACGCGGATGCGGGCGACATCAGACCAAATGCCGCACCACGGCACATTGGTACTCGTGGCTAAAAGAACAGCAGGACATACAATGAACAACAAGATTCATTCACTGGCCTTATTGGTCAATTTAGGGATTTACGGGGTAGCCCTGCCAGCAATGGCAGAAGATCAAACCGATAGCGCCGCTGTCTCTCATGAAGACACCATCGTGGTTACCGCCGCCCAGCAGAACCTGCAGGCACCGGGCGTTTCAACCATTACCGCTGATGAAATTCGTAAGAATCCTCCCGCTCGCGATGTGTCGGAAATCATCCGTACCATGCCAGGCGTCAACCTGACCGGTAACTCAACCAGCGGTCAACGCGGTAACAACCGCCAAATCGATATTCGCGGCATGGGGCCGGAAAACACCCTGATTCTGATCGACGGCAAACCGGTAACCAGCCGTAACTCTGTGCGTCAGGGCTGGCGCGGCGAGCGTGATACCCGCGGCGATACCGCCTGGGTGCCACCAGAAATGATCGAACGTATTGAAGTGCTGCGCGGTCCTGCCGCGGCACGCTATGGCAACGGTGCGGCTGGCGGCGTGGTGAATATCATCACCAAAAAAGGCAGCAACGAATGGCACGGCTCCTGGGATACCTATTTCAACGCCCCGGAACATAAAGACGAAGGTTCGACCAAACGCACCAACTTTAGCCTGAACGGTCCGCTGGGCGGGGATTTCAGCTTCCGTTTGTACGGTAATCTCGATAAAACCCAGGCCGACGCGTGGGATATCAACCAGGGTCATCAGTCAGAACGTACCGGCACGTATTCAAATACTTTACCGGCCGGTCGTGAAGGGGTGATCAACAAAGACATTAACGGCGTGGTTCGCTGGGATTTCGCCCCGCTCCAGTCACTGGAACTGGAAGCTGGCTATAGCCGTCAGGGCAACCTGTATGCGGGCGACACTCAAAACACCAACACCAACCAACTGGTGAAAGATAACTACGGGAAAGAGACCAACCGTCTTTACCGCCAGAACTACTCTCTGACCTGGAACGGCGGCTGGGATAACGGCGTCACTACCAGTAACTGGGTGCAGTATGAACATACGCGTAACTCCCGTACGCCGGAGGGCCTGGCGGGGGGTACCGAAGGGATTTTCGACCCGAATGCGTCACAAAAATACCTCGACGCCGACCTGAGTGACGTCATGCTGCACAGTGAAATCAGCATTCCGTTAGATCTGCTGGTTAACCAAAATCTGACGCTCGGTACCGAATGGAACCAGCAGCGCATGAAGGACATGTTGTCCAATTCGCAGACCTTTATGGGCGGTGATATTCCAGGGTCCAGCAGCACCAACCGCAGCCCGTACTCAGACGCAGAGATTTTCTCTCTGTTTGCTGAAAACAACATGGAACTGACCGACAGCACCATGCTGACGCCAGGTTTGCGTTTCGATCATCACAGCATTGTGGGCGATAACTGGAGTCCGTCCCTGAACCTTTCCCAAGGTCTGGGCGATGACTTCACCCTGAAGATGGGGATTGCGCGCGCCTATAAAGCGCCAAGCCTGTATCAGCTCAACCCGAACTACATTCTGTACAGTAAAGGTCAGGGTTGCTACGCCACTGGCTCAGCGACCGGTATTGGTTGCTATATGATGGGCAACGATGATCTGAAGGCCGAAACCAGTATCAACAAAGAGATTGGTCTGGAGTTCAAACGCGACGGCTGGCTGGCTGGGGTAACCTGGTTCCGCAACGATTACCGTAACAAGATTGAAGCAGGTACAGTCCCGTTCGACAGAACGTCTATCACCAACAAAGGGAAAACGACTTATACCGATATCTATCAGTGGGAAAACATTCCTAAAGCGGTAGTTGAAGGTCTGGAAGGGACGTTGAACGTGCCGGTTAGCGAAACCGTTAACTGGACTAACAACATCACCTACATGCTGCAAAGTAAGAATAAAGAGACCGGCGAGCGTCTGTCGATTATTCCTGAATACACGCTGAACTCGACCCTGAGCTGGCAGGCACGTGAAGATCTGTCATTGCAATCCACCTTCACCTGGTACGGCAAACAGCAGCCGAAAAAATACGATTACCAGGGTAAACCCGTTACCGGTAGCTCGGCCAGTGAAGTCAGCCCATACAGCATCGTAGGCCTGAGTGCGACCTGGGATGTGACGAAAAACGTCAGCCTGACCGGCGGCGTGGATAACGTCTTTGACAAACGTTTATGGCGTGAAGGGAATGCCCAGACCACGGGCGATATCGTGACCGGGAACTATATGGCGGGCGCAGGCGCGCACACCTATAACGAACCGGGCCGGACGTGGTTCATGAGCGTTAACACACACTTCTGATAATGTTTTTCCCTCTCCTCGCTGCGGGGAGAGGGAAACCGTAAGAAATCATGCACACAACGCACATCCCGCTCCCTTTCGCAGATCATACGCTGCACATTGTCGAATTTGATCCCGACACTTTCCATGAGCACGACCTGCTCTGGCTCCCCCACCACACTCAGCTCCACTCCAGTGGGCGTAAGCGTAAAGCTGAGCACTTAGCGGGGCGTATTGCTGCAGTCCACGCACTGCGTGAATTTGGCCACAAAACCGTGCCCGGCATCGGTGTGCAACGCCAACCATTGTGGCCGCAGGATCTGTTTGGCAGCATCAGCCATAGCGCAACAACGGCGCTGGCGGTCGTATCAACGCATCCCATTGGGCTGGATATAGAAGCTATTTTTACACCACAAACCGCAGTTGAGCTGGCTGATGGCATTATTGATAACCACGAACATCAGATTTTGCAGCATGCCTGCCTGCCCTTTCCGCTCGCCTTAACCCTGGTATTCAGCGCAAAGGAGAGCCTGTATAAGGCGTTTTCCAATCAGGCATCGGGGCTACCAGGTTTCACCAGCGCAAAAATCACCGCACTCACGACTCAGCAATTAACATTACAAATCATGCCGTCATTTTCGGCAAACCTCGGCAATCAAGAAGTTAACGTTCATTGGTTTCAGCGTGATAAAAATATCGTGACGCTATTTCCATTCTCACCATCAGGATCGTGATCCTTTTCTCTTTTTAAGAAATTAGCTGCGCAAATCGTAGACAGTTCGATTATCTCGACTTATCGTTAACTTGAATAATAAATCATATTTGAATAAATATTCAAAGTGGAGAAAGAGATGAACAAGACCTTGATTAAATCCGTATTACTGGCCTCGATCCTTACCACATCGGGTTCGCTGTATGCTGCCGACAACGGACTGATTGCGATTATTACCCCTTCTCACGATAACCCGTTTTTTAAAGCCGAAGCCGACGGTGCAGTCGCCAAAGCAAAAGAACTGGGATACGCCACGCTGGTTGCCTCTCATGATGATGACGTCAATAAACAAAACCAACTGATTGAGACTGCTATTGCTCGTAAAGCGAAAGCGATCATTCTCGATAATGCAGGTGCAGATGCCACCGTAGGGCCGCTGGAAAAAGCCAAAGCAGCGGGTGTAGCTGCTTTTCTGATCGATCGCGAAATCAATAAAACCGGCATCGCGGTGGCGCAAATCGTGTCGAATAACTATCAAGGCGCACAGCTCGGCGCAGAGAAGTTCGCCAGGTTACTGGACGGAAAAGGGAAGTACGTTGAACTGCTGGGACGTCAATCCGACACCAACGCCCATGTACGCTCGCAGGGGTATCACGATGTACTCGATGACTATCCGGACATGAAAATGGTAGCCCAGCAGACGGCAAACTGGAGCCAAACCGAAGCCTTTACCCGAATGGAAGCCATTCTACAAACCAACCCAGATATCGTAGGTGTGATCTCAGGTAACGACACTATGGCGCTGGGTGCAGAAGCCGCATTAAAAGCGGCGGGGAAAAATAATGTCATCGTGGTCGGTTTTGATGGCAGCGACTACACCCGCGATTCAATCATTAATAAAAGCAATATTAAAGCGACAGTACTGCAGCCCGGCTGGCAGCAGGCACAAATGGCTGTTGAGCAGGCGGATTACTATCTGAAAAACGGCAAAGCCCAGAAAGAAGAAAAACAGCTCATGGATTGCGTGCTGATTGACGAAACCAATGCCAGCAAGCTGAACAAGTTCAACCTGAGCCACTAAGCGGAGGCACTATGTCGTTAACACAATGGGGTGCCGCGCTGGTTGGATGCGCCACCCTGTTGCTGACGGCCTGTACGGTAGTTGACCTCGACGAAAACGGCAAACCAATTATCCCGGCCGATCCTCAGGCCAAAGCCAGTTTCGACAACCAGACTCCCGATCAGATCGCGCAACAAACCTGGCAATCCCGCGTCCTGGAAGCGGCACAGCAACATGTTCTGGATGCTTCAGCGCTGACCACTCGCCTGAAGGCCCCCTCACCCGCTCCTGAAAGCGTGTTTGTACGCCTGACCAGCCAGATTGATAGCGTCGACACCACCAATGGGCGAGAGCACACCATCGTGGTGAGGGTCAATGATATGCCCGTCACGATTCAGATTGGCCCGGTAATGCGTGGCAATGCTATTCGCGATGCCAGTGGTTTCAAGTTTGAAGATTTTACTAACCAGGTTCAGTTTGCCCAACTGTCACGGGCTTATAACCGTGAAGCGGCGAAACAGTTACCCGCCGTTGACACTAGCTGGCAAGGGAAAACTGCCACGGTGCTGTTTGCCGTGACGTTGAATGCTGGAAAAGCGGAAAACGCAGCAGCACTGACGCTGGAACAGGAGGCTCACTAATGCGCAATACCTCAGCTGATGACATCATCCTGCGCACGCATGCCATTTCAATGCTGTTTCCCGGCACAATTGCGCTGGACAGCGTCGATTACCAGGTCTGGCGTGGCAAGGTGAATGTGATTATTGGTGAGAATGGTGCGGGGAAATCGACGTTGATGAAGATCCTCGCTGGCGTTCAGCAACCCAGTAGCGGTGAGATGTCGCTCAATGGAAATCCCGTGCGCTTTGCCAGCACCCGGGATGCTGCGGCACATGGAATTGGTATGGTGCATCAGGAGTTAAACCTGTTTGAGAACCTCACCGTCGCGGAAAACATTTTCCTCGGTCGGGAGATTCAAAAAGGCGTGGCCCCCATTAATGAGGCCGAGCAAGAGAAACGCACCGCGGAATTATTAACCCGGCTCGATCAGCCGATATCACCGC
This sequence comes from Citrobacter sp. Cb031, assembly GCF_030336725.1. Lineage (NCBI taxonomy): Bacteria > Pseudomonadati > Pseudomonadota > Gammaproteobacteria > Enterobacterales > Enterobacteriaceae > Citrobacter > Citrobacter sp. Cb031. The sequence continues at coordinate 456,266 of NZ_JAOWDA010000021.1, forward strand.
GCGACCAGGTTGGCAATCTCAAAGTAGGGCAGCAACAGTTGGTCGAAATCGCCAAAGCACTGGCTGAAGATGCAGATATCCTGATTCTTGATGAACCCACCTCAGCGCTCAGTAAAACTGAAGTCGAGATTCTGTTTCGCGTGATCCGTGAACTTACTCGCCAGGGCGTGTCGATAATCTATATCTCCCATCGCCTCGAAGAATTGATGGCAATTGGCGATGTGATCACTATTTTACGCGATGGTAAATTTCAAGCCGAAGCCAAGGTTAGCGACATCGATGTCCCGTGGATTGTGCGCGAGATGTTGGGCAGTGATCCGGTAAGCAACTTTCTCGAACCCGGCCGCACGTTTGGAGCTCCGGTTCTGGAAGCTGAACATATCACCTGCGTGAATACCGCTGGCAGCGCAGTCGTCAATGACGTCACCTTTAACGTTCACGCCGGTGAAATTGTCGGTATCTATGGACTTATGGGGGCTGGGCGAACCGAATTGTTCGAGTGCTTGTTAGGTACTGAGCGCAACTACCTCGGAAAACTGTGGCTCGACAGCAAACCGGTCCCGCAGCGCTTAACCACCGCCGATCGCATCCGTATGGGAATGAGTCTGGTGCCGGAGGATCGCAAGCGCACGGGGATTTTCCCCATTTCATCCGTCGCCACCAATCTGACTATTGCCAGCCTTTGGCGGCGTCTGCAACGTGGCTTTGCCATTGCCCGCAAAGATGAAGAGGCCGTGGTCGCCAGCACAATTGGCAATCTGTCGATAAAAGTCTCCTCGCCAGAGGTTGAAATTCAGGCGCTGAGCGGAGGGAACCAGCAAAAAGTGGTGATTGGTCGCTCTCTGCTCACCAATCCCAAAATTCTATTTCTTGACGAACCCACACGCGGCATCGATGTCGGGGCGAAAGCCGATGTGTTCCGCATGATGGTCCAGCTTTCCCAGCAGGGTATTGCTGTGGTCTTCTCCACCTCAGATTTAAAAGAAATTATGGCGGTTTCTGACCGCATTCTGGTGATGTCCGGCGGCAAGCTAACTGCCGATATCGCCCGCGATCGTGCCGAAGAATCGGCGCTGGTAACCGCAAGTGCTCAGGGGTTCTGATATGAAAACACTACAATCTGCCGCCATCGCGCCTCGCTCCACAGTCGCCTTCTCTCGGGAAAATATCCTGCTACTAATCCTAAAACTGCGCACTTTTATTGCACTGTTTTTAATCGTCGGGTTCTTTGCCTTCACCGTACCGGGATTTCTCTCTGGCGGCAGCATGGTCATTATGATCAAGCATATCGCCATTAACGCCTTTCTGGCTCTGGGGATCACGTTTGTCATTATTACCGCCGGGATTGATCTCTCAATTGGCGCTACGCTTGGGCTGTGCGGCATGGTCGCGGGATGGCTAATCACTAAAGGCATTGTATTGCCAATGTTCGGCATCGCAATTTTCCCCAGCGTCTGGGTGATTGTGCCTGTCGTCTTGTTGATTGGTGGGCTGATTGGCGCGGCGAATGGTTGGATCATCACCCACTATAACGTCGCACCGTTTATTTGTACGCTCGGAACCATGTACGTTTTGCGCGGGGCGGCGATGCTGACCTCCGATGGGCAAACCTTTCCCGGGCTTTCCGGCAATCCGCAGCTCGGCAATACCGGTTTTGATGAGATTGGTGCCGGTACACTGTTTGGGATTCCGTGGGCCATCTGGATGATGATTGTGCTGGCACTGGTCATTGCTTACGTCGCTCGTCGTCTACCTTTTGGTCGCCACGTTTACGCCATCGGGGATAACGAACGCGCTGCTGAGCTGTCAGGGGTAAAAGTAAAACAGGTGAAAATCTGGGTGTATACCCTATCCGGACTGTGTGCCGCGATTGCTGGAATTGTGGTCTCGGCACAGCTTTCCGCCAGCCATCCGGCCAACGGTACGGCATTTGAGATGAACGCCATTGCCGCAGTGGTTCTCGGCGGTACGTCACTGGCCGGTGGACGGGGCACGATTTTAGGCACGCTGATTGGCGCTTTCGTTATTGGTTTTCTGGCCGATGGTCTGGTGATGATGGGCGTCAGCGAGTTCTGGCAAATGGTGATTAAAGGTATCGTGATTATCGTCGCGGTCATCATCGACCAGATGCAAAACCGGATGCAGCAAAAAGCCGCGGTGGTAGCACAAAAGGCGGCGATGGAAAGTCAGTAATCCCCTCTGAAAAGTCTGATATGCACAACCAGACAGCTCCAGGGGCCTCCTGGGGCTGTCAATTGTTTAACTCACCGTGACATCACCCTTTCACCAGACTGCGGGCTGTCGGGTAGTCGGTGATCAATACGTCAATATAATTCCCCTGCAATGCCCCGCGTATCGCATTCTGTTTTTCCACACCACCAGCCAAAGCAATCACGTGGTTACACTCCCGGATCTGCGAAAGCTCCATTCCGATGACCGGGTCTTCCTCATGGCTGAGTACCGGGTTACCTGCTGCATCGTAATAATGCAGACAGATATCGCCTACTGCGCCGCGCTCGGCGAGCAGTCGCAACATTTCTTCGTTGTAGTAGTTGCCTGAGTTTTTCAGCAATTGAGAAGGCTCCAGTTCGCCAATACCGACAATTGCCACATCCACTTCAGCAAACTTTTCAACCACCGCGGCAACGTCAGGGCTGTTAACCAACCGTGTACGCTCTTCAACCGAATGCTCAATACTTTGTGAAGGCAGCAGCCAGGCCGGACAGCCAAGGTGCGCTGCCAACTGTTGCGTAAGAATCGTGGCCTGCACGTTACCATTCGGCCCTACGCCGCCCAGCAGTTGGATCACCCCCGCCGCACGGATATTTTGCGGGTGCATCTCATCGACCATACAGCGAATGGTGCTACTCCAGGAGGAAATTCCAACCAGGTCCTCGGCTCGCAAGCGGGTTTCAACGTAATGCGCCGCCGCGCTGCCAATTGCATGCTTAATTTGCGTATTGCTGGGGTTGTCACCGACATCCACGACAATCGCCTGACGAATACCAAACTGCTCTTCAATGGCTTTTTCCAGCGCCACAAAGATATTGGTCGGCTGTACGACGGTGATTTTCACCAGCCCTTCTTTCTGACAACGCGTTAAAGCACGGGAGACAAAGGACTGCGACAAATGCAGCAGCGTGGCGATTTCAGACTGTTTTTTATTTTCGGCGTAGTAAAGCGTGGCAATCTTAACCAGCAACCGCTGTTCATCCTGCTTTGACATGGCATTCCCCCTGATAAACTGCCTGTTATTTTTATTCATACCTGAATAGATAACAAGTCATCAGTACCTTTCCAGTTATCACGTTAGTGTGATCCTTTTCTCTTTTCTCCAAAATTTGGTGGCACAAGCCGTAGACAAACCGCCAGACAAGGCATATCTTTAATCGTGAATAATAAATCAGTAGTGAATATTTATTCTAGCCAATAACGACTGACTGTTTTATCTGCAGATTACGTGGTGGGTAGAGAGACAGTTGCACTACTGCACTCACATGGAATATTTATTCATTCAAGATTAAACATTCAAGAGGTGTCTTATGAATCCGTTTTCGCTCTCAATACCTGAGCTAGAAAAGAAAGCACGTGCCGTGCGTCGCCGCATTATCGTGTTGAATGCTGAAAGCCCGGCTGGCGGGCACACTGGCGCAGACCTGTCGCAGGTTGAACTGCTGACAGCACTCTATTTTCGCATCCTGAATTGCTCCCCGGAGATTAAAGAGAGCGACGAGCGCGATATCTACATCCAGTCAAAAGGTCACGCTGTGGGCGGTTACTACTGTGTCTTGGCTGAAGCCGGTTTTATTCCTGTGGACTGGCTGGCGACCTATCAACACGCTGATTCGCATCTGCCGGGGCATCCGGTAAAACATAAAACGCCAGGAATTGAATTGAATACCGGAGCTCTTGGTCACGGTCTGCCGGTTGCAGTAGGGATTGCGCTGGCGGCTAAACGCAGCAACAGCAAACGCCGGGTGTTTGTCGTCACCGGTGATGGTGAACTGGCCGAAGGCAGCAACTGGGAAGCAGCACTGGTCGCTGCCCACTATAAACTGGATAACCTGATTATCATCAACGACAAAAATAACCTCCAGCTTGCCGGATCAACCAAAGAGATCATGAACACCGATCCGCTGGATGAAAAATGGCGAGCCTTCGGTATGCAAGTCACAGAGTGTCGCGGGAACGATATGAGCGATGTGGTGCGCACGCTGGAAGGATTAACCCCTGAAGGCAAGCCATATGTCGTCATTGCACACACCACCAAAGGAGCCGGGATCTCTTTTATCCAGGGCCGCCCGGAATGGCACCACCGCGTGCCAAAAGGAGAAGAAGTTGAACTGGCGCTGGAGGAACTGAAAGATGCGTAATAGCGAACACCTCGCCACCGTCATGGTGAACACGTTAATTGCCGCGGTCAAACGTGGAATGGATGTTGTGCCGGTGGTGGCTGACTCAACATCAACAGCAAAAATCGCCCCATTTATGAAGGAATTTCCCGGTCGTCTGGTCAACGTGGGTATTGCCGAACAGACGTTGGTCGGTGCTGCTGCCGGACTGGCGCTGGGCGGTAAAATCGCCGTCACCTGTAACGCTGCGCCCTTCTTGATTTCACGGGCCAATGAGCAAATTAAAGTCGACATTTGCTACAACAATACCAACGTGAAGTTGATTGGCCTGAACGCAGGGGCCAGCTACGGACCGCTCGCCAGTACGCACCACAGCATTGATGATATTTCCGTGCTACGCGGTTTTGGCAATATTGAGATTTACGCCCCGTCCTGTCCGGTGGAATGCCGACAGATTCTCGACTACGCCTTAAGCCACATAGGTCCGGTTTATATTCGCCTGGATGGCAAAGCCTTACCCGAATTACACGACGAAAACTACCAGTTCGCGCCGGGTAATATCGATATTTTGCGCAAAGGAAAAGATGTCGCACTGGTGGCAATGGGCTCAACTGTGCATGAAATTGTCGAGGCTGCCACAGTGCTGGAACAGGCGGGTATTGACGCCAGCGTAATCAGTGTACCGTCAATTCGTCCCTGCAATACCCAACAGTTACTGGCAGCTTTAACCCACTGCAAGGCAGTGGTTAGCGTGGAAGAACATAACATTAATGGCGGCGTGGGAAGTCTGGTGGCTGAAGTGCTGGCAGAAGCTGGCTGTGCTATTCCACTGCGTAGATTGGGGATTGCCGATGGCCAATATGCAATCGCAGCCGATCGTGCAGCAACGCGCGCACGCCATGAAATTGACGCGGCGGGTGTCGTGAAAAACGCCACCGCACTGTTGCTGGCAACACGATAAAACAATAACAACAACAGAACACTTACTGGAGAAAGCGATGTCACGAATTCCTCATCAGTTGACCATGGCGGTGATTATTGGCAATCGGGGATTTTTCCCGAGCTATCTGGTTGCTGAAGCCCGCGAACAAGCCAGCGTGCTCTTTGAGCGGCTGGGCATTAACACCATAATGCTCAACGAAACGCAGACAGAACTCGGCGGTGTTGAAACCCGTCAGGATGCGAAAGTTTGTGCTGAACTTTTCCGCGCTCACCGCGACAAGATTCACGGTGTGGTGGTACTACTGCCGAACTTTGGCGATGAAAAAGCGATAGCGGAAACGCTGCGACTTTCCGGTTTAGATATCCCGGTTCTGATCCAGGCGCAGGAAGACAACCTGGATAAAATGGGGCTTGCCACTCGCCGTGACAGCTTCTGCGGCAAGATCTCCCTGTGCAATAACATGCGCCAGTACGGTATTCCGTTTACGCTAACCACCCAGCATGTCTGCGACCTGTCAGGCGAGGTGTTTGCACAAGACCTGAAACGTTTCGAACAAATCTGTCGCGTGGTCGCCAGCATGCGCGGAGTTCGCGTCGGCGCTATCGGCGCACGTCCAGCCGGGTTTAATACCGTCCGTTACAGCGAAAAATTGCTCGAGAGACTGGGTATTGCCGTCGAAACACTGGATCTGTCTGAAGTCTTTACCCGCATCAAACGACTGCGCGACGACGATATCCGGGTGGATGAAAAACGCCGCCTGTTGATGGATAACGCCGACGCCAGCGCCATTCCAGCCGACAAACTGGTCACCATGGCAAAACTGTTTGTCGTTATCAGCGAATGGGTCATCGCTAATGATATTGATACGACTGCCATCCAGTGCTGGACATCGCTGCAGGAAAATTTAGGCATCAACGTGTGCTCAATCATGAGCGTGATGTCCGGGCAGTTAATGCCCAGTGCCTGCGAAGTGGATGTGATGGGCGCGTTGTCAATGTACGCCCTCGCCAGCAGCAACTTAAGTCCAGCGTCCATTGCCGACTGGAACAATAATTTCGGCGACGATCGTGATAAATGCGTTCTTTTTCACTGCGGTAATTTCGCATCAGCCAGTCTGGACAGCCCGAAGATGGGGACGGCGGATATCATCGGTACCACCGTCGGTAAAGAGAACACCTGCGGTGCAGTTCACGGTCGTATGAAAAGCGGTGCCTTGACCTACTTCCGCCTGAGTACCGACGATTTAACCGGCGAAATCAAAGCCTACGTCGGTGAAGGGCTATCGGTTGACGATCCGCTGGACACTGTCGGCTGCCGAGCGGTAATCCAGGTACCTCATCTGGAGAACCTACTGGCCTGGATTTGTCGTAATGGCTTTGAGCATCACGTGGCAATGAACCATTCCGCCAGCGCAGAGGTGCTGCATGAAGCTTTCACCCGCTATCTCGGGGTGGATACCTTTTTCCATCGCTAATACTCAGGGAAACCGAAGGGCTGGAGAAAACAATGTCAGCACAAAAAGACATTATTATTGCGCTTGATGAAGGCACCACCAATGCCAAAGCCGTAGCGCTGGATGGTCAGGGAAACGTGGTCGCGAAGTTCTCCCGCGCGCTGGCGATCCACACGCCCCGTGAAGGCTGGGTTGAACAGTCAGGTGATGCACTTCTGGACGCATCGCTGGATGTTGTGGCACAAACCATTACCTGCGTCGGCGCACAACGCGTCGCAGCGCTGGCGATCAGCAATCAACGTGAAACGGCGATAGGCTGGTATCGTGCCAGCGGTCGCCCTCTCGGCCCTGCTATCACCTGGCAATGTTCGCGCACGGCCGATTTTTGCCGTGCATTACGTGAACAGGGGCACGAGGCGTACATAAAATCCATCACCGGATTACCCGTTGCCCCACTCTTTTCCGCCTCTAAAATGCGCTGGCTGCTGGAGTCAGTTCCCAACGGTATGACGCTCGCACAGCAAGGGGAAATATGTCTCGGGACCATCGATAGCTGGTTACTGTGGAACTTAACGCACGGCGAGGAATTTCGTTGCGACATCTCCAACGCTTCACGCACGCAGTTGCTCAATCTCAACAGCGGACAATGGGATAGCGAGATGTTGGCTCTATTCGGTATTCCGCAGCAGGCGTTACCCGAAGTTTGCCCTTCCAGCCACCATTTTGGCGTAACAAAAGGTCTGGAGAGGATACCTGATGGAATCCCTATTCTGGCGATGATTGGCGACTCTCATGCTGCGCTTTTTGCCCATGGGCTGGGTATGGAAGGCTGCGTCAAAGCGACCTATGGCACCGGATCTTCCATTATGGCACCCGTATTCTCGGCGCAGTCCGAGGTGAGCGCGCTGGCAACGACCATTGCCTGGCATGACGGTGACACCCTGGTCTACGGGCTGGAAGGTAATATTCCGCATACGGGAGATGCCGTCGCATGGATGGCCGATAGCACAGGTCTTAGCGAATTACCGGAAGAGCAACTGCTTCATGAGCTCAATACGCTGCCCGCCACGGTTGACTCCACGCTGGGCGTCTATTTTGTTCCGGCCCTTACCGGGCTGGGCGCGCCCTGGTGGGATGAAGATGCCCGGGGGTTGATTCACGGTCTCAGCCGCGGAGTGAAACGCGCACATCTGGTACGTGCGGCACTGGAGTCGATTACCTATCAGATTGCCGATGTTGTTTTAGCGATGCGCCAGCACAACGGTTTTCGACTCAGCGCGTTAATGGTTGATGGCGGGCCAACAAAAAATGACTGGCTAATGCAGTATCAAGCCGATTTATTGGGCTGTCCGGTGATGCGCAGCGATATCCCTGAACTTTCCGCTATCGGTGCCGGATTGCTGGCACGCAAGAAGCTGCAAGGTGCATCTACCTGCCAGTTGCGAGATTATCTGCCCGATCACGTATCGTTCCAGCCAAACATGGCGCGCCATGGGAGATTGCAAAAACGCTGGCATGAATGGCAAGGAGCCGTCGAACGCACCCGTTGGCAAACCCGTTAATAAATCAACGCTAATGATAAATGCGCCCGCAGCCATAACTGACTGTGGGTGCACTGTTAATTCTTCAAAAGCGAGCTACTGCGGCTGACACGCCGCCAGCGATCGGCGTTGCTGTCCTTTTTCATCGAAGTTGTCGGCAGCCAGCCAGTGCTGCAAAACAGCGTCGCACTGGGGCCATTCGCTATCAATCATCGATAACCAGTCGCTGTCGCGATTACGCCCCTTGCGCACAATCTTCTGGCGAAAACGTCCTTCGAAGATAAACCCAAGGCGCTCCGCCGCCCGACGGGAAGCCGTGTTCAGAGAGTCACATTTCCACTCCACGCGACGATAGCCCAACGCAAACGCCTGGCGCAGCAACAGCCAGATGCTTTCGGTGCCGAGTACCGTATTTTTCATGCGCGGTGACCAGGTTACATGACCAATTTCAACCGAACCATGCTCCTGTTCGATCGCCATAAAGCACACCAGTCCCACCGCACGACCGGAACCCTGTTCAATGACAGCATAGGGAACCAGAGATGCATCCGTAGATTTGCCCTCTACCCAGCAAGCTGTGGCCTCAACGCTCGTGGGGCGAGAACTTGCAAGCCAGGTCCAGTCGCGATCGTCTGGCGCCTGCGCGTAAGCATCAAACAGATCGGCGGCATGGCTGTCGGCATCCAGGGGAACCAGTCGACAATATTGCCCTGCAAGTTCTTCCCGCGGCAGTACGGCGGCACCATTCCAGTCAGGCACAATATCGCCGACGGTCTGTCCATAAAGATTAATTTCCGGCACGATTCAACCCCTGTTGCGAAGTAAAAAATAGTTATAACACCGGCCATTTCGCCGTCAAAGCATCGCGGGGGGATTTCTGACATCGAACAGAAATTCAGCGGCCCTTCTATATGCAGCTTGCAAGATGACGCGTCTATACTGATTAAAAATCAACGCTGAAGAGAACACTATGTCCCTACCCGATTTTCATGTTTCTGACCCTTTTACGTTAGGCATTGAACTGGAAATGCAGGTGGTCAATCCTCCGGGCTACGACCTGAGCCAGGACTCTTCCCGACTGATTGACGCCGTAAAGCCGCAGCTCACCGCCGGAGAAGTAAAGCACGATATCACTGAAAGTATGCTGGAGATGGCGACCGGGGTTTGTCGCAATATCGACCAGGCGAGTGCTGAATTATCCGCCATGCAGCAGATAATCTCACGGGTTGCTGCCGAGCATCACCTCGCCATCTGTGGCGGCGGTACGCATCCGTTTCAAAAATGGCAACGTCAGGAAGTCTGCGATGACGAACGCTATCGGCGCAACCTGGAAAATTTTGGCTATCTTATTCAGCAGGCGACGGTATTCGGCCAACATGTGCATATCGGCTGCGCAAACGGCGATGATGCTATTTACCTCCTGCACGGCCTGTCGCGATTTGTTCCCCATTTTATTGCACTCTCTGCCGCCTCACCTTATATGCAGACGTCCGACACGCGGTTTGCCTGCGCGCGGCTGAATATTTTCTCCGGATTTCCCGATAATGGCCCGATGCCGTGGGTGAATAACTGGCAGGAATTCGAGGGGTTATTTCGTCGACTGGCTTACACCAGCATGATTGATAGCATTAAAGATTTACACTGGGATATCCGCCCCAGCCCACACTTTGGTACGGTAGAGGTTCGCGTCATGGACACTCCGCTAACCCTTGAACACGCAGTCAATATGGCGGGACTTATTCAGGCTACCGCCCACTGGTTGCTCACTAAACGGCCATTCAAGCACCAGGAGCGTGATTACCTGCTGTATAAATTTAACCGTTTCCAGGCCTGCCGCTTTGGCATGGCGGGAATCATCACCGACGTCAATACCGGCGATGGGCACCGCCTGTCAGATGACACGCTACGGCTACTGGAGAATGTCGCCGCTTCTGCGGACAAAGTGGGCGCGACCAGCGCGATTGAATCCTTACGGCTGCAGGTTAAAAATGGTCATGATGAAGCGCAGAGCATGCGTGATTTCGTCGCCGACGGCGGATCTCTGAGTGGTCTGGTGAAAAAACATTGTGAGATTTGGGCCGGGCTGTAAGCGTGGCGTTTGCGTTGCCCACAGAGATCCCGGACAATGGCTTTTTAACTCAAGTTTAACAATGCCATGAAACACCCGCTTGAATCACTGATGACCGCCGCAGGGATCCTGCTACTGGCTTTTTTGTCTTGCCTGCTGCTGCCCGCCCCCTCACTGGGCATTGTGCTGGCGCAAAAACTCGTCGCCACCTTTCATCTAATGGATCTCAACCAATTTTATACTTTGCTGTTTTGTCTGTGGTTTTTACTGCTGGGGGTGATTGAATATTTTGTACTGCGTTTTATCTGGCGGCGCTGGTTCTCGCTGGCGGATTAGACCCGCGAGAACCCTTTGCCGTTAATGCGTTCGGCTATGATTTTCTTTGCGATACGCGCCCGGCGGCTGGCTGAACGTACGGGTGAAAATTCGCGTAAAGGTCTGCTGCGAATCGAATCCGTATTTCAAACAGATGTCATACACTTTCTGGTCGGTATCGCGTAGATCGCGCGCCGCCAGTAGCAGCTTACGCTCGCGGATGTAGCGCCCGAGGCTTTCACCTTTGTACTGCATAAAAAGACGCTGCAGGTGCCATTTGGAATATCCCGCATGGCGTGCAATATCATCAATGCGCAATGGCTGATTCAAATTATCATCAATCCATTCAACAATCGTATCAATGACCTGAGCAGAAATCGTCATCATGCTCTCCCCTGTATTCATTGAGTCGCCTGTTGCCACCAGGCCGTAAACGGTTGGTCCGGTTCGGACAAAATTACCGGTTCACCCAGCATTGGCGTCAGTAGTCGGTAATCCTGACGACGGCTGGCAAGCGCCAGTCGTTTGTAAGGATCATCCCAGGTATGTTTCGCCAGAACGAAACGGCCGGCATGCCCTGGCAACACGGTTTTCGCATGCAGATCGGCCGCGGCCTGCGCCGTCTCTTCTGGCATCATGTGAATAAACTTCCAGTCCTGGTCATATTGACCGTTCTCCATAATCGCCAAATCAACCGAGCCAAACTGCTCACCGATGGCTTTAAAATGCGGTCCATAGCCGGAATCTCCGCTGTAATAAACGTTCTGCTCCGGCGTTTCGAACATGAAGCTCGCCCATAGCGTCTGGTTGCGCTTGATACCGCGCCCCGAAAAATGACGAGCAGGCAGCACATGAACGATCAGTGAATCCGTCACTCTGACGGACTGATTCCAGTCCCGCTCTTCGATTATCTCGCTGCGCATCCCCCAGTAACGCAGATGCGACCCTACGCCGAGCGGCGTAATCACCCGCTTAATTTTCGGCATTAACGCCTTGATAGTGGCGAGATCCAGATGGTCATAGTGATCGTGCGAGATAATGAGCAGATCGATCTCCGGCATCGTCTGCGCAGTCCACGGATAATCCCCGGCAAAGGCTTTGTTCAGGAATGAAAACGGTGCGGCATAATTGCTAAATACCGGATCAATCAGGATACGTTGACCCGCCAGCTGCAAATACCATGAGGAGTGGCCCAGCCAGACCAGAGTATCCTGCTGTGGCGAAAGTCCGGCGAGATCGGTTGCCACCAGCGGTAACGGCTGCGCCGGGCGCGCATTATCACGCTTAGCGACCAGAAATTCCCACCAGGCCGCCAGCATGCCTTTGTTGCCGGTATAGCCCGGTGTCGGCACCTGGTTATGAAACTGTCCATCACGATAGTGAGGTGACTGTTCAACCAAACTCAGTTGTGCCCCTTGCGGGGCCTGACCAAACCCGGCATTGAGTACAAACGGTAAACTTGCAGCTGCGGCAATAAGCATAATAACAACCACATAAACTGTGAGACGCTTCATATCCTGACCTTAAACGCGCCCCTTTCCGCTGGTTTGCGCGACTGACTCTTGATTATGAGTGAGTAAGCACTCATTATAGAAATCGAAAGTTCGCCGTCAAGATGATTTTCAATCTTTGACATTCGCCGTTGCGGTGCTGCAAAGGCCGTGATTCAATCATGTTTTTTACAGACTTAAGGGTAAAGTGTAGTGGCTCGTCCGAAGAGTGAAGACAAAAAACTGGCATTACTGGAAGCTGCAACCACAGCATTTGCACAATCAGGCATTGCGGCATCTACCGCCGTGATAGCCCGCAATGCAGGGGTTGCGGAGGGGACGTTGTTTCGCTATTTCGCGACCAAAGATGATTTGATCAACGAGCTTTACCTCTTTTTGAAGCAAGACCTTTGTCAGTCGATGATGGCAAATTTGGATCGATCGGTGACCGATGCCAAAACCATGACTCACTACATCTGGAACAGCTACATTAGCTGGGGCCTGAACCATACCTGCGGGCATCGCACGATTCGTCAGTTGGCCGTCAGCGAGAAAATCAGTAAAGAAACGGAACAGCAGGCTGACGATATGTTCCCGGAACTGCGCGATCTTTGTCATCGCTCCGTACGACCTGAGTTTATGTCTGACGAGTATCGCGCCTTTGGCGACGCGCTGTTTCTTTCTCTGGCAGAGACCACCATGGAGTTCGCCGCCCGCGACGCGGCTCGCGCAAAAGAATATATTTCGATGGGATTTGAGGCGATGTGGCGCGCACTCACCCGTGAGGAAAAATAATGGACGGCCAGACCTTACATGCCTGTGCAAAGCGCCTTGCGCTTGAACTGCCTTTTACCGAGCACTGCTGGCCATTCGGCCCGGAATACGATGTCTTCAAAGTCGGCGGCAAAATTTTTATGCTGGTCTCAGAGCTTCGCGGACGCCCGCTGGTTAACCTGAAAGCCGATCCGCAAAAGTCACTGTTAAATCAGCAGATCTACCCCAGCATTGAACCCGGCTATCACATGAATAAAAAGCACTGGATATCGGTCTACCCAGGCGACGACATTACCGAGTCATTACTGACGGAGTTGGTAAATGATTCATGGCATCGCGTCGTAGACGGCCTGGCGAAGCGGGATCAAAAACGCCTGCGTCCAGGTTGATTTATCGTTAACTCCGATAAGTGTTTTTGCATTTTCCTGTCTTATCTTTTTCTTGCTAACCCTGTACTCTGCTGAAACAAAACGCACCCGCAGGGTATGAAAAATCACCAGGAGTAGTTATGGATATTGTTTCTGTCGCCTTAAAACGTTACTCCACTAAGGCATTCGATCCGAATAAAAAACTGACCGCAGAGCAGGCCGAAAAATTAAAAACGCTGCTGCAGTTTAGTCCGTCCAGCACCAACTCTCAGCCGTGGCACTTTATCGTTGCCAGCACTGACGAAGGTAAAGCGCGCGTGGCGAAATCCGCAGCCGGCGGCTTTGTATTCAACGAACGTAAAATGCTGGATGCTTCCCACGTCGTGGTGTTCTGCGCCAAAACGGCGATGGACGATGCCTGGCTGGAGCGCGTGGTGGATCAAGAAGAGCGCGATGGCCGTTTCGCCACCCCTGAAGCCAAAGCCGCAAACCACAAAGGCCGCACCTTCTTTGCCGACATGCATCGCAAAGAGCTGAAAGATGACAACCACTGGATGGCAAAACAGGTGTATCTGAACGTCGGTAACTTCCTGCTGGGCGTGGCGGCGATGGGTCTGGATGCGGTGCCGATCGAAGGCTTCGATGCGGCGGTGATGGATGCAGAATTTGGCCTGAAAGAAAAAGGATTCACCAGCGTAGTTGTGGTCCCGGTGGGTCATCACAGCGTAGAAGATTTCAACGCCGCGTTGCCAAAATCTCGTCTGCCGCTGGAAACAACACTGACGGAAGTTTAATCCCCGCATTTGCATAAGCTCTACACAGCGGTCATCATAGACCGCTGTTTATTAAGGAGACGTTATGCAGGAATTGATATCTCAGGTAGAAGAACTCGGCATTGAAATAAATCACACCACCTCACTGGTGATGATTTTTGGCATTATTTTTATCACCGCCATTATTGTTCACGTTATTTTGCACTGGGTGGTATTACGCGCATTTGAAAAGCGCGCCAACGCCAGCTCCCGCCTGTGGCTACAAATCATCACGCAGAACAAGTTATTTCATCGGCTGGCATTCACCCTGCAGGGTATCATTGTCAATATACAGGCCGCACTCTGGTTGCAGAAAGGCAGTGAAGCAGCAGAAATATTAGGGACCTGTGCACAACTGTGGATCATGATGTACGCCCTGTTGTCCTTGTTTTCCCTGCTGGACGTCATTCTCAATCTGTCGCAAAAATTCCCTGCCGCATCGCAATTGCCGCTAAAAGGCATATTTCAGGGCATCAAGCTCATCAGCGCTATTGTCGTCGGAATATTGATGATTTCCCTGCTGATTGGTCAGTCACCGGCAATATTGATAAGCGGTCTGGGTGCCATGGCCGCCGTGTTAATGCTGGTGTTTAAAGATCCGATCCTCGGGCTAGTGGCCGGAATACAGCTTTCAGCCAACGATATGTTGAAGTTGGGTGACTGGCTGGAAATGCCTAAATACGGCGCAGATGGCGCGGTGATTGATATTGGCTTAACCACCGTAAAAGTGCGCAACTGGGATAACACCATCACCACTATCCCAACCTGGTCACTGGTATCGGACTCATTTAAAAACTGGAGTGGGATGTCGGCTTCCGGTGGGCGACGCATTAAACGCAGCATCAGCATTGATGCCACCAGCATTCATTTTCTTGATGAGGATGAGCGTCAGCGGCTGCATAAAGCGCACCTGCTGAAACCGTATTTGACCACGCGCCATCAGGAAATTGACGAGTGGAATCAGCAGTTAGATGCACCTGAATCAGTATTAAACCACCGTCGGATGACGAATATTGGCACCTTCCGCGCCTATCTGAACGAATATTTGCGTCATCATCCGCGGATTCGCAAAGATATGACGTTAATGGTGCGCCAGCTTGCGCCAGACGATCACGGCTTACCGATCGAAATTTATGCCTTTACTAATACGGTGGTCTGGCTGGAATATGAAAGTATTCAGGCTGATATTTTCGACCATATATTCGCCGTGATCGAAGAATTTGGCTTGCGCATTCATCAGTCACCCACCGGAAATGATATTCGCGCGCTGTCAGGCGCGTTTCAACGCTAACGCTCAGGTACTGGCGCGTGAAATATAGCGCCAGTCCATCATCACCCTTTCCGTCTGCGCGTCAGGATTTTCTATTTTATTCAGCAGCAATCCTACCGCTTTGCGGCCTATATCCCGCGAGGGCTGCTCAATGGTCGAAAGCTGTGGGGAAACCATTTCTGCCAGTTCCGTACCGTCGAATCCCACGACGGCGATATCCTGCGGGATCTGTAATCCGGCATTGAGAATAGCACGCATCGCGCCAGCGGCCAGCGTGTCCGATACGGCAAACACCGCGTCGGGTTTCACCTCTGCGGCAAGCAATGTTTTCATCGCCGCAATTCCTGCACTGGAACTTAACTCGCTGGCGTATTCTACGGCCTGATACTCAAGCGACAGCGCATGCAGCGCCGCTTTATAGCCACGTTCGCGCAACCGGGCGTATTTATAACTCAGATCATGATTGATTAGCGCAATGCGTCGATAGCCCTTTTCCACCAGGTGAGATATTACCGACTGCGCAGCGTCAACATCGTTAATCCCTACGCAGGAAACCGCGCCTTTATCAGCATATTCCGCGCACTGAACCCAGGGAGCGTCGCCAATCAGCGTGGTCAGTTCCGGTAATTTTGAGAATGCATCCATGGTGATAATGCCATCAACGATTTTCCCCGACAGCAGCTTTAACGCCGATTTTGAGCGGGCGGTATCCGAGCCGGAATTACACAGCAAAATGCGATAGCCATTCTTTTCCGCCTCTTCTTCAATGCCTTTAACAACCTCTGCACAAAAAGGGTTGGCAATGTTGGAAACCATCACCAGAATCATCGAACTGCGTGCCGTACGCAGCTGACGAGCCAGCAGGTTGGGCTGATAATTGCTTTCTTTAATAGCCTGTAGCACGCGCTCGCGATTTTTGGCTTTGACGGTATCACTGTGATTCAGCACACGCGATACCGTCGCCACCGACACACCGGCAAGCTGGGCGATTTTTTGAATAGACATAACGACGACAAGTCCTGCGGTTTAGGCTTTACGTTGAGGCTACCATAAAATCACTGCCCGGCGAACCGGGTGCGTGTTTAGCGCTGCACTGATACCCAGCGCTGCTGCTGATGGCTTTTTATAATCGCATCAATGATATACATCACATCCGCACCATCAGAAAATGACGCAAATCGACGCTCAGCCGTCGCGGGCATTTTGCCTGCCTGCACCGCCTGATAGAACTGCTGCATCATATTCTTGAACGCATCCGGCCAGCCCTCAATATGCCCACCCGGAAAGTGCGCACTGGCAGCAACATCCGCATTCATCAATCCTGGGTCATCGGTCAGGATCTGGTTCGCCTGCTGACGGTGCCCGATCCAAAGCTGTTGCGGCGTTTCCTGATCCCAGTGCAGTGAACTCTGGCTACCGTTAATTTCAAAGCTCAGGTGATTCTTGCGCCCGGCACTCACCTGTGAAACGCTAAAGCAGCCTTTGCTACCATCGTCAAAACGTACCAGCACCGATCCACAATCTTCCGTCGTCACCGCTTTATCCTCAAATTGCAGGTCAGCCGTTTGCTGGCCAAACGTAGCGTTACTGGCGATGCTGGCTTTTCGTACCGGCCAGACGATAGCCAGATCGGCCATCACCTCGACAATACGTTTTCCAGTGACGAATTGCACCGTGTCACACCAGTGGGAACCGATATCCGCTACCGCCCGTGAGTTGCCGCCCTGTTTGGCATCGACCCGCCAGTTGTAGTCAGTTTCCAGCAGCATCCAGTCCTGCAAATAGCTCCCCTGGACGGCAAACAGACGCCCCACGCTACCGCGCCTGACCATGCTGGCAACCTGTTGTACCATCGCAAACTGACGATAGACAAAGCTCACGCCGTGCACCACTCCTCCCTGCTCCGCCAGCGTTTCCAGTTCACGAGCCTCCTCAGGCGTCATACACAGCGGCTTTTCTGAAAACACATGCAGACCCGCGCGTAGAATCTGCCGATTGATGTCGGCATGCAGATGATTCGGCGTACAGTTATGCACCACCTGCAGCCCGGGATGCGCCAGCAGCGCCTCAACGCTGCCGTACGCCTGAGGAATATGAAGAGCATCTGCACGTTCCTGAGCAACCGCCAGCGAGCTATCACAAAGCGCCACCACGTTCACACCGCCGAGTCGACGCAACGCCTCGATATGTGCAGGCCCAATAAAACCGCTGCCAATAATGCCAACCTGTATCATTTGCGTACCTCATCGCCAGCGGCGAAATCATCAAATGCGCGTGAAGAAACCGGAATAATGTGGCGGCGTATAAAATCGCTCCCCTCACGCGCCCCGGTTTGCGCGTCTTTCAGGCAACACTCCCATTCCAGTACCGCCCAGCCAGGGAAATCATATTGTGTGAGCTTGCTGAAGATGGTTTTGAAATCGACCTGACCGTCCCCCAGGGAACGGAAACGCCCAGCGCGATCGAGCCACGGCTGATAACCGCCATAGACACCACTGCGGCTACTGGCATGGTACTCAGCGTCCTTGACGTGAAACGCTTTAATGCGCGAGTGGTAAACATCGATAAACCCAAGGTAATCCATCTGCTGCAATAACAGATGGCTCGGGTCATAGAGAATGTTGCAGCGAGGATGATGATTAACCAGCGCCAGAAAGCGCTCGAACGTTACGCCATCGTGCAGATCTTCACCGGGATGGATCTCAAAGCAAACATCCACCCCATGATGATCAAAGCGATCGAGAATGGGTCTCCAGCGGCGCGCCAGCTCCAGAAAAGCCTCTTCAAAGCGCTGACGGTTATGCGGTGGCCACGGATAAAAGAAAGGCCAGGCGAGCGAACCAGAAAACGTAGCATGCGCCGTCAGCCCCAGCCTTTGCGAAGCCGCAGCGGCCTGGTGGAGGGTTTCGATGGCCCACGCCTGCCTGGCCTGCGGATTAGCGCGTACAGATGGCGGAGCAAATCCGTCAAAAGCGTCATCGTAAGCCGGATGGACGGCAACCAGTTGGCCTTCAAGATGGGTAGATAGTTCGCTAATCACCAGCCCATGCCCGGCCAGCATCCCATGAATATCATCACAATAGGCCTGACTTCTGGCTGCTTGTTCGACATCAAACAAAGACTTGTGATTACACGGGATTTGTAATGCCTTATAGCCCAGCTCCGCCGCCCATTTTGCCACGCCTTCCAGGGTGTTAAATGGGGGACGATCCCCGATAAATTGCGCCAGAAAAATGCCAGGCCCCTTGATGGTTTTCATAACCCCTCCTGAAAATTACGCCTGCTCTTTGTCGTCATACTTGAAAGAGAAAAGGAAAATCACGGCAATCACTGCGGCAGCCACTGCCGGGATCCACCAGAATGTGGTCCACGCCTGAGGCACCGTTTGCCCCGCCACCAGACGGTTGTAAAGTGCGCCTGAAATTTGCGAACCAAGCAGCATACCGATCCCATAGGTAAACATAACGATCATGCTTTGCGCCTGGCCTTTTACTTTCTCCCCGGCAATACGATCGGTGTAAATAAAGCCGACCACGAAGAAGAAGTCGTAGCACACGCCGTGCAGCAGAATGCCGAGATACAGCAGGAATCGGCCCTCTTCGCTGATGCCGAGGGCAAAGAATGCGTAGCGCACAAACCAGGCGCACATCCCGATTAACAACATGTATTTCACGCCCAGACGCCTGAACAGGAACGGGATCACCAGCATGAAGAAAATTTCAGACATCTGACCAAACGACATCGCCGTACTGACATCGCCAACGCCCGCATCAGCCAGAAACGACGCGGTATATGCGTAATAGGTTCCCAACGGTACAGAAATAAGGGTCGCGCAGAGCGAGAAGACAAAAAAGTGACGAACCTTGAGTAAGGCGAAAGCATCCGCACAAAACAGATCGCGCACTTTTACCGGCAGTCCTTTCGCCGGTGCGGGCGTGTTGGGCAACGTCAGGCTGTAGAGCGCCAGAATCACAGAAATAACCGCCGCCAGCGTAAAGATGCCGGTAGTATCCGAGATTCCGGTTACGCCGATAAAAATCCCCGCGACAATCCAGCCAATGGTGCCAAACACCCGCACCACCGGGAAAGTTTTGTCTTTATCCGACAGGCTATGAAAAGCAATGTTGTTGGTAAGCGCCAGCGTTGGCATGTAGCACAACGTGTAGCCAAACAGCAGACCAATCAACAGCGCACCGTTTTGCGCCACCAATGCCTGCGGAACAAACCAGAGGATCGCCGCGCCTGCAAGGTGCATCACCGCCATCACCTTTTGCGAGGCAAAGAAGCGGTCTACCAGCATCCCTAAGACGAACGGCGACAGAATAGAAGCAATGGGCCCGGCTGAAAACGCATCGCCAATCAGCAGCGACATGTTGTGCTGGCTCATCACCAACCCCAGCGTGACGGACCAACTTCCCCAGATAAAGAACTGTAAGAACATCATTAGCGACAGCCGGGGTACCAGCAGCCGGTACTGTACGTTCTGTTTTCCACTACTTTCGGTTGTTGACACCATTTTTTGCCTCACCTTTAAAAAGTAATCGATTACAAAATAGATTCAATAGAAAAGTAATCGATTACAAAATAAAGATCCTGCCAGCAAAGGCAAAATTGCGAGAGCGGTCACGATAAACATTGGGAGAAGATCCGATCCCATCCTGACGATGGGATCGGTAGAAACTTAGCGGGACTTACGACACAGCAGTTTGAAGGCAACGAACAGGAACAGGATCCACACCGGCAGGAGGATAGCTGACAGGCGCATATCGTCCATCGTACACATCAGCACCAGAATCATGCCAAGGAAAGCAATACACAGATAGTTCCCTGCCGGGTACAGCAGCGCTTTGAACTGCGTCTCACGTCCCTTACGACGCATCGCCGCCCGGAATCGCAGATGGGCCAGGCAGATCATAATCCAGTTCAACAACAGCGTCGCCACAACCAGCGCCATCAGCAGGCTAAAGGCCTTTTGTGGCAGGACATAGTTGATCAGTACGACCAGAGACGTAATAGCACCGGAGAGGATCAGTGAATTCACTGGTACGCCGCGACGGCTGACGCGGGTTAAGAACTTCGGCGCGTTCCCCTGGACAGAGAGACCAAACAGCATACGGCTGTTAGAGTAGACGCCACTGTTATATACCGACAGCGAAGCCACCAGAATGACAAAGTTCAGCGCTGAAGCCACCACGTTGCTATCAAGATTATGGAAGATCATCACAAACGGGCTGCTGTTGGATTTCACTTCCACCCACGGGTACAGCGCCAGCAGCACCACCAGAGAACCGATGTAAAACAGCAGAATACGGTACACCACCTGGTTTACCGCCTTTGGAATGCTTTTCTGCGGATCCTGCGCTTCTGCGGCAGTAATCCCGATAAGCTCAAGTCCGCCAAAGGAGAACATAATCACCGCCAGCGACAGGATCAACCCGTTCCAGCCGGTGGCAAAAAAGCCGTTGTAACGCCACAGGTTATCAATGCTTGCATGTTCCCCGCCGTGACCGGAAAACAGCATCCACACGCCAAAACCAATCATGCCGATAATGGCCAGCACTTTAATCAGCGCAAACCAGAATTCCGTTTCGCCATACAGACGTACGTTGACCAGGTTAACTGCGTTGATGATCACGAAGAATGCCGCGGCCCAAATCCAGGTCGGGACATCGGGCAGCCAGTACTGCATGTAGATCCCAGCCGCGGTCAGTTCCGCCATGCCAACCAGCACAAACATCACCCAGTAGTTCCAGCCGGACAGAAAACCCGCGAACGGTCCCCAGTATTTATAGGCAAAATGGGCAAACGATCCGGAAACGGGTTCTTCCACCACCATTTCGCCCAGTTGACGCATAATCAAAAAAGCGATGATCCCGGCAACGCCGTAACCCAGTAACACCGCAGGTCCCGCCATCTGAATAGCCGGGCCAATGCCCAAAAACAGGCCGGTACCAATTGCGCCGCCCAGCGCAATTAATTGAATATGGCGGTTTTGCAACCCCCGCTGAAGCGTCGGCTCATTCGTTGACGCGGCATCAGACACGCTGGTGTCAGATGCAGTTGACGCGTTTTTCACGCCCTTCCCCTGTGTCGTTTTTATTGAAGGGGCTTCTTTTAACATTTCAACCTGGTTGTCGCAAGGCGCAATAAGGACCCGCTGTGCCCGTGGCATTGCGTTTGTTCATAATTACAGTGAATTATTCTGGACGAAAAGGCATCGCAGGCCACAGAATGCGCTTTACTGTTTTTCTAACATTTTCAAACGGGTGAACCCGCTGTGTTTCAGCCACTCGTTTTTGAGCCAGGCCAGGCAACGACTGTCATGAATAAGATCATCAAACGACTGGAAATCGTCAAAAGCGCTATTGAACTGGAAGATGAGGAGATTATTTTCCAGCAGGTAGATCATCTGAAAAATGAGCCTATGTCAGTCTTGCCAGGCGCCATCGTTCAGGCGCTCGAAGCACGGCGCTTTAGTGATGCCCTACGTGAAATCACGGCCTGGCTGCAATCTCAACGGGCAGTCTCAACGTGGCAGGATCCTGCCATTGCCGCCAGTAAACTGGAACTAAAAGCGCTCGAAACACAGCTGCGTGACCTGATCGATAAGCGCAACACGCGCATTCAAATCCTCGATGATTTCAACGATCTGTATCATCTTCGCCTTGGGCCGCTGATGAGCCGGATCCTCGAGTTGCGTAAACAGCTCGCCGCCAGCGCCCAGCGCAAACAGGAAGCGGAGCGAAAACGCCGGGAACAAGACTATCAATCCTGCCAGCACTATATTTCCCAGGCTGTTGATCAACTGGCCAGGCTTAAGCAGCTCTGGATGAACCAGAATTCAGATTCGCACGAATCGGTGGAAACACGTCAACGAATTCAGCAACAAACGGAGCTTATTACCGCCCTGCTGGCGGAGATTCGTGAGCTGGAAAACGACTTTTCTCGCCAGGACGACAGCGCAGCCCGTCAGGCACAGGAAGAAGCCAGCCATGAATATGATGAATATCAGGAGCAGCAGCAGGATGCGCAACATCGTTTTAGCCGTGACCAACGGCTTTCTTCTGAAGAGCGTAATGAGTTAAAACGCCTGTGGCGTCAGGCCAGCCGTCTTTGTCATCCGGACGTGGTGGCGGACGATCTGAAAGAGAAAGCGCATCAGATGATGGTGCAGCTTAACCAGGCGCGCCAAAATGCCGACCTTGCTGCCGTTCGGGCGCTACTGACTCAATTGCAAAGCGGCCTCGAACCGATGATGGCGAGTGACCGATTGAACGATCTGCAGCATTTACGCAGCAAAATACAGCAGCTCAGAGAACAAATTAACGCTCTGCTCAAAGAGATTACCGAACTGGAAGCTGAGAACGCCTGGCGCCTTGCCACCTCCGTGACGGATAAAGAGGCTTACTTCTCCGATCAACAACGGGCGCTTACGGAAATCCGCAATACGCTGGAACAACAGGTGCAACAGGTTGAGCAGGAGCTGTTGGCGGGGTAAGCGCTATCAGCGATAGCAAGCAGAAAATACAACATCTTCAAGGGAGGTTTGAAGATTAAGCACCAAATGATAAAAATAGCACAAAATGCTTAGTTATTAAGATAGGTCAGAGTTATCACCTTAAATGCTCGAATTTTAGGTCGATAACTGCAAATAAGACAATATTTCTCTCTCCCACCGCTCTCCCTCTCTCTTTATCCTGGCCTTGATTAAGAATTCTCCTACCTGCCAATAGTCCCATTAAGAAGAATGGTTATCTGTTTGAAATATAAGATTTTTCATATAAATCCCCTCCAGTATAAATAGGAATACCCTGTCTTTATAGAAATGGCTGAAACATTATTCGCGTGATCCATAAGCGAAATCTATCAATCATTTACTCAGAGCTGAAATAAACGATTTATCTTAAATTTTAACAAAGTGTAATATCTACTTTAAGAATAGTTAATGATTCAAATTAATACAGAAAATATCTGTTGAATCTGCAATAAATAAGGATGCGTTCACACCAAAGAACGTCATACGAGATTTAATTAACATTTCATGCGTCGCAAGAAACTCTTTTTTTAGACTAAAAAAAGAGGCGACCGCCTGCACCAAAATTTCAAGGAGATCGTTATGTCTAAGGCTATTTTTTTGGGTGAATCAATTTATCCCTGGCTAGGCATGCGTGAAATCCTACGTGGTTCATCATTATATATTGATATCGCGTACTACTCCTCTCAGACGCTTTCTGCCGTCAACATAATCCCTTATGAAATGGATTGCATCATTATTAATCCTGACAACTCAGATTTTTTAAAATATGCCAGGATTATCCGCAACATGGCTTTACGCCCTGCCACAAAAATTATTGTTTTGGCAGATGAAGCTACTTTTTCTATTTTTCAAACCGTTTGCGGGAGGAACATGCTGTTCCTCGATCAAGACGCCAGCCTTGATCGGTTACTGCATGCCGTGACGTGCATATCACAAAACAAAAAACCAATTAATATCAAAGAAATAAATAACAAAATCACAGCAAACGAATTTAACGTAATGATGATGCTTGCCCGGGGTTGGTCATTGACTCAAATCGCTGGGGCATCACAAAAAAGTGAAAAAACCATCGGTGCGTACAAAAGCAACATTGCCAGAAAACTCGGGAAAAATAACTCCCGACTCAAGTACACCATTTCTCACTATAGCCAGCCGTAACTGACTTATTTAAGGACAATTATCACGGTTATTATTTAAAAGATTTCCTTTCGGCTCACTTTTTAATTCCGCATTGCACGGAAGGGAATCCTATTTCCAAAAATCTATTACCGGGTAGCACATCCGCGTGCCAACCATAGCCAACAACTCAATGTATTAACAATACACATAACAGGAATGTAGACGAGGGTTATATATGAACAAAGTTTACAGCATTATTTGGAACGCGGCGCTCGGTATCTGGGTGGTCGTTTCCGAATTAACCAAAGGAAAGAAAAAAAGCAGCTCACGTAAAACTGTCGCCGTACTGGCGGCCGGCGCATTAAGCGCTGCTTCAATGCAAGCTTCAGCAACTCCGATCATCGACATCGGTGAACATAATATTTTCGCCGACTACCAGACAGGTATTTCTGTTGGGGATTATGAGGGTGTCCACGACTACGGATTCTTATATGAAGATATCACTGCTGGTCAGGCGCTCAATATCAGCGGCGCGATCCCAACCATCAGTCCGGGTCAAAGTGGCGTTGTTGAATCAACGACCATCAGAGAGCTACTGCAAACCGGCAAAATCACCCTGCAGGCCACCAGCCCTGACCAGGGCGTAAAAACGATTACTACCGCCGAGGAGCTGGCGGAATACCTGACTTATAACCAATCATCAACGCCTTCGCAGAGCACAGAATTTGAGATTAACGACCCGGCGTTCCCCGGCGAAAAAACAACCATTAAAGTCTTTGATACCAACGCGTTAAGTAACTTTCTTACCGAATCACAGATTGGCGATTCGGCATTAAACACTTACGATCCGACGCAGTCTAAAATCTACAAACAATTTGGCATCGCGCTGGCGACAAACGGCTCCACGGCCAATCTGAATTTGGGCGACGACACGCTCAATGTACGCGCCAAAGCCAATACCATCGAATTACTGGCCAAAGACTCCTCCTTACTGGAGGCTCAGGACGCGGGTAGCCAGGTTTACTGGCAATCCGATAACTTTATAAAATTTAACGCCGCCCCGGTTATTCCTGAAAAAACCTTCGCCGGCTCAGCGCAAACCTCCGTGTTTGGCGATGATGTCACGCTCATGACCTACGGCTATGATACGGACGGCAAAGTCGTCGAAACGGGTGAGCGCACATTTAACATCACCAACACGCAGGAGTTGGCCGAATTTAACGACTGGCTGTTGGGCAATAGCAGCGACGCGGCGGAAAACCCGGAAGGCGAAAAAGTCAGCCAAATCCAACTGTGGCTGGAAGCGAATGAAGTCACTACCGTCACCGCAGCACAAACGAAGTATGCCGAGCTGATTGATGGTCTGATCAATTCCAGCAAGCCCTCTGACGTGCTCAGTTGGGATTACGACGTCTGGACAGACGGCTTATCGCATGTCAATAACGCGACCGCTGGCCGCGGTGAGCTGCATGCTATTTACGCCAACGGCGCAGGCACCTCCGGCACCCTGAACAAAGATGCGATTCTTGCCGTTGACGGCAGTATTAATGGCGTCATGAAAGCCGTTGATAGCGGGGTTATCACAAACTTTGGCGAACTGAACGCATTACGAACGTCTACCGGGCAGAGCCTGGCGATTGGCATGCTGGCACAAGACGCGACGGCAACCAACAACGGGATGATCAACTCCGGGCTGTTTATCGATAAAGACGGCAACCAAAACGTCAACAGCTATGGCGCATTTGGTATGCAAGGTCAAGGCACCAGCCAGATCGCTAACAACGGCATCATCAACCAGGCGATCACCACCGATAACTTTGGTACCGCTTCGGCAGCCGATCCCTGGAGCAAAGACGTCCCCGCTTCTTCGCTGACGCTGGCGATTGGTATGCAATTGTCTGACGATGCGCAAGGGGTCAACAATGGCGAGATTAACGTCGTAGACGGACGTAAAAGCGGTACATCCTTTGCCAGCGGCACCGCTTATGGCGTAGAAGTCGCCGGGAATGCCACCTTTACCAATGCTCAGAATGCCTCTATTTATCTTGGTCGCGACGCAAGCGATCCGGCTAAAGATGTCACCATGGCAGGCGGTTCCAGCCTGAGCGCCGGTATTATGATCAAGAGCGCCAAAGAGGTGATTAACAACGGCCTTATCACGCTGGGAACCGGCGTCCGTAACGCCGCAGGGATTTTGGTCGGAAATGCCACGGGCAACGTCCTCAATACCGGCAATATCGTGATCAATGGCGGTTCTAAAGGGGGCAGCAGTAAAAACTACGGCATCTCCGTACACGACAGCGGCGCAGAAAATAATCAGGAAATCCGTAACGACGGCAAGATTAACGTGAATGGCACCAACAACGTAGGGATCCACGTTAGCGCCAATAACAAAAATGCCGAAGTCACCACCAGCGCTGCAGGCTCTATCGTGGTGGACGGTGAAGGCGGCGTCGGTAACCGTAACTACGCCATCTGGGCGGAAGGTGGCGCCAACGGTCAGGCAGTGGTCAACGTCTACTCTAATATTACGCTGGATAAAGCCGGTAACATCGGCGTCCACGTGCGTGATAACGCCATCGCTAACGTTGACAGCTTAAGTAGCCCCTCATTTAACAGCACCGATCAGATTGGTTATTACCTGTATGGTAAGGGCGCTACCGCCAATATTGGTCAGGCGGTGATGAATGACAACGGTCAGGATCGCACCACCATTTTCCGTATCGCCAATGGCGCATTGCTGGCCGGTAATACCACTAACCCGAAAGATCAGTCCACCTCCAACCTGGATTTGACTCTCAGCGGTAACAATTCCGTGGGCGTACTCGCCACCGGCGCAGGCAGTAACGTAGATACCGGTGAAGCAACGTTTACCGTTAAGGGCACTGACTCTGCGGCGCTGGTTATCGAAGGCGGCGCGAAAGGGACCATCAGCGATAAAACCACCATCAATTTAACCGGTGAAAGAACCGTTGCCGGGGTTGTGGATGGTCAGGCGCATCAGTTGAATGGTAATGTGCAGGGCAATGCCACGAGCACGACCCTGACCTCAAACGCGAAGATCACCTCTGAAGCCAGCGGCAACAAGGTAATCGCCTATGTGGCGAGGAATCTGGGCAACCTGATCCTCGATACCAAATCGATTATTGATCTGGCCAGCGTCGACAGCATCGGTGTCGATGTTCAAAAAGGCGGTAGCTTAACCAATAACTCCTCCCTCGCCCTGCATGTCAGCAACGGCATCGGCGTACGCGCCTCAGGCTCCAGCGCGCAGATTAATAAGCTGGGCAAAATTCAGGTTGATGATGGCACCGCTGGCGTTCTGTTGACCCAAGGGGCAAGCCTGCTGATTAACGGTATGACTGGCGACAGCATTACCACCGATGGCTCCGCTGACGGTATTCGCCTGGCCGAAGGCGCTGGCGCTCTGGCCGCGCAAAGCGTGATGATCCGCGCTGATGGTACCGGTGCCGGTATTCAAAACGATGCCAACAACACCAATATCACGCTGCGAGATGTCACCATCGACTCCAACGATGGCCCAGGGATCCGCACCAGCGTGGCGCTGACCATGAACGATGGGCTGAACAACATCCTCAACGTCAACGGTAAAGGTACCGGCTTCGCCTTTGAACAACGAAATGGCGACGCGGTGACGGGCAATCTAACCATCGGCAAAGGCTATACCATTGAGGTACTCAACAGCGAAGGCAGCGGTATTCGCGCCAATACGGACGGTCGTATCACCACCAATGCCGACATCAACGTACATGACAGCGCAGGTGGTTCAGCAATCATCGCGAAAAACGTTAGCGCATTGACCAACAGCGGCAAGATTATCTCTGCCAGTACCACCTCACCGGTAATAGACGCCAGCGGCGACAGCAGTAAAGCCATTACCAACACGGGAACCCTGCAGGCCATCAACGACTCGGCCGTGGCAATTCAGTCTGGTAAAGGCAATGACACCATCGATATCAGCGGCGGTGTGACCAGCGGCGTAATCAACACCGGCGAAGGTACGGATACCTTCAACTGGCGTAGCGGCTCTTATGCTGGCGAAGTGAATTTCGCGGGTACTGGCGGTAACAATAAAGCCAACATCGGCAATGTGACGCTGGATAAAACGCGCCACATCCTTACCGCAGCGGGTACGGGCAACGCCCTCACCTTCACTGATACAAAAGATGCGAAGATTGGTACGCTGGCTAGCGACAACCTGAATACCGGTACCAACATTGGCACTGGCTGGGATTCACTGACCATCAGCGGGTCAAATGCAGATGTACGCATCGTTGAAAACCTGAATCTGGCGAGCGAAACCCTTGCTGTAAACAATGGCGCCACGCTGCGTACCGGCGACCACGTCGAACCAACCAGCACTGCCGCAAGCATTGGCGATTACAATGTCACCACCCAGGGCGCAGACAGCAAGGTTATCTTCGATACTCAGGGGGATACCTCAACAGCACAGATCTATCGCGGCATCATCAGCGGCGACGGGAAATTTGAACGTGCGGCGGGCGGTACCACGGTATTTACCGCCAACAATAGCTACACCGGCTCTACCACCATTGATCAAACCGGTACGCTGCAGTTAGGTGACGGTGGAAATGAAGGCGAAGTGAGCGCCGTCTCTGACATCATCGACAACGGCGTATTGGCGATTAATCGCGCCAACACCGTGCTGCTCAACGGTGTGATCTCCGGTATCGGTGCGCTACAGCAAATCGGCGGCGGCATTACCCGTCTGAACGGCAACAATACCTATACCGGTAACACCACCGTTACTAACGGCACTCTGCTGGTGAATGGCGATCAAAGCGCGGCGCGCGGCGTCACCACCGTCAGCGGTACGTCCACACTTGGCGGTAAGGGCATTATCGGCGGTAACGTGCTGATGAACGATGCCACAACCATCAGCGCCGGTGACGGCGGTGCGGGTACGCTATCTGTTAACGGTAATCTGCAGCTTGGCAGCAAAACGACCTCCGCTTTCGAACTGGGGCAGGCCTTTACGCCAGGCGGTGCGCTAAACGATCTGGTGAACGTGGCAGGCGATCTGCAACTGGACGGGACCCTGGATGTTACCACTTCGCAAGGCGGTAACTTCGGACCGGGCGTGTACCGTATCTATAATTACGGCGGTACGCTGGATAACCAGACGCTGGAGCTGGGCGCAATACCGGACAGTCAGGATAAGAGCAATATTTTTGTCCAGACCTCTATCGACAAACAGGTCAACCTGGTGAACGCCAACGGCGTTACCCTGCAATTCTGGGACGGGGCGACGGTAAGTCAGAGCCACGGCGCGTCGGGCATTGAGGGCGACAGCAAAATTGACGGTGGCGATGGCAAATGGATGGCGATCGGCAGTCAGGGTGATAACAACTGGACCACGGCAACGGGCGAAGGTAACGCACCTTGGGCGCAGAAGTCCTTTGCCGTCTTCACCACCAAAGGTGGCACCGTTACCGTGGATAACGCCGCAGGAGAAGTTAACTTCTCCGGGGCACAGTTTGACGCCGATGGCTATGTCGTTAAAGGCGACGCACTTAACGCTTATGCCACCACGGAAAACGCGACCCACGCCGGCCAGACGCCGGGAACCGGTGAACTGCTGCTGCGCGTTGGCGCGGGTGGCGCGGGGCAAAACTATACCGCGACCATTGAGTCCGTCATCCGCGAAGCCAGCACGACTGACAAGCTGACGCTGGTGAAAACCGACCTTGGCCGTCTGATCCTCAGCGGTGATAACGCGTATCGCGGCGGCACACGCATTGATGGCGGTACGTTGCAGATTTCCGCCGACAGCAACCTCGGTCAGAGCGGAACCGACCTGGCTATCAACAATGGCTCCACGCTGCAGATGGGTGCGGACCTGACCAGCAATCGCACCATTGCGCTGGGCGCGAATGATAACGCGGCGGTGTTTGACCTCAATTCACATAACTTCACGCCAACCGGTGAGATTACCGGCGACGGTAAACTGAAAGTCACCAGCAGCTCAAGCGATGCGGGCAGTACCTTGTCGCTCAATCGCGCGAACAGCTATAAAGGCGACACAGAAATTGCCGGTACCGGAAATGCCAACAATGTGACGGTCAACGTCAGCAAAACCGGGGCCTTAGGTAGCAATGAAAGCAGCACCGTGAACGTCAATAACGGGGCGACGCTCAATGTCAGCGGAACAGAGACCAGCCTGAAATCCCTGACCATGAACATCGCCGACAGCCTGTTAACACTGGCGGATAACGTCACCGCCGCGAGCGCAAAACTGAACCTGACGGGCACAGCGAAAGCGCTGTTAACCGATAACGCCACCGCGGGCGAGGCGACGGTTAACGTGTCAAAAGACAGTACGTTGGCGCTGGAAGAAAACGCCAGCGGTGGTTCTGCTAGCGTGAATAACAGCGGACTGATGACCTTTGCGGACCAGGCGCTAGCAGAGAATACCGTCGTTAAAAACCTGGCTGGCGGCAAGGTCGATATCAGCGCAGTCGACAGCGCAACATCTATCGGCTCGTTGTCCGGCGCTGGGAATGTCGAACTGGGCAATAAAGAATTGTCGCTGGGTAATCTGCATCTTGATGACACCATCAGCGGCATTATCAGCGGCAACGACGGCAGCCTGGTGAAAATCGGTGACGGCACGTTAACGCTGACCGGCGATAACACCTGGACCGGCACCACGGACGTCAATGAAGGCGTACTGCTGGTCAACGGTAATCAGTCTGCCGCGACCGGTCAGGTGACGGTGAAATCTGGGGCAACGCTCGGCGGGAACGGTATTATCGGCGGCGCGGTTGATGTACTGGATGACGGCCATATTACCGCGGGTGCGGCCATCAATAGCGTGGGTAAACTGACTACCGGTTCACTGACGCTCAGCGATAACGCACAGCTTGATTACCAGTTTGGTCAGGCCTATACCCCAGGCGGAGCCTTCAATGACCTGATTGATGTGAATGGCGATCTGACGCTCGATGGTAAGCTCAATATCCAGACCTCTCCAGGCGGAAGCTTTGACGTTGGTGTTTACCGCGTCATCAACTATACCGGCACATTAACCAACAATGTGATGGACATTGCCGACGCGCCGGAAGCTGCGGACAGCCTGTACGTACAAACCTCGGTTAAAAACCAGGTTAACCTGGTCAACCATGCCGGGCTGACGCTGCGTTTCTGGGACGGCACCGGCGGTGAGAATGGCGAGCTGAAAAACAACGGCGTCATCAACGGCGGCGACGGTATCTGGCAATCCAGCCAGGGTAATGACAACTGGACTACGGATGAATCAACGCCAGAAGGCGCGCTGAATGCACCGTTTACCGATGCTGCGTTCGCCGTCTTCCAGGGTGAAGCGGGCAACGTAACCGTCGATAACAGCAAAGGCGACGTCATCATCAGTGGCGCACAGTTCGCCACCGATGGTTATCGCGTGGGCGGTGAAGCCATTACCACCGATACGGCTAATACGCTGATTCGCGTCGGCGATGGCACAGTAGACGGCGCTAACTACACCGCGACTATCGACAGCGTGATCCGCGGCACCGGCGGCTTGAATAAAGGCGACCTCGGTACGCTCATCCTCACTGGCGACAATACTTACAGCGGTGGAACCACCATCACCTCAGGTACGCTGCAGGTAGCGGGTGATACCAACCTTGGCGCACCAGAGACGGGAATTACCTTTAATGGTGGTACGCTGAAATATGGTGAAGCGTTTGATACCGCTCGTCAGGTGACTCTGGAATCCGGCGGCGGGACATTCGACACCAACGGACATAACGTTTCTCTGCTGACGGAAGTCGAAGGTAACGGTCAGTTGACCAAAACCGGTAAAGGTTCCCTCACCCTGACGCTGGATAACACCTACACCGGTGGCACCACCATCGAGCAAGGCGTTTTACAGCTGGGTAACGGCGGTGATATCGGCAGCATTCAGGGGGATATCGTTGATAACGGCGTACTCAACGTCAATCGTGGCGATACCCTGGCGCTGACCGGTAATATCAGCGGCGAAGGCCAACTGCATCAAACCGGCAGCGGTGTTACGGAGTTGCATGGTGAAAACAGCTACAGCGGCGCAACGCTGATTGCCAACGGTGTACTGCAGGCGGGTAATACCAACACTCTGAGTAGCGCATCACACCACTACGTTGTCGCTGACACCACCCTCAACACGCAAGGTTACAACCAGACGGTAGCGGGACTGAGCAACGGCGGCGATGTTTCACTCATCGGCCAGCAGACTGGCACAACGTTAACCGTCAAAGGGGATTACACCGGCGAAAAAGGGACTATCAACATGGCGGCCACACAAAATGGCAGCGGCGCAGGCATTGCCGACCGTCTGATTATCGATGGCGGTAAAGCCAGCGGTAGTACGCTATTGGATGTCGATGGTTCTGGTCTCGGCGCACCAACCATTGGTGATGGTATCGAAGTGGTAACCGCGCTCAATGGCGCAACCACTACGGCACAAACGTCACGAGACGCCTTCCATCTTGCCGCCGATCGTATGGCAGCAGGCGCATTTGAGTATCAACTGCATGCGGGCAACGCTCAGGGTCAGGGTGAAAACTGGTATCTGAGAAGCGAATATCGTCCAGAAACTATGCTGTATTCTGGTCTCGCCAGCGTCGTTCGTCAGGGCGACATCAGCCTGTTAGGCAACATGCACCAGCGTATGGGTGACGAGGTTAAACCGGGTATTGATGAAGACAATCGCGCCTGGGCAAGAATGATTGGCTACTCCGGTAAAACCAAACTGGATGATGCGGCTGGAACGCAAACCAGCTCCCACACCATGGGGATTCAGGTTGGCGTCGATATGTATGCCAACGA
The DNA here is from genome assembly GCF_030336725.1 of Citrobacter sp. Cb031. NCBI lineage: Bacteria > Pseudomonadati > Pseudomonadota > Gammaproteobacteria > Enterobacterales > Enterobacteriaceae > Citrobacter > Citrobacter sp. Cb031. The sequence continues at coordinate 489,158 of NZ_JAOWDA010000021.1, forward strand.
AAGCTGGAAAGCCGGGATGTATACCAGCATTCTTGATATCGACAGCAACGTGAAAGGCACGAAGACAGGCAGCGACGGCAAAGGCGGCAACATCGACGACAACGCGTTTTATGTCGGCGGCTACGCCACCTGGTTCTCGGGCGACGGGATGTATGTTGATAACGTCCTGCAATACGGTAACCATAAATCCCGCCTGGCGGCGACCGGTAACAACGGCTCGTATACCGTCAGAGGCAACACGCTGACGGCGTCAACAGAAGTGGGTAAATCGTTCCGTTTAGGCGCCAGCGCATGGAGTCTGGAACCTCAGGCTCAGTTGATCTATCAATACAGCGACTTTGATAACGGGCGGCTTGATGGTGTGACCCAAACGAAAGTGAAAATGGATACCGCGGATTCCTTTACCGCCCGTCTGGGCGTGCGTCTGGTCGCTGACTATGACACCAACCATGGCAAATTCCAGCCTTACGGCAGGGTCAACGTCTGGCAGGGTCTGGGTTCAAAAGACAAAACGCACTTTAGCAATGCGGTAGCCACCACCACGCTTGAGTCTTCACAACAGTACTCCAGCACTGAAGTTGCAGCCGGTCTGTCATGGTCTATAGACAGAAACCTGCAGGTTTACGGAGAACTGGGTACGCAATTTAGTAACGGTGGCAGTAAGTCGCAGGTTGAAGCGCCGGTTAATGCATCAATTGGCTTTAAGAAATCGTTCTAAGCTGACATAAACTCGCTAGCCCTCTGTTTAACAGGGGGCTTTTTTTTTGCCTGTCACAGATACAAAGCTACCTGATGCGCTTAACGTATCAGGCCTACGGACTTATTTTTATAGGCAGGAAAAGCGCGGGAGCGGCCCTCTGGCAACGCGAAACAAACGAGATTCAGGGGAACAACAGAGAGGGAGAAGATTAAGGATTATACTGCGTCAGGAGTAACGGGATCTCTTCTGCTAACACTGGGGGAGAAATGAAAAAGCCTTGAATTTTGTCACAACCAATCTGCATCAGCCGGTCCAGTTCGGACTGGGTTTCCACCCCTTCAGCAAGAACTTCAATACCAAAATTGTGCGCCAGTGAAATTATACCCTCGACAATCTTTGTTGAGCGGGTATCGGGTTCAATGCCGGCGATAAATTCCTTATCAATTTTTAAGGTATCAAAAGGATATTTCAACAGATAGTTAAGATTGGCGTGGCCGGTTCCAAAATCATCAAGGGCAATTTTGACCCCTATCGCCTTCAGCTCCGTCATATTTTTAGCCGCGACTTGACTGTCGCACAGCGGCGACGTTTCCGTGACCTCTATCTGGCATCGATGAGGCGGGAGACCACATACAGTAAGATTTTTTCTGACGCGTTGGGGTAACAGCGGATCGCAGAATTCAAGCGCGGAAATATTGACGGACAATACAAGGGGCTCTGGCCAACGGGTTGCCACATCCCAGGGAGTGTGGGTAACCATATCTTCAATTGACATGATATTGCCGCTGTCTTCCAGCAAGGTAATAAAAATATCGGGAGAGATCATCCCCATCTGGGGGCTATTCCAACGCATTAATGCTTCAAACCCGCTAATACGCTGATTACGCAAATTAAAAATTGGTTGATAAACCATATAAAGCTGACTGGTATTCAATGCCTTTTCAAGCGCGGTTAACACCTCACTAGAATTAAACATTCCTCTCTCCCTCAACAAATCATAAAAATTAAAAACCAGTCAATATCACTCCCGAATTGTATCTACTATTAGGTGTGTTACATCAGAATAGAATGGCCAGGTTAGGGTAAAAAAGACATACGATGGGTAAATCTGACAATTAATTTATTTAATTCCGAGGTATTGGTCAGTCCCAGCTTGGTGACGACCCTCATTTTATGCGCCTGGATAGTTTTATAATTCAGGCTGACTAACTCTGAAATTTCTCTCGCGGTATATCCGTTTACCAATAAACTCAGAATCTGCTGCTCTCTCTCGGTTAATCTTTTCTGTGAGCGATACAGCCGGGGATTCCATTTCCCGGCCGTTAACGACGCCAGTTGACCGAAATCGCGCAGTGAAGATTTCTCCGTCAAAACTATCGTTTTTTCAACATATAATAACTCTACACATAATTTCGCCACCAAACTATCAGCAATAATTACCACGACATTATTATAAAACTTGAAGCGGTTTTTATTCAAAAACTGCACGATAGCTGAACATGGTTGTTCGTTATCAATGATATTAAAAACCATGGTTTGATGCTGGCATAATGATGACTGATGCAACATATCCTCAAACTGGAATGTTTGTATCGGTACATGTTTGCTTGTCAGGTAGGCGAACAAACCGTTGCCCACAAAATTATCACTGCCACACATCAACATCCTGTTCATCGCTCCTTATCAGCATCAAATCTTGTTACTCATTAAAAATTTAATAATAATCTTTTCGACCTCTGCCTCTTCACGACGATTTTTAAAATCGAACTCACATGAGATCTGATGACAGGCATACAATTGATTATCCTCATCAAATTCATTGATCATGACGACATCGATCACTTTCAAATCCAGCTGTAAACTGCCAAACGTATCAAAATCCAGCGCGGCATTTTTAATCACCGCATCTTTATAGAGAAAACGGGAGTTCACATCTTTAACAATTAATGCACAACCGCCCTGCGAGATGTTTTTAATCTTCAGAGAGTAGTTTTCTCCGTTTTTGTAACGACCAAAACAGAAAAAGTCGTAACCCTTCAGGAAGGAAAAACGCTGATTTTGTCGCTGCTGGGCAAAGAAAATCATATCTGGGATGAAGTAGGATAATCCTGCTTGTGCACCTGCTGATAAGGTTTGTTCGAATCTGGCACTAAATTTTACAATCCCACTTTCACTGTGCAGGATAAAGTACTGGACCTTTTCAGGAACAATATCTTCGTGTCCGGAGATGACAAACCGCTCGAAATCAATCTTCTCTAACTGCGTGATAACACTATGGTTTTCACATAACACTTCCAGTTTCGTTTTCTTGTGCAACTCTTCACGAAGGGTAGCGATGATTTCAAACTTGTTGTCCTTTGCTAATCCAAAGCTCATTCTAAAACCCTTATTTCCATATTTAAGATATGTCTCGCTTGTGGTTACTCACAAAACGCAAGATCAGCATCCACCCCTGGTGCTTAATTACCATAGTGGATTCCATGTCGAACAGTTGGTTAAAAATTAAGTTTTTAACTATCTTTAGCCATTTATTGATACGTAAAAACATTTAATCAAAGTTAATTCTAGCTGAAGCCATGCCTAAAACCACATGAAGTTGTTGGCTAACTATAACAAAAGAGAATAATAAATTTTTTTGAGATGTCATTTTGAGATAACAAATAGCAAGAACTACACAGAAAAAAAATAGAGGGAAATGAATGGGTTTTGATGGAAGGACCACGCAGTATGCGGACTGGCGTGCTATCGCAAGAAGAAGAGAAAATGCTTACGGCACTATATCATTAACCAGGAATATAGCTCCGACTAGTTATTGTGAAAAAGTGAATAATTATAATTCACATGTAAAATGAATTTACCTTAGGGCAGAAAAAAGGCCAGCATCCTGCTGGCCCGGTAATTACCGAATCGAACTATAGAGGCTTACTGTCTTACAGAGGGTACAACGTTAAAAATTCAATACTTTTGCTTAATAATTGATCGCGATGAATCTGCGATGATCATCACCGCTCCCGCCAGCATTAATGTGTCTTTCAACACCAGACGCCCGGCTCCTGACAAGTACGGAAAACCGTGGTGCAAATCGCCCAGTGGCATCACCCATGCTTCCGGTGTGGTAATTAAAAATGATAACGTCACAATCGGAGTAGCAAATGCCAGTACGCCACCAATTAATCCCAACCAACGGCTAACAGGATTAGCCAGCACCAGCAATGCGATCAGCACTTCGACTACGCCCAGACCATTGGAGAACGTATAGGTGTTATTCGCCTTCTGCCATTCCCGCTCCTGCGGTTTAAACTCACCTTCGTGGGTTAAATGCTGCTTATATTCTTCTGGATGTTCATAAAAAAATGACATTACCGGACTATTGGCAACAAATGGCGTAATACTATCGGCTTCGTAAGGTACAAATTTCAATAAGCCAATCCAGATAAAAACAATGGCAATACTCAGGCGAATCAATGTTAATCCAATTCTATCGCCCTTGCTGAGTAAACGCAGATACTTTTCCATTCAGACTCTCCTCACTTGTACAAAATTGCGGTTGCGTGAGTGCTGCTATCAATGCGCATTGAGGTAATTTTCCAGGAAGTTGCCTTCTTTTCCTGCGCCAGCCTGGCGATTGCATGTTCAACAACAGAAGGTGCAGCGGCAATTGCCGACACGCTGACGCGGGCTACTTCGACTGGCTGTTGTGCCAGTGCAGAAAATGTCACCGGCGCAGTCAGTAAAGCAGTCAACAATAATGAAGTTTTAAGCATGTTCATTTCTATTTCCATTAACAAGTGATTTCACTCGTAATAGAATAAAACATTATTGCTTATCTTATTTCCTCCATAACACCAGAATAACTGTTCATGAGTATTTCTTTATATATGATAAAAAAAAGCCCCACACAGGTGGGGCAATCATGCAAACTATATTATTATTTTATTAGAGAGAAGAGATCGTTCAGTGATTCGCTCATGCTCGGATGAGTAAATATTTGATCGCGCAATGTCGTGTAAGGTAAACCAGCATCCATAACGGTTTTAATGATATTAATCATCTCATGAGAATCCACGCACAGCAGCGATACGCCTAATATCTGTTTCGTTTCGCGATTTACCACCGCTTTAAGTACGCCACGCGTGTCATTCATCACCCGTGCACGCGGGATAGCCGCGACAGGCAGGGTGACAACCTGGACCGCCGCGCCGCTGGCGCGAGCTTGTTCTTCTGTCATCCCCACACGGGAAAGCGGCGGCGTCATAAAGACAGAATACGGTACGTTTTGGCGATCGCCGGTGTTACGTAATCCCTCGCCTAACAGGTTGTCGCGCACAATACGGAAGTCATCCAGCGAGATATAGGTAAATTGTAACCCCCCCGTCACATCGCCCATGGCCCAGATATTGTCTGCCGAAGTACGCAGATATTTATTCACTACAATGGCACCGCGCGCGTTGACATCCACACCCGCTTTCTGCAACTGCAGATTTTCAGTTGCCGGTTTGCGACCCGATGCCACCAGTAGCGCATCCACAGTCTGGACGCCTTCCGGCATTTGCACCTGCACCGCGCCGTCATGGGACGAAACCGCCTGCACCCTGGCATTAAGGATAATCTCAACCCCTTTGTCGCGTAAAATGTTGGCGATAGCGTCGGCAATATCCCGATCTTCGCGGGCTAAAAACAGTGGGGCGGCTTCATAAATGGTGACCTTACTGCCAAAGTTGGCAAACATTGATGCGAATTCAACACCAATATAACCGCCGCCCAAAATCCCCAAACGTTCCGGACGTTGCGTCAAATTTAACAACCCGGTACTGTCAAACACGCCCGGTGTAGTCATTACCCCTGCCACGTTTGGCATCGTTGCCTGTGCGCCGGTATTAATAAAGATCTTTTCGCCGCTTAGCTCAATCGCGCCTGTTGGCTGCACGACCCGCACCGTATGGTTATCAATGAATTCAGCACGACCTTCAATCACATCTACATTTTCCAGATCGGCAAGATTATGGAAGTTTTTATCACGCAGAAAGCTGACAACGGAGGCCTTGCGCTGCATCGCCGCAGCAAAGTCATGCTGAAGTTCAGCATCGTGTACCAGGGTTTTGGTGGGAATGCAGCCGATATTGATACATGTCCCGCCATACATGGTGTTTGACTGTTCAATAATCGCCACTCGCCAGCCCGTTTTCGCCAGGGTAGCCGCCAGCGTTTTACCCGCTTTGCCAAATCCGATAATAATCGCCTGATACTGATTCATGCTGTCTCTCCGCCATGTCACTGTTCGTTTGTTGAACTGAAGTATAGGTTTAACGATGCATGAACAATGTATCCATATCGCGCAAATTACTGTCAAATCGTCTAAATCACTACTATCTATCTTCCACTCAATCCATCGAGGAAATAAACTAATACCATAAATTTATTTAATAAATAATGAGTAACAGCGTTACTTCATCTCGACAAGCATCAACAAGAACTGCTCAGGAGTCTTTATGGATGCACTTAGCCGATTACTTATGCTTAACGACCCGCAGGGCTCGATTGATCAAAACTGCCTGCTGAGCAGGGACTGGCAACTGCCGCACGCGGCGGGTGAGCTGTCCGTTATCCGCTGGCATACGGTAACCCAGGGATTTGCTCAACTGGATATGCCAGACGGAACGTCTTCTACGTTACGCCCAGGAACAATAGTCATTCTGCCTCAAAACTCCGCGCATCGGCTGTGCCAAACAGGGGAAGAACAAACGCATATTGTCTGCGGAAGCCTGCGATTGCAGGCATCTTCACGCTATTTTTTAACCGCCCTTCCGGAAATATTAATACTGGCACCAGAAGATAACAGTCCCATTAGCCACTGGCTGAAGGCCATGATTGCGCTGATGCAGCAGGAATACATCAACGATCTGCCTGGCTCCAACATCGTTTGCAGCCAGCAATGCGCTACGCTGTTCGCGTTAGCCGTTCGCGAGTGGCTAGCCCAGCCGACACCCGCTAAAAATGTGCTGAATTTACTGCTGCACCCAAGGCTGGGTGCCGTTGTCTTCATGATGCTGGAGTCACCGGCTTTTCCCTGGACTGTCGAAGAACTGGCAAAGCGTGCCCATATGTCGCGGGCCAGCTTTGCGCAGCTATTCCGTGAAGTATCAAACTCCACGCCGCTGGCGGTGTTAACCGAGCTACGCCTGCAATTCGCCGCCCAGATGCTGTCACGCGGATCGCAGCCGTTGATCGTTATTGCCGAGTCGGTGGGTTACGCCAGCGAATCATCGTTTCACAAAGTCTTTTTACGGGGATTTGGCTGCACGCCGGGCGAGTACCGCAAACGCGTGAAAGCGTTGGCGGCATAACGCACCGCCTGCTTCGGCAACAAAACCGACGCAGGCGAGCGCTTCAAGGCATTACTTTTAGCTACGATGCCTGTGCAGCCACATCAGCTTATAAGCTGCCGGAATAATAAACAGCGACAGCAATGGCGCGGTAATCATGCCGCCAATCATCGGCGCGGCAATGCGGCTCATCACTTCTGAGCCCGCCCCTGTCCCCCACAAGATTGGCAACAGGCCCGCGATAATCACCGCCACGGTCATCGCTTTCGGACGCACGCGCAGCACCGCGCCGTGATACAACGCTTCATCCAGCTTATCCGCCGTAAAGGTTTGCGGATTTTCCAGCGCAGGCTCGGCTTCAATAGCATGGCGCAAGTACATCAGCATCACTACGCCAAACTCCGCGGCAACGCCAGCCAGGGCGATAAACCCGGTTCCGGTCGCAACCGACATATGGAACCCCATCCAGTAGAGGAACCAGATCCCTCCTACCAGCGCAAAGGGCACGCTGGTGATAATCAGCAGCGCTTCACCAAAACGACGGAAAGCCAGATAAAGCAGGACGAAGATAATCATCAGCGTCATCGGCACCATCAGTTTGAGCTTATGGCTGGCGCGTTCAAGCAGCTCGAACTGCCCGGAAAACGCCACGCTGGTCCCCGGCTTTAACTGTACGTTTTCAGCGATCGCTTTTTTCAGATCGTTCACCACCGAAACCATGTCACGGTCGCGGGCGTCGATATAAATCCAACTGGTGGGTCGCGCATCTTCGGTTTTCAACATCGACGGACCAGAAACCACTGTCACATCTGCAACATCAGCCAGCGTGATTTGCTGCTTCATGGGCGTCAGAATAGGCAGATTACGCAGCGCTTCCGGGCTATCACGATAGCTCTGCGCATAGCGAAGGTTAATCGGATAACGTGCAATCCCTTCCACCGTTTCGCCCACCATCGCGCCTCCTACCGCGGAGGTGACAAACAGCTGTACCGCGCCAACGGTCATACCGTAGCGGGCTGCTTTCTCCCGATTAATGTCCACATTAATATAGCGCCCGCCCACCAGCCGCTCAGCCAGCGCCGAAGCGACGCCCGGCACGGTTCTGGCTACCTCTTCGATTTGTTCCGCCGTGGCGTCGATATCAGCCAGAACATTACCTGACACCTTTATCCCAATCGGGCTTTTGATGCCGGTAGAAAGCATGTCGATACGGTTACGAATAGGCGGAACCCACAGATTCGCCAGCCCTGGCAAGCGCACGGTTTTGTCGAGTTCGGCGATGATTTTGTCCATCGTCATCCCCGGACGCCACTGATCCTGCGGCTTCAGTTGGATCGTTGTTTCGACCATTTCCAGCGGCGCGGAATCCGTTGCGGTTTCCGCCTTACCGGTTTTACCAAACACGCGCGCCACTTCCGGAACGGTCATGATCAGCTTGTCGGTTTTTTGCAGCATATCCGCCGCCTGCGCCGCCGAAATCCCCGGCAGGGTTGACGGCATATACAGTAGATCGCCTTCGTTAATCTGCGGCAGGAATTCACCACCGACTTTATTCAGCGGGTAGATAACCGTCAGTATCGAAAGCACCGCCACCAGCAAGGTGGTTTTAGGCCAATGCAGCACCTTCAACAACAGCGGATGATAAATACGGATCAGGAAACGGTTAAGCGGGTTACTGCTTTCCGCCGGTATTTTGCCACGGATCCAGAACCCCATCAGGATCGGAATGACGACAATAGCCAGAAACGCCGCACCTGCCATGGCATACGTTTTGGTGAACGCCAGCGGGCCGAACAGTCGCCCCTCTTGCCCCTCGAGCGTGAAAATAGGGATAAACGACAGGGTGATAATCAGCAAGCTGATGAACAATGCCGGGCCGACCTCTACCGAGGCATCGGTAATAACCTTCCAGCGCGTTGCGTTATCCAGTTTTTCATCCGGATGCTGATGTCCCCACTCTTCAAGCCGCTTATGGGCGTTTTCAATCATCACGATCGCGGCATCGACCATCGCCCCGACGGCAATGGCAATGCCCCCAAGCGACATGATATTGGCGTTCAGCCCCTGGAAATGCATCACGATAAACGCGATACACAGTCCCAGCGGCAGGGAAATAATCGCCACCAGCGCCGAACGCAGATGCCACAGGAACAGCGCGCACACCAGCGCAACAACGATAAACTCTTCCAGCAGCTTATAGCTCAGGTTATCAATAGCGCGATCGATGAGCTGACTGCGATCGTATGTTGTAACTACCTCAACGCCTTCCGGCAGGCTGCTTTTCAGCGTGTCGAGTTTGGCTTTAACGGCGGAGATCACTTCACGTGCATTTTTACCGGAACGCAGAATTACCACCCCGCCCGCCACTTCGCCTTCACCATTCAGTTCGGCGATCCCACGGCGCATTTCCGGCCCAATCTGCACACGCGCGACATCGCGCAGGTAAACAGGTACACCGTCGGCCCCTGTTTTCAGGACGATATTATTGAAGTCATCAAGCGTTTGTAGATACCCACTGGCGCGGACCATATATTCCGCTTCAGCCATCTCAACAGACGAGCCGCCCGCCTCCTGATTCGACGTATCCAGTGCAGATTTCACCTCCGCCAGGCTGATGCCATATTGCGTCAGCTTCATCGGGTCGATAACAACCAGGTACTGTTTAACCACGCCGCCTACCGAGGCCACCTCTGCCACGTTCGGAATCGTTTTTAACTCATACTTTAAAAACCAGTCCTGAAGAGTACGTAACTCTGCCAAATCGTGTTTACCGCTGCGATCGACCAGCGCATATTCAAAGATCCAGCCGACGCCCGTGGCGTCCGGTCCCATCTCCGCGCTGACCCCTGCCGGTAATTTCCCCTGAACCTGGTTGAGATACTCCAGTACGCGCGAGCGCGCCCAGTAAGGATCGGTGCCATCTTCGAAAATGACGTACACATAGGAATCACCAAACTGCGAGAAACCACGCACGGTCTTCGCGCCCGGTACCGACAGCATGGTGGTGGTCAGCGGGTAAGTCACCTGATTTTCGACGATTTGCGGTGCCTGCCCTGGATAGCTGGTTTTGACGATCACCTGAACATCAGAGAGATCGGGCAACGCATCAACCGGGGTATTAATGATAGTCCAGGTTCCCCAGATACTGAGAAACAGCGCCCCCATCATCACCAGAAAACGGTTTGCCACCGAACGGCGGATAATCCATTCAATCATTTATCATGTCCTCAGTGTGAATGGGTCGCCTGGGCTGGCTTTGCGGATGCGTCTTGCGCACCACTGTTCTGCGCGCGCATACGGTCCAGTGCGCCAGAGATATTCGCCTCGGAATCAATCAGGAACAGACCACTGGACACCACTTTTTCACCTTCAGTCAGGCCTGAGCGGATAGCCGTCAGCCCTTGAGATTCATGGAATACCGCAACCTGCTTCGGTACAAATCGACCTTCGTTATCGACGGTGATCACCCGTTGCTCGGTGCCTGTATCAATCAACGCCTTTGAGGGGATCAGCAGCATCGGTTCACTTTGCGTTTTCAGTTGCAGGTAAGCATTCATCCCCGGCTTGAGCGCCTCATCAGGGTTATTGACCTGCAAGCGGATCTGCAGCGTACGCGTGGAGGCATCGACACTAGGTAAGATATTCCACTTGCTAATGGTGAAAGGCTTATCCGGCCAGGCGGGCACGGTGATGGTAAATTGCGAGGCGTCTTTGATCAGCCAGGCGATAGATTCCGGGACCGACGCGCTGACCCATACCGGGTCCATCCCCTGAATTTTCGCGACCACATTGTCTTTGGAAATGTTCATGCCGGTACGCAAATCGAATGCGGTAATCACCCCATCAATAGGGGCTTTCAGGGTAAAGCGAGTCTGAATTTTACGCGTCGATTTTAAGCGCTGAATATCCGCTTCCGGCATACCGGCCAGACGTAATCTCTCCAGAATCCCTTCCACCTGCGTCGCACTGCCGCCGGTCTCCCGCAGTAACAAATATTCGCTCTGCGCCTCAACCCAGTCGGGAATCGTCAGATCGATAAGCGGCGCACCTTGCTTAATTTTGTCGCCCACGGTTAGCGGGTAAACCTTCTCGATAAAGCCTGCGGAGCGGGCCTGGACAATAACAAACTGGTATTCGTTATAGCTAACGTTAGCCGGGAAAGTTTGCGCATAGTGCAGCGGGCCACGGCGCACAGGTTCTGTTTTCAGACCCAAATTTTGGGTCTGAGTGGGATCGATACGCACGCCAGGCGCTGACGCGCTCGCGGTCTCTTCATCGGCATATTTGGGGATCAGATCCATATCCATAAACGGTGATTTACCCGGCTTATCAAAGCGCGTGTTCGGGTACATGGGGTCATACCAGAACAACACTTTTCTGGCTTCTTTTTGCGAAGCCTGCCCGGTTTCAGCCGTTACGTTTGCTGATGAATAATAAGTATAAATACCGACAGAAATAACCCCTCCGGCAATCATGCCAGCGAGAATAAGCGCGGTATTTTTAATATTTAAAGACGCCATAGTGATTTCCATTGCGCGATAGTCTCACCCGCATTTCGAAGAATCCGGGCAAGAATAAAAGAGACCAGCGAGAACGTTATTTACTGATGTGAATATCGCGTAACACAGAGAGATTTCCCTGCTGAACAAACGTAAACGCAACCTTATCGCCAGGTTTAATATCGTCAGCCTTGGTGTCGGCAACCCGCGTAAAACGCATCGTCATGGCAGGCCAGTTCACCGCGGGAATGGGATCATGCTTGATCGTGATTTTTTTACTTTCTTTATCAATAGCTTCAATCACCCCGGTGGCGCTAATGACGTCTTCCTGTTGGGCCGCTGGCTGCATGTTCATCATCTCGCCATGCTGATGCTCATTGGCCTGAGCGTTAAACATGACCACAGAGAAAAAGCTAAACAACACGGCTTTGGCGGTAGTATTCATACTTGATGCTCCTGAAAAGTTAATATTAAGGATTACTCCACCCAACCGCCGCCTAAGGCAGCAAACAGCTTAATTTCATTAACCTGTTGGGCGTAATTAAGATCGAGCAGCGATTGCTGCGTAGCGAATAAAGAACGTTCAGCGTCCAGTACTTCGATGTAGCTAACCGCACCATTTTGATAAAGCGCTCTGGCGCGTTGTAAGGTGATTTGCAATGACGTCAGGTAGCGCTGCTGACCGCTAATTTGATCGGCAATGCTTTGGCGCAACACCAGCGCATCCGCCACCTCTTTAAACGCGTTCTGAATTTTTTGTTCGTAATTCACCACCGACTGCTGTTGGCGAATTTCAGCGAGGTCGAGATTGGACTGATTACGTCCGGCGTTAAAAATGGGAATATCTATTTTGGGGACAAAATTCCACATGCCGCTGGTCGCATTAAATAAGCTGGAGAGATCGCTGCTGCTGCTGGAAACTGAACTGGTCAAGGTAATCGACGGGAAAAACGCTGCTCGTGCGGCGCCGATATTGGCATTCGCCGCCATTAATCCGTGTTCAGCTTCCAAAATATCCGGGCGCTGCAACAGGATTTGCGACGAGAGCGATGGCGGCAGCGTTACTGGTTTGATATCCCCGCTGCTGCGCATCTGGTCGTTGGGTAATTTCCCGTACGTACCCAGCAACAGTTGCAGCGCGTTGTTCGCCTGCGCCAGTTCACCTTTACGCTTCGCGATTTCGCTGCGCGTGCTTTCAATCACGCCCCGCGCCTGTTCCAGCGCCAGTACGTTGGTGCTTCCGGTCAGCAACTGCTTCTCAACAAAAGCGTAAGAACGCTGATAGTTTTGCAGCGTTTCTTCGGCAATTTGCAGTTGTGCATAAGCCAGACGCTGATTGAAATAACTTTGCGATACGTTGGAGATTAATGAGATGTGTACCGCCCGACGCGCCTCTTCGCTGGCAAAGAAGTTCTGTCGCTCGGCTTCACTCATATTCTTCAGCCGACCAAAGAAGTCCAGATCGAAACTAAGATTGAGTCCAGCTTCGAATTCACGATCGGTGCTGCTATCGCCTTTTAATTTGCCGCTGTAAGTACCACTGGAACCTGCCGTGAGTTGCGGGTAGCGGTCAGCGTCCGTGACGCCATATTGCGCTCTCGCTTCCTGAACTTTTAGCACTGCCATACGTAAATCGCGGTTATTGACCAGCGCCTCGCCGATCAGCGCCTTTACCTGGGAGTCAACGAAGAAGCTCCGCCAGCCCGTGTCCTGATATCCCACCGGTGCAGAAACCAGGGCGTTCTGGCTTAAGGAGAATTGCTGCGGCACAGGCAATGTCGGACGCTGATAGTCCGGCGCCAATGAACAACCGGCGAGAACGAATACAGCGCTGAGGGTAAGAAGCTTAAATTTGCTCATAGTTCTTCTCGTCCTGACCGGACTGATGGCCCTAAAAAATGTAGGAATTTATAGTGTTGTACTTTAACGAAGTGACTCTGTTTAAGCGGTGACAGGAAAATGACAAAACTGTCATTTTCCCAATAACCGATTGCTATCCGATCCCGCTTCCCTAGAATTGAAAGTCAGCACAACCCGTGTGAGAAGGAGAATGCGATGAAGGTGTTGATAGTCGAAGATGAGAAAAAAACCGGTGAATACCTGACGAAAGGCCTGACGGAAGCGGGTTTTGTCGTGGATTTAGCGGATAACGGCCTGAACGGGTACCACCTGGCGATGACCGGCGATTACGACCTGCTCATACTCGACATCATGCTGCCGGATGTAAACGGCTGGGATATCGTACGGATGCTGCGTTCCGCTAACAAAGGGATGCCCATTCTTCTCCTCACCGCGCTGGGTACCATCGAACATCGGGTTAAGGGTCTGGAATTAGGCGCTGATGATTATCTGGTCAAACCGTTCGCCTTCGCCGAACTGCTGGCGCGGGTCAGAACGCTGCTGCGCCGGGGTGCGGCGGTGATTGTCGAAAGCCAGTTTCAGGTCGCGGATTTAATGGTCGATCTGGTCAGCAGAAAAGTCACCCGCAGCGGGACGCGTATTACCCTGACCAGCAAAGAGTTTACCCTGCTTGAGTTTTTCCTGCGTCATCAAGGGGAAGTTTTACCCCGCTCGCTGATCGCTTCCCAGGTCTGGGATATGAATTTTGACAGCGATACCAATGCCATCGACGTCGCCGTTAAGCGTCTGCGCGCCAAAATTGATAACGATTTTGAGCCGAAACTGATTCAGACCGTACGCGGCGTGGGATATATGCTTGAGGTTCCTGATGCCCAGTAAACGATGGCGGCGCCCTTTTTCGCTGGCGACACGACTGACCTTTTTTATCAGTCTGGCGACGATCGCTTCATTTTTCGCCTTTGCATGGATAATGATCCACTCCGTGAAGGTCCATTTCGCCGAGCAGGACATCAATGATTTACAAGAGATCAGCGCCACGCTGGAGCGGATTATTAACCAACCCAACGAGCCGGAATCACGCCGTCTGGAAACGCTAAAAAACGTGGTTGAGGGCTACTCGAACGTCATTATTTCTCTGGAAGACAGTAAGCAGAAAGCCATTTTTCATTCGCCAAATGCGCCGGATCTCCGGCAATTTATCGCCAGCGCAAGACCGGATAAAAATGCCCATGCCAGCGATGTTTTTATTATATCCGGCCCAACACTGCAAACGGCCAAACATATTCACGGACAAAAAACGTCGTCTAACTGGCGAATGATTCGCCTGCCGGTAGGAAAGCTGACTGATGGAAAAGCGGCGTATACGCTGTATCTGGCGTTATCGATCGATTTTCATCTGCACTATATTAACGACCTGAAAAACAAACTGATTATGACGGCATCGCTGATTAGCATGATGATTGTATTTATCGTGCTGTTCGCTGTGTATAAAGGCCATGAACCGATCCGTAATGTCAGTCGGCGCATCCAAAATATCACCTCAAAAGATCTTGATGTGCGCCTCGATCCGCAAGCGGTCCCTATTGAACTGGAACAACTGGTAAGTTCGTTTAATCACATGATCGAACGCATTGAGGATGTATTTAAACGTCAGTCGAACTTCTCGGCGGATATTGCCCATGAGATCCGCACGCCAATAACCAACCTGGTCACACAAACGGAAATTGCGCTCAGCCAAACCCGTAGCCAAAAAGAGCTGGAAGACGTGCTGTATTCCAATCTTGAAGAGTTTGGTCGTATGTCGAAAATGGTAAGCGACATGCTGTTTCTGGCGCAGGCAGACAACAATCAGCTTATCCCGGAAAAGACAGCGCTTAATCTGGCCGATGAGGTTGGTAAAGTGTTCGATTTTTTCGAAGCCTGGGCAGAAGAGCGCGAGGTTGGCTTACGTTTTGAAGGACGCGCATGCTGGGTTTCAGGCGATCCGTTAATGCTACGCCGGGCAATGAGTAATCTGCTTTCAAATGCCATGCGCTACACGCCAAAAGGCGAGTCGGTAACCGTGCGGGTGAAAGAGGCGGATGGCCTGGTCCAGATAGTCGTGGAAAATCCCGGCCCCCCCATTCCCCCACAGCATCTATCGCGGCTATTTGATCGGTTTTATCGGGTTGACCCTTCGCGACAGCGTAAAGGCGAAGGCAGCGGTATTGGCCTGGCGATTGTGAAATCGATTGTTATCGCCCATCAGGGGAAAGTCTCGGTGACATCCGATCAGCTTGCCACCCGATTTATTCTGACGCTGCCCAAGCATGCGATGTAATTTATGGTAATGGCGTTGATACCTTAAACAATTCGAGTTGCAGGAAGGCGGCAAGAGAGGGAATCCCCAGTCACTTACTTAAGTAAATGACTGGGGTGAACGAGCGCAGCCAACGCATATGCAGCTTGAAGTATGAACGATATATATCATCACCGATTCTCTGACATAACCGTCATAGTCCTGTCACGCCGCTGACAGCCCTCACCAATTATAATTTCTTCCGTAAACCCAAACAGGAGAAATATGATGAATAAGATATCCTCTTTTTTCGCTATCGCGTTTTTTATTTCAGTTGGCGTTAATGCGGCAGACACACCCAAAATGCATCAGCAGGCCGCAGCAGCCCATGAAATGATGAATAACAGCAGTGCCCCTGCACATCAACAAATGGCGCAAGAACACGTTGCGCAGACGAAAAATTCAACGTCAACACTATCCCAGGCACGCCCTTTTTCACAAATGAATAAACATGAAAAAGCGATGGTCGTTCACCAGTCAGTGAATAACGGTCATTCATATGCCCATGAGGTTCAGGCCAGGCAGCACCGCGCACAGATCCCCTCGCAAGGGTAACGTTGTCCTGTGTTGAATAAAATGTCCATCAATACACTATGTATGAATATTGCGGACAAAATGTGCCACGCAGGCCTGTACATTTACAAGCCTGCGTTCCTGCCATTAATGTCAATATTAATATTTATTTAAACATTTCATTAAAAAGTAAATATAATTAAGCGTTTTATCTTACTTGTATAAAATACGTAATTCACCTGCTTGTAATGTTGCATATTACAGCCCCCACACCCTCACCATTAATATAAATTAGGATTCCCCCTGGTATGCGTCATTAATATTTAATGGGAGACTGCCGTCGTCGTAAACATGACATTCGAACAGTTCGTATTCCAATAAATAAACTTAATGATGATAGTGAGCAAAAAATGAAAAAACGTCTGCTGACCCTCTTTGTCCTCGGCCTGACAACGGCCACAACGGCATGCGCAATTACCCCGGCAATGCAGAAAAAGTATGAACATTCAGGTTGTACGCAAATGAGTGAACTCAATGGCTGCGATATCAATAAATCCTATCAGTGGAACCGCGATCATGGCTTTATTGAGAACGGCAACAGCCAGCAGAGCCGTCATCATCGTCATGGTGAAGAGCAGCAAAATACCGCTGACCGGGATAACCACGATAATGCCGATATTTACGGCAAATTCAGCGGAAATTACGTAGCCAAATTTGCCAATGGTCAACGCAGCATTGATATTCACGTCGAGGGTTCCAGCGTGTACGTCAATGGTAATGAAGTGCGTGACGTAAATACCTATCAGGATACGATGACCTTCCGTGTCGGCTATGCCACTTACACCATTAAAACGAATGGTCGCGGTAGCTGGAACGACAGCGATGCCGGGAATGCTGGCAAAATTGTGCGCGAGTAACGGATACCGCCACAATGAAAAAACTGATTTCCACGTTGGTTATTATGGCTAGTCTGTCGGGCTGTGCCGAACATCCTTACCTTTCTGCAGCCGCTGCTGGTATTGGGGCCGCAGCAGTTGCCACGGCGATCGCTAATCACAAAAACCGTGAAGCCAACCGTGATAAAGAGCATGAACGCCAGGAGCGCGAGCAAAGGAAGAACCAGCATGCGTGGCGGCATAGTCACCATCACTCCGATGATGACGGCCATTACTATCACCGCTAAGTCAGCACAAAGAGCGCTGCGATCACAGCGCTCTCAACGGTCATGTATTACAGTATGCCGTTTTAATACTGGAGTCAGGCATGGCATTAACCCTCACGGTATTGCTTGAAAACAGGCGCGCTGCGAGCGCAGATAAATCATTACGGGCAAAGCCTGGATTAAGTCTGTTAGTTCAGGATGAAACCACCACCATACTATTTGATACCGGCCCGGACGACAGCTTCATACTTAATGCCGCGCAAATGGGCGTAGACCTGACGCAATTGACCGCCGTGGTTCTTTCGCACGGCCATTACGATCACTGTGGCGGCGTGCCGTGGCTGGCGGATAACAGTCGTATCATTTGCCATCCCCAAATAGCCTGCGAACGGTACGCCTCAATAACCCTGGCGGGAACGCCAAGAAAAATAAAAAAACTCTCGCGTGATAACGACTACTCTCGACTAATCATGGAATACACCCGTGAACCGTTGGCGATCAGCGATCGATTTTTGTGGTCCGGGGAAATTAGTGTCGCCACTCCACAGGCCTATGGCGTTATTAGCGAGAAAACACCTCAACCGGATTACATCAGCGACGAAGGCGTATTGATCTATAAATCTGATCGCGGGTTAGTCATCATTACCGGATGCGGGCATCGGGGAATAGAGAATATCGTACGCCATTGCCAAAACATCACCGGCGTTAACCAAATTTACGCCCTCGTCGGTGGGTTCCATTTACGCACCGCCCCCCCTGCTAAGCTATGGCGAACCCGACAATTTATTAAGCAACAACAACCAGAAAAACTACTCGGCTGTCATTGCACCGGTTCGTGGGGTCGATTGTGGCTACCGGGAACTGACGCCCTGGCAACGGGAGATGTGATTGTGCTGGCAGAGTAACAGCGGTAAGACATTGCCATACCAGCAATAAAAAGCGGGAGCCTTACGGCCCCCGCTTTTCAACCATCATTACAGAGTGACGATTGCTGGCTCATCAAAGACGGTGAGTTTTGGCGCTTCGCCGGTGAATTTCTCTGCGTATACCAGGCTGGTATTCCCCGCGCAGCCATTCGCCAGCCTTGAGGTTGGGATATCCGCCGTCAGCACGTTCGCGCCGCCATTTTTGCAGATACCGTTCTCAATATCTGGCCATGCGCCTTCATGGATACAGATGATTCCCGGTTTGATACCGTCACTGATGTGTGCCCCCACCAGCACCTGTCCACGCGCGTTCCATACGCGTACCAGATCGCCCTCGGCAATACCTCTGGCTTTCGCATCATCCGGGTGAATCGTTACCGGCTCACGATTAGCAATCGCGTACTCTTTGCGCAGCGAAGCGTAGTTCAACTGACTGTGCAGACGATGTGCCGGGTGCGCCGTCAGTAGCTGCAGTTGATCTTTATCCGCAGTTCCTTTCCATTCATCGGGTTCAATCCATGACGCATGCGGCGGACAATCTTTGTATTGATAGCCTTCAATCGTTTTTGAGTAGATTTCTATCTTACCGCTCGGCGTTCCAAGCGCATTCATCACCGGATCGCTGCGGAAATCCGCGTAGCGTACATATTTGTTATTCTTTTCATTCTCACGCATTTCGATCAGTTTGTTTTGCTGCCAAAACGCGTTGAACTGAGGCATCGCGATACGCTGGGCGCGGGCGGCTTTTTGCGCGGCATCATAGAACTGCTTCAGCCAAGCCATTTCATCTTTGCCCTCGGTGTAGACCGCCTTACCGCCAGGCTTGAGCATCTCCGCCAGATCGGCAAATACGTCAAAATCACTGCGTGCTTCAAACTGCGGCTCAATGACCTGCTTCATCGGCACCAGATGTTGGTTACTGTAATCACCGGTCATGGTCAGATCGTTGCGCTCAAACGACGTGGTGATCGGCAGGACTATATCGGCATGTTTGGCCGCTGCGGTCCAGTAGCACTCAGAGATGACAACCAGTTCAGGCTTCTGCCAGGCTTTGATTAAACGGTTAGTATCCTGATGATGGGTAAAGTTAGCGCCGCCCGCCCACCAGATCATTTTGATATCCGGGAAGGTTTGCTCTTTACCGTTATGCTGATATTTGCCGCCTGGATTTTCCAGCGCTTCGACAATTCGCGCTACCGGCAGGCTGATCACCGCATCGGAAACCGCCCAGTCGTTACCCGCAGATGACCCACCCTCAATTTGGGCGGAGATGGCTGGCAATACTCCCCCGGTACGCGTTGGGTTACCGCCGTTGGAATAGTGATAAGAGAATCCGAAACCACCGCCTTCGGTACCAATTTGCCCCAGCATCGCCGCCAGAGTCACCAGCATCCAGTGTTTTTGCTCACCGTATTGCTGGCGCTGAATCCCCCAACCCGCCATGAGCATGGTTTGATTGCTGGAGAAAATTTCCGCCAGCTTCTCCAGTTGCTCAGCAGGCACGCCGCACACGCCGGAAGCCCACTCGGCGGTTTTCTCTATTTTGTCGCTCTTGCCGAGCAAATACTCTTCAAATTGCGGATATCCAGTGGTGTATTTTTCCAGGAAGGCTTTGTCATGGAGATTTTTCTTCACCAGCGTATGGGCGATCCCTAACATCATCGCCACATCGGTCCCCATATGTGGCGCAATCCAGGTTGCATTATCACCAAAGAACTCAATGGTTTCGGAACGCATCGGATCGATGGCGATGACGCTTTTCCCTGATTTCTTCAGCAGATTAAAGTATTCAATCCCCTGTTCATCCGTGCTGCTCCAGGCAATCTTGAGGGTATTGAGCGGGTTCATCCCCCACAGCACCACGACCTGACTGTGCTCAAGCACCATCGGCCAGGTGGTTTGCTGCTCATAGACTTCAACCGATCCCACAACGTAAGGCATGATCACCTGCGCGGCACCGGTTGAATAATCTCCGGTATGACCTGCGTAACCACCGGCCATGCTCATATAGCGTTGCAGTAAGGTTTGCGCTTTATGCAGAACGCCGCTGGAGCGCCAACCATAAGAACCAGCAAATATCGACGCTGGGCCATAGCTGCTACGGATCCGGCTATGCTGCTCATGTATCAGTTTCAGTGCCTGCTCCCAGCTAACCCGCACGAAAGGATCGCTTCCACGTTTACCATCCGCATTACCCGGGTTTTCCAGATAGCTTTTGCGCACCATCGGATATTTTACGCGGATATTGGTATGGACCTGATCCGGCGCGGTTTGCTGTAACGAGTTCGGCACCGTTTTAGGCAACGCGCCTTTTGAGGAAACCACTTTGCCATCTTTTACTTCCACGTATACCGCGCCCCAACGCGCTGCCGTCAGAATCGCTCCGCCATTTTGGCCTTCGGCCCAGGCCGGCATTGGGATCACCGAAGAAATCGCCATTGTCCCGGTTGCCGCGCCGGCCGTCTTAATAAAGTCACGTCTTGTGAGTTTCATGATTTCTCCTGATTTATCGCTTATTTGTTCATGTCTTTAGCGTTGTACTGGAAGTAACGGCTCAGGATATCCAGTTCGTTTTCACTGATATTGGTGCGAGCGCCCATCCCTTTTGCTACTGAAGGCCAGGCGTTGAGCGTGAAATGATTCGCCGGAATTGGCGCATGGCAGCCCGCGCAGTACACATTGTCGAGTTTGCGCGCGTAATCCCACATCGGTTCACGGCTGGCGAGAGCGGAACCGCTCCATTCACCCTGCAGCACGACATCTCGCCACACATTGCCGTAATCATCTTTTTTCCAGTCGGAGAGGATCTTCAGCGATTGCTGACCTTTTTCACTCAGGCTGGCAAGAATCAAACGCTGTCCTGCCGCGTAGTAAATGACCTGTTCATTTCCCTGCATCTGGCTACCGCGAATCTCGACCTGTCGCGTATTGTCCGTTGTTTTCAGAACCTGCATTTTTGTTGCCGGGTAAACGGTTCCCAAATCGCCCAGCGCGGTGTTGCTTACGGCATAAAGCTCTGTTGCCGAAGCAGGGGTGGAGGCTGACTGCGCTTCAAGCCCTTTGAGCGCGCTGTCATCCATTTTTATTTCAGGTGGGAAATGGGCGACGCCTTTGTGGCAATCAATACAGGTTTGCTTTTCCTCAATGCCCATTTTGTGCATTTTCTGGGCCTCCGCGCTTTGTGCGGCAAGATCCATCGCGTCCATGCTGTGACAGCTACGGCAGGTCGCAGAATCGCTCGCTTTTAGCTGTGCCCAGACGGTTTGCGCCATCTCCAGACGGTGTTCTTCAAATTTTTCTGGGGTATCGATTTTTTTGGTTATGAACTGATGATAAACATCTTTTGAGGCCCGCAGTTTAGCCACCAGATAATCCAGGCCGCCCTGGGGGATATGACAATCAGCACACTCTGCACGAATACCTTTCTGATTCTGAAAGTGAACCGAACCGGTATATTCCTCATACGGTGCTTGCATCGTATGGCACGATAAACAGAATTCCGTGCTTGAGGTTTTGTGCAACGTCCATTGCCCTGCCAAAACGATAACAGCACCAAGAACAATGCACAGCAGCATCGTCCCGAGGATGGTTTTATTTATTTTTCTCATCTTTTATTCCCACAAGACGAATACCCTTTAATAGGTAGACAATAATTACCCTAACGCGGTTACTTATTGATATTCATCAAACGCAGAGGGAAATGAGAATCAGCATGTGGGTAAGTTTGAAGGCGCTCGCATAATTAATAAGAACGAAATTAAATATAAAATATCATTTTAAAATCAGATAATTAAACCAAACCAAAGGTTTAATTAACCATTAATTATGGAAACGTCAGAATAAAAATTTGATGAGTGCTGAATGGCATTAAAATTATGCCCTTGGTAATAGCCGCTATATAATAAAATATACAATGGAAAAACATAAAAACGAACCCTTTTCTATTACGAGATAACACGTATTAATGAAGATACCCCTCTTGTGGTTGTGCTCAGATATACATTCACGACAAGACTTGTGACACACACCTATCATTGACGCGCATTTATGCATGCAACCTTGATCTGGTCACTTATTATACAGATTCGATTTTCGCTACACTCTGGGTAGAGGTAAACAAACAGGAGGTAGTGAATATGTATCGCTCAATTCTGGTGCCCATTGATATCTCTGAAACCGATTTAACCCGCCATGTTGTTCCACAGGTCCTGGCGCATGCCAAAACCGCTAAGGTCCACTTTTTAGCCGTTATTCCTACCGTTCCGTTCTATGCCTCGCTGGGGCTGGCTTACTCAACAGAATTCCCGGACAGAAGCGGTCTGCAGGCCAAGGCCAGCGAAAAACTCGAAGAGATTATTAAGCAGTTCAATATTCCTGCAGGCAGGAGTCAGACTCACGTCGTTTACGGCCCGCCGAAGGATCAGATCCTCAAACTGGCGGAAGCGGTTGACGCTGAGCTTATCGTCATTGCCTCACATAAGCCTGGTTTTAGCACTTATCTGCTGGGTTCAACGGCGGCTGCCGTAGTACGCCATGCAAAATGTCCCGTGCTGGTTGTGCGGTGATAGGGTCAAAATGGGGGCGAATGTGCACTAACGTTTATAAGTTAAGCATTCTTGAGAACATGTGATTCTTACTCAGGGTTCCGTTCACCTCAGCGGTAAATGTAGCAATATACCGGAGGCAACAGATTCATTGCCTCCGGATGTCCCACTCTCAGTTACTCATTACGCCCATTCATTTTCGTTAAAATGGCAAGCATTAGAGCGAATGTATTCCCGGTGTTCTGTGGCTTAGGCCATCACTCAGTTCTGAATATCCAGCCTGACCAGTGCCAGCAACAACTGACTCAGCGCGCCATAGAAACCAAAGTCATCATAGCGGCGGCATTTGGCGGTGAATTCCGGTAACCAGCGTAACAGCCCCGCCAGCGTTTCTCTGCGCAGCGCATCAATACGCTGGCGGCTAAGCCCGGACTCTCCCAGAGAAAAATGCAGATGACTCAGCAGTTCGATAAAAATTGCCAGATGATCGGCTGACTCGCTAAACGTTTCGCTTACCTGCATGCCAGCATCGGCTAACAATCGTTTAATGACCCCGTAATTCGGCCCTCCTTCAAGATGGACCGACGCATAGGGTAACGCCGCGTGTTTTTCCGACATCAGAAACAGGCTACAAAAATCAGCCGCCAGTTCGAGGGTTGCGTCCTCACGCACCTGAAGCGCAGCAATTTTCTCCTCCAGCTGAAGGACTTCCGCTTCAAGCGACGGTTCACCTTTTAGCACCGCGAACCACTCAGCCATTTCGCTGGACTGCAAAAGTGCCAGGCTGTCATCGTCCCGTTCCCGGGAAAACAACTGCGCCAGCCAGGCGTAAACGCAGGCCATCTGTTCTGTTGTCAGGGAAGAATGTTTTATCATGACGATACCTTCTCCGCCGGAACATATTCGCACTGCGCCACCATTTTTATCGGGCCGCTAAACGCCGTCACGTTATCCACCTTGCCGGTATATTTCTCAATTTCCACCAGCGTGGTATGAGCGCTGGTCGCCTGGGCCAGTTGAGACGTGCCGATATCGATTGTTAATACGTTTGGATTGCCGTATTTACACAGCGCCCCAGTTTCTCCGCCGTTATCAGGGTCGTACCAGGCACCTTCATGAATACGCGCCACGCCTGGCGAGTAGAGATCGGAGACAACCGCCCCGGCCAGTACTTGTCCACGTGCGTTAAACACACGGACAATATCACCGTTGCGAATCCCCCTGACGCTGGCATCCTGCGGGTTGATAAACACCGGCTCTTTACCACTTACCGCATAATGCTTACGCAGCGCTTCAGATTCACAAAGCTGCGAGTGCAGACGGAAATCAGGGTGAACAGATTGCAGATGCAGTGGCCAACGCTGCGACCCGGGTCCACCATGTGAGCGTTCGATTTTCTCAAACCACATCGGATGCCCCTGGCAGTCGTCATACTGCATACCGGCAATGATTTTCGAGAAAATTTCGATCAAACCGCTCGGCGTGCCCAGCGGCTCAAGATCGGGGTCTTCGCGGAATGCCTGATGACGTACAAACATCTGCGGATGTTCGAATTCAACGTACTCTTGCTGATTCCAGAAAACGTCAAAAGCGGGGAGATGAACGCCGCGCCCTTTCCCCTGCTGGCTTCCTTCCTGCCAGATCCGTTTCAGCCAACCCATCTCATCCAGCCCTTCGGTAAAGGCTTCTTCACGATTAAAGCGGCGGCAGAGATCGCGGAAAATATCGAAATCATTACGTGCTTCAAATTGCGGCTGCACCAACTGTTTCATGGCGATAATGCCGCGGTTGGAGTGGTTGCCATACTGGTCAAGATCGTTACGCTCAAACTGGGTCGTTGCGGGCAATACGATGTCAGCGAATCGACAGGTCGAGGTCCACTGATTATCGATGGCGATAACGGTTTCCAGCTTACGCCAGCCCTCAATAATACGATTGATCTGCTGGTGACGATGGAAAGGGTTGGTCCCGGCAAAAACGCACATCTTCAACGGCGGCAACTTGACGGTTTTGCCGTTCCAGTTAATTTGTTTACCCGGCTCAAGAATCGCATCGATAAAACGCGCGATCGGGATGGTGCTGCTGTACCCCTTATAATCAGTGCTGTCATGCACAGGAGGTACGGTGGTGGAGCCAGAAAAACCGCTCAGGATAATCCCTTTGCGGCTTGGCGTGCCCGCGCCGTTGTAGTGCCAGCCAAAGCCGAAGCCACCGCCGGGTAAGCCGATTTGTCCAAGCATTGAGGCCAGCACCACGATCATCCACGCCCACTGTTCCCCGTGCTGCATACGCTGGACGCACCAGCCGGCAATAATCTGCGTTCTTCCGCCCGCCATTTGCCGCGCCAGTTCACGAATCGTATCGGCATCAATCCCGCATATTTTTTCCGCCCACTGGGCATCTTTAGGCTGTCCGTCACTTTCCCCCAGCAGATAAGGCAGAAACTGCTCAAACCCTACGCAGTAGTTATCGAGAAAATGCTTATCGTAGAGCTTCTCGGTATAAAGTGTGTGCGCCAGCGCCAGCTGTAGCGGCACATCGGCCTGCGGATTCACGGCGACGTGTTTAACCTTGTCGCGGCCCAGGTAGTCGTGCGTCGAGGTGATGACCGGATCAACACTGATAACCGAGATCTCGCCGCGCGCCACTTTTTCTTTCAGTTGTTCGTAGTATTCATAAACATCATGATCCGGGCACCACCAGTTCGCCTGCTGGTTTTTAATCAGGTCGGAACCCCACAGCACAATCGTTTTGCTGTTTTTCAGCACCAGCGGCCAGGAGGTCTGCTGTTCATATACCTCCATTGACCCGACCACGCGCGGCAGAATCACCTGGGCAGCACCAGTGGAATAGTCGCCCCCGGTACTTACGCTGTTGCCGTGCAGCGCAATGGCGCGCGCCAGCATCCCCGAGGCGTTATGGAACATGCCGGTTGATTGCCAACCGCTGGCCGTCAGCAGCGCGCTCGGGCCATAGGTCTTCTGAATTCGCTCCAGCTCCTGATAGAAGAAGTCCAGCGCTTCATCCCACGAAACGCGCACAAAGCGGTTATCTCCACGCTGCGTGGTATCGCTCTGATGGCGTTTACGCAACCAGTCGACACGGACCATTGGATAGCGAATACGCGCCCCGCCATGCACGTGATCCGGCAGTCCGGCGATCATTTTTGACGGGTACTTATCACGCTCAAACGGTTTGGCTTCAATAAAACGCCCATCAACCACGGTGGCGCGGATTGCCCCCCAGTGAGATCCGGTCAGGATCCCCTCTTTAACGCCAGTTCCCTGCACCTCTGCGGCGTTGGCGCTGCGCGGTGTGAGCAGCGAAGGTCCTAACATACCAGCGACGGTCAAGCCGCCCAACTGCAGTAGAAAACGACGGCGAGATGCCTGAAAGAGATCGTTATTTTTCATTGCTTTCTCCCTTATCGCCATGCGGCTTGTCCGTGGTGTCAGAGGCATTCATCTGCAAATATTTCAGTAAGGTACGTTCTTCACGTTTATCCAGACTGGTAAATCCAATCATGCCGTTCAACGTGCCAATCCAGCCGTTGGCGTCAAAGTGTTCTTTCTCAGGTGCGCCGTGGCACTGGTTACAGGTTCCGTTATAGAGCGAGTCGGCATAAGCCCAGATTGGCTTGATGTCGTTAACCATATCGCCCTTCTGCATCCAGGCGGTGGCCTGCAGCTTGCTCCACTGCGTATTCGTTTCCGCGACGGTCGTTTGCTCCAGGGTTTTCACGTGCTGCTGGATGTCGCCACGAATGGAGGCCACAAAAATGCGTTTACCCGGCAATTGCGCCAGCACGCGCTGACGCCCGTTACTCTCTGTCCAGCCCACAATCTCAATTTGCAGCCAGTCGCCGTCACGCTTTAACACTTTGACTTCAGAAGCTGGTAGCAGTGAGCCCGCAGGTTCTTTATCCCCTTTGGCGGCATAAATAGGTTTGATGTCCAGAGAATAGAGCGTATCGCCATCGTCGTTTGCGTTGGCGCGTAACTGGTCAAACTGCTTACGGAAACCGCTGCTCATGTCAGGAAGCTGATGCGCAATACCTTTATGGCAGTCGATACAAGATTGATTGTCCTTGGCAGCAATCTTCATCTGACGCGCAGCTTCAGGATGCTGTTTCGCGTGATCCATCGCATCATAGTTATGACAGGAACGACAGGTCGCGGAGTTGTTCTCCTTCATTCGTGCCCATTCGCGCTCCGCCAGTTCGGCACGTTTGGCTTCGAATTTCTCAGGAGTATCAATAGAGTGGGCAATAAAGGTCTGGTAAATATCGTTGCTGGCCTCCAGCTTACGTTTCACCATGCCAGGGATATCAGATGGAATGTGGCAATCATGGCACTCTGCGCGCACCCCGGAGGCATTCTGAAAATGCGCAGACTGTTTATATTCTTCATAAACCGGCTGCATGCTGTGGCAGCTCACGCAAAATTCGGTTGAACTGGTTAATTTAATGCCAACGTGCGGTAAGACGATCAGCGCGATACCGACCACCATCCCGATGACGACCAGCGCCAACACTGACCAACGTGCGCTCGGTCTGAGCAGCGCCCTCCATAGTTTCCGCATAATAGCCCCTGTAAATATATGGTTTAGTTACAGAGGATCTTATTTCGCAAATGTGAACGGCAACACTGGTCAGGATGAATGGCTTACGGCACAATGTGAACAGATATGAACAGAAAGAGACAACAACCAGGATGTCGCATCACATTGTCATTGTTGAGGATGAACCCGTTACCCAGGCACGATTACAGGCTTATTTTGAACAGGAAGGTTATCACGTCTCGGTCACAGCCAGCGGAGCCGGCCTGCGTGAAATCATATCACAACACTCTGTCGATCTTATTCTGTTAGATATCAATCTCCCGGATGAAAATGGCTTAATGCTGACCCGCGCCCTGCGTGAACGCTCAACGGTGGGGATCATCCTGGTCACGGGTCGTAGTGACCAAATTGACCGTATCGTTGGCCTGGAAATGGGGGCTGATGATTATGTCACCAAGCCGCTGGAGCTACGTGAACTGGTGGTGAGAGTGAAAAATTTACTCTGGCGTATCGACCTTGCCCGCGAGGCGCGACCGGAGGCTAAAGACAACTGCTATCAGTTTGCCGGGTATTGTCTGAATGTCTCCCGTCATACTCTGGAACTGGGCGACGAGGCAATCAAACTCACCCGCGCCGAGTATGAAATGCTGGTCGCGTTTGTCACCAATCCGGGGGAAATTCTCAGTCGCGAACGTTTACTGCGCATGCTTTCGGCACGACGGGTAGACAATCCGGACTTACGCACCGTGGACGTACTGATCCGCCGTTTACGCCACAAGCTGCGTGCTGATTTACTGGTAACGCAGCACGGGGAAGGTTATTTTTTAGCGGCTGACGTGTACTGATACAGATAAACAGGACGGAATCCGCCGGGTGACAACGAGCACTTTACATGCTGGCTGTCGGCATTTTTCGGGGTGAGCACCAGGATCGGTGGACTGATATTTTCCGGCACCGGTTGTCCTTGTAATACTCTGATAGCCTGCTGAATCGCCAGTTCACCTTGCCAGACCATTTGATCGCTGGCAGCCATAATGATTCTTTCGCGTTTAAGCCCGCGATACACCTGATGCGACAGATAAAAAGAGACGACAGTTAACGGCGCGCCCTGATTGCGCTTCTCCCCCATTGCCGCTTCAGCAGCAATTGCTGTACCGGCCACCACGTCGGCATCCGGGTGACGCTCAAGCATCTCCTGCAACAGATTACGCTGTATTTCAATATCATTATCGCCCAACGCCACATCCACGATGCGCACCTGACTGCCGGCAATCGCCTGACGGAACCCGGCCACCATCTCACGACTGCCCCCGGCGTCATCAGGTCCTGGCAATAATAAGACCTTTAGCGGTTTGCCCGCGCTCCACTTAACCAAATAGCGGCCTGGCTGATAACCCATCTGGAACCACGGAACCCCAACCCGGGCTTTTACCGTTGCGTCATGGATAGCATTCACCACCTCGATAACCGGTAGCGTGCCAACCTGTGCCTGCAAATCCGGAAAAGTCGTCGTGCTGCTGCCCAACAAAATGGCATCCGCGCCCCATTGCTGGCATTGAGCGATTTGTGATTTTTGCGTGTCGAACTGGCGATACCCTCCCGCCTCGAGCACCTTCAGGCTTACGCCGTATTTTTTCGCCGCCTCCAGCATGCCGTAATTCACGGAAAGCCAGTAGGAATCCTTCAGGCTGGGATACAGCGCGCACAGTTTCCAGACTTTGTTTGCAGTAACGTCCGTTAGCGGTTCCGGTACTGCCTGCTGGGTATCCGGCCAGCGCAGCAGTGCAGACCCGGTCGCGTGACCTAAGCCGGGAAAAAGTGTGATAAGCAGGAAAACCAATACGCGCATGATAGCCTCAACATTGATAAGGCTTTATCCTAGTTGCTTTCCTCTTTTGGACTCAACCTTTTTAATCTGTGGCGACCCGACAGTGAATTTATCTCTGACCAAACGACTGTGGATAGGCTTCGGGCTGATGGCGGCACTGACCCTCATTAGTACGCTGGTTGGCTGGTATAACCTGCGTTTTGTCAGCCAGGTTGAGCAGGCCAATACCCAGGCGCTGATCCCGACCATGGACATGGCGCGCCAGCTCAGCGAAGCTAGCGCCTGGGAACTGTTTTCCGCGCAGAATCTGACCACCGCAGATAATGAAAATATGTGGCTGGCTCAGGGGCGTATGTTAACCGCCCAAAGCCTGAAAATAACCGCTTTACTGAAAACCCTGCGCGAGCAGGGCTTTGATACGTCGGCCATTGAACAACAGGAAAAAGAGATCGCCCAGTCGTTAAGCCATCAGGGGGAGTTGGTTGGCGAACGTCTGAAACTGCGCGATCGGCAGCAACAGCTCAGCCAACATATTGTTGAGGCTACCGCCGACGTTGCCGAAATGGCGCGCGGTCAGGCCAGTAATGCCGCCACCTCGGCGGGCGCTACGCAGGCAAGCATTTATGATTTGATTGAGAGCCATCAGGGGCAGGCGGCAGAACACGCTCTCGACAGGCTTATCGATATCGATCTGGAATATTATAACCAGATGAATGAACTGCGCCTGAGCGCGCTACGCGTGCAGCAAATGGTGATGAATCTGGGGAATAACCAGGCGCAGAATAACCTTGCAGCGCTGGAAACCCAGCTTAATGCCGCCGTCAGAGTGCTTCACCGCCGACAAATACGCATTGAAGATCCGGTGGTACGCACTCAGGTTGCCGGCGCTGTAAATTCGATAAGCCGTTATGTCGATCTGCTGGCCCTGTATCGTCAGGATAATGACATCACCACCCGCTTACAGATCTTATCGCAGAATAATATCGAGCAATTTACCCGTTTCAGTAGCCAAGTCAGTCAGTTGGTAGAAATCATTGGCCAACGCAATCAGACCGGGCTGGCGCATCTCAAACAGGCCAGCCAGCGCGGGCAAACGCTGCTGCTGCTGTTAGGTGCGGTGTCATTGTGCTTGTTAATTCTCATTCTTTGGCGCGTAGTTTACCGCTCGGTCACGCGCCCGTTGGCGCAGCAAACCCAGGCGTTACAGCGTCTGCTTGAAGGTGATATTGACTCCCCATTTCCGGAAACAGCGGGCGTTCGCGAACTGGATACCATCGGTCGGTTAATGGACGCCTTTCGCGGTAGCGTTCACGCCCTTAATAGCCATCGCGAACATCTGGCCGCTCAGGTAAAAGCTCGCACCGCCGAGCTGCGTTCTATGGTGTCGGAACACCGGCAGGCGCGGGCAGAAGCCGAAAAAGCCAACCAGGCAAAATCGGCGTTTCTGGCCGCCATGAGCCATGAGATACGCACCCCGCTGTATGGGATCCTCGGCACTGCGCAGTTGCTCTCAGACAATCCCGCTCTGGCGCAGCATCAGGAGAATCTGCGCGCAATCACCGACTCTGGCGAGTCTCTGCTGACCATCCTCAACGATATCCTGGACTATTCCGCCATCGAAGCGGGCGGAAAAAATGTGGCGATCGGCGATGAACCTTTTGAGCCCAGACCCTTGCTGGAAAGTACGCTTCAGCTCATGCACGGTCGCGTTGTGGGTCGCCCGGTCGTGCTGGTTACGGATTTTGCCGACGATGTCCCCGACTCCCTACGCGGCGATCCGCGCCGCATTCGGCAAATCATAACTAACCTATTAAACAACGCGCTGCGCTTTACCGATCGCGGACACATCACCCTGCGTAGCCGATGTAAAGATCAGGACTGGTATATTGAGGTTGAGGACACGGGATGCGGGATTGATCCTGTCCATCAGCGCGATATTTTTCAGCCGTTTGTTCAGGTTAGCGGTAAACGTGGGGGGACCGGGCTTGGACTCACTATCAGTGCCAGCCTTGCGCAGGCGATGCAGGGAGAACTGAGCGTCACCAGTACGCCGGGAGTCGGAAGCTGCTTTCGTCTTCGTCTGCCATTACGGGCTGGCGCGATGCCGGTAGCTAAATCCGTTCCACGTGCCATATCGTTACAGGGTTTACGCTTACTGCTAATCGAGGATAACCCCCTCACGCAGCGCATCAGTACAGAAATGCTCACCCTCAATGGCGCCCAGGTCACCGCTGCCGACAGTGCGGCTGCGGCGCTCACCATACTGCAGCAAGACGCCCAGTATAATGCCGCGCTGGTTGATTTTGATCTTCCGGATATCGACGGCATCACGCTGGCGCAACAGTTAACCCGCGAGTTTCCGACGTTAAAGCTAATAGGCTTTAGCGCACACGTCATCGACGAAACGCTAAGCCAAAGAACCAGCACCCTGTTTCGCGGCGTTATTCAAAAACCGGTTCCACAGGATGAACTCAGTCGGCTCATTACCCATTATCTGCACGGTAACGCCCCTCTCCCGGTTGCATTAGAAAATGACAACCAACGGTTAGATACCCAGCAATTAGCCGGGGATATCCAGCTAATGGGATGGCAAAAGGTGCACGAATGGTTAGCGCTCTTTAAGCAACACACCCTTCCTGTATTAGATGAGATTGACGCAGCGCGCGCAGCATGTGAGTACGAGAAGATAAAACGTCTGGCACATCAGCTAAAAAGCAGCTGCGCCAGCATGGGGATGCGTTCTGCCAGCAGGATGTGCGCAGCGCTTGAACAGCAGCCGCTAGCTGATTTTTCACTCAGAGAGGAAGTACAACTAAGTCTTACAGAAGTGGAAATGTGGTTGGCAAAAGAAAATTTGTCGCGATTAGCAGAAGCTGAACATCAGAAGTGACGTTGAAATGGTACGCCCTGTAGGATTCGAACCTACGACCTACGGCTTAGAAGGCCGTTGCTCTATCCAACTGAGCTAAGGGCGCATTGCGAAGTGATTACTTCATGCAGATGAAACGCGTGAATTATACGGTCAGCGCTTGCTGAGTCAATGCCTTTTGTTTCGGTTGCTGGCGAAGTGTACGAATGTTGATTTTTTCTGCTCGTTCAAAGGTATCCAGGAAATCACCTGGTAACAACTCAGCCCGCAAAACGTCAGATTTAGGGATACATGTATTTAGAATATTTATGATTTTGCTTAACATTCCTTTATCCCCTCTCCAGTGGTCAGGAACTCTTTAATGTTAAGTATCGCCATCAAGGAAGAAAACAGTCATTTCGAACATGGACTGAAAATCATCATCTCCCATCTGGCAAATCAGTGGCATCAGGAGATTAGCTTTTTACCTGTCGAAGATATCGATCGCGCTGAAATCGCGTTTATCTCACTGGATGAAGATTGGCTCAGCGCCGATTGTTACATGGTTCCTGTCCACACCAGGCGCCAACACCGGGTGGTCATCTGTAGCAAAAACGACAAAGATAAGCTGATGTTCCGCCCCTGCCTGTACATGTTGCCACTGATTTATCGGGAAGATGACGTCGACGAGATAACCAAAAAACTGGTCCTCATCCTGCAAAAACGCGCACTGCGCACTAGCGTGCCCGCGACTATCTGCCATTACTGCACCACCCGCAACTTTTCTATCGAAGAACGCCAGTTCTTAATGTTTCTCGCCAGCGGGTATACGTTAGCCGAAACGGCTCATCTGCTCTCAGTCAGTGATATCCAGGCCAAAGCGACCCGCCGCAGCATTATGAAAAAGCTGCATGTGAAAAACGATCAGCAATTCTTAAGATACATCCGCGCACATCTGAACTTTCTGCAAAATTAGACGGGGTATCTTTGCCTAATTTTTATTGAGAAATATCTCATCATGGATTAAGCATCGGCTCCTACTGTACCTGGCTTCAGGCTGCGAGAATAATCCGGCCATACTATTTCCGGGGTAACAGAAAGACACACCCGGTAATATTTTATCTAATCTCAGAGAGAGGTTGAACTGGATAAAACGATCTTTTGGGCATTGAGTAAGACATCAGAAAACTTCCGGCAGATTATTCTGATGGAGTACGCAATTGCCAGTCTGATGATTGTTGAAGCACTGAAACCCAACGGCACAAGTCAACTCACATTTGCGCTGACAAAAGTTTGGTTCAGGGATGCCTGTAGTCAGCAATTTATCCAGACCTGCCGCAACAGAAATGGAATGGAAAAGGATGCACAGTGCAAAACGCCGGGACCGCTATCGCCGTATACGAAACGCTAACTGTAGCTGGCAATTTCCCCACTGTACCTCACAGGTATTTGACCGGATCGAGTATCTGGCGCAAAAACTCGAATACACCTTACCGGACGGCACTATATCTCAGGCGATAATTACGACAGACTACTATCTGGCCTATGCGCTGAGTCGACATTTATTCTCAGGTACTCGCACGGCGATCTTCCAGAGCGTTGAATCGACTTTGCTCAGCATGCAAGAGCCGGTAATTAGCCAGTTAGTGATTGACATTGAAAGCTTAACAATACCTTATTTTGATATACTTGAAAGCCTGCGCCAGCTAATTAAGAAGCATAATGACATCCAAATCTTCATAATGCTTTCCAGTCGCGATGAAGACCTCACTACATTTATTTCACTGTCCGGTCCATTTTATATCTTGCCACGCAATTTGCGCCTCCCCGAGATGCGCCATGCCTTATTATCTCCGGCTCTTAACTATATTCATTCCAGGCGTATAAATCAGCTCGACTGGGAGCTGATTACCTTACTATTACAGGGTAACTCCTTAAAAAAGATTGCATTGTTACAGGCACAACCCTACCACCGCATCATCTATCGCCTGAACCAGTTGATTACGCGCCTTGGATTACCCAGCAGGCAGCGCTTTTTGCATCTGATACACCGCCTCAACGTTACCTCTCCCCATTTAATTTAACACCATAACTCATTGTGCTATAAGATTTTTTAGGAAATTACTTATTCTTGAATAAGAAAAAAGATCTAATTTTTACAAATATTTAATATTTACAACTATTCCTGGTATTATGCCTGGAGGCACACTCACACTTAACCTTACTGATCCTGTGCATTTCAATAAAAAATAGTCCTATTGCAGCCTTAACAAAACCTAAACAATTGGTTTATTGTGTCGTTTTTACTGTTTAAAAAAAATTTTCAATCTGCCATAATTCGAACCGCAGATAAATAATACCAATAGTCATTAACACATCTGGATCTTTCAGAATATCCTAACTGACATTAACAACCAGGATGTTGTAAGTCTTTTCCGAATGAGCAGAGCAGGTATAATCCCCACAGTTTCCTGATTAATTGTTAGTTTTCCCGGTGTGAAATGGATTTTCCACAAATTCATTGTTCTGCAGAAGAACAACCGAATAAACAAGGATGAAATAATATTTATTCGGCTCTCCCTCAGAACAATTCTTGGCTATTTGACAATATTATAACGCCTGATGTTTTATCAAATTCGCAAGATACGCAAACAGTTTGAGGCATACAACAATGAAACCAGCATCCGTTATCATTATGGACGAACACCCTATTGTCAGAATGTCGATAGAAGTACTACTCGAGAAAAACAGTAATATTCAGGTAGTGTTGAAAACCGATGACAGCCGTACGGCAATAGAACATCTGCGCACGTACCCTGTCGATCTTGTCATCCTGGATATTGAACTGCCTGGTTCTGATGGGTTTACATTACTCAAAAGAATAAAGTCATTGCAGGAGAAAACTCGGGTACTGTTTCTGTCCTCAAAATCCGAGTCGTTTTATGCCGGGCGTGCTATCCGGGCCGGTGCAAATGGGTTTGTCAGTAAACGAAAGGATCTCAATGATATCTACAATGCGGTAAAAATGATTTTATCGGGATATTCCTTTTTTCCTTCGGATACCCTTAATTTCATTAACAATATAAATGCACAAAAAGGCGTCTTACATGACATGCCGCTCTCTAACCGTGAAGTTACCGTTTTGCGTTATCTGGCAAACGGGCTATCCAATAAGGAAATTGCTGAGCAGTTGTTACTCAGCAATAAAACGATTAGCGCTCACAAGGCTAATATCTACTCCAAGCTCGGGTTGCACACCATCGTTGAGCTGATCGATTACGCAAAAATGCATGAATTAATGTAATAACACTCCCGGCGAGATTTCGTTCGGGAGTGTTTTGTTAGCGCATTGATTAGTTATAGTTAATCATGAACGTGGCATCAGCCCTGGCAATGCCAGGCTGAACCCCAGCAGCTAACGCGATATAGTTTGCGAAAAAGGTCAGCGTGGCATTGCCGTTCTCATCAATCCCCACCGTCTGGCTGGCCTGTTCGAGCGGCAATCGCGTACGGTCGCTGTCGTGCAGTTCGATCGCCACCTTTTGCGCCATCACCGCATCATCAAGCGCCAGCAACGTCGTGCCCGGGGCCGGAGTTCCGGAAAACGTTATCGAAGCGGAACCCGGCGGGCAGCCTTCTAGCTTCAGCGTAAACGCGACCGGTTGAGTAGTATCTCCGCTGTTCTGAAGCTGCTTGGTCGGCCAGGTGCCTAGCTCCACCGACTTATTGCTGTCGCTGGCAATTACCGCGCAGGTAAAGTCCACCACGTTTCCGCGCAGTTCAATATTGATTTCCCCCAGCGACGAAGCGGCATGGCACAACGAGCTGAATGTCAGCAGGCACACCATTGCCAGGCGTTTCCCTGCGGCTGGCGTTTGCTTGTTAGTCATAATCCACTCGCAGATAGCCACGGGCTGTAAAAGGTCCTTCGGTAGGCTTATTGCCCGTTACGCTAACCGGCCATGTTCGAATACCCACGCTCGCCGCGGCGTTATCATCCAGTTGAAACGGGATAGTGCTGGACAGATTATTGGGCGTCAGCGGTTTACCGCTGCTGTCGGCGACAATAAAACCTAAATCGGGATTGTCAGATACCATCATTTGCCCGGTGGCTTTCTCGGCCTCTACACGCATGGTTAAGTAGGCCTGTGCAGCGACGTTGGTGCATTTTATCGCTACCGTTTTGGTCTGCGGATTGATGCCTTCTGGCCGGTTTCCCGCTCCTGCCTTGCTAAACAGCGATGCGCCAATATCACCAAAATCAAACTCAACAATCTGCCCGGCGTTTACTTCGCAGTTTTGTGGAACCTCCACCTTGCCGCTGTAGCTGATGGTATAAACCGGCACGCTTAGCGCATCTCCGGTACTGGTCGTGACATAGACGCTGAACATCGTCTGCCGCGGAATCGGCACCATGTTAATAAACGGGCGGATCACTTTGAGCTTAAACACCAGCTTTGAATCCATCACGCCAAAAGGCTGCTGCTTAGGTACGTTAGGGTGAGTCCCCATGCGAATGTAATTACGCGGGGGATAAAATAACCCGGCATAGCTATCGGTTATGCTCATGGCCCCCAGCAGGTAGTCATTGAGCTTCAGATACTGGAAGCCGCCTTCGGTACTTTGAACCGGAAGTTCAGTGACATAGCTTCGATAGGTGTAATTTACCGTTGTCCCGGCCGGACAGGTGGCATTCACGCCAACCCAGCCAGATTTTTCCGGTAACGTCACCACCTGTCCCGGCTGGTTGTTACTACTGTTGAAGACATTCGACAGATCGTAAAAAACATCCGTTGGCGTGCCATTCGAGTTTTGGCAGACCGTCGCCCAGGACGAATGGGCCATCAGCAGTAAAGCGCTTCCCAGTAACAAACCCGTTTGTCGTTTCATCGTATTATTCCTGTCGTGCTGACGGAGATTCGCACGTCACGTTCGTGAGCGTTACCGCTTGTTTCAGGCTATCCTCTGGCAAGGCATAGCGCGCCACGCAGCGCGCGTTTGCGCCTTCCCCCCATTGGATCAACAACTCGCCTTTTAGCGGCAAGCCGCTCAGGTAGATTTGCCCGTCTTCACCCACCATGCTGGTCACGCCGCTGGTGTTTTCACGCACGACGGAGCCAAACGGCACTGGTTTACCGGCATGTTTGGCGGTAATCAGCGCCCGCACACCGATTCGTGTATCAAACGCCGCCCGCACCAGCGCCCCTTGCGTTGGCACTACGCTACTGACGTTATTCTCCACATCGGTATTGTTGTTCATGGAATTGGTGTCTAACGCGACGCGGTTATAGCGATAGACGGTGGCATATGGCATCACCGCGTATCCGCGCCAGTCGGTTTGAACGCCGGTCTGGTTCTCTATCCGTACACCCTGCGCACCCGGCGCTTTAATCAGCACGTTGGTATCGCCCAGAGGCTGACTGAGCGTAATGCCGTCCGCATGCCCCACTACGCCGCCGGAGAACTGCCAGTTGTAGTCATGCTGGTCACGGTCGTAGTTGTAACCCACGCCCAGCGTACCGTAGGCCGCCTGCCAGTTGGCGCTGGCATTTCCGCTATAGCCATTGGTGCTGCTGTGCCCCTGATTCACGCTGTAGCTCAGATTGCGCCCATCCAGCAACGTACCGCCGATCCCGCTCTGCCAGCTGTTCTGTCCGTTGCTATTACGGTTGGCATTAAAGGTGGCGTAGGTGCGATCGAGGGCGTTATCACGCGAGTAACGCCGTCCGCTCAGCAGGCTGAACGGTACAGACATATTGAACGCCAGAATACGATCGGTGTCGGAGATGCCAACCGATTCATTCCACGACCAGGAGAGTGAATAGCTAATCCCCTGCCAGCCGCTGGCATAGCCCAGTTGATACCAGGTATTGGTGTCTGAAGTATTCCAGTACGTCTGCTGACTACCCGAGATATACAGCGATCCGTAATCCCCCAGATTCTGCGAAA
Organism: Citrobacter sp. Cb031; assembly: GCF_030336725.1. Taxonomy (NCBI): domain Bacteria; kingdom Pseudomonadati; phylum Pseudomonadota; class Gammaproteobacteria; order Enterobacterales; family Enterobacteriaceae; genus Citrobacter; species Citrobacter sp. Cb031. The sequence goes on from NZ_JAOWDA010000021.1 coordinate 527,208, forward strand.
TGTTGATCTGGAAACGGCCCTTTTTGCTGTAGCTCAGGTTGTGGTAACTCGTCACATTGGGCACGTCGTGGCGATTGCCCTCACTGTCGTATTCGTACTCATAGCCTTCCATACTGCGATACGCCACATCGTCGAGGGTATAGAAGCCACGCGTTGAGTAGCGATACCCCAACAACTGGAAGTTAGTGCCAAAATTGTTCAGCGATTTCGCATACAAGAAACGCAAAGACTGCCCCTGGTGCGTACTGTCATCCGCCAGTTGGCTGCGCGCATGGGTGAGATCGACAGAAACCGCCCCCCAGTCCCCCAGGTTTCGACCGGTGCCTAAAACCACCGCGGTGTAACGTGAGGCCAACTGCGTACCACCGTATGCGGTATAGCCCTCTGGTAACCCGGCAATTAATGTTCCCTGGAAAAAGAACGGTGAAGATTGCTGGCTATTGCCGCTGCGAAAATCCCCGGCGACAACGTCATATTTGAAACGCCCTTCTCGTTGTAATAATGGAACGGTGGAGTACGGCACCGTATAGCGTTGCTGGCTGCCGTCCTTCTCATCCACCGTGACCTCAAGATCACCGCTGGATGACGTTGGGTTGAGATCGGTTATCGAGAAAGCGCCGGGTGAAACATAGCTTTGATAAATCACATAGCCATTCTGACGAATGGTCAGTTTCGCTGCGGTACGCGCAATGCCGCGAACGGTAGGCGCGTAGCCCTGTAAGCTGTCGGGATACATACTGTCTGAGGAATAGAGCCGCGCACCGCGAAACCCGACGCTGTCAAAAACGTCGTTGCCAGTGTTGCTGTCGCCCATCACCAGTTCGCCCTTCAGCGGGATAATTGCGCGCTGAAGCCATGTACCGATGTTTTTCCAGCTTTGTGAGTGGTATCCGTCGCCCTTGGAGTAGCTCCACGCACCGTTGTTTCTCAGCCGCCAGGGGCCATAGTTCAGACCACTGAGCATACTGAGGAAATAGCTGTCAGTATCACTGCCACGGCTGCCGGTAAAGCTGTAGTTAACCAGCGCGGCCGGGATCCCTTCATCCCACTCTTCCGGTGGAATATAGCCGCGCGCGCTGTTTAACATTGACGCCTGTGGCAGGCTGACGTTTAAGCGCAGGGTAGAAAAATCAAACGCAATCTCGCTGCCGGGAATCGCCTCAGGTAGATTGATACAGGTATCGTTCGGATCCTTACTGAGTGCCGGAAACGCGGCGATATTGACGCCAAGGCGCTTCACCCAGTCGAGTCCAAAGCACGGCATCAACCCACCGGACTTCTCCCCGGCTTTTGCCGCACTGGTAGTAAAACGAATATCCTGAGTGGCAACAAACTCATCGTTGCGCCAGATATCCACGCGATAAACGCCTTCAGGCTGGTGATTGCCTTTTTCAAAACGTGATAAATCCGCCACGGTTGCCGTATCCGCAGATAAAAAGGCCGGATTAAAATAGCTTTCCCCATAGCTTAGAGAGGGAAAGAGCGCCGCCAGCGTGGACAACGCCACCCCCGCCAGCGGTGGCGTAACCCCCGGTAACAGGCCAGGAAAATACGTTGTCTTATTCATCGTTATCTCAACGCACACTTACCGTTTTGGCCGGGGTTACAGCGCCATAATCATTGACCGTCTGGAACGTAACGTTGCCCTGAACGCCCGTGGGTAGCAGGACCTGCGCATCGCTTTTCGGCGCAACCATCACGTTATCGACCTTCGTTTTCCCCACATTGAGATTGACCAACGTGACGTAGTACGCTGACGGATTGTTGATTTTCAGGTGGTTGCCGGAGCGAGCAAACGTCAGCATCCCGGGCGCATCTTCCGGGATTTGCGGCAGATTATTCGGACGAACGAAAAGTTTGATGCGTGACAGAATCGCCAGTTGCAGAACGTTTTTGCCCTCAAGGCTGTTTTTATTGACTGACGGAATGGCTTTTACGTTCATCCAGAACAGCGACTCACGGTCTTTGGGCAACGGTTCACCGGCATAGATGATACGCAGCGTGTTTTCGCTTTTGGGTTCACTGACAAACAGCGGAGGCGTAACCACAAACGATTTTTCTTTAGCACCTGCGCTATTCTCAATCCATGAATTAACCAGGTAACGTTCTTTGGTATCGCTATTGCTAATAGACAGGGACGTTTGTTTGGCATCGGCCGGATAAATAACGCGAGTGGCGCCTAATGCAATGCCTCCGGCAGCCTGAACACTGGCAGCAGAAAATAAGGCCAGTAAAAGGATAAAACCTGATTTTAGATAATTAAACATAGCTAAAAATACCTTTGATGCGATTATCGTTGGGAAATAAATCAGGGATAAACCAACGTAAACCACACGTCTGAGCGAAGCGTTCCCGGCGTTATATTTTCCGAGACAGCCCGATAGCGGGCAGTGAAATGAAACGTCATCTCTTGCGTTATAATCGGCACATAATGAAGCGGCAGGGCATTCGGTATAATTTGCCGTTGGCGCTCGTCAAATAACGCCAGGCCAATCCCCGAAGCCGCAGACGCATCGCCGCTGGCAAGAAAAACCTGCGGATCTTCCGCTGGCGTCACGCCCGCAAACGCAATCCCAACATGGTCATAAACATCGGAGCTGCACGACGTTAAGCGCAGTGAAAACGGTACGCTGGTAGAGGCGAAGCTTCCCGTCCCAGAGAAAGCATTGGTGCGATACTGCCCCATTTGCACCCGCATATCCTGACTGTCAGTGGCGACCGTACAGGCGCCGTTGACGAGCTGTCCCCGTAAGTGGACGCGGCCACTTTCCAGTATTACCGTATGTGAAAGCACAGGCATTACGCACAGCATTCCCGCCAGCGCCACGCCTTTCCCTATCATCTGCCGCATCCTTCATCATCCCCGGATATTGCCTCATCCATTGAGGCGAACGTCATCCTTGCGCAAATCAAAACGGCTTATTCGTACTTCATGATGAACGTCGCGTCGGCATTTGCCTGACCCGGCGTTGCGCTTGCGGCAGTGGCTTTGTAACGCGCAGAGAAACGCAGGGTGTTGGTCCCTTCTACCAGCGCCTGAGCGGTAGAGAAGGTTGCGCCATCCGGCTTCAGCGCGGTGGACGTATTGTCCAGAATTTCAATCCCAACACCGCCTGCAGTGGTACCGTTGTCTGCAGAAGTGACGGCCAGCAGGTTGTTATTGGTAATATCGGACTGGCCTGAGAAAGCAACGGCTGCGGTTGCGGCAACGTTCGGGTCACAGTCGTTCAGCACGATAGAGAACGGAATTTGTGCTGTAGTGTCACCCACTGCGGCAAAACTGGCAGTACGATACTGGCCTAACGTCACAACCTGATCAGATGACTGAGTACTGACTGCACAGGCTGCATTGACCAGTTCACCTTCAAAATGCACAGTACCGCCGCTAACGCTTACCGGATCGGCTGCAACCGCTGCACCGGCGACTAACATCAGGCTGGCAATAACAGAAGAGGTCATTAATTTACGTTTCATGGATTTCCCTTGAATTACACACATCCGGCTCCAGCATCCTGCGGGATCCGTTTGAATCATTATCGACATTAAATGTCAGGCTAATTATCTCTGCATCCTGTAAAGATATATATCGCATGAGAATTAGCTAACCTTTTACCCCAATTCTCCTGAGTATTTGATTCACTAATTATTCCTCGCGAATATGACTATTCGTCACAGCGATAAATTAAACATTTCAATTAATGAAAAATACCTGCAAATCCTTTTAATGACCCTGGCTAATTCTTAATGGGACCCAGGAAAAATCTGGGTGGGAATGAGGTAAAATCCCTCATAATTAACCGTAACAGACTGGTTTGTGGCGCATTACCCCTGAATATACCAGGGTGATGAGTTGTTTCATTCACGTTAATTTTAATTAGCATGCTCATTAATTATCCGTAAGGCTTAAGCCTCTGTACTGACCCCATTCGCAGATCGTGACGCCCCCTGGCGCACGTAAAAATGCAAACGAAAACTGACAGCACGTCCCGCTTCTGACAAAATAGCGGCATCCCCTTCGATTTAACGTAACAGACGGAATCCTCTCTCTGATGGCAGCAAAGATTATTGACGGTAAAACGATTGCGCAGCAGGTGCGCTCTGAGGTTGCTCAAAAAGTTCAGGCGCGTTTAGCGGCTGGATTACGCGCCCCAGGCCTGGCTGTTGTGCTGGTAGGTAGCAACCCGGCTTCGCAGATTTATGTCGCGAGTAAACGCAAAGCCTGTGACGAGGTGGGGTTTGTCTCCCGCTCCTATGACCTGCCTGAAACCACCAGCGAGGCAGAGCTGCTCGAGCTGATCGATACGCTCAATGCAGATACCACCATCGACGGTATTCTGGTCCAGCTGCCGTTACCTGCGGGTATCGACAACGTTAAAGTTCTCGAGCGTATTGCGCCGGATAAAGACGTTGACGGTTTCCACCCGTATAACGTTGGTCGCCTGTGCCAGCGTGCGCCGCGCCTGCGCCCGTGTACTCCGCGCGGTATTGTGACTCTGCTTGAGCGTTACAATATCGACACCTACGGTCTGAATGCGGTCGTTATTGGCGCGTCGAATATTGTTGGCCGCCCGATGAGCATGGAGCTGCTGCTGGCTGGCTGCACCACCACCGTCACCCACCGGTTCACCAAAGATCTGCGTCGCCATGTAGAGCATGCAGACCTGCTGATTGTTGCCGTCGGCAAACCTGGCTTTATTCCCGGCGAGTGGATCAAAGAAGGTGCGATTGTGATTGATGTCGGCATCAACCGTCTGGAGAATGGTAAGGTTGTTGGCGATGTGGTCTTTGAAGATGCTGCCGCACGCGCGTCATACATCACGCCGGTACCCGGCGGCGTAGGCCCAATGACGGTCGCCACACTTATCGAAAACACGCTGCAGGCGTGTGTTGAATATCATGATGTAAAGGACGTTTAAGATGGCCACATTTTCACTGGGTAAACACCCACACGTTGAACTCTGCGATTTACTGAAGCTGGAAGGCTGGAGCGAAAGCGGCGCCCAGGCAAAAATTGCTATTGGCGAAGGGTTAGTGAAGGTCGATGGTGCGGTAGAAACGCGTAAACGCTGCAAAATCGTTGCAGGACAGACCGTCAGCTTTGAAGGCCACAGCATTAACGTCGTGGCGTGATCCCAGGTGCCGGATGAGGTTAACCCCTGTCCGGCCACTTCCTCTCTCCTTTTCAGATAATGACTTCATCACCACTTCACAGTGAACTGTTAGCATGTTGTTTTTCCACATGAAGCGATCATCATGCCAACAATCGTTACCCACGCTGCCGTTCCTCTCTGTTTAGGATTAGGTCTCGGGCGTAAAGTCATCCCCCCGCAATTACTGTTTACTGGCGTCATTCTGGCTATGTTGCCGGATGCCGACGTACTGTCGTTTAAGCTTGGCGTCGCCTACGGCAACGTGTTTGGTCACCGTGGTTTTACCCATTCGCTGCTGTTCGCCTTCGTGGTACCGCTGCTCTGCGTATGGATGGGTCGACGATGGTTCAAGGCAGGCTTAATTCGCTGCTGGCTATTCCTGACGGTTTCACTGCTGTCGCACAGCCTGTTGGATTCGGTCACCACTGGCGGCAAAGGCGTCGGCTGGCTGTGGCCGTGGTCGGATGAACGCTTCTTTGCACCGTGGCAGGTGATTAAAGTCGCCCCGTTTGCGCTATCACGCTACGCCACACCATACGGGCACCAGGTGATAATTTCGGAGTTGATATGGGTATGGCTACCGGGAGTTATGATGATGGGTGTGCTGTGGTGGTATCGGAAATATTAATTTGCCGGATACGACAAGCGTCTTATCCGACCGACATTCGTACATTGATTGCCGGACAGGGCGCGAGCCGCCATCCGGCAATCAATATCATTACTTACGGCGCCAGGTAGTGCCCTGCGGGCCATCTTCCAGCACGATACCCATCTCATTGAGACGGTCACGCGCGGCGTCAGCTGCCGCCCAGTCTTTGGCTTTACGGGCATCCAGACGCTGCTGGATTAACGCTTCAATTTCAGCAACTTCACCGTCATCCGCCTGCGCACCGCTTTGCAGGAATGCTTCGGGCTCCTGTTCCAGCAGGCCCAGCACGCTGGAAAGCTTACGCAGATGCGAAGCCATACCGTTAGCCGCCGCCATATCTTCACCCTTCAGGCGGTTAACCTCACGCGCCATATCAAACAGCACGGAGTAGGCTTCCGGCGTATTGAAGTCATCGTCCATCGCTTCAATGAAGCGCGCTTCAAAGGCTTCGCCACCGGCTGGGGCAACGGACTTATCGGTGCCGCGCAGCGCGGTATACAGACGCTCCAGCGCAGAACGCGCCTGCTTCAGGTTCTCTTCGCTGTAGTTTAACTGGCTACGGTAATGACCAGACATCAGGAAGTAGCGAATGGTTTCGGCATCGTAGTATTTCAGCACGTCACGCACGGTAAAGAAGTTGCCCAACGATTTGGACATTTTCTCCCGGTCAACCATCACCATCCCGGAGTGCATCCAGTAATTAACGTATTCACCGTCATGCGCACAGGTGGACTGAGCGATTTCGTTTTCATGGTGCGGGAACATCAGATCCGAACCACCGCCATGAATATCAAAATGGTTGCCCAACTGTTTGCAGTTCATCGCCGAACATTCGATGTGCCAGCCAGGACGACCCGCGCCCCACGGAGACGGCCAGCTCGGCTCGCCTTCTTTGGACATTTTCCACAGCACGAAGTCCATCGGGTTGCGCTTCACATCAACCACATCAACGCGTGCGCCCGCCTGCAGCTGATCCAGATCCTGGCGTGACAGCTGACCATAGTTCGGGTCAGTCGGCACGTCGAACATCACGTCGCCGTTATCAGCGACATAAGCGTGACCTTTGGCAATCAGCTGTTCAGTGATTTCAATGATCTCAGCGATATGGTGCGTAGCGCGCGGCTCCAGATCCGGGCGCAGAATATTCAGTGCGTCGAAATCGCTATGCATTTCCGCGATCATTCTGTCGACCAACGCCACAAAGCTCTCACCGTTTTCATTCGCGCGCTTGATGATTTTGTCATCAATATCGGTAATGTTGCGCACATATTTCAGCTTATAGCCGAGGAAGCGCAAATAGCGCGCGACAACGTCGAAAGAAACGAAGGTACGTCCGTGGCCAATATGACAGAGATCGTAAACGGTAATACCACACACGTACATGCCGACTTCCCCGGCATGAATAGGTTTGAATTCCTCTTTTTGGCGCGTCAGTGTATTAAAGATTTTTAACATCGAAGATTCCGTGTAGACGTGTGTGGATAGTAAAGTCTGTATAATACCCATAATTTAGACCGGAAGCAGCACACTTTGCGAGGTGATCGCAGCTTGCGGTTATGCTATAACACACCCCTAACTCTGACCCTTCACGGGGTCGAAGCACCAATCTATCGGAACAGGATGCAAAAATGGTTACTTTCCACACTAATCACGGCGATATCGTAATCAAAACGTTTGATGATAAAGCGCCTGAAACAGTTAAAAACTTCCTGGACTACTGCCGCGAAGGTTTTTACAACAACACCATTTTCCACCGTGTTATTAACGGTTTCATGATCCAGGGCGGCGGTTTCGAACCTGGCATGAAGCAAAAAGCCACGAAAGAAGCGATCAAAAACGAAGCGAACAACGGTCTGAAAAACACCCGTGGTACGCTGGCGATGGCGCGTACTCAGGCTCCGCACTCCGCAACCGCACAGTTCTTCATCAACGTTGCAGACAACGACTTCCTGAACTTCTCCGGCGAAAGCATGCAGGGTTGGGGTTATTGCGTGTTTGCTGAAGTTGTTGAAGGCATGGACGTGGTTGATAAAATCAAAGGCGTTTCCACTGGTCGCAGCGGTATGCACCAGGATGTGCCAAAAGAAGACGTCATCATCGAAAACGTGACCGTCAGCGAGTAATCGTGACGACACTGTTTATTGCAGATCTTCACCTCTGCACAGAAGAACCGGCGATCACCGCCGGTTTTCTGCGTTTTTTAGCCGGTGATGCGCGAAAAGCTGATGCACTGTACATTCTCGGCGACCTGTTTGAAGCCTGGATTGGCGACGACGACCCAACCCCACTGCATCATGAAATAGCCGCGGCGATAAAATCACTGGTTGATTCCGGCGTTCCCTGTTTTTTTATTCACGGCAATCGAGATTTTCTGCTCGGCAAACGTTTTGCCCGTGAAAGCGGCATGAGCTTGCTGCCTGAGAAAAAAGTACTCAACCTGTATGGCCGCAAGGTATTGATCATGCATGGCGACACTTTGTGCACCGACGATGCAGGCTATCAGGCGTTTCGCGCCAAAGTACATCAACCCTGGCTACAGAAGCTGTTCCTCTCCCTACCTCTGTTCGTTCGCCAACATATCGCCGCGAAAATGCGCGCCAATAGCAAAGCGGCCAACAGCAGCAAGTCACTGGAGATCATGGATGTGAATCCGCAGGCCGTCATCACCGAGATGGAAAAGCATCAGGTCCAGTGGTTAATTCACGGCCACACCCACCGCCCGGCAGTCCACGAACTTACGGCCAATGAGCAACCCGCTTTCCGCGTGGTATTAGGCGCATGGCACACCGAAGGGTCGATGATCAAAGTCACGCCAGATGACGTTGAACTAATCGCATTTCCGTTTTAATTCCGCAGATATCCAGTTCCTATTTACACAAAACTCGTTGAGATGCAGCCAACTACAAAGGCTGCCTGAAGGGTGAAGTGCAAAGCGCGCAATCGTTTTCCTTGACGGCGAATTATGCTATTCTCTGTGGCCTCAAAAGTCGAGTGTAGTGCATCACAGGAGTTTTCAGACGCATGTCTTCCCGCAATAACCCGGCGCGTGTCGCCATCGTGATGGGGTCCAAAAGCGACTGGGCTACCATGCAGTTCGCCGCCGAAATCTTCGAAATTCTGAACGTGCCGCATCATGTTGAAGTCGTCTCCGCCCACCGCACCCCTGACAAGCTGTTTAGCTTCGCTGAAAGCGCAGAAGAGAACGGCTATCAGGTGATCATTGCCGGTGCGGGTGGCGCTGCACATCTGCCAGGCATGATTGCGGCGAAAACGCTGGTGCCTGTTTTAGGCGTCCCGGTGCAAAGCGCGGCGCTTAGCGGCGTAGATAGCCTTTACTCCATCGTACAGATGCCGCGCGGTATTCCGGTCGGAACGCTGGCTATCGGCAAAGCGGGCGCGGCAAATGCGGCCCTGCTGGCAGCACAAATTCTGGCAACACACGACAAAGCATTACACCAGCGTCTGAACGACTGGCGCAAAGCACAAACCGACGAGGTGCTGGAGAATCCGGACCCGCGAGGTGCGGCATGAAGCAGGTCTGCGTACTCGGTAACGGTCAGCTAGGGCGCATGCTGCGCCAGGCCGGTGAGCCGCTGGGCATTGCGGTCTGGCCCGTCGGGCTGGATGCCGAACCAGCAGCGGTCCCTTTTCAGCAAAGCGTGATCACCGCTGAGATTGAGCGCTGGCCGGAAACGGCGCTCACCCGCGAGCTCGCGCGCCACCCGGCGTTTGTCAACCGCGACGTTTTCCCGATTATTGCCGACCGTCTGACGCAAAAGCAGCTTTTTGACAAGCTCGGCCTGGCAACTGCGCCGTGGCAACTGCTGGCGGATAAAAGCGAATGGCCTGCAGTATTCGACAAACTCGGCGAGCTGGCGATCGTGAAACGTCGCGTCGGCGGCTACGACGGTCGTGGGCAGTGGCGTTTGCGCGTAAATGAAACCGAACAACTGCCGGACGACTGCTACGGCGAGTGCATCGTTGAGCGGGGAATCAACTTCTCTGGTGAAGTCTCATTGGTTGGCGCTCGTGCGCACGACGGTAGCACCGTCTTCTATCCGCTGACCCATAACCTGCACCAGGACGGCATTCTGCGCACCAGCGTGGTCTTCCCACAGGCTAACGCCAAACAGCAGAAACAGGCCGAAGCGATGCTCTCTGCCATCATGCAGGAGCTGGGCTATGTCGGCGTGATGGCGATGGAATGTTTCATCACCCCGGAAGGTCTGCTGATTAACGAACTGGCTCCACGCGTGCACAACAGCGGGCACTGGACGCAAAACGGTGCCAGCATCAGCCAGTTTGAGCTGCACCTGCGCGCCATTACCCACCTGCCGTTACCCACGCCGGTAGTGAACACTCCTTCGGTGATGGTAAATCTGATTGGTAGCGACCTGAACTATGACTGGCTGAAGCTGCCGCTGGTGCATCTGCACTGGTATGACAAAGAGGTGCGTGAAGGGCGTAAAGTGGGACACCTGAACCTGAGCGACAGCGATACCGCGCGTCTTAGCGCGACGCTGGAAGCGCTTATCCCCCTGCTGCCGCCGGAATATGCCAGCGGTATTATCTGGGCGCAGTCAACGCTGAAATAAGCCGATATGGGCGGCGTGTTTACGCACGCCGCCCATTTTTTACAGACGGATACAGGTTCCGGCTTTGCCCGCCAGCGTATCTTCAATACGTGACAACGCGCCAATCCAGGCCGGTTTCCCACGTCGTTTCACATATCCACTGACGGCGGTGACCTTTGGTCCCATCGAACCATCGGCTTTCGCAAACGGCGCTAGTTCATCAGGAGAGGCCTGACGAATCGCGCGCTGCTCCGGCGTCCCCCAGTTTTCATAGACCGCATCGGCATCGGTCAGAATGACCAGACCATCGGCATCAATCTGTTCAGCCAGCAACGCCGCAGCCAGATCCTTATCAATGACCGCTTCAGACCCTAATCCTTCGCCAGTAACAGGTACGCCGCCTCCCCCGCTGCAAATTACCACATGCCCTTCTTTAAGTAAGAGCTTAATGGCATCGCTTTCTACAATCTGGCGAGGTTCTGGCGAAGCGACAACGCGCCGCAGATATTTGCCGTCACGCTTCATATGCCAGCCGTAGGTGGCTTCCAGTTGCGTTTGTTCTTCGGGCAAATATACCGGGCCGATAAATTTCTCCGGTGCCATAAACGCAGGATCGTCCTCTGACACAACAATCCGTGTTAACACCGTGGTCACCGGCGGCATCTCCGGTTCAGCGGTCAGGCTCTGGGCCAACATATAACCAATCATGCCCTGAGTCTCGGCAACCAGCACATCTAATGGATAAGGCTCGACCTCCTTCCAGGCAAGATTCTGTAACGACAGCAGGCCAACCTGCGGTCCGTTGCCATGTACAATAGCCAGACGGTAAGAGCGCGCCAGACGCGCCAGGGCAGGTACGGCGCTGGCAATATTACGATATTGATTTTCTGCGGTCAGCGCCTCGCCGCGCTGCAATAATGCGTTGCCACCAAGAGCAACCACCAGCGTTTTCATTCCCTATCCTTCTATGATTTGTTGCCCAATCCAGAACCCCAACAGGGTGTCTGCACCGGAGGTATGCCCAAGCGCCAGCAGCGAATTTATCGCTGTGTCCAGCCTTTCCTGGCGACGCAAAGCATGGGTGAAGTGGAGTAAAGGTGAAGCGAAGTAACCTGATGCCGCGTAGCGTAGGTAGCTCACGCTAACCACAGTCGTCGCCTGCTCAAGGTAGCCGGAATCATCAAAGAAACGGTGACCGGAAACCTTATTCAGCGCGCCGAAATACCAGGCCGCCAGCAGCATGCCAGTCAATGTATCATCATGACTGGGCGTTAAACCGGGCCCTTTGCCTAACCACTGTCGCCAGTCTGTTGGCATCCCCGCAAGCGCCGAGAAAAAGCAGTGGCGGAACTGACGTAGCTCGGGGCACAAAGGCAGGTTTGCCGCCAGCATTAATGGCCCGAACAATCCCGTTTCCTCGCCGCGCTCCATCCAGTCGGGTGCAAGGCGCGGGGAATGTGGACGGTAAGTTATTCTCAATGAACAGCAGCGCCGCGGCTGGCACAGCAAAAATGGCCCCAACTGGATCCCCCTTGGGACAGCCAGAGGGGTTTCACTCCCACGTAACGCCGTACGCAGCGCATCAAAGTCATGCGTACGGATCACCCATCCTCCCGGGCTAAAGCCGCTACCCTGGCGGTGCAACGTCAACAGTGCACCGCTTTCGGCCACAAGATTAATCGCGCGCCGCCAGATGCCGGACAACTGCCATACCTGGCGAAAATCCGCAGACTGCTGGCTGCCGAGCAGAGGATGGATGATCATCATGCGCCCCCCTTTTAGCTAATGCCCATGCTTTCAGCCAGCGCTTCCAGGGCCAGCTCAAAGCAAGCTAACGGCGCACGGACGGTTCCCGCGCCAATCTGGCCAATACCGGCCTCTTTATGCGCAATACCGGTATTGATCAGCGGCGTAATCCCCGTTTCGACCACGCGACGGATATCGAGTCCCAGGCAGGCCCCCTGGAAATCCCAGCCGGGGATCTGCAACTGCATATTGCGCTCCAGATAGATTTCCGCCATCTCCTCAGACACGGATTTCGCGGCTTCCATCCCTCCTGCACCGACAAAACGCGTGACGCCAGGTGCGGCGATCATCGCTGCACCGCCAATGCCAAAAGTTTCGGTGATGGCGCTATCGCCCATATCCGGGTTTGCCTGCTCCTGTGAAAAACCAGTAAAGAACAGTCCCTGCGGTGTGTTAACAGGTGCGGTAAACCAGCGATCGCCAAGTCCGCTCACCCGAATTCCGAACATGTCGCCATTACGGGTCATCGCCGTCACAATACTGCCAGAACGCACAATCGCTCCGGCGTCCATCGCTGCTTTGCAGTAAGCCATCGCCAGGTTGAGGAAGAACTGGTCGGTTACGCTGAGGAAATCCATTACCTCAGCAATCTGCTGCTTATCATGTTGCAGACGGGCAATTTGCGGTGCCAGGGTTCGCATTAGCAGGGCTGAAGAGGCAATGTTGCGCTGATGGAACTCGTCCCCCATCGTAATGCCCTGCGCCATCATGGCGGTCAAATCAATACCCTGCTCCAAAGTGCCCAACGCTGCGCTTAAGACTGGCATCAGGACATCGCGCATCCAGCGTAAACGCTGCTGGACATCTTCTCCGTATGCGCCGAAACGCATCACTTTGCCAATGCCTTCGTTGAGATTGCAGTAAGCCCGGTTCCCTTCAGTGATGTTTTCCACCACCAGCATCGGCATGCTGGCAGAGGTGATCCCACCCATTGGCCCCACGGCATTAACGTGATGGCAAGGTACAAAATTGATTTTCCCCTGCTCCAGTAATGCCAGCGCGCTCATTTCATCATTGGCCCACCCTTCAAAAAGGCATGCACCAATGCAGGCCCCTTTCATCGGGCCGGTCATCTCTTGCCAACGCATTGGCGGTCCTGCATGAAGCAGTGTTTTTCCTTCATTGAGTTCGCTGATTAACGAGGACGCGGGTTGCACATCCAGCCAGTGCGGGCGCGCACGACGAATTTGTTCGATTACTGCAGCATTGGCTTGCGCCACTGATGTAAACATTGGAACCCCTTATTGCAAACGTTCTAATAAACGAGCCAGTTTTTTGTTACCGCCAGCGACAGGCGCCCACTGGTAATGCACCACAGGCTTTTCTGCCGCTTGTAAATCCAGTGCAAAACTGCGTAACCCGGCATTAATGACCGCTACTTTTTCCAGTAGAGAAGGTGCGGATTGATGAGATAACGGTCGAGATGGCCGAATAAGTTCGGCGGCAAGCAGAGTTGCCTCAGGCAGTGAACTCACTACAGCGATACCGGCGTCCTCCAGCGTGGCAATTTGCAGTGAACGACACTGCGGATCGCGTTCTGTACCGGTCACCGTCGCAATCGCAAACAGCGGTTGCTCGATGTTTCGGGCAGCACATGCCTTTTGCCAGGCCTGAACCATTGATGCCGCAGGATCTGCCGTCGCACCGTAACCAATCACGACGTCGACCAATAACACCCGTACCTGCGGCTGCGAACCGAGATCCGTAATAAGCTGATTACGTAGTGCAGGATCGATCATCGGATGCGGCCGCCCGACGGTATAAAAATCATCCCCCAGGTCAATAATCTGATGCCCGGCGGCATCCAGCATCATGCCGTGATGATGCTGAGCATCCGCTGCAACGTTTAGGTGTGCGGCCAACAGTCCCGCCGCTTCGGCAGCCAGCGTTCCTCCGGTATATAGCCCACGAATCAGTCCATCTCCCGTGGCAGCAAGCGCGCAGCGTCGCGCCGTGACTCGCGCCAGTAAACAGGTTAGACGGGCCGCATCATCCAGCGTCGATGCAAACCAGACGTTTTCATCACGGGCCGCTGTGCAGGTGTAACCTAAAAACAGGGCCACAACGGGTTTTCCCGTGGCTTTCATCGCCGTGACAATACGCTGACGAACAGCTTCCGCCGGTGGTTTAGACACAAAAGCCAGCACCTGGCTTTTATCATCTGTACCGAGCATCTCCAGCGCGGTAAGTGCGCTAATGCCCCCCACCTCAGCGCTCAGATCGCGTCCGCCCAGCCCGATGGCGTGAGTGATGCCTTCCCCGGCCAGCGCTATCTGTGAACAGAGCTCCTGGATCCCTGTGCCGGAGGCACCTATCACACCAATATTGCCTTCCGGCATTACGTTGGCAAAAGCCAGCGGCGTACCGGCGATCATGGCGGTTCCGCAATCCGGTCCCATCACCAGCAGACCTTTATCTCGTGCGCGGCGCTTGAGATTGATTTCATCTTCCAGCGTGACGTTGTCGGAGAACATCATGACGTTCAGGTTGCGATCCAGCGCCTGGTTCGCCAGTTCTGCCGCGTATTCACCAGCAACAGAAATTAGCGTCATATTCGCCTCAGGCAATTTCTGACTCGCACTTTCCCAGCGTCTGACCTGCAGTAGCGTTTGGCTTCCCCCGGTAGCCTGCGCCAGTTGCTGCAACGACTCATCCAGCTGTTGCAAAATGGCCTGCGTAATACTCTCATCCGCCGCTTCAGTACGAATAGCCACGCAAATATCATTCGGCGTAGCCTGATTAAAATCGTCATGCCAAAACCCGGTCGTTTCCAGTAACGATTTATTCGCCGGCGTTCCCATCATGACCGATACATCGTCTACATTTTCGGACTCACTCAGCTTACGTGAAATGATCATTAAACTGACAGAGTCCTGAAAACACCCTTTTTTAATAAAGGCGTGGATCATAACAACCCCTTAATAATTGCACCCATGGCAATTGCACGAGTAGTGTCAATGTGGAACTCAAGGTATATATCCAACATCACAAATAGAGTGACTGGCATCACACACAGATCATTAGCAAAAGAATTTTAATAACCACAGGAGGATTAGATGTTATTTTCTAACGGCATTATTTATTTAAAAAAAATGGCAAACCAGCACTGATTATCAAATAAATTCTAACTATATATTTTTGCCTGTCTGGATCACATATTAGATTTATTTTCCCGGTATGTTAACGGCAGTCATGCTTCACACCGTCGTTAAAAAGGAAGACAGATGAAAATCAGTCGGGAAACACTCCACCAGCTTATCGAGAATAAGCTTTGCAAGGCCGGACTAAAACGAGAGCACGCCGCAACGGTTGCCGAGGTATTGGTTTATGCCGATGCCAGAGGCATTCATTCTCATGGCGCCGTTCGTGTTGAATACTATGCCGAGCGCATTTCAAAAGGCGGCACTAACCGCGAACCCACCTTTCGTTTTGAAGACACCGGTCCTTGCACATCGATTTTGCATGCCGATAATGCCGCCGGGCAAGTCGCAGCAAAGATGGGTATGGAGCATGCAATTGAAATTGCTAAAAAAAATGGTGTCGCCGTGGTCGGCATTAGCAGAATGGGACACAGCGGAGCCATTTCTTACTTTGTCCAGCAAGCCGCCCGTGCAGGCTTGATTGGCCTCTCCATTTGCCAGTCCGATCCAATGGTCGTACCGTTCGGCGGCGCAGAAATTTACTACGGAACCAATCCGTTAGCCTTCGCAGCGCCTGGGGTTGGCGACGATATCATGACCTTCGATATGGCGACGACGGTGCAGGCCTGGGGCAAAGTTCTGGATGCCCGCTCACGCAATGAACCCATCCCGGATACCTGGGCTGTCGATAAAAATGGCGCACCTACAGCCGATCCTTTTGCAGTCAATGCGTTGCTACCCGCGGCCGGACCAAAAGGGTATGGTCTGATGATGATGATCGATGTGTTATCCGGTATCCTGTTGGGGTTACCGTTTGGTCGTCAGGTCAGTTCTATGTATGAAGATCTGCATGCTGGACGTAATTTAGGCCAACTGCATTTAGTAATAAACCCCGAATTTTTCTCCTCCAGCCAATTATTTCGTCAGCATCTCAGCCAGACCATGCAAGAGTTAAATGCCGTTGCTCCTGCACCTGGTTTTAAACAGGTTTATTACCCCGGACAGGATCAAGATATTAATCAACGCAATGCTGCGATTCATGGTGTCGACATTGTTGACGATATTTATCAATACCTGATTTCCGATGCTCTCTATATCAAGTCATACGAAACAAAGAATCCCTTTGCACAATAATTATTGAAACAGGAATTTCATATGATCAACCATTTTCGTCACGCAATAGAAGAATCCCTTCCCTGGCTCTCTTCCTTTGGCGCAGATCCTACCGGTGGGATGACGCGCTTGCTGTATTCGCCAGAATGGCTTGAAACACAACAGCAATTCAAAAAGCGTATGGATGACAGCGGCCTGGAAACGCGCTTTGATGAAGTGGGCAATTTGTATGGTCGCCTGCGCGGGAGCGAATCCCCGGAACAGGTCATTTTAAGCGGCTCGCATATTGACACCGTCGTTAACGGCGGCAATCTTGACGGCCAGTTTGGCGCGCTGGCGGCGTGGTTAGCGATTGACTGGCTTAAGACAACCTACGGCGCTCCGCTGAAAACGGTCGAAGTGGTCTCCATGGCTGAAGAAGAAGGTAGCCGTTTCCCATATGTTTTCTGGGGCAGCAAGAACATTTTTGGGCTGGCAAATCCCGATGACGTCCGCAACATCCAGGACGCCAAAGGCACACGCTTTGTTGATGCGATGAACGCCTGCGGCTTTACCCTCCCCACAGAACCACTACACGCTCGCAGTGACATCAAAGCCTTTGTTGAATTACATATCGAGCAAGGGTGCGTGCTTGAAAGCAATGGTCAGTCTATCGGGGTCGTCAGCGCGATTGTCGGGCAGCGTCGCTATACGGTAACGCTGAATGGCGAGTCTAACCATGCAGGTACAACGCCGCTGAGCTACCGTCGCGACACTGTTTACGCCTTCAGCCGTATCTGTAGCCAGTCGATTGAGAAAGCCAAAAAACATGGCGATCCTCTGGTTCTGACCTTTGGCAAAGTTGAGCCGCAGCCAAACACTGTCAACGTGGTGCCAGGAAAAACGACCTTCACCATCGATTGCCGTCACACCGACGCCGAAGTGCTGCGTGATTTTACTCAGCAACTGGAAAATGACATGCGCGCCATCTGCGACGAAATGGATATCAGCATTGATATCGATTTGTGGATGGACGAAACGCCGGTTCCGATGGATAGCAAACTGGTCGCCACCCTCACCAAACTGTGTGAAAAGGAACAGCTGAACTATCGCGTGATGCATAGTGGCGCGGGCCATGATGCGCAGATTTTCGCGCCCCGGGTGCCGACCTGCATGATATTCATTCCCAGCATTAACGGTATCAGCCACAACCCCGCTGAACGCACAAATATTAACGACCTTGCCGAAGGGGTCAAAACTCTGGCATTAATGCTTCATCAACTTGCCTGGCAAAAATAAGGAGTCAACAATGGGATATCTGAATAACGTCACGGGTTACCGCGATGATTTATTGGCTAACCGCGCAATTGTAAAACACGGTAACTTTGCCCTCTTAACCCCCGATGGACTGGTTAAAAATATCATTCCGGGTTTTGAAAACTGTGACGTCACCATCCTCTCAACGCCAAAATTGGGCGCGTCGTTTGTTGATTATCTGGTGACGGTACATCAGAACGGGGGCAACCAGAGCGGTTTCGGCGGCGAAGGCATTGAAACGTTGGTTTATGTTATGTCCGGCAAAATTGAGGCAAAAGCGGAAGGTAAAACATTCACTTTAACGCAGGGTGGATATCTGTACTGCCCGCCAGGCGAGCTGCTCACCTTTAGCAATGCTCAGGCTGAAGACAGCCAGCTGTTTTTATACAAACGTCGTTACATCCCCGTAGCGGGCCATGCGCCGTGGCTGGTCTCCGGTAACGCCAATCAGTTAGAACGCATCCATTACGAAGGTATGGATGACGTGATTCTGCTGGATTTCCTGCCTAAAGAATTGGGTTTCGATATGAATATGCACATTCTGTCGTTCGAGCCGGGCGCCAGCCACGGTTATATCGAAACACACGTCCAGGAACACGGCGCTTATATTCTTTCAGGCCAGGGAGTTTATAACCTCGACAATCAGTGGATCCCGGTGAAAAAAGGCGACTACATCTTTATGGGCGCTTATTCCCTGCAGGCCGGATACGGCGTGGGGCGTGGTGAAGCATTCAGCTACATCTACTCCAAAGATTGCAACCGGGATGTCGAGATTTAACAGCCTGCAGTCCTCCTGATACTTTTTTTATTTAGCTATGTTGGGTTTTGCCACGGTATATACCGTGGCTTTTTTTATGCTTAACGCAGAGTCATCGCCTGACCCAGTTTCATCGCACAAGCGATATTACGCGCGCAGTGATAGAGATTAGTTTCACCGCTCGCCAGCACTTCTGCTAACGGCGCGAGTCGCGGTAGAATACTGAATACCGCATCGATACCATGGCTGTGCACCACCTCTACGCCGTCGCCCAACACCCCAGCAATACCAATAACGGGAACGTGATGCCGCACGGCAACCGACGCTACGCCGATTGGCGCTTTGCCACCGACCGTTTGTGAATCAATACGTCCCTCGCCGGTGATAACCAGCGCCGCATCTTTGATTGCCCGCTCCAGATGTACAGCCTGCAGCACAATCTCGATCCCGGGTTTCATAGTGGCCTGCAGGAAGATAGCCGCAGCAATCCCCATTCCTCCAGCCGCCCCGCCGCCAGGCATCTGAGCAACATCCTCACCGGTCAGGGTTTGCAGCACACGGGCATAGTTGAGTAGCCCTTCTTCCAGCATCTCAACCATCTCAGGCGTAGCCCCTTTCTGCGGGCCGAATACCCTTGCAGCACCGCGCGGACCAACCAGCGGATTATCGACGTCACAGGCAACGTCAATTCGACACGCTTTCAGCCGCGGATCGCACTGTTGCAGGTCGATGTGTGCAAGGCGAGACAAACTCCCACCCCCAGCGCTTAATGACTTACCTTGCGCATCCAGAAAACGAACGCCAAGCGCCTGTGCCATCCCTATACCTCCATCAACCGTCGCACTTCCGCCAATACCAAGAATAATATGGCGAATACCAGCATCCAGCGCATGGAGAATCAGCTCACCAGTGCCGTAACTTGAGGCCAGCAATGGATTGCGCGCCTGCGGTTCGACCAGCATCAGCCCACTCGCCGCCGCCATTTCAATAATTGCGGTCTTACCATCCCCGGTCAGGCCATAAAATCCCTTTACTTGTCCCCCCATCGGCCCGCAGACTCCCACAGAGATAACTTTTCCTCCTGTCGCCGCCACCATTGCATCCACTGTTCCCTCTCCGCCATCAGCAACCGGTAAACAAATATATTCTGCATCCGGGTATATGGCCGAAAATCCGGCTTTAATTGCCTGGCAGCATTGGTCAGCGCTTAAGCTCTCTTTAAATGAATCTGGCGCAATTACAATTTTCATCATCAATCCTTTTTCATCATGTTATTTAATGCGTTCCCATGGAATGAGATTCTCCATAAGCACCGCCAGTAAAATCCCTACCAGCAAGCCATTGCTCAGTAATGGCCGAATAGCCAACGGAAGGTCTTGTAAATAAACCGGAGGCAGTCCCATCAAAAAAATGCCGACAAATAGCGGGAGCGCCAGTCGATAAATATTCCGTGCGGTAAATGTGATTTGCTGGCTAAATACCAAACCGGAATAAAGCAGCGGAAGATAAGAAACCAGCATCACGGCACTGCTGATCGCCAACGGAATGGCGCAAAATAAACGGGTTAGTGGCGTAAACATTGCCACGAATAAACATAATACGCTGCCGCAAATAAATGATTTTCGCGAGCTATCACCGGTCTGTGTTAACAGACCGATAGAAGAGACAAAGGGTGAAAATGGAATAACGGCAAAAGGTACTGTCACCAACGTCATAAAACCGGAAATAATAAAACTGCGGCGATAACGCGAGCTGCTGGAGCCTTGTTGTGCATAAAAGACGTCCGTGCCGCGCACCGCGCCATAGGTATTACTGACATTCACCAGACCGGTGATAACTGCCGTCAGAATAATGCCCGGCAACAGTCTGCCGTGACTGCCTAACGGGAACCACTGCCAGCTTAATTCACCGGACGGCAAGGTTATTGATGGAAAACACAATCGCCACAGACCCCATCCCACTATCGCCCCTACCAACAGGGCATAGCGTGAGATCCGCTGTGGTAAAAAGATGATCATCGCAAGGATGAAACACATCACAGCAACTGCCAGGCTAAAGGGCGCCAGTTGAATTTTGACGCTGGTATCCGCAATGCCAAAGGGCAACCCCAACATGCCTTTAAAAAATATAGTGGTCAACTGCGCGCCAAGCAGCAGCATAAAAAAGACCATCACCGTTGGGGTAAAGAGCCCGGCTAATCGATGCCCCAGTCCACTAAAGCCGATAATCATCGTCAGAACAGCGGAAATCACAATTCCAACGGACAGGCTGGTAGCAATATCATTGAGTGGTGTTCCGCGTGAGGCCTCAGCCAGCGTAATCGTCAGTATGGTTCCCCACCACAAACCGGTTGGTCCTTCCATAATGGCGCGGCGATGGCCACAAATAACCTGCGCAAGACAGGCCAGAGACGTCGTTAAAAAAGCGTACTGCGTGAGCATTAGCAGATTGCTCACAGGGAGATGAAAAGCAGAAACCAGCGTTGGCGGGACCACGACCGTATTACAAAAAATAAAGAAAAACCACTGAAAGCCGGATAACAAACTTTCGCGGTTAATAACAGGAAGCATATTCATACCTTAGAATAGAGAATGCCCGCCAATATGACGGGCATTAATTCACATCACATTATTGTTGATGTTTAAGGATAAATTGACCTTTAGGCGATACCGGGAAACCCTGCTCAATGTCATAAATAACATCACCACGCAGAATGGTTTTAGTAATGCGCGCGCCAATCGTACGGCCAACATACGGGCTGACTTTGTGGCGATATTCCAGGTCTTCGTTCTTCAGAACGTATTTGCTGTCCGGTTGAATAAAGACGAAGTCGGCATCTTTACCCGGTGCAATACGTCCTTTCTGCTTCAGACCAAAAATATCGGCGGCATTGGTTGCCATTAATTTTGCGAACAGCGGCAGCGACATGCCGCGTTTTTGCACGGCTTCATCAAACATAACGTCCATGCAGCTCTGCAGTCCGGCAATGCCGCCCCACGCCTGCATGATATTGCCAGCCTTCATTTCCGGCGGGCATGGAGAGTGGTCGGAAACCAGGCAGTCAATCTCGCCGTTAAACAGCTTTTCCCACATACCTTGCTGATTTTTCAGATCACGGATTGGCGGAGAGCATTTCGCGAGGGTGCCAATCTCTTCAAACTGATCGGTATCCAGTACGAAATAATGCGGGCAGGATTCGCAGGTCACATCCTGACCTTCCTGACGGGCACGGGTCACTTCTTCCACGCCTTCCGGGCTGCTGATATGGCAGACATGCAGGCGACAACCGGCGACTTTCGCCAGATACAGCACCCGACGAATCGCTTCCACTTCGGTAAATACCGGACGTGAGGCCACATAATCATGCGCCGTCACGCGACCTTCGCGTTTAGCCTCCTCGCCAAGCTCGTCGCAGATGAGCGCGTTTTCGCAATGCACCAGTACCGTCTGGTTCATTTCTGCCAGCTTCTGCGCGCCTTTAAAGAACTGCCAGTCGTTCACGTCGCGAAAATCATTATCGATACCGCGGTCGCCACAGGTGGCAACGAAGCATTTGAAACCGACAACACCGACGTCATCCAGCTCGTGCAGACGATCGAGGTTATATGAAACCAGACCGCCAAGCTGCGCGGCATCAATGGTCAATTTGCCTTTGGCCGCATCAAATTTCAGCTCGATGGTTTCACGATCCACTGTCGCGGGTAGCTGGTTGAGAGGCATTTCGATCATCGTGGTGATACCGCCTTTTGCCGCGGCACGCGTCCCCGTCTCATACCCTTCCCAATGGGTACGACCCGGCTCGGAGATATGGGTATGCGCATCAACCATGCCAGGTGAAACCACCAGCCCCGTCGCATCCATGACCTGCTTCGCCTCACCCAGATTCTCGCCAATGGCGGCGATTTTTCCTGCCTGGACGGCAATATCAATAATGCGAGCTTCATTTTCTAAAATAACAGTACCGTTCTTAATAATTAAATCAAAAGACATAACAAACTCCTTGTATGGATACAGATAATTTTTATAAATAACTCACGCTTAAATAAGCGATTACTGACTTCATCACATCTGTCCTGTGGCTTTTTGCGCTCTGGCTGATTCAGCAACTGATTTTTTCTTCAGCAAGGCATAGGCGACAAATGCGACAATAACGCCAACAAACCACGACACTCGCGATAACGGTTCAAGCAGAGGAATAAATTTACCCCCCAGTGAAAGAATGACTGCCACTAACGTTACGGAGAAGGCTGTCAGATTAAATCCGTTTTCATAATATTGGTAATCACCGCTGGCGGTATATAATTCATCAAGATTAATTTTTCCGCGCATCACGACAAAATAATGCGCTAACATAACCCCAATAACAGGGCCAAGCATCCCGCCGATAATATCCAGAAACAGATAAATACTGCTCTGATTTTCCATTAACTTCCACGGACAAATCAGCAAACTAATAATACTGGCGATCAATACACCGTTTTTATACGTTAACTTAGTAGGTGCAATAGCGGCAATCTGATAACCAGCAGGAATAATATTACCGGTAGCGTTCGTAGAGATTGTCGTCATTAAAATAACCAGTACCGCAAAAAACGAGGCAAACAAACTGTCCCAACGCTGCACGATATCCAGCACATTCCACGTATCCATTCCGTAATGAATACTGGCACCGGCGATTATGCACACGCTGGCAATGGCAAATAGCACGTATGCGACAATGAGCCCTAGCGTCTGGCCCAACGCTTGTTCACGAAATGAGTGTGCATTTTGCGTAAAATCGGATGCGCTCACTGCCGGAGCGGCCCATACCGCAACAACCGCGTTGATAACAACCAGAAACAGGAATCCGCTGTTGCCCGCTTTTTGTACGCCGCCAGGAATGTAGTCCAGAATCGGTCCAATTCCTACCAGTGATATCGCCCAGATAGCCATCCCGCCGAATACAATATAAATACAGGGGTTGAGGATTGCGGTAAATTTATTTAATACCTTACCACCACCAAAACCAATACCGACGTTAATGAGCCAAAAAATAAGAAATGTAATCAGCCCCGGCAGAGAAAGCCCTAATAAGGTAAAGTCACCGCCCAGCGTTAAAAACCCTGGCCATATCTTGCCAATCAGAATAAGAAATGCCAGCGATCCGGCATAACATTGCAGACCGAACCACATAATTGCTGCAATCCCCCCTCTCAAGAGTCCCGGGAAGAGCGCTCCGCGTACGCCATACGAGCCACGCAGAATCATTGCAAAAGGTACACCGTATTTACTTCCGGCTGCACCGTTCATTACCATAACTAACGCAATAAACAATGCACTAATAATAATAGCCAGCATGATGCTGAATGTGGAAAGCCCAAGAATAAAGAACCCACCAACCATAACGTAATTAGGTACGTTATGCACAGACCCCATCCATAATGTAAAATAGTTGAATGTTTTCCAGTTTCGTTGCTCGGCTGTTTTTGGTAATAAGTCGTCACTATAACCACGTTGTTGATATAGATCTCTTTGATGTTCCATAAATCCCTCTTGTCACGTATCGGATAACGTTGTAATGGGTTTAGCTATGCGGAACAAAAACAATAGAAAATAAGTTAAATAGTTTTAATTATTTTTTTATGCTGAAGCAATGACTATCGTTGCTTTCTTTTTATATAATGTAACGGCCGCAAAAATAAGCGTTCCGGTAACAACCAGACAGGCGGAGATAACAAAGCTTATTTCTTTAGAGCCCGTCAAATCAGAAATAAATCCGGTTAATGTTGGCGCAATAACAGCTGAGCTCATGCCAAAGAAGTTAAACAGGCTAAATGCTCTGCCCAGCGTTTTTGATGACGCTTGCTCAGAAACAAAGGAGATCAGAATCGGATCCACCGCCATTTTTCCCAATAAACCGTACAGAGTCAGGCTGACCATCAACATGGTAGTATTCGGCGACAACACCGTAAATACCAGCATTGCGGCGGCCATGATTTCCAGACCAAGAATGACTTTGACTTTACTGTTGCGAAACTTATCGGACAAATGGCTAAAGAATAATGCGCCAGGGACACCCACCACGGCGACTAATGCCGAGGCTACCCCAATCGCACCGCCATCAAATCCTCGTTCAGTCTGCAGATAAGACGGGAGCCAGGTCACGATCAGGTAATAGCCATAGCAGGTACAGAAGTAGAGGAAGTACACGCTACATAACAGACCCGAAAACAGCGGCGGGCTCTTCTCTTCTGATGCCGTTACCGTTTGAATTTTCTGATCTGCAGCAGGTACTTCATTTTTTGCCTTACCACGGATAACCAAAGTGAATATGCACAGCATCACCACCAGAATGGCAGCAACCAAGAACAACACATTTTGCCAGGCCATGCTCATGCTTTTTACCAGCACGCTGGAACCGATTAAACCGATCCCCATCCCAATTGCAGAGCCGCTATTAATAATGGCGTTTGCCAGTGCCCGACGAGCCTGTGGGACATTTGCCGAAGAGAGTGAATACGCTGAACTAAAGAAAGAGGCGCAACCCGCTCCCGCCATTAGCGAACCCGCATAGATCATCACCAGTCCAGTGGCTTTTGCAATACTCAGCGTACCAATAATAAACAGCGTAAACCCACACATCAGCATAATTTTCTGGCCAAGCTTATCGACCAGAATTCCGCAGGGAATTTGCATGCTGCAATAGGCGAAGAAATAAAAACTGGCGATAGCACCTATTTCAGCATTGCTAACATTACCCAGTGATGCCTGAATTTCAGGATAAATAGGTGTGAGCACGGTGCGATATATCCATATTGCTACCCAACCCAGACTCATTACGACGACGATCTTCTTCCAATATTCAATACCGGATGTTCTCTTTTCACTCATGACATGCACCTTTCCAAAGTGTGTCTGATTAAAATGTATCGCTGCAGTGAGCGCAGCGATACGAATGATCATGATAATTTATGATTTGCCATTAACTCCAACGCCTGAACCATGGCCGAGTGATCCAACTGGCTACCCCCATTCGCGGCACAGGTATTAAATAATTCCTGACAAGTTGCTGTATTAGGCAGATTCAATGACAGTGCCCTGGCGCTTTGTAATGCAAGATTGAGATCTTTTTGATGCAATGCAATTTTGAAACCGGGCTCAAAGGTGCGCTTGATCATACGCTCACCATGTACTTCCAGAATTCGAGAAGAGGCAAATCCCCCCATTAATGCCTGCCGCACGCGAACGGGATCCGCGCCAGCTTTCGAAGCAAAGACTAACGCCTCTGAAACAGCTTCAATATTTAAGGCAACGATAATTTGGTTAGCCACCTTACAGGTTTGACCATCACCATTACCGCCTACCAGCGTGATATTTTTACCCAGAATATCAAACAGCGGTTTGACCCGTGCAAATACATCTGGATCACCGCCAACCATAATGGACAAGGTACCTTCGCGAGCGCCAATTTCCCCGCCAGAGACGGGCGCATCGAGGTAATCCCCGCCCAACGCATTAACCTGTTTCGCAAAACGTTTGGTTTCGATAGGAGAGATAGAACTCATATCGACAATGGTTTTTCCCTGCAATGCGGTTTTGGCACAACCGTGTTCGCCAAAAAGCACTTCTTCCACCTGCGGCGTGTCCGGAACCATTATGAAGATGATGTCTGCAAAATCAGTTACCTGACGCGCAGTTTCAACATTAACTGCCCCCAATGACAGCAATTCGTCCGCAACCGGACCAATGGTCGTGACATGTAATTGATGTCCGGCGCGAGCCAGATTAATCGCCATTGGCGAACCCATAATACCCAGACCAATAAATCCCAGTTTCATTTTAACCTCTTATATCTCTGTCGGTTTTCCCGAATTCAGGCAACACAATCCCCTTCCAGAACGGTGGAAAAATGGCGTTGCCTGAAATTCCTTAAAAATTATCGATATTGATTAATCCACGACAATCCCGCTTCGGTGGTGGTCAATGGTTTATATTCGCAACCAATCCAACCGTCATAACCTGATTTATCGATAAACTTAAAAATAAAGTCATAATTAATTTCCCCGGTTCCAGGCTCTCCACGACGAGGGTTATCGGCAATTTGCAAATGACCTATTTTATTTGCCCACGTGGTCATGGTCTGGGTTAATTCCCCTTCCATACGCTGCATATGGTAAATGTCATACTGAATCTTGATATTATTGCAACCGACACTATCGATTAAAGCCAGCGCCTGCTGGGTCCCGGTGAGATGGAATCCAGGAATATCAAAATGGTTGATCGGCTCAATCAGCAATAAAATATCTTCTTTCGCTAACATATTTGCCGCATAGCGCAGGTTTTCCACCAACGTCTGCTGGATCTGTTCGGCAGAAAACCCCGCAGGAGTTTTACCTACCAGGCAATTGATCTTCTTATTGCCGAGCCCCTTCGCATAACGAACAGCCGCCGCGACACCATCTCGAAATTCTTCTTCGCGACCTGGAATACAGGCGATACCGCGTTCACCCGCCGCCCAGTCTCCGGCAGGAAGATTATGCAGCGTATGCTCCAGCTGGTTGATCTGCAGCTTTTCCTTTAATACGTCAATGTCGTAATCGTAGGGAAACATAAACTCTACGCCACGAAATCCCGATTGTGCCGCTTTATCGAAGCGTTCAAGAAAACTGTATTCCAGAAACAGCATGGAAAGATTGGCTGAGAAACGTAACATCTGTCACCCCTTCTATTCGTATTTCATAAAACAGGTTTCGGTTGGTGCATCCATCGCACCGTCTGCAATCTCTTCAAACTCGGTGACATTATCCAGCTCACTGCCCATAGAGATGTTGGTCACGCGCTCAAGGATCACTTCGACCACAACCGGAACGCGGTACTGTGCCATCAGAGCTTTGGCTTGTTCAAATGCCGGAGCAAGATCTTCAGGTTTAAATACGCGGATGGCTTTACAGCCTAATCCCTCAGCCACTTTGACGTGATCAACGCCATAGCCGTTTACTTCGCTGGAGTTGATGTTTTCGAACGCCAGTTGGACGCAGTAATCCATATCAAAAGCGCGCTGCGACTGGCGAATCAGGCCGAGATAAGCGTTGTTGACCAGCACATGGATGTAAGGAATGTTGAACTGTGCGCCCACCGCCAGTTCTTCGATCAGGAACTGGAAGTCAAAATCACCGGAAATCCCAACAACGTTACGCATTGGGTCAGCCACACAAACCCCTAATGCCGCCGGCAGCGTCCAGCCAAGAGGGCCTGCCTGACCGCAGTTGATCCAATGACGATCCTTAAATACGTGCAGCATTTGCGCAGCGGCAATTTGCGATAACCCAATGGTGGTGACGTAGCAAACATCACGACCAAAGGCTTTATTCATCTCTTCATAAACACGCTGCGGTTTAACCGGGACATTGTCGAAGTGGGTTTTACGCAGTAGCGTCCGCTTACGCTGCTGACATTCATCAACCCAGGTATTCCGGCAAGGTAAACGACCGGCTTTCTGCATCTCCTGAGCAACGTCAATCAGCAAAGTTAGCGCAGCTTTGGCATCCGAAACGATTCCTAAATCCGGGCACAGGACGCGGCCAATTTGCGTCGGTTCAATATCGATATGAATGATTTTGCGCCCTTCGGTATATTTCGCGACGGAGCCTGTGTGTCGGTTAGCAAAGCGGTTACCAATACCGAACACCATATCGGAGGCCAGCAGCGTGGCGTTTCCGTACCGATGCGCCGTTTGCAACCCCACCATTCCGGCCATTAACTCATGATCGTCCGGGATGCATCCCCAGCCCATCAGCGTAGGAATTACCGGTACGTTGGTTAATTCTGCAAAACGTTGCAGCAATTCGCTGGCATCAGCATTAATCACCCCGCCCCCAGCCACGATGACCGGACGCTCAGCCTGAATCAGCATTTCCAACGCTTTCTCAATCTGTTTGCGGCTGGCTGCAGGCTTGTAGACTGGCAGCGGTTCATACATGTCGGGATCGAATTCGATTTCTTCAACCTGAATATCAAAAGGTAAATCGATCAATACCGGACCAGGACGACCAGAGCGCATGACATGGAATGCCTGCTGCAAAACCCGGGGAAGCAGTGCGGCTTCACGCACTGTTACCGCCATTTTGCTGACCGGTTTGGCAATAGATTCAATATCAACAGCCTGAAAATCTTCCTTATGCAGGCGAGCGCGAGGTGCCTGACCGGTGATGCATAAAATTGGAATAGAATCAGCAGAGGCGGAATACAGCGCAGTGATCATATCAGTGCCTGCCGGACCAGAAGTGCCAAGGCAAACGCCAATGTTTCCTGCCGTCGCACGCGTATAGCCTTCCGCCATATGGGAAGCGCCTTCAACATGACGAGCCAGAATGTGACGGATGCCTCCGTGCTTACGCATTGCGGAATAGAACGGGTTAATTGCCGCTCCAGGAACCCCAAATGCGGTGGTGATACCTTCTTTTTCCAGCACATACATTGCCGCGTCAACGGCTCTCATTTTTGCCATTTTCTTTCTACCTCTATTAATTGGAAAAACTTTCCAACTTTGAAAAAATCCAAAAAAGTCCCGCTCCTCTGAGCGGGTTGCGACTTAAGCTACGGGGGCTTTTAAACCCAGAGCCGTACTGATATCTCGTGCAGTATCCCGTACCAGCTCCCCCTGACTGATAAAACGATCTTCCGTCAGTCTGGATGCGGGCCCCGAAATAGAGATGGCAGCAACGACACTGCCTACATCATCATAGATAGCTGATGCAATGCAATTCAATCCAATAACATGTTCTTCGTGATCGACGATATACCCATTCTCACGCGCCATTTCCAGATTGCGCAGCAGAGTAGGAAAATCCACCAACGTGGTTGGCGTAAATTGCTGCAAACCCGTTTTCACGATGATGTCCATTAGCTCTTCTTCCATCAACGGATAAAGCAGCGCTTTTCCCGCGCCGGAAGCATGTAACGGCATACGACTGCCTAAAGGTGCGCACATTCTGACCATCGATTTGCACTCCTTCTGACCAATCAACACCGCTTCGGTGCCATTGCGAATTGCGACATTAACCGTTTCGCCTGACAGCAGCATTAATCGGTGCATAAACGGTCCGGCTACCGACAGGACGTCGCGATTATGAATATACGCAGAGCCCACATTGAATACGCCTAAACCGATGTGCCACCAGCCTAACTGGCTGTCCTGATAGACAAAATCAGCACCCTGTAAAACCTTCAACAGGCGAAAAGTCGTGGAGAGCGGTAAATCCAGACTGCCGGAAATATCGCTAACTGACGAACTGCCTCCACTTCTTTCGAGATACTGCAAAATCGCAATGCCTCTCTCAAGCGCCTGAGCGCCTTTCTGCGCAACCGGCTCCGCCTGTCCAGGCCTGCCGCGCCGTCTTACTTCCGTCTCCACTACGTTTACTCCGGCCCAAAATATGAGCATAAACAATGAACAATATGCGCATATTAAGCAAGAAGGCCGATAGCGTCACGCAAAACAGAGCTCATGTGCCGGGATACTTTCAACATCGCAATTATCGCTACCACCACGATCGATAGTCAGAAAATTGGTCACGGTTTGCCAGGCAAACAGCGGGTGATGCCAGACATTTCGGTGGTAATTCACACCCTGTTGGCCATTGGTGATAAAGGCTTTTAAAGTGGAAAGGTCAGGTTTGTCCTCGCCGAGCGCGACAATCACTACAAACGCTTCGCCATTCATAGGCATAAATGCCTGAGTGCCTAGCGGATGGCGCTCCAGTTCATGCACAACAATCGGCATCGCTGCTGGTTGCGCGCGGTTGATACTGATGAGCGTGCGATCCTGCTTAAGTATCTCCACATTGGCCAGGTCGTGATAACGTTCAACGAGCCCATCATTGATATGAAAAAAATCACGTTTATGAGTTTCTATCACATCGCCATAGGCGCTGAACGCGTGCTGATTTAACGGTAGTACCTCTAGTTTCATCATCATTTCCTTGTAACTGAATTCCGCTGAACCGCAGTCAGAACACTTAGCGGCTTCAATACCATGCAATCTAAAACCTTCGTGATTTAACATCAACACAAAAATTGGAAAAATTTTCCAAAATTAGATTTAGACCACAATTTAAACAAGGTCATTATGCAAAAATACTTATAAATCAGAGAACAAGAAATCAGGCTTGCAGATGATCATTTAGGGAGTAGCTGAAAATGTTTGACCCGGAAACACTACGTACCTTTATCGGCGTCGCCGAAACGGGAAGTTTCTCCCGGGCAGCGGATCGCTTGTGTAAAACCACGGCCACCATCAGTTACCGCATTAAGCTTCTGGAAGAAAATACCGGCGTCGCGCTGTTTTTTCGCACCACCCGAAGCGTGACGTTAACCGCCGCAGGTTCTCACCTTCTTTCCCAGGCAAAAGACTGGCTCGCCTGGCTGGACAGCATGCCCAGCGAATTACAGCAAGTGAATGACGGCGTAGAGCGCCAGGTGAATATTGTGGTCAACAACCTGCTGTACAGCCCTGAAGCCGTCGCTCGCCTGTTATCCTGGCTTAACGCCCGCTACCCCTTTACTCAGTTTCACTTTTCCCGGCAAATTTATATGGGCGTATGGGATTCACTCTTGTACGAAGGATTCTCGCTGGCTATCGGCGTAACCGGCACGGAACCGATGGCAAACACCTTTACCCTCGATCCTTTGGGTTCTGTTCAGTGGCGATTTGTCATGTCAGCGGATCATCCACTAGCAGACGTCAGCGGCTCATTAACGGAAGCGCAGTTGCGCCGCTTTCCGGCAATTAACATTGAGGACAGCGCGCGGACCCTGACCAAACGGGTCGCATGGCGTCTTCCCGGTCAAAAGGAGATCATCGTACCGGACATGGAAACCAAGATTGCGGCGCATCTTGCGGGTGTGGGTATTGGATTCGTTCCGCAGCCGCTCTGCCAACCGTTACTAGATAGCGGCCAACTGGTCAGCAGTATCATCCCGACCATGCGTCCCCCTTCCCCCTTAAGCCTCGCGTGGCATAAGTTTGGCGCGGGTAAGGCCGTAGAAGATATTGTGGCGCTGTTTACCCAGCGAAAACCGGAAATCGCCGGATTTTTAGCAATTTTCAACAATGCACGCGATTGAAAATCAAGTCATCCTCTCATTTGGCGCGTAAAATAGTACACAGGATGATTTGAGGTTTCGTTTTTTACTATGCAAGACACACAAACAGCACAGGACTATCGCGCAATTTTGCTCGCTGGTACGCCTATAATCGATGTACGCGCCCCCGTCGAATTTCTGCAAGGCGCAATGCCGGGCGCAATCAACCTTCCCCTAATGAACGATGACGAACGTGCCGCCGTGGGTACCTGTTATAAACGTCAGGGACCCGAGGCAGCTCTCAAGCTCGGCCATCAACTGGTCTGCGGTGAGACTCGCCAACAACGTATGAAGGCCTGGCTGGATGCCTGTCGTCAAAATCCTGCGGGTTATTTATGCTGCGCGCGCGGCGGTCAGCGTTCGCACATTGTGCAGCAGTGGCTGCACGAGTCCGGGATTGACTACCCGCTGATACACGGCGGCTACAAAGCCCTGCGTCAGGCGGCGATTCAGCTGACTGAAAAATTAGTGCAAAAGCCGATCGTCTTAATTGGCGGCTGTACCGGGAACGGTAAAACGCAGCTGGTGCAACAGCAGCCGAACGGCGTGGATCTCGAAGGTCTGGCGCACCATCGCGGTTCCTCGTTTGGTCGCACCGTTGAACCGCAGCTGAGTCAGGCGAGTTTTGAAAACCTGCTGGCGGTCGAAATGCTCAGAACCGACAGCCGTCAGGATCTGCGTCTGTGGGTACTGGAAGATGAAGGCCGCATGATAGGGGCTAATCATCTGCCTGAGTGCCTGCGCGAACGCATGACCCAGGCATCTATTGCAGTGGTGGACGATCCTTTTGAGCGTCGTCTGGAGCGACTGCGCGAAGAGTATTTCGTGCGGATGCACCACGATTTTACCCATGCTTATGGCGAGAGTCAGGGCTGGCAGGAGTATAGCGAGTATCTGCACCACGGCCTGTTTGCTATTCGCCGCCGTCTGGGTTTACAACGTTTTGCCGAGCTGACCGCCCTGCTCGACGTGGCTCTGCGCGAACAGCAAGCGACGGGCAGTACCGACGCCCATATGGGCTGGCTGGTACCGTTGCTCAACGAGTATTACGACCCGATGTATCGTTATCAACTGGAAAAGAAAGCCGCGAAAGTCGTCTTTCGCGGCACATGGCAGGACGTTGCCGACTGGCTTAACGCACAGTGATCAGTGTCTGTCACGCTTATCCGCGCGTTTCGCCAGCCAGTCGCCCAGCACCTGAACGACCTGCACCAGAATAATCAGCGCCACCACGGTGACGATCATGACCTGGGTTTCGTAGCGGTAATAACCAAAGCGAAT
Organism: Citrobacter sp. Cb031; assembly: GCF_030336725.1. Lineage (NCBI taxonomy): Bacteria > Pseudomonadati > Pseudomonadota > Gammaproteobacteria > Enterobacterales > Enterobacteriaceae > Citrobacter > Citrobacter sp. Cb031. The sequence continues at coordinate 560,096 of NZ_JAOWDA010000021.1, forward strand.
CGCCAGGTCGCCTACCCCACCGCCACCAACGATTCCGGCCATCGCGGAGTAACCGATCAGACTCACCAGCGTTATCGTCAACCCACGCAGCAGACCCGCGCTCGCTTCAGGTAACAGAACGGTGCAGATGATGCGCATCGGGCTGGCGCCAAAGGCTTCCGCCGCTTCAATAATGCCTTTATCGACTTCGCGCAGTGCGCTGTCGACCAGACGGGCATAAAAAGCGATTGCCGCCACCGAGAGCGGGACCGACGCCGCAATCGGCCCAATGGTATTTCCGAGTAAAAACTGAGTGAGCGGCAGCAGCAGCACCAGCAGGATCACAAACGGCACCGAACGGATGATATTCACCAGCACGGAGCTGAGCAGATACACAAAACGGTTTTGCCAGAATAAATGCCGGTCGGTGACGAAAATAAGAAAACCGAGCGGCAGACCGCCAATAATCGCCAGCACCGTAGAGATACTTAGCATCTGAAAGGTTTCATTAAACGCCAGCGTCAAATCAGGCAATAAATCATCCACGAATCACCTCCACCTGTGCCGTGCGTTGACGAATATGTTCCACGGCGACATCCACCGCAGAAGGGTTATGCGGCGCGGTCAGTTGCACCACCAGAATCCCCAGCGCACGCTCGCCGATATATTCAATTTTGCCGTGCAGAATGTTCACCGCCACACCAAATTTAACCGCGACTTCTGACAACACTGGCTGTTCCGCCGAATCGCCGATGAACAGAATTTTCAGCAACTGGCCAGGCAAATGCTGGCGCAAGCGTTCGGGTAGCGTCAGATTGAGGGTATGCGACACCAGTTGCTGCGTGAAAGCGTGCTGCGGGTGAGCAAAAACGTCAAACACCTCACCGGACTCCACCACCTTGCCGCCGGACATCACCGCCACACGATCGCAAATCGATTTGATCACGTTCATCTCGTGAGTGATCAGCACGATCGTGATCCCCAGCTGTTGGTTGATCTGCTTAAGCAATGCCAGAATAGTGGCCGATGTTTCCAGATCCAGCGCAGAGGTCGGTTCATCACACAGCAGCACATCCGGGTGATTGGCAATCGCACGGGCAATACCAACGCGCTGCTTTTGCCCGCCGCTGAGCTGCACAGGAAAGCGGTTCGCCTTGTCAGACAGCCCCACCAGCGTCAGGATTTCGCTGACGCGTGGGCCAATTTTACTGCGCTCCCATCCGGCAGCCTTCAGGCTGAAAGCGACGTTTTGCGCCACGGTACGGGTATGCATCAGATTAAAATGCTGAAAAATCATCCCAATACGCTGACGGGCTTTACGTAGTTGCGCCCCTTCCAGCGCGGAAATTTCTACGCCGTTAACCTTTACGCTTCCCAGGCTTGGTCGCGTTAAGGCGTTCAGGGTGCGCAGCAGCGTACTTTTCCCCGCGCCGCTGGTCCCGACAATGCCAAATATCTCACCTGCGCCTATGCGCAAGCTGACGTCATCAACCGCCCGGGTTGATGGTCCACGGCCTGCGCTAAAATCCACGCAAACCTTTTCTATCTCAATCATAGCCACCTCAGAAATGCGAAAAGGGCAGTCGCCGCTGCCCCTGTTAACCTTGTGCGCAGCGATTATTGGGCTGCCGACATCCATTCCGGTTTCTGGAAGGCGCTGTAGATATTTTGCGGATCGTCGATCACCGCGCGATACGCCGGAGATTTCACCGCCGCCACAATATCTTTCGCGAACGGTTTATCTGCATCTTCACTGCGTACCGCTATGATATTTTTCAGATTTTCGTCCAGATGCTCTTGCTTGATGGCACTGGCGAGATCCAGTTTTGCCGCCACAGCAAAGTTACCGTTGACCAGCGCGCCGGTCACACCGTCCAGGGTACGTGGCAGTTGTGCCGCTTCCAGCGGTTTAAACACCAGCCCTTTCGGGTTGCTGGCGATATCGCGCTCAGAGGCTTTAGTCGGATCGATAGTGTCTTTGATGGTAATAAGGCCAATAGACTGCAGGAAACGCAGACCGCGAGCCAGGTTGGTTGGATCATTGGAAAGCGTGATCACATCCCCTTTTTTTAACTCATCCAGGCTTTTGATTTTATGTGAGTAAAAACCCATCCCGGCCGTTGGGACCACAATCAGCTTGCTCAGCTTCAGTCCTTTATCAGCGGTGAATTTGTCAAAGTAGAGCGAGTGCTGGAACAAGTTGGCATCAATACTGCCGTTGGAAAGCGCCATGTTCGGCTGCACGTAGTCGCTGAATTCGCGCACCACTACCTTATAGCCTTTCTCTTTCAGCGTAGGGGCAATGGCCTGTTTCACCATATCGCCGTACGGACCAGGTGCGACGCCAAACACGATGGTATGCGGGTCACTGTTCGCATGAGCAAGTTGTAATCCACAGGCCAGTAACAGCGCTCCGGTCGCGACGCGTAAACTCTGACGCAATCCCATAATTTCTCCATTTTAACGTTGTGGTGTCATGTCTCACGCCGTTCTTGCGGCGTTGTTCTTGTTGGCCTGTTAACAGGCTGATTGTTAACATGACACAGATCACAACCTGCTGTCCTTGAAATTATTTCATGATGTTGCGGGATATGTCGTTGAATGTACGCTGAAGGTACTAATGTGTTTTTCAGCTAAGGATAGTAAAAAAACCGGATAACCTTCTGGTTACCCGGTTTTGGCAGGGAAATTGACTTAGAAGTCGTAACGCAGACGAACCAAGTTCATATCACCCAGATTGTCGGTGCTGGAGGTGAAGACGTGTTCGTAATCCACACGGAAACCGTAGTCCAGCTGGAAGCTGATACCCACACCATTGTCGGTACGCAGGTAGTTACGACCATTCACGTATTCAATACGGTCGCCCATAACGTAGGGTTGAACGGATTTCAGCGCATACTGACCAACCGGGAAGGTGTAACCCGCAAAGTATTCCAGACCCCAGGCATCACCGGCAAAGTAATCGTTAACAGAGACTTTTTTGGTGGTCATGAAGTTTTGATACCAACCGCCGCCCATCGAGAAGGTCCAGTTGTCCGGTTTCCAGCTCAGCGCGGTACCGACGATGTTTTGATCGTAGGTTTTGCTGGTGTCGCCACGCATTTCCGCGCGGGTGTAGTTCCACGCCGTACCCCAGGTCAGGTCATCGGTGATGTGATAATCCACACCCAGCGAGCCACCGCCTTTACGCTTGTAGCGCAGACCGTTGTTCGGGTTGTAATCATCACTGAACAGATAAGACGCGTAGAGATCAACATCGCCAACCGTTTTCTTATACTTCAGTGATTTACGCGTACGATAGGAACCGTCATAGTCGCCATTGATACCGTTACCTGGTGCCTGACCGATCATGTCGTAGTCCCAGATATCCGTTTTCGCACCAACCACATCATAGTAAATGCTGTTCTGTTGACCGAAGGTCAGCGTACCCCAGGTCGCGCTCTTCAGACCGGTGTACAACATACGACGCGTGGTATCGTTGGCGCCGTTAGCATAGTGATTATCCCAGTTGAACATTGCCGGGAAGTTAACGCCCAGCTCGTAATAACTCACCCAGCTGATGTCATCAAACAGATAGTAATCAGCGGCGAAGCGGAAACGCGTCCCGCCGTCGAAACCATTACGTTTGTAGCCATTCTTACCATCATCACCGGCCATATTCTGGAACTGCGGACGAATACTCCCGCCAACGGTGAAGTTAAGACGGCTCAGCGGGTTGCCCGCCTGTGGATCTTGTTTCAGGACCGTGATTTCCGCCTGGGAGGCGAACGTCGTTAATGCCACTGCTGCGCCGATCGATACCGCCAGCGCCGTTTTTTTTATAGTCATTATTTGTACCTTGATAGATAGCCTGCCAATTATTCAGCATACAAATATTAACGTTTATTAATACACTCGTGTTGTCGGGTTTTTATTGTTCTGTGCTGTTAAATATCAATGAGTTATCAATTTGTGCTACATAGATAAAAAACGCACCGATTTAAAAAACCGGTGCGTAATCATCACGAATATAAATTAACTACTGAATTGACGGAACAGCGCTTTGCCTTTTAGCAGACGTGAACCGAGCCATCCGCCGCATAACGAGAGCAACAATGCCCCACAAAGCGGCAACACGACCCACAGTCGCCAGTCTGGCTCCCACGGAAAATCAAACACTCGGGTTTGCAGCACCGCCAGTGCGGTTTCCGCGCCGATAGCAGCCACCAGTCCGGCGACCATCCCGAGCATGGCGAACTCGCACCATAGCGTGGTACGCAGCAGCTTCTTACCCGCGCCCAGCGTGCGCCAGACCACCAGTTCCTGATGACGCTGACGCATTCCGACCTGGACCTGCGCCAATAGCAGCAACATACCGCAAGCGGTAACCAGCACCACCATCACCTCCAGTGCCCGGCTCACCTGCTCCAGAACCTGGCTCACCTGTTTGAGGATTGCACCAATATCCAGCAGGCTGATAGTCGGGAATTCGCGGTTAAGCTGCGTCAGCATGCCGTTGCCGTTCTCCCAGCGAAAGCTGGTTAACCAGCTTTGCGGCTGAGCGTCCAGCGCGCCGGAGGGAAAGATAAAGAAGAAGTTGGGGCGCAGGCTTTCCCAGTCCACTTTGCGCAGACTGCTGACCGTGGCGCTGAAATCCTGGGTATCGCCCATAAAGGTCACCCGATCGCCAAGTTTGACGTTCAGCCGTTTCGCCAGCCCCTCTTCCATCGAGACTTCGCCCGCTTTTGGCGGCCAGCTTCCGGCAACGATCGGGTTATGATCCGGTCGGGTATCCTGCCAGGTCAGATTAAGCTCGCGGTTCAGCGCCTCATCGTGATTGCCTTCGGTCGGCTTCTCATTGATCGCCGTCAGACGCGCCCGCACAATCGGATAGAACGATTCCGGGATCACCTGATGCTCAGCCAGGAAAGCCTTGAGTGGAACCACCTGTTCGGTGGCAATGTTGATGAGAAAATAGTTCGGGCTTTCCGGCGGCATTTGCTGCTGCCAGCGGTCGAGCAGGTCGCCACGCAGTACCAGCAGCAGCGCCAGCAACATAAAGGAAAGCGAAAATGCCGACAGCTGACTGAGCGTTGACCACGGCTGGCGCAACAGCCGACTGACCGCTAAACGCAGCGGCAGCGAGGTGAGCGTCAGGCCACGCAGCACGTTGAGCAGCATCCAGCCGAGCACCCCGCACAAAAGCGCCAGCACTACCGCTCCGGCCAGCACGGCCCACAGCAGCGGACTTCCGCCCATCAGTCCGGCGAGCAGGGCAATCACGACTATCAATACCACCGGCAAATAAAACTTCAGCGGCCAGACGTTTGCCACCACGTCACGGCGCAGTACCCGCAGTGGCTGAGTCGCCAGCAGCAAACGGTAAGGGCGTAACCCCACCAGCAGAGAAATGACCGTCATGGTGCCTAATGCCCATAGCCACGGCCAGGGACTGGCAGGCGGCAGTTCGCCGGGCAGTACCGGCTTAAGTAATACCACCAGCACGCGTTCAAACAACAGCCCGAACACACCTCCGGTCACGCCAGACAGCGCCAGCACCATCAGCCATTGACCAACAATCAGCCTGCGCAACTGTGCTCTGCCCGCGCCAAGGGTTTTCAGAATAGCCACCAGATCGTAACGACTGCGGCAGTAATGGCTCATCGCCACGGCAACCGCAGCGACCGCCAGCAGCAGCGTTAGCAGCGCCGACAGCAGCAGGAACTGTTGCGAACGCTCCAGTGATTTCCCCAGCGCCCCTTCATCCTGCTCCAGCCCATACCAGCGCTGTTCAGGCTTTAACTGCGGGAGCAGCCATTTTTCATAGGCTTCCAGTTGCTGCGGTGTCCCGCCAAATTTATAGCGCCAGGTCACCCGGCTCCCCGGCTGGACCGCCGCCGTTTTTTCGACATCCGCCATGTTCATCATCAGGCGCGGCGCTATCTGGAACGGATTAAAACCGGCGTCCGGCTCCTGCACCACTTCCCCGGCGATGCGCAGCGTGGCATCACCCACGTCGATGGAATCACCGATTTTTAAGTTCAGCAACGCCATCAGACGCGGAGCCAGCAGCACCGAGCCTGGCTGAGGTTTCAGTCCCGGCGGATTGGTTTGCAACGTGCCATACATCGGATACACATCATCCACCGCTTTGACGTTCGCCAACTGCGGCGTATCCCGGGCAAAGGTCATAGTGGCAAAGGTCAGCTGTTCGCCCACTTTCAGGCCACGCTGTCGCGCCTCGTCAATCCACGCTTTCGGCACGGTACGCGAACTTTGCAGCGACCGATCTCCCGCCATAAACTCACGGCTTTGCTGGCTCAGCCCTTTTTCCATACGATCGCTGATATTGCCCAGCGCCAGCACGCAGGCCACGGCCAGGCTCAGCGCCAGCCAGATAATCAGTAATGAAGGCGAGCGCCATTCGCGCCAGAACCAGCGTGCAATCATGCCTCCTCCTGCAACTGTCCGTTCACCAGGCGTAAACGCCGATCGCAACGCGCCGCCAGTTGAGAATCATGGGTCACCAGAATTAGGGTGGTGCCATGTTCCCGGTTCAGAGAAAACAGCAGGTCGGCGATTTTGTCCCCGGTCTGGCGGTCCAGATTGCCCGTCGGTTCATCGGCAAACAGCACGTCAGGGCGACCGTTAAACGCCCGCGCCAGCGCTACGCGCTGCTGCTCCCCGCCGGAAAGCTGGGCCGGAAGATGATCAAGACGTTTTCCCAGCCCCAGTTGCTCCAGCAACGTTTTTGCCCCGTCGCGACTTTTTCCGCTGTTTTCACCGCGCAACAACGCGGGCAACTCGACGTTTTCCAGCGCGTTTAGGGTCGGAATTAACATGAATGACTGGAAGACAAAACCCACGTGTCGCGCCCGCAGCTGTGCCCGGGCTTCTTCATCCATGGTGTGCAGCGCCTGCCCCACCAGGCTGACTTCACCGCTGGTGCCATCGTCCAGCCCGGCGAGGATCGCCAGCAGTGTGGATTTTCCTGAACCCGACTCGCCAATCAGCGCAATGGTCTCGGCGCGTTTGACAACCAGTTCAACTCCGGTAAGGATGGATAGCTCATGATCACCCTGACCGACGGATTTCTTAAGATGATGAACTTCAACAATGTTTTCCGCTGGCATTGGCCTTTCCTGTTCCTGGTCCTGTTAACTTTCCGCGCCGCCGCAGCGGACACGTTATTAATTCTGGGTGACAGCCTGAGCGCCGGATACCGTATGTCCGCCAGCGCCGCGTGGCCTGCGCTACTTAATGATAAATGGCAAACCAAAACGCCGGTGGTGAATGCCAGTATTAGCGGCGACACCTCGCAGCAGGGGCTGGCCCGTCTGCCTGCATTACTGAAGCAGCACCAGCCGCGCTGGGTGCTGGTCGAACTTGGCGGCAACGACGGTCTGCGCGGATTTGCGCCTGCGCAAACCGAACAAACCCTGCGCACGATTCTGCAGGATGTGAAAGCAGCAAATGCCGAACCGCTGCTGATGCAAATTCGTCTGCCGGCAAACTACGGTCGCCGTTATAATGAAAGCTTTAGCGCGATTTATCCAAAACTCGCCAAAGAGTTTGATATACCTCTGCTGCCCTTTTTTATGGAAGAGGTTTATCTGAAACCCCAGTGGATGCAGGATGATGGTATTCATCCTAACCGTGACGCCCAGCCGTTTATTGCCGACTGGATGGCGCAACATCTCACTCCTCTAGTAAATCACGACTCGTAAAACAACGGAGATCCTGACAGGTAAAGTTATGCAAAAATCGGTCTTAATAACAGGATGTTCCAGCGGAATCGGTCTGGAAAGCGCGCTTGAGCTAAAGCGCCAGGGTTTTCAAATTCTGGCGGGCTGTCGCAAACCTGACGATGTGGCGCGTATGAACAGCATGGGATTCACCGGCATATTGCTGGATCTGGATTCACCCGAGAGCGTAGATCGCGCGGCTGATGCGGTGATCGCCCTGACCGATAATCGTTTGTATGGGATCTTTAACAACGCCGGATACGGCGTCTATGGCCCACTGCCCACCATCAGCCGCGAGCAGATGGAACAGCAGTTTTCCGCCAACTTCTTTGGCGCACATCAGCTTACCATGCGCCTGTTACCTGCCATGCTACCCCACGGCGAGGGACGAATTGTGATGACCTCGTCGGTAATGGGATTGATCTCAACGCCGGGGCGCGGGGCCTATGCCGCCAGCAAATATGCGCTGGAAGCCTGGTCCGACGCGCTGCGTATGGAGCTGCGCCACAGCGGGATTAAGGTCAGCCTGATTGAGCCAGGCCCTATTCGCACCCGCTTTACCGAAAACGTCAACCAGACCCAGAGCGATGCTCCCGTGGAAAACCCCGGAATTGCCGCGCGTTTTACACTGGGGCCACAAGCGGTTGTCGCCAAAGTGCGTCATGCGTTTGAGAGCGACAAACCAAAGCTGCGTTATCCGGTTACGCTGGTGACCTGGGCAGTTATGCTACTGAAGCGCCTGTTGCCAGGCCGCATAATGGACAAAATTTTACACGGTTGAGTTGAAGCACGCGCGTCAGCCCCCATGTAACAAGAAATCGACAAAAGAGAGTAACTCCATGTCCACACAGAATATTGTTAACATTAACGAATCGAACCTCCAGCAGACCCTTGAACAGTCGATGACCACGCCGGTCCTGTTCTATTTTTGGTCTGAGCGCAGCCAGCATTGTCTGCAATTAACGCCGGTACTGGAGAGCCTTGTTGCTCAGTACAACGGTCAGTTTATTCTCGCCAAGTTAGACTGCGACGCCGAGCAGATGATCGCCTCCCAGTTTGGTCTGCGCGCGATCCCCACAGTTTATCTGTTCCAGAACGGTCAGCCGGTAGATGGATTCCAGGGCCCGCAGCCGGAAGAAGTTATTCGCGCGCTGCTGGAGAAAGTGTTACCGAGCGAAGAAGAGTTGAAAGCGCGCCAGGCGATCGAGTTCATCGAAGCCGGCAATCACGCTGATGCGCTGCCGCTGCTGAAAGAAGCCTGGCAGATCTCCAACCAGAGCAGCGAAATTGGCCTGCTGTTGGCGGAAACGCAAATCGCCCTGAACCGTTCAGACGAAGCCGAAGCGGTGCTGAAAACTATCCCGTTGCAGGATCAGGACACCCGTTATCAGGGCCTGGTGGCACAGATCGAACTGCTGAAGCAGGCGGCTGATACGCCTGAAATCCAACAGTTGCAGCAGCAGGTCGCCAGCAATCCACAGGATGCGGCGCTGGCAACTCAACTGGCCATTCAGTTACACCAGGTTGGACGTAACGAGGAATCGCTGGAATTGCTGTTCAGTCACCTGAAGAAAGATCTCACTGCAGCCGACGGTCAGGCGCGTAAAACCTTCCAGGAGATCCTTGCCGCACTGGGCACCGGCGATGCGCTGGCCTCGAAATACCGCCGCCAGCTGTACGCGCTGTTGTACTAATCCGCTGCATTTGCCTGATGGCGCTTGTGCTAATCGGGCCTACAATCTCCCCGTAGGCCCGCGCCATCCGGTACTCCATTAGGTTTTTTTCAAATGCGTCACCACCAGTTGGTGACGTGAATTATAGAACTTCCGATAGGTCAGGTAGCAGGCGATAATGGTTGACAGACTGGCGGTCGAAAGCAGCATAAACGTCACCATAATCTGATACTTAATCGCTTTTACCGGATCAATACCTGCAAAGATCAACCCGGACATCATCCCCGGTAAACTCACCAGTCCCACGGTCTTCGCTGAATCGATCGTCGGGATCAGCGAAGCGCGAATACTGTCGCGAATCAGCGGCGCGGAGGCCACTTTCGGCGTCGCACCGAGGCTGAGTTTTTCCTGAATTTGCTGCTGTTCGCTGTTAAACCGCTGCCCCAGATTGTTGTAACACAGCCCTACCGCAACCATCGCATTGCCTGCAATCATGCCGGAAATTGGGATCACCTGCATTGGGGTAAACTCGATAGAGCCTGACAGAACCAGCACCGCCAGCGTTAACCCCGCCCCCGCCGTGATGGCGATAAATGACGAGAGAAAAGCTTTATCAATATATTTACTGCGCTTTTGCGCGTTATAGGCCGCGTTGAAACAGATAAACAGCACCATCAATAAGGTCAGAATGCTGTGGTTAACGCCGAAAATATATTTCAGCACATAACCAACGATAATAAGCTGAACCACCGCCCGGCAAACGCTCCAGAGAATATCTTTTTCCAGCGCCAGTTTTTCTTTGTTGCTGATCAGTATCGCGACCACCACCAGCATCATCGCTAACGCCAGTGATTCATTGGTAATATTATGCTCGTTCATTGCTGACTTCCTGCATTTCCCCGGCGTGCGGTTGAAGGGTTATGACATTATCCGCATGATTAATTTCATCTTTGTCGTGCGTCACCCACAGCACAGCAATATTCTTATCGCGAACATAGTGGTGAATTAATTCGTTCACATTCCGTTTATTGGCTTCATCCAGCGCGCTGGTAATTTCATCAAGCAGCAGGATTTTTGGCAGAAACTGTAAATTACGAATTAACGAGACGCGTTGCTTTTCGCCGCCAGACAGCTCATTGATGTTTTTTTTGAGGATCGTTTCGGGTAGCTCAAAACGGGCCAGATCGGCAAGAAACACATCCGGATCCGGACGTTTATCGCGGATTTGCCAGGGGAAAATGAGGTTGTCGTAAACGGTGTCACCAAACAACGCGGGCGTTTGCGCACAATAAGAGACCTGCTGGCGATATGTTTCAGGCTTAAGAGTGTTTATCTCCTTGCCCTCAAAGAGAATTTCACCGGCAGTCGGGCTAATTAATGACGCCACTATCTTGAGTAACGTACTTTTACCGCAACCAGACTGGCCGGTAATCAGCTTAAATTCTCCGGCCCGGAGATTAAAACAGATGTTATTGAGAACCTGCGTCGCCCCTGCCTGCCATGCGACATTTTTTAACTGAAGCAGAATGCTGCTTTCTTCCATTACCAATCCCTTTTTTACCTCTTTCGTGCAGACAGTCTATCCCTGTAATTTATTATAGGGGAGCCCACCTTGATAAATCGGGTATAATTTGACTAATGAGGCAGTAAAGGACAACACAACAGGAGGTTTCATCAATGCTCATTTTTATTCCTATTCTCATTTTTGTCGCGCTGGTCATCGTCGGTGCTGGCGTCAAAATCGTCCCGCAGGGATATCAGTGGACGGTCGAGCGTTTTGGCCGTTACACCAAAACCCTGCAACCGGGTTTAAGCCTTGTTGTACCGTTCATGGACCGTATCGGTCGTAAGATCAACATGATGGAACAGGTGCTTGATATCCCCTCTCAGGAAGTCATCTCCAAAGACAACGCCAACGTCGCGATTGATGCCGTCTGCTTTATTCAGGTGATCGACGCGCCAAAAGCGGCTTATGAGGTCAGCAACCTGGAACTGGCGATCATCAACCTGACCATGACCAACATTCGTACCGTTCTCGGCTCGATGGAACTCGATGAAATGCTCTCCCAGCGCGACAACATCAACACGCGCCTGCTGCATATCGTTGATGAGGCCACGAATCCCTGGGGCATCAAAATCACCCGTATTGAAATCCGCGATGTGCGTCCCCCAGCAGAACTTATCGACGCCATGAACGCGCAGATGAAAGCCGAACGTACCAAGCGTGCCTATATTCTTGAAGCGGAAGGGATCCGTCAGGCAGAAATCGTCAAGGCCGAAGGTGAGAAGCAGTCGAAAATCCTCAAAGCGGAAGGTGAACGCCAGTCGGCATTTTTACAGGCCGAAGCGCGTGAACGTTCCGCAGAAGCCGAGGCCCGCGCGACGCAGATGGTTTCGGAGGCCATTGCAGCCGGGGATATTCAGGCCGTGAACTACTTCGTGGCGCAGAAATACACCGAAGCGCTGCAGCACATCGGTTCGTCGAATAACAGCAAAGTGGTGATGATGCCGCTGGATGCCAGCAGCCTGATGGGGTCCATTGCCGGGATCGCCGAACTGGTGAAAGACAGCGCCAGCGAACGGAAAAAATCATGATAGCGATGATTCTGGTGCACCCGCACATCTTCTGGCTCAGCCTCGGCGGTCTGCTACTCGCCGCCGAGATGCTGGGCGGTAACGGCTATCTGCTGTGGAGCGGCGTGGCGGCGGTGATTACCGGCCTGGTGGTGTGGCTTATCCCGCTTGACTGGGCGTGGCAGGGGGCGATGTTCGCCGTACTCACCCTGCTGGCGGCCTGGCTGTGGTGGAAGTGGCTGGCAAGGCGTGTACAAGATCAGAAACCCGCCGACAGCCATCTTAACCAGCGCGGGCAGCAGTTGGTTGGCCGTCGATTTATTCTGGAAACTGCCCTGGTCAATGGCCGCGGACATATGCGCGTCGGCGACAGCTCATGGCCCGTCAGCGCCCGCGACGATTTGAGCGCCGGAACGCAGGTTGAAGTCATTGCCGTTGAGGGAATTACCCTGATTATTACAGCGGTATCACACTGAAAAGACAGGAAATAAGACTATGGTCAGGAAGACACCCCTTGCCTTTGCCCTTTGCTCATTATTGGTCGCCGCCCCGCAGGTATTCGCCTCTTTCGATATGGAAGACTGCAAATGGAGCGACGACAGCTGCCTGCTGAAAGGCACGCCCACCTTCAATCCGGAAAACGACAGCCGTGATAACCTGCTGCGGCTGCTGAGCCAGGAGAAATCATTTGCTCTGCCGGTGCAGTCGATGCCGGCGGACATCACCCGCTCCCGCGATTTCTATTTTGCGTATCATCCGCAGTGGGATGACATTGCCCCGCAGCCAGCCGCAGCGCAGGTATCTGCTGAAGACAGCCCCCTGTCCCGACAGATAGCCGAACTGAACATTAGCGCAGACGAAATAAACGTCAACGACGCTGAGCTTGAGAACCGTCATGTTTCGAATAATACCGCGAGCGTCAGCGCGTTTTTTGCCGCACTGCTGGCCGACTCAACGTTAACGGCAAATCAGCGTCAGGCCCTGGCCCAGGCGCGTACAGGACTGTTATCCGGGGCAACCCGCGAGCAGATTGAGTCATCGCTTGCCACTCTCCCGGCAGATTCTCCAGCTCAGTCCTACAAAAGCTATCTGGCAGCGGCCGCCAGTTTTTATGCCGGTGATTATGCCAGCGCCGAACAGGATTTCGCTCAGCTAGCCAAAAGCGATCGTCCGTGGCTGGCTGAGACCGCGCAATACATGCTGATACGTGCGGCGTTGAACAAAAGCAGCCAGAACAGCGTGGGCGAGTACGGCGATTTTGATATCACAAAAATTAACCGCGAGGACGCTTCTCAGGCTCAGACGCTGGCGCAAGCCTATCTGCAACACTACCCGCAAGGCCTGTACGCCGCTTCCTCGCACGGTATGCTGCGTCGTATCAACTGGTATTTACAGGCGTGGCCGCAATTGGCGGGGTTGTATGAGCAGACGCTTCAGCAATCGGCTGACGCACAGCAACTGCGTGAGATCGTCATCGAATACGATAATGTCTACGGCATGGCGTTCTACGAACAGTCCGTGGTGGAGGCTTTCCCCGATGCGCCGCTTGTCAGCTATATCGAACTGCTGCGCGCGTTGCGCCTGAATAACAACAATAAACCAACGCTGACGCAGGCCCAGCTTGACGCCAGCAAACCGGTGTTTGAGCAGAGCCAAAAACTGCCGCTATGGCGCGATCTGCAGCTGAATCTGTGGCTGGCAACGGGCAACTACGCGGCGATTATTTCGGCAGTTACCCCGGCGCAGAAACTTCCGGCCCACGATACGCTGGCCTTCAGCGAACAGGTGCTGTACGGCGAAGCGCTGATGGGCCAGCAGAAATGGACCACGGCACGTGATTTCTGGCAGACATTGCTGAAGCTCAGCCAGGACAACGAACAGCAGCAGTATGTGCAGGCTAAGCTAGCCGCGACGCTGGTTTATAGCGGCGACGTGGCGGCAATTTTCGCCCCAGAAAGCGCAGTAACCAACCTGCGCTTTCGCTCGCAGGTGCTGAAAACCCAGGCAACGCCTGAACTACTGCGCCAGCAAGCCGTCCACGGTCCTAATAACGAAGAGCGTACCATCGCCCTGCATACGCTGCTGGTGCGGGATCTTACTGAGCATCGCTTTGACGACTGGCTGAATGACAGAAAACTGGCCAGCGCCATTACGCCGCCGGTCATTGGCGAAGCGTTTGATGACGTTAATCTGAGTATTTTCGACTGGAACGGCGACTCTGCCGAGAGCGGTTATACCTGTCGCAGCCTCAATGAAACGGTAACAGTTCTGAGCAAACAAGCGCATGATGCCCACGCCCTGAACTGCTTAGGCGAATTTTTCCGCACTACGCAAACCCACGTTGATTTATGGAAAAACAGTTCCGGCAACGATGTGCTTGAATCAGCAATCTCGCGCAAGAAACCGTTCGGCCAGTTCGACAGGCAAAGCTACTACCAGCAGGTGATCACATCGCCAAAAGCAGAGGTTGAAGATAAGAGCTTTGCGCTGTATCGCGCCATCATGTGCTATGCGCCGTCAGGCTCTAACGAGTGCGGCGGTGAGGAAGTGGATAAACTACAGCGTAAAGGCTGGTTCACCCAACTGAAAACGCAGTATCCGGGAAGTCCGTGGGCGCAAAAACTCAAATACTACTGGTAACTGCGCTGCTACTCGGCCAGGCACAGGCGGCGGAAATCGTCGCCGCCCGTGAACATCCGGCCTTCTGGCTATGGTCCGGAGTGAAGGCCAGTGACGAGCTGAAAAACGCACAAACAGTCTATCTGCATCAGGGCGAAGTCCTGGTACGTTCAGGTAACGTGGTGTTCCAGCGTCTCGGACTGCCGGTTAATCGCCTGACTTTCCCCTCTATCTGGTTGACCGTGCGCTTTACCACACTCGACGTACCGGAGGAGATCCCGGCGCGCATCATACGCTTGATGCAACGCTGGCAGGCGGCCGGGAATCACGTCATCGGCCTGCAGGTTGATTTTGACGCGGCGACCCATCAGCTTGCCGATTACGCCTACTTTCTGCAGCAGTTACGCCAACGGCTACCGACCGAGTTTGCACTTGGCGTAACCGGACTACTGGATTGGGCAAAAACGGGCGACGTCGCCACGCTGAACGCGCTGGCGGTCGATGAACTGGTGGTCCAGAGCTATCAGGGACGTCACACGGTACCGAATTATCAGGCGTATCTGCCCGCCCTCAGTCGTCTGCGCATTCCATTTAAGCTGGGGCTGGTACAAAACGGTAGCCGGGACCCGCAGGCTGAAGCGCAGCTTGAGAAATCACCGTGGTACCGCGGCACGGTGGTGTTTATGCTTAATCCGCCACCCCGTTAAGCCTTCGCTTTATGGTGGCAGCAGCCGGAGAGATTATCAATAATCGGGCATTCAGCGCTGTCATCGCCAGGGCAACTCTCCGCCAGCGCCAACAAATGCAAGCGCATAGCCTGCAGCTCGCTGATATGGCGCTCAATGTCCGCCACCTTTTCTAACGTACGCTTTTTCACATCTGCGCTGTGACGCGCCGGATCGTTAAACAGGTTCACCAACTCGCCGCACTCTTCCAGGTTAAAACCAACCTGTCGTGCCTGTCGTAACAGCGTAAGCTCATTCAGATGCTGTTGGTTGTATGTGCGATAGCCATTTTCGCTACGCAGCGGCGGCGTCACTAACCCCTTTTCTTCGTAAAAGCGTATCGCTTTGCTGGTTAAACCGGTTTTTTTCGCAACATCGCTAATATTCACATTTCCCCCGCTGATCTTGTTGGTACTGAGCCACATTATAGCCCACATTGCCGTAATCCTTTACCCAAGAACCCCGCGCATCTTCCACCATCACAGCGATGCACAAATCCTTTTAATTCACATTGTTATATCCGATTCAGATCACATTTCAGCATTTATTGACCACGCAAAATTGACTCAAATCAAAAGATGCATCGGTTCTGCACCTTTCATCTTGAACAAAGGGAAACAATTTTATATACAAACGCGAATGATAATGATGATCATTTACATTCAATAAAGGTTCTCTTATGTTGCCACGGATTAACCAAAGGCCATTTATTCTTTCAGCCCTGACATTATGCATGTCCGGCGCTACTTTTGCAGCGACCTCTCCAACACACGGTTCAACGTCCGACGAAGATACGGTGATCGTTACGGCTAACCGCACAGAAAGTAGTCTCTGGGATAGCCCAGCAACCATTCAGGTTATCGATCGCCAGACGCTACAAAATTCCACCAGCGTTTCTGTTGCTGATGATTTACAAGATATCCCCGGCGTCGAAGTTACCGATAACGCTCTCGCAGGTCGGAAACAAATTCGTATCCGTGGCGAAGCTTCTTCACGGGTGCTGATTTTGATAGACGGCCAGGTCGTCAGCTACCAACGTGCCGGACAAAACTACGGAGCCGGTTTACTGATTGACGAATCCGCGCTGGAACGCATTGAAGTGGTCAAAGGCCCTTATTCTGTCCTCTACGGTTCGCAGGCAATTGGCGGCGTCGTGAACTTTATTACCAAAAAAGGCGGCGATAAGCCTCTGGGGGGTAGCGTTAAGGCTGTTTATAACTCCGCAACAGCAGGATGGGAAGAGTCAGCGGCAGCCTGGGGAAGCATCGGTAACTTTGATTACCGCATCAATGGCAGCTATTCCGACCAAGGGGATCGCGATACACCTGACGGAAGATTGCCCGACACCAACTTCCGTAATAACGGTCAGGGAGTGTGGCTTGGCTACAACCTCGATCGCCACAAAATTGGACTCTCACTCGACCGTTATAAGCTATCCACTCAAACCTGGTTTGACGATCCCGAAGGTCAGTTCGACGACTTTAGCGTCAAAATTCCTAAGCTGGAACGCGAGAAAATCGGTCTTTTCTACGACTACGCGGCCGACGGGGATTACCTGAAGAACATCCATTTTGACGCATACACCCAGACAATAGAGCGCAAATTTGAAAACCGGGTCAAAACGACCCAGATTATCCCCAGCCCGATGATTAAAGCGCTGACGGTAAGCAATCAAACCAATACCAACGACAAACAATATACCCAGGGTGTAACGCTGCAGGGCAATATCTCCCTTCCGGCTAACAACACGCTGGTGATTGGCACTCAGTATCAGCATGACAAAATAAAACAGGACACGGACGGCAGTACGCGCCAGACCGCGGCTACCGGCTTCTTCGATACGCAAACCCGTACCCTGTCATATAACGAAGCGGAACAAAGCAACACCTCACTGTTCGCGCAAAACGACTGGCGCTTTGCCGATGACTGGACGTGGACCGTGGGCGCACGCCAGTACTGGCTGTCTTCGAAACTCAATCGCAACGATACGCAAACTATCCAAAGCAGCGGCACCACCTGGCAATCCACCGGGGGAAATTCCGTTCACGATGATGAACTGGTGACCTCGACCAGCCTGCGCTATTCCGGCTTTGAAGATCTTGAACTCCGGGCTGCATACGCCCAGGGCTATGTCTTCCCCACGCTTACTCAGTTGTTCATGCAGACATCCGCCGGCGGCAGCGTTACCTACGGCAACCCAAACCTGAAGGCTGAACACTCGAATAACTATGAGTTGGGCGCGCGGTATAAAGGGAATATGTGGCTGATTGACGGCGCCATTTATTACTCTGAAGCCAAAGACTATATCGCCAGTCTGGCCTGTTCAGGCCAACCCGTTTGCAACGGCAACACCACCTCTTCCCGCGGCGGCTATTACTACTACGACAACATCGATCGTGCCAAAACCTGGGGCATGGAATTAACTGCAGAATACAACGGCTGGGCGGTTTCCCCCTACCTGAGCGGTAATCTCATTCGCCGTCAATACGAAGGCAACACCATAAAAACCTGGGATACCGGCGAACCCACGCTGACCGGGCGCGTTGGCCTGAAACATACCTGGTTGATGAATGTCGCTAACGTGACGTCAGATGTCTTTATTCGCGCGGCGTCCCGCGCTAAAGATAATACCGGCACCACGGAAATAAACTACCCAGGCTGGGCCACGCTAAACCTCGCATTCAACACTGAGTTTGGTCCGCAGGACCAGTATCAGGTCAACCTCGCGCTCAACAACCTGACCGACAAGCGTTACAGAACCGCGCATGAATCTATCCCAGACGCTGGTTTCAATGCCGCTGTTGGCTTTGCGTGGAATTTCTGACGATGAAAAAACTCATGATTGGCTTACTGAGCCTCGCCTGTGTTTTCAGCGCCCAGTCCGCTGACCGCCTGGTGGTGGCGGGCGGTTCGCTTAGCGAACTGATTTACGCCATGGGCGTCGGCAACCGGGTGGTTGGCGTCGATGAAACCACCTCGTACCCACCTGAAACTGCCGCACTCCCGCATATCGGCTACTGGAAGCAGTTAAGCAGCGAGGGCATTTTATCGCTGCACCCAGACAGCTTTATCACCTGGCAGGATGCAGGCCCTCAAATCGTTTTGGATCAGCTCCGGGCGCAGAAAGTTAACGTCGTTACATTGCCGCGCGTACCGGCCACCGTCGAGCAGATGTACGCCAACATTCGGGAGCTGGCTCAAACGCTGCGCATTCCTGAACAAGGTGAAGCGCTGGTCAATCGCCTGCATCAACGTCTGGATCATGTTCAGCACAGCGTGGCGGCGAAAAATGCGCCGGTCAAAGCCATGTTCATTCTCTCCGCTGGCGGCAGCGCGCCGCAGGTCGCCGGCAAGGGCAGCGTTGCCGATGCCATTATGACCCTTGCGGGCGCACAAAATGTCGCCACCCACGCGCAGTATAAAAGTTACAGCGCAGAGTCGCTGATCGCCGCCAACCCGGAGGTGATCGTGGTGACGTCGCAAATGGTGGATGGCGATCTGGCTCGTCTGAGCGCGATTGCCGGTATTACCCACACTGCGGCCTGGAAAAATCAGCGCATTGTGGCGGTAGACCAGGCGCTGATTCTGGGAATGGGGCCTCGCGTCGCCGATGCGGTTGAAGCCCTGCACCAGCAATTCTGGCCTCACTAACTGGATTTATAAAAAAGAATGAAAACTGAACACTCGCTGGATCTCACCGCGCATTTTGCGCTTGAGGGAAGTCAGCCCTTTAAGGATCGCCGCGCCACAATGCCATGGCGCGGGGCGATCCCGATTGCCAAAGAGCTATTGTCACAAACCTGGCAGGATGTTATCAGCCAGCCTACCCCGCCGCGTAAACGGCTGGTGTACTTGCATATCCCTTTTTGTGCAACGCATTGTACTTTCTGTGGTTTTTATCAAAACCGGTTCGAAGAAGATCACTGCGCCCGCTACACCAACGCGCTGTTGCGCGAAATCGAGATGGAAGCCGATAGCGCATTACATCAGTCAGCCCCAATTCACGCCGTCTATTTTGGCGGCGGTACGCCTTCAGCGCTGTCAGCACGGGATCTGGGCAGAATCATCACCGCGCTGCGTGAAAAGTTACCGCTGGCACCGGACTGCGAAATTACCATTGAGGGACGAGTGCTCAATTTTGACGATGCGCGAATTGATGCCTGCCTTGACGCTGGCGCCAATCGGTTTTCGATCGGTATTCAATCTTTTAACAGCCGGATCCGCAAGAAAATGGCGCGCACCTCAGACGGCCCGACCGCAATTGCCTTTATGCAGGGGCTGGTAAAACGGGATCGTGCCGCCGTGGTATGCGATCTGTTGTTTGGTCTGCCAGGACAAGATGCAAAACTGTGGGGCGACGATCTGGCGATTGCCCGTGACATCGGCCTCGACGGCGTAGATCTTTATGCGCTGAACCTGATCCCCAATACACCGCTTGGCAAAGCAGTTGAAACCGGGCGCACAACCGTTCCCTCTCCCGCCGAACGTCGCGATCTCTATCTTCAGGGTTGCGATTTCATGGACAGCGCAGGCTGGCGCTGCATCAGCAACAGCCACTGGGCGCGTACCACGCGTGAACGCAATCTGTACAACCTGCTGATTAAACAGGGAGCGGACTGTCTGGCATTCGGCTCAGGCGCCGGGGGATCAGTCAATGGCTATTCCTGGATGGTCGAGCGCAATCTGACAACATGGCATGAATCTATCGCCGCCGGGAAAAAACCGCTAATGATGATGATGCGTACCGCCGAGCGTGGTTTCCAGTGGCGACACACTCTCCAGGCGGGCATTGAAACGGCCCGCGTTCCGCTGGATGAACTGACGCCTCATGCACAAAAACTGACTCCGCTACTGACCCAATGGCATCACGCAGGACTGACGCGAGATGCCAGCACCTGTGTGCGCCTGACCAATGAAGGGCGTTTTTGGGCGAGCAATATTTTGCAGTCTCTTGATGAACTTATTCAGGCACTTAACGCGCCGCGCATTGCGGTAGAACAACCATACCAGGAGTGAATTATGAGCCATGTCTCTTTACAGGATTTTTTGAAAACTGAACCGGACGGTACGCTGGAAGCTATCGCTGCCCAGTACAACACCACGCTGCTGGAGGTGGTGAAAAACCTCCCCTCCCCGACGCTGGTTTCCGGCGATCAATTTGATACCGTCTGGGAAACCGTCAGCGAATGGGGCAAAGTCACCACCCTGGTCCATACTGCTGATGTCATTCTGGAATTCACCGGTGAATTACCTTCCGGATTCCACCGTCATGGCTACTTCAACCTGCGCGGCAAAAAAGGCATGACCGGTCATATCAAGGCAGAAAACTGTACGCATATTGCCCTGATTGAACGCAAATTTATGGGAATGGACACCGCGTCCATTCTCTTCTTTAACCAGGCGGGTAGCGCAATGTTCAAAATTTTCCTCGGTCGGGATGAGCATCGACAGTTACTGGCCGAACAGGTCAGCGCCTTTCACGCGTTGTCTTCATCTTTAAAGGAACATGCCTGATGGCTCCATGGCTCATTTTTGGTGCGGGTGGTAGCGGCGTCGGCGCGAAAACGCTTGAACTCGCACTGGCGGAACAACGTCCGGTGATTGCCGTCGTTCGCAACGCACAGGTCGCTGCAGGGTTGCAGGAAAAAGGTGTGCAGGTCTTCATCGGCGACGCCTGCGATAGTCAGGTCACCGCCTGTGCCTGTCGCGCAGCGGGTCAACATGCCACGGTGATCTCCTCCATGGGCGGCGCCCAGGATTATCTGGCGCACAGAACCGTCATTGATGAAGCAGAAAAAGCGGAGATCAAGCGCATGATTCTGGTGACCTCACTCGGCTGCGGTGACAGTTGGCCTTTTCTTTCTTCACGCGCAAAGGCCGCATTTGGTCAGGCTGTACGGGAAAAATCGTTGGCTGAAAGCTGGCTACAAACCAGTCGACTGGACTACGCCATTCTCCGCCCCGGCGGTTTGCTGAACGGTGCAGCCACCGGCCAGGCGCAACGAATACAGGCTCAGGAGTGTCACGGCTTTGTGATGCGTGCAGATGTTGCGAAGCATATTCACGAACTGGCCACTGCGCCGGCACTCAATAACCAGATTTACAGTTTGGTTGAGCCGGGACTGAAACCCGCGTAAACCCCTCACGGCGCGGGAACTCCGCGCCGCAAAGACGTTATGGAGCGTTACGTGCTTAAGGACTCGCTTTCTTCCGTCAGCATCCTGACGGGTCTTTCTCTTTTGCTGGTTGCTCTGATGCTCTTCGGTGCCAGCCAGGGGGCGCTGAACATTAGCTTCAGCGCTCTGTTCAACGACGAATATCGTGATATCTGGTTAAACATCCGCTTGCCTCGCGTGCTGCTGGCCGTTCTGGTCGGTGCTGCGCTGGCGACGGCTGGGGTCATCATGCAGGGACTTTTTCGCAATCCGATGGCCGATCCTGGCCTGCTTGGCGTCAGCAGCGGCTCCGCGCTGATGGTCGGCATCGCGATAGTTATCCCATTTTCGTTCCCCGTGGTGCTGGTGCTGTATGAGCAGATGATTTTTGCCGTCGCAGGCAGCATGGTGGTCTGCACGATTATTTTCCTGATAAGCCAGCGTCATAACCACGGTGGAATGATGCAACTGCTGTTAGCCGGTATCGCTATCAATGCCCTGTGCGGTTCGGCTATTGGCGTACTGAGCTATGTGGGCGACGAGCAGCAGCTACGTCAACTTACATTGTGGATGATGGGAAATCTCGGCCAGGCCCAGTGGCCAACGCTGTTGGTTGCCAGCACGTTTATTCTTCCAGCCATTGTTGTAACCATCTGCATGGCGGGAACGCTTAATTTACTGCAGTTGGGTGATGAAGAGGCGCATTACCTCGGCGTAAACGTCAAACGTAAGCGTCAGCAGTTACTGTTGCTCAGTTCGCTCCTGGTTGGCGCTGCGGTTTCCGTCAGCGGCGTAATTGGTTTTATTGGCCTGGTGATCCCACATCTGATCAGAATGACGACCGGTGCCGATCATCGCTGGTTGATTCCCTGCTCTACGCTGGCCGGTGCCTGTTTACTCCTGATTGCCGACACGTTGGCCCGCACACTTGTTCAGCCAGCCGAAATGCCCGTTGGCCTGTTAACCAGCCTGATCGGTGGACCGTATTTCCTGTGGTTAATACTGCGTAGCCGGAGGGTGTCATGATCGTCGCTGAAAATCTGGTCTACCACATTCAGGGAAGACGACTGACCGACGACGTTTCCCTGACGCTACCTGATGGAGAGATCATCGCGATTCTTGGCCCGAACGGAGCCGGGAAATCGACGCTGCTACGCCAGCTTACGGGATATCTGCAGCCCCACAGTGGGCGTTGTAGCATGTTTGGCAAGCCGCTGGACAAGTGGTCAATCACCGAGCTGGCAAAAACCCGTGCCGTGATGCGCCAGAATAGTCATATGGCCTTCCCGTTTAGCGTTCAGGAGGTCATTCGCATGGGCAGACATCCGTATCGTACGCGCAATACGGGCGATGAAACGGAGCACATCATGGCATTGTGTGATTGCCAGGCGCTGGCCGCACGCGATTACCGGCATCTCTCGGGAGGAGAACAACAGCGGGTACAGCTGGCGCGCCTGCTGGTTCAGCTTTGGGAGCCCGAGCCTGGGCCGAAATGGTTGTTTCTTGATGAACCCACCTCCGCGCTGGATATTCACCACCAGCAGCACCTTTTTCGTCTGCTACGTCGTCTGGTGCGTGAACGACAGTTTAACGTCTGCTGCGTCCTGCACGATCTCAACCTCGCGGCGCGCTATGCCGACCGTGTGGTATTGATGGAACGCGGCAGGATAGTTGATAACGGATATCCGCAGGATGTTCTGAAGCAACGGTCGCTGAACGCGCTGTACGGTGCCGATCTCACGGTCATAAATGAACCGAAGCATCGAACGCCAATTATCGTCCTCAATCAATAACAGACCGGGAACCCCTGACGTGGCGTTCCCGTTTTTCTCCCTTTACACCCTTTTTTCACCTTTTCTAAAAACGCCCTTGACCTTCCCCTTGCTGGAAGGTTTAACCTTTATCACAGTCAGTTAATCCTGCAAAAAAGGAGTTGGTTATGTCTCAAACAATCGATCTAACCCTGGACGGCCTGTCCTGTGGTCACTGCGTAAAACGCGTTAAAGAAAGTCTGGAACAACGTCCGGACGTTGAGCAAGCGGATGTCACCGTGACAGAAGCGCATGTTACCGGGAGCGCCAGCGCAGAAGCGCTGATTGAAACCATTAAACAAGCCGGTTACGGCGCGGAGTTAAGCCACCCAAAGGCTAAACCGCTGACGGAGTCATCAATCCCGTCGGAAGCACTGGCAGCGGTCCCTTCCGAGCTTCCGGCAGCTACGGCTGATGATGACAGCCAACAGTTGCTGTTAAACGGCATGAGCTGCGCCAGTTGTGTGACCCGCGTACAAAATGCATTGCAAAGTGTACCGGGCGTCACGCAGGCACGGGTAAACCTGGCGGAACGCACTGCGCTGGTAATGGGCAGTGCCTCCGCCGCAGACTTAGTACAGGCGGTTGAAAAAGCGGGCTACGGCGCAGAAGCGATTGAAGATGATGCTAAGCGTCGCGAACGTCAGCAAGAAACCGCCGTGGCAACCATGAAACGTTTTCGCTGGCAGGCAGCCGTCGCGCTGCTCCTGGGTATCCCGGTGATGGTATGGGGCATGATTGGCGACAACATGATGGTGAGCGACGACAACCGCAGCCTGTGGCTGATGATTGGTCTGGCAACGCTTGCCGTGATGGTTTTCGCGGGCGGTCACTTTTACCGCAATGCGTGGAAAAGCCTGATGAACGGCACCGCGACCATGGATACGCTGGTGGCGCTGGGTACGGGGGTGGCATGGCTCTATTCCATGAGCGTCAACCTCTGGCCGCAATGGTTCCCGATGGAAGCGCGACACCTCTATTATGAAGCCAGTGCCATGATTATCGGTCTGATTAACCTCGGACACATGCTGGAAGCGCGGGCTCGCCAACGCTCGTCTAAAGCACTGGAAAAACTGCTCGATCTGACACCGCCGACCGCACGCGTCGTCACTGACGAAGGTGAAAAGAACGTGCCGCTGGCAGAGGTGCAGGCTGGAATGTTGCTGCGCCTGACCACCGGTGACCGCGTTCCGGTTGATGGCGAAATCACTCAGGGTGAAGCCTGGCTGGATGAGGCCATGCTGACCGGTGAGCCGATTCCACAGCAAAAAGGTGCAGGCGATAGCGTCCACGCCGGTACGGTCGTACAGGACGGTAGCGTGCTGTTCCGCGCCAGCGCTGTTGGCAGTCACACCACGCTGTCGCGCATTATTCGTATGGTGCGCCAGGCGCAAAGCAGCAAACCGGAGATTGGCAAACTGGCCGACCGCATCTCGTCGGTGTTCGTTCCGGTCGTGGTCGCCATTGCGCTGGTCAGTGCGGCTATCTGGTATTTCTTTGGACCGGCGCCGCAGATTGTCTATACGCTGGTAATCGCCACCACCGTCCTGATTATTGCCTGCCCTTGTGCGCTGGGTCTGGCAACGCCGATGTCGATTATTTCCGGCGTCGGGCGTGCCGCTGAATTTGGGGTGCTGGTACGTGATGCCGATGCGCTGCAGCGCGCCAGCACGCTCGATACCATCGTGTTTGATAAAACCGGGACGCTAACTGAAGGCAAACCACAGGTTGTCGCCATCAAAACGTTTGGCAATACCGACGAAGCGCTGGCAATTCGTCTGGCAGCGGCCCTTGAACAGGGTTCCAGCCACCCGTTAGCCAGGGCGATTCTGGACAAAGCAGGTGATGTCACGCTGCCGCAGGTCAACGGTTTCCGTACGCTGCGCGGTTTAGGCGTCAGTGGCGAAACGGAAGGTCATTCGCTGCTGCTGGGAAACCAGGCACTGCTCAATGAACAGCAGGTAGATACCACTGAAATGGAGGCTGAAATCACCGCTCAGGCTTCCCAAGGCTCAACCCCGGTACTGTTAGCGATTGACGGTAAAGCAGCAGCGCTGTTAGCGGTACGTGATCCTCTGCGTAGCGACAGCGTGGCAGCACTCCAGCGTCTGCACCGCGCCGGGTATCGTCTGGTGATGCTCACCGGCGACAACCCAACGACCGCCAACGCCATTGCCAAAGAGGCGGGTATTGATGAGGTGATTGCTGGCGTTCTGCCGGACGGTAAAGCCGAGGCGATTAAACGTCTGCAGAGCCAGGGGCGTCAGGTTGCCATGGTCGGTGACGGTATCAACGATGCGCCTGCGCTGGCTCAGGCTGACGTAGGGATTGCCATGGGTGGCGGCAGCGATGTGGCGATTGAAACCGCCGCGATTACGCTGATGCGCCATAGCCTGATGGGCGTTGCAGATGCGCTGTCTATCTCCCGGGCAACGCTGCGCAATATGAAGCAGAACCTGCTCGGCGCGTTTATCTATAACAGCATCGGTATCCCCGTTGCCGCCGGGATTTTGTGGCCGTTCACCGGAACACTGCTCAACCCGGTCGTTGCCGGAGCGGCGATGGCGCTCTCCTCCATTACCGTGGTGAGCAACGCTAATCGACTGCTGCGCTTCAAACCTAAAGAGTAAGCCTTTACCGGATGTCGCTCTGAACGGGGCCCCAAATCATTCGCGTTGCCTCAAGGCGGCAAGTATAAAAACCCCAGGAGCATAGCCAATTATGTGACTGGGGTTTTTGCACGCTGCCAATAAAGAGGCGGAGCGAATGATGAAGTGTATTTGCACCTTCCAGGACCACGCGCTAGCATGGAAGTCTACTTAGGGAGGCCGTATGGATCTGTTGTACCGGGTAAAATCATTTTTCACCGCGCTACGCGGCAACCACTATACCTGGCCTGCCATCGACATCTCCTTGCCCGGAAACCGCCATTTTCATCTGATTGGCAGTATTCACATGGGCAGCCGCGATATGGCGCCTCTGCCTGCCAAATTACTCAAAAAGCTCCAGCGTGCCGATGCGCTCATTGTCGAAGCCGATGTTTCCGGCGACGACGCGCCGTTTGCCAACCTTCCGACCTTTGCCGCACTGGAAGAGCGCATCAGCCCAGAGCTGCTAGATAATCTGCACAAAGTCACCGACGAGCTGGGTATTTCCCCTTCCCTGCTGTCTACACAGCCGCTGTGGCAAATCGCCATGGTCTTGCAGGCAACGCAGGCGCAGCAGTTGGGGTTGCGGGCAGAATACGGCATTGATTACCAACTTCTGAATGCGGCAAAACAGGTGCATAAACCCATAATCGAGCTGGAAGGCGCATCCAGCCAAATCGAGCTGTTGTGTCAGTTACCCGATAACGGACTGGCTCTGCTGGACGATACCCTGACGCACTGGCACACCAATGCCAGACTGCTACAACAGATGATGGGCTGGTGGCTTAAAACGCCGCCACGCAATAGCGAACTCAATCTACCCAATACTTTTAGCCAGTCGCTGTATGACGTTTTGATGCATCAGCGTAATGCGGCCTGGCGCGATCGACTCAGGGCGATGCCCGCCGGTCACTATGTCGTGGCCGTTGGTGCGCTGCATTTGTATGGAGAAGGAAATTTGCCGGAGATGTTACGGTAAAAAAATGGCCAATATTGCTATTGGCCCGTCAAAGAGGAATTTCATCATTATTATGATCCCGACGCTTAAAGCATCGGTGTAGTTCGATTGTCGCTCAAAGTCATCATCCTGCCAACACTATTGCGCAAGATGGTACTATTTTTTAGACAGACATCAGGCGTATGCTTGTGTCGTATTTTGTCTGGGCCAGGAAAATTGCTATGACACCCGCCGTTAAATTACTCGAAAAAAACAAAATTTCTTTCCAGATCCACACCTACGATCACGATCCGTCCGAGACGAACTTTGGTGACGAAGTGGTACGCAAGTTAGGTCTGAATGCGGACCAGGTCTACAAAACGCTACTGGTTGCCGTGAATGGCGATATGAAGCACCTGGCGGTTGCCGTTACGCCGGTAGCCGGTCAACTGGATCTCAAAAAAGTCGCCAGGGCGTTGGGAGCCAAAAAGGTCGATATGGCCGATCCGATGATCGCGCAGCGAACCACCGGGTATCTGGTAGGCGGCATCAGCCCGCTGGGGCAGAAAAAAAGATTGCCGACGCTCATCGACGCTCCCGCCCAGACGTTTGACACCATTTATGTGTCCGGCGGCAAACGCGGGCTGGATATTGAACTGGCAGCGGGCGATTTGGCGAAAATTCTGGATGCGAAATTCGCCGATATCGCACGCCGTGATTAATTGTCTTTTGCCCGGTGATACGGCGATTGAGCCTACTGCGATTACAGGGCGTGATTGGTGAAGACAGTTTGGACTCGGCCAGCGCGCAAGAACCGGAGCGTAGATGTAATAAGTAGGATTATTGGGCCGCCATGAAGGGCGGCCCGGAGGAGCGGATAAAATGATGCCCCAAATTGCCCTGTTACTGCCAGCTTACCTCGCCCTTCGGCTCATACGCACCAGCATCGAGCGGTGAGTTCTTCTGCACGTACTCTTTCAGCACTTCCGCATCAATAAACCCGGTATTTACATAGCCAGGCTTGTTATCAATTCGCGGATAGCCATCGCCGCCGGTGGCATTGAAGCTCAGCGTTGCCATGCGATAGGTTTTGGCTGGATCAACGGGTTCGCCTTTAATTTTCAAATCGTTAAGCTTGCCGTCTTTCGCCACGAAGCTGACATTGGCAAACTGCGGATAGGCCCCGGAATCCGGCTTCATTTGCGCCACGGCGGTCAGATAGTCAATCACCTCTTTCCCGCTCATGTCGGCGTACACCACGATGTTACCGAACGGCTGCACTTTCAGCACGCTCTTATAGGTGATATCACCGCCTTCGATGGAGTCACGGATACCGCCGCCGCTCATCACGCCAAAATCAGCGCTGGTTCGCGCCATTTGCGCAGCCAGCAGTAAATGCCCCATGTTGGTCTGTACGAAACGGACTTTGCTACGGTCGCCTTCGAGACGCGCATTGACGCTACCAATTTTCACGTCGAGCTGCGCTTTACCTTTATTCTGGAACGGCGTCAGCAGTGAAAGCATTTGCTGATTTTCTGCAATTTCCGGGGTGTAGAGTACGCGCTCACTTTTACCGTTGTCCCAGGTCACTTTTTTCTTCAGGTTGACGGGGATGAGCTGGTAGTTAACCATTTTCATTTCGCCATTGCGGAACTCAAAGTCCGCCCGCCCCACGTATTTCCCCCACTCATGCGCCTGCACAATCCAGATCCCGTTTTGCTTGTCTGGCGCACACGGCGTACCCGGTACGTAATCAACCTGCTTCTTGTTTTCCGCGGCCATACATACCGGATCCTGCGAGTGACCACCCACAATCATTGCCAGCGATCCCGCCGGCAGGCTGCGCGCCATTTCTACGTCGCCAGGCGCGTTCGAGCCGTGATTGCCATTGTCATAATGTCCCATATGGGTGGTCGCAATAATGATGTCCGGCTTTTCCCCCATATTCAGTTCCTGGATAACCAATTTGGCTTCATCAGCAGGTTTACGGAACTCTATATCGGTAAAGAACTCTGGGTTGCCAATTTTCGCCGTATCGTCAGTGGTTAAACCGAGTACGGCAATTTTTAAATCCTGACGCTTAAAGATGGCCCACGGCTTAAACAAACGCTCGCCGGTGCTTTTCTGATAGATATTGGCCGAGAGAAACGGGAATTTGGACCATTTTTCCTGCTGGCGCAATACGCTAAGCGGATTATCAAACTCGTGGTTTCCGACCGCCATCGCATCATAGCCAATCAGGTTCATTCCGCGAAAATCAGGTTCCGCATCCTGCAGATCAGACTCCGGTACGCCGGTATTAATGTCGCCACCGGAAAGCAGCAGTACACTGCCTCCTTCCTCAGCCACCTCTTTACGAATACCGTCCACCAGCGTTTTTTGTGCCGCCAGCCCGTATTCACCGTATTCGCTGCGCCAGAAGTGACCGTGATGATCGTTGGTATGCAGAATGGTAATTTTGTAGGTTTTATCTTTTTCGTACGCCTGTGCAGGTTGACCTGCCAGCGCAAATGCGGCTAATAACGCCAGCGCCACGCCCCGTTTTAAAAACTTCATATTTCACTCCCTGACTCAATATCAACCGCCATACCCGTTATCCTTCAAATTACATGTGCGTTGGCTGCGCTCACTTCCCCCTGTCGCTTATGCAGTAAGCTCCTGGGACTCTCGCGTTTGCCGCCTACCTGTAAGTCGAATTAGTTCGGGCATAAAATTACAGCTACTGAAAATAATAGCCGAAAATGTTTTCAGAAATGAGACTTCCTTCAAACACCTTCCGCAGGTATGTTAGTCAGGTAATAATAACAAATTAGATTACCCTCATAATCGCAACCCAAACAGAAGTGACTTTCTATGGCAATAAGTGAACCAACCCAGCCAGTGGCTGGCGCGTCAGCGTCGGTTGCTAAAGCACGCACCTCATTTGGCATTTTAGGGGCAATCAGCCTCTCCCATCTGCTAAACGATATGATCCAGTCGCTGATCCTGGCGATTTATCCGCTATTGCAGTCAGAGTTCTCGCTGACGTTTATGCAGATAGGGATGATTACCCTGACCTTCCAGCTTGCTTCCTCACTGCTGCAACCGGTTGTGGGTTACTGGACGGATAAATACCCGATGCCGTGGTCGCTGCCCATTGGGATGTGCTTCACGCTGAGTGGGCTTGTTTTGCTGGCCATGGCCGGCAGTTTCCATATGGTCCTGCTCGCCGCGGCGCTGGTTGGTACCGGCTCTTCGGTATTTCACCCGGAATCATCCCGCGTGGCGCGAATGGCCTCCGGCGGTCGTCACGGTCTGGCCCAGTCAATTTTCCAGGTTGGCGGCAACTTTGGTAGCTCTCTGGGACCGTTACTGGCGGCTGTCATCATCGCGCCATATGGTAAGGGTAATGTGGCCTGGTTTGTGCTGGCTGCGTTATTAGCGATTGTCGTTCTGGCGCAAATCAGCCGTTGGTATGCCGCGCAGCACCGGATGAGTAAAGGAAAACCGAAAGTCGCCATCGTGAATCCGTTACCACGGAATAAAGTGGTGCTGGCGGTAAGCATCCTGCTGGTGCTGATTTTCTCCAAATACTTCTATATGGCGAGCATCAGCAGCTATTACACCTTTTATCTGATGCAAAAATTCGGATTATCG
Source organism: Citrobacter sp. Cb031 (assembly GCF_030336725.1). NCBI lineage: Bacteria > Pseudomonadati > Pseudomonadota > Gammaproteobacteria > Enterobacterales > Enterobacteriaceae > Citrobacter > Citrobacter sp. Cb031. The sequence continues at coordinate 590,577 of NZ_JAOWDA010000021.1, forward strand.
GTACAAAATGCCCAGTTTCACCTGTTTGCCTTCCTGTTTGCCGTCGCAGCCGGGACGGTGATTGGTGGACCATTGGGCGATAAAATTGGCAGAAAATATGTTATTTGGGGCTCTATCCTCGGCGTAGCACCCTTTACCCTCTTTTTACCCTACGCAACGCTGGAATGGACCGGGATTTTAACCGTGATCATTGGTTTTATCCTCGCATCGGCGTTTTCTGCCATTCTGGTCTACGCGCAGGAGCTGCTTCCTGGCCGTATCGGCATGGTTTCTGGGCTATTTTTCGGTTTTGCCTTCGGCATGGGCGGCTTGGGAGCCGCGGTGTTAGGGCTGATTGCCGACCATACCAGCATCGATTTGGTCTACAAAATATGTGCTTTCCTGCCACTACTGGGGATACTGACCATATTCTTACCTGATAACCGACATAAAGCGTGATTTCCTGACGGCCAAAAGTAAATTTTGGCCGTCAGACTTACAGTAGCCATCAGCCTTTGCCTCTCACATACCGCTGTACTTTTCCGATCCGTGCTTTTTTACGTCTAAAATCCTATTTTCATCAAAATTCAATAATTATTCACAAACAAAAACATCAAAATTGTCATAAACTATTACTCGTCGTTTGAGTTTTCAGGATTATCACAGCAACCAAAGGAGACGGAATGCATCACGCCACCCCGCTTATCACCACCATTGTCGGCGGCCTTGTGCTCGCTTTTATATTAGGCATGATTGCCAATAAACTACGTATTTCTCCTCTGGTGGGATATCTGTTAGCGGGCGTTCTGGCCGGTCCATTTACACCTGGTTTTGTTGCTGATACCAAGTTAGCGCCTGAACTGGCCGAGCTTGGCGTAATCCTGCTGATGTTCGGCGTGGGGCTGCACTTTTCGCTGAAGGATTTGATGGCGGTAAAGTCTATCGCCATTCCCGGCGCGATTGCCCAGATAGCGGTGGCAACGCTGCTGGGCATGGCGCTTTCAGCGGTGATGGGCTGGTCGCTGATGGTTGGGATCGTGTTTGGTCTGTGTCTTTCAACCGCCAGTACCGTGGTGCTATTGCGTGCACTTGAAGAAAGGCAGCTCATTGACAGTCAGCGCGGGCAAATCGCCATTGGCTGGCTGATTGTCGAAGACCTGATGATGGTGCTGACGCTGGTTCTCCTACCAGCCGTCGCTGGAATGCTGGAAAAAGAAGATGTCGGCTTTGCCTCGCTGGCCGTAGATATGGGCATTACCATCGGTAAGGTGGTGGCGTTTATCGCAATTATGATGCTGGTCGGTCGTCGCCTGGTACCGTGGATTATGGCCCGCAGCGCCGCAACCGGCTCACGCGAACTGTTTACCCTGTCAGTCCTCGCCCTCGCATTAGGTATCGCATTTGGCGCAGTGGAGCTGTTCGATGTCTCCTTTGCACTGGGGGCATTCTTCGCCGGCATGGTGCTGAACGAATCTGAACTGAGTCACCGTGCGGCGCATGACACCCTGCCGCTGCGCGATGCGTTCGCCGTACTGTTCTTCGTTTCCGTCGGGATGCTCTTTGATCCCATGATTCTGATTCAGCAGCCGCTGGCGGTACTGGGCACGCTGGCGATTATCATCTTTGGTAAATCCCTTGCCGCCTATTTCCTGGTGCGCCTGTTTGGTCACTCCCAACGCACAGCGCTCACCATTGCCACCAGCCTGGCGCAGATTGGTGAATTTGCCTTTATCCTGGCGGGTCTGGGCATGGCGTTAAACCTGCTGCCGCAGGCCGGACAGAATCTGGTGCTGGCGGGGGCGATCCTGTCCATCATGCTTAACCCGGTGCTGTTCGCGGTGTTAGAAAAATATCTCGCCAAAACAGAAACGCTGGAAGAACAGACGCTGGAAGAGGCTATTGAAGAAGAGAAGCAAATTCCGGTGGATATCTGCAATCACGCCCTGCTGGTTGGCTTTGGGCGCGTCGGTAGCCTGCTGGGCGAGAAATTGATGGCTGCGGGGATCCCGCTGGTAGTTATCGAAACCTCACGCACCCGAGTGGATGAACTGCGCGAGCGCGGGATCCGCGCGGTGCTGGGAAATGCCGCCAACGAAGAAATTATGAATCTGGCGCATCTGGATTGCGCACGCTGGCTGCTGCTGACCATTCCCAATGGCTATGAAGCGGGTGAAATTGTCGCTTCAGCACGCGAGAAGTGCCCGTCAATTGAAATTATCGCCCGCGCGCATTATGACGACGAGGTGGAATACATTACCGAACGCGGCGCCAATCAGGTCGTCATGGGTGAGCGTGAAATCGCCCGTACCATGCTGGAGCTGATTGAAACGCCGCCTGCTGGTGAGGTGGTCGTTACAGGCTGATGTCGTTGCCGGATGACGCTATCGCTTATCCGGCATGTGCATGATTTAACGATCCCAGTACGACTCTTCGAGGCTATCTTCGCGTTCCGGCAAACCGCGCGTCAGGCGCGGGGAATGCTGGTTCAGCACCTGATAACTCACGCGATTCGCATATTTACACACCTGGGCTAACGACGAATAGGTCAGCCAGGTGAACTTGTGCTTGCTGGAGTTAGGCACGTTGCTGCGGTGATAGCTGTTAGCGGTAATATCATGCAGCAATGCCGCCAGCGCGCCGTCGCCAGCGCCGTTGGTATTCATGATCTTCTCTGGACCGCCCATATACGGTGCGATGTGCGAATACACACGCAGCGGATTGGTACAATCTTTATGACGCATGGCGCGGCTAAACTCGTACTGGTTGAATTCGGCAATGGCCCCAGGCAGCAGCGGATGCTGGGTTTTACGTTTGACTTCTTCTTCCGTAAAGCCCGCCATATAAAGACCCGCCGGACCCGCTGTGCACAGCACCAGATCCACCCAATCCAGCGCCTTGTCGGACGCCAGCAGCGGATCGTTTTCGCCGGTCAGCGCTTCGGCCTCTTCTTCATTCATCGCCAGAATTGAGACATGCTCTTTCAGGAATGCCTGCCACCACTGCGGATTATCGGCAATGACAAATTTGGTGCCCAGCGTCAGTACCACCGGTACATTGTGTTTTTTAGCAAATTCGATCGCCTTCATGGTCGCTTCCGGCATTGGCTCGCCCGGCTCGCAGCGCACCAGATAGGACGTCAGCACAAGCGCGGACGCTCCGGCAATCACCGATTCAGGGATGCTATCCGCCCGTAGCTTGTTCATATGCCCTGGGCTGATTGCAAAGGTACGCTCACCGGACTCGCCAATCAGCGTAAAGCAGCGACCAATCGGTCCATCTACGCCCTGCAGGTAGTTCAGATCGGTACGACTGGAGGTATTGCATAAATAGCGGTACGCATAGCTGCCAATCTCGATATTGCTGCACATCACCCCCAGCAGCACCGAGCGGTCATCCGCCAGCACGGAGTAGTTGTGCATCGTATTACCGATAGTACCGCCCGCAAACTGATGGGTGATCAAATTTTCACGCACCAGTTCCTGGTAGAGCGCTTCAGCGACATCATCTGCAATCACCAGAGAGTGCCCGGCGCTTAATCCATAACGTTTTACAAAGTTATCATCAACTTTGGCTTCAATATCCACCAGCGTCTGGTCAATACCCACCACCCAGGCTGCGCTGGTTTCATTTTCTGGCTGAATTTGTTGCAGCAACGGATCGCGCGCGCTGACGGGGAAATAGTGTTTGGATTTACGTTTACCGGGAAATTTCATGGTCGATTTTACGGGTGGTTAGCTGAGCGATGCATGGTAGCACATTCCCCGCTGCGCATGCGATGCGGCGCTGAGTTTCAATATCGGACGGTGAGATCGCAGTTTATCCGGGATGAATTTCTACAATAACTCACCTTCACAAGGAGCGCTTTATGAAGCCGGAAAACAAGATCCCCGTACTCGACAACATTTCGGATGAAATGAAAAGTGTGGTGAATTTTCATCGCGAAGATTTGCCGCCGTGGCCCGCTGCCGATGACTTTGTGGCCCAGCGTAAACACTACATTCATGAACGGCAGTTGTGGAATGCCGATGCCCCACAGATGAATACCCGAGAATGTGTTATTTCCACCGCATGCGGCCCCGTTGCCACACGAATTTACGCTCCGCAGCCCCATAGCCAGGCGACGCTATATTACCTGCACGGCGGCGGTTTTATTCTCGGTAATCTGGATACCCACGATCGCATTATGCGTTTACTGGCGCGCTATACGCAGTGCACGATAATTGGCATCGACTATTCGCTTGCGCCAGAGGCCCGCTACCCGCAAGCCATCGAAGAGATTGTCGCCGTCTGTCAGTACTTTTATCAGCACGCTGGCGATTATTCCCTTAATGTGAATCATATTGGTTTTGCGGGCGATTCCGCCGGGGCCATGCTGGCGCTTGCCAGCGCGTTGTGGTTGCGGGATAAACAAATTGCCTGCGGCAAGGTGGCTGGCGTGCTGTTGTGGTATGGGCTTTATGGCCTGCAGGATTCACTGAGCCGACGGCTAATGGGCGGCGCCTGGGATGGTTTAACTCGCGAGGATCTGCTGATGTACGAAAACGCGTACCTGCGTAGCGCCGACGATCGCGAGTCACCATACTATTGCCTGTTTAATAACGACCTGACGCGCGACGTACCGCCGTGTTTTATCGCCGGTGCGGAGTTTGATCCGCTGATTGACGATAGCCGCTTATTATTCCAGACGCTACAGGCGCATCAGCAGCCCTGCCAGTACAAAATGTACCCCGGCACGTTGCACGCCTTCCTGCACTATTCGCGGATGATGAAAACCGCCGACGATGCGTTACGGGAGGGCGCGCGTTACTTCAGAGCGCAGCTTTAACGGTAGGCTGCGGTCAGTTTAACCATCATTTCGATATGTTCCGGTGTGGCATTCAGCGCCGGAATATACTCATATTGCTTACCACCAGCCTCAAGGAAAATCTCCCGGTTTTGCACCGCTATCTCTTCCAGCGTTTCGAGACAATCAGCCGCGAAGCCCGGACACATGACCTGGATATGTCGGGTCCCTTTCTCCGCCAGCATTTTTAACGTTTCATCGGTATATGGCGTCAACCACGGTTCACGGCCAAAACGAGACTGGAAGGTCATCATCACTTTTTCCGGCGGCAAGCCAAGCGCAGAAACCAGCTCACGAGTCGTATCGCGACAGCGCTGCGGGTAGTCATCGCCTTCATCGGCGTAGCGCTGCGGAATGCCGTGGTAGGAAAGCAGCAGCAAATCGGGTTCACCATGTTGAGCAAATGAATCACGGGCGCTCTTGGCCAGCGCATCAATGTAGCTGCTGTCATCGGCGTAATCACGAATAAATGAGATGCCAGGAATACTGCGTTTACGCGCTAAGATTCGTGCCAGTTCGTCCCAGACCGCCGCCACGGTAGAACAGGAATATTGCGGGTACAGCGGTAACACCACCATGTGTTCAACTCCGCTTGCCAGTAGTTCATCGACCGCGCTTTCAAGCGACGGTGAACCGTAGCTCATCCCCAGCGCGACAGGCGTATTTGGCAGACGTTGTGCCAGCGCCTGCTGTTGCGCCTTGCTGTAGACCATCAGCGGGGAACCGTCTTCCATCCAGATTGACTGGTACAGCTTTGCCACGCGTGGCGCACGCAGCGGCAAAATCACACCACGCAGCAGCGGCCACCACAGCGCAGGTGACGTATCGACTACGCGTTGATCGCTTAAAAACTGGCGCAGGTAGCGCTTAACGGCTTCGGGGGTTGGGGCATCGGGAGTGCCGAGGTTTGCCAGCAGGATACCGGTTTTCGTCTGACGCATTACCGCCTCTTATCGATTCAAATTGTTGATAATTGTAGCGGAAAAGCGATAAAGAAGAACTAATTGCTGTGAAAGGTAAGACGAGAATTTGCCTGATGGCGCTGCGCTTATCAGGCCTACATAAAATCGTAGGCCGGATAAGGTGTTTACACCGCCATCCGGCATTGACTGCGCTAAAACTTAACCGAGGATTTTTTCCAGCGCTGCGCGAACGTCAGCCACAGCCTGGGTGCCGTCAACTTTCGCGTATTTGGTGTTACCCGCCTGCGCTTCTTTAGAGTAGTAGCCGATCAGCGGAGCGGTCATCTGATGGTATTCCTCCAGGCGCTTACGTACGGTCTCTTCCTGATCGTCTTTACGGGTGGTCAGCTCTTCGCCGGTCACGTCGTCTTTGCCTTCAACCTTAGGCGGGTTGAATTTGATGTGGTAAACGCGGCCAGAAGCAGCGTGTACGCGACGACCCACGATACGGTCAACGATCAGCTCATCCGGAACGTCGAATTCAAGAACGTAGTCCACGTTGATGCCTGCTTCTTTCATGGCATCAGCCTGCGGAATAGTACGCGGGAAGCCATCAAGCAGGAAACCATTACGGCAGTCTTCCTGAGCAATACGCTCTTTTACCAGCGCGATCACCAGCTCATCAGTCACCAGCTTACCGGCGTCCATGATGTCTTTCGCTTGTTTGCCCAGCTCGGAGCCAGATTTCACGGCAGCACGCAGCATATCACCGGTGGAGATTTGCGGAATACCATACTTCTCCATGATGAACTGAGCCTGAGTTCCTTTACCCGCGCCCGGAGCGCCAAGCAGAATGATACGCATTACGAAAATCCCCTTAAAGGTTGTCGATATTTTTTAAAAAGCGCTAAACGATACCACCATCACGCAATTGGCTCAAGGAAGACGCCCGACGCTGAAACGGTTAACGGTGGGAAAATTAAAAATGAGGAGAGAAAATGCCGGATCGCGGTGTAAACACCGTATCCGGCCAGGGATCGACGAGATGGTGTAAGCCGGACACGCGTTAGCGTCATCCGGCATTACCTTACGGCTATCAGGACACCAGCAACTGGTTCATACGACGAATGAACTGGTTCGGATCTTCCAGCGTGCCGCGTTCAGCAAACAGCGCCTGATCCAGCAGCAGTTCAACCCACTCTTTGAACTGTGCTTCGTCCTGGGTATCCGCCGTGCGTTTGACCAGCACGTGGTCCGGGTTGAGTTCAAAGATATATTTCACTTCCGGTACGGCCTGGCCAGCAGCTGCGAACAGTTTCGCCATCTGGGTGCTCATTTCGTCCGCATCAGTGGTAACGATGGCCGGCGTGTCGGTCAGACGGTGAGTCAGACGCACTTCTTTTACGCGATCGCCCAGCAGGGTTTTCACGCGCTCAACGAACGGCGTCAGCGCTTTTTCCGCTTCTTTTGCCGATTCGTCAACGTCATCCGCCAGCTTGTCGATGGACTCGTCAGCTTTGGCTACGGACTGGAATGCCTTACCGTCGAACTCGGTCAGGTAGTTCATCATCCACTCATCGATACGGTCAGAAAGCAGCAGCACTTCGATGCCTTTCTTACGCAACAGTTCCAGGTGCGGGCTGCTCTTCGCCGCCGCATAGCTGTCTGCGGTGATGTAGTAGATTTTCTCCTGCCCTTCTTTCATACGCGACACGTAGTCTTCCAGCGACACGGTTTGTGCGGAGGAGTCAGTGTGCGTGGACGCGAAGCGCATCAGCTTAGCGATCGTTTCCTGGTTAGCGTTGTCTTCCGCCGGGCCTTCTTTCAGCACCAGGCCGAACTGTTTCCAGAAGGTCTGGTATTTTTCCGCGTCATCTTTCGCCAGTTTTTCCAGCATCTGCAGTACGCGTTTGGTCAGCGCGCTACGCAGGTTACGGGTGACGGTGCTGTCCTGCAGGATCTCACGAGAAACGTTCAGCGGCAGATCGTTAGAATCTATCAGGCCACGCACAAAGCGCAGGTAATTCGGCATGAACTGCTCGGCGTCGTCCATAATGAACACGCGCTGAACGTACAGTTTCAGACCATGCTTGTGATCGCGGTTCCACATATCCCACGGAGCCTGAGACGGGATGTACAGCAGGCTGGTGTACTCCTGCTTACCTTCCACACGATTATGACTCCAGGTCAGCGGATCAGTGAAGTCGTGCGCGATATGTTTGTAGAATTCGTTGTACTCGTCGTCTTTGATTTCCGACTTGTTACGGGTCCAAAGCGCCTGCGCCTTGTTGATCTTTTCCCAGGAAACCACGGTCTCGCCGTCTTTCTCTTCGGATTTTTCGATCTCTACCGGCAGCGCGATATGGTCGGAATATTTGCTGATGATGGAACGTACGCGCCAGTCATCAAGGAACTCGTCTTCGCCTTCGCGCAGATGCAGCGTGATTTCGGTGCCGCGATCGTCTTTGGTGATGTCGGCAACGGTGTACTCACCTTCACCCGCAGATTCCCAGAACACACCATTTTCCGGTTTATCGCCCGCTGCGCGGGTACGCACGGTGACTTTATCCGCCACGATGAACGCAGAGTAGAAGCCAACCCCGAACTGGCCGATCAACTGGCTGTCTTTCGCCTGATCGGATCCCATGGATTCAAGGAAAGATTTAGTACCGGATTTCGCAATGGTCCCCAGATGATCGATAACGTCATCACGGTTCATCCCCACGCCGTTATCGGCAATGGTCAACGTACGCTTATCTTTATCGAAGGAAACACGCACACGCAGCTCACCGTCACCTTCATACAGGTCCGGGTTAGACAGTGCGCGAAAACGCAGCTTGTCTGCCGCATCCGAGGCGTTAGAGATAAGCTCACGCAGGAAGATTTCTTTATTGGAATACAGAGAATGGATCATCAGGTGCAGAAGCTGTTTTACTTCTGACTGAAAACCACGAGTTTCTTGTCCTTTCATGTAGGTCTACCTCAACAATGCCATTTTCAATGGTAAAAACAGGTTGAGGGTGAAATGGGGACAAGCGGGAAGGATTTCAAGCGGAAGCCGCCGTCGCGGCCTCCGTTTGTTCAGAATTTAATCTTGTGTCGTCCTGCCAGAGAGTGCGACAGCGTGGTGCCATCGACCATTTCCAGCTCGCCACCAACCGGAACGCCATGGGCGATACGGCTGGCTTCAACGTCATATTGCATGCAAAGCTCAGCAATATAGTTGGCGGTCGCCTCTCCTTCGACCGTGGGATTGGTCGCCAGGATCAGTTCGCTGATTTGCTCAGATGCCAGCCGCTGCTCAAGACGATCCAGCCCGATATCATCAGGACCAATACCGTCCAGCGGCGACAGGTGTCCCATTAGCACGAAGTAACGTCCGGAAAATTGCCCGGTTTGCTCAATGGCGTAGATGTCCGCCGGACTCTCCACCACGCAAATCTGACCATTTTCCTGGCGACGCGGATTCGAGCAGATGTTGCAGACGTCCTGTTCTGTGAATGTGCGGCAATCGGCACAGTGGCCGATTTCCGACATCGCCTTCGTTAACGCCTGCGCCAGACGCATCCCGCCGCTGCGATCGCGCTGAAGCAGCGTGAACGCCATGCGCTGCGCAGACTTCGGGCCAACGCCCGGCAGACAGCGCAGAGCTTCCATAAGCTGAGTTAACAGCGGGCTGGTTTGCATCAGAACGGCATCTTAAAGCCAGGCGGCAGCTGCATTCCGGAGGAAACAGAGGCCATCTTCTCTTTCTGCGTCTCTTCAATACGGCGCGCGGCGTCGTTGAATGCCGCAGCAACCAAGTCTTCCAGCATCTCTTTGTCGTCTTCCAGCAGGCTTGGATCGATCTCCACACGACGGCAGTTATGCGCGCCGTTGATGGTTACTTTTACCAGACCCGCGCCAGATTCGCCGGTCACTTCCAGCTTGGCGACTTCTTCCTGCATCTGCTGCATTTTTTCTTGCATCTGCTGGGCCTGTTTCATCAGGTTACCCAGACCGCCTTTACCAAACATAGGCTTCTCTCTCAATCACGTTAAGGGATGACGACCGTCAAACCGTAATGGCTGACGATCAAATGGGGCGAATACTCTCTTCGTCCAGGTCCGCATCGAAAAAACGACGCAGCGTCTGAATGTTATTATCCGCAATAATCGACTCACGCGCCTGCGCGAGTTTCTCTTCATAAATGGCCTGACGCCACTCCAGCGGCGTGCGCACCGCTGGATTATCATCTTCAACGATGGTCAATTCAACCGTTGACCCCGTTAAGGAACTCAATGCTTCGGCCAGTTTTTGCTGCGCGCCGCTGGAGTTAAGGTGTCGCTGCGTGGAACGCAGGTGCAGGCAAACCACGTTGCCATTCTCTTCTTTCCAGGCATTAAGCGCCACCTGCTCCACCAGTTTAGGCAGCGAGAGCTGGCTTACCTGTGCAGCCCACGGGTCGCGTTCGATGGCCTCAGCCGCCAGCTTTGCCGCCAGTTCTGGCGTTTTTTCATGCTCAAGCGCTTTTTTCAGCGCTTTCGGCGTAGCGACGACCTCTTTGACTTCTGCAACAGGATTGGTCGCTTTCCAGCGATACGCTTCTTTCTTCGCTGGCGCTTTTTCCAGCGCAGAGACCGCTGGACGCGCCTGAACACGTTCCGACACCGAAGCCAGTCTTTCCAGCGCAGCATTATTCACCGGCCGCGCGCGGGAAGCGGCTGCCGGTTCACTCTTTTTTGGTTTGGTTGCTCCCTGAGCGCGTTGCAGCTGGCTGCGTGCCGCCAGCACCTGGCTGGTAGCATCGGAGAGCGGTACATTCTGTTGCTGTTGCGCTGCCGCAGGCTGCTGCGGCACCTGCGTCGGGTTCATCACCGCAGTGGGGGCGACCGGGGCAAAAGACTGTCGCGGGGCTTCAGGTTCCGGGAGCGGCATGCGCGGATGAAAAGCCAGCGCACGTAGCAGCGTCATTTCAACGCCCATTCGCCTGTCCGGCGCATACGGCAGTTCTTTGCGCCCGATTAACAGGGTCTGGTAGTAAAGCTGCACATCGGTTGGCGGGACGATTCGCGCCAGTTCGCGCATACGCTGTTCAATGGCGGCCATATCGCTGCCGAGCGCGGCAGGTGAAAGCTGAACCATGGCAATACGATGCAGCAGAGCCGACATCTCAACCAGTAGCGCTTCCCATTCAATACCGCGCGCGGCGGCATCGTTCACCAGCGTCATAACGCGTTCGCCGTCCGCAGCCACAACCGCTTCAACCAGCGAAAGCGCCTGGTCGTCGTCCAGCGTACCAAGCATGGTGCTGACCGCGTCGGTCGAGACCTGACCATCGCCGCTGGCGATCGCTTGATCGGTCAGGCTCAGCGCATCGCGCAGGCTGCCGTCCGCGGCGCGAGCCAGCAGTTGCAACGCACGTGGCTCATGGGCGATATGCTCTTCTTTGAGGATATTCTCAAGCTGATGGCGAATCTGTTCGACATCCAACGCTTTAAGATGGAATTGCAGACAGCGCGACAGGATAGTCACCGGCAGCTTCTGCGGATCGGTGGTCGCCAGCAGGAACTTAACGTGTGCGGGCGGCTCTTCGAGCGTTTTCAGCAAGGCGTTAAAACTGTGGCGCGACAGCATGTGCACTTCGTCAATCAAATAGACCTTAAAGCGACCGCGCGCTGGCGCGTACTGGACGTTATCCAGCAGGTCACGGGTGTCTTCGACTTTGGTGCGTGAGGCGGCGTCGATTTCAATCAAATCGACAAAGCGCCCCTGCTCGATTTCACGGCAGTTATCACACACGCCGCACGGCGTAGCGGTGATGCCGGTTTCACAGTTTAATCCCTTCGCCAGCAAACGGGCGATTGACGTTTTCCCGACGCCACGGGTGCCGGAAAACAAATAAGCATGATGAATACGCCCTAACGACAAGCCGTTCGCCAGTGCCGTCAGCACATGTTCCTGGCCGACGACGTCAGCAAAGGTTTGTGGGCGCCATTTTCGGGCTAAGACCTGATAACTCATTGGCAGGCTCTGAAAGGCTGGAGGGTGGATTCACAGGGGGATAATGCTAACACAACCTCGCAGCGACGGCGAGGTTGTGTGTCTCGGTATTAATCTGCCGAGATAAGATAGCCCGAAATTAGTGGCCCGGGAATGGAACCAGGCTATAACAGGTCAGTCCCTGCTTTTCCAGACGCTGCTCGCCACCCAGATCAAACAGGTTAATGATAAATGCAGCATCGGTCACTTCGCCACCCAGACGGCGGATCAGTTTCACGGTCGCTTCAATCGTGCCGCCAGTTGCCAGCAGGTCGTCCACAACCAGGACTTTATCACCAGGTTTGATGGCATCTACGTGGATTTCCAGTTGATCGGTGCCGTATTCCAGCTCATAGCTCTCAGCAATAACTTCACGCGGAAGCTTACGGGGTTTACGTACCGGAACAAAACCAACGCCCAGACCCAACGCTACCGGCGCGCCAAACAGGAAGCCACGCGCTTCGGTACCAACCACTTTAGTGATACCCGCATTTTTGTAGCGTTCAACCAGCAATTCAATACTGAGGGCGTAGGCTTTCGGATCTTCCAGTAAACTGGTGACATCACGAAAAAGAATGCCCGGTTTTGGGTAGTCGTGGATGCTTTTGATGCTATTTTTGAGAAACTCAAGCTGCTGTGCAGTCGCGGTCATAAGTTTGTGCCTGATTAATACAGTATTACTTCACGGCGCACTATACACTTCATCCTCGACGTATCTTGAATGATTTTGTGTCTGTATAAGAGCCAAGGTTATATTTGCTTAACCTTTGACCACCTGCGCCTGTGCTCGAAAACGGTCGAATTTACTGGCTGTGAGAGACAATTGCAACAGCGTTTATTGCGCTTTACTGCTTTTGTTGTTTTTCATCAATCACCGGGATCCGCCACATAAAAATCAGTAAACAGGCGAGAATAACCAGCAGCAGGCCGCGTACCCACATCATATTGACCAGCCACAGTGAAATACTAAACGTCACCAGGATCAACAAAATAGCGCGCGGCTTTGCTCCCGGCGGCATCGCGCGGTGTTTTTGCCAGTGGCGCAGATACCCGCCGAACCACGAACGGTACAGCAACCAGTCGTGAAAACGCGGCGATGAGCGAGCAAAACACCAGGCGGCCAGCAAGATAAACGGCGTTGTCGGCAACAGAGGCAATACAACGCCCAGCGTTCCTAACACTACCGCTATCCAGCCTATGATGATTAGAATAATGCGTTGCATAATATGAATACTTAACACAGAGAATCGCTACTTTATCATAACAGTTCTCATTTTCATCGGAGTGTTGTCGTGAAAACCGTCATGCTGCTTCAGACGCTCGAAAACCAGCTTAACCGCTTGCGGCAGCGTTGTGCCCCACTGGCACACCATGCCACGCTTAGCGCCCGCTTTGACAGGCATCTGTTTCACACCCGCAGCACGTTGCTACAGGCCTGTCTGGATGAAGCTGATGATAATCTCACTGCTCTACGTCGCGCAGTTGAACAGCAACAACTACCACAAATTACCTGGCTTACGGAACACCTTGCCTCACAGTTAGAGGCGATTTCACGTGAAACCGCCAGTTGGTCGCTCCGGGAATGGGACAGCGCCTCTCCTGGCCTGGCGCGCTGGCAGCGTAAGCGAGTTCAACATCAGGAGTTTGAGCGCCGCCTGGTTGAAATGACGCGTGAACGTAAAGAGCGCCTGGCGCAGGTTACGGGCTTTGAAGAACAGCAAAAACTGCATCGCGAAGTAGAGGCATTCGAAGCACGACTGGCACGCTGTCGTCATGCACTGGCAAGAATAGATAACGTGCTGGCGCGTTTAACCCGCTAATCCCCGGAGAATTTATGTCATTAGAGAACGCCCCAGATGAAGTCAAACTGGCCGTCGATTTGATTGTCCTGCTTGAAGAGAATCAGATGGAGCCTGAAACAGTTCTGAAAGCACTGGAGATTGTGAAACAGGATTACGAGAAGAAACTGCTCTCTTTATCTAAAAAAGAGCGGTAACTGAAAACCTGATGGCGTTGCACTTATCAGGCCTACGAATGAATCGAAGCTCGCAGGCCTGATGATTATTTCTGTTAACCTACCGAAGGCGTCGGATCGTCACCTTTAATGATGTCACGTTTAACCTCGGTCACGGTGTCACCTTTCGCGTTATGCAGGTGAACTTCGAGCTGGTTAAAGGCGATATCAATGTCATTTTCACGGCACAAACGATCGACCGCCCGGTTAAGTTCATCAACCGTGTGGCTACGATCGCGCAATTCACGCACGTATAAACGCAGCTCATGATCCAGCGTGCTGGCACCGAAGGCGGTAAAGAACACTGCAGGCTCCGGATCGTGCATCACTTTCGGGTGTTCTGTCGCCGCCTGCAACAGCACCTTCTTCACTTTGTCCAGATCCGAACCATAGGCCACGCCAATGCGGATCACCAGACGCGTGGTGGTATCGGAGAGCGACCAGTTGATCAACCGCTCCGTCACGAATGCTTTGTTCGGGATGATCACCTCTTTACGATCGAAGTCAGTAATGGTGGTGGCACGGATACGGATCTTGCTGACCGTTCCGGAGAACGTACCGATGGTCACGGTATCGCCGATGCGTACCGGGCGTTCAAACAGAATAATCAGACCGGAAACAAAGTTACCGAAAATTTCCTGCAAGCCGAAACCAAGACCAACCGAGAGAGCAGCGGCCAGCCACTGTAGCTTATCCCACGAGACGCCGAGCGATCCGAAGACCGTCATCGCACCGATGGCGATGATGGCGTAATTCAGGATCGTGGTGATCGCATAAGAAGCCCCCTGGCGCATCTTCAGTCGCGAGAGCACCAGCACTTCCAGCAGGCCGGGTAAGTTGCGGATCAGCGCCCACGCGACCATTGACGCAATAATCGCAAACAACAGGCTGCCCATGGTGACGTCTTTCACCACTGCCGCACCCGCTTCGGTGCCGTTGTAATGCCAGAGCGTTATGCTGTCGAGATAGCTGAACACGGTGATCAAATCAGACCAAATGGCCCAGAACAGAACACCAAACAGGGCAACCATCACCAGCATGGTTATACGCAGCGTTTGCTGGTTAACCTGCTCCAGCGCAATAGTCGGTTCTTCCTGCGGCTCAGCGCCTTCGGCCCCTTCTTTCACCAGGTTCTGACGACGCGCTAACGCACGACGCCAGGCGATACGGCGTGCCGCTACGCTCAACCCTCGCAGCACCGTCTGGTACAGCAGATTCCAGAGGATAACCAGATAGACCGTTTCAATCCAGCGGCCCGCCAGGCGCAGCGTGGTGTAGAAATACCCTGTCGCCGTCAGCACCATTAATGCAATCGGAATAATAGACAGCACGGTAATAGTGACCAGACGCAGACCATGCGACTCTTTGTCACGCCAGCTTTCGCGGCACATTGGCCATACCAGGAAGGCGATCAGCAGCAGGTTGAGGAAAATGACCACCTGGCCAAGCACATCGTCCATCAAATTAAGCGGCGACAGCTCAGCAATGACCGACCAGAAGTTAAGCGGCAACAGCGCAAGGCTAATACGCACAATCTGGCGACGCCAGTGGCTGGTCTGCTTCGCTGGCATGCCAAAATGACGTATCGCCACGCCATCTTTTTCCAGCACCTTCCAGCACAGACCAAACACCAGCCAGAAGATGGTCATCTTCTTACTGAACGCCCACAGCAGGTCGCTAATATTCAGTTGCATAGTCAGCAGAATCAGACCCACCGCGAGGATAATCAGACACGCCGGCAAGGCTCTGATGAGATCGATCAGAATCGCTTTTGGCGTATTAAGCTGACTGTCATTGCGCAGGTTCCCCACCGCGGCGGCTAATTTTGCCTGATAATCCTTCAGCCACTTCAAACGCCAGCGGATTAACCCGGCGATAAGCAGCAGCGGCAGCCCTGCCAGGAACGCAATAAACACGGCGGGCCAGGCTTTTTCCCAGTTCACCGTGATTTTCATCGACTTAAACTGGTCTTTTAGGGTTTGCGGGAAGGCTTTGATCCAGTCCCAGTCCATCGGACGGTTACTGTTAACCCAGAAGATTTGTTGCGTGAGGATCTCTTTCAGGTTTTTCGACACGCTCATTAACTGCTGCTGGTTGATTTGCAGATTAATCGCCATCATCAACTGGTTGCCCAGCTGCTTATTTAGCTGATCCAACAGTTCACGACGCATATCCACAACCTGCAGCAGGGCATCATGGACTTCAGGGTTAACGTCGTTGCTGTGCCCTTCTTCCAGTTTGGCGACAAACGCATCATTCTGGAACAACGTATCGCGCTGCTGGTTGACTTCGAACTGCTCCAGACGCAAATCGGCGATCCGGTTGGTCATATCGGCAAGCTCATCCGCCGACGGCAGCGTTTGTTGTTGCTGATATAAAATGCGCGACAGCAGCAGACTGCCTTTCAGAACGGCGATCTGCTCTTTAATGTTGCGTTCGGATTGCAGCGCGCGGTCAAGCCAGTTTTTGACCTTGATATTTTGCTGCATCAGGCTGTTGCCGTTTTCAGTCGCGGCAATCAGGCGCTGGCTGAGCTGATGGTTAACATCAAGTTCCTGCTTCACTAACGGATTGGACTGAATACGCTCGGCTTCGTCCGGCGTTACCGCTTCCTGTGCCGTCTTTTCGGTTAACGTCAGTCGTTTGCTGTTCACCGCCTCTTGCAGGAGCTGGAGCTGGTGTTCAAGGCGGTTACTGTGCGCCGTCACATAATCGCGTTGTTTTTGCAGGGTATCCTGCAAAACGGTATTCCCTTCGAGGCTCTTACGCTGCTGGTCGATCTGCGCGTTCAGCAACGCTTGCTGCGCCTGCAGCAGCACCTGCTGGCTGGGGCGTAAAGCCGCCTCTCCCACAGTGGTGCCATCGAGTCGATTGCGGATTTGCTGCATCTGTTGCGACGCGGTGTACATCGCATTTTGTACGCGCTCTGGCTGTGTCTGCAGCGATACCAGTTGGCTGTTGTAAGCGGCCAGATCATTTTGCGAGCTTTGCAGGTCATCCAGGACCTGCGACACGCGCGACTCAAGCTGTCGTAAGGAGAGCGTACTCAGCGTTTTTCGCGTTTCATCGTCATTATCGACATCGCTAAGCGAATTTAGCGCATCCGTCGCCTGACGCATTTTCTCCGGCGCCTGGGCAACTTTTTGCCGAAGCTGTACGGTTTCATCCTTCACACGATCGATTTTATCCAGCGTGGCAATGGTATCGATGAGATCCTGTTGAACCAGCTTATCCTGTGCGGAGAGATCTTTTTGTTTATTCAGCGTGTCTAACTGGCTCTGAATATCCGCTTTCGTCGGCAGTTCACCACTCTGTTGCGCCCGCGCAAATGCAGATGACTGGCAGGATAGCAATAGAATGAAGAAAAGAATGGTAATAGCAATAAGATGCTGTGAACGTTTATAGAGCTGCAACATAGTCATGAGAATGAAGGTTTCTGAACCGGAAAAGTGACCGAAAATAGTCAAGCGGCAAGAATATCACGGCTGTGACCGGCAGAATAGCAGGAGGCAAAATGACCAGGAGAATTCCTGGTACAGACCCAGAGAGTTAACAGGTTTCCGCTACGTTAACCCGCAAGGTTGGGCAGAGAAGACACATCTCAAGCAGCACGGCGACGTATTCCCGAGCCTCTTTTTTCAGATCAAAAGATTCAGGGGCAAATAACCAGTTCTCGATAATTCCGGTAACATAACTACGCAGCAGCACCGCCACGCGACGCGTGTTCAGATTTTCCGGCAGCATGTTGGCGTTCATGCAGTGCCGCAATGTTTGTTCGATACGGTCGTAATTTTCAATACACAGACTGCGTTGAGCTAGCTGAACTGAGGCCATTTCCCCGACAAATTCGCATTTGTGGAATATAATTTCCAACAATAAACGTCGGCGTTCTTCTGTCACGGTAGCTTCAAGAACGTAAATTAAAATTTCTCTTAATACTGATAGTGGATCGTCGGGGAATTTTGCCTGATACTCAGTCTCTAACTCATCAATGTTAGGTTTTGCTAGCTCCCAGATTTCACTGAATAAATCCGATTTGTTTTTGAAATGCCAATAGATCGCGCCGCGCGTGACACCAGCGGCTGCTGCGATCTCCGCAAGCGAGGTGGATGATACCCCTTGTTGCGAAAACAAACGCAGAGCGACATCGAGAATGTGCTGTCGAGTTTCCTGTGCTTGTTGTTTGGTTTTTCGTGCCATAGGTCAGTGAATTTACAGGCGTTAGATTTACATACATTTGTGAATGTATGTACCATAGCACGACGATAATATAAACGCAGCAATGGGTTTATGGGCTTTCAGCCATTGATCAATTTGAAATCGGACACTCGAGGTTTACATATGAACAAAAACAGAGGGTTAACGCCTCTGGCAGTCGTTCTGATGCTCTCAGGCAGCTTAGCGCTAACAGGATGTGACGACAAACAGGCCCAACAAGGGGGCCAGCAGATGCCAGAGGTTGGAGTTGTTACGCTCAAAACTGAACCTCTACAGATAACAACCGAACTCCCGGGTCGCACCAGTGCGTATCGCATTGCAGAAGTTCGCCCTCAGGTTAGCGGTATTATCCTGAAGCGTAATTTCACGGAAGGTGGTGACATCGAAGCGGGTGTATCTCTCTATCAGATTGATCCTGCTACTTACCAGGCCGCTTATGAAAGCGCAAAAGGCGATCTGGCAAAAGCACAAGCCGCAGCAAATATCGCTCAACTGACGGTCAAACGTTATCAGAAACTGTTGGGTACTAAGTACATCAGTCAACAGGATTACGATAGTGCACTGGCAGACGCACAGCAGGCGAACGCCTCCGTTGTCGCCGCGAAAGCCGCGGTAGAAACTGCACGCATCAATCTGGCTTATACCAAAGTGACGTCGCCGATCAGCGGCCGCATTGGTAAATCATCCGTTACTGAAGGCGCTCTGGTGCAAAACGGTCAGGCAACCGCACTGGCAACCGTTCAGCAGTTGGATCCCATCTATGTGGACGTGACGCAGTCAAGCAACGATTTCCTGCGCCTGAAACAAGAGTTGGCCAACGGCACGCTGAAGCAGGAAAACGGTAAAGCGAAAGTCGAACTGGTGACCAATGACGGCATTAAATTCCCGCAGTCCGGTACGCTGGAATTTTCTGATGTCACGGTAGATCAAACCACCGGGTCGATTACGTTGCGCGCAATCTTCCCTAACCCGGATCACACCTTACTGCCGGGTATGTTCGTCCGTGCTCGTCTGGAAGAAGGGACTAACCCAACTGCATTACTGGTTCCACAGCAAGGCGTTACCCGCACACCGCGTGGCGATGCCAGTGCATTGGTTATCGGTGCAGACAACAAAGTTGAAACCCGTCAAATTGTCGCCGCACAAGCGATTGGCGACAAATGGTTAGTCACTGATGGACTTAAACCGGGCGACCGCGTGATTGTCACTGGGCTGCAAAAAGTACGTCCTGGCGCGCAGGTAAAAGCGCAGGAAATCACCGCTGATAACAACCAGCAAGCTGCAAGCGGTAGCCAGCCTGAACAGTCCAAGTCTTAACTTAAACAGGAGCCGTTAAGACATGCCTAATTTCTTTATCGATCGCCCAATATTTGCGTGGGTGATCGCCATTATCATCATGTTGGCAGGGGGGCTCGCGATCCTCAAATTGCCGGTAGCGCAATATCCGACTATTGCACCGCCAGCAGTGACGATCTCCGCGACCTACCCTGGCGCTGATGCCAAAACAGTACAGGATACTGTTACGCAGGTTATCGAACAGAATATGAACGGTATCGATAACCTGATGTACATGTCCTCAAACAGTGACTCCACGGGTACCGTGCAGATCACGCTTACCTTTCAGTCTGGTACTGATGCGGATATCGCGCAGGTACAGGTGCAGAACAAACTGCAGCTGGCAATGCCGCTTCTGCCGCAGGAAGTACAACAACAGGGTGTGAGCGTTGAGAAATCATCCAGTAGCTTCCTGATGGTTGTCGGCGTAATCAACACCAACGGCACCATGACGCAGGAGGATATTTCCGACTACGTGGGCGCCAACATGAAGGACGCCATCAGCCGTACTTCAGGTGTGGGTGATGTTCAGCTGTTCGGTTCCCAGTACGCGATGCGCATCTGGATGGATCCGAACAAACTGAATAACTTCCAGCTGACGCCGGTTGATGTGATCAGCGCCATCAAAGCGCAGAACGCCCAGGTTGCAGCCGGTCAGTTAGGCGGTACGCCGCCGGTGAAAGGCCAGCAGCTTAACGCTTCGATCATCGCGCAAACCCGTCTGACCTCCGCCGATGAGTTCAGCAAAATTCTGCTGAAAGTGAATCAGGACGGTTCCCAGGTGCGTCTGCGTGACGTAGCGAAAGTAGAACTGGGTGGCGAAAACTACGACATCATTGCGAAGTTCAACGGTAAACCGGCATCCGGTCTGGGTATCAAGCTGGCGACAGGCGCTAACGCCCTGGACACCGCAAACGCTATCCGCGATGAACTGAAGAAGATGGAACCGTTCTTCCCGTCAGGTCTGAAGATCGTTTACCCGTATGACACTACGCCGTTCGTGAAAATCTCTATTCACGAAGTAGTGAAAACGCTGGCGGAAGCCATCATCCTCGTGTTCCTGGTAATGTATCTGTTCCTGCAGAACTTCCGCGCGACGCTGATTCCGACTATCGCCGTGCCGGTGGTGCTATTGGGTACGTTTGCCGTCCTTGCGATTTTCGGCTTCTCGATAAACACGCTGACGATGTTCGGGATGGTGCTCGCCATCGGCCTGTTGGTGGATGACGCCATCGTTGTGGTCGAGAACGTTGAACGTGTAATGGCTGAGGAAGGGCTACCGCCGAAGGAAGCAACACGTAAATCGATGGGCCAGATTCAGGGCGCACTGGTTGGTATCGCTATGGTGCTTTCAGCGGTATTTATTCCGATGGCCTTCTTCGGGGGATCTACCGGTGCAATTTACCGTCAGTTCTCCATCACCATTGTTTCGGCGATGGCGTTATCAGTCCTGGTGGCATTGATTCTGACCCCTGCCCTGTGTGCGACCATGCTCAAACCGGTTGCTAAAGGCGATCACGGAGAAGGCAAAAAAGGTTTCTTCGGCTGGTTTAACCGCATGTTCGATAAGAGCACGCACCATTACACAGACAGCGTGGGCGGAATTCTGCGCAGCACCGGTCGTTATCTGGCGCTGTATCTGATCATCGTCGTGGGTATGGCCTATCTGTTTGTTCGTCTGCCAAGCTCGTTCCTGCCGGATGAAGACCAGGGGGTATTCCTGTCAATGGCTCAGCTGCCAGCGGGTGCAACGCAAGAGCGTACCCAGAAGGTGCTGGACGAAATGACGGATTACTATCTGACCAAAGAAAAAGCGAACGTTGAATCGGTGTTTGCCGTTAACGGCTTCGGTTTTGCAGGACGTGGTCAGAACACCGGTATCGCATTCGTGTCTCTGAAAGACTGGAGTGAACGTCCAGGCGAGGAGAACAAGGTTGAGGCAATTACTCAACGTGCGATGGGCGCATTCTCGCAGATTAAAGACGCGATGGTCTTTGCTTTTAACCTGCCAGCGATTGTGGAGTTAGGGACCGCGACCGGTTTCGACTTCCAGCTGATTGACCAGGCAGGTTTAGGTCATGAGAAGCTGACTCAGGCGCGTAACCAGCTGTTTGGTGAAGTTGCGAAACATCCTGATCTGTTAGTCGGCGTACGTCCTAACGGTCTGGAAGACACGCCGCAGTTCAAGATCGATATCGATCAGGAAAAAGCGCAGGCTCTGGGTGTATCCATTAGTGATATTAATACAACGCTGGGTGCAGCATGGGGCGGAAGCTACGTAAATGACTTCATCGACCGTGGTCGTGTGAAGAAAGTTTACATCATGTCTGAAGCGAAATACCGTATGTTGCCGGAAGATATTGGAAACTGGTATGTCCGCGGCAGCGATGGACAGATGGTACCGTTCTCCGCCTTCTCTACCTCACGTTGGGAATATGGTTCACCACGTCTGGAACGCTATAACGGTCTGCCTTCCATGGAAATCTTAGGCCAGGCCGCACCGGGTAAAAGTACCGGTGAAGCCATGGCAATGATGGAGGAATTGGCCAGCAAACTGCCATCCGGTATCGGCTATGACTGGACCGGTATGTCCTACCAGGAACGACTGTCCGGCAACCAGGCCCCTGCTCTGTATGCCATTTCACTGATTGTCGTATTCCTGTGTCTGGCGGCATTGTACGAGAGCTGGTCAATTCCGTTCTCCGTCATGCTGGTGGTACCGTTAGGTGTTATCGGTGCATTGCTGGCGGCAACGTTCCGCGGCCTGACCAACGACGTTTACTTCCAGGTTGGCCTGCTCACAACCATTGGGTTGTCGGCGAAGAACGCGATACTTATCGTCGAATTCGCCAAAGACTTGATGGATAAAGAGGGTAAAGGTCTGATAGAGGCGACGCTGGATGCGGTCCGCATGCGTTTACGTCCGATCCTGATGACATCGCTGGCCTTTATTCTGGGCGTAATGCCGCTGGTTATCAGCTCCGGCGCAGGCTCCGGCGCGCAGAACGCCGTTGGTACTGGCGTAATGGGCGGGATGGTGACGGCAACCGTGTTGGCTATCTTCTTTGTTCCGGTGTTCTTTGTGGTGGTACGCCGCCGCTTTAGCCGCAAAAGTGAAGATCTTGAGCATAGCCACTCAGTAGACCATCATTGATAGATCTCTAAAGATAAGGCCGCGCAAGCGGCCTTTTTTCTGGAAAAATCATAAAAATCACTTATTGCTATTTCGTTTATTTTCTCCAGGGTAAATAAGCGATATAATCCCTGTAGCCTTAAAGGCTATTCTTAAAAATCATTGAGAGTTCTTATTTACTTTAATAAATATTAAGATTATTCCTGGTAAGCGGTTCACATTGTCGATTGTTACCTTTCGTTGCTAAACCTAATCAAGATAACTCGATGATTGCCCGAAGAATAAAGAAATTGTCCGATTCCGAATAACCGCATTTATCTGTTAAAATGTAAAAATGACCTGACATCATAAGTTTGCATAATTGTAATTTTTCGTGATATGACGATGAAATCTTTTTTAGACTAGATTATAGTTAAATCATCAGGAGTCGCGGGCAAGTTCCAGGTAGTCTGTTGTATCCATCCCGAAGGTGTTCGGTTAGTTTAAGCCACGAAGAAGGGGATGCGTTATGGATGAATACTCACCCAAAAGACATGATATCGCGCAGCTTAAATTTCTCTGCGAAACCCTGTATCATGACTGTCTTGCAAACCTTGAACAAAGTAACCATGGCTGGGTTAATGACCCTACCTCTGCCACCAGCTTGCAGCTCAATGAACTGATAGAGCATATTGCAACCTTCGCACTTAATTATAAAATTAAGTACAATGAGGACAATAAGCTGGTCGCGCAGATAGATGAATACCTGGATGACACTTTTATGTTGTTCAGCAGTTATGGTATTAATACGCAGGATCTGCAGAAATGGCGGAAGTCAGGTAATCGACTGTTTCGCTGTTTTGTCAATGCCACCAGGGCTAATCCTGTTAGTTTGTCTTGTTAAAAATTATTACAATCATAGGTAAGATTTATGTCCGATAAACCATTAACTAAAACTGATTATTTGATGCGCCTGCGACGTTGTCAGACAATTGACACACTTGAGCGCGTTATTGAAAAAAATAAATATGAATTGTCCGACAACGAACTGGCTGTATTTTACTCAGCAGCAGATCACCGCCTTGCTGAATTGACCATGAATAAGCTCTACGACAAGATTCCAACTTCTGTTTGGAAATTCATTCGCTAATTGCTCACGGGTTAAGTCAGGTATAGCGGTACATTTGTCTGGCTGACCATTTTCGTATTTACAATGGTTATTTAAATCAAATCACGTGACTACGATCACAGCGAAGAAGTGGGAACGTTCCCCTTGTTTGCATTGCGTTTTACTGTGTTGAAATGACCTCCAGTACACAGGAAATTCGTAATGAGTAATGAAAAGCAAAAAATGATCGCCGGTGAACTTTATCGCCCGGCGGATGAAACATTGCGCCACGACCGACTACGCGCTCGTCAGTTGACCCATCGCTACAATCTCACCGCTCCCGATGAAAAAAATGCGCGACAAGCTATCCTGCATGAGCTGTTGGGCCAGAGCGAAGGGGCTTACATTGAACCCTCTTTTCGTTGTGATTACGGCTATAACATTTATCTCGGTAAAGAATTTTACGCCAACTTCGACTGCGTTATGCTCGACGTCTGCCCGATCCATATTGGCGACAACTGCATGTTAGCCCCAGGAGTCCATATTTATACCGCCACCCACCCGCTGGATGCCACCGAGCGAAACAGTGGCATGGAGCTCGGCAAACCCGTGACTATTGGCCACAACGTCTGGATAGGTGGACGCGCAGTGATAAACCCTGGCGTAACGTTGGGTGATAACGTGGTTGTGGCCTCAGGCGCGGTGGTCACGAAAAGCGTTCCGGCAAACTGCGTGGTTGGGGGCAATCCCGCCAGGATTATCAAAACGCTGTGATCTTAAATGTAACTGTTATGCTAAATTGTGGTTAATCTGTTACTTTCTTCAAAAGGTATCCCCTTTTAAAATAGGGCGATCGCATCTGAATATCGCAGACACTACAAAGGCAAGAGATGACAGAAATACAGCGCCTGCTTACCGAAACCATCGACGACTTAAATATTCGCGAAAAGCGCGACAACAAACCGCGCTTTAGCATCAGCTTTATTCGCAAACATCCCGGCCTGTTCATCGGCATGTATGTTGCGTGGTTTGCCACGCTGGCGGTGATGCTGCAGTCAGAAACGTTAGTCGATTCAGTATGGCTGCTGGTGGTTCTGTTCGTCATACTCAACGCGTTTTTCTTTTTCGACGTTGCGCCGCGATACCGATTTGAAGATATCGACGTACTGGATTTCAGAGTTTGCTATAACGGGGAATGGTATAACACGCGCTTTGTCCCCCCTTCACTCATCGATACCATCCTGCACTCACCTTCCGTCGATAGCGAACATAAAGCGCAGCTGCAAAAGATGATATCGCGTAAGGGAGAACTCTCGTTCTACGATGTCTTTACGCTAACCCGTCCCCAGACCAGCCAGTAACCACATCTCAACGCAGATAAAAAAAGTGCGTCCCGATGAAGGAAACGCACTTTAATCCCTGAAATGTTGGTAAAGAAACTAACGTCTTTTTTTACGCCCCTGAACAGCTTTAAAGCGCGGATTCGTTTTGCAGATTACGTACAAACGCCCTTTGCGTTTCACTATCTGGCAGTCAGGATGACGCTGTTTTGCACTACGAAGTGAATTGAGTACCTGCATCTTAACCTCGCTTAGTGCCAATAAAATGACCAAAACGTTTCTGGAAACGTGCTGCACTGCCTTCGTTATCAAAGGTTTTTTGTTTCCCGGTATAGTACGGATGCGATTTGGAAGAGATATCCAGGGTCACGTACGGATACATTTTCCCCTCAAACTCAATCTCACGTTCCGTTTTAATGGTCGAGCCGACCTTAAAAAATTCATTGGCGCTGGTATCGTGAAACACCACAGTACGGTAAAAAGGATGAATATCCGGCTTCATGGCAACCTCAATTTGTTACGTTATAACATAACCACAAAAATACACCACTCTTGTATAAATCACAACCTGGTTTACGCGATTAAGAGTTAAACGGGATGATAAGTGGCCGTAAATATATGATGCCAATCGAATAGCTTTTTCGGCTTTCGGATATACTTTCCCTACGCTGTGTTAATAAGGATATCACTGTGATAACACGACATCTGATAAGCCTGGTGACTGGGGTGCTGTTTCTTTCCATCCTCGCGCCCGTAGGTTTAAGCCTGTGGCTGGCGCATCGTCAGGTCGAAACGAAATTTATCGATGAGCTCGATATGTTCTCAACCCGAGTCGCATTACGTACGGAACGCGTAGGTGAACAGGCCAAAAAAGCGTTGCGCCATATTGAAGCTTTTCAGGGTGAACCTTGTAGTGAACAGCATCTGCTTGAAATGCGTCGTTTGTCATATAGCTATCGCTATATTCAGGAAGTGCTGTACCTCAAAGATAACGTTCCACAATGCTCATCCCTGGAAAAAAGAAGCCGGGCAGCCGCGTTTCCTCCTGCAATGAAAATCACGCCCGATGGCTACCACGCATGGTTGACCATGCAAAACGATTTGGGCATCAAGCGTTTTATGGCGGCATTAGGTAGCAAGCATTACGTCGTGATGATCGATCCCGGTTCTTTTATTGATGTCATCCCGTTTGGCTCATGGCCGATTGAAGTCGCTATCCTTGGTACCGCGCGTAACACGGTGGTAGCCAGTAGCACCGATCTGCCACCGGATGTTTTACAACATGTGCAACTAGAGCATTCGATTACCCATCTGCAGAAAGACGGCAGTATTTATAACGCCCGCCCCTTCCCCGAACTGGGCATTACGGTTGTAACCTGGGCATCCACTGTACCTTTGCAAAAAAGCTGGCACCGACAAGCGCTAATCTGGCTGCCGGCAGGGATCCTTCTCGGCTTACTCACCGCAGCCTTTATTCTGCGTATTTTGCGCCGTTTGCAGTCCCCTCATCACCAGTTGCAGGACGCTATCCAGCATCGGGATATCAAGGTCTACTACCAACCGATTATCTCGCTCAAAACGGGGAAAGTGGTCGGGGCAGAGGCGCTGGCTCGCTGGCCACAGGCCGACGGGAGCTATCTGTCGCCTGAGATTTTCGTCGCACTGGCGCAAGAGACCGGGCTTTCAGAGCCGCTCACCCGTTTGATTATTGAAAGCGTATTTGACGATTTAGGAAAATGGCTGCGTCAATATCCCCACCAGCATATATCCATTAACCTTGAGTCAGCCGATCTGACCTCCGAAACACTTCCTGCTCTGTTAAGCCAGAAGGTGAACCACTGGCAACTTAAGCCTGCACAAATCGCGCTGGAACTGACCGAACGCGAATTTGCCGACCCAAAAAACAGCGCGCCGTTTATTGCTAAATACCGACAGGCAGGCCATTCGATCTATATTGATGACTTTGGTACCGGCTATTCAAGTCTTAGCTATTTGCAGGATCTGGATGTGGATATCTTGAAGATCGACAAATCGTTCGTCGATGCGCTGGAGTACAACAACGTCACGCCGCATATCATCGAGATCGCGAAAACGCTGAAGCTGGAGATGGTGGCAGAAGGTATTGAAACCGAGAATCAGGAAGCCTGGCTACGCCAGCACGGCGTGCAGTACGGTCAGGGCTGGCTCTACAGTAAAGCGCTGCCGAAAGCGGAATTTATTCTGTGGGCAGAAAAACGGCTTTAGCATGGCTGTTGATGTTGAGATGGCTGGCGGCACGCCGCACAGCCAGTCACATCACTCTTCCATAATGGGCGCAAATCCACCGTAGATCATTCGCTTGCCATCAAATGGCATAGATTCACCGAATTCCTTCATACGGGGATCGGACATCATCTTCTGATTCGCCGCATCGCGGACCTCTTTGGAAGGGTATTCAATCCAGCTGAATACCACTTCTTCATGATCCTGCGCTTTCACAGCCATGCGAAAATCGGTCAGTTTGCCGTCGGGGACATCATCTGCCCAGCACTCCACCACGCGCAATGCACCGAACTCCTTGAAAAGCGGAGCTGCTTTTGCCGCCATCGCAATGTACGCCTCCTTGTTTTCAGCGGGTACGGCAACCACAAAGCCATCAACATACTTCATGAGAAAAACCTCCGAAGTGTACTGCGCGGCAAGCCGATTCCGGCCGCGTCAGTCGAGGTTAAGTTTAGTCGCCAGCAGGCGATCGTGCCCCAGGCGCATTCCTGATGCGAATACGCGCCTGTGGCTGATGGCAAAACCATGGCAGGCAAATTTGAATCAGCGGCCCAATAGCCAGTGCATACAGCACCGTTCCAAACCCAACGGTTCCCCCCAGCAGCCAACCAATAAGCAACACGGACACTTCGATTGCGGTTCGAATTCGTCGTACTGGCCAGCCGGTACGCGCGTGAATTCCAGTCATCAGACCGTCACGCGGGCCCGCGCCAAAACCGGCACCAATGTACAGAGCGGTTGCTAACGCATTCAGTATCACCGCTGACACCAGCAGCCCGCTGCGCGCCAGCAGGGATTCAAATCCCGGAATCACCAGCAGCGCGATATCTGCCGCCAGCCCAATCATAATCACGTTGCTCAACGTGCCAAACCCTGGGCGCTGGCGTAGCGGTATCCACGCCAGAAGCACCAACACACCCACGGCAATAATCACCACGCCGATATTCATCGACAGTAAATTTGCCACCCCCAGGTGAAACACGTTCCACGGATCGGCCCCTAAATCGGCACGGACAAACATCGCCGTCGACACACCGTACAGCGTCAGCCCAATAAACAGCTGAAGTAAACGACGCAGCATGTTCTTCCCCTCTTACTCTCAGATAACTTTCATCTTCACCGCAATTGGCACTATGATTAATGTCCAGTTTTCAAAAAGTGGACTGCTATGTCATCTCGCCGTTATGGAAGCCAGTCTTTGCAACGCCTGCTCGGACACTGGCAGGAAAGTCCCTCGCGAACGCCCATCTGGCGACAGTTGGCAGAAGCGTTACGTTTGCTGATCCTCGATGGACGACTGGCGCTGGATAGCCGCTTGCCCGGTGAGCGCGAGCTCGCTGCCGTTCTGCAAGTCAGCCGAACCACCGTCGCCAGCGCCATGGCACAACTGCGTGAGGAGGGATATCTGGAAAGCCGACATGGTAGCGGTTCACGGGTGATCCTGCCGGAACACATTCGCCATGTGCCTACGCGGACCAGCACTGGCACAGCGCTTGATTTGTCCACGGCAGCGCTGAGTGCCGGTCCTGAAATTCATCAGGCTTACCAGCAGGCTCTGTTCGCAATGCCGCAGCATCTGCTGAGCTCCGGGTATCTACCGCAGGGACTGTCGGTTTTGCGTGAATCCATCGCCCGGCATTATTGCGAACGCGGACTCCCGACGCAGCCCGACGAAATAATGGTCGTGAACGGCGCGGTCAGCGGTCTGGCGTTGATCCTGCGTTTACTCACCGGCCCCGGCGATCGCGTAGTGGTAGATCACCCCACTTATCCGCTGGCCATTGCAGCAATACAAGGGGCGTCATGTCGCCCCGTCGGCGTGTCGCTGCCCGAGCACGGTTGGGATACGGCGGGTCTGGTCGCCACCATCGCGCAAACTGCACCGAGAATGGCCTATCTGATGCCGGATTTTCACAACCCGACCGGGCGCTGTATGGACACCGCTACTCGCCAGGTCGTGGCGGATATTGCAGAAAGAACCCACACGACGTTGGTGGTCGATGAGACCATGGTGAACCTGTGGTATGACGCCCCACCGCCACCGCCGCTTGCCGCATTCAATCGCGATGCCCCAATCATCCTGCTCGGTTCAGCAGGGAAAAGCTTTTGGGGCGGATTACGTCTGGGCTGGATTCGGGCGTCGGCGCGTACCATTGCCGCGCTGGTCCAAACCCGCGACACCTTCGATTTGGGCTCCCCGGTGCTTGAACAACTCGCCACCAGTTGGCTGCTGGATAACGCTGAGGACTTTCTTCCTGACAGAAGACGCCGACTCACATCACAGCGAGACCTGTGCTCGCGCCTGATGAACTCACATTTTCCAGAATGGCAATTTACCCAGCCACAAGGAGGACTCTCTTTCTGGGTTGAACTGCCTGATACGCTGGCGACGCTCTTTGCCACGCGCGCCGAAAGTGCAGGCATTCAGTTGGGAACCGGTACGCGGTTCGGCCTTGATGGCGCATTCGACCGCTTTTTGCGTATGCCCTTCACGTTGCCGGATGACACAGCATGTGCCGCCTTCAGAGTGTTGCAACCTATTTGGGATAGCCTGCGTTTGCAGGCCAGCAGTGGGAAAATGCGTAAAATAATCTAAACGACGAGTTAAAGGACTCGCTCTTGAATGCCGTGATGGACGAGGAGGTCCTGGCAATACTACCGCTGAGGAGGAACCGGAAAACCCTTCAAGGAAATCACGAAATTCTCACCGTCTTTCTTAATTTTTGCCCCGGCATCACACCAGTCGGAGGCAATACGGAAGAACTCATCGCTGCCGACATTCCAGCTCAGACGAACGTGTTTCACATAACCGGAGCGCAGCATTTCACAGGCTTCGCCGTAATTACAGGCGGTTGAGAGCGATTGTTGTTTCATTTTTTCTTCTTCAGTAATCTTCGCAATGCTTTGATTTCTTTAGGAGTCAGTGCATCAACTACGGATTCTTCCGTATGCTGGCTATCGATATCCTCAGCGGAGACTCCCACCTCTTCAATGGCGGAAAACGCGATCAGTAGCAGTTTTTCCGTGGCGATACTCAAATTTTCATTATGCACTTCAGCATAATGGCGAAGCTTTTCTTTTAGGGCCTCATCAACTTTGACATTCAATACAGCGGTCGACATCGTAGAAAATCCTTGTGGTCAGCCACAACACACCGGATGTAAGACCATATCATTACAGCGCAATGGCGGCGGCAAAAGCTCAAATAACATCCCCAAAACACAGTGACAGTATTTGATGACAATAAAATGACGATACGATGACAAAGAAAAGAAGATAAACAGAAGAGAAATTGCCGGACGGCTGAAATGGGTGGGGGCCCTGCCATCAGCCGTCAGTACTAAATTGTGTTGGTTAATCAAGTGGTTATAGTGCTAGTACTACAACAGTACTGTACCACTCTCGATAGTACCGTCCAGCACAAAATCTTGCAAGTTAACGTGTTGTCAGGGTTGGGGACATGACATGTACTTTTCGAAATTTATAGTGTCGGAAGTGCTTACCCGATGTGCATAAAAAAGGGGCGACAAGCCCCTTATTCAGTTACTTCTTATCCTTTGGTGGACAAGGATCGTTACCATGCGAATCTTTTTTTGCGATCCTGCCATCCTTGTTATGGATCACAAGCTCACTTTTTTGATTTGTAGCAATCCCTCTTGCAGCGTCTACCGCAGATTGCTTTGTTGAGTGAACGGAGGTCGCTTTACTGTTTCCTGCCCCCTTAACGGCCCAACCTCCATCATGAGGAACAACATGCTGATCTTTACCCATTATCGAACCCTCTATTTCCATGGAAACATCATCATATAGTGACCACGCCATTCACTCAATACTACATATTGTGTTTAAATTGATTTTCATCACAAAACGCAGATAGATATCGAAAGGATTATTTCACTAAGAAACTGTAAGTACCCTTCCATAACCCTATACCGCTATATCCGTTCACAATCTGGCTGTGCTGGTCTACCCTGCCCTTTATTACCCACTATTCTTCTGTTAGAGATGAATTTTTAGCCACCTTTGCGATAGTAGCTCTTGAACAACCGATCAAAGCCTGAATTTTGCTCCAGCTTTTACCGTCAGACAGTAATTCTTGTACTTTATGATGCAAGCTCTCATCGACTGGACGACCACGATACTTTTTCTCTTTCTTGGCCTTTTCAATACCCTGCTTTTGTCGTCTGCGGCGATCTTCATAGTCCTTGCGGCTGATTGCCGCCAGCATATCTAGCATCATCGAATTCATTGCTTCAAACATACGGGCGGTGAACTCATCCTGAACATTCAAAAGCTGGTGGCTCGTGGGTAAATCCAACGACACGACTCTGATCCCCTTAGATTCGATAAGTCCTCGAAGGGTTTTCCAATCCTCGCCAGTAAGTCTACTGATACGGTCGATTTGTTCACAAAGTAGAATGTCGCCTCGTTCAGCGATTTCCAAGAGTAGGAATAACTGAGGCCTCTGTAGGCTTGCACCTGATTCATTTTCTTTAAAGTACTTTGATATTTTCAGATCATGTGAATGAGCAAATGCCTCTAACTCTATCAATGCTCTATCCGCATCTTGCTCTTTCGTCGATGCTCTTAGATATGCCCATACACGCATGATAATCACCATCAGTCTGTTTTATGTGGTTCATTATATGCAGTCTGTTTTAGGTTGTAAAATCAATTTAATGAACCGCTTTGAATGAAGATCTGTGCAGGTCTGTTTGAGGTATACCTAAAAACACATTTTCCATCGTTCATTTTTTATGCAATGCAGAATTTGTGAAAAGGTCGGTACTGAGTT
The DNA here is from genome assembly GCF_030336725.1 of Citrobacter sp. Cb031. NCBI lineage: Bacteria > Pseudomonadati > Pseudomonadota > Gammaproteobacteria > Enterobacterales > Enterobacteriaceae > Citrobacter > Citrobacter sp. Cb031. The sequence goes on from NZ_JAOWDA010000021.1 coordinate 622,506, forward strand.
CTGAGTACACGGAATTTGGTCGGCGGGGTTGAACCTGACCATACGAACGAGATTTCAAATCGTGCAGAAAAAAACTGACTGTACTTTTATCTGAGTAAACGATCCCTTTAACTTTTTTGTCAAAAAATTTGTGGGCAGGGATTAGATTATTTTGTGCTCTAAAGGCGAGTACCTTAGCCACATTCTTAAACACAGAGGCTGTAAAGCAGATGAAGATTGAAATGCATACGTTATCCATTTGCGATAAAATCAGTCAAGATTGCTCTTCCGAGGTTTCTTATGGGTAAAATTTCCGAACGTTTGAGACATGCAAGAATTAATGAGGGACATTGCGTCATTTGCGGTTCATATGGTCTATTGAGTAAGGATCATGTGCCACCTCGTTGTGCAACAACTATTCAACCAATGTTTCAAAAAACGGTATCTGAACATTATTCATCTGATGAAATAAAACCGATAAATGCCCACGCCGGAGCGACATTTAAAACCATATGCAAGAATTGTAATGGCAACATACTTGGGAGTTTTGATCATGAGATCAAGGTTCCCATCGAGAACTTCATAAATCTAATTAGGCAATATTTAGCTGGTGTTCATTTTTACGGAAATATTATCTCTACGCCTTTCAATGCAGTACCTTTTTTGCGTGCAATGGTGGGTCATCTGCTCGCAGCAACATCCGTAGAAGTATGCAAAAATGCTCTTATTGATAGTGAATATTACACACCATTAAGAAAATTTGTTTTAGGGGAGAATAAGAAAATAGAAGATACTCATGATTTCTATTATTGGTTTTATCCTAACAGAACACAGATAACTGCTCAGCTAACTTCATTTTTCAACGATGGTCATCTATGCCACTGTAGTTGTATGCACTTCTTTCCCATGGCTTTTTTGATTACATTTAAAGATGAAGGAACATATCCGGCACATGCATCCAAATTAAAACTTGGGGACGAAAAATTATATTTTAATATGACTCAAGGAAATTTGGACTATGTCGCATTTCCATTCGCACCACTTAAAGGAAATCAAATGATGCTGATGACAGACACTTTCACTTCAGCAAGTTACCCACAAAGAAATACATGATTCTATTAAAGAGTATAGTCGATGCATTATATCGATGATTTTTTTGTTCTTTGTTATGAAAATGAATAGAGGGCTGTTATTATAACCCTCTATTCATTTTATTAATTTAAACAAGATAGAAATGAACCGGATGTGATTCATCAAATGATTTTATCAACTCAAGTACCCTGTATCTGCTGACTCCTACGATGGAATCATCAACTCTATGCTCTATGCCAATACCAGCAAATACAAACGTATCATCTAATGTATTAGCGAGTTTTTGTTCTAAGTTAGTAAAATACATTGCTCCCCCACTCATACCTGCAAGTGATGGTGATTTTGATAATTTACCTTTATATTTTAATTTTATTTCTTTACGACTATGAAAACCTTTGATGAAATCATGATCGAAAGATATAGTTTTAGATGCAATAGACAGATATTTAATTTTCTTTATATAATTACCAGATTCATCGCTATGCACCATTTCAGCTATTAAACTATTAGGTGATTTTGTATTGTGAACTTCCTTTTTCTTGGATTGACTCAATGGGAATCCCGTCCAATAAAAAAAGTCTAATGAAATTCCATTAGGGATATCATTACTATCTAAATTAAAGTAATTCTTTAACTCAAAAATTTGATTGAAAAAATCAACCAATACGATGTCATCGTTTTCAAAAACCTTGAAACCAAAAGAATTCTCAATCAATTGATAAAACAAACCATCCGAAGAAAAATAAAACACGTCATTTATATCAATTCCTCCTGCAAGTGCGTGTGCTGCAAAAATTGCATAATGATGGACATGATTAACTCTTACCAGAGTTGCTGTTGAAGACTGGTTATAATTACCAAGCTCATCTTTAATGAACAGTGGAAGTACAAAGCGTTGTGATTGCCTTTCATAATCATTCGATTGGTAGCGAAACTCATTATCCATTATATTCCCTTAATTGATTCCATATTCACAGTACTTAATACCTATAACGACGATACTGAGTTTTAGCATATCTAAACGAGACTTTAATCAAATTTTATGGAAAAGGCCGCTTACGCGACCTTGTTCAACACCGTTATCATAGAGAACGGTCAAGTATCATGTACTCAGGTTCGCACATACTGCCCCGTTCCTGTAGCCAGTAGTAATCAAGATCGGCAACACGCACGTCCAATCCAGAATCTACACGGTTGATCTGTAACCGTAGCCCTACAGTATCCTTGTACGATAAACCAGATTTAACATTGTATTTGTACTTAACACCGTTTTCCTGCTCAAACTGTTTAAGGAAAGGCGTCATTTGTTTCTGAATTTCTTTCAAACAAATAACCTCATTATCAATAGCAAAGGGGGTTTCTGTTTTTCCATCAGGTACAGCAGCCTGTAAATGAAAGGAAGTACTCAACAATAACAGCATTGCAGCAGAAGTCTTTTTCACTTTAATTCCTTATTAAAGAACAGTACATTATATTTCAATGAACTCAATAACAAGATTTTATATTTCCTTCGGGTTTTCTCATGCATTTAATACCTTCAGGAATATAATCAGTTACGGGAGCAGGTCTGGCATCAGGTCTTGAAAGACGATTGGGCATAGAAGACAACAGACTGAAAACACACTCATTAAATGATTTTTGATATTTATTTTTTTCATAAAAGTACTGCATGGTGATTTTATCTCTTTCGTATTGCAATTCTTTGCCAAGCTGAATCCTATCCATATCAACTCCATTTCTCATAGCATTAAATCTTTCGTTCAATAAATTAAATTGAGATTTATTCCATTCATTTAAAGGAAATAAAGAATTGTTAAGCCTTTGCCTACAATTAGATTGCTCGATAGCTGACATGTATTCTTTCATACTAACGCCAATATCTAAGTATGTGCGTTGTCCTACAGTTCTATCAACTGAGTTATTGGGGTAGGATTTAATTTCAGTAAGTATTGACTCTGTTAATACTGAATTTTCTTCTAAATCTCTGCTAATCGTTTTTTTAGCTTGTTCTCTTTTATCCTCATCAAATATTGAAATGTATTTCTTTACTATATCCTGATTAGCTTTCTCGGCTGATACTAACGCATCTTGAACCTTCTTTTCCGCCGCTTTAACTCGTTGTTCTTCTAAAAATTTCGCGTAGTCATCAGTATTTGTAATGTGATTTTCACGAGCGATAGAAAACTCTTTACTATCTTTAAAACCAAGTTTTTGTGCTCTGGCTCCATCGCTTGAAGATCGGGCAGAACTTGCCACGAATGCAAGCACAATGATCACTACAGGAACCGTATAATTATTAATGAGTTTATAGGGTAAGTACTTCGCTTTAAGCGTACCAGAACCCAAAACAGCCCAGCCTATCGCGGCAGTACTTGCCAGTAGCTGGCACAATCCAGCAATGGAAAGCATTACTACCGACCAGAAGCCAGTACCAGCGGCGAAGAAATCACCAAACTTTTCCAGTGCTGCCAGAAAAAGGAATACTCCCCAAAGTCCATATCCCCCCAGTAGTGCGATTTTCTTCATGGTTTTATATCTCCTGTTCAGTGTTTAGGGCGAAATAACATGGGCTTAAAAGCAAGTTGCTGTCAGAAGAAGGATAACATGAACACCAAAAATGATCGATTATATCAATCAATAACAATAAATCGATCGATATAATCTATTAATATCTATTAATCACTGTCAAATCAATAGGTAAAATCGATCGACTGGATTCACTGACCATAAGATGGACTATATGTCTGATTTCCATACGGGAGTACTTACAATGCCCCCCCTCAAAGGCTCCTGAAGCGTCGCCACGGCGTTTTGCAGGGGAATGTTCGTCTTATGTGCAGGGATTGAAAATCGCGTTCCGGGGCTTCCTGTGCGTTTTGTCGGAAACACCATCATGAAAGGGGATAGATCGGATCGGGTTCGCTTCGCTCTGGACAGTACTGATAGTGCTTTTCCAGTAACTGAAACAGCAGATCCCCCGCTAAGTACACAAAGGAATTATTGGTTCAATAAGTAATTTAATAACAAACAGTTATGTACTTACTGACAGTGCAAAAAGACGCGATTGGTTCGCTCTGCCAGTGACTGAAAGGAACGCAGCAGTAGAACCGAATCCAGCGAACAGTACTCGCTTGCGGGTACTGTTTAATCGTTTTATATATGTATAACGATGGGATAGCTATCAAGTACTCACTGCGTGAGCACTCTCACTAACTGCCTGAATCAGTTCGCTTGCTTCGCCGCTCCTTTGTTCAGACAGTTAACTCGATTTCGCTCTTGGGTTGATGTCCGTTTTTTCTCCTAACTATATATTATAAGGGGTTATTTTTGGACATATCATCGTTTTTCATGGTGGTGTTTCGGACTGATTCTGCGTCTCTTTTACGTACTGCTTTTTCGAATCGGCTCAACATGGCAGCTTTATCTTCAGTACTGAGATCGCGGTTAGTATCACTGTTCAGAAACTCATGAAACGAATCGATATCAAACTCCGTATTACCATTTTTCCAGCGACGAAAACGCTTCGATTTTTTATCGCACAATGCAGGTAGTCCGTTAGCGTTTTTGGCTCCCTTTGGCCTTCCTGGTACACCTGGTTCCACGTTTTCCAGTACCCCAGGAATATGTTCAATATTTGTACTCAATGACTCAGCCTGCCATTTATCGAACACGTAGACAATCTGCGTTTCAGTACTGTCGAACTGACGTGATATCCCTCTCAAAGCGAACTGGTGAAGGCTCTCGTATTCTCTCGCCTGATGGATATCTTCACCAGTAATCTTCAATAGCAATTCACACAATTTCGCTTCTGTATCGTCAGGACGCATACAGGCAAGCCAGACACACGTACTAAGTTCTTTGTAGTCATTATGCCCCCTCGCATCAGGACTTATTCTGTAATCCTTGTGCAGCTTCTGTTTGTCGGTATTATTGTTAGTCCAGTAGTATTCCTGTCCAATGAGAACTTCGGAGAGGTAATCATACACACGCTGGAGTTGGCTGGGGTTTTTGTCCTTCCACGTCTTTGATAATTTGGTGTTTTCAGAGAAATAATATACTTTCAGTCGTTCGGTTAAGAGGGTTTTTCGTTGTTGGAGATCATTCAGAATGATTTGTTCAAATATTTCTGGTCTTGCTTTATAAATTAATGAGTTCTCGAAATTTGCTCCCATGAAAGTTACTGGCAATCCAATATACTTACGAAGATCTTTCCATCCAAGGATACTTAACTGAGATTTCTCCGGGTCATTGAAATAATCATTATTCATAATAAAGATATCATTTTCATTGATAACCGAAAGTTCCTGTGCGATTTTGTTTATTAAGTTCCCTTTAACTGTTTTCTTTTTGGCTGTTAAGTATTGTCCCTTTTCCTCATCGACAATCTCATGTTCCTGTATTAGATCATGATAGATAATGTCTTTGATTCTCTGATTATCATCATTAATATTTTTGAATGAATGAAAATTAGTCACATCATCAAGCCAAATCTGCCAGCCTTCTAACATTTCTACTGGTATTTTAAAAAATGTTTTATCACTAATGATAAGAACTCGCTCAACTGGTGCTTTGAGGAAATCCAGAACTGTATTAATGACATTTTTACCCTTGGGAATTAAATCACTAATCAGTAATTTGCAGGGGGTGATTTTTTGGGATGTATCTGTAGCGAGTTTCTGTGTGTTTTGTACAATAATAAATTTTTCAGTACTGCCTTTAGTGTTAAGTACATTATTAATCATATTACATATAGCAGTAGTTTTACCTGAACCACAAGGGGCGGAGACATACTTAAATTTATTATAAATAGGTGTAGGATTAATCATTTGTACACGCTCCATATTGATTAATTTAGAAAGGTCAGCCATTCCAGTGTCTGGCCTTTCGTTGTTTGTATTGTTTGTATTTAGACGAAAATTAATTATACCATATCATCCCATCAAATGATGATAGTACTGATTAGAGAATTACTTACTATAAAGTACTCAAGCCGATTAGCTTACTTCAATTAGTTAATCCGTTTCATTTAGATGAATCAGCTAATCCTATCGAAATTTATTGAGAAATAACTCCCTACAAAGAGAGTAAAGATAATAAAAAAAACACCTATAAAGACACTTGATTTACTTATGGCAATGGTAGTTATAGAATTAAACTTTGATCTCTAATATATCACATCTCATGAAATCATCCCATATATCACAAAATAAATTTTAATTTATAATGTTATTGTAGGGAGTCATAATTTTTTCTGTGAGAACGGTTTGGTTTTTGTTTATATTCATAGGTGTACTCATTCACTTTCACCACTTTTCCTGAGGCTAAGTCATCTTTAAGTATTTTAAAGATAATTTTCTTGATAGTTTTTCCTGGCAACATGTTTTCTCCTTTTCCATAATTGCTACTTGTGTATTTATATCTCACTTCGCTTCATAAAATGGGATTAGAGCAATCTTACTGAAGGCACGTTAACTTGCAAGATTTTGTGCTGGACGGTACTATCGAGAGTGGTACAGTACTGTTGTAGTACTAGCACTATAACCA